>NZ_JAYLVV010000001.1:0-35497 GCF_048059195.1 Maribacter sp. HS
TTGGATCTTGCGACCTTCCCGGCTTCGTTTCCCTTAGGTGTCTCCCTAAGCGGCTGCAAATATACAACTGTTTTTTAACCTGGCAACTTATTTCGAAAAAAAATATTCTTTCTTTTTTTTCCCAGACCAACCAACATATAAATGAACCTTTTCCGACTCCCGATTCAGAACTCGTCTTCCTCGCTAGCGGGGTGCAAATCTACAACCTATTTTCAAATCAACAAGACTTTTTTATAAAATAAATACAAGGTTTTTTCATGTGTAACGACAACCAATTTATTTACAGCACTTTACACTCAAAATAAAAAAAGCGGTATTAAATTTAATAAAAAAATCAATACATATATAGTTGATTATATTAAAATCTTACAGGCAAACTAACACCATACCAACTAAAACAATCGTATAACAACCATAAGCCTCATAGCCCTTCTTTAAGACTACAGCAAAACATAACACTATTCTATTGCGGACATGAATAGTTCATATTATCTTTGACACCCTATAATATGTACAAGAAATGATTAAAATTACACTTCCCGACGGATCGGTCAAGGAATTTGAAAAAGCAACTACGCCATTAGAGGTTGCAAAAAGTATAAGCGAAGGATTAGCCCGCAATGTTATTTCGGCAAAATTCAACGAAACTATTGTTGAAACCACTACACCCTTAGAAACAGACGGCAGCTTAGTACTATTCACCTGGAACGATAAAGAAGGAAAAACAGCTTTTTGGCATTCAACTTCACATATTGTAGCGCAAGCTATTGAGGAATTGTACCCTGGAGTTAAACTAACTATAGGACCCGCCATAGAAAACGGCTTCTATTACGACGTAGAATTACCAAATGGCTCTATTTCAGAAAAAGATTTTACCGCTATAGAAAAGAAGGCTTTAGAGATTGCCCGTGGAAAACACGACTATAAAATGAGAGCGGTATCAAAAGCCGATGCACTTGCCTTCTATAAAAAGCAAGGCAACGAATACAAGGTAGAGTTAATTGAAAACCTTGAGGATGGCACCATTACGTTTTGTGATCATGATACATTTACAGATTTATGTAGAGGTGGACACATTCCTAATACCGGTATTGTAAAGGCTATAAAAATATTAAGTGTAGCAGGTGCATACTGGAGAGGTAACGAAAACAACACACAACTTACACGTATATATGGTATCTCATTTCCAAAACAAAAAGAGCTTACCGAATATTTGGCACTTTTAGAAGAAGCAAAAAAGAGAGATCACAGAAAGCTAGGTAAAGAACTAGAACTATTTACTTTTTCGCAAAAAGTAGGTCAAGGACTACCATTATGGCTACCTAAAGGTGCTGCCTTACGTGAACGCCTTGAAAACTTTTTAAAGAAAGCCCAAAAGAAAGCCGGATATGAAATGGTGGTTACACCACATATTGGTCAAAAAGAATTATATGTTACCTCTGGACATTATGAAAAATACGGTGAAGACAGCTTTCAACCGATACATACACCCAAGGAAGGTGAGGAATTTCTTTTAAAACCGATGAATTGCCCTCACCACTGTGAAATCTACAATACAAAACCATATAGCTATAAGGAACTACCTAAAAGATTTGCCGAATTTGGAACAGTATATAGATATGAACAAAGCGGTGAATTACACGGATTAACAAGAGTACGCGGATTTACTCAAGATGATGCACATATTTTCTGTACACCAGATCAACTGGACGAGGAATTTAAAAATGTAATAGACCTATCCTTATATGTATTGGGATCCCTTGGATTTGAAAATTTTACCGCACAGGTCTCTGTACGTGATCTGGACAATCCGGAAAAATACATTGGCTCAGTGGAAAATTGGGAAAAAGCAGAACAAGCTATCATCAATGCCGCTAAAGAGAAAGGATTGAATTTTGTGATTGAAGCCGGTGAAGCAGCCTTCTATGGTCCTAAACTAGATTTCATGGTGAAAGACGCGCTTGGAAGACAATGGCAACTAGGTACTATTCAGGTAGATTACAACTTACCTGAAAGATTCGACTTAAGCTACAAAGGCAGTGATAACGAGCTACATAGACCCGTGATGATACACCGTGCCCCATTTGGTAGCATGGAGCGTTTTATAGCTTTATTATTAGAACATACTGGAGGTAATTTCCCATTGTGGCTTACCCCAGAACAAGCTATAATTTTACCTGTAAGCGAAAAACATGAAAAATATGCCGAAAAAGTTTTAAAATCCCTAGAAAATAACGAAATTCGCGCCCTTGTAGACAGTAGAAATGAGACTGTAGGCAAGAAAATACGAGAAGCAGAAATGGCTAAGATACCTTTTATGCTGATCGTGGGAGAAAACGATGAGGCAGACAACACTATATCTGTTCGTAAGCATGGAGGTGAAGATTTAGGAGCAATAAGCATTGCAACGTTCACAGACTTGGTTAACACAGAAATAAATAGTACCTTAAAGACGTTTTAAATAAAAGTTTAATTAAAAAGAATTAGTCATAGCAATACGTAAAAGATTTAGACCGCAACCTAGAAGGGAAAATAAGAATCCTCATAATATTAATGAGAAGATTACGGCCCCTAAAGTTAGGTTAGTTGGTGACAATGTTGAAGTAGGTGTATATCCTTTTCCTCAGGCTCTTGAAAAAGCAGAAGAATTAGGTTTGGATTTGGTGGAAATTTCACCAAAGGCAGACCCTCCTGTTTGTAAGATTATGGAGTATAAAAAGTTTTTATACGAACAGAAGAAAAGGGATAAAGCCATGAAAGCGAAAGCTTCAAAGGTTGTTGTTAAAGAAATAAGATTTGGTCCCAATACTGATGACCACGATTATGAATTTAAAAAGAAACATGCCGAAAAGTTCCTTAAAGAAGGAGCAAAATTAAAAGCATATGTCTTTTTTAAAGGACGATCAATTGTCTATAAAGACCAAGGTGAGATTTTATTATTGAGGTTAGCATCTGAATTAGAAGAATTAGGAAAAGTTGAACAGATGCCTAAACTAGAAGGAAAGCGTATGACAATGTTCATAGCTCCTAAGACAAAAGGAAAATAAAATTTCGGTTTTTTAAAATCGAATATTAGAATACTGAATGCTGTCCGCCATTGGTGGACAGTTTCAGCATAAACAAGTGAGATTAATATATAAACTAGGAGAAAATGCCTAAACAAAAAACAAAATCCAGTGCTAAGAAGCGTTTTAAGCTAACGGGTACCGGTAAAATTAAAAGAAAGCACGCCTTTAAGAGTCACATTCTTACGAAAAAGTCTAAAAAGCGTAAGCTTGCTTTAACTCATGATACATTGGTTCACCAACATGATGTTAACAGCATTAAAGAACAATTACGTTTAAAGTAATTATAGTTCTTTAAAAAGGTAAAATTATTAACCATGGAGTTAGGCAATCAAAGTTCCTTAAAATAAAAAGGACGCCTACTACAAAAAATTAGAAAGAAATGCCAAGATCAGTAAATGCAGTAGCTTCAAGAGCCAGAAGAAAAAAGGTAATGAAGCAAGCCAAAGGTTACTTTGGAAGACGTAAAAACGTTTGGACAGTAGCCAAAAACGCGGTTGAAAAAGCAATGTTATATGCTTACAGAGACCGTAGAAACAAGAAAAGAACTTTTCGTTCATTATGGATTACCCGTATTAATGCAGGTGCCAGACAGCACGGAATGTCTTACTCTCAATTTATGGGAAAAGTAAAAGCTAATAACATTGAACTTAACAGAAAAGTTCTTGCAGATTTAGCAATGAACCACCCAGATGCCTTTAAGGCAGTTGTAGATCAGGTAAAATAAATTAATAACAATCTCACTTTTGAAAAATCCGATTCTTACGAATCGGATTTTTTGATTTTAGCGATAGCCGCTTTAAATTCTTGCCAATCAATTAGCTCATCACCATTCTTATCATAACCTTCAATCAATTTTGACGAAACAATACCTCTAATAAATCCACTTATTTCTGCTTGTTTCAATAATTTTACAATTTCAGATTTGGTCAACTTTTGATCATTATTCTCATCAAAAAAATTAAATGCCATTTCTGGTGTTTCAAAATGAATTGTAATCAGTATTTGAATTTTGTTCAGAATAGATTCTTCAGTAGTCATAAACTATGTATTTCTTTTAATTTAAATAAATATCAACTTCCCCACAAGGTCAAGACAATGTTTCTTCCCGAGGCATAATTTCTATGTTCACATAAATATATACCTTGCCATATTCCTATATTTAATTTCCCATTGGATACCGGCACTTGAACAGACGATCCCATTAATGAAGCCTTTATGTGTGCAGGCATATCATCTGAACCTTCATAATTATGTTTATAATAAGGTTCATTTTCAGGCACAAATCTATTTATATAGGACTCAAAATCTTCTCTGACCGTGGGATCTGCGTTTTCATTAATGGTTAAACTAGCAGATGTGTGTTTAATAAATACCTGTAGCATTCCAACATCAATTTCTTGAATCTCTGGTAAACGTTCTAAGATTAGGCTGGTGATAATATGAAAACCTCTTTGGTAAGGTGGTAAACTAAACTGTCTTTGAAATAACTTCATACCTAGTAATTATTAATTAAAGGTAAAACTTTGATCTTTAAAGTACATGTTAACTTCCATTCAAATATCTTTACCATAAATTAAATAATTTATGGATTTATCAAAGATTAAAATGGTTGTTTCAGACATGGATGGCACCTTACTTAACTCTAACCACCAAGTCAGTGAACAATTCTTTGAGCTCTTTAAAGAATTACAATCTAGAGACATCACATTTGTTGCTGCCAGCGGCAGACAATACAATAGTATAATTGATAAGCTTGCTCCAATAAAAGACGAAATAATTGTAATTGCCGAGAACGGTGGATTTGCCAAAAAGCAAGATACCGAAATTCTAGTTACGCCATTAGACCAACAACGAGTAGCAGAAATCTTAGCTACTTTAGATAAAATCCCCAATATACACCCTGTTCTTTGCGGTAAGCATCAAGCCTATTTAACCAATAAATCGAATGAATTTGTAAATAAATTGGCAGAATATTATACAGAGTTTGAAATCATAGATAACTTAAATACGTTTACTTCCGAAGTAATAAAAATTGCCATTTATCATTTTGAGAGTTCAGAACAGTTTATATACCCATTTGTAAAACATTTTGAAAAAGATTTAAAAGTTAAAGTCTCCGGCGAGAACTGGTTAGATATATCTAACATGAACGCTCATAAAGGATATGCGTTGTCAAAAGTCATGGACAGCTATAATCTTAAATCTAATGAAATAATGGTATTTGGAGATTACAATAATGACCTAGAAATGCTTGCACTATCAGATTACGGTTTTGCAATGGCAAATGCGCATCCAAACGTAAAAAAGGTTGCCAAATACAGCACATTGAGCAATGATGATAATGGTGTTGAACACATACTTAAAATGCTAGTAAAATAAAGAGTAGCCAACTTGACGATTAAACACGATATCTATGCTATTGTACCGCAGGTTTCAACTCACTAGGCACATACCCCATGGTTCTTTTAAAAGCTGTAGTAAAATGTTGTGGATTAGCATAACCAACCTCATAGGCAGCATGCGCAATAGTAGCCCCGTCTTGAGTAATTAAACTTTTGGCAACTTCCATTCTTAACGCAGTGATATATTTAAATACGGTAACCCCGTACAACTTTTTGAAATCCCTTTTCAACTTGGTAGGATTGAACCCAGCTAAATCTGCCAAATCAATTATTTTTAATGGCTCTTTCAAATTTTTTCTGATATAATCCTCAACTCTCACTAAGGCCAAATAATCGGAATTTAAAAGTTTTACATTATTCTTAGAAACTCTTGAAGTTTGTCTTCCTAAAAGAAAATCTATCAACAATACCGTAAGCTTACTTTCCAGATATTTTTTTCTTAATTCACCTGTATAAGGACATTGAATGATCTCATTTATTTTACTACGAATATTTGGTGGAATGAATTTACTCTTATCCCATAGTACAAATGAATTGGAATTTTGGATAGCATTCTTCAACTTCTGAAAAGATTTTTCAAATTCTTTGCCTAACAAATTCTTTAGCAAACTAGGTTTAAGGTATATCTCAAAAGATTTTGCATTTCCTTTAAAAAACATATCTCTACCCTCTGTAATTGGATAATAGAACATATTACAATGATTTTCCGGAATTTGCACCAAATACTTTATGTGTTTAAGCGGCTGATAACCATAAGCACCTTCTAATGAGAAGTGTAATTTTATTAGATGTTCATCGCTAGAAACACAAATCTCCGAATCAAATTCCTGTAATACTTCATCATTAGAAAACTCCACTCCCTTAATAAAAGAACTATTGTTCTTAGTAGTCACCTCTACCTCATTAAACTGTACCGAATTGTTTAGAAAACTATTATCAAACAGTTCTTTTACCTTTATTTCTTTCCTTAACAATTCCTTCCTCATATACATTGACTACCGCAAACCAATACTTCCTTTTGCGTATGTTTAAATTCCTTTCTCGGCACTTGTCTTTTCATTCCTTCTTTAGATTTGCAAAACTAATTTATTTAGACTAAATCTTAATAAAGATAGTAACCTTTTTTAAACCAAATGAAAAACCATTTTACCGTCATTTTTATTTTACTCTTTGCATCTGTTCATTCTCAAGAGTTACTTAGTTCTATTTCAGGAACTGTTAAAGACGATTACAACAATCCTTTAGCTTTTGCAACTGTGATGATAGAGGGTCTTAAACTAGGCGTTTTAACAGACGACAACGGTAGCTTCCTCATTGAAAATGTACCACAAGGAAAACACAATGTTGTTGTTTCTTTTATTGGTTATAGAACACTTTTTAAAACCGTTGAAATTACCAGTAGTAAAAAGAAAATTACAATCAATTATAAGTTATCGGAAAGTGTTGAAAACCTAGACGAAGTCAATGTTAACGGCAAATCTAAAGAGACGGAGATAGAAACCAAAGGTTTTGCTGTTAATGCCATAAAAACTGAAGAAGCCAGTATTAGAAATATTCAGACCAATGAATTATTAAACACTACTGTTGGTGTAAAAATTAGACAAAACGGCGGACTTGGTTCTAATGTAGAATACTCTTTAAATGGTTTATCAGGAAATTCGGTTAGTATTTTTATTGACGGCATACCCATTTCCATGTACGGTTCTTCTTTTAGTTTGAACAGTATTCCTCCTTCAATGATAGAAAACATTGAAGTTTACAAGGGAGTAATTCCCGGACATTTGGCTGATGATGCACTAGGTGGAGCCATAAACATTGTAATGAAAAAAGGCGCACGTAATAATTTAAATGCTTCCGTGTCTTATGGATCGTTTAATACATTACAAGCCAGCATTAACGGGTTGTATCGTTTTGATAAATCTGGTTTTACCGTCAAAGCCTCTGGTTTTCATAATTATTCTGACAATGATTATGAAATTAGCGGAAGAAATATTGTAGATAAAGGTCTAGGAGGTGTTGAAACACTTATTACAGCAAAAAGATTTAATGATGCTTATAGGTCTACCGGAGGAACAATACAGGCAGGTTATACTGACGTAAAATGGGCGGATCAATTTTTTATTGGCGTTACAGGTTCCGATGATTACAAAGAAGTGCAACACGGTGCTTTTGTTACTAAAATACCGTATAAAGGCAGATTTTTAGAGTCCGATGCGTTGTTGGCTAACTTGACATATCTTAAAAAAGATATCTTTTTTAAAGGTTTAGATGTAAATGTTACCGGATTATTTGGGGAGAGAAATCGTATTTTGAATGACACCACAGCCGAAGCATATAGCTGGACCGGAAATAGAGCTATAGATTACAAAGGCGATGAATTTGAATATTCTTGGGGATCCCAACAAGAAGGCGGACCAACACTACTAAACATCAACAGGAAAGTTGCTTCTATAAGAACAGGAATTTCTTATGAAATAAATAAAAACCATAAAGTATTTCTTAACCACGTCTACAGCGGACTTGACCGGGAAGATAGTGATGAAATGATATCACTTTTAGAAAACACCTTTCAACAAACCAGTGATATCTACAAAAATATATACTCCTTAAGTTATGAGCTAAATGCTATTGATGATAAATTAAAAGTGAATCTCTTCGGTAAGCACTATAGACAAAAGGTATTGAATACATTTCCTAGGTTCAACAGCAACGCCACAGAGGTTATTGATGAAGTTTACCAAAGCAATAAAGATTATAATGGTTACGGGTATGCAATTTCTTATCTGCTTATAAAAAATCTTAATATTCTCACCTCTGCTGAAAAAGCTATTCGTCTACCAAATGAGAACGAAGTATTTGGTGATGCTGGAGAAAATATTGAACCCAACCTTACCATTGAACCAGAAACCAGCAATAATTACAACCTTGGTTTTAGATTCGGAAGGTTCAACATAAAAAATCACGCACTTACCGTCTCTACCAATCTATTTTCCCGAAAAATTCAAAATTTAATTGGCTTTCCCGGTGATGCTCAGGATAACCAAGAACTAGGAGAAACTATTCAATATGGAAATTTTGATAGGGAAACCACCTCTAAAGGGGTAGAAGCAGAAATCAGCTATAACTATAAGGACAACTTTGGATTTAATTTCAACCTGTCCAAACTAACGCTTCAAAGAAAAAACCTTCAAGATAATATTGTAAACTCTCCAAATGTTCCCTTGTTTACAATGAACACTTCGCTACGGTATTCATTCAATAATTTTATTCAAAATACAGCACGTTTTAATCTTTTTTACAATGCTTACTTCACAGATGAATTCTCCTATAAAGAGGAACAAGGTACTAATGTGGCAGGTTTAGAAGAGTTTTTAATTCCAACCCAATTTATTCAAGATTTTGGATGTAGTTACGTGTTTCCAAATAAAAGAGTTTCTATAAGCCTTGATGTCAAAAACGTATTTGATGAAGTTGCCTATGACAATTTACGGGTGCAAAAACCAGGAAGAGCATTTTATCTAAAACTGAATTACATAATCAATAATTTTTAAATATCTAAATAGAATATATTATGAAACGACCATTATTAAATTTAAAATCATTTGCCATTGCTATAGCTGCAGTAGGGTTTATGGCTTCCTGTAGTAGCGATGACGACACTGTAACTCCAGAAACTGAACAAGAAGAGGAAGAGCAAGAAGAGATAGAGGAAGAAGCAGAAGTAACTTCAAGATGGATAACTATTGCCGGAGCTAAAATGGGTGAAGAACCTGGAGATGGTAACGGTGGAACATTAATTTATTCTGTTACTAGTGAAGATGCCAAAGACCCAACGGTACAAATAGACCCATTTAATAATGGTTTTATAGCACCATCTAACAGAACGGCAAGATTACAAGCTTCAGAAGATGGCAATACCATATTCAATATTAGTTACGCTGGTGATACCGGTGGTAATTACACCAAATACATTGTAAATGGAGGACAAGATTTTGAACAAACGGGATCAGAAATTAGTATTGCAGAATATGTAGGTACTGCTCCTAGATGGATTAAATTATTTGATGGCGATAAAACTGGCTGTGCAGTAAGGGTAGATATTGAACATATAGTTGATGATAATGGCACTCCTGATGATGTAACAGATGATTCTTATGTTCGTACAAGCCAAACCGTAGGTATAGTGACATTAGATTTGGTAGATTCCCAAATCAACAACTTCCAACAAATTGATTTATCTATAGGCGAAGAATTAGAATCTCAAGGGTATTACATTGGCAGAATTGATATGCCAACATTAAATGCTGCCGGAGACAAATTATACATTGGAGCTCGTATGAATAAAGTTGATCCTGCAACTTTAACTAGAGATGAAGAAAATGCAGCTGATCTTGAAAGTGATAGCGATTATGAGATTTTAGGTTCTAAAACGATAGTAGTAGATTATCCTTCTTTGGAAAACCCTACAATAATCACTTCTACAGTAGGACATGGAAACACTAATGGTTACCGTAGCATTAACGCTTTTGAATACAATGGAAGTGTTTATCAAGCCAATCAAAGTGACCCAGAAGGTTCTCATATCCTAAAAATTGGAGCAGACAATTTATATGATGATTCTTATGATTTTAATCTAGATGCTGCTTTAGGTGTTACCGGTGCTTATGTTTTAGCTTGGAGACCTGCTGCCAATGGTAAAGCTGTTTTAGCTTACCGTCATGATGGGTCTGCAGAAGGTATTTCCGGTAGAGGGGAAAGCTTTTTTGCCTTAGTTGATTTGAACGCAAAGACAGCAACCTTAATCAATGATATTCCTTATGAAGTAGATTTTGAATTGTTTCAATACCAAGGGTATGCAGTTGATGGAACAGAAATCTATCTTACTCAAGCTCCAGTTGGTCAAAATGGAAACATTTACATTGTAGAAACTGAAACCGGTGAAGTAACCAAAGGTGCGGAATTAATCAATTCCACAGGTAGTCATTTCATTGGCGCTTGGTAATCTTTAAAATTAACAGTTTTAAAATACCATTATCGGCTATTACCGGTAATGGTATTTTTTTTTGGAAATCTCTTAAAATAAAATTCAGGTCTTTTGTTTTTTCTTTTTTGCTGCCGGAAACAAAACATTGTTCAGTATTAATCTATAACCAGGTGATGTAGGGTGCAACTCCAATTCCGTTTTTGGATCCCCTACCCTATGTTGATAATCTTCAGGATCATGACCGCCATAAAAAGTAAAGAATCCCTTTCCTTTAATGCCGTGAATGTATCTTGCTTCCTCGTTTATCTTATTCTCACCTAACACTAAAACAGTCGGCTTTATTTCAGAGCGTGTAAAGGCAGTTGTTTGCCCCATGAATCCTTTTACCAAAGAAGTATGGTTCTGACATAACATAGTAGGCACAGGGTCCCATTTTGCAGAAAAATCCATCAAAGAAAAATAATCTGACTCCTTAGGCACATTTCCCCTTTTACTGGTCATATCAATAGTAGAAAATTCATATTTAAGAGGGCTACGTTCCAATATAAAATCTGTGAACGCAAAGGTTTTACCATAATCTAAATTAGCCTGGTAATTTGGATCAGACGCATCGCCATCGAACATAGGTTCAACTATATCTATACCATCTGCCGCCAAAGCAATATCAAAACTATCTGTAGCGGAGCACATGGCAAACATAAAACCACCGCCGATCACATAATTTCTAATCTTTAATGCTACAGCTCTTTTTTCTTCTGAAACCTTATCGTAACCTAACTTTTTAGCCAATTTTTCGGCATTTTTCTTACCTTCTATATACCATGGGGTTGCTCTATACGCGCCATAAAATTTACCATACTGACCGGTAAAATCTTCATGATGCAAATGCAACCAATCATACAAAGCTAGTTTATCCCCAAGTACCTCCTCGTCATAAATGGTGGTATAAGGTATTTCTGCATAGGTCAAAGCCATTGTTACGGCATCATCCCAAGGTTGTTTATCCTTTGGGGAATACACCGCAATACGTGGCGCTTTTTCTAATATAACAGCATCTTGATTTTTTGATGGGCTACTAATTTCATCCAAAATAGCATTAGCCTGTCCATCAGAAATTATTTCAAAGCTTACTCCCCTTATTTGACATTCTTTTCTAATACTTTCCCCATCTGGCAATAAAAAAGAACCACCTCTGTAATTCAGTAACCATTGTACTTTTTGCTGTTTGGACAAAACCCAATAGGTTATGCCGTATGCTTTTAAATGATTTTTTTGAGTATCGGCATCCATAGGTATTAAAATTGATGAAGCAAATACTTGTACCGATAGTAAAAGAAAGAAAATTGAACTTACAATTTTAGACATATTATTAATTTCATTCACTCAAAGATAGAGCAAATAATAAGGTAGAATAACCAAGAACTTGTTAAAGCCTTTATAGTTAAGATAACGAATAGTAATGAAAAACAATTGCAACAAAATAAAAAAAGTCCTCTAAACGAGGACTTTTTTAAAAATATTAATTGAACCGAAATTTAGAACGGAACATCATTATCCTCTTCAAAATCTGGACTATTGTTCATACTACTGCCAAAAGCGTCATCTGCACTTGGTAAATTTTTAGTTGCGAACGGATTCTCTTCGTTTGCGTTCATTTTCGATTGAAATTCAAAAGGAGAGTCAAAATCATCAAGGTTGTCAAACTTACCTTGATTACCGATAAACTTAAGTCTAATGTTTTCTAGTCCACCATTACGGTGTTTAGCTACAATAAATTCTGCCTGACCTTGAGTTGGTGTATGTTCCTCATCATCCCACTCTTCAATCTTATAGTATTCTGGTCTATAAATAAATGATACAATATCTGCATCTTGCTCAATTGCACCAGATTCCCTCAAATCTGATAATACCGGTCTTTTACTGCCACCACGTGTTTCTACCGCACGAGATAATTGAGATAGTGCAATTACCGGCACGTTCAATTCCTTTGCAAGGGCTTTTAAGTTTCTAGAAATAGTAGAAATTTCCTGTTCCCTGTTACCTCCTTTTTGACTACCACCAGCTGTCATTAATTGCAAATAATCGATCATGATCATTTTAATGCCGTGCTGAGAAGCCAATCTTCTTGCTTTGGCACGTAAATCGAAAATAGAAAGTGACGGGGTATCATCAATAAACAAAGGTGCCTTTTCCAATGATTTCACCTTTACGTTTAACTGCTCCCACTCGTGTTTTTCTAGTTTACCGGTTCTCAATTTTTCTGAAGACAATCCTGTTTCAGATGAAATTAACCTGGTAATAAGCTGTACCGATGACATTTCCAGTGAAAAGAAGGCTACCGGCATATTTGAGTTTACCGCCATATTCCTTGCCATAGACAAGGTTAATGCCGTTTTACCCATACCAGGTCTTGCCGCTACAATGATCAAATCACTTGGCTGCCATCCTGAGGTAAGTTTATCTAGTTTGTCAAAACCAGAAGGTATACCACTCATACCCTCTTTACCAGCAATCTCCTCTATTCGCTTTTTTGCTTGGATCACCAAATCCTGAGCGGTCTCTGCAGATCGTTTTAAGTTTCCTTGGGTAACATCATAAAGTTTAGCTTCAGCAGTATCCAATAAGTCAAAAACATCTGTAGCTTCATCGTACGCCTCTTCAATTATCTCACCGGATATCTTAATAAGACTACGTTGAATATATTTTTGAAGTATAATACGGGCATGAAACTCAATATGCGCCGAAGATGCTACTTTTTGGGTCAGTTTTATAAGGTAAAAATCACCTCCACAAACTTCTAATTTGCCAGATTTCTTCAATTGGGAAGAAACGGTTAATAAATCTACAGGTTGTGATTCTTCAAACAAAATAAAGATAGCTTCATAGATGAACCTATGAGCATCTTTATAGAAAACATCGGGGTGCAAAATATCGATAACTTCATCGACACCCTTTTTATCTATCATCATAGCACCAAGCACAACCTCCTCTAAATCAACGGCTTGTGGTGGTATTTTACCTTTCTCAAGGTTTATAATAGTAGATTTGTCGATCTTTCGACCAACAAAAGGTTTTGTGTTCTCCATAATGCGAAAGTATACAATTAACCTTTAGTTAACGTGAAAAACATAGATTTCGATGTTCACAGTTGACTAACAATTGACTGTTAATAAGTTACAATTTTCTGTTGATAACATAAAAAAACCGAGGAATAAAATCCTCGGTATATTTTTAAGAAGCCTAAAATGCAGATTAGCCGTTGAAAACGCCCATTTGTGCATATTTTTCCATGCGTTGATTTACCAGTTCTTTTGGTGATAACTTTTGAAGATCTTCAAAATGAGAAGAAATTTTATTTTTCACCGTTTCAAAAGTTTTAGGTCTGTTGGCATGGGCACCACCTGCAGGTTCGCGAATAATTTCATCAATTAGCTTTAATTTTTTCATATCGGTAGCAGTCAATTTCAAAGCTTCTGCAGCTCTTTCCTTATACTCCCAGCTTCTCCATAAAATAGAAGAGCAAGACTCTGGTGAAATTACCGAATACCAAGTATTCTCTAACATTAACACCTTATCTCCAACACCTATTCCCAAAGCTCCACCAGATGCACCTTCACCGATAATAACAACTATAACTGGCACTTTTAAACGAGTCATTTCAAGTATATTTCTTGCAATGGCTTCACCTTGTCCTCTTTCTTCTGCCTCAATACCTGGGTATGCACCCGGAGTATCTACCAAACAAACCACAGGAACCTGAAATTTTTCAGCAGATTTCATTAAACGCAATGCCTTTCTATACCCTTCTGGGTTGGCCATACCAAAATTTCTGTACTGACGAGTTTTGGTATTATACCCTTTTTGCTGACCAACGAACATATAACTCTGATCGCCAATTTTACCTAAACCACCGATCATGGCCTTATCATCTTTTACGGTACGGTCACCGTGCAGCTCTAAGAAGGTATCGCCACATATAGCTTTGATATAATCTAAAGTGTAAGGTCTATTTGGGTGTCTTGACAACTGTACGCGCTGCCAAGCAGTTAAGTTCTTATAAATCTCCTTTCTGGTATCAGAAAGTTTCTTTTCTATCTGCTTACAGGTCTCAGTAACATCTACATCACTTTCTTCACCAATTACCATGCACTTGTCCAATTGCTCTTCCAATTCTTTAATAGGAAGTTCAAAATCCAAATATTCCATATTTCAATAAAGTTTCTTTAGTTGCGGCTCAAAGATAAAACTTTAATACCTAAATCTTGGGTACCCTTTTTTTAATATTTGCTCTTTGCTTCAAAATACCGTTCGCAATGACGGTACTGAGTATAATTAAGGCTCCCACATAAAACATAGGTTTCATTTTTTCTTCTGAGCCAAATATAAACCATGCTAGCAAAATACCGTACACAGGTTCTAAATTTGTGGTAAGCATAACTGTATATGGCGTTAAAATCTTCATCACCTTGACCGAAGCTATGAACGCATAGGCAGTACATACAACAGCTAAAATGGACAAATAGATCCAATCTGAAGTAGGTAAAACAACCAAGGACATATTCCAATCTCCTTTAGCAATTAAAACAATGGACAAAAATAAAACTCCTACACCCAATTCATAAAATGAAATAACAGAGGGTCTATGGTTCTGAACCAATTTACCATTGATCAATGAAAACACTGCGGCCAAAAAAGCAGATATCAATGCTATGGTCATACCAAATACATATTGCGCCTCAACTTTAAATATTAAATAAAGCCCTACTACCACCAAAAGCCCGAAAAAAATCTCGTACCCTATAATTTTACGTTTATACCAAAAGGGCTCCATTAATGCCGTAAAAAAAGCACCTGTAGACATCATAGCAAGGGCAACCGATACCGTAGAAACTTTTATGGCCAAGAAGAAAGTTACCCAATGTAATGCTACCACAACGCCACCACCCAGCAACCACCAAAATGTTTTTCTTGAAATTTTTATACTAAACTTTGTAAACAATAAATAAATCGCAATAAAAAGTGTTGCCAACCCCATTCTGATCCAAACCAATGGTAAAGAATCAATTGTAATCAACTTACCTAAAATAGCGGTAAAGCCCCAAATAAAGACAATGAAATGTAAATGCAGTAGATTTAATATTCTATCTTTTTGCATTTTGAAGTAGATAAAAAGCCAAACATCCAAATACTACATTAGGGATTATTACGGCGAGCAATGGAGAAAAACCAGACTGCTCCGCCAAAGTCCCAAATACCTTATCAAAAAAGATAAATATAAAAGCAATTAAAATACCAAAGGCTAAGTTTGCTCCCATACCACCACGTCTTTTTACAGATGAAACCGATACGGCTATTATCGTTAAAATAAAAGCAGTTAAAGGCAATGCCCATCTTTTATATTTAACCAGTACATATGTATTTATATTAGAAGCCCCTTTTCTTCTCTGATCCTTGATAAAAGTATCCAGTTCAAAAAGATTTTTTGTCTCGGCCACATAAGAAACAGGCGTAAGGTCGCCTATATCAAAAGCAAATATGGTATCTAACCTACGTTTACTTTCTATAATTGCCGTATCACCTAAAACAGTTCGTTTTTTGTACGATGTTAAGCGGTAGCTAGAATCTTTGTCTACCCAACGAATATTGGCTGCAGAAATCTTAAAATCCAGTTCATTATTCTTCTTAAAACGTTCAAAAGTAAAGTTGTGCCCCAATTGACGTGCCGGATCAAAACTACTCACATATATAAAATCCGTTTCGTTCAACTGATTAAATATGTTGTTGGTTACCCTATCTTGTTTTCCCTTCTTTAAGTATTTGTATTTAAATTCATTGAAACCTACACTGGCATTGGGTACAATGAACATGGTCATAAAGAACATGAGTACCGCAATCATAGAAGCCCCTATAATATAAGGTCTTAAAAACCGACCGTAAGATACCCCGGAACTTAATATGGCAACAATTTCTGTGTTATTAGCAAGTTTAGAAGTAAAAAATATAACCGAAAGAAACAGGAAAATAGGAAATAATAGATTGCCTATGTAAATGGTAAAGTTCACATAGTACATAACAATCTCATCCAGCGGGGCTTCATTATCGATCATTTTACCGATTTGCTCTGCCAAATTCACCATTATACCAATGGGAATGAACAACAAAAGCATCAACGAAAAAGTTGCCAGATACCGCTTTAGAATGTATTTATCTATTATTGATAGCATTATAGCCTTTTATCCATTTGTTTTACCATCATATCTTTCCAAGTTCTAAAATCACCTGCTATAATATGTTTACGAGCTTCGCGCACCAACCACATATAAAACCCTAAGTTATGAATTGTTGCTATTTGCTTACCTAAATACTCATTGGCGGCAAACAAATGTCTTAAATATGCCTTAGAATACTCATGATCCACAAATGTAGTGCCCATTTCATCAATTGGGGAGAAGTCATCTTCCCACTTTTTGTTCTTTATGTTGATCGTACCATGCGCTGTGAACAACATTCCGTTTCTAGCGTTTCTTGTAGGCATTACACAATCGAACATATCTATACCCAAGGCAATATTCTCCAATATATTAATAGGGGTACCTACTCCCATTAGATACCTTGGTTTGTCTTCTGGTAAAATTTCACAGACTACCTCTGTCATACCATACATTTCCTCCGCTGGTTCACCAACGGACAGTCCTCCAATTGCATTACCCTCAGCGCCTGCATTTGCAATATATTCAGCAGATTGTCTTCTAAGGTCTTTATAAGTTGACCCTTGCACAATAGGAAAAAAAGTTTGTGCATAATCATATTCAAATGGAGTTTTCTCCAAATGGTTTATACATCTATCTAGCCACCTATGCGTCATGTGCATAGAACGCTTGGCATAATTATACTCACAAGGATAAGGTGTACATTCATCAAAAGCCATGATAATATCTGCACCTATCACTCGCTGAATTTCCATGACATTCTCAGGTGTAAACAAATGCATAGATCCATCTATATGCGATTTAAATTTTACGCCTTCCTCCTTTATCTTTCTATTGCCTGATAAAGAATATACTTGATACCCTCCGCTATCGGTAAGAATATTTCTATCCCAGCCCATAAATTTATGTAATCCGCCCGCTTTTTTTAAAATCTCTGTTTTAGGACGTAGAAATAAATGATAGGTGTTGCCCAAAATAATATCTGGGTTTATTTCTTCTTTCAATTCTTTTTGGTGCACACCTTTAACCGAGGCAACCGTACCCACAGGCATAAAAATTGGGGTTTCAATTACGCCATGATCAGTAACGACAGTTCCTGCCCTAGCTTTTGATTGTGTATCTGTAGTATGTAATGTAAATTTCAAACTTTGTAATTCTAGCTGCAAATATAATGAACTGTTGGTGGTAAAAACTTAATAAAAAGCAAAGATGTTCATCAACAAATTAAATCACATTACCCTCATTTTTGCTTTAAATGAATTGAAATTAACCCAATTGAATAGCAAAACAATAAAGATATTTTACCTCCGTTCTCATGGTATAACGAGAAATGAAACTTCTGGTATTGTATTTGATACGAGTTTCACATAAAACAACAACGATATGAAAAAAACAATTTTAGCAGCTTTTTTAGCTCTTTCTGGATTTTATGGGATTGCCCAAAGCGATTCTGGATTTGGAATTAAAGGAGGATTAAATTACAGTGCGAACGGAGATTATTTTGAATCTGTTGGAGATGCAGCAAGAAACCCGGATAGAAACATAGGATACCATCTTGGTGTTTTTGGAAAAATTGGAGCATCAAAAGTATACTTGAGACCAGAATTGGTATATACCAAAACAAAATCTGATTATGATGGAGCAGATTTTGATATGAGTAAATTAGATGTTCCGGTACTTTTAGGAATTAACGTTGTAGGACCTTTACACGTTTTTGCCGGACCAGCTTTTCAGTACATTTTAGACACTGAATTTGACGGAATAACCATTGATGATGTAGAAAACGATTTTTCAGTTGGAATGAATATTGGTGCTGGGGTAAGTTTAGGAAAACTTGGAATTGATTTACGGTATGAAAGAGGGTTTAACGATAACGAAGCTTCCTTTATAAATACAAATATTACAAATGTAGGTCCAAGTAGAATAGACACCAGACCAGACCAGCTAATTTTGAGTTTGTCTTTAATGTTATAAAGAAAACAATAAATAACAAAAAACCTCTTAAGTGTACTTAAGAGGTTTTTTTATGTTTTAAATGATTTTTCTACAAATCATTATCCAGGTGATCAGGAATACCATCACCATCCGTATCTAGGAAGCCAACAAAATTACCATCGGCATCCAACTCAATTTCATCAATAGTCAATATACCATCACCGTCATCATCAACATCATTATGGTTAGCTGATCTGGCAAAAATAGACTCTAGATCAATATCTGTATTATCATCATTAAGGTTCCCATTTCCATTTAAATCCTCTAGGATTGAAGGAATACCATCACCATCTAAATCTGAATCTGGTTCATAAGAAAAGGCATCTACCTTAAAAATCAATGGTGAATATGTTGGCACGTCTGAATTTGGAGACGAATCAAAATAAGCCAATGCCGCAGGCATAAAAATAGCACCTATACCATAGCCTTCATAACTTACCGTGCCATCACCGTTTTCAATTGGACCATTTCCTGTCTGAAAATTTTTCATTCCATTACCAAAACCTTGCACAACCGAAGAAAGGTTAAAACGAATAGGTTGATTTGTAGAGGCGTCAAAAAGAGTGCCATCTAGCAAAAGCCCCTCATATCTTAAAACAGAAAAATCACCAATGGTGGGTTTCCCTTCCACAACACCTTGTCTAGCTACTAACGTATACAGTGTTTGATCAATAATTTCATTATCATCTTCTCTTCCTAAGTCTTCAGAATCAACCGTAATTGTTTGTGTAATTAAATTGGGACTATCATAAATTGATCGTTTAGTGCTATTTTCACCAGCAATAGTATCAAACCTTATTTTAAAATCGAATCCTTCTGGTGGAGTCTCAAACTCATCTTCATTGTAGAAATGCGTTTTTAAAAACTCAATTATCTCGGCATCATCCTCTTCGGTAACCTCACTTAATAACCTTGGCGGTACAATTTCACCAATAGCATCATCATCATTTTTACATGATCCCAGTATTAGTAAACCAGCTATTAACAAATAAGCATTTCTCAATTTCATCAATAATTTATTTTAAACGCGCAAGATACAATTTTCCCTTATTTTTGTTTGGAAGTTAACAAAGAAATGCCGGTCATAATGCGCATAGACAAATTCTTGTGGAGTACACGCTATTTTAAAACTAGAAACATTGCCACCAATGCCTGTAAGAAAGGTCACGTAAAAATAAATGGTATTACCGCCAAACCAGGTAGGGAAGTATATCCAATGGATGAAATTGTAGCACGAAAAAATCAAATTGACTACAAATTAACGGTACTTGACATTCCGCCCAGTCGTGTAGGTGCTAAATTGGTGAATATTTATAGAAAAGATACCACACCAAAAGAAGCCTTTGAACATAATGAGCTTTTGCAATATTCTAAAGATTATTATCGTAAAAAAGGCATTGGAAGACCTACAAAAAAAGACCGTCGTGATATTGACGACTTTTTAGACACTCCCTCAAACGAAAATAAAGAAGAAAACCAAACGCCCGATAATTCAAGTAAAGAATCTCACGATTAGCAAATACTTTTAAAAACATAACTATCTTTATTGTTTTAAGAAAAACCCATGCAACAAAATATACTTTCACATCAACAGATTCAACATAAAATTGAACGTATAGCCTATCAAATTTATGAAGCCAACGTTTATGAAGAAGAAATTATAATTGCGGGTATTGAAGGTGGCGGACTGCAGTTTGCAAAAAAAATCGTGGCAAAACTCAAGAAGATTACTGAAGCAAAAATTGTACTTTGCAAGTTGTCAATGGATAAAAAAGACCCCCTAACAAGCGGTGTACGTACCTCAATTGCCGAAGAGGAATTCGTGAATAAATCCGTTGTATTAGTAGATGATGTCCTTAATTCTGGTACAACATTGATATATGGAGTTCATCATTTTCTTAAAACACCTTTAAAACAGCTTAAAACTGCAGTCTTGGTAAATAGAAACCATAAAAAATACCCTGTAAAAGCGGATTATAAAGGAATTTCACTATCCACCTCATTACAGGAGCATGTAAACGTTCATTTTGAAACCAAAAATGATAGGGTGTATTTAGACTAATTTATTTACGATCATCTCCGCAATTTCTGTTGGGGTATTCCTATTACTTTTAATTTTATGGTGCGCTTTGTTATAAAAGTAACTTCTTTCAAATAAGTGCATGCCAATAAACTCAGTTAACTTATCATCCGCTAAATGAGAAATCATAGGTCTATGCTCTTTTTCCTTTACCAAACGCTCTTCAAGCTCATTTATGCCAACGTTTAAATAAAAAGAATTAGGTGTCTTACTATT
Organism: Maribacter sp. HS; assembly: GCF_048059195.1. NCBI lineage: Bacteria > Pseudomonadati > Bacteroidota > Flavobacteriia > Flavobacteriales > Flavobacteriaceae > Maribacter > Maribacter sp. HS. The sequence continues at coordinate 20,955 of NZ_JAYLVV010000001.1, forward strand.
TATGAACTCCATATTATTTCCAAAACAAGGCGTACCTCCACCTAATGACAGCACAAAACTCTCATCTTTTAAAAAAACCTTATTGAGATATTCTATTTCTTTTTTTCTAAAATAGACCTCTCCTTTTTCTTTAAAAATAGATGCTATGCTCTTTTTCTCACCTTCCTCTATAAAAGCATCTAAATCTAAAAAATTAACATTCAAATGGTTAGCAACGATTCTACCCACAGTGGTTTTACCACTTCCCATGTAACCTACCAAAACTATTTTCACTTCTTTCATTTGTACAAAATTGGACTAAATAATAGGGTTTTCAAAAAAAAATAAATTTATCTCTAAAATGACTTGCAAAATAAAGTTATCGACGTATATTTGCACCCGCATTGAGGGAAACAAATTTCTAAAATGACTTATTGACCTGGTAGCTCAGTTGGTAGAGCATCTCCCTTTTAAGGAGAGGGTCCTGGGTTCGAGCCCCAGCCAGGTCACAACTAAATATTAGCCTCTTCAAAAAAAAGAGGCTTTTTTATTTAAACCTTTGAGTTGATTTAATCTCTCATTGACCTAGTACGTTCTTTTTAAATTTTGACCTGGTAGCTCAGTTGGTAGAGCATCTCCCTTTTAAGGAGAGGGTCCTGGGTTCGAGCCCCAGCCAGGTCACAAAAAACCTTTCAATTTTCTATTGAAAGGTTTTTTTGTTTAAAGTCGATACTTAAAATATATAATTTAAGAAGGTTTGCTAAAAGCAAAAATTTTGATTAAAAAAAAGTGGAAAAGAACTGAGTTCTTTTCCACTTTTTTATTTTTTTTAATTTAATGTTTATTCTATAACTATAAACTCTGATCGCCTATTTAGTTGATGGCTTTCTTTGCTACAAGGCACATTGTTGCTACAGTTATTTACCAACGCTGTCTCACCATATCCTTCATACGTAATACGGTCACTGGATATGCCTTTTTTAATTAAATAATCTGCAGTTGCCTTAGCCCTCTTTGCTGAAAGGTTTTTATTGTACACATCATTCGCACGAGAATCTGTATGTGAGCGTACCTGTACCTTAACAGATGGATATTCATTTAAATAAGCCAATACCTTATTAATACTGACACTTGCATCTTCTCGTATAAAATACTCGTCAAAATCGAAGTAAATTGGATCTATGTTCAAGTATTTAGCAAGGTCTGTGCCCACTGGTGCAGATTTGTCAATCTGCGTTAAAATAATTTCTATATCATTGAAATCTTTACCTTTTTCCGTAACTACGATTTTTTCACCTTCTTCGTAATCTTTTTTGAAAGCCAAAATCTTATAGTTGCCTTTTGCACAATTGCCTTCAGTGGTAAATATTCCAGTACCATTGGTATTTGAACTAGATACTAATTCATTCTTACTATTGTATACCTTAATATCCGTATCTTTTAAAGGTTCACCTGTTTTTCCATCTCTGACCACCCCTGTAAGTTCTGTTCTACATTGTAGATCCAAAGGTCTTGTTTCTGTAAAACTATAGATATCATCACTACCAACACCACCCTCTCTACTAGATGCAAAATATCCTTTTTTTAACTTTTGGTCCATAATGAATGAAAAATCATCTTGCACACTATTTACAGGTCCCCCAACATTTAAAATATATAAGGCATCCATATCATCAATTTTGGTGGCAAATATATCTAGACCACCTAGTCCTGGATGCCCGTCAGACGCAAAATATAGTACCTCATCTTCGGTAATAAAGGGGAATGTTTCTCGACTTTCTGTATTTATTTCATTCCCTAAATTTTTGGGTGTTCCAAAAGTGCCGTCCTCGTTGATATCAACAACAAAAATATCCGATTGCCCATAAGTTCCTGGCATATCACTAGCAAAGTAAAGTTTTCTCTCATCATTGCTTAAAGTAGGGTGTGCTACCGAATAATTCTCGCTGTTGAAAGGAAGTTCCATAATATCTTCCCATTCGCCATCATTTAAAGTTGCCCTATAGATCTTTAATCTACTTAGACCTTCTTTATCCCTAAGAAAATTTCCATTTTTAGAATTGTTTCTTGTAAAGTAAACAGTTGAACCATCTTTTGTAAAAGCAGTAGAACTCTCATGGGTCTTTTTATTCAATTTTTTGGACAACCTTTCAGCAACACTAAATTCACCATTCTCGGTTACTTTGGTAGTATACAAGTTTGTAAATGGCTTATTATTCCATTTATGAACACTTTTTAAAATTCTACCGGTATCTCTCGCCGTAGAAAAAATTAATTGCTCTCCGAAAAAGGACGGGGCAAAATCAGCAGAAGCAGAATTCACAGGAATATTCTTTATATCATATCTTTGACTATTTTCCTTTATTTTATCTAAATAGTCTTTATTTTCCTGGAATTTAAAAGCTCTTATATCTCCTTTTTTTTGTTCTGCGAACTTTTGCATCCAAACGTGAGATAGTTCGTAGTTCCCACTTGATTTTAAGGTCTGAGCATATTTATACAAATATTCAGTATCCACATTTATCTGTGGCTCTGCAAATAATTGCTCATACCAATATGCTGAGGCATTATAATCTCCTTTTTGATAATATGCATCTCCCAAATTCTTATGAATCTCTTCTGAAGTATAACCTTCTTTTACCAATTCCTCGTAAGATTCAATGGCTTCTGCATAAGCATAACTATTAAAATCCGCTTTGGCCCTTTTTGTTTTCTTATCCTGTGCATTAAGCATACTGCCAAATGATAATGCTATGACTAGTAAACACTTTATATTATTTATTCTATACTTCATAATTAATAGGTTTAAAAGAATCTTGGTGCCAATATATTTTTATAGCGGGTTAAAAATTCAAATCTTAGAAAGATTTCAAATGACCCATCGTTAAACGATGTACTTCCCAATTCGGTAATTTCACGGTCATATGCAAGACCTAACATTAATTTTTCGTTCAACTGAAATCCCACAAGTGCACTCATGGCTGCATCCCATCTATATGCCGCACCCAAGGAGAATGCATCATTAAGTAAAACGGTTGCAGAAAGATCAGCTTGCAATGGCGCACCTTCTACAGCCTTAAAAAGTAATGCCGGTTTTAATTTTAAATCAGGATTAATATCAAAAACATAGCCTGTTATCAAATACCAATTCATTCTTTCTTGAGCTATATAAGAATTACTATTTCCACCAGAATCAAAATGCTCCGTTTCTAGAAAATTGGGTATTGAAAGTCCTGCATAAAACTGTTCCGTATGGTAATAAACTCCGGCTCCAAAGTTAGGTGAGAACTTGTTATCTATATTGGTTTGTCCAACGGCTGCATTAGATGGATCATAATTTCTTAGTCTATTAAAGTCTATGTTCAAAAAATGACCGCCCGCCTTTAACCCAAAAGATAGTTTACCTTCTTCGGATGTAGGTACGGTATAAGAAAATACCGCATCAAAATAAGTATCTTGGTTTGTACCGTTTCCTATTTCATCGTTTACGATAGACAGCCCAAGTCCTACCCTATCAGAAATAGGGCTATTTATATTCAAGGTCTGCGTTGTTGGTGCACCGTCTAACCCTACCCATTGTGATCGATGTAAGGCTGCAATACTAAGAACTCCTCTTGACCCTGCATATGCCGGGTTCACAGCAACGGTATTATACATGTACTGTGTATATTGTGCATCTTGTTGACCCCTTATCGTCCAAAAGGATGCTACAAGTAAAAATAAAGTTATAAATAGATTCTTCATAGTTAATTTATTGTTGGGGGTTCTTTCTTTTATCTATTAATATATAAGTAACCGTTCATTGATTTAGACTGTTGGTCATTGGCGTAATCAATTATATAGTAGTATACACCAACTGGTAATTCATCATTCTTTTTCACCGTTACCCTACCATTGGAAATACCTCTAAATGCATTACCATTGTTATCATATCCGTTAGTTTCAAAAACCAGCACACCCCATCTATTATATATTCTCACTGTATTATTTGGGAATGATTCTATATTATTGATTGTAAAGACACCACCGTTAGTGTTTGGATTCACAAGGTCACTTTCAATGCTAATATCACACGCCGTACCTTGTGGTGGAGTACCGCCAATAGAGCTACACCCATCAAGTGGATCGGTACTGTCCTCTATTTCTTGGCCATCATTGATGCCATCACCATCAGTATCCTCATTTTCAGGATCAGTACCCAAAGAATTTTCTTCATCGGTAGTCAATCCATCATTATCACAATCAGAAGTTCCAATAGGTGTTCCATTTATAGAATCGCAAGCATCTAAAGGATCTGTATTATCCAAAACTTCTTGACCATCTGTAATTCCATCACCATCGGTATCGGGATTGTTTGGATCTGTACCCAAGTCTACTTCCTCACCATCGGTTAAACCATCATTATCAGTATCAGGGTTATTAGGATCGGTTCCTAATGTCACTTCCTCTTCTGTGGTCAATCCGTCATTATCACAATCACTTGCTCCCAAAGGCATACCATCAACATGGTCACAATCATTTAAAGGATCGGTATTATCAACCAAAACTTCTTCTCCATCAACAATACCATCACCATCAGAGTCAGGATTATTAGGATCTGTTCCCAAATCACTTTCCTCGTTATTGGTAAGTCCGTCATTATCAGAATCCTCAGATATCGTAACCGTACCATTACCAGAATTACCAGAAGCATCGGTAACAATTATTTCTATAACATCCTCATCGGTAAGAACAGGGAAATTACCAGATGTAGGGGTTGCCATACCCGTATCTAAACTCCATTCGCCATTAGCATCCGCAATTACGCTATAGGTTACATCCGTTAATCCATCACCATCCGTATCTAGTTCAATAACAAGAGATTCATTGGCACTTGCATTACCTGTCAATACCGGATCAATATCGAATGTACTAAAGCTATCAGCTACTGGTGCTGTGTTATCAAGAATTACAGTTTCGGAATCAACAGCATTATTGCCCGGTATGTCAGACACTTCTGCATTTACTAAAATAGATCCATTTGTCAATGTCGAAATATCTGCATCGCTAGCAGTCCATACTCCAGATATTACAGTTGCGGTTGATGTAACTGTATTTACACCGTCACTAAAAGTAATTGTAACAATCTGATTATCTTCAACACCGGTGGTTGTACCTGTTATAACAACATCATTATCTTCAACTGCATTAACAATATCATCTATTTCTATAGGTGTATCAATATCGATTCCAATTACTACATCATGAACGATGTCTCTAGTAACCGCCACTGCAGGATTACCAGCTAGGTCACTCACATTGGCTGTAATAGTCTCATTTACATTCAAGGCCTGTGCATCTGTTGCCGGAATATCCAAGCTCCAAGTTCCTCCTGTCACGACTGCGGTGTACGACTGTCCGTTCAAGGATACTGTTACGATCTGTCCGTCCTCGGCATCCGTAGTACCACTGATCGTTACATCCGTATCATCTTCAACCGCATTGATAATATCATCGGTAGATACTACATCTATAGTAATGGTAGGTGCCGTTACATCATGCGTTATTTCACGTGTAGCTTGCGGTGCAGGGTTACCTGCTATATTAAATACATCAGCAGTAATGGTTTCATTTACATCCAATGCCTGGGCATCTGCTGCAGGTAGATCAAAACTCCAGGTACCTCCTGTTACAATTGCAGTGTACGACTGTCCGTTCAAGGTCATTGTAGCGATCTGCCCGTCCTCGGCATCCGTAGTACCACTGATCGTTACATCGGTATCATCTTCAACCGCATTGATAATATCATCGGTAGATACCACATTTATAGTAATGGTAGGTGCCGTTACATCATGTTCAATGTCCCTTGTTGCCTGTGTGGCAGGGTTACCAGCTACATCGCTTACGTCTGCAGTTATCGTTTCGGTTGGGTCCAAAGCCTGAGCATCGGCAGCTGGTAGATCAAAGGTCCATGTACCTCCAGTTACACTTGCTGTGTAGGTCTGTCCGTTCAACACTACTGTCACAATTTGCCCGTCCTCTGCTCCAGTGGTCGTACCATTTATAGTAACGTCACTATCATCTTCCACTGCATTGATAATATCATCGGTAGATACCACATCTATGGTTATCGTCGGTGCAGTTATGTCATGTTCGATATCCCTAGATGCCTGAGTGGCAGGGTTACCGGCTACATCGCTTACATCTGCCGTAATGGTTTCGGTTGGATCCAATGCCTGAGCGTCTGTTGCAGGTAGATCAAAACTCCAAGTACCGCCAATTACACTTGCTGTGTAGGTCTGACCGTTTAAGATTACAGTCACAATTTGACCGTCCTCTGCATCGGTAGTACCACTGATCGTTACATCACTATCATCCTCTACCGCATTGATGATATCATCAGTAGATACCACATCTATGGTAATGATCGGTGCAATAACATCATGTTGAATTTCCCTAGTTGCCTGAGTGGCAGGGTTACCGGCAACATCAATTACGTCAGCAGTAATGATTTCCGTTGGGTCCAATGCCTGAACATCTACAACTGGTACATTCAGACTCCAAGTACCACCCGTTACCGTGGTCGTATATGTCTGTCCGTTCAAGGTTACCGTCACGGTCTGTCCGTCTTCCGCATCTGTAGTTCCGTTAATCGTTACATCACTATTCTCTTCGAATGCATTTATGATGTCATCCGTAGACACTACATTTATAGCTATTGTAGGTGGAGCCACGTCGTGCTCGATATCCCTTGTTGCCTGTGTCGCAGGGTTACCTGCTACATCGCTTACATCTGCCGTAATGGTTTCGGTTGGATCCAATGCCTGAGCATCCGCCGCAGGTAAATCAAAGCTCCAAGTACCGCTAGTCACAACAGCAGTGTAGGTTTGTCCGTTCAAGGTTACCGTTACGGTTTGCCCGTCCTCGGCTCCGGTGGTAGTACCACTAATAGTAACGTCACTATCATCTTCTACAGCATTGATAATATCATCGGTAGATACTATATCTATAGTAATGGTCGGCGCTGTAACATCATGTTCGATATCCCTGGTTGCCTGTGTGGCAGGGTTACCTGCTACATCACTTACATCTGCCGTAATGGTTTCGGTTGGATCTAAAGCCTGAGCATCCGCCGCAGGTAGATCAAAACTCCAAGTACCGCCAGTTACACTTGCTGTGTATGTCTGACCGTTCAACACTATTGTCACAATTTGTCCGTCCTCGGCATCTGTAGTTCCACTAATGGTCACATCGCTATCATCTTCAGCCGCATTTATGATGTCATCTGTAGAAACCACATCTACAGCAATGGTAGGTGCAGTTACGTCATGTTCTATATCTCTAGTTGCCTGAGTGGCAAGGTTGCCCCCTACATCGTTTACATCTGCAGTGATCGTTTCGGTTGGGTCTAAAGCCTGTGCGTCTGCCGCAGGAAGATCAAAGCTCCAAGTACCGCCAGTTACACTTGCTGTGTATGTCTGACCGTTCAAGGTTACCGTCACAGTTTGCCCGTCCTCTGCATCTGTAGTGCCACTGATCGTTACATCGCTATCATCTTCAACCGCATTGATGATATCATCGGTAGATACCACATCTATAGCAATGGTAGGTGCAGTTACATCATGTTCGATATCCCTAGTTGCCTGAGTGGCAGGGTTGCCCGCTACATCGCTTACATCTGCAGTGATCGTTTCATTAGCTCCCAATGCCTGTGCATCTGTAGCAGGAAGATCAAAGCTCCATGCACCACCAGAGACAACGGCTGTATAGGTTTGTCCGTTCAAAGTTACTGTTACCGTCTGGCCATCCTCGGCCCCTGTAGTTGTACCACTAATGGTTACGTCACTATCATCTTCCAATGCATTGATGATATCATCGGTAGATACCACATCTATGGTAATGGTCGGTGCAGTTACATCATGCTCTATATCCCTAGTTGCCTGTGTGGCAGGGTTACCGGCTACATCGCTTACATCTGCAGTTATCGTTTCGGTTGGATCCAATGCCTGGGCATCGGCTGCAGGTAGGTCAAAGCTCCAAGTACCTCCTGTAACAGTAGACGTATAGGTTTGTCCGTTCAAAATTACGGTTACTGTCTGACCATTTTCGGCACCAGTGGTCGTACCACTTATAGTCACGTCACTATCATCTTCTACAGCATTGATAATATCATCGTTAGATACTACATCTATAGTAATGGTCGGCGCTGTAACATCATGCTCGATATCCCTAGTTGCCTGTGTGGCAGGGTTACCGGCTACATCGCTTACATCTGCAGTTATCGTTTCGGTTGGATCCAATGCCTGAGCATCCGCCGCAGGTAGATCAAAGCTCCAAGTACCGCCAGTTACACTTGCCGTGTATGTCTGACCGTTCAAGGTTACCGTTACGATCTGCCCATCCTCGGCACCTGTAGTAGTTCCACTGATCGTTACATCACTGTCATCCTCTACCGCATTGATAATATCATCTGCAGAAACAACATTTATAGCTATAGTTGGGGCAATAGCATCATGCTCAATATCCCTGGTCGCCTGTATGGCAGGGTTACCAGCATCGTTGCTCACATCAGCCGTTATTGTATGTGTAGTACCCAATGCTTGAATATCCGCAGCAGGCACATCTAATGTCCAAACACCACCAGTTACCGTAGTTGTATATGTTTGCCCGTTCAGCACTACAGTTACCGTCTGCCCGTCTTCAACATCTGTTGTTGTTCCGTTTATGGTAACATCATTATCATCTTCAACTGCATTTATGATGTCATCTACAGCTACAACATTTATTGTTATCGTTGGTACCGTAACATCATGTTCAATATCTCTTGTTGCCTGTGTAGCCGGATTACCCGCAACATCATTTACATCTGCCGTAATGGTTTCCGTAGGATCCAATGCCTGTGCATCTGCCGCAGGCACATCTAAAGTCCATGTTCCACTAGTTACGGTAGTGGTATATGTTTCTCCGTTCAAGACTACTGTAACGGTTTGCCCGTCCTCGGCAGTTGTTGTACCGTTTATTGTTACATCGGTATCATCTTCCAAAGCATTAATAACATCATCATTAGCCACTACACCAATTGTAATGGTTGGCGGCGTAATATCATGAATAATATCACGAGTAGCCTGGGTTGCCGGATTACCAGCAAAATCACTTACATCTGCAGTAATGGTTTCTGTAGGATCCAGTGCTTGTGCATCAGTTGCAGGCACGTCTAAAGACCATACACCACCAGTTACCGTAGTTGTATACGTTTCTCCGTTCAATACTACTGTTACCGTTTGGCCATCCTCAGCTCCAGTAGTCATTCCACTTATAGTAACATCACTATCATCTTCAAGAGCATTAATGATATCATCGTTAGATACCACGTCTATGGTTATTGTAGGTGCGGTATCATCATGCTCAATATCCCTTGTTGCCTGTGTTGCCGGGTTTCCTGCCAGGTCACTAACATCTGCAGTGATTGTTTCCGTAGCATCTAAAGACTGTGCATCCACTGCCGGAATATCCAGCGACCATACACCACCCGTTACCGTGGTTGTATATGTTTGTCCGTTCAAGGTTACTGTTACCGTCTGACCGTCTTCAGCCCCTGTGGTTGTACCACTAATGGTTACGTCACTATCATCTTCAACTGCATTGATAATATCATCGTTAGATACTACATCTATTGTAATAGTCGGTGCAGTTACATCAATAGTCAATAAAGCAACATCAGAGGTTAACGGAGAACATACAAAAGTTAAATCTGTAATTATCACCCTATACTCAAATCCGTCTTGAGCTACGGTAGCACCGGTCAAGGTTAATGTCTCCGTTGTACTACCCGTGTAAATATCTGTTCCATTTGCATCATCTATAGCTTCAAAACCTCCACCTGATTGATCATCTACCTCCCATTGATATGCCAAGGAAATTCCAGATGCCGTTACGGTAAATGTTTCTGGTGAACTGCCATTGGTTAAAACATCTTGTGGTTGTTCAGCACCTGATGCAATTGTAGGCGTCTCCCCTGGTTGTTGAAAGTCGAAATCAGTATTAGTAGCACTATCCACATTATTTGGCGTAGTATATCCGTCAACCACATTGGTTCCGGTCACAACCCCATCAGTATCTACCACAAGCGCACCATCTCCTAAAACTCCGTCTGAATCATCATCTGTAAAACCTGCCTCTATAACATCATTACATAAATCTCCATCCGCATCCAACTCTAAGTAATCAGCAATACCATCTGGTGTTGCCTCAGAATCCAGCAGTGTATAATTCACTGAACCACTATCTTGTTGACCACTAGCCTGAACAGAATTTGGAATACCATCTGTACCCACAGCTCCGTCTAACCTTCCGCTGGTAAAGGGTTGACCACTGCCAGATTCTACCACATCATAAATACCATCATTATCAGCATCCAAATCAAAATGGTTTGGAACACCGTCACCGTCGGTATCAAAACTATCAATAATACCGTCTCCATTATCATCTACACCTAAATCAGGATCAAGATAATTGAGTACCCCATCTGCATCTGCATCTGCACTTGGATCTAAACCGGACGGACTTTCTTCCGTATCCAGTATACCATCATTATCATCATCTAAATCAACAGAATCCGCAATGCCATCCAAATCATTATCATCTATACCGTCTTCTCTGTAATCTACTTCTGAAGTGGTAATCACCGCGTTGTTCGGTAGATCAGATGCCCCATTGTCTTGATCATCATTAGAATCGAACGGTAAACCTGTAGTATCTACATCATCATAATCATCAAACAAACCATCATGATCATTATCCAAATTGTTGGACGCCGTTGTAAAACCAGCTTCTTCAGTATCCGAAAGTCCGTCGCCATCGGTATCCAAATCCAGATAATCCGGAATTCCGTCACCATCCGTATCTACCGGGGAAACACCTTCATCCCCTGCTCCTTCATATTCGTCACCTAAACCATCGCCATCTGTATCATCATTGCCATTGCCATCTGTATTTGCATTTCTTGCTACGTAACCACTTGTTGTTTGTGCTTCTACGTTATCTGGAATACCATCGTTATCAGAGTCAATATCCAAATGATCTTCTATACCATCATTATCACTATCTATACCTTCATTTATAGTGTATACCGGTGCAGACCCAGGACCCGATTGCGTTCCCGAGGGAGAACCGGCAGAGTTAGCAGCCGAAGTACTATTCGATGAAGTGAACAAACCGTTGATATCACAAGTTTGAAACAAAATAGAACCTAAATAATCATTTGATGAAAATCCTGGTTGTAGTTCACCCGAAAATGTTACTGTGAAATTGGTAGTTTCATAATAATTGAAATATACAGCCAATCTTGGTCCAAAATCTACACCTGACCATGTTTGTGGCGGCCCTTCAAATGTTGTGGTACCCGTTGCCAAATTCTCCGAAATATTCAACAAAGTGTTACCATCAACAGCATATAACCCAGGTCTTGCAAGTGTAACGCTTTCTTCGGTATTAGCTCCATCAATATCATAAATAACACCTCCGAAACGAATAAGGTTTACCTGAAAATCCGTGCCCGTAGCCACCAACCTAATATTAAAGGTCATACTACCAACATCACCGACACCACCACCTACATCAAAACTAGGTTGCCAAGCGTCATTGCTGCCAAAACCACCATTATCAATAGAAGTTAAGGTTGCATTGTCAATATCGGTTATAGCTACAATTGCATCTAACACCCCAAGAGATGAAGTCACCACTGTAGAGAAACGATACTCGGCACCAACAGTACCCGGACCACTACCCGTAGAAGATATATAAGAACCACCTACAAAGGAACCGGGGGGAATACCACAATCATCTCCTTTGGTATCCGTAGGTTCAAAACCTAAAGATTCCACATAATCTAAAATACCATCATTGTCATTATCCTTATCTACACTATTATTAACACCATCACCATCTGTATCTATAGGAGTCAAGTGCACATTGGCATCCCTAAAATCTACTTCACTCGTAAAAGGATCTTGATCATTAGGAAAATCATTTACATTTTGGTTGTTATTTGTTGCCCCGTTAGTATCTTCAATACCATTTGATCCCGTAATAACCAAATCAAAAGCATCATCTAGACCATCATTATCAGCATCTGTACCTGACGGTGTAGTATCCGCAATATTATCTCCATCTATATCATATGCTTCAACCGTATCACTAACACCATCATTATCTGAATCAGTATCCCTAAAATCTGGACTACCTTGACCATCGGAATTTTCAGGTTCATTAATGGATTCTCCAGAACCGGCTGGCGGAACTTCATAATTATCAGCTAAACCATTTCCGTCTGAATCTGTACCAGGTGATTGGTAACCAGACGTGGATTGCCATTCAATATTATCTATTATACCATCATCATCACTATCCAAATCTAAATAATCCAGATGAACATCTCCATCTGTGTTTACCGGTGAATTGGTAAAACTTCCTCCTTGATCTACATCAAATGCATCATCAATACCATCATTATCCGTATCATCACCGGAAGCTTGAACCAAACCAGCATCGGGCTGTGATTCTACTAAATCTTTTATACCATCATTATCTGAATCTATATCCAAAAAGTTTGGACCGCCTTGATTATCGCTATTCAAAGGAGTGCCAGAAACACCTGCTCCATCCGTACCACCATCTTCAGCAACATCTGGAATACCATTAGAACCATGATTACTTTCACCAGGATCTATAGATCCGTTTCCGTCAAGATCTAGACTACCATTGCCTGTTTCCACAACGTCAGGTATACCATCATTGTCACTATCCACGTCTTCATTATTAGGAATGCCATCACCATCAAAATCACCAGTACCTTCTACAGCATCAAGTATACCGTCATTATCATCATCTTCATCGTTACTGTTACATATACCGTCTCCATCAGTATCAATACCATCATTTGCCGGATCAAAATTAGCTCCTGCAGAAAAATCATTGCTTGCCGTTGCCCCACAATCATCACAACCGTCACCATCCAAATCTTGACAAACCGAAGGATCTAATGGATCGGTATCCGAGCCATCAAGAACTCCATCATTATCATCGTCGGTATCACCAGAATCACACAAACCATCACCATCAGTATCTACACCATCATTGGCAGGGTCAAAATTAGCACCTGCAGAAAAATCATTGCTTGCCGTAGCGGAACAATCATCACAACCATCACCGTCCAAATCTTGACAAATTGATGGGTTTAATGGTGCATCATCATTAACATCTAAAACACCATCATTATCATCATCGTCATCACCAGAATCACATAAGCCATCACCATCTGTATCCGTACCGTCATTGGCAGGGTCAAAATTAGCTCCCGGAGAAAAATCGGTACTTGAGGTGCCGGAACAATCATCACAACCATCGTTGTCCAAATCTTGACAAATTGATGGGTTTAATGGTGCAGTATCTGAACCATCTGCCACACCGTCATTATCATCGTCTAAATCCGAAGAGTCACAAATACCATCGCCATCAGTATCTACACCATCATTGGCAGGGTCAAAATTATTACCTGCAGCAAAATCATTACTTGCGGTAGCTGAACAATCATCGCAACCATCGCTGTCCAAATCTTGACAAATAGAAGGATCAAGAGGTGCAGTATCTGAACCATCTTCTACACCGTCATTATCATCATCAGGGTCACTAGAGTCACAAATTCCGTCACCATCAGTATCTACACCATCATTGGCAGGGTCAAAGTTTGCTCCTGCAGTAAAATCATTGTTTGCCGTGGCAGAACAATCATCACAACCATCACTGTCCAAATCTTGACAACTGCTTGGATCTAACGGTGCAGTATCATCACCATCTAGAACACCGTCATTGTCATCATCAGTATCACCAGAATTACAAATTCCGTCACCATCGGTATCTATACCGTCATTTGATGGATCAAAATTATTGCCCACAGAAAAATCATTACTTGCCGTTGCCGAACAATCATCACAACCGTCACCGTCCAAATCTTGACAACTACTAGGATCTAAAGGTGCATTGTCATTTACATCAAGTACGCCATCATTATCATCATCGTCATCACCAGAATCACAAATTCCATCTCCATCAGTATCCGTACCGTCATTGGCAGGGTCAAAATTAGGTCCTGCAGAAAAATTGTTGTTTGCCGTGGCAGAACAATCATCACAACCATCGTTATCCAAATCTTGACAACTACTAGGATCTAATGGGGCATTATCATTTACATCAAGAACACCATCATTATCATCATCGTCATCACCAGAATCACAAGTACCATCTCCATCAGTATCGGTACCGTCATTGGCGGGATCAAAATTAGCACCTGCAGTAAAATCAGTGCTTGCCGTAGCCGAACAATCATCGCAACCATCGTTATCCAAGTCTTGACAACTACTAGGATCTAAAGGTGCATTATCAGCTCCATCTAATACGCCATCGTTATCATCATCATCATCACCAGAGTCACAAATTCCGTCACCATCAGTATCTATACCATCATTGGATGGATCAAAATTATTACCTACGGAAAAATCGGTACTTGACGTAGCGGAACAATCATCACA
>NZ_JAYLVV010000002.1:0-1179586 GCF_048059195.1 Maribacter sp. HS
ACAACCATCTCCGTCTGCATCTTGACAACTACTTGGGTCTAAGGGCGCATTATCATTTACATCTAAAACTCCGTCATTATCATCATCAGTATCACCAGTATCACAAATTCCGTCACCATCTGTATCAAGTCCATCGTTTGCAGGGTCAAAATTAGCACCGGCAGAAAAATCGGTATTAGCTGTTGCCGAACAATCATCACAACCATCTCCGTCTGCATCTTGACAACTACTTGGGTCTAAGGGCGCATTATCATTTACATCTAAAACTCCGTCATTATCATCATCAGTATCACCAGTATCACAAATTCCGTCACCATCGGTATCAAGTCCATCGTTTGCAGGGTCAAAATTAGCACCGGCAGAAAAATCGGTATTAGCCGTTGCCGAACAATCATCACAACCGTCACCATCCGCATCTTGACAACTACTAGGATCTAAAGGTGCATTATCATTTACATCTAAAACTCCGTCATTATCATCATCTGTATCACCGCTATCACACAATCCGTCACCATCGGTATCCGTTCCGTCATTGGCCGGATCAAAATTATTACCCGCAGAAAAATCCGTACTTGCGGTAGCGGAACAATCATCGCAGCCATCGCTGTCCAAATCTTGACAACTACTTGGATCTAACGGTGCATTATCATCACCATCTAAAACTCCGTCATTATCATCATCTGGATCACCAGCATCACATAATCCATCACCATCCGTATCCGTACCGTCATTTGCAGGATCAAAGTTAGCGCCTACAGAAAAATCATTATTAGCTGTAGCAGAACAATCATCACAACCATCGTTATCCAAATCTTGACAGCTACTTGGATCAAAAGGTGCATTATCATCACCATCTAGGACACCATCGTTATCATCATCGTCATCACTAGAATCTGGCGTACCATCACCATCGGTATCCGGATCATTGGTTACCGTAATATTAACCGTTGCGGTTTCACAAACATCTGGGTCCGGATCGGTATTACAGACTTCGTAAATTACCGTCACTGTTGATCCATTCTCTGTCAATAAAGGGGTATATGCCAATTCTCCCGTAAAAGGATCTAAAATTGCTGTTCCGCCTGCAGTACCACCAACTCTGGTTATTGCAGTTGTACCTTGATTATTAGCGTCATTATTTGGCAAATAATCATCATTACTTAAAATATTAATATTTGTAGCTACGCCTAAAGTGGCATTAACACTTTCATCTTGAGCTGTTGGTGCATACGGATTTGGATCCGTGGCATCTAAATGACCATCACCATCACTATCCGTATCCAAATGATTGGGTAAACCATCATTATCCACATCGTAAGCATCTGGAACTCCATTGCCGTCAGCATCGGTATAATTAGTGCTCGTACCATCGCCTGTTCCACCTACATCTTGTCTAACATCTTTGAAATTTAAAATACCATCACCATCTTCATCGCCAAAAGGATCAATACCGGTATATTCATCTACATCTAAAATGGTATCATTATCATCATCCGTATCATTGTTATCCGTTGTACCATCACCATCACTATCTCGGGGATCCCTCCAATCTCTTTCTCCACCGGCGGGGTCATCATCTGGAAAAGTATTTGGAGTTTGGTTATTGTTCGTTGCTGCATCTGGGTCATCCAATCCGCCAGCATTCTGATCAAAATTATCATCAATACCATCTAAATCTGTATCATTACCTGACGATGTTATCTCCGGAATATCATCTCCATTGGTATCATATGCCTCTACCGTATCTGGTATTCCGTCATTATCACTATCTGGATCCAAAAAATCTGGAACATTATCCGATGTTATAAAAGCAGCATCCGTATTAACAGGTAGTAAGCCTTGGTTACCTGTTCCCTCATAATTATCATCTAATCCATCACCATCGGAATCGTTACCAGACGGTGCTACATAAGTACCTGTAGCTTGAGCTTCAATATTATCTGGAATACCATCATCGTCAGAATCCAAATCTAAATGATTAGGAAAGCTATCATTATCTTGGCTAGCCTCATAAACGTCCGGTACACCATCAGAATTTGCATCTGTATAGTTGGTAACACTACCATCGGCATTTGCATTATAAGTAGGAACCCCATCCCCAGAATTATCTAAAACATCTTGATAATTGGGTAGACCGTCACCATCAGCATCTCCATTGGGATCATTACCATCAGATTCAACAATATCCAAAATTCCGTCATTATCATCATCAATATCAACATTATCAAAAACACCATCACCGTCAGAATCACCAACACAAACAGAGTATAAAAATGTATTGATCTGATATTCACTTTGGTTAAGATCAAATTCTTTTACAAAACCTGGATTAGCATAGATATCGAATTCAATAAAATTTACATCATTAAACTCGAACATTAAATTACTTTCAGGACCGTTTGACTCAGATTCCGTACCTGCCGACAAAAGTGTTGGCGGCGTTGTGTCTATTGCAATATTTGTGGGAATATCAGTAGCCGTAAAACGTACGGAATTACTACAGTCTGTACCCACCGCCTCATTTTCTATAGGTACATTTGGATCAGCAGGTGCCGGTGTACCATCTATATCATTTATAATTATTCTAAAATCATTTACTGGTATCAAAGTCGTCTGATCCGCTTGTAAAAAACTAATTCTTATCCTTGAAGGTGCATTTGATCCACTATCACTAGGGTTAAAATAAAAGAAATTGTCAACAGTATTATTATATCCAACTCGACCATTATTAGGTGCACCTCCAATTTTTTGAACCCTTACGAAGGCCAATGCCGGTATAGTAGGTGAAGTAGCATTAAAATAGGCATCTTCAACAGTACCACTTGAAACACCCGTTATAGATACGCTTTCAAAATTCTGTCCATTGGCATCAATTGCAAAAAACAGCACAAATGCAACCAGACAAGATTGTATGTATGCAGGGCTTTTATATTTAGAATATGTATTTGTCTTCAGCAGATTAGCACATAGACTTAAAAGTTTAATAAACAAAATATTAAATCTGTTCATTTTCGTCTGGTGTGAATTTCTCTGTCTTGTGAAGTAAGCGTGCATTAATTTCATATTCCGCGAATTCTATACTTAAAAGATTAATGTTTTTAATTTTTACATGAACAAGCGTTCATTAAAAAATTAATAGTAAAACAAAAATACCAATGGTTCTGTAAGGGGATTATTTTTTGTTGTCAAATAGCCCTTTCTGTATGTGAATCTAAGATATAATGTATTTTCCTACAAAATGATACGGATATTAATTATTGTTTTAGTGATCGTTTCGTATATAATAGATAAAAATCAAATAAATTCTTACATATTTAAATGTTAAAATGAAATAAAATTATATTTATACTGTTAATTAAAAGAATAACATCTGTTAATTACTATTATAATGTTTGTACTATGATGGCGAAGAGTGTGAAAAAGGATTTATTTTTCAAGGAAACATTGAAATTGATTCATGAAAAAGGATTTAGAGCCACCACCATGAGAGATATTGCGGAACGCATGAACTTTGAGGTGGCTAACATTTATAATTATATAGACTCTAAAGATGCCCTTTTAGAAAATTATGTGATTGGGATTACGAAAGAATTTCAAACCTATATGGATAATATTATAGATTCAACTTTTTCACCAAAGGATAAGCTGAGAATGGTAATTTCCAAACACATACAGTTCACATTTGAAAAACCATACCAGCTGGCACTTATGGCAAATGAATGGAGAAATTTAAAGGAGCCCGCACTTAGTGAATATGTAGCCAAAAGATCAGACTATATTTCTAAAATTGCCTCTATTTTGGAAGACGGTGTAGAGAAAGGAGAATTTAGACCTATGAACATTGAAATTGCCACAAATAGTATAGTATCATCATTGAGATGGTCTTATAACAAGTATGTAGACAATAGCAATACAAGTATTAACCCTATTGAACTTGAAAAGCAGTTTATGGATTTCATTTTTAATGGTGTAAAAGCCTCATAAACCTTCACAGATCTTTTAAAATTTTTAAATATCCGGTTTACCCTAATTTGAATGTAAATAGCATAGTTTAACCTATTGCACATTTCATTTCTGCCAAATATTGTTGACCTTTATAAAGCAAATTGAACAACAATAGTTATGACATCGGCAGAGGCAAAATTAAAGGAACGCGTAAAAGAACTAACCTGTTTATATGAGGTAACTTCTATTATCGTAAATGCAGATTATGATCAAATTGATGCATCTTTAGAAGCCATTGTTTATTGCTTAAAACGGGCATGGCAATTTGAGCAAGTAACCGAAGTTTTTCTAAAAGTTGGTGAATACACTGTACAAACAGACGACTTTAAGCCAAATATGGTCTGTTTATCTTCAAAAATAAAAGTCTTTAATAAGTTAGAGGGCGAGGTAATGGTTGGCTATCCTTCAGAAAAATATAGCATTGATGACTTTTTAATAGAGGAACAAACGTTGTTGAACAACGTTGCATTAGATGTTGGCAATCTTATAGAACGTAAACAAATTCGTGACAGTGAAGCTCTTACAAGACGAAAAATGGAGCGAACCGATCGTTTGCACATATTAGGTGAGATTACAGCTGGCATAGCTCACGAATTAAATACCCCATTGGCCAATATACTTGGCTTTGCCGAACTTCTTACCGATAAAATGACGGATAAGCAGTCTGTAAGAGATCTTGAAAAAATCATGGATAGTGCCATTTTTAGTAGAGAAATCGTTAAAAAACTTATGTTCTTTGCTTGCGAAATGCCGCAGGAAATGAAAAGGGTTCAATTAATTCCTATTGTAACAAGCGTTATAAAATTACTAGCACCATCATTACGTGATAAAAAAATTAAACTAATAACAACTTATGAAAATGAAGATCTGGTTTTACAGGCAGATACAGTACAATTGACCCAAGTATTGTTTAACCTAATTATGAACGCCATTTATTATTCCCCAGAAAATGGTATTATTTCAGTAAAGGTCCTAGATACAGAAAATCATATTCTTTTAAAAATTGCCGATCAAGGAGAAGGTATACCAAAAGAATTGGAAGATAAGGTTTTTGAACCCTTTTTCACTACCAAACCTATTGGTGAAGGTACTGGTTTAGGTCTTAGTGTAGTTCATGGTATTATTACGAGCCATAAAGGTACCATAGAGCATGAACAGAATACACCTAAAGGAACTATTTTTACGGTCAGCTTTCCTAAATTGTAATTATGGATTTACGCAAAGAGAACATACTCATAGTAGATGATGATATAGATATTCTAGAGCTATTGCAAAGGCATTTACAAGCTATGGGATACCATACTTATAAGGCTGTGTCAGTGAAAGAGGCCTTGTTTATCTTGAAGGATACTTTTATAGATCTTATTATTACTGATATTCAAATGCCAGAAATTGATGGATTACAATTACTGAAGTTTGCAAATGAACATTATCCAGAGATTCCTAAATTAGTGGTAACCGGCTACCCTTCTGTAGAAGACTCTTTAGAAGTCATAAAATCTGGTGCTACAGACTATTTGACCAAACCTTTTACTAAATCCGAACTTAAAGACGCTATAGAGAAAGCATTTGAACAAAATGCCCACAGAAAAAACAGCAACGTTACCGCAGCCTCCCCTAACCTATATTCAGATATGGTAGGAGAATCAGTCGCTTTTAAAAAAGTGACGAATATTATAGAAAGGGTCAAAGACAACAAAGCTACCATTATAATTACCGGTGAAAGCGGAACAGGAAAAGAACTGGTTGCAAGGGCCATACATTATTCTGGTAAATTCTCAAGAGAACCTTTCATTGCAGTAAACTGTGGGGCTATTCCAGAAAACTTACAAGAAGCGGAACTGTTTGGATACATAAAAGGTGCCTTCACCGGTGCAAATGAAAATAGAAACGGATTTTTTCAAGCGGCCAAGGGCGGTACACTCTTTTTAGACGAAATAGGCACTGCTTCACTAGCAGTACAGACCAAGTTATTGCGTGCCTTACAGGAAAAGGAAATTACACGGGTAGGATCTCAAAAAGTTGAAAAAGTAGATATAAGGATTATTGCCGCTACGAATGCCAATTTAAAAGATGAAATAAAAAACGGCTCATTTAGAGAAGACCTTTACTATAGGTTAACCGTTGTAGAAATCAACGTGCCACCACTTAGGGAAAGAAAATCCGATATTTCTATTTTAGCCGATAAATTTATACGAAAATATGGCATAGAATTTAAGGACCGCCTTCTGCGTATTGCCCCTGAAGCGCTTCAAATTCTTGAAAGATATAATTGGCCCGGTAATATAAGGGAGCTTGAAAATATTATTCAACGTGCCGTAATAATGTCCGATGGTATTATTAAAGTAAAAGATTTGCCAGAAGCCTTAAAATATCAAATTGATTTTCCTGATAATGGGTTACGACCACTTTATGAAATGGAAAAAGAATACATACAACGTGTATTGGTTCATACGAAAGGAAACAAAACCAAAGCCGCCCAAATTCTTCAGATCGATCGTAAAACTTTACGCGAAAAACTAAAATAAAACATCTCAGGGCATGCCCATGAGGCATTCAAAAGGAAACAAACTTTTAAATTCGAGACAAGCCTCAGAGTATTATACCCTTTGGCGGTGCCAATAAAATCGGGGAAATTCTACCCAATCGGGTAAATACTCCCCACTTCAGGTTTTATCAAAAATTATTTTTAAGATTATAAATTGTTGATTATCAGTAATTTATATTACATATTTTCAAATAATCATTTTTAGGGCATACCCTTTGCATTTTCTATTGCGAACAATAAAGCTACTACCACTAGTTTGGTAATACGTAGTACAATTAAAAATGCAGTAGATGAAATACGGTAGTCTAGTTTTGGAAGAGAGCGAATTCATCGCTATTAAAAATCATATAGAGAATAATCTTTCTATTGAAGATTATGCGCATAAAAACGCGTTAGAACTTCTAGCTCAAAATATGAGTATTGCCATGGTTTTGAATACTGCAGATATCCCTTTTGACATAGTAACTATTAATTCAACCATAAAAGTTACTGGAGCATCGGGCGTACATCAAACTTTTACCATAGTACCACCTGAGCAAAGCAATGCTAAACACCACAAAGTTTCAGTAATCAGCAGTTTAGGTGCATCGGTAATAGGTCGCGCCGTCGGTGATAGAATTTCATTTGGGCTACCAGGTGAAATGATGTCCCTGGTCATAGAAAAAGTTATCCAACCAAACCAAGCCAACAAAATCACTCCTAAAGTTTCAACCATTTAAAAACAAATATTAATTAATTCTAAAATTATTCAGTTATGATAAAATATGCAATTGCCCTGTTATTTTCAGTAAGTATGTTAACCGCTCAAGACAACACTTCTACACAACCAGAGGTTCGTGTTGGTGATGTTTTTGAAATAGGAAAACCCGAATCTCACAAGTATAAACACATAGATTTTCCAAGAGAAAATTTTATAATCAAACGTGGTGGTATTGCCAATTATAGGCAGGCCCATGGCGAGAAAGTTGTAGTTACCTCAGTTAAGGAAAAAAAGGACGGTACTACACAAATTAAAATTAAAAGAAATGATGGTGGTCGTTTTTTTGGTAGTCATACAGTAGTAACTGCAGACTACAAAGACGCTATCAACTCAGGCGAATTACAAGTCCTTTAATTTTTTTTTTAGTTGGTTGATGTAATCCACTTGGCTTCTATAAATAGGTTGGCTGATTTATTAAGAAAACACCAAGTGGATTCCTATTAACGCAAAATGTACAATCATAATATAAACTCTATAACACTTATGTTCTCAAAATTAAAAACACAGCAAAGAATGCATGCCATCTTTATTTTAGGCATCACTTTTTTGTTGGTTTTGGGTTCAAATAGATTGTACCAAAGACATTTTACTACGTTGCAAACAACGGTAAATACTGTGTATGAAGATAGGGTTAAGGTTCAAGATTTTATTTATCAGTTAAATAACATTTTCCATGAAAAAGAACTAAGACTTACAGCTCATGATTTTATTTTAAACCAAGAAGAAAATAAAAAAGTAGAAAATCTATTGAATGAAGTGGCACTTACAGAACTGACCACTACCGAATATAATACCTTAAATACCCTGACCGACAAATTTAAAAAGCTAAGAATATTGGAAGATAAAGAGCTACAATCCAATAACGATATTCAAAGCAGCATAAGGTCAACCTCATTAAAAACTCTTTCCGAAATAGATGATAATTTAAATATACTAGCAAAAATACAATTAGAAGAAAGCAAACAACTTACTCAACTTTCCAATAAAACTTTAGACAACAATATTCTAATGTCCAAACTGGCATTTGCCCTATTAGTACTTATTGGCATTACCCTTTTGGCGTTAATTTTTTATCCTTTTAAACCTCAGACGGTTTTAGAATAACAAACAACAGTAAGAACACTTTAATACATCATAATATGAGCTCGATGAAAAATTATATGCGCAGCATATGCTCCACTTGTACGCACCATTCTTATTGTTCGATCACAAAAGATAAATATAACATTCATTCGTGCAGTGAATATGTTCATTTTATGGATTTCACTAACAAACCCATTACCATGATATCCAATGAAATGTCTAGCAGTGAATTAAATAATGAATTAGTATTAAACTACATATAATGATAGCAAAAGTAGCTCCAAAAAAAGCACCTAAACAAGGTATGCTAGAAAATGTAATGCGACAGTTTGATAATGCCGCAGACATTATTGACCTTAATAAGAACATTAGAAAAATTCTTGAGGTTACCAACAATGAATTTGTTGTTCATTTTCCTGTACGAATGGACAATGGTGAAGTTGAGATCTTTACCGGTTACCGAGTGCAACATAACAATTCTCTTGGCCCATACAAAGGTGGGCTACGTTACCACCCAACAGTAGATATAGATGCTGCCAAGGCTTTAGCAATGTGGATGACCTGGAAAACTTCTTTAGCAGGTTTGCCCTATGGTGGAGCCAAAGGAGGAATACAGTTAGACCCCACGAAATATACAGATTCCGAATTGGAACGTATTACCAGAAGATTCACCTATGCCTTAGGCGACAATATTGGACCTGAGTTAGATATTCCTGCTCCAGACGTGAATACCAATTCGCAAACCATGGCATGGATACTTGACACCTACATGTCTACCAAATCACCGGCGGAACGCTCCACCAATATGCATGTAGTTACCGGTAAGCCAATTGGTGCAGGCGGTTCTAAAGGAAGGGATAGAGCTACGGGCTACGGTGTTTTTCTAACGATAAAATTCTGGGCAAAAAATAACAACATTGACCTAAAGGACAAAAAATTCATTGTTCAAGGTTTTGGTAACGTAGGGTACTGGGCTGCGTATTTCTTAGAAAAAGAA
Organism: Maribacter sp. HS; assembly: GCF_048059195.1. Classification (NCBI taxonomy): domain Bacteria; kingdom Pseudomonadati; phylum Bacteroidota; class Flavobacteriia; order Flavobacteriales; family Flavobacteriaceae; genus Maribacter; species Maribacter sp. HS. The sequence goes on from NZ_JAYLVV010000002.1 coordinate 9,394, forward strand.
GGCGCTATCTTAACTGCCGTACAAGACGCATATGGCTGTATTACCAATGAAGAAGGTATAAACGTAGACCAATTGCTGGCCTATAGCCAAGGTAACAAGGGAAGTATTTTAGGTTTCTCTAAAGCAAGAACCATTGATAGCGCAGACTTTTTCTCGTTAGATTGTGATATATGTATTCCTGCCGCATTGGGCAACCAGATAACGGCAAAGAACGCCAACAAGATTAAAGCGTATTTAATTGCTGAAGGTGCAAATGGACCGACCGATGTAGACGCCGAAAATATACTACTAAAAAAAGGGATTGAAATTATACCCGATATTCTTTGCAATTCTGGTGGTGTAATAGGTAGTTATTTTGAGTGGCTACAGAACCGTAATGGCGAAATATGGTCGTTAGATGAGGTTATGGAGAAATTAGAAAAGAAAATGTCAGCCTCTTTTACCACGGTTGTCGAGACCTCTAAAAAGCGAAATGTGGATATGCGTACCGCCGCATTCATCATTGCTATTGAAAGATTGGAAGAAGCTTATGTACAACGAGGTATTTTTCCTTGATATACATAGTTGATCAACGAACAATAAAAAATTTTAATACGTGATACTGCCACAACGAGCGTGGTCGAAATTATTTGAAATAAGCTAGCCAATGTTCTCGGCTGCGCTTAGAATGGCAATGGACAAGCTATTAAAATTAAATGTACAACCATAAAACACAGCATATGAAGTACGGAAATCTGGTTATAGAAAAAAAAGAATTTGTAGTACTTAAAAGATTAATGAACCTATCTGGGTATTACAAAGATGACACCTTACGTAAATCTGTTAAAAAGCTGGCATCAGAACTAGAAACTGCTATTATTTTAGACGCTAACGATATGCATGAAGATGTAATACGGTTAAATACCCTGGTCACCATAGTTTCTGATAGCGGTTGGCACAAAAAGTTTAAACTGGTAATGCCTACGGACAGTGATATTAAAAACAATAAAATCTCAATTCTTACACCAATGGGTGCAGCAGTTATGGGATATAGTGAAGGTGATACCGTTCAATGGGAATTTCCGGTCGGGGAACAAAAACTTACTATTGAAAAAGTGGAGCAAGAAAACGAACATATTAACCTGAATATGGCATTATGACTACAACAAACCATTCTATGTTGATAAACAAAATTTAAACATTATGATTGCCTAAGACAAGTATACTAATCATGTATTGAATTTAATAAAAAAATATTAACAATAACTAAAACGTACAGTATGGAAAGCAGTATATTAATACCCACAGATTTCTCAAAAAATTCATGGAATGCCATGCTTTACGCTATAAAGCTGTTTGAAGATAGAAAGTGTAGTTTTTACATATTGCATGCCTATGCCAAAGAAACATATGGTCTTGATAGTTTAAGCCTTCTTGATCCAGATGAAGCGTTCAATAAAACATCAGAAAACAATTCTAAAAAAGGTTTAAGAGAAACCATTGCCAGATTACATAGCTTAAACAAAAATACCAAGCATAGTTTCTATGCCGTATCTGAGTCTATATCACTTTTAAGTGCAGTCAAAAACCTGAACAAGAAGATACAATTTGATTTACTTGTATTGGGAGCTAAAGGCTCGGCAAACAAAAACGAAGCAGCATATGGTCAACATACCTTGGAAATTTTAAAGAACGTAAAGGAAAATCCAATATTAATTGTTCCCGGCAATGTAGATTTCAATCAACCCAAAGAAATTGTATTGACCACTAATTTTAATACGAACATTAAAAAATCTGAAATTGAATATTTGGTTACTATTGCCAAACTAAGCAACGCAAGCATACAAGTACTTAGTTTAGAACAGCCGAGCAACCTAAGTTTTAGTCAAAAAAGGAACAAAGTAAAATTACGTAATCAGCTAAAAGACGTAGCCCATAGCTTTAATACCTTGCGCAATGTTAAAATGGCTATTGCATTAAATTGTTTTGTTGCTATAAGGCATTCAAATATGATTAGTTATGTAGACAAAAAACCGTCATTTTGGGAAAGATTTAGTTTTGGGAGACTATCATTGAACAACCTGGGCTATTATGCAGAAGTACCCGTACTGGCCATACATAGTAAATAATAAAATTACCTTAACAGTTTAACTTGTTGCTTTCACAAATAGTACCTTTGTAAGGTTGAAAGAACATGATAAATGAACGACGATTTTCATAAAATACTCTTTAATTATCTTACAGAAGCTGGACTAAGCACTACTGCCGCATCATATCTGAATTTAGCCATATTATTAATTGTTGCATTAGTGTTGGCTTGGTTTTTGGATCTTTTGATCTGGAAAGTTCTACGTTCAGTTTCATTAAGGCTAGCAAGAAAATCAAAAACCAATTTCGATAATTTTTTGGTAGCCAATAGGGTGCCCAGATACTTGGCTCATATTGTTCCGTTAAGCATATTAATAGAATTTGTACCCTTTGCCTTTATTGGTTTTGACTATGCCGCAGAAATTGTTTTAAAGTTTTTACATGTACTTTTTGTAGTGCTTGCATTATATGTGGTCAAAAGTGTTTTTACCAGTATTAATGATTATTTAAAGACCAAGCCAAGGTTTAGAGATAAGCCTATGGGCAGTTACATACAGGTATTTATGATTTTTGCCTGGATCGTAGGCATCTTCACTATTTTCGCCATTATCACCGAAATTCAAGTTTGGAAGTTCTTTACCGCACTGGGTGCCGGCTCTGCCGTTATTCTACTTATTTTCAAAGATTCCATACTTGGGTTGGTGGCTAGTATACAAGTAAGTATCAATGATATGGTGCGTATTGGCGACTGGATCAGTTTTGATAAGTTTGGTGCAGATGGCGATGTTATAGAAATTTCATTGGCGACGGTAAAGGTTCAGAATTTTGATAAAACAATTACGACCATTCCTACCTATGCCTTGATATCAGATTCTTTCAAGAACTGGCGTGGTATGCAAGATTCTGGCGGAAGACGAATTAAGCGCGCATTGATCATAAGTCAAAAAAGTATACGTTTTCTTTCTGAAACAGATCTGGAGGAATTTGAAAAAATACAATTAATTGCGCCATACCTTAAAACCAGAAACGAGCAAATCAATTCTTACAATACCTCAAACAACATCAATAAAGACCTTGCCATTAACGGTAGAAATTTGACGAATATAGGAGTGTTCAGGAAATATGTGAACGATTATTTAGAAACCCACTCTGCCATAAATAAGGGAATGACCTTAATGGTTCGTCAATTACCTCCTACGCCACAAGGCATACCCTTAGAAATATATGCATTTAGCTCAGATAAACGTTGGGAAAACTATGAGTATGTTATGGCAGATATCTTTGACCATTTACTGGCCGCACTACCCTATTTTCATTTACAGGTTTATGAAATTCCCGTTTCTATTTCTGCCGTTGAAAATTAATTTTCGCTGATCCATAGCTTCGTACTTTTATCTCATCTATACTATTGATTTTCAAAGATTATAGTATCTTTCTTACCAGATTAATTATTGAAATCTCGGTGTTATAAATTAGATTAAAAGCAATAGAGGATAAACTTAGGATGGTTGTAACTAATCAATCGTTCTTTTTTTTCTAAAACTTCTCAAAACAAATAATAGCTAGCAATGAATCCGAAAATATTTGAACCACAACAGAATTTAAAGGAATGGGTTCAATGTTACTGGACATTAGAAAGTGCTATTGAAGACACTCCTGTAAAAAATACTATAATACCCGATGGTACAATGAAACTAATTTTTCATTACGGAGATACCTATAGACATCACCCAAATTCAAAAGAAAGTTTCATATTACCTAAATGTTTCTTAATTGGGCAATTAACACAACCGTATATTGTAGAACCACTAGGTGTTACCGGTACTTTTGTAGTTAGATTTCAGCCAAATGGATTTTTCCCTTTTGCAGACATCAATATTAAAGAAATACAAAATACTGCAGTGCCGTTAAATGTATTGTTTGACAAGGAAGGCGAAATACTTGGAAACCAAATTCTAGAAGCCCACTCTACTGCAGAACGAATAGCGCTAATCGAAATCTTTTTACTTGCCCGATTAATAGATAAAAAAAATATTGACCATATTGTAAAATCTACTATTGAGACCATTTTAGAGGCCAATGGACAATTTTCTGTGAATGAACTTTCAAAACAAAATAACATTCATAGAAGACAGTTGGTCAGAAAATTTTCATCTACCATTGGGTTGAGTCCCAAACAACTTTCCAAAACTATTAGAATTCAGAATACTTTAAAAAAATTATTAACAGAAGAAGTTACGAGTCTTACCGATTTGGCTTATGAAAACGAATATTTTGACCAAGCACATTTCATTAAAGATTTTAAAGAGTTTACAGGGCTTACCCCTAAAGAGTTTTATGGGGATGATTTAAAAATGTCCATGATTTTTGACAACAAAAAGTAAGCTTGTCCCATTTTTACAATTTTATATTTTAAAGTAAAGGCACTTTTGTTGTGCAATAAAGCAACAAAATATAAAAGAAAATAAAATGACAAACGTAAATCCTGTAAACTGGTTTGATATCCATGTTTCAAACTTACAAAGTGCCAAAGAGTTCTATGAAACAGTTTTTAATATTAAACTTGTTGATTTTCCTATTGAATTTGGCAAGCAATCTGGTTTTCCATTTGACCCAAAAGGTTTAAATATTACTGGGGCATTGGTAGAAAAAGAAGATTTTATAGCAAGCAGTAACAATACTGTGGTCTATTTTGAATCTAAAGACTGCACTACTGAAGAGAATTTAGTAGCACAAGCAGGCGGAAAAATTATAAGACCAAAAATGTCTATTGGCGAATTTGGTTTTGTATCCATTTTAATGGATAGAGATGGTAATACTATAGGGTTGCACTCCATGAAATAACATAGAGGGCATAAAGACAAACTTTTGAAAATTAGAATAGCAGTTGCTACAATCTGCTATTCTATTAAACTTTCCTTTTTTCAAATGAATGTAAATCTCCTAAACAACCTATTCTAAGGCCGTTTAGATAGAGCATGTACACCCATAATAATCTAACAGCAAAGAAATTTGCATAAAACACACTCATAAAAAACTAGACACGTATCTAAAACCTAATGATTACACTTACTTCATAAGGTGAAAATTCATATTATTACTATTTAACAATAACAGAAAAGAGATAGTTTTTCTCGTATTATCTAAACCTGTTTTTTGCTTTGAACAATCTCATTTTTTTTTATAAGATGTGCAGCTAATTGTCAAAATTTTGCTTTTCGCTAATCAATTATACTAAAAAAGATAAATGCGATTTAAAATATCAAAACAAACTTAAGATCAACTCAACCATTTAACGCAAAATGAAAAGAAGAAAGTTTTTTGAAAAATCTGTAAAAGCAACTCTAGGCGCAAGTGTTATTCCGTTAACCGGATATTCAAACGACCCAGAAAAAGCAAATAGTACAGACCTAACATCAGAAAAGCCTTTTGGCAATACGGACCCCAATCAATGGCACCAAATGGGTACCGGCAAAAAGCCAAGACCGGACAGACGAAAAACTGAAACCTATGACGTTGCCGTTATTGGTGGCGGAGCTGCAGGCATGTGTGCCGCCATAGCTGCTGCAAGAAATGGTTCTAAAGTAGTTTTAATTCAAGACCGCCCTGTTTTAGGCGGTAACTCTTCAAGCGAAATCCGTGTTCACCTCAACGGGGTAAATCACTTAAGAAACGGTTTGCCAGAACGAGAAACCGGTATCATTGAAGAAATACTATTACACAATCGCTTTCATAACCCACAAGACTCCTACCCTGTTTGGGACCATATTTTGTATGACTTTATCACCAAGGAAGAAAACCTTGATCTAAAACTGAATACCACGGCAATTAGAGCCATAATGTCAGACGACGGTAAAATTGAAGCCGCTTATTGTTGGCAATTGACCACTGAAACTGAATTTACCATAGAGGCATCTATCTTTATAGATTGCTCAGGTGATGGCTTATTGGGTGCTACCGCTGGCGCACTATACAGAACCGGTAGGGAAGCTTCTTCTGAATTTAATGAGAAATATGCGCCCAAAGAGGCAGATGGTTGGCAAATGGGCTCTACCGTGCTTTTAGGTTCAAAAGACATGGGTAGACCTATGCCTTTTGAACCGCCACATTTCACCCTTAAATATGACGCGGAAAAATCTCATAAAGGAAGACAGTTAAAACCTTTTGAATTAGGTTTTTGGTGGGTAGAGTTAGGTAGTGATGAAGATATTATTGGTGAATTCGAAGATAATAAACATAAACTTTTAGGATATGCCTACGGCGTTTGGGACTATATGAAAAACTCAGGTAAATTTCCCGAAACCGAAAACTATGCTTTAGATTGGGTTTCTTCATTACCCGGCAAAAGAGAAAGCCGCAGGTTTATTGGCGATTATATTCTTAGCGAACCAGATTTATTAAAGAACAAACAATTTGAAGATGCAGTGGCATTTGGCGGTTGGTCCTTAGATGAACACAACCCTGGCGGAATTGAGAACCTTAACGAACCGCCCAGTTATTTTCACGAAGATTTTGAAGAGCCGTACCAAATACCATTTCGTTCCCTGTATTCTAAAAATGTACCTAATCTTTTATTTGCAGGTAGAAATATAAGTCAGACACATATAGCCTTATCATCTTCCCGTATAATGGCTACATGTGCCCTTGAAGGGCAAGCAGTAGGTACTGCGGCAGCCTTGTGTGTAAAAAAGAAAGTATTACCACGTAAATTGGGAAAAACATATATTGAAGAATTGCAAGAACAATTAATTAGGGACGATGCATTTATTCCAAATAGACCTGCAAATGACAGCACAGACCTGGTTAAACGTGCAGCATTAATTTTTGGCTCTAGTACATCTTCTGGCGATGCAAAATTATTGAACGATGGTTGGTCAAGAGATTACAATGACAATCCACATCATTGGCAATCTGACGGACTACCGGCGCATGTTCAAATTGAATGGGATGACCGTATAAATATCTCTCAGCTTGAATTAAAATGTGATACCAATGTAAAACGAAACTTGATGCTACGCAGAGATAGTTTAGAAAATGATGTGTATACCACTAAGGTTCCTAAGGAACTATTACGATCCTTGGATATAGAAGCTCGTATAAACGGTAACTGGGTTAAAATAGGCAGTATAGATAAAAACAAAACCCGTTTAATCAAATTTAATTTTGAAACCATAGAAACCACTGCCGTCCGTATTAATTTAAAAAGTACCTATGGCGCAGATCATGCCAAATTATTTGAAGTAAGATGTTATAGTTAACTTGGATATAACAAATGAAGCACATCATCTATTTCGCCTTATCTTTTTGCCTTTTTCTATGGGTCAGCTTTATTTCTACAGATGAAATAAAGCATACATTACATGTTATACATAAAGGCATCAGTTTAACCGAACCGGTAGCCTGCACATTGGTGGAAATAACTAATGAAAAGGCATTACCTCATGAGTTTTACATGGATGTAGAATCTGTAGTATGTGGCGATAATCAATGTAAGATAGATGTGGTTCGCATTTATTGGGATGAATTAGGACATTTTAACAAGCTTGTGCTACCTGATGACGTTGCATTGGAAAAATCCGAAGGAAAAAGCTTCACCAATGCCGATTATAAAAAACTACATGAAATATTAAAGAATGAAAACTCTGCCCTAAAAAATGTATATAAAGATGAAATTGTAGGTACGGTGGGCAGTGAGGGCGTAGATGCAATGTCTGGTGAGACCATTTTGCTAGAAAAATCGACTTATGTAAAAGGAGCGGTCTGGACCTGCTATTCCCTATGGCATTGGGCACACGGAGATGTAAAGCAGCACATTAGGAATATTACCGGAAATTCATATTCAAAAAGCGAATTGCAGTCTTTCTTACAAAAAGACAATTATCAACTATTTGCACTAGAACAATTGATCAGAAAGAAAGATTTTTCTAAGAAAACGGTCAACGCCATAATAAATGCCATTAAAACAAACCCTGAGCTATTGAGAACCAGTATGCGGTATTGGAATAGTGCTCCCGGTGATATTTATCAATACGGTGCCCAAGAATTATTACCTGCTGTTAACTCTGCCAATCGTGTCTTATACCTAACCGATATTTTGCAAACTGAACAAAAATTAAACACTTCTTTTATCAATGCAACAAACCCTTTGATTGCCAAATTCAGCTATCAAGAAATTGATATATTCTTGAACATACTAAAAGAAAAAAAACTAACTACACCCAATACCATTGCTCAGTTAACAGCACTTTTGAGAGCAGATGATTTTCTAATTTCCCGTAGGGTGTATTACTTTTTAAAGACACAAGAATTTTCCGCAGATGATAAATTAAAAATTGAAGACTTTTATCAACAATGGAAACATAAACTTTAAAAAAGTAATTTTAAAGGTCTGTTTAGAACAAACTAAAACACTAAATAATAACAAGTTACATTTAACTTAATATTTTCATTTAATAAATAACGTCGTTTTATATTTATAGCAAACCAGACCATTGCCTAAATATATATTCATTTTAATTGCTATTTCTCTAACTTCTTTCTGCGCATATGGCCAGGATAACACTGTAATTTTAAAAGGTACGGTGACCAATGCCAAAAACGATGTATCTAATGTACTTATCGTTAATTTAAACACCCAACAATCAACCATTACCGACTCTTCTGGTCTTTTCAGCATTGAAGTTAGATTAAAAGATTCACTGCGTATTTCTGCCGTACAATATCTTCCCAAAGAAATTATCATCAATGAATCTTACCTAAATAGCAGTTTTGTAACTATTCACTTAATTGAAAATATAATAGACCTTAAAGAAGTTACGGTTACACCCTATAATTTAACGGGCGAATTGGATCGTGATATAGATAGACTTGACATAAAGCCTACAATAACATCATACACTTTAGGATTACAAAATGCAGATGTCACCAAAATGTCCCAAAGTGAAAGGTTATTGCAAGAGGCCGATAGAGGAAAATATGTTAGTCTACAAACAATGGATGAATATGGAAAATTAAACGAGATATTGAGTTACGTAGGTATAACTGTAAAGATCAACACCCATAAAATCATGAACAGGGTTTCTGGTAGAACCAAGTCTTTGGAAGAAATGGTGGAACGTGATGAAAAAAAGCAACTGGAAAAGGAAATCATTGATAAATTTTCAAAACAGACCATGAGTGAAAATTTTAAGATTCCCGTAAGCTATATTGACGGCTTTCTTACCTATTGCCTTTCCCAAGATGATTTTATAGCGCTAAAAAACGCAGGTAACACTATTGAAATATGGGAATACTTAAAGGCTAAAAGCATTGATTATAAAACTACAGAAGAATTCAAAAATTAGAATCTGCGTTAAAAAACAATGAATTTTCTGCTAGAAAAATGCTATAGTAATCTTAATTATCAATCTATATTTCTAAAAATACCGATAACTTTAAACAAGCTAAAATAACCAACACATTAAAAATGAATATCAATCCTTTTAAAACTATCTTACCTTTTCTAGTTTTATTTTTAGTTTATAGTTGTGGAGAAAATAAACCAAAAAACAAAACCGATGAAAGCACAACCGTTTTAACGGCGAAAGCATATAAGGGCACCGCAAGCGTTACCCAGGGTATTGCCACTACCCTGCTAGAAGATATTTACGAATGTGATCGTGGTAGAAAAACAGATGTTGGTGAAATTACTTCTATAGATGGAAAAAAATGGACCGTGCCGGCAGAAACCAACTACACTAATGAAAATTTTCCGTTTGCCGTAGATTTATACAACGCGTGCGAAGGAAAAAATTATAATACTGCTCAAGAAGCCATGTCTCATTACAATGATTTGGATATTGTTGAAATAGATAATGATGGGGAAGTTTTTACCGCATATATCTTTGCCGACAATTATTTTGAAATGTATGTCAATGGTAAACCCGTAGGCAAAGATAAAGTTCCGTTCACGCAATTCAATTCAAGTATTGTTAAATTTAAAGTACATAGACCATTTACCATTGCCATGAAATTGGTAGATTGGGAAGAGCACCTTGGTATTGGTTGTGAAGAAAATAGGGGAAAACCTTTTCATGCAGGTGATGGCGGTATGGTGGCTGTCATTAAAAATAAAAAAGAAGAAACAATAGCCATTACGAACAAAGACTGGAAAGCACAAACATTTTATACGGCTCCTATCATAGATTTAAATTGTACTTCTGAAGATGGCGGATATAGATATTCTAAAAACTGTGATACCAATGGCGGAAATGACGGCAGCAAATTTTACGCCTTACATTGGCAAATACCAGAAGGATGGATGCATACCAATTTCGATGACTCTGATTGGCAAGATGCATCAACATACACAAATGAGGTCATTGGTGTGGACAATAAACCTTCGTATACTAATTTCACCACGCTATTTGATGACCCTAATAAGGATGCCCAATTTATTTGGACTACCAATGTCATTTTAGATAATGAAGTTCTTGTTAGACATACCGTAGAATAAACATTTTATTACTTAAAATAACCAATATCTTGCAGTTCAATATCTCATTGAGCAAAAATTATACTATGCGAAAAGAACTTAATATCCATGAATGGTCTAGAAAAGAACACTTTAATTTTTTTTCAAAATTCAGTGAACCGTTCTATGGCATTACCGCTAAAATAGATTGTTCAACTGCCTACAAAAAATCAAAAGAAAACGGATACTCCTTTTTCATGTATTATTTGCATAAATCATTAAAAGCCGCAAATAATATTACCGCATTTAAATACCGTATTGAGGGTGATAAGGTTTATGAATACGATGTAATAAATGCATCGCCCACTATTAACAGATCAAATGGAACTTTTGGATTTTCCTACCTTGATTATCATGAAGATTTTAATACTTTTTGCGACCAGGCAGCACCTAGAATTGAAGAAGTAAAAAACTCCAAAAGTCTAATGCCAGCTTTATCGGGTGAAAATGTAATTCATTTTTCATCATTACCTTGGATAGATTTCACATCACTTTCCCATGCTAGGCATTTTGATTTTCCGGACAGCTGCCCAAAAATTAGTTTTGGTAAAATGACTACGGTAGATGGCATTCAAAAAATGCCCGTATCGGTTCATGTTCATCATGGTTTGGCAGATGGTCTACATGTTGGGCAATTCTTTGAAAAACTACAGGAACTTATGGACTTTGATGATTAATATAAAAACCTATTTCCTAAATAAACTGTTTATAAACCTGAAGTCAATTTCATCATATTGACACTTAAAGAATATAACCATCGTAACTGTTCCCAAATCAGTTGTTCTTCTTGGTGGTTTCTTTTGTATTTATGTGAATCGTCTGCACTTAAATTCACCTCTTCAGATTGAAATTTGGGCAGTTGTTTCTCAAACGATATTACCTCATCTAAATTCATAACTTGTTTATCCGCAGCATCAATAGATAACATTTTCAATACCGATTCTAAGTTCTCATCGATCTTAGTAATAATATTGTTTAAACGCTCAGATGCCTCTGTAGTTGTATGGTGCTGGATATAAATACTCCATGATGCCAAAGAGGATAAGAAATTATGGTTTAGCTCTACCAATTGATAAATTTCATTTAAGTTCTTCTGCTTGGAATGCGGTTCTTGCGTCATTCTTTGAAAAGCAGAACTAAGATTGGAAGTCTCTAAAAATGCATTTTTGCGCGCCAATCTATAACTTGTAGGTACATTGCCTTTATGAATATAAAAATTTGCAATCTCAGAGAGATATGTTCTATTCGCCTCCACACTTTTGACAACATCTTTACGTATCTCTTGAAAACTCCAACTAGGCCATAAAAACAAAAAACCAAGGTACGAGAGCACAGCCCCCAAAAGGGTATCTAAAATACGGTATTGTATTACGGTCATTACATCTGGTTGAAGAATACCGTAAATAAAAACAATGCTGAGCGTTACGTATATTGCCGATGCCTTATAATTCTTTTGAAGCATAGATAACGCTATTACAAAAGAGATGAGCGCCAAAATCGCATATGCATAAACATCTTGTACCAAAAAAACAATGACAGTGGCTATGAGTCCGCCAATGATAGTTCCTACAGTTCTATCTTTAGAGCGCGCTTTGGTTAAACCGTAATTAGGTCTCATTATTAAAATAATGGTCAATAAGATCCAATACGCATTTTGAAAAGAAAATAGGTTACCCAAAACAAAACCGATCATTAAGGTAATTGCCATGCGCAACGAATGCCTAAAAATGGTAGATCTAAAACTTAGGTTACGCAACAAAATACGCGGGCTATAATCTTGGGAAATTAAAAAGTGTTTTAATATTTCTTTATCTATAAACTCTTCAGACGCAACATCATGATCACTTAATAACCACTTGATTCTTTTAATTTTATCGAACTGTTTTTCTTGGTACTCCAGAAAATTCTGAAACATGATAAAAGCTTCATAGGCCTGTGCATCTTTTATATCCCCTAATTCTTGAATCTTGCTATCCAAGTCATTAAACAGAGTTTTCAGCTTATTGTGCTTGGGAATTCTTGTTGGCTTATTTCCAATAACAGCAATCATCTGTAACTGTTCTGCCATTTCTGAAATAATATGTTGAAAAAGTTTTGCAAACTCAGGATAACCTTGAAATTGCTCATCCATTTTTAGATAATTAACAGGGTTTGCACCAGCATTTTCCAACATTTCTATCAATTGAGCCAAAACCAAAACCCGTTTTCCGTTATATACCGATATACCAGAATTCTTACGTGAAAGAATAAGTATTTCACGTAACGTGTTGTGCTGTTCAGTTAATTCGCTCTGTAGTAAAAAAAGACTTTTTTTGAGTTTTTTCCTATTGGCTTTTTTACCTATTAATTTACCTCTCTTTTTTAATAGCTTACCGGTATTCCCAATGGTTTCATATAAAACTTCCTCGGTCTGCCCTTTTGGGTTTATCTTATACCATAAAAGGGACAAGGCCAGATACCACATACCTCCAAGACCTACCAATAAAGAGAATTCATAAATTTTTAACTGGTCTGGTGTATGCGCAAAACTGATGACCAATGCCAATAGCCCCGAAAAACTAATAAGAGAAGCCCTAAATCCGTAGGCGGAAATCATGGAAATTGCAAAGCTGACGACACCTAAGATTATCACTGACAACCATGGAGAATAATGCAAATACCCCCCTATAAAACTAACGACCATAACCAAAGCGGCAGAAAATAATATGCCATATACTTTGTGTTTAAAACTGCCATGAACATCACTTGGATTACACCAAAAAGCACCAAAACAAATAGCCACACCTATTTCTGAATACCCCGTAGAAATACCTATGGCCAGTGGTGTAATTACGGCAATTACAGTCAATACCGACTTGGTAAAATGAGTGCTACCCAAAAATTGGAATAGCTTTTTTAATGTATCTAAAATAAAAACTTGAATCTTGCTCAACACCTATTAAATCAAGTACAAAGATAGACTATGAAAAGAAGTTTCTTTCAAAAACACCTTTAAGAAATACACATTTGGACATTGGTGATCATATTAAATATCATCACAACGATTAAGCTCATTGTACAATCATGTAAGTATTATATTACTAATATTTTGAATTATCGCTTTCTAATGTAATCTTCATCTGCTATATTTAGTACTTTTAATTGACTTTGATGCTTATATAAACTTTGGAGAAAAAAACCAACACCCTCTTAATATTAGCTTTAATCGTAGGGCTAGCTTTTCATGGTTCTGCCATTTTTTTTACTCTAGAGTCTACCTACGATGCATTGATTCACCTATTTTTTGCTGACCATTATGCCAATAGCTGGTTTGATCCTTGGGAGTATAGATGGTATACCGGTTTTACAGTACAATCTTACCCACCGTTAGTGCATCAATTAATTGGAATTCTCTCATACATTGGCGGACTCAAATTTGGTATGTATGCTGTGGCACTCATAGCCATTGTGCTCTTTATTACCGGTGCCTATAGGTATACCCTTCTTATGACAGGGAGCAGAAGAATTGCCGGCTACGGTGCCGTAATGGCCGTATTTTCATCAACATTTGTAGAAACCTTGCACATTTTTGGACAACTTCCAAGCGTTTCTGCATTGTCGATATTATTACATGCAATGACCGAAATTTACCTTTGGATAAAAACAGGTAAAACAAGATATTTTATAACCTCGGCCACCATGCTTGCGGTTACGGTAACCTCACATCATGTTACCCCTTTATTCGGCATGGTATTCTTTATAGCCCCATTAATGGGTATGGCTGTTATGGATGCTGCAAGAGAAAAAGTAAACTCTTATAAAGCGCTTACCTTTAAAGTTTTTTGGGGAACCACTTTACAGCATTTTTGGCGTATAGCCAAGTTTGGCGGTACCGCAATTTTTTTACTGGTTTTCTGTATTTTCCCCTATTGGTACAACTCTAAAAGAAACCCCATTACCCAAGTTGCCATACCACATGGATCTAGGGATAACTTTCTGGAGGTGACCTCATCTGGACTGGTATTTTTTATTATTCCTTGGGGTGTATTTCTATTTATACTCCCTTATTTCTTTTACAGATATTTTAGTAAAAGATATGTGTTCTTCGGATTGTCATTTGCCCTTTTGACCATTCTGGGAACCGGTGGTACTACGCCCATTCCGTTAATGATGTTAGGTGAAACTGCATTTAATATTCTTACCCTAGATAGATTTACATTATGGGCTACCATTATGGCATTGCCCATATTTGCAGAATTTGCCTACCGTATGGTAGAAGGAGACCTTAAGGTACTTATACAAACTAAATTTGGTGGTGTATACCATAGGGTCTTAGGCGGTCTCATTGCAGGCGGAATGCTATTCATGGTGCTCTTTACCATGACCTTGGGGTATTTTAGACCATCGCAACCCGCTAAAATTAAAATGTTGCCCATTGTCAACTTTTTGGGTGCAGATTCGCATGACGCATGGCGATATCTACCACTGGGTTTTGGTGATCAAATGGCATGGTTATCTGCACAAAGTGGAGCCATGACGGTAGATGGCAACTACCATTCCGCAAGGCGATTGCCGGAATTGACAACAAGGGCCATTGAAAGAATTGAAAACTCTAAATTTAGAGGTGTAGAAGGTATAGGTTCTTTACAACAGTTCTTGACCGTACCCGAGAAATACAACTTAAAGTATATATTCTCCAATGATAAGTTCTATGACCCCATACTCTATTATTGCGGTTGGCAGCGCTTACAACAATTAGAAAATGGAATCATGGTTTGGGAAAAACTTAATGTTGCACCCATACCCCAAATTATGCCCAAACAAGATGTACCTACCATTATGAAGATCATGTGGGGCGTAATACCGTTAACCACCGTGCTCATTGCTATATTTGTAAATATCCAAATGATATGGGTTAGACTGTTAAAATCCAGAAAGACACCGGTACATTCTTTCATGAAATTAGAATTGCCGTACAACAGATTTCCTCCTAAATTATTAACCTTTTCTCATTGGTGGGCATTGCTGATACTTATCTGCTTAGGATATGGTATGTACATATTCTACGTGAAAAATGTTGCTCAGTTGTCACCCACTAACGTAGTAGAATCCTATTATGATGCATTGGACTTTAAAGAATTCTCTACGGCACACTCTTATATTGACCCAGAAGACCATATTGATATAGCCCAGTATATGCTAGAAGTTTCAGTTACCGATGGTATACTAAGTTCTTATGCAAAACTGGATTCCTTAGGCATTGAAATTTACGATGAGACTGAAAATAGTGCAAAGGCCAAAGTAGCTACAAGATGGATTACCCCTTTGGAAAATGTCTTCAATAATGATTATCATGAATTGGTAAAACGTAAAAACAAATGGTACATTAAAGCTAAAAAGGTAGATAATGATATACCGCCAGACCAATTATTTACAGCTAACGGCACAACTTATTACAACCATGGTAGACGAAAGATTACCACACAAGAAACCTACCATGAAGATGTTCTAAAACAACCCGTACTAGAAATTTTATCTGCCAAATTGGTAAAATACAAGGGGCAATACAGTGTAATTGGAGAACTACAAAATGTAGATAATACACCCGCAGATGTAGTAATAAAAGCAACATTATACAATGATAATGATAAAGAACTGGCCAATTATAACGCCAAACATCAAATTAAGCATAAGCTAATGCCCAAAGAAACTACTACCTTTAAAATTAACTTTGAGGGTATAGCATGGTCATCTACAAAAGACACCTTACCCCCTACTTTTGATCCAGACCAATTTACGCCGGTCAGTTTTGAAGAACAACCTACCAAGTTTAACTTGCAGTCTGCTGGTAATACCGCAAATACCGATTTATATAAACACGTAGCATTACAAGATCTAAAATATACGGATCAAGGTTTTGAGGGTGTTTTGTTCAACTCCGGTGTACAAGAAGTTACCATACCACAATTGATCATTTCTTATTATGATGAAAATAGCGAGTTACTTTGGGTAGATCATAAATTTATAACCGAAGGGGTACGTATTCAACGTAAACAATTCTTTAATTACAAACCCTTGGCATTAGATAGTTTAGAAGTTATAAGTAGCAGTTTGGAAAACTGTTTTGTCAATGGGTTGCCCAATAAAGCTATTGCAGATAAAATTTTTCCGGACAGAAAATTGATTCATGGCAAACAGCAGAGCCAACCTTTTAAAGGCAAAGGTTATGACTATATGAAATTTGAGATTAACAGTTATATAGGTAATCCAAAATAATATGCGCAGTACAGCCTTATACATATTAGCACTTATATTACTTGGTTGTTCAGGTAAAAAAAAAGAACACCTTACTGCATTCTCGCAACCTACAGTTGAAATAGTTTCTAATGTTACCCATAGCGTTGCGGGTGATGCTATTTCATTGGTGTTCAAAGCAGAAATAGACATTGATAATTTTAAACTACACATTAAAAATGCCTTTGGCAGTGTGCTTTTGTCCCCTGAAATATCCGAAAAAGAAAACATGGTGTTCCATATTCCTAAAAACTATACCAGAGTTGCCGGTCCGTGTAGATGGGAACTTCTAATAGATGGACATATGGTAAAACAGGGAAAATTTGATATTGCCACTAATGCCCCAAAAGCCACTTATATAGAATCTTATTTTGGTCCACGCAGCGTTACGGCTGGCTACAATGATTACTCTATGTTGACCATTGCCCCTACAGACGCTTTTGACAACCCATTAGACGATGGCACTAAGGTCACGGTAAAATACCAGTTTCAGGATAATATCGATGAAGTAGAAATTGAAACTGAGAGTTTTTTCGCATTTTATAATGTTAGGTCAACTTTAAAATCAGGCAGAATATTAGTTACGGCCGAGTGTAACGGTACAACTTCTAAAGAACTTGCCACAATAGTTTACCCAAATAATGCAACAAATTTTTCCATTAGCAGTGCTAGCGCGCATAATTATGCAGATGGAAACCAGATCATCACTTTTACATCAGACATTATTAAAGACGAATATGGCAACATAGTAACCAATGGTACATTGGTAACCTTTGTAATAAAAACAGATCAAGATGCCTACCTGTATACTATAGGCACAACCATAAACGGAATTGCAGAAGCAAAAACATTACACCCGGATAAAGCGGCCGAGTGGGAAATACAAGCATTTGTCACCGGAGCAGCAGAAAGTAACACCACCAGCTTTACCTTTAACGCTGCCATTAAAGACTATCCCGTTAACTTTTCAAAAGGAAATAGAAATATAGATATTGGACCATTTGAAAGTTTTATGAAGCAGTTAATACCAGATGGTTTGCTAGTGCAATTAGATATCTATAATATGGATGATGTTTTTATTTCCTCTAAAAAAACCACTACCAAAAATGGTGTATGTAACATTTTTCTTGGTGAATATTTTTTAGCGGAAGGTAAATACAAACTTAAAATTAACGCTGCAGGTATAACCAAAGAATTTATAAAAAATATAGATGGCGATACAGTTGAATAAAACATTGTACAGAACAGTACTCATAATTACTTTTTTAGCTATCAACGGACTAGTTCTTTATGGTATTGGCGCTGCATGGGCATTTATGAATACGGGTGCAGATAAGACTTCCATGTTACATTTAGAAGTTCCCATGGAGGATGTCTACAAACCAAGTCTTGATTGGGTCAATTTAGACAATCCCGGTAGACCTATGGAAAAACAAGCTCTGGCAGAAATCACCAATGACTATATGAACGCATGGCACGTGAGAAACATAGCCTATAAGAAAAATGACCGATATGGAATAGAGGATTTTTATACCGATAGCGCAAGGGTAAGGCTTTATGATAATATAGACCTCAACAAAAAAAACAATCATTGGTACAAACGCACTACCCTAAACCACAACTCTGCTTTAGACTTTTATACGGCAGATGGTACCATGGTCGTTTTTAAAGACTATAACGTTGAAGAATACCAAGAAATCTATGAAGGAGAAACTTTATTGTTGACCGAAAGAGATACCACCAGCTATCAAGTAATGATGCTTTTGGAGGATGGTTTTTGGCGGATAAGACATTTAAAGGAAATTCCCTCACCGGTTGATACAATACCTACTGAGCCAAGAAACATTGATGACCAATTAAAGAAAATCAACCAGATCAAAGGAATCAACTACTACCCTAAAGATTCGCCCTGGGATACGTTTGGCAAGAAGTTCAATGATACAATTATAGAGCAAGATTTTAAGATCATTCAAGATATGGGGCTCAACACCATTCGTATATTCATACAGTATGAAGACTTTGGCAAAAATAAAGTTGATCATAAAAAACTGCAGCTGTTAAAGACACTTTTGGACAGCGCCGAAGCCTACAATTTAGACGTTCTAATCACTTTATTCGATTTCTATGGGGATTATGATGTTTCCAACTGGACTTTAACACACAGGCACGCCCAGCAAATAGTCAACGCCGTTAAAGACCACCCTGCAGTATTAGGTTGGGATATTAAAAACGAACCAGATCTAGATTTTGAATCCCGCGGACGATTACGGGTTCTAAACTGGTTAGAGCAAATGATCGCAAATATCAAAAAATGGGACAAAAAACATCCGGTCACTATAGGGTGGTCTACCCCAGAAGCCGGTATAGAACTTGCCGATAAAGTAGATTTTGTATCCTTTCATTATTATAAGGATATCGAAGATTTCAAAACAGCTTATGACACCTTGAATTCAGCTGTGCCCAACAAACCTAAATTACTTCAAGAGTATGGGATATCATCATACAAAGGTGCGTGGAATTTTTATAGAGGTGCAGACCAAGAAGGACAAAAAGAATACTATAGTCAAATGCAACAGGTACTGAAAGAAAACGAAGTCCCATATATGTTTTGGACATTATATGATTTTGAAAAAGTACCAAGTGCCGTGGCAGGAAGCCTACCCTGGAAAACAAAAAAACAGCACTATTTTGGCTGTTTAAATACATTGGGCAATAAAAAACCTTCGTATTTTGAATTGGTGGAACAGATTAAAAAGAAGTGATTTTCTATTTCATTCTACACGATCATTTTCAGGTAAATGAAAACATAAAAAAAGGGCTGGTGACTAGTCAGCCCTTATAACACTAACCATATCGATTCTAATGAACCAATTTCTTCTCCATAGTCGAAATATCAATATTAAATCCGGTTTCCTTAGACTTCTGTATCGCCTTAAAGTAATCTATATACATTTGTGTAATATCGGACATCGGTAATGAGCATGCCGCTTTATAATTTTGTTTTGCCAATTGAATTCTATAACTATCATCGGTAATGATCTTTTCAATTGCATTGGCTAAAGATGATGTATCGTGCGCATCAAAAAACTCACCTACATAACCTTCTTCTTTTACCAAAACACTTAAGTCTCCCAAATCTGGTAAAGCAACGGCATTACCATAACTACCAGCCTGGTGTAGAACACCTGAACTCCCTGTAGTAGATGTGTAAGGAAAAACGGTAACCGCACTTTCCCCAAATATTTTAGGCACGTCTTCTTCTGCTACATAACCAGTAAACCTGATCTGCGGCACATGGCTATATTTTTGTTTCATTTCATCAAGATAACCTGGTGTATTAGGACTATCGGTTCCTGCAATTACAATTTCAATATCGGCATTGCTTCTAGCGCGGATTTCTTCAACCGCCTCTATAAGAATCTCTACTTTTTTATACGTTCCAAACTTACCAAAAGCCATAACCTGTTTTGGTCCTTCAGGAAGTTTAAAATCTGGCTCTGGCGGAGTTTCAAAAGCACCATGTGGAATTAAGGCCACATTCTTAACCTTATATTTTTGCTCTAAGGTTGTTACATATTTACTTATGGTTACCGCAAGAATATCTGAAGCCAATACAAATTTGGTCAACGTAGTGCCAATAAAGTTGTATATACTTTGTAATAATTTATTTTTAGTAAAACCTGCATTTTCCAAATCTACTTGCTCAAGAATATTGTGTAACAATGATATGGTAGGTATTCCTTTAGATTTACAAATGAAGGGTAGCATTAACCCTAGTGCAGCAGGTATTTTTTTATCCCCGAACTTTAAAAATTGCAGATTAAAAAGAACGGCATCTGGCTTTGTTTGTGATATGGTCTTACTAATGCTAAATATGTTGCTGTAGTTATTAAAACTCCAACATTCTTTAACCGTAATCTTACAACCATCACCTTCAAAATTCAAGTCTTTTGGTTCATTTGTACGATCGGTAATCAGTATCAACTCGGTTACTTCTTTTTGAAGCCTAAAGTGTTTCACTAAATAATAACCATACTCTGTTAAGGTTACTTTACTGGGCGGATATGCGGTTACAATTGCTAATTTCATTGTGGTTAATTTTAATAGACTAGGTTATATAAAGTGACATGAGGTATATGAAAACCCTGTTTTTTATTTCGTTATAATTTTTGTTTCAGTTTTGTTCTTAATGATGAAAAATAATAGTTGCGCAACCAATAATATGACCATTGCTATTATCTGCATATGTACCACAGTTTCAAGTCCATCATGGTAAAGCATGATCAATGCTACTTGTGAAAAACCCAATAAGCCCGATAAGATTACCGGCGAGTATTGGTTAAGTGATAAAAAGTAATAAGCAAAAATATTGGAGACAGCAAACAACGAAGTTGCCAACGCATATTTCCAAAGTAGCGGAGCAATACTTAAATAGGCATCTCCGAACATTAAAGTGATGATCAAATTGGGCAGTAAATAACATACCGCCACAATGAATGCAGATAATGTTCCAATAAAAAATACATATTTAAAAAGTACGGGTGCCGTTGGTTCTCCATCTTTTTGTTTTTGAATTACCGTAGGCATTAAAAGCATTACAAACATCCAGGCAACAAAGTACACTACCCTACCAATTAAGGCCAGTGATGAATATAGACCTGCTTGTTTATCATCAAAATAATGCTTCACCAATAAGATATCGCTATTGTTAATAATAATTTGAGTAAGTTCGTAACCAGCGGTCAAACCAATAAAAATCCATACTTGTTTTAAATCCACTGCAGGTAATCTATCTTTTGAGAAAACCTTAACTCCTTTAAAATCTGAAGGAAAAAGTCCAAATACAAAAGAAAGGGAAATACCAACTGCAATTAAAATTCCAGATTCCAAGGGTACCAATAATAGTAAGGCGAACGTTAGTAATAACCTGCTCCACATTTCTGTTTGATATGTACCCGCCAATTTTCCAAAATCATGACCACCTTGAAATCTACCCCTGTTTACGCTCATAACAAAGTATAAGGGTATGGCAACGGCAAAAATCATGAACATATAATGGTTCTGCGTATTGAACAATGCTTGCAGATGTTTTGAGAAAATTAGTACTAGAATACCGGTAAACACCCCAAAAACAAGTGCATATCTATACATGGTATTCTTAAAGGCAACCCATGTTTGATCGGTAAATAAAACTGCAAATTTGGTGGTAGCCAATTGGAAGGTCATACCTACAAAAGACAAAACCAAGAGTAATGTCACCAATAAAGCCGCATCGGCAAAAGCTTCTGGACCTAATAACCTACCTAATAGCAAATTATAAAGGTAATTACCGCCATTTACCAGCAAAGCGCTAACCATAAACAATTGTTTAGGGGAAATTCGCTTAAGTGCTAACTTTATTGTTGACATAATGATAGGGTGGTTTAAGAGGGTTTTGTGATATAGGTATTATCTGTAAACGATAGCTATTTTTGCCAATTGTCCAACAATTTTTACGGAATCTTTCATAGAAAGTTTAGAACCATCTGCATGGATCCAACGTTTTAACGGCTGCTCACAAATAAGTTTTTTAGCCTCTACCTTACCGTAATGCTTACGCATACGTATGAACATTTCAACATCAAACAACCATTTAGTAATAAACGGTTTATTAAAAAGTAATGGCACTACAGAGCGATCCATAACTTTAGCCCCACATTGGGTATCGTTAAAGGGCATTCTTAAAATAGTTCTGATAATAAGGTTGATGGTCATACTAATAACCTTACGTGCAGATTCCTTGGTAATATCTGCACCCATTCTGCTCATTCTAGAACCACTAACTATTTTGAAATTGGATTTATCCAGGGTTTCCACTAAATCATCAAAATCCCTAAAATCTGTAGATAGATCGGCATCTAAAAAGCCTATATAGTCTAATTGCGGATCTTTGGCCATATGAAGCATTCCTAAACGTACCGCTTCTGCCTTACCGCCATTTTTTTCACAATCGTAGATACTGATATTACTCTCGTTCCCTTTTCTGAGTTCCTCTAAAACTTTTAAGGTGTTATCCGTACTACCGTCATTAACAAAACAAAGGTGATAGCCAAGGTTGCTATGTGCAAAATCTTTAAACTCGGTGCCAGAAAGACGTTCTTCTTCATTATAACACGGAATAACAACACCAACACAGTTTTTTTGCAGCATTCTACCGCCAGTAGAAATTTCAGTTTTTAGTTCAACAACCGGTGCTCCAATTAGTCTTTTAATGCGTGCAGACATTTCTGATAAGCTCACTGGCTTTTTCATATAATCATCTATGCCCAGCGTAAAGCCATCCATAATAATAGCTTCTTCCGTGTTGCCCGACATTACCAACACAGGCGTAGCATTTCTTTCGCCCCCTTTAATATGTTTCACAACTTCTAAACCAGAAATATCTGGCATGTTTATATCAACAAGGACCAAATCTGGTTGAAAAGAGTCATACAACTCAATTCCCTTCTGGCCAGAATCAGCAGTCATCACATCATAGCCAAGTTCAGTTAGTCTTTTTTCAACAGATAAGAGTATCAACTGTTGATCATCTATGGTTAGTATTTTCATGATTTAAAAAGTAAGATTTAACCTACATATAACGCAGTATTTTTAAAAAATTGTAAGTATTTAAGAAAATTTTAGTATTTAAAAAAAATCATACACCAGCTAAATCACTGGTTTTAAGTTGTAAGCGTTTCTTACTTAATAGTCATTAAAGTAAGAATCTAATTGATCTTGATTATTTAATTTCAACCATTGTAGTCCCTATTAATAAAAAGGAGTAGCTAACCACACTACTCCTCTTTGCACTTAACCTAACCAAAAAGTTTAAAAAACTATATTTTTTTCTACCAGCGGAACATCTAAGGTGAAACCTTTAGATTTGGCCACTTGTATTACCTTAAAGTATTCTATATACATTTTTGCCACTTTTGACATGGGTATAGCGCTTGCCGCTCTGTAATTAGCTTTGGCCAAATACTCGCGATAAGAATCATGAGCCAATATATTTTCTATGGCATCTGCCAATGATGATACACTTTTTGAATTAAAAAATTCACCCTTATACCCTTCTTCTTTAATCAACGTACTTAAATCACCAAGCTCAGGTAAGACAACAGCTTTACCATAACTACCTGCCTGATGTAGTACACCGGAGCTACCTGTGGTAGAAGTATATGGAAATACCACAACTGCACTTTCTTCAAATATTGTAGGCACATTGTCTTCTTCTACATAACCGGTAAAGCATAATTGATCTACATGTGCATATTTCTTTTTAACGCTTTCTAAATACCCAGGAGTATTAGGGCTATCTGTACCAGCTATGACAATCTCCAAATTTTGATTAGTACGCCTTCTGATCAACTCTATGGCATCGATCATTATTTCCACCTTTTTATATGTACCAAATTTTCCAAAAGCCAATATCTTCTTTGGTCCGGCAGGTAAAGTAAAATCTGGTTCTTCCGGCGTTTCAAAAGAGCCGTGAGGAATTAAGGCCACGTTTCTAGATTGATATTTGTTTTCTAGAATAGTTTGATATTTACCCATAGTTACTGCAACAACATCTGAAGTCAGCACCAGTTTTGTTAATAGATTACATATACCGCTATAAATTTTTTGAAAAAATTTATTTGAAGAAATACCTACATTATTTAAATCTACCTGCTCTATAATATTATGCATTAATGATATGGTAGGTATACCTTTCATCTTACACAATAATGGTAACATTAAGCCTAACGCTGCCGGTATTTTTTTATCTCCGAACTTTAAAAATTGGAGGTTAAAAAGTACAGCATCTGGTTTGGTAGAAGCAATGACTTTATTAACCTTAAATACATTGGTGTAGTCATTAAAATTCCAGCATTCTTTAACTGTGACTTTACATCCTTTTTCTTCAAAATTCAAATCTTTTTCACCTTTGGTCTTATCGGTAATCAGAATAATTTCTGTGACCTCTTTTTGTAATCTAAAGTGTTTTACCAAGTGATATCCATACTCGGTCAAGGTTACTTTACTAGGGGGGTATGCGGTTACAATAGCAAGTTTCATAAGGTTAAGTTTTAAAATCTATTGGGTTATTTCTGGTACAAATATCCAGCAAATACAAAGCTTTAAAGATGGATTTTAGGTGGATGAAGCTTTACTGTAGACGAACGGGAGCTATTATAGGTTAAGCAAAAACTCAGAACACAAACAACACAAAATCAACCCGTTAAAAACAATCTGCAATCACTACAACAAACTAACTGAGCCATATAAGCAGGAACTTAAGAGCTATTTGCCCACTTCTAAAAGCTAAATTTCAACTAACCTTTTTTAGTATTAGATTATGGCTTACATAAAGAAGTTGCGCAACAAGAAGCGCTACCATGGCTATAACATAAACTTGAATTATAACTACCAAGCTGTTATGAAAAAATGCCAATAATATAATCTGTGAAAGACCTACCACACCCGATATTATTACGGGAAGATACTTACCCAATGATAAATAGTAATAGGTAAGCACACTAGAGATAGCAAACAATAGTGTACCCAAAACATATTGAAATAACAATGGTGAAAAGTCAACAATATTTAAAAGAGTTTCTGAAAATAAAACGCATACCATTGCAATAATGGAACTGACCATTACAGCATACAAAGAATATTTTAAGGCTTTTGAAATGGTAATCTTAAACTTTCTATCGTTTTCGGTTACATTGGAAATCAAAATTACCGCGACTACCCAAAATACGAAATAAACAAAATGTCCGATCAAAGCCATTGATGCATACACCTTTGCTTCTATAACACCTAAGTAGTGCTTAACTAAAAATAAATGTATATAACTGATTGTTACATGTACGAGCTCATAACATGCTATCAACACTATAAAGTTTTTAAATCTATTAAATGCCTTAGCGTTATTGACACCACCAATAGTAGAATCTTTTGATATTATTTGTTGATACGAAAAGCCAAACAAAACCAACATCAGTACTAAGCTTATGAGCAGAAAGGGCATACCATATGCCGTACCTGTTAAAAACCTACTTAAAAATTGATTGGCAATATAATTACCCCCAATGACAAAGACAGATACGCTCGTCATTAATAATTGTTCTGGAGATAATTCTGTAAGTACTACTTTATTTGTTCCCATTATTATCATTTTAGTGTCTGTGTAAATAATTTCATTTGACATCAAATTTCTGAACAACTGCCCTTTATTTTGTGGTAGTTTAGGTGGTTTACACATTACTGTAGACCAATGGCAATTATCTTACTTCTAGAATAATAGGAGACCTTTTAACTTTACAATATTCTTCTAAACAAATAAATCGCAATAATTACCGTTAGGTATTTGTAGTATTAATCTGACTTTTAAATGATCCGAAAAATAATATTCCTATTTCTGGTAACCACATCTGTGCTAACCGCGCAATCTGATATGACCAAAGGCTTTGGTTTACTTGAGCAAGGTAACTTTCAAGAGGCCGAACTATTTTTTGGAGAATACCTTAAAGAAGATCCTAACAATAAAACTGCAAAGCTATGTTATGGCAGGGCCGTTGGCCTAAGCGGTGAGCCTAAAAAAGCCACAAATTTGTTCTCTGAGCTATTAAAAGAATACCCGGGCGACTTTGAAATTTTAATCAATTATAATGAGTCCTTTCTATGGGCAAAAGAATATGAACAGGCCAAGCCGTTATATGCTGACTTAGTGGAAAAATTTCCTGAAAAATTTGGTGCCGTTTTGGGTTATGCCAATACGTTAAGTAACTTAAAAGAGTACAAATCAGCTTTAAGTTGGGTAGAGAAAGCTATTGCCCTTCAGCCAGAAAATGAAAGTGCTAAAATTTCCAGAAAGTTTATGAGACTGGGCTATGCCAATAGTTTTGTAAACAATCAACAATATAAAAAGGGAGAACAAACGCTTAAAAAAATCTTTGAAGATTTTCCTAATGATAAAGATGTATTACTTAATCTAGCCAATCTTTATTTAATAATAAAACAAGGAGATAAGGCTAAGAACATGTACGCACGTTACGCAACAAATCAAAAAGATTCTATTACCGCTTTAAATGGCATTGCTTTGGCAGAACATATAAATGAGAACGATAAAGAAGCTTTAAGAATCTCAAAAACTGCAACGGTTAAGGTAGATCAAATTGATGATGTTCCCTTAACAGAAAGTACTTATGACCGATATGTACAAGCGCTGATCTGGAATAGAAAATTCATGACGGCGAAGAAAAAAATAGATAGCTTAGAAGTGCATTATCAAAACAGAAATTGGATACATGCGTTGAGGGCAACCTTAGGTTTATATACCGGTGATGCAAAATCTAGCGTTAAAAGCTACGACAGGATCTTGGCCAATGACAGTGCGTCATTTGATGGTAATTTAGGTAAGGCAAATGCGCTTTTTGCATCTGACAGAATTATTCCTGCATACAAAATGGCCAATCAAACTCTAAAGTTTTATAAGAATCAAAAAGATGCTAAAGGCTTTATAGAAAAGCTAAATTTGATGCACACCCCAACCGTAGAAGAACATGCCGCCTACACTTTTGATAATGGTAACAATACCGCTTTCTTTACCAATACCACTGTAGACGTCCCTTTTTCAACCAAGTTTAAAACAACATTATCATACCTTTATAGAACTACCGAAAATACTGTAACGGTAAATAAGGCAAACTCTCATGTGGTAGTAGCCGGGCTTCATTACAAATTGTTTCCAAAGGGACTCTTAAAAGCTAATGTAGGTATCAACAACTCTAGATTTTTAGATGATTCTTACACCCAACCCGTAATTGATTTAAAGTTAGACCTACAGCCTTTTAAAATGCAGAACCTAACTTTAGGATATCAACGTGAAGTGCAAAACTTTAATGCCGAACTTATTGAACGTGAAATTATTCAGAACCATTATGGGTTGAATTACAACCTTGGTACCAATGTTAATTTTGGGTGGTACACACAATTAATGCATACCCAGCAAAGCGATGAAAATGTAAGAAACCTTCTATTTACCTCATTATATTACAATGTGCTTAGAAAACCTGCTTTGAAAATGGGATTGAATTATCAATATATCACCTTTAAAAATCAGGTGCCAACTATTTATTTTAGTCCAGAAAAATACCAAGCAGTAGAAATATTTGCAGATGTTAGAGGAGAGATTTCGGAGAAAACCACCTATGCTGTTAGTGCCGCAACAGGGATACAAAAAGTAGAGGAAGACCCATATACTAATATCTTTAGAGCAGAAGCCTCTGTTAAACATCAATTTTCAAAAAGATTTAGTTTAAGTGTATATGCCAAATACAGTAATATTGCATCTGCTACAGCCGCTGGTTTTGAGTTTACAGAAATTGGCTTAAAAGCGAAATGGTTGTTTCTTAAAAAACCACTATTCCATAAAAATCTAAACTTTGACTAGTTCTCCTATATATCAAATAAATTTCGCATTTGAACATTTCATTTAAAAGCAAAATTGATATAATTGTAGGGTTCTAAAATTACTTTCCTTTTTTCCTACAAAATACATTGCCAATCCATTAAAAAATCAACATTATTTTTGAAATACGATAATAATATTGTAATAAATGTAAGAATTTTACTTACTTTAGCGTAAGATACACATATACTTCCCTAGCCAAGAATTACTAATTAAAATGAAACTCTAATTGATATTTTATGTGGAAGAGAGTTTTAAAAATGTTTTTAGGATTATACCTACCGTTGTTGGCCCTTACGCTATATGTCTTTTACGCTCAAAAAGAAAAACAGATTGCAGGATTATCTGAATACCAAAAGCGCGATGCTAAAATAAAAAAAGAGTACTTTCTTGAGCAATGTAATACATTACTTCACGATACCAAGTATTGGTCCAACTTAGCATACCCCGTTAATTTTGACCCCATGAACAAGCACACTGCATTCATGGATCGTTATATAGAACTAATAAAAGAAATTACCGATTATGACCAATTTCGTTTCATTGACTTAAACGGAAAAGAGTTTTTTAGAGCTGTAAGAAATGGTGCAGACTCCGTTACCATTGGTAATCTACAGAATAAAGAAAATCATTTATACGTAAAAGAAGGGCTGGCACTACAAAAGAATCAACTATACCTTTCACATATTAGTCTTAACAGAGAAAATGGTGCAATTGAGAAACCACATAAACCCGTCATTAGAGCGGTAGCACCCATATTTGACACCACTGAAACTAAAATAGGCTTGGTAGTCATAAACTTTAAAATGAAAAGGGTTCTTGACCAACTTAAAAACAAAATAGCCGATACCGAACTATACCTCTTAGATGAAAGCCAACGTGTAATTAGCAGTAGCTTACACAAAGAAGACCTGCCCTATGAATCTGGTAAAGTAGATGATCTTTTACCTAAAAATCTAATATCCATAGCTGTAGGTATTACCCGTGACAGTACTATAATAGAAAAAGAACACATTTGGCGCTTACAGCCCATTATACTGAATGGAACGTCCAATTCTTTTGGATCAGCAACCAATATAGCATCTGAAATAGTTACGCCTACCAATTGGTTTATGATTGTAGAAATTCCTCCAAGGCTCATAGCTGCAAATACAAAACCTTTATACGACAGCCTAATAACGTTTAATGCAATTTCAATTGTAAGTCTATTGACATTGTGTTATGTTTTTCAAAAAAAGAAATTAGAGAAAGAACTTTTTTACAAAGAGCTAGAAAGCAAAAATATATTGTTGACCAGAAATAAAAATAAATTAGAAGAAAACAATATCAAGGTCAACAAAATGAACAATCGGTTAGAAATTAGAAACAAACAGCTAAGCGATTTTAACTATTTAATTTCCCATAACCTGCGTTCTCCTGTTACCAGTATGTCTGTTATTGTTGAAATGATACAGAAAGAAAAAAATCCAGAAATACTAAATCAATTACTACCAAAGTTAGATCTAGTTGCAAAAAGCATTTCCGACTTAACCAAAGACATTAATGAATATGTGTCTATTTTGGACAACAAAGAAATTAAACAGTCAAATATTGACCTAGCAGAACTTATTGAAGAAGTGAAGCATGAGTTTACCGAAACGCTTTTAGATGATAGCAATTTTAATGTATTGGTGAAATTAGATGCTTGGAACCATATAACCTTTTCAAAGTTCTATTTACAAAGTGTAATACAAAATTTAGTTTCTAATGCCATTAAATATAAGAGGGACAATGTTGCTTCACATATTGAATTTGAATCGGCTATAGAAAATAAACATAAAGTATTATATGTACGTGATAACGGTATGGGTCTAAATCTGGAAAAACATGGTGAAAATGTATTTAAATTATATAAGAGATTTCATAGAAACATATCTGGAAAAGGTATGGGTCTTTTTTTAATAAAATCTCAGTTAGAAGCTTTACATGCAACAATAACTATTGACAGTAAAGTTGGAGAAGGAACAACGTTCAAAATAAAATTTTAAAATTATGGATACAAAGCCAAACATATTACTAATAGATGATGATGAGCTTTACTTATATTTAATGGAGAAAACAATTCAACAATTATCAAAAGAATTGATTGTTTCTACATTTACTGATGGTGAACAAGCCGTTGAATACATTGCTGAATGTACCAATCAAAAACTGGAACTCCCCGAAGTGATATTTTTGGATATCAATATGCCATTTTTAGATGGTTGGGGCTTTTTAAATGAATTTAAAAAGCTAAAACCAAAAATTTTAAATGACATTAACATCTATATGGTGAGCTCATCTATGCGAGATAGCGATATAAAAAGAGCATCACATTTTGAGGAGCTAACCGGCTATGTTGTAAAACCGGTAAACAAACTACAATTAGCAGAAATATTCAAAAAGATTTACCACGAAAATTGGTAAAAACCCTATCCAGCTATCATATCTTATAGCAAGTTTAACCTGCGCATTAATTCGGGGCGGTTAGAACGGCTTATAGGTACAACGTTCTTGGCTATCAATACACTATTATCCTCAATATCAATAATTTTAGTGAAATTTATAATATAGGAACGGTGAATTTGCAAAAACAGCCTTTCAGGTAATTTTTCTTTTATTTTCTTTAATGTAGTGTGAACCCTGTAATCTTCCTTCTCTGTTTTAACGTCAATATAATCACCCTTAGCTTCAATGACTAAAATCTCGTTCAACTTTAATTTAATAAGTCTTCTATCTATATTAATATAAAGATCTTCGCCCTCTTCCTTTTCTTTACCTGGTGCTACTGTCTGCATAGGTTTATGAGCTGGTAAGCTTGAAATCTTATCAATACACTTTTCAAACCTCTCTTGGGTAATTGGCTTAACTAAATAATCAACAATACTTTCATATTCGTAGGCAGCAATAGCAAAATCGGTATCAGAGGTAGTTAATACTATTTTTGGTGGATCTTTTAAGGTCTGTACAAAGTCAACACCACTAAAGCCAGGCATGTGTATATCTAAAAATATAACATCTATAGTTTGTTGGTTTAAAAACTTAATGGCCGATATGGCATTATCAAACTCTTCAATAACATCTAAATCCGGAATCTTTGAACACAATTGTCTAACAATTGCCCTTGCCATAGCTTCGTCATCAATAATAATACAGTTCATTTATATTGTTTTAATATATTCATCAATAGTTTGGAGAACTTTTATGAATTTTGACTTACTATCTTCTTTTCCTTCTAACAATTCCATTTCATAGGCTACTGCAAGTTTGTATGAATCTTGCATTCCTAAAATATTGAACTTGTGCTTTAACTTATGTACAATTTCTGCTGTTTCCTTAAATCTAGTATTGGTTACATGACCAAAATACTCTTCTTTCTCTAATGGAAACTCTGTTTTTATAATATCTATGAACTGACCTCTAAAGGCAACATCATCACCCGCAAGTTCATCAACATAATTTAGGTTTGGTTGCTCTATCATGTATTCTTTTTTAAAGTTATAAAAAATGTGGTACCCACATTTTCTTCTGACTCTAACCAAACACTACCTTCATAAAGAACTGTAATTTTCTTAACAATTGCAAGTCCAATACCCGTAGCATTATTGGTAGTTTCTAATTTTTTAAACATTTGAAAAATTCCTTCTTGGTGATTAGTTGGAATTCCTTTTCCGTTGTCACTAACACTAAATTTCCAAAACAAATCATCTGGCTCATAATCAACTTCAATAATCCCATTTTCCAGATGTTCCGTTGCCGTAATCGCGTTTAGAAATAGGTTCATGAACAATTGTTCTAACCGCTCTCTTTCAAACTCCATCTTAGGCAAATCATTTGCATATTTGAACGTAACGTTTTCTGGAACATAGATAGTCTTCTCTATATCCCTTAAACTTTCTTCTAGGCTAAAGAGAACTCTATGCTCACTGGTCTCACCCATTGTAGCATGGTTTAGAATACCAGTAACCAGCTTATCCATTTTTATAAGATTCTCAGATACCAATGAGCAGTTATCTTTACTGGTCTGTGAGAAATTATCTTTCTCATCTTCCATTATCCAGTTCATTAATGCACTAATATTTCTTATCGGTGATCTTAGATCATGAGAAACCATATGCGCATAATTGTTCAAAGACTCGTTCTGGTTTTCTAAATGGGCCACCAATTTATCTTTCTCCAAGGTCATATTAGACACCTTAGATGCCAAATTACTTATATATGATGCCAAGTGTTCCGCGTTGAATTCGTTCTGAATATCAAAATCAAATTCTTGTTCATCATTTAAATTCTCCCTTAAACTTGCTATGGCCTTTTCCAATGAAACAAGAATATTCTTTTGTTGTAAAGCCTCTTTCTGCAATTTTTTATTTGCCTCAAAAAGTTCATCTGAACTAATAGTAGACGCTCTATGGAGCATAGAAAATTTATCGTCAAAATTTTCATATGACTTGCCAATGGCTTCCAAAAAGCTTTCCATTTCTGGGTGCGCTTTTAATTCGTCCGGTAGATATTTTCGTACTTGTCTTTTTAAGAGAGAATGCATTATTCACTAAATAAAGTTAGGGTCATGGTCTGGTTGTGCAATTTACAACTATCTTGACCACTAAATGGCGCCATTTCCCCATAAGAGTAAAACCCACTTATAACTGTATTATCTCCAATTACCGCTTTCACCTCTTCAATTTCCTCTTCGGTACGTTGGTCCATAACCAGTTTTCTTCCAATACAACTGATCAATAAAGCCAATTCAGGAGAACTTTTTCTATTTTCCATTGCCAACTCTGCTGCGTGAAAAGCCCCATTTGCTATATCATCTACAGATGACATCATTAATTGTACCCTGGCACCTTCTGGAATATCACCTGCAAGGGTCATTGTATTTTCAACCTCATCTATATTTAAAATTGTACGTACCAAAGGTTCTGAATTTTCAGTTGTCTTTACACTCAACGGATATAATAATGCCGACTTTGGCAATTCTTTGGCTTTTTCACCTAAATATGTTTTATAAAGATCCAAAGCAGGTTTACCATCAAGTTCATAAAGTATATTACCTTGAGATTTTGTTATGATTCTTTCAGGACCAAAGGTTGTCCATCCTCCATAGTTTGCACTTGAAATCTCTAAAGTATCACCATAAAAACCAATAGCAACTATCTCTCCTTCTTTTGGGCTTTCATTATAAGAAGCCAAAGTTTTTTCAAAACGGTCATCATCTCCACATAAACCTCCAGAAAGACCACAACCATTATTGTTTAAATGCTCAATGCCTTCAATTAAAGCACTACCGTTTACACTACTACCTTCAGAAATAACGAACAAATGCTTTAAATGCTCTTTAGGAAATTGGGCAGCCAATTTCGTTCCCATTTTCTTGTCATCATGTTGATAGTCCTTTACGTTACATCTTTTCACCAAGATTTTACTCTTTTCAAACTCTATGGCCGTTAAAACTACCGTACCCTCTAAAACCTTATCATCTATGATTTCGCCTGAGGTGGTACCAAAAACAATATGTCCTTCTGGGAAAAGAGCTCTAACCTCATTAAATATATGCTCACTTTCCAACATATACCTGTTACCGAACACCAAAACTAAAGGTTCCTTTAATTGATTTGAATTTTGAAAAACAAAAGGCTCATCGCCCTTTTTTATCGCTTGAACTATTTTCATAATTTCCTTATTCGTTATGGTCTTTCTTTATTGTAAAATGAAACTGGGTACCCTCGCCTACTACACTGTCTACCCAGACTTTTCCTTGGTAACGATCAATTATTTTTTTAACGATCGATAAACCTATACCCGTTGACCTTTCATTATTACCAATAGATTGAAAGATGTCGAATATTTTCTTGTGATACTCTTCTGGAATTCCTACCCCATTATCACTAATGGTAAATTGCCAGTAATCTCCAGTATCATTATAAAGTACTTCTACTAAACCAACTTCTCTTTCAATATGAACTACCGCATTACCAATTATATTTTGAAAAACCTGATGAACTTTAATTCGATCTGCCATTATGGTAGGCAATGATTTGGGTACTTTCAATTGAACGTGATCAGGTATATAGATAGTTTCACCAATATCTGCGATGACACTGTTCAAGTCTACTTTAGAATTATCCAAGGCAGAGCTGTTTGCCGTAGAATACTCTAGTATTCCATGGATTAACTTGTCCATAGAAGCTACTTTCTCTTGCATAAGTTCTAAATTCTGCTTACCACCTTCATCCAAAACATCTTTGTAGTCATCGCTTAGCCAAGTTGCAAGGGCACTAATACTCCTAAGAGGTGATTTAAGGTCATGAGAAACAATATGTGCGTATTCTTGTAAACCTTGGTTACTGTTCTCAAGATCCTTTACCAATTTCTCTTTTTGAAGTTCTAATTCTTTTTGTTTGGTTACATCTAAAGAAATACCAATAGAACCAATTACTTCATGGTGTTTATTGTACCTGGGTGCCACACTTGCCAACCAATGTCTTTTTTCGCCACATTTGGTAACAACCTCTAATTCATAAGAATCAGATTTACCAGATTTACGTGTTTCAATTTTATCTGAGACCTTACTTTTATCATCAAAACTTACAATATTCTTGGCATCAATACCAAGCAATTCATTTTCTTCATAACCGATCATTTCACAAAAGCTCTGGTTTACCAACTGTATTACACCCTGCTTGTTGGCCTCTATCAAACCAAGGTTCATGTTGGCGATAATACTGCTATACTTTTCCCTTTCAGATTTTAAACGCTCTTCTGCTTCTAATTGTTGGGTAATATCTTCAACCATCATTACGATATAGCTGATTTCCCTATATATATTTCTTACCGCGTTGACAGATAATTTAACTTGTAGTTTTTCTCCATCGTTCTTTATGAACTTCTGATGAATGGTATAATTATCAATTTCACCATTGTTCAATTTAGTGGTAAATTCATTGGCTAGTTCTATACTTTCTTTATCCGTAAAATCCTTAACATTCATTTTCATGAAGCTATTAAGACTATAGCCCAATAAGGAGGTCATTGTATAATTGACCTTTAAAATTTTATTGGCATCTGCAAGAATAATACCTAGTGGTGAGCTATTTACAATTACATCTAATTGCCTTTTCTGTTCTGACAATAACTCCCGCACCTCCATTTCTTGGGTAATATCCCTCACAATACCTTGAGCTGCAACAGGTTGTTTTTCTTTATTGAATACTAAGCTAGCATTGATTTCCACCCATTTTTCAACATTGTCCTTCACCAATATTTTAGCTCTATAATTTTTAAGCTGCCCAACTTCTTTTAAGCTACTAAAAGATTCTATGGTATACTCCATGTAATCTTTATGTACCATTTTCCAAAGGTTGATCTCTTCTTTATTATGATCGTAACCCAAAAAGTTTTTTGCAGATTGATTCATGCTTACCACATTGAAGGATAAGTCCATAACAACATAAGGATCTATGATGTTAATGAATACGCCATCTAGTTCAGACGTTTTTTCGCTCAATAAATTTTCAAGCTTGGCATTAGACTCCCTTAAATGACTTGCCACTTCGTAAAGCTCATTAGATTTTTCCTCTAAAATCCTTTCAGCTTGTTGGCGGGCTTTCTTTTGTCTTTCAAGGGCCTTCTTTAAAAGAACAACTTCTTTACTATCCATGTTGTACTACGTCAAATTTTACTTCTGTACCATCATCTTTTAAAAGTTCGTATGTGATATTGGCCTTACCATTAAAATGCTCAAATGCTTTTTCAATTAAGCCATGAGCCAGCCTATACAATCCTCTAGAAGAACTATAGATCATAGAAATGGAATTATCCGTTTTTTCAAGAATTTTGAATGTAGGTAATTCCGCTTCCGGATATAATTTTTTAACGTGTACATGTATATGGTCTTCTATAGAGTACAAAAGACCAATGGGTGACAAATAACTTTGTATTACCTCTGGATGAGCATTTTTTAAACTTGAGAATAAATAAAGTCCAAATGCGTATATTAAGTCACCAGCAGGTAGATCTACCTCTTCACTTAACTGGGTAACTAAAGCTACCATCTCATTAAATTCGTAGGTAGCTACAGAGGTATATATGCCTTGAGAAGGCAAATCTGCTTTTTCTATAATATTATCAACGGTCTCTAATCCAAATTCAGATTCGACCATTTCTAAAAACTCGGTAAATACAATTCCCTTCATTTCCTATTTTTAATAACGTTCCTCAAACGTAGGAAAATTAATACGAAAATGCAGGAAAATGTTGTGAAATGAGCTTTTTTGTTAGCCTTTCACTAGTTGGTTAACACTCCAGTACTCTAAAACAGCATTAAGTTTGTACTCATAATCCTCATATTTCAGTGGTTTTATAACATAACCGGCTATACCAACTTCGTAGCATTTTAATAAATCTGCTCTATTTTCTGAAGTAGTTAAAATTATGGTAGGTAAGTATCTTAGATGCTCATCTTCTTTTAAAATGGATAAGAACTCTATACCATTCATTCTTGGCATGTTCAAATCCAATAGAATGATATCTGGAAGTTTTTCTCCAGATCTTAAATACGTTAGAGCAGATTCTCCATTTTTTGCCTCAACGATTGAATGCTTTAAATTAAGTTTAGAAACAGTTCGTTTCAACTTCATTACTTCTATTAAATCGTCTTCTATTAGTAAAATATCCATTGTTGTTCATTTTGATACTACAAATGTCAGAGATAAGTCACAAATAAATTGACCAGTGTAGGTGAATGACGCTTAAGTGTCGGTGAATGGTATTTATCTAACGTTAAACTTTTTAAGCAATCATGTAAAACTACGTTGTATATCAAAGGAAGAAATGTCCATAGAAGTCTTATTACCAGACAGTAACTCGGTTATTAACTTACCAGTAGCAGGTCCCAAACTCCACCCCATCATGGCATGACCAGTACCAATTGTTAAGTTCTTAATACTTGCCGATCTGCCTATATATGGCAACCCATCTGGAGAAACTGGTCGTAGACCTGTTTTAACACTTTTAATTTCGGCCTCATTGATCTTCAGGTCAGGGTAAAAAGAACTTGCCCCATTAGCTATTGCCGCAACCCTTTCTTTCCTTATAATATTGTTGATCCCTGAAAACTCCATAGTACCCGCAAATCTTGTAAAACCGCTCATTGGTGTTACTGCCATTTTAGATTCCATTAATATGGCCGGAACAGAAATACCCGTTTCCCTAGCTACATTAATACTGTAGCCTTTACCTCCTTGTAAAGACAACTTTAAATGTAAACGCTTTGCAAGATTACCGCTCCATGAGCCTGCCGCCAATACTACCTCATCAGGTGTATAAGATTGTTTATTGGTAATAATTTCTTTTATTCTATTATCTGATGTCTTTAGATCAACGACCTCTTCTTGGGTTTTTATGATTACACCACTTTGTTTTAAATACGCCAATAGTTTGGGCATTATCTCATTTGGTGTGGTATGAGCGTCACACTCATAATGTATAGCACCTTCTGCATCTATATTCACATGAGGCTCAATAATTCTTAATTCGTCTTTGTTTAAGTCGGTAACCTCTAAACCTTCTTGTGCCACTCTATTGGCCACCTTTTTTTCATGAAGATAACTCTCTTCCGTTTTGTATAACATTAATAGCCCTTTTCGCTCTAACTGAAAATTGCCAAGATCACCTGAATTCTTAATATCCGTAAATAATTCCCTGCTTAATAAATTAATATCCTTAATTACCCCTATAGCCTTTTCAACCTTTGCCTCTGTAGAAGATTTATGAAAATACCATGACCATTTTAAAAAATCTACATCTAACCTAGGTTTCATATAAAATGGGCTAGCAGAATTGAACATCATTTTAATTCCCTTTGCTATCATACCTGGGGAGGCCAAAGGAATAATATGACTTGGAGTTATGTAACCTGCATTTACAAATGAAGCACCAGAGCTAATATTGCCTTTATCTATTACTGTAACCTCATAACCTTCTTTGTTCAAATAATAAGCTGTACTTAAACCAACAATGCCACCGCCAATTATTATTACATTCTTCATCTACTATTTTCTATAATTTATATGACCTGAAATCCGTGAGCATAGGGATCATCATCATCTATGGTAATGGTATTCTTTCCGTAAATTTTTGCCCAACCTTTTATGCTGGGTATAATCGCAAGCTTGCCGGCTAGGGTGGTCTCCTCTTCTACTTTACCAATAAATTGTGAGCCTATATAACTTTCATGAACAAAATCTTCACCCACATTTAATTTCCCCTTTGCATGCCATTGTGCCATTCTAGCAGAAGTACCTGTACCGCAAGGCGACCTATCTATTGCTTTATCACCGTAAAATACCGCATTTCTGGCGTTAGCCTTTCCAGAGATAGTATTTCCCGTCCATAACATATGGGTTACATCCTTTATGGTAGCATCTTCTGGGTGAATAAACATTTGAGGATATTTAGCATTTATGTTTTCCCTGAGTTCTTGACTATATTGAATTAACTGGCTTGCGGAAAAATCTTGTATTCCACTAAAATTCTTTTGTGGGTCCACAATGGCATAAAAATTACCCCCATAACTAACATCAAAAGTCAATTCGCCCAAGTGTGAAGATTCTATAGTTAAATCTGTAGCGGCTAAATATGATTTTACATTGGTCAGTTTTACCCAGTCTACTTTAGTACCATTTTGCTTGTATGTTATATGTACCAATCCTGCAGGAGTCTCCATACGGACAATACCAGGTGTTTTTGGCACAATTAGCCCTTCTTCAATACCTATAGTAATTGCCCCGATGGTCCCGTGCCCGCACATGGGTAGACAACCACTGGTTTCAATAAACAAAATTCCAAAATCATTATTGGGGTCACCTGGAGGGTAAAATATACTACCACTCATCATATCATGACCGCGAGGTTCATACATTAGCCCTTTTCTGATCCAATCATAATCCTTTAAAAAGTGCTGTCGCTTTTCGCTCATTGTAGCACCAACCAAATTTGGTCCGCCATGTTTTATCACCCTAACGGGATTACCACAGGTGTGGGCATCAATACAAACAAAAGTACTACTGGCCATAATTACTAAAATCTTAAACTACATATAGCTGAACCTAAATTTCCGTATTTGTATAAACACCTTCAACAAGACGCGTTATACCTAGGGGATTTTCATTTTTTAATGCATCTGGCAAAAGTCTATTAGGCCAATCTTGATATGACACCGGGCGTACCCATCTTCGTATGGCAGATGTACCAACCGATGTAAAACGAGAATCCGTAGAAGCTGGGTATGGTCCGCCATGCACCATAGAAGAATTTACCTCTACACCTGTGGGTACACCATTGAACAGTATGCGACCTACCCTTCCCTTTAATGCATCTACAACTCCAGCGTTCAATTCCAGTTCTTCTTCACTGCCCAAAATTGTTCCCGTTAATTGACCTTCCAAATGGTTGATGATATCTTCCATCTCAGCGCCATCTTTACACATGACCACTATAGAGAAAGGTCCAAATACCTCTCTATGCAATTTTGTATTCGCTAAAAAATCCGAACCACTTACTTTTAAAATTAAAGGCTGACCACTATTAACCTTGACATCATTCTTATACTCGGCAGTAATTACCACTCCATCTTGCTCCGAAAGTTCCTTTTTACCTTCCACATATTTAGCATATATATTAGGATGGAGCATGGTTGTTGGCTCCAATTTTAGAATCTCCTTAGACAAAGTATCTATGAATTCATTAAGATGTTCTCCTTGTACTCCTAAAATCAATCCCGGATTTGTACAAAATTGACCAGCACCTAAAGTAATTGACGAAGCGTATTTAGTTGCCCAAGTATCACCTTCTTGTTCTAATGCCGATGGCAGCAAAACCACTGGGTTTATACTTCCCATTTCTGCAAATACCGGTATTGGCTCATCTCTTTCGTTAGCCAATTTATAAAGTGCGGTTCCACCATGTATACTTCCGGTAAAACCTACGGCCTTTACTTTTGGGTGTTTTACCAACTGCTGACCAACTTCAATACCACCGCTATTTAAATTTGAAAAGACCCCATTTGGCATGCCTGTCCTCTTCGCCGCTTTAATGATCGCCGAAGAAACCAGTTCACCTGTACCAGCATGCATAGGGTGACTTTTTACTATTACGGGGCATCCTGCGGCTAGAGCACTTGCCGTGTCTCCACCCGCCGTAGAAAATGCCAAAGGAAAATTACTGGCACCAAATACCACTACTGGACCCAACGGAAAAAGCATTTTTCTTATGTCAGATTTTGGCAATGGCTCTCTATCTGGCTGTGCTTTTTCAATAACGGCTTCTACCCATGACCCTTGTTTAATCAAGGTTGCAAAAGCTCGCAATTGTCCCATAGTTCTGCCACGCTCGCCCACCGCTCTTCCTTGGGGCAGCCCAGACTCTCTACAATACGTGTTTATCAGCTCATCTCCTAAAGCTTCTATTTCATCTGCAATAGCTTCTAAAAACTCAGCTTTTTTTTCTCCTGAATAATCTTTATAAACTGCATAGGCATCCGTTGCCAAAGTAACCGCTTCATTGATTTCATTAGTTGTAGCCTCATAGAATGTCCATTCCGTGTTCTCATTATTTTTAGGATCAAAAGTCTTGAACGTTCTCTCCCCTTGTTTAGAAGCTTTATTCCCTATTGCATTTGTACCGCTGATCATTTTTTATTTTTATCGTGTTACCCAAAAGTAAAGAAAGTACCCGTAACAAATTTCTACATTCTGTTTACATTTCACTAAAGTTTCAGGCGCAACATATTTTAGTATGAGTTTTAAAATTTAAGCCAAGTTCTTATAATCTGGTAATGTAGGCCTTGTAGCTATACCCTGTTTTATTATAGCGGCTACTCTTTCTCTTTCAGCTCCTACTAAAGGTAACCTAGGTGCCCTAACATTTTCTGTGCCTATACCCGTAGCAACTTCTGCCATTTTAATGTTCTGTACCAATTGCGGACTTATATCCAACTCTAACAATGGCAAAAACCATCGGTAAATTTCCAATGCCTCTTTTATACGACCTGCCTTTGCCAATTCAAATACGGCACAAGTCTCGGCAGGAAATGCACAAACCAATCCGGCAACCCAACCATCGGCACC
The DNA here is from genome assembly GCF_048059195.1 of Maribacter sp. HS. Lineage (NCBI taxonomy): Bacteria > Pseudomonadati > Bacteroidota > Flavobacteriia > Flavobacteriales > Flavobacteriaceae > Maribacter > Maribacter sp. HS. The sequence continues at coordinate 50,870 of NZ_JAYLVV010000002.1, forward strand.
CATTAATGTGCTTTCCAGCCCAAGCGTATCAACCCCGGTCAGTACATTTAACCTATCCCCAAATTTTGTTTTTATACGGGTAATATTTGATATATCTCTTGTTGATTCTTTAACAGCCTGTATGTTGCTGCATACCATTAACTCCTCCAACATTTCCAATGTGACCATTATACCGTAATCCACAGGATTGTTATAGATCATAATGGGCAATTTTGTGCTATTTGCCGTATCCTTAAAATACGTTACCGTTTCATAATCATTAGCTTTATACCGCATTGGTGGCAACATCATTAATCCAGTAGCACCGCATTCTTCTGCTACCTCTGCCGCATGTTTGGCATCTTTAGTAGTTTGCTCTGCAATATTGATAATAACCGGCACCTTACCTTCTACCAACTGCACGGTTTCTTTCATTAAAACCTTTTTTTCATCATACGTAAGTGTGCTTGCTTCTCCCAAAGTTCCTCCAAGTATTATTCCACTCACTCCTGCTTCTAATTGGGCTTTTATATTGACCGAAAACATGTCTAGATCCAATTCATCCTTATCGGTAAATTTTGTTGTTACTGCCGGCATAACGCCTGTCCATGATATACTCATTTTATATTCTTTTGATGATACCCAAAAATAAGATGGGCTTTACCAATCAAGTGTATTCATATTACCTAAACCTGATACTATATTACCATGTAATTATTCCATATAAAATATATAGTGTTAACTTAGATGCACATGAAAGTGTATCCCTTTAAAATACCAAAACCTATAAATGAACATTTAATCGTTCAGGTCGATAAAGAGCCTATTTTCTATAATAGACTTCATCAACATGAAGAAATTCAAATAAGTCATATTATAAATGGTAGTGGTAAGTTATTGGTAGGCGATAGTGTCCATCAATTTTCAAAAGGAGATATTTTCGTAATAGGCGGTAACTTACCTCACGTATTTAAAAGTGTTCTCAATGAACAAGACGCGCATATGATTACCGTGTTCTTTACTTCCCGGTCTTTTGGTGCAGATTTTTTTAAACTCCCCTATTTTAATGAGTTTAAAACCTTTTTTAGTAATGCTACTGCAGGATTTAAAGTAGAAACAAACCAAAAGAAAATTGCTCAGCAACTTGTAAAATTGAGCTCTCAAAATAAACTTAAGCGCTTTATTTTATTTTTAGAATTATTAGATGAACTAGGGCGAGCAAATACGCAAACATTGAGTCGGTTTGTTTATTCCAAGTCATTAAGTAGTAATGAAGGTGAACGTTTACAGATTGTGTTCGATTTTGTGTTGAAGAACTTCCATCAGCCTATTTCGTTAGAGCAAATTGCTAAAATGGCTTATATGACACCTAATGCATTTTGCCGCTTTTTTAAACAACGTACCAACAAAACATTTTTTCAATACCTGATCGAGTTACGTGTAGCACATGCTTGTCAACTGCTAAGTTCAAACAAAGAATTGAACATTAATGAGGTAGCAGACCTTTCTGGCTTCAATTCCATATCTAACTTTAATAAAAAATTCAAAAAAATTAAAGGTATTACCCCAACCCATTACCAACAGTCTCTTTCATTTTAAAACTATTAGCATATTAATTATGGTTAATATATTTTAATTTGAACTATAGGTTTCTATATTTGCCATCCAACAAACTTCCCATTTGCCCACGTGGTGAAATTGGTAGACACGCTACCTTGAGGGGGTAGTGTTCGCAAGGACGTGCTAGTTCGAATCTAGTCGTGGGCACAAAAGGTTAGACCAAGGTCTAACCTTTTTTTATTTTGATAATTTTAACTTTTTGGTACTGCTAGGCGTTTTAATAAATTGTAGATTTGTTTAATCCTTTTTCAAAAAACATGAACAATGTAAAAAAACAATTTAGTATTAGAGACTTGGAGAACCTCTCTGGTATTAAGGCACACACCATTAGAATTTGGGAAAAAAGATATAATCTTTTATCTCCTGAACGCACAGATACTAATATTAGAACGTATAGTCTAGCTAGCTTACAGAAATTGCTCAATGTGACGTTACTTTACAACAATGGTCACAAAATATCTAAAATTGCTAAAATTTCAGATAAAGAAATACCATATGTTGTTCGTGAAATTGTAGCAAAACATAGTCACAAAAGCCAAGCGATAAACGCATTTAAATTAGCCATGGTCAATTTTGACCAAACCATGTTTTTCAATACTTATAATGCCCTTCTAAGTGAAAATTCCTTTAGGGAAATATTCAAGGAAACCTTTGTACCCCTGTTGAACGAACTTGGTCTTTTATGGCAGACAGATACGATCAGTCCTGCTCATGAGCATTTTATGAGCAGTCTTATCAAACAAAAGATACTACTGAATATTGAAAAATTACAACACTTGGAACCAACAAAGACAGATAAGGTTTTTGTAGCTTTCTTACCAGAAAACGAAATTCATGATATTGGATTGCTCTATATTAACTATGAAATTATATTGAAAGGTTATAAGTGTATTTACTTAGGTCCAACAATACCTTTAGAAAATTTAGAAGATGTACTTAAGTATTTTGATGACATTTATTTTGTCTCATACTTTACCATTTTCCCAGAAAAGGATCGTGTAAATAAATATTTGGAAGAATTCAGCAAGTTGGTTGCAGACTATCAAAATCCAAATTTCTGGATTTTGGGCAGACAGATCAATTTTATTGACGACGCCGTTAAGCCAAATTACTGTAGAACTTTTACCTCTTTAGATAGCTTGGTCAGTAATTTATAATCCGTAGAATAATGAAGAAAAGTTGTGTAGTAATAGGTTCGGGATTTTCATCTTTATCTGCAGCTTGCTATTTAGCAAAAAATGGATGGAATGTTTCCATTTTTGAAAAAAATGAATCTGTTGGCGGTAGGGCTTCACAGTTTGTAAAAGACGGATTTACTTTTGATATGGGTCCAAGTTGGTATTGGATGCCCGATATTTTTGATAAATTTTTTGCCGATTTCAATAAACAAACCTCGGATTATTACCAATTGGACAAACTTAGTCCTGCCTATAAAATTTTCTTCAGTGACGATATAATTACTATTGGTGATTCTATCTCCAAAATTTGTGATGAATTTGAACGAATAGAGCCGGGAAGCTCAAAAGCACTAAAAAAATTCATTGATAAAGCACAGGAAAATTATGACATTGCCATTAACAAAGTAGTTCTAAGACCAGGTCTTTCACCGTTAGAATTGGTTACGAAAGAAACTATTCTAAAAATTGATCAATTTTTTAAAACCATTAGCTCACAAGTTCGTAAGTCTTTTAAAAATCCGAAATTGGTTTCTACTTTAGAATTTCCTGTTTTGTTTCTTGGTGCAAAGCCAAGCAATACGCCTTCTTTCTACAATTTTATGAATTTTGCTGATTTTGGCTTAGGTACTTGGCATCCAAAAGGTGGTATGTACGAGGTTATAAAAGCAATGAAAAATTTGGCAGAAGAATTAGGAGTCGTTATAAACACCAATGCAACGGTAGAACAAATTCAAGTTACTAATGGCAAGGCCACCGGTATTATATGTAACGGCAAAGTTCATCACGCAGACAAAGTACTGAGCGGTGCAGATTATCAACACTCTGAAAGTTTGCTAGAAGACAAATATCAGCAGTATAGTAAGACGTACTGGGAGAAAAAGGTTTTCGCACCATCTTCTTTACTATTTTATATAGGGTTCAATACAAAATTGAAAAATGTAGAACATCACAATTTGTTTTTTGATACCGATTTTGAACTACATGCCAAAGAAATATATGACAAACCACAATGGCCTACAAACCCTTTGTTCTATGCAAATTTCCCATCGGTAACAGATGGCAGCATGGCCCCAAAGGGTTGTGAAACAGGTTTTTTTCTAGTGCCCATTGCCACTGACCTAGAAGATACCGAGGCTTTAAGAAATCAGTATTTTGATTTAATTATGGATCGTTTTGAAAAAAGAACAGGCCAAGACATTAGAAATAATATTATATTCAAGAAAACTTTCTGTGTCAATGATTTTATTGATCGGTACAATTCTTATAAAGGTAATGCCTACGGCATGGCAAACACTTTGACCCAAACGGCGTTTTTAAGACCTAATCTTAGAAGTAAAAAAGTAGGTGATTTATATTTTACAGGGCAACTGACTGTACCTGGACCAGGAGTACCCCCAGCCTTAATCTCCGGTAAACTAGTGTCAGAATTAATTATAAAGGATAATTAGTTATTTATGAAAGATACTTTTGACCAAGTTTCGTACCAATGTAGTAAAATCGTAACCAAACGATATAGTACCTCTTTTGCTCTCGCCACAAAGATGCTACACCCTTCTATACGCAGTCATATCTATAATATATATGGCTTTGTACGTTTTGCAGATGAAATAGTAGACACTTTTCATGATTATGATAAAGAAGTCCTATTTAATAAATTTGAGCAAGAACTGGAGGCGTCTTTACAAGATAGAATTAGTCTAAACCCAATTTTAAACTCATTTCAACATACGTACCATACATACAATATTCCCAAACACCTTGTAGATTCTTTCATGAAAAGTATGCGTATGGATCTTTTTAAGAATGTATACCGAACAGATACCGAATACAAAGAATATATTTATGGGTCTGCAGACGTTGTAGGTCTCATGTGCCTGCAAGTTTTTGTTAAAGGTGATGTTCAAGCTTATAACAAGTTAAAAGAATCTGCAATGGCTTTAGGTTCAGCTTTTCAAAAAGTGAATTTCTTGAGAGATGTAAAAGCCGACTTCGAAGAATTAAACAGATCCTACTTTCCTAATACTAATTTAAAGGAATTGGACGAAGCCTCTAAAAAACGTATTGTTGAAGAAATAAAAGAAGACTTTAAATTAGGATACCAAGGTATTGTAGGGCTGCCAACTGAAGCAAAATTTGGTGTTTATACCGCTTACAAATATTATTTTAAGCTACTCAAAAAACTACAGGGCACTCCCTCTCTAGAAATAAAGAATGCGCGTATTAGGGTGCCTAATTACCAGAAATTTGGACTATTGGCCCGTTCATACGTTAAATTTAAAATGAACTTAGTGTAATGGATATTGTTATTTGGATATTAATTTTTTTAGGCACTTTTCTATTTATGGAATTCATGGCGTGGTTTACCCACAAATATGTAATGCACGGATTTCTTTGGAGTTTACACAAAGATCATCATAAAAAAGATCATGACTCTTGGTTCGAGAGAAATGACCTGTTCTTTATTTTCTATGCCATTGTAAGTATGTCATTGTTTTATTCAGGCACTACAGGTTTTTGGTATGGCTACCCATTGGGGTTTGGAATTCTAGCCTATGGTATTGCTTACTTTTTAGTGCATGACATTTTTATACATCAACGTTTTAAGTTGTTTAGAAATGCCAATAACTGGTACAGTAGAGGTGTTAGAAGAGCACATAAAATGCATCATAAACACTTAGGCAAAGGTGATGGTGAATGTTTTGGAATGCTATTTGTTCCCTTTAAGTACTTTAAAAAGTAATTGGTTATTCCGCTATTAACTTATTTAATAGCTTATCTATCTTATCATTATCCCAATCTGCAATTGCGTTTTGATGTATAACGATAGCTCCATTTTTATCAATTAGATATGACCCGGGTGGCTTTAATAAGCCTATAGGACTAGGCTCACCAATTATTTGATAGGTTACCGGAAATGTATAGCCTTGTTCTTCCATAAATAAATCTACAGGGGCTCTTTCCTCATTCGTAATCACGTAGAATTTCATTTTGTCGCCATACGTATCGTACAAGTATTGCACATCTTTTAATTGTGCTTGAGAAGGCATGTGCCACGATGTCCAGAATGTAATAAATACTACTTTTCCTTTTGCCTCATCAAAATTAAAAAACTTCCAATTTTCATCTTTAAGCTTCCAGTCATAGTCAGTAATCTTACCTCTTTTTTCCGGTTTAATTATGGTTGGTGAAGTGGCAAAAAACCTGTTGAGCATAATTTTGCTATAATCACCCAAGGGTGTCACAAAAAAAGAAAGCACGAATGCAATGATCAATAAGGTAAAAACCGTTTGTCTCTTCATAAAAGTAAGCTAGGGGTCAAAACTAAAAAACTCCTGAATAATATCAGGAGTTTTCCTTATAAATTTTAAAAGGTTGTATTAAGATGCGTTTTCTCTCTTAATCACATTTAAAGCTGAACCTTCTCTATACCAACCAATCTGTGCGTCATTATAGGTATGGTTTACTTTAATTACATCTTTACTACCATCAGCATGCACTATTTCTACTGTTAAAGGCTTATCTGGAGCAAAATCCGCAATATCAACAAAATTGAATGTATCGTCTTCTTGAATTAGGTCGTAATCATTTTCATTTGCAAATGTTAAGCCTAACATACCTTGTTTTTTAAGGTTTGTTTCATGAATACGTGCAAATGATTTCACGATTACCGCAGCTACACCTAAATGGCGAGGCTCCATAGCAGCGTGTTCACGTGAAGATCCTTCTCCATAATTATGATCACCAACTACAATACTTCTTACACCTGCCGCTTTGTATGCTCGTGCCGTATCTGGAACACCTCCATACTCACCGGTCAATTGATTTTTGACCATATTGGTTTTCTTTCCAAACGCGTTAACGGCACCAATTAAACAGTTGTTAGAGATATTATCTAAATGACCACGGAAACGCAACCACGGTCCTGCCATAGATATATGGTCTGTAGTACATTTCCCAAAAGCTTTGATCAACAATTTTGCACCCATTAAGCTTTCATCCTTAATAGGAGTAAACGGTTCCAATAATTGCAATCTTTCTGAATCTGAAGCTACTTTTACGGTAACACTAGATCCATCTTCTTTTGGAGCCAGATAACCAGCGTCCTCAACCTCAAAACCTTTTGGAGGAAGTTCCCAACCAGTTGGCTCATCGAACATCACCTCTTCACCTTTTTCGTTGATCAACTTATCAGTCATTGGATTAAAATCCAACCTACCGGAAATAGCTATCGCAGCAGTTACCTCAGGCGATGCAACAAAGGCATGCGTGTTAGGGTTACCATCCGCTCTTTTGGCAAAGTTTCTATTAAATGAGTGTACAATACTGTTCTTTGGTGCATTCTTAGGATCGCTATAACGCGCCCACTGTCCAATACATGGTCCACAAGCGTTCGTGAAAATTTTAGCATCCAATTTCTCAAAAATTCCAAGAATACCATCTCTATCTGCCGTATATCTTACTTGCTCAGAACCAGGATTGATCCCTAATTCCGCTTTCATCTTTAATCCTTTATCAATAGCTTGTTGTGCAATTGAAGAAGCTCTAGACAAATCTTCATAAGATGAGTTGGTACAAGAACCAATAAGCCCCCACTCCACAGCCAACGGCCATTCATTAGATGTAGCCTTTTCTGTCATATCACTGCCCACTTTTGTAGAAAGATCGGGTGTAAATGGTCCATTCAATAACGGAGTCAATTCAGAAAGGTTAATTTCGATTACCTCGTCAAAATATTGTTCTGGATCAGCATACACCTCAGCATCTGCAGTTAAATGTTCTTTAACCTTATTAGCGGCATCTGCAATATCAGCTCTATCCGTAGCCCTTAAATAGCGCTCCATAGACTCATCATAGCCAAAAGTAGACGTCGTAGCACCTATTTCAGCACCCATATTACAAATGGTACCTTTACCGGTACAGGAAAGATTTTTGGCTCCTTCACCAAAATATTCAACTATAGCTCCGGTACCACCTTTTACGGTTAGTATTTCGGCAACTTTTAAAATAACATCTTTAGGAGCGGTCCAACCAGAAATATTACCGGTCAATTTTACACCGATCAATTTTGGGAATTTAAGTTCCCAAGCCATACCCGCCATAACGTCAACAGCATCTGCTCCACCTACACCAATAGCGACCATACCTAAACCACCTGCGTTCACGGTGTGAGAATCGGTACCGATCATCATCCCACCAGGGAAAGCATAATTTTCCAATACCACTTGGTGAATAATACCTGCACCCGGTTTCCAGAAACCTATTCCATATTTATTTGAAACAGACTCAAGAAAGTCAAAAACTTCAGCACTTGTGGAATTTGCAGATTTTAAATCTGCAGTTGCCCCACTTTTAGCCTGGATCAAGTGATCACAATGAACTGTAGTAGGTACTGCAACTTTTGGCTTCCCAGCTTGCATAAATTGCAATAACGCCATTTGTGCCGTAGCATCTTGACAAGCAATACGATCAGGAGCAAAATCTACATAGTCCTTTCCTCTGGTAAATGCTTCAGTAGGGCTACCATCCCATAAATGAGAATACAAAATCTTTTCTGAAAGAGTAAGTGGTTTTCCCACTACCTCTCTTGCTTTGTCTACACGTTCCGCCATGGAAGCATAAACCTTCTTAATCATATCTATGTCAAAAGCCATAAAATTTATTTATAAAATTGTTAATCTATCTTATCCGTACAAGATACGAAATGTACGTTGAATTTAAGAGCGCATATGAAATTAAGAATGATTATAAAAAATGGAAGAAAAAAAAGCCCGAGCAAACATGCCCGGGCTTTCCATTAAGCTATATACAATGTATTATCTCACCAACTGTTTTGTTGATGGCTTAAACTTCGTTAAAACAATACCGTCTACTGCTGCTTCATATTCTGCCATGGTTGGCGTTCTTCCTAAAATGGTAGATAGCACAACTACAGGGGTAGAAGACAATAAAGATTCTCCTTTTTTCTCACCAGAATCTTTTACGACCCTTCCTTGGAACAAACGAGTTGATGTTGCCATAACCGTGTCTCCTGGCTCTGCTTTTTCTTGGTTACCCATACAAAGGTTACAGCCTGGTCTTTCTAGATAAAGCATGTTTTCATACTTAGTACGTGCCAATCCTTTTGGTGCACTATCATCAAATTCAAATCCTGAATACTTTTGAAGTACTTCCCAATCACCTTCTTCTTTTAACTCGTCTACAATATTATATGTTGGTGGTGCTACAACTAATGGCGCCTGAAAGGTTACTTTGCCTTGTTGTGCCTCAATATTTTTCAACATTTGAGCCAAAATTTTCATATCGCCTTTATGTACCATACAAGACCCTACGAAACCTAGGTCCACCTTTTTGGTTCCACCATAGTAAGATAAAGGTCTAATAGTATCATGCGTATAACGCTTGGAAACATCTTCGTTATTTACATCTGGATCAGCAATCATTGGTTCAGCTATCTCATCTAAATCGATAATAACTTCTGCATGATACTTAGCATTGGCATCTGGTCGTAATGATGGTCTAATACCGGTTTTAAGCTCAGTAATTCTGGTTTCCGCTTTTTCTACAAGTCCCTTTAAAACTTGCTTGGCGTTATCCATGCCTTTATCAATCATAATCTGAATACGGCCTTTGGCAATTTCAAGAGATTCTATCAATGTCTCATCTTCAGAGATACAGATAGATGCCTTAGCCTTCATCTCTGCTGTCCAATCAGTAAAGGTAAATGCTTGATCAGCTGTTAAAGTACCAATATGAACCTCGATTACACGACCTTGAAATACGTTTTCACCACCAAACTGCTTTAACATTTGTTGTTGTGTCGCATGAACTACATCACGAAAATCCATGTAAGACTTCATTTGCCCTTTAAAGGTAACTTTTACCGACTCAGGAATAGGCATAGAAGCCTCACCTGTAGCCAATGCCAAAGCAACGGTACCAGAATCAGCACCAAAGGCTACACCTTTAGACATACGGGTGTGAGAATCTCCACCAATAATAATATCCCAATCACCCACGGTGATATCATTTAATACTTTATGAATTACATCTGTCATTGGAAAATACACCCCTTTTGGATCACGACCGGTAATTAAACCAAAGTCGTTCATAAACTTCATAAGCCTAGGAATGTTGGCTTTTGATTTATCATCCCAAACAGATGCCGTATGGCAACCTGATTGATATGCACCATCAACAATTGGAGAAATTACCGTGGCAGCCATCATTTCCAATTCTTGTGATGTCATTAAACCAGTGGTATCTTGAGAACCTACGATATTTACTTCTGCACGAACATATGATCCTGCATGCAAAGTAGCTCCAGAAGTACCCACTGCATTCTTATTGAATATTTTCTCTACCGCGGTCAATCCTTGTCCTTCAATAGAGACCTCTTTTGAAGGTGCATATACTTGAGGTACATCTATACCCAATACCTTACAGGCAAAAGTTTGTAGTTTCTTTCCAAAAACTACAGCATAAGAACCACCTGCTTTCATGAACTCCATCTTCTGTGGTGTAAATGCCGCAGAAACATCCTTCAACTCAACTTTACCATGATACAATTTTTTCTCTTTTGTGTTTATGGTCAAAACAGTACCCGTGGCAACAGAATACATCTGTTTTAAAATTGGTTCACCGTCTTCATCAACAATAGTGTTACCATTTTCATCTTTTTGCTGTACCCAGTTTTTAAGATCTAATCCTATACCTCCGGTTACACCAACGGTTGTTAAGAAAATTGGAGCAATACCATTAGTTCCCGCAATTACCGGGGCAATATTGATAAATGGTACATATGGGCTAGAGGAAATACCGGTCCACAAGGCAACATTGTTTACACCGGACATTCTTGAAGAACCAACACCCATTGTTCCTTTTTCCGCAATAAGCATTACACGTTTGTCAGGGTGCTTTTCTTTTAGTTCAAGCACCTCTTTTTGCATTTCTTTGTTATGCTCAAAAATACATTGACCATGTAATTCACGATCAGATCTTGAATGTGCATCACCCCCTGGAGAAAGTAAATCGGTTGAAATATCACCAACACCGGCAATGTAGGTCACCACCTCTATTTCTTCTTCAATCTCCGGTAGTTTCGTAAAAAACTCGGCTTGTGCATAGCTTTCAATTATATCTTTAGCTATTTCACTTCCGTTTTTAAGTGCTTCTTCTAGACGATCAGTATCCGCCTCATATAAAAACACCTGTGTCTTTAAAACCTTTGCAGCTTGCAACGCCAATTCTTTGTCATCACCTAAAGCAACATCTAACAATACCTTAATAGACGGACCGCCTTTCATATGCGACAACTGCTCCAATGCAAAAGCCGGCGTAATTTCCTTTACGACAGACTCACCAACGACAATCTCTTTAAGAAATTCTGCCTTTACACCTGCAGCACTAGTAGTACCAGGTAACACATTATAAATAAAGAAATTTAGAGAATCTTCTCTATACTCATTATCTACATCTTTAATTTGTTCAATAATCTTGCTAAGTAAATCAGCGCCATCTATGGGCTTTGGATGAAGACCTTGACTTTTACGTTCTTCAATCTCCTTAAGGTAATCTTTATAAATGCTCATTAATAAGTGATTTGTATATTTAATTGGATATAATGGTGAAATAGCGACTTCATAATTTTCTCTGAAGATTTGTGGAAAATAAGAACACTATTACTACAAATGGACAGATTAATTGATTGTTGAATGTTTTATTCGATTAGAATATTACTTGGTCTTCTAATGGTATCAAAATCAAATGTCATCTGCTAGTTCATTTAAGTTAACGCAATTTCGTAAAATTACGTAATAAAGAACGCATTTAAAACTAAATAAGTATGATTGCGGACTTTTTCTCAAATCCTTTAAAAAGTAGATAGATATCAAACATTTTTCATATCAAAAATGTTCATATCCTTGAAAAAGTGCAGAAAAAGGTGGAATTTTTTTAAAGCAGCTTATCAATAATATCCTCTTCAGTGATACCTTCTGCCTCTGCTTTATAATTTTTAATGATACGATGGCGTAAAATTCCTTTAACAACGGCATGCACATCTTCTATATCTGGTGAGAATTTACCATGAATGGCCGCATTGGCCTTAGCTCCAAGAATAAGGTTTTGAGAGGCTCTTGGCCCTGCACCCCAATCTAAATATTGTTTTACATATTCTGATGCTGTTTCCAAATTAGGCCTTGTACTATTTACCAACTTTACAGCATATTCCACTACATTATCCGCAACAGGAATTCTGCGCACCAATTCTTGAATAGCAATGATATCTTTAGCGTTAAAAAGCGCATTGATCACCTGCTTGGTGTTCGAAGTAGTATTTTTCACCACTTTAATTTCCTCTGCTATAGAAGGGTATTTTAATTCTATCGCGAACATAAAACGGTCTAGCTGTGCTTCCGGTAAAGGGTAAGTACCTTCTTGTTCAATTGGGTTTTGCGTAGCTAAAACAAAATATGGCAGTTCCAATTTATGCTGATGACCGGCAATGGTCACAGCTCTCTCTTGCATTGCCTCTAAAAGTGCTGCTTGGGTCTTTGGTGGAGTTCTGTTGATTTCATCCGCCAAAATAATATTGGAAAAAATAGGGCCTTTAAGAAATTTAAAACTTCTGTTCTGATCTAGAACCTCGCTACCAAGAATGTCACTTGGCATTAAATCTGGCGTAAATTGTATTCTTTTAAAATCTAGTCCTAATGCTTGGGCAATGGTATTCACTATTAAAGTTTTGGCCAGCCCTGGCACTCCTATCAGCAATGAATGCCCTCCTGTGTAAATTGAAAGCAGAATTTGTTCAATAACCTCATCTTGACCAATAATGACCTTGGCTATTTCTTTTTTAAGCTCAGCATGTTTTACTACTAGTCGTTCAATTGCTGCAACGTCTGACATATATTACTTTTTTACCCAATTATTAGCGAAATCACAATCTTTGTTCTCGTCATTAACGCTGATGTAGGTATCTTTAATATGCTCGTCCATCCATTTTTTAATGGCATTGTACTTTTTCTCTGTAAGTGCCAGCTCTTGAATCTTTGTATAATCCTTTGAGAAATCCGCTACGTGCTCATCAAACCTATTGGTTATCTTTAAGATTTTATATTTAGGTGCACCTCCTCTTGGATCTTCTTCCAATACCGGATACGTTATTTCATTATCCTTTAAATTTTGAACCTGATTGTAAAGGGTAGGATCCATTTTTGTAAGCTCAAACTTAGAATCGAAATTTACAGGATTACGTAAAAGTCCGCCATCAAATTTTGTTTCCTTTTCGTCAGAAAAATTCAATGCAGCTTCAGCAAATGTAAATTCCCCATCCATAATCTTTTTACGAATAGTGTCTAATTCAGCCTTAGCTTCATCCAACACATTTTGAGATATTTCTGGCTGGATCAATATATGTCTCAAATCCAATTCTTGACCTCTAATTTTTTCTATGTAAATAATATGATAGCCAAAAACCGTTTCAAAAGGCTCAGAAACTTCACCTTCCTTTAAACTAAAGGCCACATCCTTAAACTTCTTATCAAAACCGGTATCTTTTGTAATACTATAGAAACCACCTTTTGATTTAGACCCTGGATCTTGAGAATATAGAATGGCTTTTACACTAAAGCTAGCATCATTATCCTCCACATCTGCCTTAATCTGATTTAGCTTATCAACCACCTTTTGCTTCTCTTCCTCAGAAGGCTCTGGCTCTTTGGTAATTTGTGCAATTTCTAACTCAGCGCCAAATACAGGTCGTTCATCTTCAGGAATTTTATTAAAGAATTGACGAACTTCTTCCGGTGTAATTTCAATTTCCTTAATGATATCTTGCTGCATACGCTCAGATAACATACGCAACTTATTGATCTTATAAAGCTCTTCCCTAAAACTAGCCTCGTCCGTTTTCTTGTAGTATTTCAACACCTTGTCCATAGATCCGATCTGCTGCACCAACGATTGTAATTGGCGGTCGCCAGTAGCATTTACTTCATCATCAGAGACCAGAATACTATCTTGAACGGCTTGGTTGGCATACAACCTATCTTCCATTAACTTACCTAAAAGCCCGCAGTGTGTAATATCCTCAGTGGAAGCACCTTGACTTTTAAGATCGATCAGCGTTTTTTCAATATCAGAATCCAATATTACATAGTCACCCACAACTGCGGCAATACCATCCAATTTAATTCTCTTAAAATTGTTAGATGAATCTTTTTTTACTGTAACGGCTTCCACAGCAGCTTCCATTGCTTGGGCTTGATCTGCCTCTGCATTTGGTATTGAATCTTGCGCGATAGCAAAACCGGAAAGCAGCAATGCCCCTATGTAAATACTATTTTTTGTTTTCGAAAACTTCAAATTCATTATCCTTGATTGCTTCATCTAATAATTCAGTTTCTAGTTTGCGTAGGTAGTCCATCTTTCTACGGCTTAATAAAACTTGTTCTATGGTAGGCTTAATAAATGACAACGGAGCAATTTCATTAATATCCTTTGTCTCTACTATTTTTCCCAAATATACCCCGATTGAATCCTCTAATTCAAAAAATTGTGAATTTTTTAAGTACCTATTGGCATTCTCTGCGGTAATTGGAGGTATTTCTTCGAATATTCTTGTATTTCTAACCCAAAATGAATCGTTAAAATTAAGTTTATTGAACTGAACCCCAATAGAATCTAAATAACGTAGGTCATCTTCTTTAAATCTTTTTAAACGCTTAGCAACTTCATCTTTGTCCAAAAATCCTTTGGGCAAGGCTACAAATCTAATTCTGGCAATAGGTTCCTTTAGTTTAAAATTCTCTTTGGCGCGCTCGTAAAAAGCTTGAAGTTGTTCCGATGTTATTAGTGAATCCGTTGCTTGGGCCACCAAAGCTTCTTTATATACTCTAGTATAGAGCTCGGTTCTATAGTCATCTACCAGAGCATTGTATTCCGCAAGTTTTTCTTCGGATAAATTTATTTTGGCCTTGGACAGCAGTAATTGTTTAGACGCCCAATTATTAATATAATTTGTAGCGAATGATGCGCTATCTGCCTTTGACATATTTTCCGTAATCAGTGGAGCAAGGTCTTCTTTATATAAAAAGGATTCGCCTACTCTAGCAATAGCCTTTCTTTCTTCCTCTTTTTTAAACATACCTTCACATGAGGTATAGACAATAGCAATAAGACCTATACCAAGTAAAAGGTAAAACCTGCTGAACAATAATTTAGATTTCTTAGAAAACATCGAGCAAAAATAGCAATTACCAAATCGTGTGCAAGCGCTTAATGATTTACTTAACACCTTTTTTTGGGAGTTACAATTTAAACAAATACCTAATAATCAATAAGCACAGCTATTTTTAAAAATTGCAATCCGCCTTAAAATAGTAAACGGGCTAAGGTTTTTTCGGTAAATTTGCTTACTTATTTTATAAACCAATACAAGACATTTTTGAACCGACAAATAAAACTAATTTGGGATTTCAGAGGTCCTACGGCATTTAAGACCGCAGAGCACCATGTTAAGCACCTCAATGAATTTATAGCACTAGAAAAAACCGCACTTAACATTACCGGTTTTAATGAAATCAATGACATGTACAGCATAGCCTTCATGGTCGTTGAAGAAAACGAAATGATCAAGGTAAGAGATTTATTAAAACCGCACAGAGGTGAAGTCTACACACCTTAATCTGACACCTATTACATGAAACATTGTTTACTTTTCATTTGCTGCTTCATATTAGTTTCTTGCACCGCCGAGCAACAAAATCCAAATTTTCTTGAGACGGCCCTAGCTTCAACAGATATTAGTATTAAAAGGGTGATGGACAGTATTGAGAAATATCAGGTTCAAATTAGGTACACCCAAATTGATAGAAGAAATGACAGTGTGCTATTTACGGACTATGATTTTCAGGTAAGTGACAGTGTATACTTTTATCCGGCCAGTACGGTAAAATTTCCAACCGCGGTTTTGGCAATGGAAAAAATAAACCAGACCGACACCCTTACCATAAACACCAAATATTACATAGAAGGTGACACTATTGAAAGTACCGTTGCAGATGATGTCAATGAGATATTTGCCGTCAGTGATAATTTAGCCAATAATAGATTAATAGAATTTTTAGGTTTTGAAACCATCAACCAAAGTTTAAAAAACAAAGGCATAGCTCCTGTTAGGCTCTCACATAGACTTGGTTTTCATTCAGAAGATTTAAGAACAAAACCCATCATTATTTACCTTAATGATTCTACCACCGGTATAACACAACCCATTTTAAACAAAACGCCAAAACCTTTAGCATTGTTTGAAATAGAAAAGGGAAAAGGATATTATGAAAATGATGAATATATTAACGAGCCATTTAGCTTTAAGCAAAAAAACTATTATCCCTTATCTGCTCAGCATAACCTATTAAAGCGAATTATTTTTCCAGAGAATTTTAATTTAAATGAACAATTTCATTTAAACAAAGAGCAGCGCGATCACCTGTTAAATGCTATGCACACAGAACCAAAAGAAATGGGTTATGACAAAAAAGAATATTACGATAGCTACTGTAAGTTTTTTCTTTTTGGCGACTCTAAAGATGATATACCAGAACATATCAAAATATATAACAAAGTTGGGTTTGCCTATGGAACATTAACCGATTGCGCTTACATTAAGGACACAAAAAATAATATAGATTTTCTATTGACAGCCACTATATTGGTCAATAAAGATGGCATATTCAATGATGATGTATATGAGTATGATGAAATAGGCATTCCATTTTTAGCACAATTAGGACGCGAAATATATCAACAAGAACTACAGAGAAAAAAATAATAGAAACAAGAAGTTGACTATGCAAGATAATGCCGGTAAAACCAGAATTAACAAATACTTAAGTGAAGCGGGTTTTTGTTCACGAAGGGCTGCAGATAAACTAATAGAACAAGGTAGGGTAACCATTAACGGTCAAGTACCGGAAATGGGAACCAAAATTTCTGCCGGAGATATCGTAAAAGTAGATGGGGAACTGATCAAGGAACCCAAAGGCAAGTCAACCTATTTAGCATTCAACAAACCTGTAGGTATTGTTTGCACTACCGACACCGGAGTAGAAAAGGACAATATAATTGATTTTATCAATTACCCTAAGCGCATATTCCCAATAGGTAGATTGGACAAGCCCAGTGAAGGACTTATTTTTCTAACCGATGATGGCGACATTGTAAATAAGATTTTACGTGCCCGTAACAATCACGAAAAAGAGTATTTGGTAACGGTAGACAAACCGATAACGATCGATTTTCTGAACAGAATGCGAAAAGGCATTCCTATTCTTGACCAAGTAACCAGAGAGTGTGAGGTGTATGAAGTTAGCACTTATCAATTCAGGATCATATTGACCCAAGGTCTTAATAGACAAATTAGGCGTATGTGCGAATATTTGGATTATCGGGTAAAAAAGCTGAAACGTATTAGGATCATGAATGTTCAACTAGATGTACCCGTTGGAAAGTGGAGAGATTTAACCGAAGAGGAATTAAGAGAGATCAATAGATTGGTAAGCACCTCCTCAAAAACGTTTGATGGAGAAAAATAAAGTCTGTTCCCTATAACACTCCAAAAATTCCACATCAACAAAATGAATAATGGTTAAATAATTAGCTTAATTCACTAAAAATCATTATTTTAAGTAAAAAATTTGCACCATGTCAACTTACAACTTCAATATTAAAAAGCCCCTTAGCGTTTACTTTGTTTTAATTCTTTTATGCTGCTTGGGATTAGGAACCCAATCAATGGCCGCCCAAAACACTAATTTCATTGAGTATACAGGAGAAGTCTTAGACGCTGACAGCAAGAAAGCGTTGGTATTTGCCACGCTAACGGTTGACAATACCAATGTCACCACCATTACAAATTCAGAGGGTCAATTTTCTTTAAAAGTACCGAATGAATTTAAAGGAAACAGCTTAACTATTGCCTTCTTAGGTTACAAGACCAAGCAATTGAATATAGCCGATCTACAACCGGAGAAGAACAAAATCTTTATGGAAGAGTTTGTCATGGCATTATCTGAAGCACAAATAGATGCCCCTAACGATGCTGAAGCTTTAGTAAAAGAGACCTTCGATAAAAAAGGAAGCAATTACTTAGATGAAAATACAGTGATGACAGCATTCTACAGGGAAACCATAAAAAAAAGAAGAACAAATGTAAGTCTTTCAGAAGCTGTTGTAAACGTTTACAAAACACCATACTCTTCTAATAGAACAGATGCCCTTGAATTATACAAGGCTCGTAAAAGCACTGATTATTCAAAACTTGATACCGTTGCCTTAAAATTACAAGGTGGACCGTTCAATACTTTGTTCGTGGACATGGTCAAATACCCTAAATATATATTTACCCCAGAAACATTAAACTATTATGATTTCTCTTTTGATACTTCTACGCGAGTAAACGACCAACTTATTTATGTAATAGACTTTAAGCAAAAGCCAGAAATTATAGATCCGTTATATGAAGGAAAATTATATATAGATGCTCAAAATAAAATTCTAACCAGTGCCATTTACTCTTTGAACATTACCGATAAGCGACTAGCTTCTCAAATGTTTGTTCGTAAGAAACCAAAAAATGCAGAGGTCTGGCCAACAGAAGTATCTTACCGTGTAGATTACAGGGAAAAGAATGGAAAATGGTATTATGGTTACAGCAATGTTCTTCTTGAATTTAAAGTCAATTGGGATAAAAGACTATTCAATTCAGTGTATAGTATGAGCTGTGAAATGGCCGTGACGGACTGGGAACAAAACTTGACCAATGCCATACCCAGGTCAAAGGATAGAATGAAATCTTCTATCATATTAAGTGACGAAGCACTAGGTTTTGCCGATCCAGACTTTTGGGGCGAATACAATATTATAGAACCAGAAAAATCTATTGAGTCTGCCATTAGAAAAATACAACGACAATTACGTAGAGGAAAAATAGACAACGGCGCGGCTGCCGCCCGTTAAAAGTTGTTTCAAGTGGGTTTGAAAAAAATTCCCTTTGGTTTTTCAATAAAGAAAATCAAAGGGAATTTTAATTTTATAAGCGACAATTACATTAATTAGCCACCTCACTAATAAATTTCAATCTATACAAACGTAATTCTTCTTCCTCATACTCGCCATCAAACTCTGTCATGGCTTCTTCAAGATTATCACTATCGGCCTCTAAGAAATAATCATGTATTTCTTCTTGTTGATCTTCATCTAAAATCTCATCGATCCAATAGTTTAAATTCAACTTTGTTCCGCTATAGACGATCTGCTCCATTTCCTTGATCAACTCAGGTATTTCAAGTCCTTTTGCAGATGCTATATCTGATAAAGGCAATTTTCTATCAACATTCTGTATCACATACAATTTTAGAGCAGAATTTGCACCGGTACTCTTTACTACAAGATCATCTGGCCTTATAATTTCATTTTCAGAAACGTATGTATTAATAAAAGCGATAAAAGGCTTTCCATATTTTTTGGCCTTACCTTCACCTACACCATGAACATTAAGCAACTCTTCATGGGAAATAGGATATTTAAGGGCCATATCTTCTAGAGAAGGATCTTGAAAGACCACAAATGGCGGTACTCCCAATTTCTTTGCTTGACCTTTTCTAAGATCTTTTAATTGTTTTAAAAGTTTCTCATCTGCAATTCCGCCAGATTTAGCAGCTCCTACAATAGCATTATCATTCTCGGCATTGTACACATGATCTTTGGTCATCATGAAAGAAGAAGGTTTCTTTAAAAACTCCTTACCACTATCAGTTACATGAAGTACACCGTATTGCTCTATTTCTTTTCTCAAAAGTCCCGCAACCAATGTTTGGCGTATTAAGGCCATCCAATACCCCTTATCTTTATCAGAACCAATACCAAAGAATTCCTTTTCATTGGTTTTGTGAGATGATATTATTGCATTGGTCTTCCCTCTTAAGGTATTTACAATTTCCTTTGATTTAAACTTTTCACTAGTTCCGGTCACCACTTTTAATAGCTTTTCTACACCATCCTTAGCCTCTTCTTTTTCTTTTGGGTTTCTGGTGTTGTCATCCATATCTGCCCCTTCACCGTTAACCTCGTCGAATTCCTCACCAAAATAATGAAGCATAAACTTACGTCTAGACATAGAGGTTTCTGCATAGGCTACAACTTCTTGCAACAGCGCATTTCCTATCTCTTGCTCTGCCACCGGTTTACCGGACATAAATTTCTCAAGCTTCTCTATATCCTTATAAGAGTAATACGCCAAACAATGACCTTCGCCACCATCACGGCCTGCCCTACCCGTTTCTTGGTAATAACTCTCTATACTTTTAGGAATATCATGATGTATAACAAAACGAACATCTGGCTTGTCTATACCCATACCAAAAGCAATAGTGGCCACAACCACGTCTACATCTTCCATCAAGAACATATCTTGATATTTAGATCTAGTTTTAGCATCAAAACCGGCGTGATACGGCACGGCACTTACACCATTTACCTGTAAAACCTGGGCCAATTCTTCTACCTTTTTTCGGCTTAGACAATATATAATACCGGATTTACCTGAATTTTGTTTTACAAAACGAATGATATCCGCCTCAATATTCTCGGTTTTGGTACGTACCTCATAAAACAAATTGGGTCTATTGAATGATGCCTTGAACAAAGTGGCTCCACCAATTCCTAAATTCTTTATGATGTCTTCCTGCACTTTAGGTGTAGCCGTAGCGGTAAGTCCTATAATAGGAATATTATCGCCCAAACGTTCAACAATAGATTTTAGGTTTCTATACTCAGGTCTAAAATCATGCCCCCATTCAGAGATACAATGCGCTTCGTCTACCGCTACAAAAGAAATAGTAACCGAGCGTAAAAACTCTACATTCTCTTCTTTTGTCAATGACTCTGGAGCAACATATAAAAGTTTTGTAACGCCGTTTGTGATATCTTGCTTTACCTGTTTTATTTCACCTTTGTTCAATGATGAGTTGAGCACATGTGCTATTCCGTTCTCAGAAGATACACCACGTATGGCATCTACTTGATTCTTCATTAAAGCAATAAGTGGAGATACAATAATTGCGGTACCTTCTTGCATTAACGCAGGTAATTGGTAGCAAAGCGATTTACCACCGCCGGTAGGCATAATTACAAACGTATTATTCTGTCTTAAAACATTTTTAATTACCTCTTCTTGAAGTCCTTTAAACTGAGAAAACCCAAAATATTTTTTTAATGAGGAATGTAAATCGATATTGTCAAATTCTTTACTGTCTGTCACATTTTACATTTAAGGGGACACTACTTACTTTAAAAATCTATAAGCGAACAAAATTAATCTTTTGCCAAGCTTGGCGTTTCTAAATTATTATGCGATAATCGGCATTTAAAATTAAGTTTGTTTAATTTTGTCATCTTAAAGATAATACATTCTTTTAGGAATACAATCCATAATTTGAATAATAGATTGATTGCAACGGACACCATTATTGGCTTAGCGAAAAAAACCATTGAAACTGAGCGTGATGCTATAGCACAACTTTCATCTCATTTGACCGACGATTTTGCCAGTATCGTAAACTGCATTATCCAGGCAAAAGGTCGTGTTATAATCTCTGGTATTGGCAAGAGTGCCATCATTGCTACTAAAATTGTAGCTACCTTGAATTCTACAGGTACTCCCGCAATTTTTATGCATGCTGGCGACGCCATTCATGGAGATTTGGGAACCGTACAGGATAATGACGTGGTCATCTGCATTTCTAACAGTGGAAATACACCCGAAATCAAGATGTTGGTACCGCTCATAAAAAGAGGTACAAACAAATTAATTGCAATGACCGGTAATACCGATTCTTTTTTAGCAAAGCAGGCAGACTATATTTTAAATACCCATGTAGAAAAAGAGGCTTGCCCAAATGGTTTGGCCCCTACAACAAGTACTACCGCACAACTGGTAATGGGAGATGCCTTGGCCATAGTTCTATTGGAAATTAAGGGATTTACCAGTTCTGACTTTGCAAAATATCACCCTGGCGGGTCATTGGGAAAAAGACTTTATCTTAGAGTTTCTGACCTTGTAAGCAAAAACCAAGTGCCAAGCGTACAACAAGACGAAGAGGTCAAAAAGGTTATTGTTGAAATTTCTAAAAAAATGTTAGGGGTCACTGCCGTACTTGATAGAGAAAAAGTTGTTGGTATTGTTACCGATGGCGACATAAGACGAATGCTAAACAAGCATGATAATATAAAAGGATTGACCGCCAAAGATATCATGACCACCAACCCTAAAACAATATCTGCCAATACTTTAGCCATAAAAGCTTTAGAGCAAATGCAGAAAAAGGGAATCTCACAACTGTTGGCCATGGATAATGATACCTACATTGGTGTTATACATTTACATAATTTAATAAACGAAGGTATTTTATAATGAGTTCCAAAGCTACTACCTCTCCTAACGAGATGTCATTTCTAGACCATTTAGAAGAATTAAGATGGCATTTAATAAGATCAGTTTTGGCAGTTGTCATTATTGGAAGTGTTGCCTTTTTAATGAAAGATTTCATTTTTGACACGGTTATTTTCGGACCTAAAAAAATGGATTTCCCCACTTACAAATTATTTTGTGATATCGCAACATATTTTGGATTCGACTCGGCTTTTTGTGCCGATAAACTTCCATTTACCATACAAAGTAGATTAATGTCCGGGCAATTTTCCGCACATATTTGGACATCGATCTGGGCCGGTTTCATTATTGGCTTTCCTTATGTTCTTTATGAAATGTGGAAATTCATTAGTCCGGGACTTTACGAAAAAGAACGAAGAAATTCTAGAGGCTTTATTTTCATAGCATCTTTCTTATTTTTTCTAGGTGTATTGTTCGGGTATTATGTAGTATCACCATTATCCATTAACTTTTTAGGCACCTACCAAGTAAGTTCAGAGGTTACCAATGAATTTGACCTTGCCTCTTACATATCTACCGTTAGAGCATCTGTAATTGCCTGTGGTGTTTTATTTGAACTACCGATCATTATTTTCTTTTTGACCAAAATTGGCCTGGTAACCCCAGAAATAATGAGAAAATATAGAAAAATAGCATTGGTGGTCGTATTGATCTTATCTGCCGTAATAACTCCGCCAGACGTTGCCAGCCAAATTATAGTGGCCATACCGGTATTGATCTTATATCAAGTAAGTATCTATATTTCTGCTATGGTATTGAGAAAAGAAAGAAAAAAAGCTGAAAAAGAAAAAAAAGCAAATAGAAATGTCAAATCAAATTGAAGAATTTAACGCGTATCGTTCTAAGATGAACGATAAGTTATTGGCCGATAATAATAAAATAGTAAAACGTATATTCAATTTAGACACCAATGCTTTTGCCGCTGGTGCCTTAGATGTGAAAACCAAAGAGTTATTAGGTCTTGTGGCTTCTACAGTGTTACGATGCGATGATTGTGTAAAATATCATTTAGAAAGTTCATACAAAGAAGGTGTTTCTAAAGAAGAGGTCATGGAAACTTTAAGTATAGCTACTTTGGTAGGCGGTACTATTGTTATACCACACTTAAGAAGAGCTTATGAGTACTGGGAAGAATTAGAAAACCAAGAAGGTTAAAAAATCCCTAATTACTTTTCTAGCAGACCAATAACCAATAGATTTGAAAACATGAAATTACGTGCCGACAATATTATGAAATCCTACAGAGGCCGTAGGGTGGTTAAAGGAATTTCCCTTGAGGTAAACCAAGGAGAGATCGTAGGGCTACTTGGACCAAACGGTGCGGGTAAAACCACATCCTTTTACATGATTGTTGGCCTTATAAAACCTAACGGCGGAAGTATCTATTTAGACGACATGGAGATTACTAAATTCCCCATGTACAAAAGAGCACAAAACGGTATTGGGTACTTGGCACAAGAAGCGTCGGTATTTAGAAAACTAAGTATAGAAAAGAACATTCTAAGCGTACTACAACTAACCAAATTAAGCAAGAAAGAGCAGCACATGAAAATGGAATCGCTCATTGAAGAATTTGGTTTGGGCCATATTCGAAAAAACCGTGGCGATTTGTTATCTGGTGGGGAGCGAAGAAGAACTGAGATTGCAAGAGCTTTGGCTACCGATCCAAAGTTTATTCTTCTTGACGAGCCTTTTGCAGGAGTAGACCCCGTGGCCGTAGAAGATATACAACGTATTGTAGCGCAATTAAAGAACAAAAATATCGGTATACTTATTACCGATCATAACGTACAAGAAACACTTGCTATTACAGAACGTTCTTACCTAATGTTCGAAGGAGGAATTTTAAAATCCGGTATTCCAGAAGATTTGGCTGCAGATGAAATGGTACGCAAAGTATATCTGGGGCAGAATTTTGAGCTACGTAAAAAGAAGCTTGATTTTTAAACTAAATAGTTATTACGACTACTCTTTATACTTTTTAAGGTTATATAATCCCCAGCCAAAGAACAGCAGTTCTAATACTAACGCGGGAGTAAACAAAGGCGATACACCGTCAAACAATGTACTTACTATTCTTCCTAATGATATTCCTCCCATAAAAAGCACATTGCAGACCGTTGCCCCGTACCAAAATTTAGGATTTATAGCACCAAATAACCAATATAGGCCAACTCCCATATAAATTCCCATTACGGCACGCAGCATGTTCTTCAATTCTAAATCTACCACCTGAAAACCCAAAAGTTCTGGCATAACATAGGTAGGATAGGCGCCATACACCAAACCCGCAATAATGACGATTACAGCTGAAAGTAAAAGATTAAGATTTTTAGGAATTACCATAAAACCGTTTACCATAAAGTTTCAAATATCTAAAAGCTGCCAATCCGCCCACAAAAGAAAATATAGCCAACATCCAAAATACATGTTGATGCCCTTTTAAACCCGGTGATGAATCTAATAAGTACCCCATTGCGGGTCCGGCAAAAATATCTGGAGTATAGCCTACCAATGAGATAATACCCACAGCGGTACCCGTTAAAACCAAAGGGATTCTACCACTTTGCATAACCGCAAAATACAGTGAACGTATGGCGTAAACACCAAGCGCCACAATCATAATCGAAAATATGAACATAACATAAGAAACATTTTCAACTACTCCTAGAGCAAAAATCAAAGAACCAAAGAAGGCTATTACAAAACCTATGAACAAAAACAAACTAGGTCTAGATCGATCTGCAACAATACCGATCAACACCCCTACTGCCGGTCTTGCAAATAACAAAACAGTACCAACTTCCGCTGAGGCAACTTCATTAAGCAACATTACATCTTGAGCATACAGCGAAAAAATATCCGTAATCTTATAGCCAACATAGGCACATAGAATAATGACCATTAACAATTGAACCGATGGCAACCGCAGCACCTCTTTAATCTGCGAAGCTGTAATACGATCAATGACAATTTCTTTTTCCTGATCTGCAGGTAATTTCATGAACAACCATACCAAAACACCCACTACGGCTACAATACCTGCAGAAGTTAAAATAACATATCTAAAAGCAAAACGGCTCTCTTCCAAACTAGCGACTTCCAAATCCGTCGTCATAAAATAAGAAAAAACCACTACCCCAAGTGTACCGAACAAGGCTCCTACCAAGCCCCTACCACCATCTAAAAACCCGAATGCCCTGCCTTGAGAATTTATACCGCCCCAAACACGGGTAGCTTTTATCATGGGAGACCAAAAGAGAAATATGGTAGTAAAGCCCCAAAATCCGTAAAGAACCTGTAATGTAGCATAATTAGGAAAAGTAGCGAATACCAAACCGCCAATTGCAGTCATCCAAAGTGCAATGGCTATTAACTTTCTTGGTTGATATTTATCTGCTAACGGACCACCAAGCACATATGAGACCAACGCTACAAAACCGTATACCGAAAAGCACAGACCTAAAGAAACATTATCGAGTTCAAAAACCTTTAAAACAGTAGGTCTAAAAACACGTTGTAGCACAAACGGCAAAATAAAGACACTTTCCCCAGCCAATATCAATAATAAGAGATAGTACCAGGGTGCTTTTTCAGGTTGTTTCATTTTGCTTTTATAGGAATCCAAACTTCTTCTTCTGAGTTGGGATCGTTGTTTTTATATTTTGCTCTAAGCACTTCAAAATGTGGGCGACCATCTAATTGATATTCTGAGTTAGGAATCCATTCCCCATAAATATATTGAAAGAAAGTAGGTGCGTTTTGTGCACTTCCTGTATAATGAAATACAGCATATAAGCCAGTTTCCAATAGCAACATGTTCATGCCTTCGGGAATATTATCCACTTCATCAACCTCAACACAAGCCCACTTTACAAATTCGCTACCAGCGCTAAATCGTTCAAAATAATGGCTAGGATATTGTTGCAGTGATATAAAATCTTCAGACGCCCTATGATCCACTTCCTTACTACGTTGCCTAAACGTTTTCCAAAGTTGAGGGGTTTTATTATCTAACAAACTCATTTCAACAGATAATCCTATCAACTTTTTTTCTTTAAGGGTAATAATCTTAGGAGTCATATTTCTACAGCTATTCTCCAAACTTAAGAAATTCATATAGAACAGTTATAAAACCAACTGACCTTAGGCCATTATTGTTACCGATAGTTTCAATAACACAAACATAAAGTTCAACTAACATATATTGATCGGAATTAAAACAATTTTGAGGAAACTAATTTACCAGATGAAAAAGACGAAAAACACCAGAAGAAATTTTATTCAAAAAACCTTAATGGCTTCCGGGGGAATAATTTTAGCCCCAAACATTATAAGCTGTAGCGAAGATGACAATGTACAAGTTGAATATGACGAATCTCAATTAACTGTACAAAACTTTAGTTACGGGGTTGCCAGTTTTGACCCAAGTAATTCTGGTGTAATTATATGGACACGTTATACCACGGCAAATGTTGAAATTATCTGGGAAGTTTCTACGCAATCGGATTTTAGTAGCATATTAAGAACCGGAAAAATAACAACTGAAACCTCTAGGGACAATACTTTGGCCATTGAATTGACCGAGCTGGAAGCTGATCAAAAATTATATTATAGATTCATAAGTACTTCTGATAATTCCATTTCCGTGGTTGGTGAAACCATTACACTACCAACCGATGCCACGCAAGCCAAGTTAGCAGTTTGTTCATGTTCTAACTACCAAGCAGGTTTGTTTAATGCGTACGATGCAATGGCAAATTCCGATGCAGATATCATTGTTCATTTAGGAGACTACTTTTATGAGTATGGTGCCGGAGGATATGGCTCAACAGCAGAAAATGCATTTTTAAATCGTTCTCATGAACCAGAGGGAGAGATTATTTCATTGGATGACTACCGCACCCGATACAAACAATATAGATCGGATACATCCTTACAATTGGCGCACCAAAAAAAGCCTTTTATCTGTGTTTGGGACGATCACGAAATTGCCAATGACACCTATAAAGAAGGTGCTGAAAACCATGATGAAGCTACCGAAGGTAGTTTTGAAGTAAGAAAGCAAAATGCCTTACAAGCGTACAGCGAGTTTTTACCATTCTCAAGACTTTCTGCAGATAATAATAGCCTTATCTACAGATCTGTAAATATTGGAAATCTGGTAAATCTGGTGTTAATGGATACTCGTTTAATTGGCAGGGACAAACAATTAAGCATCACAGATTATTTTACTGCAACCGGTTTTGACGCTGTTGCATTCCAAACAGCATTATCAGACCCCAACCGCTCTATTTTAGGTACGGAACAAAGAGATTGGGTCATTTCAGAAATCAGTAACAGTTCTGCAAAATGGCAGGTACTGGGGCAACAAGTGCTTATGGGTAAAATGAACGTGCCGGCTGAGTTACTTACCGCCTTTGGCTCACCCAATTTTGCCACTATCCTTACAGAACTAGTGACCATAAAACTTAGGCATCTTAATAACGACCCAACATTGACACCGGAAGAAATTGCTAGGGTAACATCTGTTATTCCATATAACTTAGATGCTTGGGACGGCTACCCAGTAGACCGTGAAATCATATACGGAGCGTTGAACGGCAAAAAAATTGTTACACTTGCCGGCGATACCCACAACGCTTGGCAAAATACACTGATTGCCGCAGATGGTTCTGAAGTAGGCATTGAATTGGCAACTTCTTCCGTTAGCTCACCTGGTTTTGAAACTTACCTGGGTGCAACCGTCACCCCAGAATTAATAGCAGGTTTTCAAGAAGCAATGACAACCTTAATAGACAACCTAAATTATTTTGATGCTTCTAGAAGAGGATTTATGATGACCACCTTCACTACTACCGAGGTAACTTCTGAATGGATTTTTGTAGACACTCTTTTATCAGCGTCTTATAGTACAGAGGTAGGTTATACGTATAGCTATTCGTAATTTAACTTTTTATGGATAAAAAAGCCACTTTGTTATTCATTGTGGCTTTTTTTTATAATACCAAAAGCCCGTGATCCTGTAAGCCTAGTAAAGGCTTAGAATACCAGAACAATTCAAAATCCTCAAATTGTATTTCAAAATCTTTCTTTAATTGGGCAAAAGTAATTGGTTTATTGGTTGGACTTATTTTCTCTAAATTACCCAATAGCCACTCACCCTGTTCTTTATCGACCGTAATTTCGTATACATCTGTGGTGGAATGGAAATATAACTGTAATTGCTCCCATGACCTACCCTTTTTCTTTTTCACCTGTTCTTGCACTAGTGGCATTTGTCCAATAAAAACAATCTTAGCGGTAGGTTTTGTTTTTAAGACCACTTCTTGTTGTAGACAATCATAAATGTAATCGGGTGATATGGTAGACTGCGGAATATCAAAATCGAACCATTCTTGTAAGCTCATATCAAAACCGATACCGTGCATAAAATTAAAGAGCGATTTCTTTAACCCGAAGCTGAATATACCGTGATCTATACCGGTTTTATCCTTAAAATCTATATCGTTGTTCGCAAAGCTGATATCTTTTAAATTTGGCATTACCCCATATTCTTCAGGATCTAAACCAACCGGACTGTGCGCCGTTAATGCAAATTGGTGCCAAAAGCCAGATTGTATAATTCCCAGCTCAAACAACTGCCTTACCATTTCTAAACTATCTACCGTTTCTTGAACGGTCTGCGTTGGGTAGCCGTACATTAAATACGAATGCACCATGATGTTCGCTTCGGTGAAATTTCTAGTAACCTGTGCTACTTGCGCTACCGTTACGCCTTTATCTATCAGTTTTAAAAGCCGGTCAGAAGCTACTTCCAAACCACCAGAGACCGCAATACAGCCCGATGCTTTTAATAGATAACATAAATCTTGGGTAAAATTCTTTTCAAAACGAATATTCGTCCACCAAGTAATGGTCAAATTTCGTTTTAACACCTCTAAGGCAAAAGCCTTCATTAACGAAGGTGGTGCCGCTTCATCAACAAAGTGAAAACCAGATTCACCAGTTTGGGCTATTAAAGTTTCTACACGATCTACCAACATACTTGCGGCAACCGGTTCGTAGATTTTTATATAATCTAAAGAAATATCGCAAAAGGTACATTTACCCCAATAACAGCCATGAGCCATGGTAAGCTTGTTCCAACGACCATCGCTCCACAGACTATGCATTGGGTTGGCAATTTCAATGACCGAAATATAATTCTCTAATTGCAGATCAGCATAATCTGGTGTACCCACATCTTGCTGCTTATAATCTTGCCTTAAACTATTATTCTTATAAACGACTTTACCATCCTCTAAAACAAAAGCACGCTTTAACTCCCCTTCTCCATGAACTATATATTGATGTACCAATTCTAACGGAAGTTCACCATCATCCAAGGTTATAAAATCAAAGAATTCAAACACCCGAACATCGGTAAGGCTGCGCAATTCTGTATTTGGAAATCCGCCACCCATGGCAATTTTCACATCAGGATAATTAGCCTCTATAAATTGGGCACAACGAAAGGCGCTATATAAATTCCCTGGAAAGGGTACCGAAAAACAAACCAATTTGGGTGTGTGTTCCTCTAATTGCTTTTTTAATATATTGAGTGTTAATTCATCAATAAAGGTTGGCTTTTTATTCAAGTGATCATATAGCTCATCAAAAGAATTGGCGCTGCGCCCAAGCCTTTCTGCATATCTACTAAAGCCAAAATTTGGATCTATACATTCTACTATAAAATCTGAAAGATCCTCCAGATACAGAGTTGCCAAATGCTTGGCTTTATCTTGCATACCCATATTCCCAAATGCCCATTCCAAATCATCCAATTGTTGAAATCTAGAAGCTTTTGGCAAAAAACTATCCGTACATAACTGCCTAGCCAAAGTATCATTTTTACCTTGTAGAAATAGAATAACTGCATCTAAGGTTTTTAAGTACTCATGACGAAGTGCATATATTCTTTGGGTATTCTCAGTTACAATAGCATCTGCCTCATAAGCCATTGCAAACAGCTGCTGAAATGTATTTTTATTGAAGAGTGATAAAATAACCTCAATCCCTAAATCTGACTGGTAAGAAGAAATATCCTTTGTGTTCAAAAAACCCTTTATGTATGCCGTTGCCGGATACGGAGTGTTTAATTGAGTAAAGGGCGGTGTTATTAAAAGAAGGTCTTTCACTAGCGATTTTTAGAACAAGGTAGCAAAGATAATGGTTACGCTACTCATTATTCAATATCTCACGCACCGCTTGTTGGTATGCTCTGGGATTGTTAGCTTTTTTTATTTTTTTAAAAGCTTTATGCGGATTAGAAGTAGACAATGCAAAATACTCCCAAAAGCCCCTCATTTTCATTTTTATAGGTGTTGGTCCTGATAACGCCTCATCATATTGCTGATAGATCGTATCGTGAAATTCCGAAAAAATCTTCCAACGGTCTTTTGGGTATTCGGTGGTATTATTCTTGATCATACTAGGTAGAAATGGGTCGGCGATCAGCCCCCTGCCCATCATAAAATGGTCTATGCCAGGAAAGCGCTCTTTCATTTCTTTAAACTTGGCTACAGTGGTAATATCTCCATTATAGTAGAGTTTGTGTTTGGTACCGTCTATACATTTCTGAAAAGCATCTAAATCTACACCGCCTTTATACAGCTGCTTTCCTATACGCGCATGAATGGCAATATTTTTTAACGGATACTTATCTAGAATTGGAAAAACATCTAAAATTTCTTCTGCGTGCTCATAGCCCATTCTCATTTTCATGGAAACCACTACATCTGTTTCTTCATGCGCACGTTTTAAAATATGGTCAATTTTCTCAGGATTACAAATGAGTCCGCTTCCCATACCTTGCTTTGTTACCATTGGGTAAGGGCAACCTAAGTTCCAGTTAAGTTCCTTGTAGCCTAAACTTTGAATATACTTAATGACAAATAAAAACTCATCGGCATCGCCCGTCATAACCTGCGGTATTACCTCTAGAGTAGCGTTATTATCCGGTTGTAAATCTTTCTGATACGAATTTTTGATGACCATTTTACCATTCAGTCTAATGTATGGTGCATAAAAAGTATCTATACCTCCAAAATATTTATGAAACGCATTTCGGAATCTAAAATCGGTAAAGCCTTGTAACGGTGAAGATAGTAAGGTGACTGACATTTATAATTGGCTACTTGTTGTGCAGTTTCTTGAGTTTTGCAACAACAGATTCAGCTGCAAAAATAGCGCCTTCCATGTAACCTGAGTGATGTTTTGAAGTTTCTGCACCAGAAATAAACAATTTATTACCATTTAGAGGTGTAGAAAATACAGTATGACCTCCATTTTGATGCGGAAACAAATTAGCTACCTGCCCGTTAGATTTTGTAAATTCTTCATTATACCAAGCCGTTTCATGATACGCCTCATAGTGTAAAGCATCATCACCGAAAACCATTTTTAATTGCGCTTCAATTTTTTCTATACGTTGTTCTTTAGTAAAACGGGCACAACTACCCGATGCAAAACCAACCAGGGCAAATGAATTGTTTTCTACATTAGACTGATCATAAAACTCCGTTAAAGGACCAACATTACTAAATATAGTGCCCGATTTTCCCTGCGCTCTCCAAAATGGCTTTTTATAGGTCAATGCGACTTTGATGGAATCTTGCATCCATGTATGCGTGTGCTCTGCAATGGTTTGCAACTCATTTGGCAATGACGGAGAAAAATCAATTTGATCAATTAAAACTGCAGGGGGCAATGTTGAAATAACGACATCGGTAACCAACGTATGAGATTTAGTAACCACTTTGACCTTATCTTTCTCAAAAATAACCTTATCTACTTTTTCGTTCAACAAAACCGTTTCTGGCGCAAGTTTAGAGAAAATTGCATCTATTAAATCTACCGTACCATTCTTAAAACGATAACTAGGGCTATCACTAGGGACAGCAATTTCTTGAGGTGGCACATTTGAAAATGTTTGAAAATAAGATATACCGGTCATGAATTGTTCAAAATAGGGAACATTGAACTCTTCTATAACATCCAATAAATGATAATGGCCGTCATTAAACCAAGTGGCACCCATTTCAACTTTGGTTTTATTGGATTCCACGGTATGTATTCTTCCTCCAATACGACTTCTAGCTTCTAATACCTTTACATTAAAACCAAGTTCTTGTAGACGGTATGCTGTTAACAAACCAGATAATCCTGCGCCGATAATTACTATCGTTGTATTCATGCTAATAAAAAATGGAAATTAACAATTTATGAAATATCGGCTTGTAATATGCTTACAGTAACCAATAACTGACCAATATGTCTTTGGCTATGCTCCGCTGCATGAAACAATAAACCTATAACGGTTGTCGGTAATTTTTTTCTACCAACAGTTCTTTCTTCGGTAAGTGAATTTTCTGGAACGGTTTTAAAATACCCAATGGCCTCTTCTACTTTAGCAGAAAATTGCTCTTGCAAATAGATTACCTCTGTATTAAGATTAAAAGTACCTTCTTGTTTCAAAAAAGTAAATTGTTCATCTGATAACGATTCACCTTTAGCGTAGGTCAACATGCGATCTAATACTCCCGTCACATGGTTCATATGAAAACCTACGGAAGCCCTACCTGCCGTTTTAGCCCATAATAATTCTTTAGGGAAATCAGCAGTATACTTTTTTAACTCTCGTTCTGATTGTAAAAGTGCATGTGCGGCAGGCTGTAACAAATCTGGCACACCTTCAATTGGTCCACTTAACCAAAACTCATATTCTTCATTCTCCATAGTTATCTTTCCTAAATGTACAGTATTAAAGTCTCTCTTGTATTACTGAACTTACTACATAGAATAAAATAATTAAAGGGATGGCCATAAATTTCATGGTTACAATAAGCACCAGGCTAATAATTAAAAAGATATAACGCATGGCATTATCCTTAAAACTGGTATTCTTAAATTTTAATGCGAACAAGGGCAAATTGGCATTCAACAAATAGGCGCTTACCAATGTCAAAATTATTAAGAACCATTGATTGAGAATAATACCGTTTAACAATTCATTGTTTTGATACATTAATATAAGCGGTAACGAAAGAATTAACAAAGCATTAGCCGGAGTAGGCAAACCAATAAAGGAAGAGGTCTGGTTTTCATCAATATTGAACTTAGCCAATCTATAACCTGAAGCCATTGTAATTACAAATCCGAAAAAAGGCAATAAATGCTGAAATGTAATGGTACCACTTTCTAGAAAAAAGTGAGAACCATCTCCCCAACCACTTGTCTGCGACATTGCCAACAACTGAAACATTACAATACCCGGTACCAAACCACTTGTGATCATATCGGCCAAAGAATCTAACTGAAGGCCTAATTCACTTTTTACATCAAGGACACGTGCTGCCAATCCGTCAAAAAAATCAAAGAATATACCTAGAGCCACAAAAACTGCGGCAATTTCCAATTTATTCAAAACGGCAAAAACCGATGCCACACAACCGCAGAAAACGTTTAAAAGAGTAATAAAATTTGGAATATGTCTTTTCATAATATTTCGCCTAAGGTCAAAAAAGGGGCAAGATAGGTATGCCCCTTTAACAATATTTGCTCTAAAATAATATAATTAAATGGTGGTAAAGATTTTCAACATAAAAATACTATAGCAACAACAGTATTCTGTGTTTTCACTAAACCTAAAACCAGTTCAAATCAACACTTAAATAACTGTTTTACTTTTATTTACACCCACCCCATCAGAATAAAAACTAACTTTCACTATAACATATCACAAAATAATAGGGATATGAAAAATATTATGCACGCATAGTATTGTTTAGTTAAGATATTAAGTTTAAATTATGACCAATGTAACAATAATCAACAAAAAATAGATTTTTATAACAAGAATACATCATAACACTAACCATAAAAATATTGTCAAAAAATGAAAATTAAAAAGGTTTTAGTAGCTAACCGAAGTGAGATAGCCATACGTGTATTACGTGCCTGTACCGAGCTGAACATTAAAACGGTTGCCATTTACACTTATGAAGACCGCTATTCTCAACACCGCAACAAAGCCGATGAATCTTACCAGATCGGTGAGGACAATCAGCCATTAAAACCTTATTTGGATATTCCGCAGATCATAGCATTGGCAAAGGCTAAAAATGTAGATGCCATACACCCAGGCTACGGATTCCTTTCTGAAAACTCTGAATTTGCAAGACAATGTGCTGCCAATGACATCATCTTTATAGGTCCTGACCCAAAAGTGATGGATGCTTTGGGAGATAAGATTACCGCCAAGAAAGTTGCCG
The DNA here is from genome assembly GCF_048059195.1 of Maribacter sp. HS. Lineage (NCBI taxonomy): Bacteria > Pseudomonadati > Bacteroidota > Flavobacteriia > Flavobacteriales > Flavobacteriaceae > Maribacter > Maribacter sp. HS. Next base: position 85,471 of record NZ_JAYLVV010000002.1, read on the forward strand.
TAAAATGTAACGTTCCTATCATTGAGAGTAATAAAAAGAAATTGACTTCTTTAAAAATTGCTTTGTCAGAAGCCGCTACAATTGGCTACCCTGTTATGCTTAAGGCCGCATCTGGTGGTGGCGGTCGTGGTATGCGCATTATTAGAAAAGATGAAGATCTAGAAATGAATTTTGATTCTGCTAGAAATGAAGCTCTCAATGCATTTGGAGACGACACCATGTTTCTTGAGAAATATGTGGAAGACCCTAAACATATAGAGGTACAGATTGTAGCAGATAACCATGGAAATATTCGCCACTTGCACGAACGCGATTGTTCCGTTCAACGACGTCACCAAAAAGGGGTAGAGATCGCACCTTCCCATAACGTTAGCGAAGAAGTAAAACAAAACCTTTATAAATATGCCGTTGACATTGCCAAAGAAGTTAACTATAACAATATTGGAACCGTAGAGTTTTTGGTAGATCCCAATGACAATATCTATTTTATTGAGGTAAACCCAAGAATTCAGGTAGAACATACGGTTACAGAAATGGTAACCGGTATAGATTTGGTAAAAACACAAATTTTCGTTGCCGGCAATTATAAATTAGATAGTCAGCAAATCAAAATATACGGTCAAGAAACCATTGCCACTTATGGCTTTGCCTTACAGTGTAGATTGACCACCGAAGATCCGGGCAACAATTTTACCCCGGATTATGGTACGGTAACCACGTACCGTAGTGCCTCTGGTATGGGAATTCGTTTAGATGCCGGTAGTATTTACCAAGGATATCAAGTGAGTCCGTTTTTTGATTCCATGCTGGTGAAAGTTTCCTCGCACGGCAGAACACTTGACGGTGCTACCCGTAAAATGGTTCGTGCGTTAAAAGAATTTAGAATTAGAGGCGTAGAGACCAACATACATTTCCTTCAGAATGTAATACAGCATCCTACCTTCAAAGAAGGTAAGGTAACCGTTAATTTTATACAGAACACTCCTGCCCTATTTGATATTAAACTACCACAGGATAGAACCTCAAAGGTGGTGAACTTTTTGGCGGAAGTTATTGTGAACGGTAATTCTGATGTAAAGTATATTGATGAGAACAAGGTCTTTAGAAATGCAAAGGTTCCAAAATTCAATCCGTTAGAAGCGCATCCAAAGGGAACAAAAGATATGCTGACCGAAATGGGTCCCGAAAAATTTTGTGCTTGGTTAATGGATGAAAAGAAAATTCATTATACGGATACCACTATGCGCGATGCGCATCAATCACTATTGGCAACAAGAATGCGTACCTATGACATGTTGCGCGTTGCAGAGAGTTATGCCAAAAACCACCCAAACACCTTTAGTATGGAAGTTTGGGGCGGGGCAACTTTTGATGTAAGTATGCGATTTTTACATGAGAGTCCGTGGACACGATTAAGAGAGCTACGCAAAGCGATACCCAATATTTTATTTCAAATGCTTCTTAGAGGATCAAACGGAGTAGGTTATAAAGCATACCCAGATAATTTAATAGAAAAATTCGTAGAGAAATCTTGGGAAAATGGAGTTGATATTTTCCGAATTTTCGATTCGCTCAATTGGGTCAAGGCCATGGAGCCAAGTATTAATTATGTTCGTAATAAAACCGGTGGTATTGCCGAGGCCGCATTGAGTTATACGGGTGATATTTTAGATGTCAACGAAACCAAGTACAACCTAAAATATTACACACAGTTGGCAAAAGACCTGGAAAATGCCGGTGCGCATATGATCGCCATCAAGGATATGGCAGGTCTTTTAAAACCCTATGCCGCTACAGAATTGGTAACCGCGTTAAAAGACACTGTAAACGTGCCAATTCATTTACATACGCACGATACTTCTTCATTACAGACAACAACGTACTTAAAAGCAATTGAGGCAGGTGTAAATGTTGTGGATGTTGCCTTGGGCGGCTTATCTGGATTGACATCACAGCCCAACTTTAATTCGGTAGTTGAAATGATGAAGGGTCAACCAAGGGCTCATGAATTCGATATGCCGAAGCTGAACCAGTTTTCTAACTATTGGGAAGATACAAGAGAGTTGTATTACCCGTTTGAATCTGGACTAAAATCTGGTACTGCAGAAGTATACGGTCATGAAATTCCAGGGGGTCAATACTCAAATTTACGTCCGCAAGCAACAGCATTAGGATTAGGTGACAGATTTGATGAAGTAAAGAAAATGTATGCTGATGTCAATAAACTTTTTGGAAACCTGATCAAAGTAACACCTAGCTCAAAAGTTGTGGGTGACATGGCCATTTTTATGGTAACCAATGAGCTTACTACTGAAGATGTAATGACGCGGGGCGAAGAAATATCTTTCCCAGATTCTGTTATCAGTTTCTTTATGGGAGATCTGGGTCAGCCCGTTGGCGGATTCCCTAAAAAGCTTCAAAAGATTATTCTGAAAAACAAAAAGCCATACACGAACAGACCAAATGCCCATTTGGCGCCAACGGATTTTGATAAAGAATTCAAAGCCTTTAAGAAGAAGTTTCAAAAAGGTTTTACAAGAGCCATAGAAATGGAGGATTTTCTATCGTACACCCTATATCCAAAAGTGTTTAAAAAAGCACATGAGAACTACAAGCTGTATGGCAACCTAGCATTGGTACCTACAAAGCATTTCTTCTATGGTATGAAATTGCGTGAAGAAACATTGATAGAATTAGAGCCGGGCAAAACTGTAATTATTAGATTATTATCTGTAGGTATACCAAACGAGTTAGGTATGAGAACCGTATTCTTTCAAGTAAACGGTGAAAATAGGTTCGTAGATGTTTTAGACACCTCTTTAAATCTTAAAATTGAAGAAAACGAAAAGATAGATCCGGCAAACGATGACCAAATTGGTGCACCGTTACAAGGCTCTTTGTACAAAGTATTGGTTAAAAAAGGTCAAGAAGTAAAAGAGAACGATCCCTTGTTTGTTATTGAAGCCATGAAAATGGAAACTACGGTTACCGCATTTAAATCTGGCAAAGTACAATCAGTAAGCTTAAAAGAAGGCAGTATGGTGAAGCAAGATGATCTGGTCGTTACCATTTCTTAATCGCCAACTGAGTATAATTAAAGTTAAAGCCACCCCATTGAGGTGGCTTTTATGCATTACAATCTTAAAACCTGTATACAGATAATTTTACAAAAAATTATAAAAAAGCAATATCTGCGAAGTCTGTTATTATTCGCATCTTTGTAAACGCTATGTACCAATAGGGTTATGTTCAAAAAAATCGTTTTATTTCTCTTTTTATATATTGTTGCTTTTTGGGGTCAAGCTCAATATGCCCAGTTATCGCCTTTATCTAAAATTAGCCTATTAACAGTGGGCACGGGTGAAGATTTAGCTGCTAAATTTGGACATAGTGCCATTCGTTTACAAGATCCTACTTTGGGTATAGATGAAGTATATGGTTACGGCACCTATGATTTTGAGGATCCAAATTTCTACTTAAATTTCACTCGCGGTAAATTATCCTATACCATTTCACGAATACCGTTTAAGTATTTTAAATACAGCTATCAACAAGAAAAACGTTGGGTTAAGGAGCAAGTATTAGATGTTGACCTTGAACAAAGAAACGCTATTGTATCCTTCTTGGAACATAACTTGCTACCACAAAACAAAAAATACAAATATGACTTTTTGTTTGACAACTGTGCCACTAGAATACCAATGGTGTTTGAAAAAACTTTGGGCAACACATTTAAATTTGATTACAATCACCTAAAAGAACAACTAACATTTAGGGAACTGATACGTTTAAAATTGAATCCTAATTCGTGGTCAAATTTTGGTATTGACCTAGCTTTAGGTTCTGTAATTGACAGAGCAGCGACACCTTACGAGCATTTATTTCTACCCATATATGTGTATGAGCAAATGAAGCATACTACCTTAAACGGTAAACCTATAGTTAAAAAAGAATCAATACTACTAGACATACCAGAGCAAGAAGATAAATCGCTATTCATTGCAACCCCTTTATTTTGGCTTTGCGTTCTTTTGGTAATCGTAGGTTATTTTACGTACCGTGATTATAAAAACCAACGCCGAAATAGATGGTTGGACTTTACATTATTTACAATTACAGGTTTAGCGGGCGTACTTATACTGCTCCTTTGGTTTGCTACAGACCACTTGGCTACCAAAGCAAATTTTAATTCACTTTGGGCATTTGCCCCTAACCTTTTTATCGCATTTATTCTCTTAAGGAAAACAGTTCCCAAGTGGGTACTTACCTACTCCGTTTTCTTGACAATACTTTTAGGCATTACCAGTATTTTATGGTTATTTAAAATTCAGGTATTCTCTATACTATTAATAATAGTTTTATTGACATTGGCAATTCGCTATCTATATTTGATCTATTATTTTAAGACCAAGCAATTACGCAAAAAATAAAATTCAGTTACCCTTATATGAATCTACTTACCGTTGAAAATATTTCAAAATCCTATGGCGAATTGGTGCTTTTTGACAATCTCTCATTTGGGATCAACAAAGACCAAAAAATAGCCCTAATCGCTAAAAACGGTACAGGAAAAACATCTATACTTAATATTCTTTCAGGAGCGGACACTCCAGATAGTGGTCAAGTGAACTATCGTAAATCTACCCGTGTATCTTTTCTTGCGCAGGAACCCAATATGGACCCGAACTTGACCATTGAGGAAACCATTTTTGCTTCTGACAACGAAGTTCTTGAAGTCATTAAAAATTATGAAAAGGCGCTTCAAAACCCAGAAGATGCAGATGCATACCAAAAAGCATTTGAAGCAATGGACCGTTTTGAAGCTTGGGATTTTGAAACTCAGTATAAGCAGATTCTATCAAAACTGAAGTTAGATGACCTAAGTGCCAAGGTCGATAAATTATCGGGTGGACAAAAAAAACGATTGGCTTTGGCCAACGCCTTGATCAACAAGCCAGATCTTTTGGTTTTGGATGAACCTACCAACCACCTAGATCTAGAAATGATCGAGTGGTTAGAAGAGTTTTTTGCCAAAGAAAACATGACTTTGTTCATGGTAACACACGACAGGTACTTTTTAGAACGTGTTTGCAATGAAATCATAGAGCTCGAAAATGGAAAGTTATATCCCTACAAAGGAAACTATTCCTATTACTTAGAGAAAAAAGAGGCCCGTATAGAGCAAGAAGCGGTAGAGCATCACAAAACAGAACTCCTTTTTAAAAAGGAACTTGCATGGATGCGTAGACAACCTAAAGCACGTACAACAAAATCGAAATCCAGAATAGATGATTTTGCTGTAATTAAAGATAAAGCAAGTCAAAGAAGAAAAGACCATCAAATTCAATTAGAACTGAACATGGAGCGTATGGGAAGTAAAATTCTTGAACTTCATAAAATCTCTAAATCTTTTCCTAACAAACCTATTTTAGATAAGTTTGAATATGTTTTCCAAAAGGGAGAGCGTATTGGTATTATAGGTAAAAATGGTACTGGCAAATCTACCTTTTTAAATATTCTAAGTGGGCGCGATCAACCAGACAGCGGTAAAGTAGTAGTAGGTGACACTATAAAGTTTGGCTACTACACCCAAAAAGGAATAAAAATAAAAGAAGGCCAAAAGGTTATAGACGTCATTCGTGAATTTGGTGACTACATACCTTTAATGAAGGGAAAACAAATTTCCGCGCAGCAGTTATTGGAACGCTTTCTGTTCGACAGGAAAAAGCAATATGATTTTGTAGATAAACTAAGTGGTGGCGAACGTAAGCGCTTGTACTTATGTACCATATTGATACAAAACCCTAATTTTCTAATTTTAGATGAGCCAACCAACGATTTGGATATTGTTACCTTGAACGTACTGGAAAGTTTCTTAATGGATTTTCAAGGCTGTTTAATGGTAGTATCTCACGATCGTTACTTTATGGATAAGATCGTAGATCATTTATTTGTATTTAGGGGCGATGCTGTCATAGAGGATTTCCCTGGTAACTATTCTGACTATCGTACATACGAAGACAGTCAAATACAAGAAAAAAGAGAGCAGAAAGAATCACAGCCTACCAATAAGACCAATTGGAAAGAAGCCGATACAGGTACAAAAATCTCATATGCTGAACAGCAAGAATTTAAAAAGCTAGAAAGAGAGATTCAGAAATTGGAAAAATCTAAAGTAGCGCTTCAAGAAAAATTCACCGATGGATCATTGAGTGGTGATGACATTAAGAACTTATCTATTGAGTTGAACGACATTACCGATGCCATAGACAGTAAGACCGAAAGATGGTTTGAGCTTTCTGCACTAATGGAAGGCTAACCTTTATTTTAGCAATAAAACTCACATTTATTTTATTGATTAAAATAATAGACGAATGGTTTTTACCATTCGTCTATAGTTAAATGTCGCCCGACTATGAGCGGCAAAATATGTTTGTGCTTGCCTGTACTTTAGCAGTGTAAAACAAATATTATGAAATCAATTATTCTTTTAACCGCTCTTTTTTTCACATGTTTCTTCGCTCAGGCTCAAGCTAACAATGAGAATGTTTCTTTGGAAATTGAAACTGCACAAGTAGAGATGGTTCAAACAATTGAAATCAATGATATTACCGTACCAACTATTGAAACTGAAAACACGATTGAAGTTGCAAGATTGTACAAGAACAAAAACAACAGAGTAATTAAGGCTTTGAAATTCACTACTAAATTGAACAGAGCTAAACTTTCTTAATACATCATTTAATTTCCTTTTCGCCCCAATCTTATACCTACCTCTTTTCTTACCAAAACCTACTTTTTAAATACGAACTCAAGTTCAAGTCTCAAAATCAAACTCAAACTCAAATAAACATTCAACTGTATATTATACCTTCTATCAATAACTAGCTTTTTTAAAAACTAAAGCTATCAACACCTATACCTACGGTTATTGAGGATATTACAACACCTGATTTCCAATTGAATTTTCATCTTGTCCAAAAATAATAAACGAAGCCAATTTACCATTCATCTATAGTTAAATGGTAACCGACGACGAGCGGCAAAATATGTTTGGGCTTGCCTGTACTTTAGCAGTGTAAAACAAATATTATGAAATCAAATATTCTTTTAACCGCTCTTTTTTTCACATGTTTCTTCGCTCAGGCTCAAGCTAACAATGAGAATGTTTCTTTGGAGATTGAAACTGCACGAGTAGAGATGGTTCAAACAATTGAAATTAATGATATTACCGTACCAACTATTGAAACTGAAAACACGATAGAAGTTGCAAGATTGTACAAGAACAAAAACAACAGAGTAATCAAGGCTTTGAAATTCACTACTAAATTGAACAGAGCTAAACTTTCTTAATACATCATTAATTTTCCTTTTCGCCACGATCTTACACCTACCCCATTTCTTACCAAACCTACTTTCAACACATATTATTCTTACCGTATAAATTATAAGTTGCATCACTATTCTTACTTTTGGCAAAATTGAAAAAGTAATACGTGTACCGCTTAATTTCTTATTTAAAGTTTCTTTGTTCTGCTACCAATCAGCATGGTGTGCATTCTCCCTTTGTATATAATTATGTCACCAAATGTCTGTACAAGAAAACTAAAATCAAACTTCCCATTACACTAAAAGTATTAATCAAAAGTGTTCACTATTTTGATTATAGAACTATTCATTTATTGAACACCAGTAAATCATCCGAAGAAAAAATAATTTCGAATTGTCCAAATATATCTATTGTTGATAGCAATGCAGCTGTTGTCTTTGGCGATATAACCGATATAAATAAGCCCAATTTTAAAGTGAATGACCTTTCTAATGATACCATGCTACTTTTAGACGGAATTCATAAAAACCCACAAAATTTAAAAAAGTGGAAACAACTCAAAGAAATGGAGCATGTTCGCGTTACACTAGACCTCTTTTATTGTGGCATTGTTTTCTTTAGAAAGGAACAAGTAAAGGAACATTTTAAAATACGGATTTAAACAAGTAATTTTAAACTAAAGTAAATTTCAATGCAAAGTAATACCATATATATAGTTTTAGGAGTTGTATTTGCTATTTATATAGCCATACGTATAACTAACAAAGGCAAATCTAGCGCCCGTAAGTCAAGAAAATTTATGGGAGATTATGAGCGTAAAACCAAAAAAGAAGAATAGCTAACTAATCTTAAACCCTTTGCTTGATCTTAGCTTACAAATTAACTCATCTATACCCTAATTCCATAAACTACAAAATGAAAGTATATACTAAAACAGGTGATGACGGTACTACGGGTCTTTTTGGTGGCACTCGTGTACCAAAGCACCACATTAGAATTGACAGTTATGGTACGGTAGATGAACTAAACTCATGGCTTGGACTCATTAGAGATCAACAAATAGATGAAGTTCACCAGCAGCAACTAATAGCCATACAAGAACATTTATTCACCGTAGGTGCCATTTTGGCCACTGACCCAGAAAAAGAATTGCTTAAAAACGGAGAAGAAAGATTAAAAATCACCAAAGTTGGGCACACTGAAATCAATTATTTAGAACAAGCTATTGATGAAATGGATGGGCAACTTCCACAAATGACACATTTTATTCTTCCTGGTGGCCATACAACAGTGTCATACTGTCATATAGCAAGAACCGTTTGTAGAAGAGCTGAAAGAATAGCTACATTATTATTTCAAACAGAACCATTTGATATCAATGTGCTATCATTTTTAAATAGACTTTCTGATTATCTATTTTTATTGGCACGAAAATTGTCGTATAATCTACAAGCGAATGAAATAAAATGGATCCCAAATAAAAAGGACTAATAATTCCGTAATTTATTCGTTATCAATAAACAAATGCGAAAAAAATATTGCGATTACTTGAAATTTACACGTAATTTCTTTGCTGTCTCAATTTAAAAATTACTTTTGCAAAAAATTAAAATCAAACAATTACTATGTATTGGACATTAGAATTAGCATCTTATTTAAGTGATGCACCTTGGCCGGCAAGTAAAGATGAGTTAATAGATTACTCCATCAGAACTGGAGCCCCATTAGAAGTCGTAGAAAATTTACAGTCTATGGAAGAAGAAGGTGGCGAGATATACGAATCTATAGAAGAAATTTGGCCGGACTATCCTACGGAAGAAGACTACCTCTGGAACGAGGACGAATATTAATATTCGATATCATAATTACTACTAAAAAGTCTCCTTGGAGGCTTTTTTTTTATGTAATTTTGACATGTTTTTAGGTAAATCCGTTCAAAAATCAAGACTGGAATACCTTTTGTTCTTTTATAGTGTCGAAAATATTTATCGGCTCTAAAACATTTTGAAATATATTCTTGCTTAATAACAAGTAATAGTTTCAATTCTAATAGTTTAAAATATATGAGTTTCATTAATTCCATCCTAAAGGCTTTTGTAGGTGATAAATCACAGAAAGACGTAAAAGAATTACAGCCTTTAGTAGATAAGATAAAATCATTTGAATCGCAGCTTGAAAATCTTAGTCATGATGAGCTAAGGCAAAAAACCATAGAGTTCAAAAGGGCCATTCAAGATGCCATCAAAGAAAAGACGGATCAAATCAGCACTTTAGAGGAAGAGGTTAAAAACTCTACCGATATCGATAAAAATGAAGATATCTACACTGAAATAGATAAGTTAAAAGAAGAAGCTTACACTATTTCAGAAGAAACACTCAATAAAATATTACCAGAAGCCTTTGCCGTGGTTAAAGAGACCGCAAAGCGTTTTGCCAATAACGAAACCTTAAAGGTAACCGCTTCTGAATATGACAGAACCCTGTCAGGCTCCAAAGATTATGTTACTCTTGACGGCACAGATGCTATTTGGAAAAATTCATGGGATGCCGCCGGAAAAGAGGTAACCTGGGACATGGTTCATTATGATGTTCAATTAATTGGCGGTATTGCCATGCACCAAGGAAAAATTGCAGAAATGCAAACAGGTGAAGGTAAAACCTTGGTTGCAACACTACCTTTATATTTAAATGCATTAAGCGGTAACGGTGCCCACTTGGTTACCGTAAACGATTATTTGGCAAAAAGGGATAGTGCTTGGATGGCGCCTATATTTCAGTTTCACGGGTTATCGGTAGACTGTATTGATCACCACAGACCAAATTCAGATGGTAGACGTGCAGCTTATAATGCAGATATTACCTATGGAACAAATAATGAATTTGGATTTGATTACCTAAGGGATAACATGGCGCATACACCAAAAGATTTGGTACAGCGCCCACATAACTATGCCATTGTAGATGAGGTAGATTCAGTTTTGGTAGATGATGCACGTACACCACTTATTATATCTGGTCCAGTACCAGAAGGTGACCGTCATGAATTCAATGAGCTGAAGCCAAAGGTGGATGAGATCGTAAGAAAACAACGTCAGCATTTAACCGGTGTTTTGGCAGAAGCTAAAAAGTTGATTGCCGAAGGTGATACCAAAGAAGGGGGCTTCCTTTTATTAAGGGTTTACCGTGGACTTCCAAAAAACAAGGCTTTAATAAAATTCTTAAGTGAAGAAGGAGTAAAACAATTACTTCAAAAAACCGAGAATTACTACATGCAAGATAACAACAGGGAAATGCCTGTTGTTGATGAAGACCTACTTTTTGTTATAGATGAAAAGAACAACCAGATAGAATTGACCGATAAAGGAGTTAATTACATTTCTGGCGAGCAGGATAAAGATTTCTTCGTAATGCCGGACATAGGTGCAGAAATAGCGAAGATTGAAAATCAAAATCTTGAAATTGAAAAAGAAGCCGAACTAAAAGAAGAGCTTTTTAAAGATTTCACCGTAAAAAGCGAGCGTATACATACCATGAGCCAATTATTAAAGGCCTATACCCTATTTGAAAAAGATACGGAGTACGTGGTAATGGACAACAAGGTTATGATCGTAGATGAACAGACTGGTCGTATTATGGACGGTCGTAGATATTCGGACGGATTACACCAAGCAATTGAAGCCAAGGAAAATGTAAAGATTGAAGCGCTAACACAAACCTTTGCTACCGTTACGTTACAGAACTATTTTAGAATGTACAGCAAATTATCTGGTATGACAGGTACCGCTGTAACAGAAGCTGGCGAATTCTGGGAAATCTATAAGTTGGATGTTATGGAAATACCAACAAACAGACCAATTGCCAGACAAGATAAAAATGATCTTATTTATAAGACCAAAAGAGAAAAGTATAACGCTATTATAGAAGAAGTAACCAAAATTAGTAAAGCAGGTAGACCTGTCTTGATCGGTACAACTTCTGTAGAGATATCAGAATTATTATCTAAGTTATTGAGTGTACGTAAAGTACCGCACAACGTTCTGAACGCTAAACTTCATAAAAAAGAAGCTGATGTTGTCGCCGAAGCAGGTAATGCCGGTGTGGTAACCATAGCAACGAATATGGCAGGTCGTGGTACCGATATTAAATTGTCAGATGCGGTTAAGAAAGCCGGTGGTCTAGCAATTATTGGTACGGAAAGACATGATTCTCGTCGTGTAGATAGACAGTTACGTGGTAGATCTGGTCGTCAAGGAGATCCTGGTAGTTCTCAATTCTATGTTTCTTTAGAAGACAACCTAATGCGTTTGTTCGGTTCGGACAGGGTTGCTAAAATGATGGATAAAATGGGCTTGGAAGATGGTGAAGTAATTCAGCATAGTATGATGACCAAGTCTATTGAAAGAGCTCAGAAAAAAGTTGAGGAAAATAACTTTGGTGTACGTAAACGTCTTTTGGAATATGATGATGTAATGAACGCCCAACGTGAAGTTGTTTATAAGAGACGCCGTCACGCCCTACAAGGAGAGCGATTAAAATTGGATATCGCCAATATGGTGTATGATACCTGTGAGGTGATCGTAGAAAGCAATAAGGCCGCCAACGACTATAAAAATTTAGAGTTTGAGCTGATCAAATATTTCTCTATGACAGCTCCTGTAGATGAAGCCGAATTTGGAAAATTATCTGCTCAGGAGATAACCGGAAAAATTTATAAAGCAGCATACGACCATTATAATGATAAGATGGAGCGTAATGCCGCTGCGGCTTTCCCTGTGATCAAAAAAGTTCATGAAGATAATGCCAATAATTTTGAGCGAATTGTAGTTCCATTTACAGACGGTATCAAAAGCTTAAATGTTGTCACCAATCTTCAAGATGCTTATGATAGTAACGGTAAGCAGTTGATCACAGATTTTGAAAAGAACATTTCCCTGGCTATTATAGATGATTCATGGAAAACACACCTTCGTAAGATGGATGAGTTGAAACAATCTGTACAATTAGCCGTTCATGAGCAAAAAGATCCTTTATTGATCTATAAATTTGAAGCTTTTGAGCTTTTTAAATCTATGATCGAAAAAGTGAACAAAGAAGTGGTTTCTTTCCTTTTCAAAGGTGAATTACCTTCTGAAAATGCAAATGCTATTCAAGAAGAAAGAAACATTAGAAAAAAAGAAAACCTGCAGACTACAAAAGAAGAAATACCGAATAGCGATGAGTTAGCGGCACGTAGTAGAGCAGTTAGTCAAAATCAAGGTCAACGCCCAGCAATTACCGAGACCATTACAAGAGAACAGCCAAAAATTGGCCGTAATGAGCGTGTTACCATTAAAAATGTAATGAGCGGGGAAAGTAAAACGGTAAAATTTAAGCAGGCAGAGCCACTTTTGCAAAATGGATCTTGGGTTTTAACCCAAGATTAATTCAAATAGAAATCAATATCTAAAAAAGGCATCCCATTATGGATGCCTTTTTTAATACCCCGGTTTAACTCACTTAAAATAAACTACATATACCTCAATCAACTTTATAATTCATTTTTTCGATTCTAAAATGAAATCAGTCATTAACAGTTTATTTCATATTTTTAACCATTATTTAGACAAAAAAAATGCGTTATTCAGAATAATATTCGTCGTTTTAACTATACTAAACACGAAAATACTAGTATAATGATAAAAACATAATTAGATTTACATTACGTAATTCGTATGTTTTCTAGTACATAAATAATATCTATGCCCGGATTTACCATTGACAAAGAACGTCTACAGGATAAAACCAAACTATTTTTAAGGGTAAATTATACCACAAGCATTATCTCCTTTCTATTTGGGGTATTATGCTATTTCTTTTTAAATATTACCCAAATCATTCCTTTTGTATTTATTGGCTTTTCAATATTGAATAGTATCAATCTACTATATTTTAGGTCTCATAAGGTTATTCTACCTACATTCAATTTTTCATCCATAATCGGTTTAATTGCGGCAGTCGTCATCACCTTATATAGCGGCGGAATTTTTAGTCCGTTTATATTCATGATACCTTTAATAGCTTTTGGAGGTTTTATATATAGTACGAGATATGGTAGAATCTATCTTAATATCATTATTATACTCATTCTTCTGGTTTTTACACAGACCATACCAGAACTGAGCATTACCCAGAATATGGTACCTGAAGCATCTAGACCTATATTTAGCTTGGTATCCATCTTATTTTCTGTTTTTATTTTAGGCAACACCTTGGGCAAAACTTTGCTAAAGACCTACAATACCATGTACAGTTCTAAAAAAGCATTGTATTTACAGGTGCATGAAAAGGAAAATCTATTAAAAGAGGTACACCATAGGGTAAAGAATAATTTACAAACCGTTTCCAGTCTTTTAAGCTTGCAATCAAGAAACATAGAAACCGGACCTATGAAAGGGCTTTTAAAAGGAACGCAGAATAGGGTTATAGCCATGGCCATGGTTCATGAAATGTTGTATATGCGTAATGACATTAGCCATATAGAGTATAAATCTTATGTTCAAGAATTGGGTGAATACCTCATAAGATCTATTAAAGGCAATGACAACCATGTAAATTTAAAAATAGATATTCCAGATATTAAATTAGGAATTGATACCGCCATACCACTAGGTTTATTGATCAACGAAGCATTGACCAATGCATTAAAGTATGGTATTGAAGGGGACAAAGAAGGTATTATCAGTATAAAGCTCCAACAAGATACTGACGAGAAGAATTGTTACATTCTAGAAATTGGTGACAACGGTATTGGTTTCCCGGAAACCATTAATTATAAGACTACAAAATCTTTAGGATTAAAATTAATCCATAATCTTACCCGACAATTAAAGGGTACTATTACTAGGGATATGTCTAAGAAAGGAACCAACTACATTATTAAATTTCAAGAAATAAAGCAGCAATTATCACCTGTTGCTTAATCTTAATAGGGTATAAATATCAATTCCATTTTTTATTTGTAAAGTTGACATACGGTCACTGTTCTTTCTGCTGCTTTCTCTATATTTAAGGAAACTAACACAAACAACCACCCTATGTTACGTAAACAACTGCTCCTAACGGCTATATTCATATCCGTTTTGCTCACCATGCATGCACAATCTCTTGAGGGAGACGGACCGCACGATCAATTGATCATTAGAGGCGTAATGCTCATTAACGGTAACGGGGCACCACCACAAGGACCTATTGATATTGTTGTAGAGAACAACAGGATTACAAATGTAAAAGTCGTGGGTTACCCTGGTGTGGCAATTGATGACGCCAAAAGACCAAAATTAAAAGCAGGTGGTAAAGAATTAGATTGTACCGGCATGTATCTAATGCCTGGCTTTATTGATATGCATACCCATATTGGTGGCGATGCACAAGGTGCAGACCCAGACTATGTTTTTAAACTTTGGATGGCACATGGCGTCACTACCGTTCGTGAGGTTGCAGGTAGAGGAATAGATATTGCTTTAGATTTAAAACGTAAAAGTGAAAATAATGAAATCATTGCACCTCGTATTATTTCCTATACCGCATTTGGACAGACCAGTAAAGCATTCAATCCTTTAAACGATGTGCCAATATCAACTCCGGCACAGGCACGTGAATGGGTACGTGCAAATGCAAAAAAAGGTGCAGACGGCATTAAGTTTTTTGGTGCAGAACCAGAAATTATGGCCGCTGCATTAGATGAAAATAAAAAACTAGGATTAGGTTCCGCCTGCCATCATGCACAAATGAGCGTAGCCCGTTGGAACGTTTTACATTCTGCAAGAGCAGGATTAACCTCAATGGAGCATTGGTATGGACTACCTGAGGCACTTTTTGATGATCGTACGGTACAAGATTTTCCGTTAGATTATAATTATCAAAATGAACAAGATCGCTTTGAAAATGCCGGTAAACTATGGGCACAAGCGGCAAAACCGTATTCAGAACACTGGAACAATGTAATGAACGAACTCTTGGAGCTTGATTTTACCATGGATCCTACTTTCAATATTTATGAAGCTAGCAGAGATTTGCAACGCGCAAGAAGAGCTGAATGGCACGAAGAATATACACTACCCTCTTTATGGGAATTTTATCAGCCTAGTAAAGTCTCACATGGCTCTTATTGGCATGATTGGGGCACCGAGCAAGAAGTAGCTTGGAAAAATAACTATAAACTTTGGATGACCTTTATCAATGAATACAAGAATAGAGGTGGTAGAGTTACTACCGGTTCAGATTCCGGTTTCATCTTTCAACTTTATGGATTTGCCTATATAAGAGAATTAGAATTATTGCGTGAAGCAGGTTTTCACCCATTGGAAATTATAAAATCTGCTACCTTAAATGGTGCGGAAGCATTGGGTATGGATGACAAAATAGGTTCCGTTGCCATAGGTAAGTTGGCAGATTTTGTCATTGTTGAAGAAAATCCTCTTCAAAATTTTAAAGTTTTATACGGCACAGGAGCTGTAAAACTTACTGAAGATAACGAGGTGGTTCGTGTTGGTGGTGTAAAATATACTGTAAAAGATGGAATTGTGTATGATTCCAAAGCTCTACTCGCAGATGTAAAACGCCAAGTAGATGAGGCTAAAGCTAAAAGTAACTATACTATAAAGCAGCCCGGTATTAAAAATTAAGACTTACGCTTATTCACGGGAACCTTAATAGCACGTAATTTCGTTTTGTTGTTGTTAGATAATGATATTGCCGCAACAATTATTAAAGCCGGAATTAAAAAAGTAAATAACATCATAATTAAATTCTTTAAAAGGGTGCTTCATTGCACCTTTTTATATAGGGCAAATATTATGCCAACTTACCATAAGTTTTATTGGTAATAAATGCCAATTCTTTGTTAACCCTTGCATTCTTATATCTGTACAAGCGAGCTACAGATGTTTCGTTAGAGTCAACAGTCTTTTTCTCAGCGTTAATATCGTTAAGGCTATCAACCATAACAATACCCATTTCAGTAGTGTGAACTTTATCATCTGCTTGGGGTGTTTGCGCCAATGCTAATGCTCCGGCGAAAATTAAAACTAGTAAGGTGAAAAATGCTTTCATATCGTATTATTGAACAATATAAAAGTACCGTCAGCAAAGCGAACAAGCCGGTTGACCTCGCTAAACTGTAATAATTTTCGGCTAGTGAAGAGTTTTAAGGTGAATAGACAAAAAGTGTCGACGAACGGTTTTTGGTCTAAAAACAGCATACCGATAGGGTATGCATTTCATCGATCATTACTTTCAGAAAAATGGGCGAACTGGACTATAAAACCAATTTTGAAATCATGTAATTACTTTTTATTTCTTCCACGTTTACCGTAGTTTTTGTCGCCTCTGGTTTTGGGTTTAGAGTATTTCTTTTTAATAATACGCTTATAGGAACCGCCTTGATTTTCCTTCTTGTTCTTTTCAGACTTCTCATGAAAACTTGCACCACGTTCATCTTCGTTGATATTTAAAGGATTATCGCGCTCTCTATGTTTTGGTTGTTCATCAAAAGTTAACTGTGTTGCAATTTCAACATCATCGGGCAATGGTAATTGCTCAACTTGGTGAGACATTAATTCTTCAATGGCATTTTTTGCCTCTTCCTCTTGTGGTGTAAATAATAAAATAGATGTTCCTTGTTTTTCTGCCCTACCCGTTCTACCTATACGGTGCATGTAATTTTCAGGATATGTGGGAGTATCAAAATTTATAACATGAGATATCTCTTGCAGGTCTAACCCACGTGCCATAACATCAGTAGTAACCAAAATTCGATTCTTACCTTCATCGAACTGATTTATGGAACGCAGTCTATAGTTTTGGGTTTTATTGGAGTGTATAATACATATCTCTTCGCTAAAAAATTTAGACAATTCCTTAAACAGCAAATCTGCGCTTCGCTTGCTGGAAACAAACACTAAAACTTTATTATACGTTTCTTCATTTTGCAATAAGCTCACCAAAAGGTTCACCTTGGTATAAAAATTTGGTGTCGCATACCCAAATTGAGTAATATTTTCTAAAGGAGTACCACTTACGGCAACAGCAATTTTTTGAACACCTGTAAAGAAATCCGTAATAAACAGTTCAATATCATCTGTCATGGTGGCAGAGAACATAATATTCTGCCTTCTTTGCGGCAATAATTCAAAAATATTGACCAATTGAAACCTAAAGCCTAAATCTAACATAACATCGACCTCATCAATAACCAGTTTCTTAACCTGTTTTAATTGAACAGCCTTGGTTAATATCAAATCATAAAGACGAGCAGGTGTGGCAACCAAAATGTCTGTCCCCAATGCCAATGCCTCTTTTTGCTTTAGCATACTTTTTCCTCCAAACACCCCTAATACTCTTGTTCCTGAATATTTTGCCAATTTTTCTACCTCTTCCACTACTTGTACTACCAACTCACGTGTAGGCACCAATACAATAATTTTTGGATGAATATCTTTTGAAAATTTTAAAGTATTTAAAATAGGAAGTAAATAGGCGAACGTTTTACCGGTACCTGTTTGTGCTATACCTACAACATCACTACCACTCATTACAATGGGAAAAGCTTTCTCTTGAATAGGAGTAGTATTTTCAAAACCTAGATCTTCAAGTGCTTTTTCTAAGTTTCTAGATATTTTTAATTCGGTAAATAACGGCATAACAATCACTTTTGTATTTCAGGTGCAAAGCTATGCTGATTAGTTGACAATTCACGTATAGTGAGTAATTTATCCGTAATTAAGTCATAAGCGCCTATGGAAAACGGAAAATAATAAAAAGGGATTTTAGATTATGCCTTTAGCATACGTCTACTTTTCCCTGTGGATAAATATAGGAGCGAACCTAAAATTGGAAGAAAAAATACAATTAGCAACCATGTAAATTTACCGTCATTCTTGAATTCATGGCGTACAATATCAACTAAGCAATACACCCAAACAAACAGCGCTACATATACTAATGATTGCCAAATACCTAGTTTAAATGAAAAAATTGCCGGTAAATTCATAATTGTATAATTTATAAAAGTTATGTATTCCTTAAAGTTATAGAAATTAATACTATATAAAGTACTAAATTTCAACTAGAACAGAATATCCTTACTTAATGAAATTACACACGTATCTATACTTATTTGTTTTCTTTTTATCTTTTAATGAATCTGCCGCCCAAACAAATAATGTGACATATGATGAAGCTATAAACATGGCCGTTGAAAAAGAGTATCCTGAGTACTTCTCAGCACTTTTAAAGATTTTAGATGATTTTGAACAAGAGTTAATTGTAAAAAGTGTAATTACAGATGGTACCTATAAAAATTACACCAACCTTTTAAAAGAAATAAGCAGGGATAGTACTTATGCAATAGTGAGTGATTTTGCTTTGGGAGATTCTTTAAAGGTAATTGCTAAGCACCATAATTATGAACTGGCAAAAACTTTGAAAACAGTACCATTAATACATTTTAGAAATAAAGCTCAACCTAAAAGTATACTATTTAATCAACGAGTATCTGAAATTACTGCTAAAAAAGGAGGTTTTTCTCGTTCAGATTATGCATCACTTTTATTAGAGGTGTATGATGAAGAAGACTATCTACAACCAACAATACGAACGCAGCTGTTTCGATTTCTAGACCCGAATACGGATTACCTATTATATTTCTATGTTGGTAAACCCACATCAACAAATAATTAAGCCAAAACTATTATAAGGGTAATATCTTTTTGCATCATCCTTCTTTTCGCAACACTTGCAATGGCGGACTATTTAACACTCCCCTACTATTAAATAAACCGATGGCTAAGACCAACAATGTTATACCCGGCAACACCACCAAAAATGGCACCCACGACGGAATAAATGGAGTATCAAAAATAAAATAAGCCAGTAAAAAACTACTTAGTAAAGAAAGTAACACTCCCACACCACTTCCTAAAACACCTAAAAATAGGTACTCCAATGCATTAATTTTCAATATCTGTTTACTCTGTGCACCAAGGGTTCTTAACAATACACTTTCTCTAATTCGTTGGTATTTACTATTACGAACCGATCCTATTAAAACAATGATACCAGTTAGAATACTGAAAAAAGCCATAAAGGTGATGACCCATGAAATTTTATCCAATATATTTTCAACCAATGTTACCACCTGTCGTAAATCTATGATGGATATATTCGGGAATTTCTTTACCAATTCCCTTTGTAAATTGGCAGATGAAGCTTTGTCCGGCGCATTGGTCGTAACCACATGAAACTGGGGTGCTTTTTCCAATACCCCGGTTGGGAAAACAATTGAAAAATTAAGCTGCATACGTGCCCAATCTACCTGCCTAATATTACCTACCACGGTAGTCATCATTTTACCCTGTACATTGAACAACAGCGTATCTCCTAATTTTACAAGGGCGCCATTGGCAACATTATCCGCTAGGGAAATAGGAATAACTTCGGTATTAGGAGGAACAGACGGCAACCACTCCCCTTCCAATAACTTTTCCGAACCGATCATAGAATCTCTATATGTAGTTCTAAATTCATGATTCAGTATCCATTTATTCACCCTAGTGGTGGTGTCTAACCTAATGTCATTCACATCCCTATCCTTAATACGCTCCATGCGCATAGTAACTATAGGAATATTATCTATAACCGGTAAACCTTTTGGTGTTATCGTATTTTCAACGTCATTACGTTGTTCTGTCTGTACATCAAAAAGTATAAGATTTGGACTTTCAGCACTTGCCTCAAAAGTTGTTTTGGCAAGTAAAAAATCTTTGGTGAAATACAAAGTGCTAATTAAGAATGTGCCAATACCAATAGCTAATATTAAAACTACAGTCTGGTTATTTGGCCTGTACAAATTTAAAAGACTTTGGCGTGCAGCAAAGCTCCATGATTTTGGAAAGTACTTTTTAATGAGCCTCATGAAACCTATTGAGACACCTGCCAAAATAGAGAACGTTACTAATATACCAACCACAAAGCTCAAGGCAAACTCCCATCTACCCAACAACCACAATGCAAATAAAAGCACAAACAATACAATAGCCACCACTACCCAGATTTGATATGGACGTGATTTTTTACCTGTATCTTCTTGCACGCGCAACACTTGTAACGGAGAAACGAACCAAGTATGTACCAAAGGAGATAAAGCAAAAAGCACCGACATAGAAACGCCTAATAACAAACCAACGAATATGGCTGGGTATGAAGTTGATATTTCAACGGTAAAAGGTAAAAACTCTTGTAATATGAATGGAAAGGTCTGTTGCAACAATAGTCCTATTGCTGTACCTATTATACCGCCCAACAAGCCCATTCCGGCAATTTGCAGTAGAAATATAAAAAATGTTTGTTTTCGCGTTGCACCTAAACACTTTAGTACCGCCACCGCTTTTAGTTTTTCTTTGATATAAATATGAACAGAACTTGCTATACCAACGCACCCTAAAAGAAGCGCTATAAACGCAACTAAGTTTAAAAACCTACCTACATTCTCATACCTACGCCCCAAACGCTCACTGGTATCTGTATGCGTATCCATATCTGCATTTTCTGCATCTAATAACGGATCCACCTTATCATTAAGTAATTCTAAATCGGCTTTATCATCCTCAAAATAGTAGTTATAACCTAACCTACTACCCCGTTGCAGCAACCCACTCTCTTCCATAAAACGAAAAGGTACCACAATGGGCGGTGCGGCAGTTGCACCTATACCCGTACTACCCGGTGCAGTAATCAAAGCCCCTAGAATAGGAAAGGTAGTGGTGCCCAATTTTACACTATCCCCAGGTTTTAGGTCAAACTGCAACATTACGGTGGCATCAACTAATGCACCACCCTTATCTTGATAATCAAAAGCCGAAGTTTTGGGTTCCGTTTCCAATTCGCCATAAAAAGGATAATTACCTTCAATAGCCCTTACCTGAACCAATTTTGTAGATAGACTTTTAGGGAAGGCTGCCATAGACGCGAATTTCACCTCACGTGCCTTATAGCCGCCCAAAGAATCCATTAACTCCACTACCCTTTCATTTGCAGGCTGATTACTATCAATTAAGAAATCTGCACCCATTAGGGCCTTAGACTGTAGGCCAATGTTATTTTTAAGGTTATTACTAAAAGATTGTATGGAAACCACCGCGGCAATACCTAATATTATAGATGCCATAAACAAAAGCAACCTTTTACCGCTTGCCTTGCCATCTCGCCAAGCCATTTTCAACAACCAATTAAATTTTGCCTTAGATGTTCTTTGAAATTCGCTCAAGATATGGATGTAGTTTCGTTGATGACTATTTTGCCCCCTTTAAGTCGTAAGACACGTTTATTTAAATTAGCTAATTCAAGATCATGGGTTACAATGACCAGAGTGGTACCCATTTCCTTATTCAGGTCAAATAATAGTTTAATTACCTTCTCACCGGTTTCTTCATCTAAATTACCGGTAGGTTCATCTGCAAATAAAATAGATGGTTTATTTGAAAAAGCCCTGGCAAGAGCTACCCGTTGTTGCTCACCACCAGAAAGCTGTGATGGATAATGATCATGCCTACCTGCCAAACCAACTTTAGCCAAAAGATCCATAGCATCTTTACTTGCGTTTTTTTCTCCTTGTAATTCTAAAGGAACGCTCACGTTCTCCAAAGCTGTTAAAGTGGGCAGTAGTTGAAAATCTTGAAATATGAAACCAACTTTTTCATTGCGCAACAAAGCTCGCTGATCTTCATTTAAAGCACTTAGGTCTTGTCCGCAAAGTTCTATTGTACCCTCATTTATTTCATCTAAACCTGCACATAAACCTAGCAAAGTTGTTTTTCCACTTCCCGACGGACCTACAATTGCAAAAGTATCCCCTTCATCAATCGAAAAGGAAATGTCATCAATAACCGTCAAATTTCTTGATCCGCTGTTATACGTTTTCTTTAGATTACGTACGTTTAATATCTTTGTCATAAATCATTTTGGTACAAGAGAGCAAAATAAACAAATGATTTGGAATCTAATAAGTTAAGACTATGTTGAAAGTATTAAAGTTTCGTTATTTTTTAGTGCTACTGTTGTTCGTTGGATGCGGAGAAACTACCGAAAAAAAACCATCTGAAACGCAAGCAGAGGTAGAAAATACGGATAAAAAGGAAGAGGTTTCTACTGATGACAAAGTCATTTTGTTTTATGGAAATAGCCTTACCGCAGCTTATGGTTTGGATGTAAAGGAGGGATTTCCCAATAGAATACAGCAAAAATTAGATTCATTAGGTTTAGACTACAAGGTCATTAACTCTGGCTTAAGTGGAGAAACCACATCCGGCGGTTTAAACAGGTTAGACTGGGTATTGAACCAGCCTGTAGACATTTTTGTTCTTGAACTAGGTGCTAACGACGGTTTGCGCGGAATACCCATTGCCGAGACCATGAACAATCTTCAAGAAATGATCGATATGGTAAAAGATAAAAATCCTGATACTAAAATTGTGTTGGCGGGCATGCAGATACCACCAAATATGGGAACTGACTATGCTTCTCAATTTAAAGCTATGTATCCGGCATTAGCAGAATCTAACAATATTTACTTAATCCCATTTTTGTTAGAAGGAGTAGCTGGCGACCCAAGCTTAAATCTAGAGGACGGAATTCATCCTACCGCTGAAGGTCAAAGAATAGTTACAAATAATGTTTGGAAAATTTTAAAAACTATTGTACTACCTGCAAGTGTAGCAGAGGTAACCAAAGATGCTGCAGTCGAAGAATTGAATTAGGCAAAAGACATTGTTCTTACCCTTGGTTTAAAAAGTAAGGCTTGCTTAACTCTTGCATTCTTCACTTTAAAAAACCTTGCAGCTGTTTGAAAACCCTGAGTGTTTACATCAGACTTTACTGTTATATCCGCCATGGGCATAACAATAGTCTGCACTTTTGTGTTTGGTGACTTCTCTTGTGCTTGGGACTGGGTTCCCAAACAGATAACAAGGAATAAAAAAATAATAGTACGCATAATAAAGTAGGTAAATTTGGTCTATTGATAACCCACTACCCCTAAGTAAACGTATTTCCCATTCGACAAGAGGTACAGTTTTTACGATGAAAGGGCACTTATTCGATGTATCACCATTTTTTGTAGTCCTTTTTCCTACAAAATCTTAAACAGATAATCGTCAAATTTGTGCAGTTTATCGAGTTAATAGGTTTTTTCTTACAATTTTTAATCGATATATATTCTTGTACTACAAATATGCTACACATAAGACCATGTGAGCTTGGTATAAAAGGAGTAAAGAATGTTCTTTTAAGAACTACCTTTTATTTTTAATAAATAATTGGGGTTTGGACAATTGAATTTATAGTGTTGTAAGTTTTCCACTGCGCAAACGCCAGGGTAATCACCTTCATTACCTTCTAAATCTCTTATTATTTGAAAATGAAGGTGAGGTGCATAATTCACATTAATATCAGGTGTTCCCAACTTTGCCAAGGTTTCACCTGCCTTAAATACTTTTCCTTTAAACAAACCGGTTAATGATTCTATAGATAAATGACCATATAATGTATAAAAAGTAATATGACGTAAGGTATGCTCCAATATTATGGTAGGTCCATAATCACCAACTACATTATTGTTCTTAAAACTATGCACCTTGCCATCTATGGGAGCTAAGACCTTAGTATCTGCATTGGTCCAAAAATCTATTCCCAAATGTATGTTGCGCTTGGGTTTATGAGCTGCAGAGAACCCATCTTTATCCGCATAAAGATTTCGTTCTTCTAAATAACCCCCATAGGCAGCTATACCATCCTTACTCTTTACCACAGTATCAATATATGATTGACAGGTAACAGGATTTGTAATGTCCACATCTAGCAACGCTTCGTTAGATTTGGATAGATCCAGAGGTATATACTTATTCATTGGTATTGTGCTATCCAATATACCTATACTACGTAAAGAATAAGAATCAAGTACCTTTTGCAGTTCGTTCATTTTTCAAAAATATGCCATCTTAGTATCTCGTTAACATATTTTAACCGTTTACCTCGTAAGTACTTTGTAAATTATGCAACAAATTGCAAAAGAAAAAGAAATATGAAATTATTACAAATCGTTTTATTGGCCGGTGCAAGCTTAATTGCTACTAGTTGCCAGTCCAAGAATAAAAAAAATACAATTTCCGAAAACACACCAGCCAAAGAGACGCAGCAGGAAGAAATGTATGAAGAGGTTAAATTGAGTCCGCAACAATTAAGTAAATACGAAACCGCCTATTTTGCCAGTGGTTGTTTTTGGTGTGTAGAGGCTATTTTTGAAAGTGTAAAAGGTGTAAAGGAAGTTGTATCTGGATACGCCGGCGGAGAACAGAAAAACCCAACGTATGAAGAAGTTGGCTATGGCAAAACGGATCATGCCGAAGCTGTCGAAGTATACTACGACCCAAAGGTAATTTCATTCACTCAATTGGTACAGGTGTTCTTTGGATCTCACGACCCCACACAGTTGAACAGACAAGGACCAGATCGTGGAAGACAATACCGCTCTATTGCCTTTTATAAAAATGAAGACGAAAAGAAAATTATTGAAAGCTACATTCAGGCACTAGTAGATAATAAAGTTTATGATAATGATCCTATTACCACAGAGGTAACACCATATACCGTTTTCTACAAAGCAGAATCGTATCACCAAGATTATGAAAAGAATAATCCTAACAATTCTTACATCAGAAATGTTTCTATACCTAGATTAAATAGGTTTAAAGCTAACTTTGGAGATTATCTAAAGAAGAATGCACATTAAGAACTATGTTCACCACGAATAGATTAGCGCTCCAGTAGGGGCGCTTTTTTATTTGGTAACAAACAATAAAAATCTAATACTGTAAGAGTTAACATTGAAAACAATTAGGTTCGTTTAATTTTATTTTATCTTGCCCCAGATATTGAAGTACTATTAATCTTACAATAATTAAGAGAATAGTGTGTTTAAATTATAGATTCCAAACCAGTATTATGAAATGGACTATTTATTTTTTACTTCTACTATGCATTACTTCGTGTTCTGATGGCAAAAGCAAAAAAAACACTCAAATAACTCCCGTCTCCTATATTAAAGAAGCTCCTACATTAGACGGCAGACCTATAGAGAATTATTGGAATTTGTTAGAATGGCAACCTATTGACCAAAATTGGATCGGCGGTCCTTTTGACCATGATGATTATAACGGTAAATATAAAATGGCCTGGAACGAAGACGGACTTTATATTTTACTGGAGATAGTGGATGATACCTTATTAGAACAAACCGAAGACCCTTTAAAATTATGGTGGAATGATGATTGCGTAATTGTTTATGTTGATGAAGACAATTCAGGTGGTCAACATAGATTTAATCATAATGCATTTACCTATCATGTTGCCTTGGATGGTAATGTGGTAGACTTAGGTGTAAATGAAAAACCAACGCTTTATAATGATCATGTAATCTCTAAGCACCAAACAGAAGGTAATACCACATATTGGGAAATGCTCGTAAAGGTATACCCTAGCATATTTAATGATAAGCCTACTGTAAAACCGGTTGTTTTGAGCGAAGGAAAAAGAATAGGTTTTGCTATTGCCTATGCCGATAACGATAATAGCAAAAAACGAGAAAATTTAATAGGATCTGTCTTTGTACCTGGAGAGAATAAAAATGCAGGTTGGATTGATGCCAATGTATTTGGCACACTGGAATTATTAAAATAACTACTGTAACACTACTTCACTATAATCAGATGTTATTAGTATAGAACGACCACTATTATTTTTTAAGTGATATCCCTTATTTACTACTGTAGATCCGTTTTTAGTTTCTACTAAGTTTACCTGCGAAGGTAATTTTAGCGTTGACGAATTACCTTTTACATAAATGTTAGTGGCTACTTTAGGTAACTTAACGTTAAGTTCTCCGTTTTTCACACTAATATCAAGTTCTTCCAAATCATTGCTTAGTTCAAGGATATGTATTGCTCCAAAATTGTTTTTAATAAACGCATTGTTCATCAACTTATCTATCGTTACTTCAGATGATGTTGCTTGCAACTGCAATTCTACAACCTCTGACAATGAAATCTCTTCAGAATAGGATGTATTCAATTGGCCAACATTCCATTTTTTTACATTTACCGGTGTATAGGCAGCAGAAACAGAAGTGTCTTCACCATCAATTGTTACTGCCCAAAGGCTTGAATGCGAAAGGTTCGCATTCAAGTTTTTGGTATTCTCAGCTAATTTCACCTCACCATGACGTACATCCATTTTTATTCTAGTAGACTTTGGTAAACTGATCTTAATGGTCTTTTTAATCTTAAAATTCTTTTGTTTCCCTTCGGATGAATAATAGAATATATTTGGAGAACCTTCACCTGAATTGATCAACATTCTACGTTCTTCTCTTTCTTCTTGCATTTTTTCTCGTCTCTCTTCCATTTTCTCTTGTCTCTCTTCCATTTTCTCTTGTCTCTCTTGCAAAACTTCCTCTCTCTTCTCCATCAGTTCCTCACGCCTTTGATTGTATTCCTCCATTCTTTTATCCATTGCCTCACCTTTCTCCTCCATGCGCTCAGCCCACTCTTCCAACCGTTTTTGATGTTTTTTATCAAAACTTTTCTCAAAGTTCTTTTGCCATTTTTTCATGTACTTTTCACCATCTTCTTGATATGCTTCATAATCGAATATAAAAGCTTCGGTCTGTGGTAAAGGTGGCATTTCTGGAAAAGGTGCAATTTGTGGCACACTAACTACAAATGATGCAATTTCGGGCACCTCTATGTGCATATCGTTATGGTCAAAAAAGGTCTTTGAATCAAAACTTGCAAAAAAATCATTGTTTTTGGACTTTGAGGAAATTTTAACCTCTTTGCTGTTGCCCAAAATTTCAATAGGGCTGTTTTCAAAATAGTCTTTCGCTTCTTCTGTAGTAGCACCTTCCAGGGTTATGGTGGCCGTGATGGCCACCTCATCCTTGTCCCAAGTTTCAAATTCAATATCAGCATAGCTGGTATTGATATTTACCACAGCATCTTCTGCTACGATAAATCTTTCTTGAAAAGTTTTACTTTCTGCTTGCGAAAAAGAGCCGACAGAGGTTAAAAGACCTAATGCAATGATGAGTTGCTTAGATACTAGTGTCATTGATCTGTTCATTTTTTGATAATTTTAATTCGTTCAACTTTCTTTTTAATTTCTGTAATAATTGTAAGCGTAACTGTAAATTCTCTATAAGCGCCGTAATGGTTTGATCATTAGGACCCAATTCTTTTAATTCTTTATTTAAGGTTTTATATTCTAGGTTCAAATTATTTAGCTGCTCCATAAAACTATCAATAAGACCTTTGGTATCTGGAGAAACCTCTAGCTTAGCCAATTCCAAATTTATGTTCGCCACATAATAATTCTCTACTTTTTTTAAATCTGGAGATAGATCACCAAATGTGAATTCGGTTTTCTGCTTTTCCTCTTTATCATTTTGCACAACCGTTACTGTATTTTCATCATTTCCGCTTAAAAACCAGAAGCCCAATGACAAACTAACCAGTACAACAACAGATGCCGCAATGTGCAACCAACCCCATTTTGTAGTTTTATTTGATGGAATAGATTCTTCCAATTTCTTTAAAAACCGTTCTTCATGACCTGGTTTTATGGCATGTTTTTGCTTCTCCCTATCTTTTTTGAACATTTCCCTAAGATCCTGTTCCATAATTCTTTTCTTTTAATAATTCCTTTAGTTGATTTTTTCCCCTTGACAATCTTGTTCTGCAAGCAGAGGATGAAATATTCAATACCTCTGCAATTTCTTGATGATCATACCCTTCAACCAAGAACATGAGTACTACATATTTATATTTTTCCTGTAATTGATCAATAGCCAACCTTACCTCATCAATACTAATTGCAGCAGATACGTTCCAATTATCATCTTCTGCAACTACCTGCATATCCTGTTCATCAATAGAGACCTTATCTTTTTTTGATTTTAAAAAGTCTATACTTTTATTTACCACTATTCTTTTTAACCAAGCGCCAAAAGTTACCTCACCTTTATATTGATGAATTTTTTGAAATGCCTTAATAAAAGATTCCTGTAAGACATCTTCAGCATCATCCGCATTCTTAACAAAGCGGTTTGCTACCACAAACATACCGTCACAATATTTTCTATATAATTGCAACTGGGCAGCCCGGTCGTTCGCTTTACATTTCTCTACGACATTGCTTTGAAACATCGGTTAATTAGATTGGTTTTTGGTTGTTGTTATATTAAGGACGATATAAAAAATAGAATGTTGCAAAAATTTTTATTTTTACACTACACTATTAAAATTTTCCTTTGAAACAAGTTACAATTTCCAATGCCTATTTGACCCTAATGGTTTTAGATTATGGCGCAACCATTCAAAAATTACTTGTTAAAGGAGATGATGGCGAATTCACCAATGTAGTTGTAGGCTACAACCATCCAAGCAGATATAGATTAGATGATCATGTGTTAGGTGCCAGTGTTGGGCGTTACGCAGGTAGAATTTCTAATGGTGGTTTTGTAATAGACCGAGCAAGATATGACCTGTATCAAGAAGACGGTGTACATTTACATGGAGGTAAAGAAGGGTTTCATCAAAAATATTGGAACATAGATGAAGTGGACCATAGCGATAAACCATTTGTAAAACTTACCTATAACAGCAAGCATTTAGAAGAAGGCTACCCAGGTAATTTAACCGTTAGTGTTACCTATAAACTTATGAATAATGCCTTGCAAGTCATTTATGAGGGAATGACGGATAGAAGTACGGTTATAAACCTTACCAATCATTCCTATTTTAAATTAGATAAAAATCCGTACATAGATGAATACGAACTACAGCTCAACTGTCCTTATAGATTAGAAACACAAGAGAATTTGCTACCAACGGGAAATATTGTTCCAGTTCGTAAAACCGAGTACGATTTTCTTTTACCTAAAAAAATAGGTCTACAAAGGTTTGATACTATTTATGTGAAAGATATTGGTAATGAAAAGGTAGCAGAACTACATTCCAAAAGTTCGGGCATTACCATGAAGGTATACACCAATCAGCCAGCTTTGGTGGTCTATACTCCAGATGATTTCCCTGGTATATGTTTTGAGACACAAAACTACCCAGATGCACCAAATCAACCAGATTTTCCTAAAAGCCTCTTAAGGCCTGGTGATCTATACAACAACATTTCTATCTTTAAGTTTGATTTAGGTAAGAAAAGTTAAATTTCGTGTATAGAATTACTGGTAATAAATGAAACTAATAAAGAGAATTTTCATTGTTATAGCCCTTATTGTGGCACTTGTTTATTTGGTAATCATACCTTACATACACCAAGAGGCTAAAAAATTTAGCCCCGCTAAAACCGAACAACTAGAATTAAAAGGAAGTTCTTTAGAGGTTGAATATTCCAGCCCGTCCAAAAAAGGACGAATTATTTTTGGAGACCTAGTACCGTTTGGTAAAGTTTGGCGAACCGGGGCAAATGAACCTACCACCTTTTCTACTACCCAAAACATTAAAATAATTGATAAAATATTACCTGCGGGTAAATATTCATTATGGACGGTACCTAACCGGAATAGTTGGAAAGTTATATTCAATACTCAAATACCAGATTGGGGAGTAACCCGTGTAGATGGTAACCAAACCACACATGATCCACGATTTGATTATTTAACGGTTGAAGTCCCGGTAAAAACATTAGAAAATCCCGTAGAGAATTTCTCCATTGATTTTGAGCATTTGAAAGAAGGGATACAGCAGCAAGATTATTTGGACTTAGCCTGGGATACTACCAAAATCATGATTCCCATTTACAAATAGTACATTTACGTTACAATTACACAATAGAAGCCGTTGCCATGAATTTAGCCAACCTTACGACATCTGAAATTCTTGAAGGTATCTATGCAAATAATGTTGCCATAGTTAGTAAGGCTATTACTATTGTAGAAAGCACAAAGCCTCAACATCGTTTAATTGCCAATGCTATAATTAGCGGGTGTATATCAAAAAAACAAGATTCCATAAGAATTGGTATTACCGGTGTACCTGGCGCCGGTAAAAGCACATTTATTGAGCAATTTGGAGATCTGATTACCTCCACGGGTAAAAAAGTTGCCGTATTGACCATAGACCCGTCAAGCAGAAGAACCAAAGGAAGCATTCTTGGAGATAAAACACGTATGCAAGAATTGGTTAAAAATCCCAATGCGTATATAAGACCATCTGCATCTGGTTCATCATTAGGCGGTGTCACAAGAAAGACCAGGGAAAGTATCGTAATACTTGAAGCCGCTGGATACGACTGTATTTTAATAGAAACCATTGGGGTAGGACAAAGCGAAACGGCAGTTCATGACATGGTAGATTTCTTTTTATTATTAAAAATAGCTGGTGCGGGTGATGAACTACAGGGTATAAAAAGAGGAATTATTGAAATGGCCGATGCCATAGTAATCACAAAAGCCGACGGAGACAACATACAACGTGCAAAACTGGCAAAAATGGAATTTACAAGAGCGCTACATATGTTTCCACCCAAAGAAAATGGCTGGTCTCCAGAAGTATTGACCTGTTCTGCCATTGAACTTAAAGGCTTACATGAAATTTGGGAATTAATAGTAACCTATTGTAATACCATGAAAGCATCTGGTCACTTTTTAAACAACCGTAAGAGACAAAATGAAAATTGGCTCATTCAGTATTTGGAACAAGAATTATTATCAGAGTTTTATCGTCACCCGAAGACTATGGAATTACTGCCACAATTAAAAAATGAAGTCATTAACGGAAATTCATCACCTTTCTTAGCTGCAGAAAAGCTCTTAAAGGCATTAAAAACCCATTAAATTTCCTAGAGCGTTACTCATGCTCCAGTAGACCTTCTTTAGTATAAAAAACATAACTTTGCATTGATTTCAAAAACAACCCAATGCAACCTGTTACCACTTCTCTACTTTCGGTAGTTGTTCCTTTATATAATGAGGAAGATAATGTTACTCTTTTAACCCAAAAAATTCACGAAAGTTTGGTAGGTTATGACTATCAAATCATTTACGTTGATGATTTTTCAAAAGACAAAACCAAGAAAGTAGTAAAAGATTTAAAAGATGACAAGGTGCATCTTATAGAACTAAAGAAAAATTACGGACAAAGTTTGGCGTTGGCAGCAGGTATAGATTATGCCGAAGGAGAATATATCATTACTATGGATGGGGATTTGCAAAATGACCCTTCTGATATTCCTCAAATGCTAACCTATGCCGTAAGTGGCGAGTATGATGTTGTTACTGGTATTCGTCAAAAAAGAAAAGACTCTCTAGTTAAGAAGATACCCTCTAAAATTGCCAATTTCTTGGTTCGGCGTGTTACCAAACTAGATATCAAGGATAATGGTTGTGCCTTGAAGGTTTTTACAAGAGATATTGCCAAAGATTTAAATCTTTATGGAGAAATGCACAGGTTTATAACCCTATTGGCATTTCTTGAAGGAGGACAGATAAAGCAAGTACCCGTAAAACACCATGCACGTAATGCAGGGGTTTCTAAATATGGGTTGGAACGTGTATTTAAAGTAGTTGCAGATATGATGCTGTTACTATTTATTCGCAAATACTTTCAACGTCCAATTCACCTATTCGGTATTTCTGGTTCATTAATGATTATTATTGGTGTTTTCATTAACATATATCTATTGATCGTTAAGTTCGGCTTGGGCGAAGATATCGGTACAAGACCTTTATTGACAGTAGGTATGATGTTCATTTTTGCAGGTATTCAATTGTTTACAATAGGTATTGTTATGGAATTATTGATCAGAACCTATTATGAATCTCAGAACAAAAGACCGTACCGCATTAAAAAAGTAAGCGTAGGTGGCCAAGTTAAATAAGAAAGTAACTACCGTATTAAAAGTACTGATCAGTGCCGTTTTAATCTATTTTATTTTCACTAAAATCAATGTTAGTGAAATAAAGAGTATACTGTCCACCAGTAATTTAATTTACTTATTACTTGGCTTACTATTCTTCGTCATCTCTAAGCTTGTAGCCGCAGTAAGATTAAATCTTTACTTCCATCGCTTGCAAATTATGCTCACCCATAAGAGCAACTTTAAGCTGTATCTATTAGGTATGTTCTATAACCTATTTTTACCCGGTGGTATAGGTGGTGATGCATACAAAGGGTATATCCTAAAAAAAACATTTGAAGTTAAGACCAAAAGGATTGTAAGCGTACTTGTACTAGACCGTCTTGGAGGCTTACTACTATTATTTATCTATGCATGTTTGCTGCTTGGTTTTCTGGATAACAAACTATTAACAGGTTATCATTGGATATTCTTTACTACCATACCATTTTCTGTTGTTATTTTTTGGCTTCTAAATAAAAAATTCTTCAATTATGTACTACCCATATTTTGGAAATCAACAGTATTATCAGCGCTGGTACAACTT
Source organism: Maribacter sp. HS (assembly GCF_048059195.1). Lineage (NCBI taxonomy): Bacteria > Pseudomonadati > Bacteroidota > Flavobacteriia > Flavobacteriales > Flavobacteriaceae > Maribacter > Maribacter sp. HS. The sequence continues at coordinate 118,347 of NZ_JAYLVV010000002.1, forward strand.
GCACAATTAATAAGTATTTGGTGTATTCTATTAGCTCTTCATATTGATACCGATCAAATATCATATCTCATTATTTTCTTAATTTCTTCTATCGTAGCGGTAGTACCATTAACCTTAGGTGGTATTGGCAGTAGAGAAGTGACCTTTTTTTACGGAGCTAAGTTCTTAGAGCTAGATCAAAATGTATCTGTAAGTGTTAGTGTGCTTTTCTTTTTAATTACCGCCTTGGTATCTTTAATTGGAGTATGGTATCACTTCAAAAAAATCAAATTACGGGTAATAGAATCACCTAAACAACAAACAAAAGAGGTTTAGTAAATATGTAACAAGTGCATTTTACGTGTCACCTTTTTACGCGTATTAGGGTTTAAGAATTTACCTTGCAAACGAGTAATTCTAAACTGGTCTACAGAAAGTTGTGAATCCCAATCAAAACCTTGTTCCTGTAAGTTGGCCATTTCCTCATCATTTACGTAGACCCATATGTCTTTTTTGTTCTTCAACATTTCTGGAGATGTAATTTGAACAGGATAACGATTGTAAAAATCTAATGACCACGTATGATCCTTACCTACCTTAAAAATTCGATCTACAGGAATATCCTTTTCCGCTATAATTTTTGACATTGATGAACCTGCTTGATAGTCTAATAAATTAGGATAAAAATGCAAGTTTAAAACGGCATTCAGCAATAACGAAGCGCATACTGAAATGGTAACCAGTTTCATAAAAACACCTTCTCTTTTAAGGGCATAGTACACAATAATAATTACCGCAACCAATAAAAAGAAATAAGCCACCATACTACGTAACTTAAACACATAGAAGCAAATTAAAGCCGAAGCAATAAAGACAATACTTAGAACAAAATATTGCCCTATCATTAAATATTTTACAGTTTTTGTATTACTAACAGTATATAGTTTATTAATGTATGCCGCGGTAATTACAGCGAATAACGGGATTGTAATATTTAAATAATGAGGAAGTTTAAACTGGGCAAAACTGATGATTATGAATATTAAGGTTATACCACCTATGGTTAAAAATTCCGACCCATTTGCATACTTAAATTTTTGACCGATAAATGTTCTTATTTTACTATAAAAGGCAACAATACCCAAAATAGTCCATGGTAGAAACACCCATAAAAATGTGTGAAAAAAGAAAAAGTAATCACTGCTATTCTTTCCAATGCCTTCACCGCTTAACCTTTCAAAACTCTGTTCCCAAAAAATAAAGAATATGCCACTTCGGTTAGCCTTACCACGAATAACTTTTTCCGGATGTAAATCGAACTGAAGATAGTAAGCATACAACATTGGAGTTATCGTCACTGCAAAAACCAATAGCGCCACCAATACCTTATAGCTTATAAAAGCCTTCCATTTTCCTGTGTAAAACAAATGACATAAGATGGGCAGACCAATAACCAATAACGCTATTTGACCTTTGGTAGAGAAGGCAATACCGGCTGCAAACGCTCCAATAATAATAGCCCTTACGCTACCTTTCTCTATATATGCGGCTAGTTGCCATATAGCTAGAATACTAAAGCCCGTTAAAACTGCATCGGTACGCACGTCAATTGCCCCAAGTACGATCGTCTGTGCAGTCATAAATATCAAAGCAGAAAGTTTACCTACATTTTTATTGTATAGTAAACTCCCTAAACCATAACAACTATAGGCTGCCAATAAGGTGGCCAATATTCCAGGAATTCTGTAAGACCACTCATGTATACCAAAGATCTTATAGGAAAGAGCTGCCAACCAGTAATGCATGTGCGGTTTATCCAAATACTCTTCCGGTCCTTTAAAGAGGCTAAAAAAATCACTTTCCTGTACCATTCTCATGGCCATTACAGAAAATTGGGCGGAATCATTTTCAAACAACGTTACAAACATACCTGCAACGTATACCAAAAAAACTAAAACAATTAAAAACCAGTACCTTAGATTAGATATCATAGGGAGAATTTGCGAAGTGCAAATATAAATAACTTTACAAACAACCAGCCGAACAAAGAGCCTATAAAAGCCCCTGTCAAAATATCCAAAGGAAAATGAACGCCAATGTATACACGGCTATACGCGACCAAAGCAGCCCACAACACCAAAAACACACCCAAATACCTTACACTTGATTTAAGAATACTACCAAAAAAAACTGCTAGAGCAAAAGAGTTAGAGGCATGAGCCGAAAAATACCCGAATTTGCCACCACAATAACTCTTTACCAGTCTCATGTAAGGAGCTATCTCCGGATCATGGCAAGGTCTTAGCCTTGCCACCCCATACTTAAAGAAGTTACCCAATTGATCAGTAACCGTAATTAAAAGGGCCACAGTAAATAAAAGCACCAACGTCTTCTTGGTCCCATATTTCTGAAAGGAAAGAATGAGCAAAAAAAGGTAAAGTGGTATAGCACTGAATTTGTTGGAAACAAACTGAAAAAAATTGTCCCAATTCTTAGTACCTAGTCCGTTGAGGTATAAAAAGAAATCTTGATCTAACTGTAAAAGCTCTTCAAGCATAGTAGTTAATCTTCGTACCTTGAAACTTCGCGATCGTAAAAAGCAGTTGCGGCCTCAATTAAATTTTCGGCTTCGTCTTCCAACTCTTTTTCATCTTCCTTGGAGAATTCTTCAAGCCATTCCACCTCATCATTTTCAAGATTGATTATAAATCGAGGAAACTCGGTATGCACAACAAAAATTGCCGTTGGATAATCAGTATTATCGCCCAATAAAAATTTTGGAAATTCCATAAAAATCTGGTCTATAAGTTGAATATAAACTGCTACAGATCAAAAATACGTTCTTAAGCAGCAATTAGTTTTTTAGTTAAATAATTAAATCGAAGATACAACATAATAGCTGATGCCGTAAGCCCTGTGAGCAATCCTACCCAAATTCCCGTACTTCTTAAATCAGTATGAAGACATAGATAATAACTCACCGGAAAGCCAATAATCCAATAAGATATAAATGTAATCAATGTAGGGACCTTTACATCTTGCAAACCACGTAAAGCACCTAAAACTACCACTTGTACCCCATCTGAAATTTGAAAGAAAGCGGCTACCAATAACAACTCTGCCGCAATGATCAATACTTCTGTATTATCCGCAAAATTGGTCATATCATCAATATCTAAATATAAAGATGGAAACCAGTTTCTACCTATCAAGAACAACGCGGCAAATACAATTTCCAGCAAAAATGTCAATAAGAAAATAGATTGGGCAATACGTCGTAATTCTTTAAAATTAGCCAAACCCTTTTGATTACCAACCCTGATCATTGCAGTTACTCCAAGCCCCATTCCAAACATAAAGGTCATGCTGCTTAAATTAAGTGCAATTTGGTTTGCCGCTTGGGCATTTTTACCCAAAACCCCACTTAACCAAATAGCAGAGGTAAATATACCTACCTCAAAAAACATTTGTAAGGCAGATGGAAAACCTAATTCTACAATTTTTTGCATTACCGTCTTCTCCAAATTGGCAAAATTGAATTTAGTGACGTAATACTTGAACTTTTCTTTTGTTTTTAGGATGAACCATAAGTAGAGAACCATAAAGAATCTTGATACCAAAGTGCCTACGGCAGCACCAACAATTCCCATTTCTGGAAATCCAAAATTGCCAAAAATCAATAGGTAGTTCAAAACTATATTTATGACATTGGCAATAATAGTAGCATACATTGGGTATTTAGTTTGAGAAAGTCCCTCTGAAAACTGCTTAAATGCTTGGAAAACAATTAGGGGTACCAAAGAAAATGCTACTAAATCTAAATAGGGCAATGCCAACTCAACCACTTCCAATGGTTGTTTCATGGCATACATAATTGGTTTTGACAATAGAATTAAACCAAACAATGACAACCCCAATACAGTGCATAAAACAAGACCATGTTTTAGAGCGCTTTTGGCATTTTCTTTATTACCTGCTCCATCTGCTTCAGCTACTAAAGGTGTAATTGCGGTTGAAAAACCAATACCTAATGACATGGCAATAAAAACAAAACTATTACCCAAAGATACCGCAGCCAATTCTGCTGTGCCCAATTGACCAACCATAATATTGTCTGCCAACTGTACAAAGGTGTGACCCAACATTCCTAAAATTACCGGAACAGAAAGCTTAATGTTATATCGAAATTCCTTCGTGTAGCTCTTTAACAAAACTGAATCTAATTTTTAACAAAGGTACCGCTAATTGAACAATATTTTTTTGCTTTCAGCCAGTTAAAATCATTGAATTTTACAGCACTAGTTGCTCCAATCCATCAGCATAAAAGATGGTGGATAACAAATAAATTTTACAATAAATTAAAATTAAATTAACCATTCAAAAGTTAGAATAAAATATTATAAAACACTCAACATCATTAATTTAAATTAAAAAATTGATTAAAAATCCTAATAAGGAAATAAGTTAAAATTTGACCAATTAGCTATTCAACCAACACAAAAGATACTATTATGCATTAGCGATTCGTTATATACACCTAACACACCAATTACCATTAATTATGTCCCAAGACCCATTAATTTGGATTATAGACGATGACGATATATCTAAATATGTAATGAAACGTTATTTAAAACAATTATCCGCAAGTAGAATTGTTGACTTTCCAGATTCTTTACAGCCCTTAAAATTTATACAGGATAACGTCAATGCCATTGAAGATTTACCCGATGTAATTTTTCTTGACCTTCACATGCCTATTTTAAACGGTTTCGATTTTATTAGGGACTTTCAACAAGTAGCGTCCAAAATAAATAAGAAAATTAAAATTGTCATGTTAACCTCATCTATAAACGCAGAAGATGTAGAAATAGCAAAGAGCTTTCCTGAAATCTCAAATTATTTCATAAAACCTATAAAACATAGAGATCTAGAGAAAATCATGGACGTTGAACTTAATAACTAAAAATTACTCATAGGTCTTAGCTTTATTCCAATAGATATCCATTTCCTCTAAGGTCATATCTTTCATATCCTTGCCTATTTCCTTTGCGCTATTTTCTAAATATTGAAAACGCTTAATAAATTTCTTATTGGTTCTTTCCAGCGCATTTTCTGGATTAACCCCCAAAAATCTAGCGTAATTGATCATTGAAAAAAGTACGTCACCAAATTCAGCTTCGATCTTTTCAATTTCACCTTTTTGCACCTCTTCTTGAAGTTCGCCTAATTCTTCCTGTACCTTTTCAAAAACTTGTTGTGGTTCTTCCCAATCAAACCCTACTCCCGCTACCTTGTCTTGTATTCTATTTGCTTTCACTAGAGCCGGCAAACTCCTTGGAACCCCTTCCAATACGCTTTTCTTACCTTCTTTTAACTTGATCTGCTCCCAATTTCTTTTAACGTCATCTTCATTTAACACCTTAACATCTCCGTAAATGTGTGGGTGTCTATTCACCAATTTATCGCAAATGGCATTAGCTACATCAGCTATATCAAAATCATTGGTTTCAGACCCAATTTTTGAATAGAATATAATATGCAACAGTACATCTCCCAATTCCATTTTCACCTCATTAAGGTCATTATCTAAAATGGCATCACCCAACTCGTAGGTTTCCTCTATGGTCAAATGTCTAAGGGATTGCATGGTCTGCTTTTTATCCCAAGGGCATTGCTCCCGTAATTCGTCCATGATAGTCAATAATCGATCAAGTGCCTGTAATTGTTCCTTTCTATTGTTCATGAATGCGGTTTTCACAAAAGTAAGCAACCATAGATTCTCTCGCTAAAAATCCTGTTTTGTTTTCGTACATTTAAAATCATAAGTAGTTATCATCATTTGCAATACTCATGCAACCATTACAAATGAAATTACAATTGCTAAAACAACAACTAACAACAATAGATTATCACACCTATGAAAACACGCAGAAATTTTCTTAGACGGGCAGGTCTGTTCAGTGCCGCTACCCTTTTAACGCCTCAGCTTAATTTAGCATTTACTAAAAATTCAATATACGGCGTACAGCTTTATTCATTTAGAGAAGCCATGTTGAAAAATCCTAAAAAAGCCTTGGAAACAATTGCAAGCTTAGGTTTTAAGGAAATTGAAAGTGCAGGGTCAAATAAAGGCTATTACTATGGTTTATCACCTGTGGAAATGGGTGAAACCTGTAAAGCATTAGGCATGACACTTACCAGTGGCCATGTACATTTAGATGATAAATTTGAACGGACCATAGCAGATGCAGTAGCATCTGGACAGGAATATTTGATTTGTTCGTCGTTACCTTCTAAAGGACAAACTGTAGATAATTACAAAAGGGTTGCTGAAAAGTTCAATATCGCTGGTGAAGCATGTAAAAGACGAGGTTTAAAATTTGGCTATCATAATCATGAATATGAATTTGAATCTGAAAAAGGAGAGATTCTTTATGATGTTCTTATGGATAATACCCAAAAGGATCTAGTGCATATGGAACTTGATTTGGGTTGGGTGGTTGTTGCCGGTAAAGACCCCTTACATTATTTTAAAAAATACCCCGGCAGGTTTCCGTTATGGCATTTGAAGGATATGAATATGCATGAAAAAGTAAGTACTGAATTTGGTAAAGGTGTGCTTGACATACCTTTAATGCTTGAGTTAAAAGAATTATCCGGTGCTGAACATATTTACATTGAACAAGAAGAATATAGTAGCACACCTATAGAAAGCATGCAGTATAACATGAATTATTTAAAGAATCTATAAGCTTAACACATGAAAACCAAGTATACCATAATCAGTTCTCTTGCCTTAAGCATTCTTGTATTCTCTTGTAAAGCCCAACATTCATCTATAATAGCAAACGATGCGTTGCTCGTTAAAGTAGATAGTACATACAGTTTTACGGAGGGTCCGGCCTCAGATAAAGATGGCAATGTTTATTTTACCGATCAACCAAATGATAAAATAATTAAGTGGCATGCAAATGACAATTCGCTAAGTATATTCAAAGAACCTTCGGGTAGGGCCAACGGTCTATATTTTGACCATGACGAAAATTTATTGGCCGCTGCAGATGAAAATAATGAACTATGGAGAATTGACAGTAACGGAAATGTTGATACCCTATTAACTGCTTTTGAAGATAAAAAACTTAATGGTCCTAATGATATTTGGGTAGATTTAAAAGGTGGTATCTATTTTACCGACCCCTATTACCAAAGAGAATACTGGACAAGAACTAAGGCAGAAATTTCAGAAAAGAATGTGTATTACATATCTCCAGATGGAAAAGAGGTATCTATTATAGCTTCTGGTTTTGTTCAACCCAATGGTATCATAGGTACTCCAGATGGTAAAACACTTTACGTTGCTGATATTGGGGGTAAAAAAACATATGCTTACACCATACAACCTAATGGAACCCTAACAGGTAAAAAACTTTTCACCAATATGGGTTCAGATGGCATGACCATTGACAATAAAGGCAATATATATCTTACAGGTGATGGTGTTACTGTTTTTAACAAGAAAGGCGAACAATTACATCATATTCCTATAAACGAAAACTGGACGGCCAATATCACTTTTGGAGGTAAGGACCAAAACATACTATTCATTACGGCAATGGGTGCTATTTACACTCTAAAAATGAATGTGAAAGGTGTTAGGTACTAGCTGAATACGGCTATTGAGATATATAAGCTGCAATAATTCTAAAAGGAGGGATTACATTTGATTATTTGCCCATAACCTAATTAAATAAATCAAACACATTGATCAGCAATTAAAGGTCTCATGTAAAAAACGCATTTACAATGATCTTATATTATCATATATTCAATAAAAGGATTTAAAATTTATAATTCCTCGATTTTAATTATCTTAAACGACTTAAAATCCAACCAAACTATGATAACATATATTTTTGAATTTATTGGAACCGCATTACTCATTTTAATAGGAAATGGTATTGTTGCCAATTTAGTTTTAAAAGGTACCAAAGGAAGCGATTCTGGCTGGACAGGAATATCCCTAGCTTGGGGTATAGCCGTTTTTATTGGTGTTTTTGTTTCCGCAGATACCAGCGGTGCCCATTTAAACCCAGCTGTTACCATTGGTTTGGCCGTAGCCGGTAAATTTTCATGGTCATTGGCACCTGGCTATATCCTTGCTCAAATTTTTGGGGCAATGATGGGAAATTTTTTGGTATGGCTCAATTATAAAAAACAATATGAAGCAACGGAAGATACAAGTGCTATTTTAGCCACCTTTTCTACATCGCCCGCCATTAGAAGTCCGTTTTGGAATATGGTTACAGAAATCATAGGAGCATTCGCCTTAGTATTCGGTGTATTTTATATTGCCGGTGGAACTGTAGGCGATAGTCCGGTTTCTTTAGGTTCATTAGATGCCCTACCAGTAGCCTTATTGGTAATGGGTATAGGTTTTGGATTAGGAGGCCCTACGGGATATGCTATAAATCCTGCCCGTGATTTTGGACCAAGATTATTACATTCCATTTTGCCCATTAAAAATAAAGGAAAAAGTGATTGGAGCTATGCATGGGTACCTATTGTAGGTCCTATAATTGGCGGAGTACTAGCCGCATTACTATTCATGCTTATTGAAACATTGCAATAAAAAATATATTATGAAGAAAATTATTTTAGTTACCTGTATTTTTATCTCCATGAATGTACTTGCACAAAAGATGGTAGATTTGCCCTTTGAAAAAAATGCCGATGTAACCTGGTCAACGGCAGAAAGAGAATACTATTCTGATATTTGGGAAAACGAAGTTGTCACCAATGTTGCCGTACCACGATTAGAGGTATTTGAAGCTGACCAACCAAACGGCACCAGTGTCATTGTTGCACCAGGTGGCGGACTTTACGGTTTAAGTATCGAAAGCGAAGGTAGACAAGTTGCAAAGTGGTTGAATAAAAAAGGTATCACTGCTTTTGTTTTAAAATATAGGTTAGTACCTACCGGTATTGATGGTATAAAGGAGATTACCGATGAAGGAGCAACCAACCCGGCTAAAATAGGTGAAAGGGTAACGCCCGTTTTACCTTTATCTATTGCGGATGGGCTTTCTGCCATTACATATGTAAGAACCAATGCAAGTAATATGAAATTGGACCCCAATAAAATTGGCTTTATGGGTTTTTCCGCTGGCGGGGCCGTTACCATGGGAGTTACATTTAATGCAACGGAAAACAACAGACCAAACTTCATAGTACCAGTTTATCCTTGGATGACAGTTTTAGGGGAATATAGTGTACCGCAAGATGCGCCGCCTATGTTGGTAATTTGTGCATCTGATGATCCTTTAGGATTAGCTAAACCCAGTGCAGATTTATATTCCGCATGGTTAACAAATGGCAAAAATACCGCTATGCACATGTATTCTAAAGGTGGACATGGATTTGGGATGAAAACCCAAAATTTAGCATCGGATAATTGGATATCACAGGTTTACCAATGGGCAATAACTGAAAAATTCACAGAAACCATTAATAAATAAAAAAGTATGTCTCAACAACAACTCAACCTTAAAACCATAAAAAAAATAAGAACACTTACTGTTCTTATTTTTTTTGTTTCCTTAACCAGTTTTGGGCAAGTAGAAAATGTATTCACAAAAGAGGTAAAGGACATCACCGCCAAGTATGACAGTATTTGGGATTCCAGTAAAGAGACCATTGTATTCACAGGTAGTTCAAGCGTACGCCTATGGGGAAAATTACAAGAGGAGTTTCCCGATCATCAAATCATCAATAGTGGTTTTGGAGGATCACAAGCATCTGACCTTTTATACTTTATAGATGAACTGATATTATCTTACAACCCTAAAAAGGTATTTATATATGAAGGTGATAATGATTTGTGGGCTAAAAAAAGACCTGCTGATGTTCTTGATACTACCGCAGATATCATCCGTCGAATAAAAGCAAAAAACGCCTCAACACAAGTTATATTAATATCGGCAAAACCAAGTATTAGCCGTTGGAAAATTCGAGGAAAATATAAAAGGTTAAATAGAAAAATGGAACGTTTTACCCAAGACGACCCAAATTTGTTCTATGTAGATGTATGGAAACCTATGTTGAACAAGCGAAAACTAAAAACCGATATTTTTATTGAAGACGGTTTACATATGAACCAAAAAGGTTATGATATTTGGTATGTAGCCATGAAAGATTTAGTAAACCAACCTTAATTATTAAAGAAAATGAAAACCTTTTGTATTCGAAGTCTGTTTTTCACAAGTTTAATGCTATTATGCCTTGCTTGTGCAGAGAAGAAGAAAGAACGAATTGCAATGCCTAGCACTGATTTATCTAAAGTTAGTCTAATACCCAAACCTTTAAAAACCATACCTACAAATTCTGCATTTGCATTAGATCAATTTACGGCAATATACACTTCTAAAAATGCAACTGGCTTTGAAGAGGTTGGTACGTTCTTAGCTACTAAATTAAAAGACAAAATTAACCTGAGTATACCCGTAAATAGTGAAGGTTCTAACACGGTAGAACGTGTAATCTACATCAACCAAAGTGACAGTACCGATTTAGAAACACCAGAAGCCTACCAATTATATATTAACCAAGATTCTATCATCATAAACTCCAATACCGCAGAAGGTGCGTTTAGAGGTATACAAACCTTAAGACAATTGGTGCCGCTTAAAAGTAATGACACTTTGGCTCCACAGAAAATATGGCCAGTACCATCGGGTAAAATAATTGATAACCCAAACTTTGCCTACCGAGGTTCTATGTTAGATGTTGCAAGACATTTTTTTAGTGTAGATGATGTAAAGAAATATATAGACCTATTATCATATTACAAGATAAACGTTCTTCACTTACACCTTAGTGATGACCAAGGTTGGCGTATAGAAATAAAATCTTGGCCCAAACTTACAGAAATTGGCGGAAGCACAGAAGTTGGTGGCGAAGCAGGCGGATTTTATACCCAAGAAGATTATAAGGAAATTGTGCGTTATGCAGCGGAAAGGTATATGACCATTATACCAGAGATTGATATGCCGGGCCATACCAATGCCGCTTCGGTTTCGTATCCTTTTTTAAACGGAAACGGAAAAACACCTAAACTGTACGAAGGTATGCGTGTTGGTTTTAGCACGTTTGATACAAGAAAAGATACCGTGTATGCATTTATAGATGATGTAGTAGAAGAAATTGCTGCCATTACGCCTGGTCCATACTTTCATGTAGGTGGAGATGAAAGCCATGTAACTAAAAAGAAAGATTACATACACTTTATAAATAAGGTAGAAAAAATAGTTCAAAAACATGGCAAACGAATGATCGGATGGGATGAAGTTGCCATTGCAGATGTAGATTCAACCTCAATTTCACAATGGTGGGCCAGTGAGGAAAATGCTAAAAAAGCAGTTGACAAAGGCATGCAAATTATAGTGTCCCCTGCAAAGAAAGCATACTTGGATATGGAGTATGATACCCTTTCTAAATTCGGGTTGCACTGGGCAGCATATATACCGGTAGATACCGCATACATTTGGACACCAGAAGAATATGGTATTCCGTTAGAAAATATTTTAGGTGTAGAAGCGCCGCTTTGGTCAGAAACCATTAGTAATATTGATGAGCTAGAGTATTTAGCTTTTCCTAGAATTATTGGCTATTCTGAACTTAGTTGGAGTATAAAGGAAAACAGAAACTGGGAAAATTATAAAGTAAGACTGGCAGACCAAGCTCCATTTTTAGATCGTATGGACGTTAAGTACTATCCTTCTGCTCTAATTGACTGGAAAAAGAGTGAATATACCTATGAAACCATAGAAAAAGACTAAAGATTAATAGTCCATTAAAAAAGCCTTGATCGTTGAGACCAAGGCTTTTTTATTTATTATAACAGTAAAGGTTATTCCTCCTCAGAAGCTTCTTCGTTGGCAACCTCTTCGCTAGAAAAATTGGTGATTTTATTATCTACCAATATATTGTACCATTGAATTACCTTTTTAATGTCACTAACATAAACGCGATCCTCATCGTAGTTAGGTAATACTTCAAAGAAGTATTCTTCTAATTTGATCTTCTCTTCTTTATGCCCAATAGATGTTTTACCACCATCTTCTTTTTCTTGTATTTTTTTGAATACATCTCTTAAAGGCACTTCCTCTTCAAGTGTATAAATGGCAATTTCAGACAAAACACTAACGCTGCTACGTAAGCTTACCGTAATTCTTTTTCCATCTAACAAGGATTCCGCCACAAACCCTGTTCTAGTTTGGGTAATTAATTTATATAAACCTGGTTTTCCTGCAACGGATAAAATCTTCTCTAACCCCATATACTCTTTTAAAATTTTAGTCGACAAATATTAAACTTTTCTATTAATTATGATATGATTTTAACGTCCTTTTTTTAAAGACGGAAATTTCATTCTATATTCAACACTGATTTTTCCTTTTGAAATATTGGCCAATCTGCCCTTAATCATTCTTTTCTTTAAAGAAGACAATTTATCGGTAAACAGTACTCCTTCAATATGATCATACTCATGTTGAATTACACGTGCCAAAAGACCACTATACGTTTCTACATGTTCTTTAAAATTTTCGTCTAAATAACTGATCTTAATAGTTTCCTTTCTGCGAACATCTTCACGAACATCCGGTATACTTAAACAACCTTCGTTAAAAGCCCATTCTTCACCAGTTTCTTCTTCAATAGTCGCATTTATGAACACGCGTTTGAATCCGTCCAATTGCTTTTGTTCTTCCGGTGTTAAATCCTCATCACCACTAAATGGTGTTGAATCTACCAAGAAAATACGTATTGGAAGCCCAATTTGAGGAGCTGCAAGACCTACGCCACTAGCATTGTACATGGTGTCCCACATGTTGGCAATCAATTCATTCAGTTTTGGATAATCTTTATCTATATCATCCGCAACTTTTCTTAATACGGGATCACCGTAGGCAATAATGGGTAATATCATTTAAACTGTTTTTAAAAAGTCTTGTAATATAATGGTTGCACTGATCTCATCTATCAATGCTTTGTTCTTTCTTTGTTTTTTCTTTAATCCGCTATCCAACATGGTCTGAAAAGCCATTTTAGAGGTAAAGCGCTCATCATGTCTTTTAATGGCCACCTTAGGAAATTTCTCTGCCAACTTCACTAAAAAAGGAGCAATATGTACTTCAGATTCAGAAGCGGTATTATCCATTTGTTTAGGTTCGCCCACAACTATGGTATCTACGTTTTCATTAGGTATATAGTCAGCTAAATATTCAAATATTTCAGGAGTAGCAATAGTAGTTAAACCAAAAGCTATCATTTTCATATCATCGGTAACTGCCAGCCCAATACGTTTTTCTCCGTAATCAATTGCAAGGATCTTTCCCAAACTAAATTTTTGGCAAAAATAAAGGATAATTTGTTATATGTGCCCTTGACCATGGGTAATTACTGTACTTCAACTTATATTTGAGAAAATTTTATGAAAATGACAGAATTAAGAGCTCAAATAGAAAAAGCATGGGAAAATAGAGACCTTTTGAAGGAGTCTGCTACCCAAGATAGTATTAGAGAGGTTGTAAATCTTTTAGATTTAGGAAAATTGAGATGTGCCGAGCCTACTGAAGATGGATGGCAGATCAATGAATGGGTCAAGAAAGCGGTAGTTATGTATTTCCCTATTCAAAAAATGGAAACTTTAGAAGCTGGTATTTTTGAGTACCATGATAAAATGCCATTAAAAAAAGGATACAAAGAAAAAGGAATTCGTGTAGTACCAAATGCCGTTGCAAGACATGGAGCATATATTTCAGCAGGTACCATTTTAATGCCTAGCTATGTAAATATTGGTGCTTATGTTGATGAAGGAACCATGGTAGACACCTGGGCAACAGTAGGTAGCTGTGCTCAAATAGGTAAAAATGTACACCTAAGTGGCGGTGTTGGCATTGGTGGTGTTTTAGAACCTTTACAAGCTTCACCTGTCATCATAGAAGACGGTGCCTTTATTGGTTCCCGTTGTATTGTTGTAGAAGGTGTTAGAGTTGAAAAAGAAGCCGTTTTAGGTGCAAATGTTGTTTTGACCATGAGTACTAAAATAATTGATGTTACAGGCGAAACTCCGGTAGAGACCAAAGGTGTTGTCCCTGCTCGTTCAGTAGTTATACCTGGCAGTTACACCAAAAAATTCCCGGCTGGTGAATTTCAAGTACCATGTGCATTAATAATTGGTAAGCGTAAGGAAAGCACCAATAAAAAAACATCATTGAACGATGCACTTAGAGAGTATGATGTAGCGGTTTAAATTTTAAACCAATGCCACTACTTTGTTGATAGCATGAGAAAGGTAATAACCGGAAGACACCTTCACCTTTACCTTTTCTACGTTAGAAACCATAGTAGCATAGTCTTTAGAATCAAGGTTAGCTAAAACAGTATCAAGTTCGTCTAAAGAATTTAAGGTAATACCTATTTGTTCTTTTTCAATGAATTTAGCGATAGCTGCTTTTTTCCAGACAATTACAGGTAATCCGCACAAGAGATATAAAGAAGTCTTGTGCGGATTATTATATAACAGGTATTTACCAAAATCCCCTGAACATTCGGTCAAAGCATTACCGTTCCAAATTAACCCGAACGAACCTTCTATTTTATCAATTACTTCATCTGGTGAAAAAACACCTTGGTAATCGAGAATAGAATTAGTTTGCTCAGCATCAGCGGCATTGAAACCATTACCATACAATTTCAATTTATAATTTAAAGGGTTAAGGTTGTCCATACTATATAGAAACTCACTTTTTTCCTTTCCTAACCCACCTGCGAAGACTACATCGTAAGGAGTGTTGAGCGTGGCATGCTTATTACTGGAATGAATATAATCGAACAATTCTAAGCTGACCAACTGTGCAGTACAGCCATTATCCTGAAACCACTTTTTCATAGATTCGTTATGAACGATGATAAAATCAGCTTTATTAAACTTCGCCATTTCACCGTTTAAATCTTTTGACTTCCCCATTAAAAATTTTACATCATGAATGATAATAATTAGTGTACATTTTTTTAAAGCAACGACGTTGGTGATATACCCAAAAAACTTACTCAATGGATATTGCATGCAAAAAACCGACTTTCTTGGCAAGCGAATTAACCCTTTTGTGATTCCGAAAAAACTAATAACCGCACCTATCGCCGAACTGGGGTAATTACTTTGTTTAAAACCCAAATTTTTAAATCCGTTTTTTTCAAGAACTATCTCGCAGTCCATTTTTGGTTTAGAAGCCGCATTCTTTGAAAATTTATAATTCCTAGAAATAAAAAAAAGATTATTAGAATTCATGTAGGTAGTCATTAAGCCATTTTTGCCATGCAATTATACCATTTTAAAATAAAGTTTTTAAGTTTAAGTTTAAACAATTGTATATATTTTCATGTTAATAAATTTAGATTTCAAACTGTATCTTTGAACAATAAATTTTAAAAAATGGCATCCACAAAAAAGTATGATTTCCTTATTGTAGGCGCAGGTCTGTACGGGGCAGTTTTTGCCCATGAAGCAAAAAAAAAGGGTAAAACATGTTTAGTAGTAGATAAAAGGGAACATATAGGAGGTAATACATTTTGTAAAAAAATAGAAGATATCAATGTGCATGCCTACGGAGCACACATTTTCCATACCAACGACAAAAAAATTTGGGACTATGTAAACGACTTTGTGCCTTTTAACAGATATACAAATTCACCAGTTGCCAATTATAAAGGTTCATTGTTCAATTTGCCTTTTAACATGAATACTTTCCATCAGCTTTGGGGAGTAAAAACACCTTCAGAAGCTAAAAACATAATAGAAGAGCAAAGCAAAAAACACCAAACAAAAAAACCTCAAAATTTAGAAGAACAAGCACTTTCATTGGTTGGTGAAGATATTTATTACAAACTAATTAAAGGGTATACAGAAAAGCAATGGGGAAGAAAAGCCACAGAATTACCTGCATTTATAATAAAACGTCTACCGGTAAGATTTACATTCGATAACAATTATTTTAATGATAGCTACCAAGGCATTCCAATAGGCGGATATAACGAACTTACTGGTGGATTACTTGAAGGTATAGATGTACAGCTTGGCGTCCATTACTTTAAAGATAAAATTGCCTTAGATGGGATGGCGCACAAAACGGTCTTTACAGGTAAAATTGACGAGTACTACGGTTATGAATTTGGTAAACTAGAATACCGAGGTTTACGTTTTGACCATGAAATTTTAGATATCGAAAACTTTCAAGGCAATGCAGTTATCAATTATACAGCAGTAGAAATACCATATACTAGAATTTTAGAACACAAACATTTTGAATTTGGGCAACAAAAGAAAACGGTCATAACAAAAGAATTTCCATTAGAGGCATCAACTGAATTAGAACCCTACTACCCCATTAACGACGATAAGAATAACAGTAGGTATTTAAAATATAAAAACAAGGCTTCCAAAGACTTAGTCATTTTTGGAGGTAGGCTAGCTGAATATAAATACTATGATATGCACCAGGTTATTGGAGCAGCGTTAGCAAAAACCAAAAAACTTTTTGATAATTGAACGCAACCATTCTAAAATATACCCTCTTATAAACTGAACCAAGTTATAATACCGGATTTTAAACCTGAAAGAATTTTACTTCTTGACACAATTTTTTAATTCTTTTTTTGTTATAACTTTGTTCGCTCCGATTAGAGCAAACCTATCAAATTGGATTGTATGATTACCAAAAAAGAACAACTTACCGCATTAGTAATTACGTATAATGAAATTGGTTTCATTGAAAAATGTATAGAATCTGTTTCTTTTGCCGACGAAATTATTGTAGTTGATTCTTTTAGTACTGACGGAACCTATGAGTTTTTAAAGGACCACCCTAAAGTAAAAGTCATTCAAAATCCGTTCGAAAACTTTACCGCTCAAAAATCTTTTGCTTTAAAACAGGCTAAAAACGACTGGGTTTTATTTTTAGATGCTGATGAGATTGTTTCTAAAGCTTTGCAAAATGAAATAGAAGAAACAATATCAAGTGGTACCGAAATTGCTGCTTTTTGGTTTTATCGACAGTTCATGTTCAAAAATGAAAAATTGAATTTTAGCGGATGGCAAACAGATAAAAACTATCGTCTTTTTAGAAAAAGTAAAGCTGTATTTTCCGATTGCAAAATTGTCCATGAAACATTAGATGTTGACGGAACCTCTGGAATTCTTAAAGAAAAATTGACACATTACTGTTACAAAAACTACGAAGACTACAAAGGTAAAATGTTGAAGTATGGGCGTTTAAAGGCTATTGAATCTTTTTATAAAGAAAAGAAGTTCAGTTATGCTATGATGGTCTTAAAAACTAGCTGGAAATTTTTTAACCACTATATATTAAGACTTGGTATACTTGACGGCAAAAAAGGTTTTACTATTTGTTACCTGAATTCATTGGGTGTTTTAGAACGCTTCAACGAACTAAAAAGATTAGAGCAAAAAAATGAATTAGCCTATTATTTGGTTATGCCATAATGTGTCCACACACTTTTTTCCTTTTTGGTGGCATTTCTAATTCCAACATTTTTTGCAATAGACTCTGGTGTTTTGTAACCTCTTTTGTGATCCAAATGAACACAAACAGCACTGTAACGTAATTGTTTTGACTTTATACCAAAATTGAATAACCTTTCGCCCAATTCCCTGTCTTGACCACCGTATTGCATACGCTCATCAAATCCGTTCACGTTTTCAATATCTTTCTTCCAACCAGAAGAGTTATGACCGTTCCAACTAGCGTTGGTAGGTGTTACCCAGTTAAGGATCTTTGAAATGATCCCCCGAGCCGTCAACTTATTATTCTTGAATGTTTGCGGAATTCCTTTTTCTTTTAACCACTGAATATTAAAACAACGTTGCTTTTCAATATCCTCTAAAGTAATTAATTTAGAGATATTCATTGGTAGCATGTAATATCCACCAGAAATAAAATAACCAGGTTCTTTATTTATGTAGTGAACTTGAACAAAATCTTCTCGCGGTATACAATCACCATCGGTCATGATAATATAATCTGCAGAACAAGCCGTAACCGCTTTATTAAGTATCCTAGATTTTTGAAATCCGTCATCTTCTTGCCAAACATGAACTATGGGGTAATGAACCTTTTTTGCCATTTCTTCAAGAAGAATTTTGGTAGGTTCCTTTGAGCCGTCATCGGCAATAACCACTTCAAAGTCTTTGAAAATTTGTTGCTCAAAGCCCCAAAGTACCTTCTTCAACCACTCTTCGGCATTATATGTACTAACAATGATACTTATTTTAGGAATCTCCATGCTACGTTTCAAATTACTGCAAAAATATAAAAGTGTTATCTATATATTTGTAAATAATTCAGCTAATAATATATGAACAAAAAAATAACTTATGGGCTTTTAAAGAAAATGAAATTCTTACCTGCTCCATTTTACATGAAAATATATTATGAATATTATTCTGGGAAGAAACTAGATTTAAATGACCCAAAGGATTTTAACCAAAAAATACAGTGGTTAAAAGTATACTACAGAGTCCCTATTCTACATCAACTTGTTGATAAATATGAAGTTAGGTCATATGTAAAAGAAAAAGTTGGAGAAAAGTATTTAAACGAATTGATTGCGGTTTATGATTATCCAAAAGAGATAGATTACGATGTGCTACCACAAAAATTTGTATTAAAGGCTACACACGGGTACCACTTTAATATTCTCGTAGAGGATAAGTCTAAACTTAACAAAACCAAAGCCAGGCTTAAACTAGAAAAATGGCTAAGAAAAGATCAATATACACGTGGAGGACTTGAATGGGCCTACAAGGATATCAAACCAAAATTTATAGTTGAAAAATATCTATCTGAAATAGGTAAAAAAGATATAAACGATTATAAGTTTTTTTGTTTTGATGGCGAACCCAAATTTCTACATGTCGATATAGACCGTGGTTCAAAACACCTAAGGTCATATTATGACATTGACTGGAACAAATTACCGATTACCCACGAAAGTATAGGACCTATAGAAGGTGAGACTGAAAAGCCCAAGAATTTTAATGAAATGGTAGAAGTAGCCAAGAAATTAGCAGGTACGTTCCCTTTTGTTAGAGTAGACCTTTACAACTTAGATGGTGTAATAATTTTTGGAGAAATGACCTTTTACCCTGCTGATGGCAGATTAGAATTCATCCCCAATGAATACAATAAAATTATAGGAGATTATATTACCATTCCAGAAATTCCTGAAGGTCAAAAATTTATTACCTCCCTATAGTATGAAAGTAATAAAAGAATTACCGTTATCTATATTATACAGTATAAAGTACACAGTTTTACCTACAATTTTTTTTACCAAAAAAAATAAGCCTACAGCTCCGGTTATAGTTTCATTGACCTCAATTCCACAAAGGTTTGGTACATTACATTTAGTTATTAAAAGCATATTGAACCAAGACATATTACCTAAGAAAGTAATACTCTGGTTAAATGAAGAGCACAAAGGCATTATTCCTAAAAATGTAAAAAAACTAGAGTCATCTATTTTTGAAATTCGTTTTACCAAGCTTCATTGTTCTCATAAAAAATTGATCCATACATTAACGGATTATCCAGAAACAGCAATCATTACTTGCGATGATGACTTAATGTACCGGAAGAATTGGCTGAATGTAATATATAAGGAACATCAAAAAAACCCTAACTATATCATCGGCATAAAAACATCTCATATAAATTTTGAAAATGGTAATTCCCTACCCTTTAAGAAATGGAGAAATGAATTTAAGACTACTATAAATCAAAAAGCATTTGTACCAATAGGTGCATGGGGTATTCTATACCCAGCAAAATCGCTTCATAAAGAGGTTTTCAATTTAGATAAGATGATGACCTTAGCCCCAAAAGCAGATGACCTATGGTTTAAAGCTATGGCTATTCTGAACAATACTATTTCAATTCAAGCAACCGAAACGCCTAAAGAGCCCATACCAATTATTGGAACACAAAAAGTAGCTTTAAAAAAAGATAATTTACAAAAAGATAAGAATACGGTTCAATGGCAGGCCATTGATCAAGAATACGGTATTAACAAAATTATTTTATCTCAATGATCGAGGAAATCAACAAATGCATAGAAGTTTTAGAAAATGGCGGACTCATACTCTACCCTACCGATACCGTTTGGGGAATAGGTTGTGATGCCACCAATGAAGAAGCGGTTCAAAAAGTATTTCGATTAAAACAACGAGAAGACAGTAAAGCATTAATTTGTTTGGTCGCCAATGACGCAATGCTTGAGAAGCACATAGAAAAAGTTCCTGACCTGGCCTATGACCTTATGGACCTTTCTACAAAACCAACCACTATAATTTACGATAATCCACGTGGTATTGCCAAAAACCTAATTGCAGCGGACAATACCCTAGCCGTCAGAGTAGCTTCTGACAAATTTTGCAGTTACCTAATTGGTAAGTTCAAAAAACCAATTGTATCAACATCTGCCAATATATCAGGAAACAACACTCCAAATTCTTTCCAAAATATAGATCAAGCCATTTTAAAAGGTGTAGACTATGTGGTAAATTTGCACAGAGAGAAACAGAATAGCTCCGCCTCATCAATTATTAGACTTTCTAATGACAATACGGTGAAGGTTATTCGAGAATAAGAACATGCAAGAGAGCCATATAGACGCTTTAAACAACCCTATTTTCAAAACTATTTCAGAAGCTGCAGAAGAACTTTCTGTAGACTGCTATGTTATTGGTGGTTTTGTCAGAGACTATTTTTTAAAGAGATCCATTCCTAAAGATATAGATGTCGTTGCTACTGGCAGTGGCATAGCACTTGCCGAGAAAGTAGCTTCAAAATTAAAGGGAAAACCTCAAGTTTCTGTTTTTAAGAATTTTGGCACCGCCATGATCAAAAGTAATGGCATTGAGCTAGAATTTGTTGGCGCCCGTAAAGAAAGTTATACCAGGGATAGCCGTAAACCAATTGTTGAAAACGGCACCTTGGAAGATGATCAAAAAAGAAGGGATTTTACCATTAATGCATTAGCACTTTCTTTAAATTCATCTAACTATGGTGAGTTATTGGACCCCTTTAACGGTATAACGGATCTTGAGAACAAAATAATCAAAACTCCTTTAGAACCAGGGGTAACCTATTCAGATGATCCCTTACGCATGATGAGGGCTATACGGTTTGCAACTCAATTAGATTTTCAAATTGCACTACCCTCCTTACAAGCTATTACCGAAAACAAAGACCGTTTAAAAATCGTATCCAACGAGCGAATATTAGACGAGCTCAATAAAATTATGTTGTGCAAAAAACCGTCCGTAGGGTTTTCACTGCTTCATAAAACAGAACTTTTAGCTTTAATTCTACCAGAGCTTACTGCGTTACAGGGCATTGAAGAAATAGAAGGGCAAAAACATAAAGACAATTTTTGGCATACGCTAGAAGTGGTCGATAATATATCTGAAGCTACAGACAGTCTTTGGTTACGTTGGGCAGCGTTATTACATGATATTGGAAAAGCACCAACCAAAAGATTCCATAAAAAAATAGGTTGGACATTTCATGGGCACGAATTTGTGGGGTCTAAAATGGTCTATAAGCTGTTCAAAAGGTTACGCATGCCATTGAACGATAAAATGAAATATGTACAAAAGCTCGTACTTATGAGTTCTAGACCTATAGTTTTATCAGAAGATTTTGTGACAGACTCTGCCGTACGAAGGTTAATATTTGATGCAGGTGACCATGTGGAAGATTTAATGACCTTATGCGAAGCGGATATCACTACAAAGAATCCTAAAAAACAGCGAAGGTATCATCAAAATTTCAAAATTGTTCGCCAAAAGATTGAGGAAGTAGAAGCTCGCGATCATGTTAGAAATTTTCAACCACCTATAAGTGGAGAAGAAATTATGGAAACATTTTCCCTAAAACCGTCTAAAGAAATCGGGATTATCAAAGAAGCGATCAAAGAGGCTATTTTAGAAGGAGAAATTCCAAATGAATATAAAGCTGCACAAGAATTTATGTATCTTAAAGGTGCAGAACTAGGCTTACAGACTACTAAATAGAATGGATACTTTTTATGGATATTACATTTAGAAAAATTGCCAAAATATCGTTAGTTTTAGTTTACTTGGTAATTGTTGCCGGTGCAGTAGTAAGAATGACAGGCAGTGGCATGGGATGCCCAGACTGGCCCAAATGCTTTGGTTATTATATTCCGCCAACAGATGTTACGGAAATTAAGTGGCAAGCAGATAGAACGTTTGAAAAAGGACAAGTGATTATTTGGAACGAAACCTTACAAGTTTCAAAAGAAACATTTACCACTACAAATTCATTTAATGAAGAAAACTGGGAAATGTATACCAAGCATGACTACGCCGAATTCAACCCTTGGCATACTTGGATCGAATATATTAATAGATTGTTTGGCGCCCTAGCTGGGTTGGCTACACTTTTGCTAGCCATTATATCATTAAAATTTTGGAAAAAGAAAAAGCGTATTTCTATATTATCATGGTTAGTGGTAGTAGGTATGGTTTTTCAAGCATGGTTAGGCGCTACGGTAGTATACTCAGTTTTAGAACCTGCCAAAATTACCATACATATGCTCATGGCATTGGTCATTGTTGCCATGCTCTTGTACATCATTTATTTGGCCAATAAAGAAAACAAACGTTTAAGGTATGACAGGACGGTACTGTATTTTAGTCTAATAGCATTAGTGTTAACCTTAGTACAAATTGGTATGGGCACACAGGTTCGTCAATTTGTAGACGAGCAAATAGATATATTTGGTTATGACGCTAAAAGTCTATGGCTACAAAATCCTGAGGTTTTATTCTATATACATCGATCTTTTTCAATCATCGTACTTTTAATCAATGTATACTTGGTTTACCGGATTACCAAATTAAACTTAGGACATTTTAAAATTTACTGGGTCTTGTTTTTATTGGTAGTAGAGGTAATTACAGGTATAGCCATGAACTATTTAGATTTTCCTTTTGCAAGTCAGCCGTTACACTTGGTATTGGCTTCAATTCTATTTGGAGTTCAATTCTACATACTTTTAGATGCATTAAAGCCTAGGAAAAACATCAAAACTTCGTAACTTTGCCCTCCCGCAAAATTTAAGGTATGATTTATAAAATTCGTGTGATTCTAGACGCCGAAGAAGATATTTTTAGAGATTTAGAAATTGAAGCTCATAACTCTTTAGAGGACTTTCATAATACTATTACCCAGGCATTTGGCTTTTTAGGCAATGAAATGGCATCTTTTTACACCTGCGATGAAGAGTGGAAACAAGACGAAGAAATTGCACTTTTTGATATGAGCGAATCTGGTTCTGACGTTCGTTTAATGAACGAAACTTTTTTAGAGGACATCATGAACGAAAACAACCCAAAGTTGATTTACGTTTATGATTTCATGAACATGTGGACCTTCTTTGTAGAACTGGCGGATATACAACCAAAAGAAGATGGTCGTGCTTACCCTAATGTACTATTCACATTTGGCGAATTACCTGAGACCCCACCAGAAAAAAACTTTGAGGCGGAGAACAGTGCCTTTGATTTTGATGATACCTTTGATAATTATGATGACTTGGATTTTGATGAGAACTGGAATTAATTTACCAGTTACCAAATGAACCAAAGTCACGTATAACCATTTAATTTAGAACATTTTATGATCAACCTATATGCTACCCAAATAGAAAGTATCTCTATACACAGAGTTGGTAACAAAAATAAAAATGAAGGTATATTTCTTTCTGAAGAACCATTTAGACTTAATGACGAAACTACAGGTCTATTAAAAGAATACTTCTTTAAGCCTTTTAGGGAAAAGGAAGAAAATTATTATAAACTGGCCAATGAAGTTGATGTGGAATTCAACGAATTGTTCAAAATTGTCAGTGAAGTTTTTGAGGACCCTTCTAAAGCACATTTAAACTCTAAAAAGGTAGCTTCTTTATTATTTGAACAATCTAATCACCCACATATTAAAAGTGGTGAGGTATACGTAGCTTACCTATCCGGTCTATTGTTGGACAATAAAAAAGTAGATGCCATAGGTATCTTTAAAAGTGAGCTCAAGCATGATTTTATTCAGTTTGAAGAAAAAGGGAGCAATTTGGATATTGTTATTCAACAGGGTATAAACATTAACAAGCTTGACAAAGGTTGTTTAATATTCAATGTTGATAAAGAAGAAGGTTACAAAGTACTTTCAGTAGATAGCAATAAATATGACACCAAATATTGGTTAGAAAATTTCTTGGGTGTAGACCCGCTTTCAGATGATAATTTCAAGACCAAAAACTATTTAAAGTTCTGTCAGAATTTTGCAAAGGACGTGGTTTTACCAGCGGAAGATAAACAACAAGAGGTTCTTTTTATGAACCGAGCGGTTAACCATTTTGCAAAAAACGATTCTTTTGAAGAGTCTTCTTTCTTAAATGAAGTAATGGAAAACCCAGAATTGATTCCTGAGTTCAAACATTACAAAACGGAAAAAGGACCTAAGTTCAGCATTGAAGATGTATCCAATTTTGACATTGCCAATAAAGCGGTATCAGATGCTCGTAAAAAAATTAAGAACGTTATTAATCTTGACACCAACATACAGATCAAAATGGATTTCATAAATCCTGAATCTGCTGAAAAATTTGTAGAAAAAGGCTGGGACGAGGAAAGACAAATGTACTATTACTTAGTGTATTTCAACAAAGAACAGAAAAGCTAGCCTTGTCTAACTTTAGTATTAAAAAAGCCATTTTTCATCACACGAAAAATGGCTTTTTTAATACTATGACTATCATAATATATACTAGCTGTTTATTTTAATATTATGCTCAATAATCTGCTTTACACTGACATCTTCATAATTTCTACGAACAAAGTTCAAAGCTAGGTCTAGCACCTCTCCCATGGTCTTACAATTCTGAAAATCCATATCCATGGTCAATACCTCAATTTGTTCCCTTAACATGGCAATATTATCTGGTGTAGATATTTCATCGGTCTTACAAATAGCACGTAACTTCTTTATTCTATTACCAGAACTTAAAATACGCTTAGCTACCATAGAACGTTCTTCCAGTTTATATTGATCAACAGAATCATGGGTAAGCTTACTTCTAACCAATTCTACCATTTGATAGTTCTCCTTAAAGAACTGAGGTCTATACACCTTTAATTTCCCTTCAAAACACTGTTGATCAAAATCAATAGCACGTATTTTATATACTACATGGTCAAAATCATGTGTAGGTACAATGACATAATTATATGATCGCATATCTCCCAAAAGCCTAATCATACATCGCTCATTGAACTTAACAAATTCCTTCGCCAATTGCGCCTTTTCTCGTGGGGTACACTTAGGTAAATTATTCTTGATAAATTCATCTCCGGGAATACCGGCAATATGTTCTTCAATCAAGGTATCCTTATAAACCAAAAAATTAAGGTTGTAGGGAGAAAGCATATGCTCCAATTCCAACCCATAAATACGAGATGCATCGGTCTTTTTTATATAGAAATAAGTAAAGTTATCGTTTAGAACATTTCGAATTTTTATCCGAAATGGTTTTGAATTCCCAAACGTGCAAAAATCCACCGCGTCAACATTTAAATATTGATGAATATTATCACTACCATCAGATAATAAAATGGAATATACTTTCTTTAAACTATCATCTATTTCCTTTCTATCGAATTCAGAATAATATGCGCGTACCCAAAGCGTATCTTCATCATTTTTATCATAGACAACGACCGACCCTGAAAACCTTAGTAAATCGTCATAAAATATAGGAATTTCAATTTTTCTACTGTAATGTTCCAGGTAGCCATCTAAAGCTTCGCTTACGGGGTAAGCCGGCTTTTTTTTCGACATTAATTTTTCTTCTGACATAGCACGAATTTACTAACAAAATACACAATTCATTCCAATAAATTTTTTCATGCATATAGAATTTGGCCATACATTGACATAATACGCGGTTATACAACAATTTTTTAGAAAGCAGGTAAAAGGTATCGTTATTTGTTTTAAGTACTACTTGAAACCAAACTGATGATTACTTCGATTAAACACCTTACCAAATCCTATTTATTTTTTCTGCTTGCTTTCAGTTCTTTTTTGGGAACTGCCCAGTTGAGCGACTTGCATTATTTACCACCAATGAAGCAAGGTCAAAATAATGCAGGTATTCAAAACCAGGCAATTTATTTATCTACTCCAGAAACTACGCCTTTCAACGTATACGTGTACAGAGGTACATCTAATACCATTGAAAGGACTATTACCATAGACAATCTAAACCCTGGTGTTTGGACTTTGGGTAATGGAGACAATAACATCACCCTTGTAGACAACAACAATACCGGAGTAGTATTGACCAATAGCGGGTTGCGCTTTGTATCAGCCGGTGGAGAAAAGTTTTATGTGAACTATAGAGGTAAATCTGGTTCACAGGCAGCATCGTTAACCGCCAAAGGTAGACAAGCAATGGGAACCAACTTTAAATGGGGCGGTGTTCCAAACAAAGGTACCCATTCATCAAAATCGAATACATTGGGCATTATGGCCACGGAAGATAATACAACCGTTGTATTATCCGGTTATGATCCTGGTTGTGAATTTAGGGTAGGCGGCAACAGAGCTGGTATAACTGCCAACTCGCATACTATAACATTGAACGCCAATGAATCTTTCGTGTATGAAACATATATTGGCAATACACATACACAGGCACATGAAGACGGTTGGATAGGTGCCTCTATCGTATCTACCAAAGATATTGTAATAAGTAATGGTTCTATAAACTTTGGAAGTCAAGACGGACAAAGCCATAGAGATGCCGGCATTGATCAACCTGTACCGATCAATAAACTTGGTAAGGAATATGTATTTATACGAGGAAACGGTAACACCAACGGTCTTACGGAGTTTCCTTTAGTTATTGCCACTGCAGACAACACTCATGTATACGTGAATGGAAGCACAACACCTTTAGCAACTATTGATAATGGCGAGTACTTTAAAATTCCTAGCAGTTATTACTCTTCTAATTCAGTAGGTGCTAACATGTTCGTTCAAACCTCAAAAGACGTCTATGCCTACCAATCTATGGCGGGATCTAGTAATTTGTATACCCAAGGTTTAAATTTCGTTGCTCCGGTCAACTGTCTTTTACCAGATGTAATGGACAACATTCCAGATATTAGGAACATAGCAGGTACTACGGTTACAGGCGGGTTAACTATTATTGCTTCGGTTAATACAGCGGATTCTAATGTTAAGGTGTTTGAAGACGGCGTTGAAATTTCAAAACCTGCCTCTGATCCTGTTGCCGGTTCTGATGATTGGAAAACTTTTTACATCCCTAACTTAGATGGTGATATCAGTGTAACCTCAACCGGACCAATGGCTATTGGCTTTTTTGGTTATAATGGCGCTCAAGGAGTTGCAGGATACTTTTCAGGATTTGATACCGTACCAGAAGTTGTATTAAGAATTAATGGCGGTGTTGAAGGCGAGTGTTTTTCCGGTTCAAGTATATTTGAGGCGTCAGATGACAATTTTGATGCATATCAGTGGTATTTTGATGGTGAGATCATACCTGGAGCTAATTCTTTTGAATATGCCGCTACTATTGCAGGTGATTACTACGTTAGAGGTACCAAAGGTCCTTGTACCTATGATTCACAAACCATTAAAATTTTCTATTGTGAACCAGACGTACTTATAGAAAAAACAGTGGACAAACCTGAAATAGTTGAAGGGGAAACCGCAACTTTTACCATTAGGGCAGAGAATTTATACTTTAATGATATTACCAACTTACAGGTTACGGATAATATTCCCGCTGGTCTTTCATTAGTACAAGCGACAACAATAACAGGTACGTTTAATGGCAGTGTGTGGAATATTGGAACGTTGGCTCCCGGTGAAGTAGCATTTTTAACTTTAGAGGTAATTGCAGACGAAATTGACATTTTACCTTTACTGAACCTCGTCAATACAGCAACCAATACTCAAGACCAAACAGACGCCAATCTTACAAGAGATGAGCCTTCTGCACGAATTATAGTACATAATGATTTTGATAATGACGGGGTTGTAGATAGTGTTGATTTAGATGATGACAATGATGGAATTTATGATGCTGTTGAACAAATGTGTATTATATCCAGTGAAGTTAATTTCAGTTCACCCTCCAGCACTGTTCAAGGTGGTACTGCGGTAACAGAAATTTTCTCTAACTACTCCGGTTTTTGGCGAAGTTCTACAACATCAAGAAATCCGGTTTTACCAAACTTATCACATGAATTATTGGCATTCACGTCTGGCGGAACTACTTTCTCCACAGGGGTTGCAGACGATAATCTTTTTGATACTGACGGTAATGGTTTATTAGATGGAATAGACTCCAACAATGATGGATTTTCAGATATTTCAGCTACAGAATCTAGCTGGATGGCCTTAACCCCTTCAAATAATATTTATGGCGAAGGAACATTTGAAGCGAATTTAAATGACGGAAACAACGATAATGCCTTAGGGTTGACCATTATTAACGACCCTACCACAGACCCATTAAATCCTTTATTGACCCACGGACAAAATGGATTAGATCTTGGTTCTGGTATTGTCAATATTGGTGACACATGGACGTATGAAATAGATCCTATAGTAGCTACCAATGTTGGTGATGGTATACCAGATATATTACTGACCCAAGTGGCAGACCCAAATGGTGTTGGTCACGTAGTTAGTCTTTATGATGCTACAGGTGCACCTCTAGGAAATGCAGTACGTGTTCAAGCCTATAGCGGCGGCGCACTTGCAAATATAGTTGGTTCTTACAGATTGGATATTTACAACGCTAATGGTAGCATTTTTTTCAATAATACTACTAGAGATTACCGCTTGGCAACTGTAGAGTTATCAGAATTTGGCATACCTACCGCCAATTTAGCTGACGTTGCTTATCTAAGATTACAACTTAGTTCAAATGCAGATGTTGCCTTTTTATCCTATAATACAGCGTCCTTTTCCGGATTTTGTGCAAATCTAGATACCGATTTGGATGGTTTTCCAGATCACTTAGACTTAGATAGTGATGGCGATGGTTGTAGCGATGCTAACGAATATTACAAAGATGATGCTGCCGACGGTGGTGATGGTGGTGAATATGGCACAGGAGTTCCTGCAGTGGACCCAACGGATGGTACGGTAAATGCGGCAACTTACACTCAAGTATTTGCACCGGTAATTGTTTTAGGTAATACCTCAGAATTATTAGGTGGTACTGACATCAACGGTGAAAATGTAGACTTAGGAGACACATTCAATTATGTCATACGTTTTCAGAATACCGGTGATGATGATGCTACCAATTTTACGATTAAAAATGTTTTACCGGATAACGTTAGCTTAGATGATATTAACATTGATGATGCCCCGGGAGTAACCAACAGTTACGACGAAAGCACCAGAACAATAACCTTTACCATACCGGACGGTCTGGTTCAAATTGACGACCCTGAGTACAAAATAAAGATAACGGTATCTGTAGCTGGGGACTGTTCTGAGTTTGTTGCGGCCTGTGCCTCACAACTAGAAAACCATGCCTATGCCAATTACACGGGTACATTGAACACCAATACATTTTCTGATGAAGATGGTAGTAATCCGGCAGGTGCTTGTACCACTACTTTAGAAGTTGCAGCCAACAATGTTTCAGATGCCTTGGCAAATTGTAACGTAGCCCGTACCGTTCAACTTTGTGGTGCAAGCGGCACGCTTTCCGCAGGTCTAGGTTTTGATACGTATACTTGGGCAATCGACAATAACAATAATGGTGTTATAGATTCTGGAGATACTATTTTAGATGATGGTACATCTAACACTCTAACCGTAACTACTATAGGTAACTATATTGTTGAAAAAACAGCAACATCAGGGTGTGCAAACCATACAGAATTAATTACGGTTGAGCGTTATGGAGAAACACAGACCAACCCAATCATCAGCTATTTAAATCAAGTAAATAGTGACAGTAATCCAGATAATGACATTCAAGGTGAGACGGTAACTTGTTCTAATGACAACAGTTCTATGCCACATATCTTTCTATGTGGTGATTTGGATAGTGCATTTATACAATTGGGCATTACCGATGCTTTGAGCATTACCTGGGAAAAACTTGACGAAACAAGTTGTGACAACGCAACTTGTGGCGATGTAAGCGACAACTGTGCCAATACAGATGGAAATTGGACATGGGAAGAGGAATCCGATGAAAATAATTTTACCGTTACCGAAAGTGGTAAATATAGAGTAGTTATTGGTTATGAAGGCGGTTGTTTCAGTAGGTTCTATTTTAATGCATATCAAAATACATTGGATATTCCTGAACCAGATTCATCTGATATCATTTGCGACACCAATGGTTCCATTAGAGTTATAGATTTAGGCTCAGGTTACGGATATCAATTATACGATGTAGAGAACAACACGGTATCAGTACCATTCAGCGCAGGTCAAGGTCCTAACTTTGAAATTGCGACAAGCGGAACATACAAAGTACAGATTACACAACTAAATCCTTCAACAGGTGACCCAATAGCCAACAGTTGTATCTTTGAAACGGAAGAAATTGGTATTTCCGAAAGAATTTTCGAAGTAACCGCTAGTTCCACCCCGTTTGATTGTACCGATGCTGGAACCATAGCGATACAAGCCTTAAACGTATCACCGGAATATAGCTATGAACTATATTTTGACAATGGCAGTGGTGGCCCAGGCGCACTGGTAGCCAATAATTTAGTTTCTACGGATAATACACATACGTTTACGGGGCTTGCAGCAGATGATTATGTTATTGTAACCACTACTGTAGACGGTTGTACCAACGAACAAACAATTGAGGTAGTCGAAATTCCAGAATTAAGATTAACCGCAACAAATCAAGATAATATCACGTGTTCTGCCGGAGTAATTAATTTAACGGCAACTGGTGGAACAACAGGTTATGAATATGCCATCTATAGTAAAGATGGTGTAGCTCCGTATGCTGATGAAACTACTATTCCAGATTCGGAGTTCACCTCTAACCCAACATTCCTATTCGGTTATGGAGGTTCGCCTTCTACCTATATTCCAAATGAAGATGGTGATTATGTTTTTGTAATTAGGGATGATAACGGATGTTATGGATTTTCCAATATCGTATCAATGGAAGATTTAGGTACCATAAGCATTTCGGCATCGAACACAGATATTACCTGTGCAGATTCAGCTACATCTATTTTGACGATTACTGCAACTGGTGGCAATGCTCCTTATCAATACAGCTTAGATGGCGGAGTAACTTATCAGACAGAAAACTTCTTTAATAATATAGCCGCAGGAGTGTATACCATTACCGTAATGGATACTAACAGTAACCCAGGTAATGCTTGTACGGAAACCTTAAAATATGAAGTAACCCAACCGTTCATTCTTACAGCATCACCTTCTATAATAGAAGATGCTTCTTGTGATACCTCTGGGGCCGCAACACCAACCGCCTTAGTAAAAATTTTAAATGCAAGTGGTGGTCAAGCACCATACACCTACAGTTTTGATGGTGGTAGCACATTCTCCAGCGTTGATGAGCAACGTTTGGCTCCCGGTAACTATCAATTAGCCATCAAAGATGCCCTAGGTTGTGAAACACCTTTAGAGATTACGGTACCAAGCTCTGCTATAGCTCCTACGTTCACCAATGCTATTACTTATGAGTGTGATGGAGACGGCATAGTGACGATCACGCCTTCTAACACGACCGACTTTACCTATACCTATAAATTAAACGGTACTGATAATGCCCCAATAGATAACAATATTTTTAACAATGTGGCTTCTGGTACCCAAACGATAACTGTTGGGTATACCAGTACTGTTGCTCCGGAGCAAAGTACCTTATTTTTAGAGAATTTTGGTGCTGGGGTTACTACACAAATTGCAGAAATAGGACCAGGATATTGCTACGAACCACAAGATGGAACTGAAACGGATTGTAACTTAGGTCCTGCAGGAATACTTGTAAATGCGGAATATGCAATAACGAACAGAATTACCAACCCTAACACATCTTGGAGAAGTCCTAATGACCATACGGGCATAACAGATGGCAGGTTTATGGCAATTGGCGTTAGTACGTCTGCAGGAAACAACAATGTATTATGGTCTAGAACCGGATTGGAAGCTCTTGCCGATCAAGATATCACCATATCATTCTACGCTTACAATATTTTGGTGGACAATGCCTCTGGCAACGACCCAGAAGTATTGGTAGAATTGGTAGACGGTTCTGGAAATGTTATCAGCAGTCAAGCTACCGCTGCTATTCCCCAAAATAATAATGCCGATGATTGGCACTTAAGAACCGTTACATTCAATCCAGGTGCAAATACTGCAGTAGGAGTGGTTCTACGTACCAACCTTGATAGTGATAACGGTAATTTCTTGGTGCTAGATGATATCCAGGCATCTCAAACTCCGGAAATATGTGAAAAAACTGAAGACATTACAGTAATCGTAGAATCTGGCAAAACTTTTGAAGTTGCCATTTTAGGTAGCACCGATCCTACATGTAACGGTAGTGATAATGGTAGCATACGTTTTGAAGTATCTAACTTTGACCCAACTTTTGGTTACCGGTATTCTGTTGATAATGGTGTAACTTGGACAACGGAAACTACATCACCTATTACAACCCCTGCAACATTAGCAGATGGTACGTACACTGTAATGGTTGAAAAAGTAGATGACAATTCATGTACCGCAACCTCAGCAACATCTGCTACGTTGACTTCGCCAAACGTTTTAACGGCAGATCTTCAACAAACTGCTGAATTTACTTGCTTTAATACTGGGGCAACTTTACAAGCATCTGCAAATGAAGGCACACCAGGTTATGAATATCAGTTGGAATTAACAGATAATACCGTAATAAGGACCTACGCTACCTCAACACAGTTCTTGAACGTTCCGGCAGGTACCTACCATGTAAGAGTAAGGGATGATAATAATTGTGAAGCAGTTTCAACGGCAACCGTAACCGTAACTCAACCAGAGACTATTGCTTTTGGTTTAACGGCAACACAATGTTATGACGGTCAAAACAATGGTACTGTTACAGCCACGGTAACCGATGGTAACGGTAATTATTCATTTAGAATTAACGGCGGAGCATGGCAAACACCTTCTCCAATAACCGACGTTACCTATACATTCAGCAACTTATCCGAAGGTACTTATGATGTAGAGGTAAATGATGAATATGGCTGTGTTTCAGCCATACAATCCATTACCATTGCACCTACAATTTCCCTTAGTGTAGTACCGGTAAATGCAAGTGTATGTGCCAACGGAAGCTTGACGGCAACGGCAACGGGCGGAGATAGCAATTTCATGTATGCTTTTGTTCCATCTGGAACTACGGTTACGGATGCTGATTTTTCAGCAAGTAATTCTACAACAATTGCCTTGGCGGATATTGGAGACTATGATATCTATGTAAGGGATAAAGCAAATGGTACGGATGCTTGCGAAACTATGGTAACCGAAACCATATCGGCAAATCCGGTATTGGACATCGCTGCTGTAGCAACTGACCCAGAATGTCATGACGGCACAGGTAATATTGAAGTTACTATTAACGACGGATTATCTCCTTTCGATTACCGATTAGTGGATAATAGCAACGGCACACCAGACCAAGTACAAACCAATGTTGTTGGTTCTACTAAAACCTATTATAATCTTGCACCAGGTGATTACGATGTAATAATTACCGATGAAGCCGGATGTTCTGAAACGGAATCTGTAACAATCACAGCACCAGCTGAACTTACAGCAGATATTGTATTAGCCTATGCAAGTGATTGTAGCGGAGCGGATACTGATTTTGGTTTCGATTTCACCAACGTTACTACTGGTTTGCCAGGTACAATAGAATATAGTCAAGACGGCGGTAGCACATGGCAAACAGGCACTAGTTTTAGAACTGGGTTGTCTTCTGGTGATGAAGTGTTCCCGTCCATTAGATCAATTGACGGTAGTGGCAATCTAATTTGTCAAACAGATTTACCAAGAGAAATCATTCCTTACCCATTAGATGATTTAGATATTACGACTACATCCGTAGTTGAAAATTGTGATGAATTAAAAGTAAAAGTACAAGGTGGCGAAGGAGTTCCAGGATACGAATATACTTTTTCAAGTGACCCTGCAAATTTTGATGAAAGTACCGCCACGTGGTACCCAGGTGGCACTACTGCCTTAGACGGTAGTACAGTACCTGCAGGACATGGTATGTACGAGTTTACAAATTTGATACCTGGTAGAACCTATGTTTTCTATGTTAGAGATAACAATACACCAGTAACATGTATTAGACAAAGTACAGTAAATGTTAACGAAATTGTCGGAGGTCTACCAATGACCATTACTCCAGAAATTAATCCTTCTTGTAATTTATCTAACAATGGAGAAATAACATATACTATAGTTGATGAAGACGGTTTTACCGAACCAAGTATGCAATGGACATTATTTGATACTGACAATAATGTAATTGATCAAAGTGCAGGTATAGTAACCTATAGCAATACCATTACAATTACTGGTCTTTCACCAAACGAATATTATATAGAAGT
This sequence comes from Maribacter sp. HS, assembly GCF_048059195.1. Classification (NCBI taxonomy): domain Bacteria; kingdom Pseudomonadati; phylum Bacteroidota; class Flavobacteriia; order Flavobacteriales; family Flavobacteriaceae; genus Maribacter; species Maribacter sp. HS. The sequence continues at coordinate 153,145 of NZ_JAYLVV010000002.1, forward strand.
AACCCAAATAGATGGTAGTGGTGTCCAACAATGTATCAGTGCCAGTGAAAATGCTATTCTAGATGAATTGGATATTATTACCGGAAACCCACAATCTATTCAAGATATTTCGTGTGAAAACCCCGGGTTGATCTTAATAGACAATGTGCAAGGTGGCGGCGGCACTTATTCATACACCATTACAGGACCTTCACCTTTTAGCACTATTACGGCTACAGGTGATAACCCTATTGAGATTGCAGCTGGATCACCAGCAGGCATTTATACCGTTACGGTAGAAGATCAATATGGTTGCTCTTACCCACTTAATGATGTTACCATGAGCTTTACGGCTGCACCTACTATTGACAGTATAGATATTTCAAATTGTAGTACAAACGCATCTGTAAATATCACTGCGTCAGGTTCTGGTACAATTCTATACTCCATTGATGGTGGTACTACTTATCAAAATAATGGAGGTATCTATAACACGGTACCAGCAGGTAGTTATAGTGTATTCATTAAAGATGAATCTGGTTGTACCGAAGACACAAATATTGTGGTACACCCTACCCTACAAGCCTCTGCAAGCTTAGATAAGCAATTAGGTTGTGGTGCAGGTTATGAAGCTGAAATAGCTATAGAAGGTATTTCTGGCTCAGGTAATTATGAGTTCGAAATTTTAGATAGTGCATCTTCAAATGTGGAAGCAAGACAAACTCTTACGGGCGGTGCCATGAACGTACCGGTAAGCGTTCCAGACAATACTATAGATACCATTTATACGGTAAATGTATATGATATAGGTACTGCATCACCAAATTGCTTCAGAACTTTTGATGTCACCATTCCTGCGACCGTTCGCCCGGATTTTACACCAACTCCAATTGAAGTTAGTTGTGCCGGGGCTGAAGATGGAAAAATTGAAATGGTTCAAGTTAACAATGGAAATAATCCGCTTTCATATACCCTAACCCCTATGCCCGCTGGTGCATCATGGGATGCCGGCACACAATCTTTTATAAATTTACCAGGTGGTTCTTATGACGTAACCGCTACGGGACAAAATAACTGTACCACAGTAAAGACTGTTGTGGTAGACGAAAATACAGCAATAACATTCACCGCACCGGTACCTAATCAATTTGGATGTGCTACAGGAAATGATTCGGACAATGCAACTATCAGCATCAATGCAAGTTCTATTGGTGGCGGTAGTGGAACCTACAACCGCTTTGAGTTTATAGATGACGCAACTTCTACCGTATTACAAAACAGTAGTAGTTTAACCTATACCCATACAGACGCGGCAGGTGGTGATATCATTGTTCGTGTTTATGACGATGAAGGTTGTTCTGCCGAACATATTGTAACTATTGACCCGTATGACACTTTCATAGATGCAACCATCATAGTGGATAGAGATTTAGACTGTGTAAACAGTGGAGAAAACATTACTATAAATGTAAATAGCACCGTAACAAATACAACTGCAAACCTAGGTAATTACGAATTTAGAATTTTACCATCTGCAACCTATCAAACAGGTGACAATACCTTTGTAAATCTTGCAATTGGCACGTACACCATAGGAATAAGGAATGTGACCACTGGTTGTGAAATTACTAGAACCCATATCGTTGAAAACCCAAATACGTTCGATATTGAAGTAAATAAACTTTCAGATGTGGTATGTTTTGGAACAGACGGGGCCATAGAAGTAACATTTACAGATGCCACGTATACCGGAGATTTCAATTGGGAAGTTTTACATGCCGACGGCACATCTACCACAAGAACGGATGATACTGGAATTTTCAATGGAACAGGAACTACAGCTGCCATACCGGTTGCTGCCGGAAGTTATATATTGAGAGCATCACAAGTGGGTACTCCAGAATGTGTACAAGAAAGGTCGTTTACGATTACCTCTCCTAGCGCACCTATAACGTTAGCTACTATTGCCACTACAGATGTGGGCTGTAGCAATGATATGGGAAGTGCCAACATTACACCTAATGGTGGTAAAGGGCCGTTCAATATTATATTAACACATGTTAGCACAAGTACTAATTATACTGCCAACCAAGTAAATAGCAATTTATTTACTGGATTAAGCGACGGTCAATATACTGTAGAAGTAACCGATAGTTTAGGTTGTACAGAAACTTTCACCAATGCATTTACATTAACTCCCCCAGAACCAATTATAGCTAATATTCAATCTGTTCAAGGTTTAGAGTGCGAAGGTGATGCAGATGGGGAAATAACAGCCGGGTTTACACCTAGGTCGGTTTCCACTAACTATAGGTATGTTCTTAACACCTATGATGGCGACGGACCGGGAGCAACCCTATTGCAAACAACAAGCACCCAGACTACTGCTACTTTCAGCAATTTAAGATCAGGGTATTACAGTATTACCGTTCTAGACGATTTAAATTGTTATGACGAAACTGCAATTGTTCAGATCGTAGAGCCTATTGAGGTTAAGGGTCAACTAGTAACTGCACAAAGAGCAACATGTTTAAACGATGCCGAATTGTTACTGACAGCTTCTGGTGGTACAGGTCCATATATGTGGAATGAAGATGGCTCATCTACATTCAATGCAATGAACGAAACCAATGGACCCAACACCCATTTATTTACAGGTGTTCAACCAGGCACTTATGTTTATTACATTCAAGATAATCTTGGTTGTGTATCCGTATTAAGCAATAGTATTACGATCAACCCGATTACACCTTTAACGGTCAACCTTGAAAACGATAACCCAACAATTAGTTGTTATGGTGATAATACCGGAGTAATCGATGCAGAGGCACAAGGCGGCTTGGGTAATTACCAATATGCTTTATTTTCGGACGCCGGTCTAACTGTAGAAGTACGCGCTAATCAATCCACCGGTTTGTTCACAAACTTGATGGCCGGTACCTACTACGTTAGAGTACAGAGCGATGATTGTGAAGTGTCTTCGGCAATGATCAATATTACAGAACCAGATGAACTTTTAATTGACACCAACAATACCAATATTGTAAATGTTACTTGTAACGGAGCTAATGATGGTAGTATAACTGTAAATATGCTTGGTGGGTCAGGCTCTTATCAATATGCTATTTCGCCTAACTTAGATCGCTTTAGTGATGATAATACGTTCGATGAATTGGCACCTGGTGATTATACCATTATTGCTCAAGACTCTAATGGTTGTTTTGAGTTGATTGAGGCAACTATCACCGAACCGGAAATTCTTGAAGTGACCATTACCAGTACACCCGAGATTTGCGTGGGCGAAGAAGATGGTACAATTGATTTGACTATTATTGGCGGTACTGCACCTTACAGTACACGTTTGGAAAGCGAAACAGATTTTGTACAGGATAGATTGAGCTTTACAGACTTGGCAGCGGGTGATTATATCATCTTTATTGAAGACGCGCAAGGCTGCGATGAAACGATTATAGTTACTATTGATCCGGGGGTTGACTTAAGCGCAACGGTTGAACCGGTATATGGTTGTAACGGTAACTTCCCAAGTAATTATGTAAATATTGTACTTAACGACCCAAGTATAGAAAATGATGTACTGTTTGGATTAGACACCGTTGATCCTTTGGAGATGCAACTGAAACCAATGTTCAGAGAGTTGACACCAGGTAGTCACTATATCAGTATTTCCCATGCTAACGGCTGTTTAACTACTTATGAAGTGGAAATAGAAGCTTTTGAACCTCTAGAGATTAGTGTTGAAGAAAGTAATATTAACCAAATAACCGCAACTGTTACCGGAGGTAGAGAAAACTATACGTTCTATTTAGGCGATAGGGATATGGGTTCTGAAAATGTATTTTACATTACCGAAACCAATACATACGATGTAACCGTGGTAGATGAAAACGGATGCGAATCTACTGCAAGTATATTTATAGAATTCATTGATATTGAAATCCCAAATTTCTTTACACCAAATGGTGATGGAGAAAACGATATTTGGATGCCATTGAACATAGAGATATACCCTGAAATCTTTGTTTCGATCTATGATAGATACGGTAGAACCGTTTATACCTTTAAGGACAATGAAGATGGCTGGGATGGTTTTTATCAAAACACAGAATTACCAACCGGAGACTATTGGTACATCATTAAATTAAATGGTGAAGCTGACACAAGGGAAATGGTAGGTAATTTCACCCTTTACAGATAAAAATAAAGACAGTTGTTAAGCAACTGTCTTTATTTACTTTCATATAAAACCAATTTTATACACCAAGAATTTAGTATGAATTTGTAACAAACTGTCAAGTAAGTCGTCAAGTAAGCATAATCAATCAAAAAACACTTGACGTGAGTACTATTCTATCAGTCAATCATCTTACTAAAAAATTTGGGTATCTAACTGCGGTTAAAGATCTTTCGTTCACAATTGAAAAAGGAAATGTCTACGGTATTCTAGGTCCCAACGGCAGCGGAAAATCCACTACATTGGGCATCGTTTTAAATGTCGTCAATAAATCAAGTGGAGATTTTGCTTGGTTTGGTGGGGGCACTTCTACACATGAAGCCTTGAAAAAAGTTGGAGCTATTATTGAGCGTCCAAATTTCTACCCGTACATGACCGCTTTACAAAACTTGAAATTGGTTTGTAAAATTAAAGAAGTACCTGAAGATAAAATTGAAGAAAAGCTTGAACTTGTTGGTTTACTGGATAGAAAAAACAGCAAGTTCAAAACATATTCCTTGGGGATGAAGCAACGTTTAGCCATTGCCTCTGCCCTACTGAACGATCCTGAAATCTTAATCCTAGATGAACCTACCAATGGACTAGATCCACAAGGAATTCATCAAATCAGGGAGATTATTAAGACTATCGCAGCAAAGGGCACAACTATACTATTGGCATCGCATTTATTGGACGAAGTTGAAAAAGTTTGCTCTCATGTAGTTATTTTAAGAAAAGGAGAAAAATTGTATTCTGGCAGAGTAGACAGTTTACAAGCAAGTTTTGGCTTTTTTGAACTTAAATCTTCAGATACGGATAAGCTTTTTGCCTACTTAAACAACAATGAACATTTTGGTAACATAAAAGAAGAAAATGGTCTGGTCACAGCTTTTTTAACTTCTGAGTTAGATGCCCAAACTTTAAACAAACTTCTTTTTGACAATGGCATAATTGCTTCACACCTAGTGAAAAGAAAAGAAAGTCTAGAAGAGCAATTCTTGGCACTAACCAAAAATGTTAACGCTTAATACCCCTTGCAAATGATACGATTACTTCAAATAGAATTTATAAAATTGTGGAATAACAGGGCTAGCAAAGTGCTAATTATTTCTTACTTCGCTTTATTAACATCAATCGCTTTGGTAGCGGCAATTAAATTTGATATAGGTCCCATAAAATTTCATTTGGCAGACCAAGGGATATTCAACTTTCCCTATATATGGCATTTCAACACATTTATAACCGCGTTCTTTAAATTGTTCTTGGCCATAGTGATCGTTTCAATGATGTCTAATGAATACAGCAATAAAACGATAAAACAGAACCTAATAGACGGACTCTCAAAAAGAGAGTTTATACTTTCTAAATTTTTGACCGTAATTACATTTTCTTTAGTATCCACAATATTCGTGTTTATAGTTTCGCTCATTTTGGGATTGTTTTATTCCGATTTTAATGAATTATCTATCATTTTTACCGATTTAGAGTTTCTATTGGCATTTTTTGTTAAACTAACGGGTTTCTTTTCCTTCTGTCTTTTTTTAGGAGTATTGGTTAAACGATCCGCATTTGCTTTAGGTTTTTTGATCCTTTGGCAAGTTTTTGAAGGTATATTTAGAGGCATCTTACGTTGGAAGTTTTTTGACGGGGAAACTACAGATTCCATTATGAATTTGTTTCCGCTACAATCCATGTTCAATCTCATTAAAGAACCTTTTTCCAGGTTAGGCGCAGTACAATCGGTAGCTAATCAAATGGGAGAAAAATTAGCTTTGAACTATCACGTTCATTGGTACGAAGTCATCATAGTATTATTTTGGACAGCTATTTTCATTTACGGCTCATACAAAATATTAAAAAGGCGCGACCTCTAATTTAATTCATCTACCAGATGCAACACATGGTCCTATTTAACAAGGATAACCAACCATAAATTTTCATAATATAGTATATTGTATTGTTTACAAAAATGCTATGAAAGAAATATGGGACATACGATTACCCCAGCTATTGGCTTTGCCCATACTTTTTGTAGCTTTATTTTTCACCAGTTTAAAATCAATTGCACAAGAATGTCCCTCATTGTTAAACCCTACTGATGGAGCGATCTCAGTTCCTGTTAATTCGCCTATAACTTGGGAATCTGTAACCGGTGTACCTGGATATATTATTTCACTTGGAACAACCGCTGGTGGTAATGACATTGTAAACGAAAGAAATGTAGGAACATCTACCAGCTTTAGTCCACCCACCGGGCTACCGGAGAATACCGAAATATTCGTAACCATCACATTATTCTTTTTTAACCAACCAAATATTGTTTGTGATATCCAAAGTTTTACCACGGCAGCTTTAACCGAAGTACCAGATTGTGTACCATCTACATTGCCTTCAAACAATGCCAACAATATAAATACAAGCACCAATATTTCATGGAGCGCAGCCTCAGGTGCTTCCGGTTATATTTTATCTATTGGAACTACCTTGAACGGTAGTGAGATTCTCAACAATTTAGATATTGGCAACAATCTTTCTTATAATCCGCCCACAGACTTACCTTCAGAAGCCAATATTTTTGTAAACATAATACCTTACAATAGCATAGGAATGGCAACGGGTTGCAATACGATAATTTTTACGACAGCTGAGGCAGCTATATTACCCCAATGCACAAGTATGATCACTCCCTTTGATGGGGAAACCAATGTACCTTTAGACAAATTTCTGGAATGGAACCCAGTACCAAATGCAACGGGTTACAGAGTATCTATAGGCACATCACCCTTTGAGACCAATATTTTGGAGAATGCCATACTATTTAAAAATTCGACCGTAATTATTGACCTAGAGCATAATCGCACATTTTTTATTTCTATTATTCCCTTTAATGATGCAGGTGAAGCCATTGGGTGTAGTCAAGAAACGTTCTCCACTATATTGGGTTGCGGTCCCTATTTTGATCCAACAAGCGGAGATTTAATCGTTTTAAACCCCCAGTTAACATTTCCAGATACAATTTCTATTTGTGATGGAAATGAATTAAACAGAATTACCGCAACTGATGAAGCGGATGGTTATAGATGGTACCAATTGGATGAAAGAGGAAACGAATCTCTATTATCCTCAAGCTCAGAAGTATTCATTGATACCGAAGGAAAGTATATTTATGAAGCTTATGTAGTATTAGAAGATTCCGGCAGTACGTTTGAATGTTCCTCTTTTAAAATGTTTGAAGTCACCATATCAGAAGCTCCAAAAATAGAAGACGTATCTGTTGACATAGGCGCCAACTCACTAAACTACATCATCAATACCACTACACTAGGTAATTATGAATTTGCCTTGGACAATGAAAACGGACCCTATCAAGATAGCAATAGATTCAACAACATATCACTTCAAAATCACACTGTCTATGTGCGTGATAAAGAAGGTTGTGGAACAGCGCAATGGCAGGTAGAGCAAGATTTAACCGTTAATGGTTTTCCAAAATTCTTTACTCCTAATGGAGATGGTGTTAACGATTTTTGGAGATTTATACCCCCCATAGAAACAGGAGAAAGCAATATTTCGGTGATTTATATTTATGATAGATTCGGTTCACTTTTGGCACAATTATCACCGGACACAAAGGGTTGGAATGGTATTTTCAACGGTAGACCACTGCCTGAATCTGATTATTGGTTTAAAGCGGTAACGATTTCAAATAAGGAGGTTAAGGGTCATTTTAGTTTGAAACGATAAAATATTGCAATAATGGTTAAACAAAAACTGAAAGTTGTCTTGATGTGGGTGTTGCTCTTATTGACACCTTCATTTTTTCATGCACAAGATTGTACAAGTTTTACCTACCCTACGAACGGAACTGGAAATGTTGAAGTAAACGCCACCATTACTTGGCAAGAGATTTCAGGGTTTAATGGTTACCTTCTCTCAATTGGCACTACACCACAGGGCAAAGATATTTTAGATAGAAAACCTATTGGAAACGACACGTCTTACACAGCACCTACAGGTTTACCAGATGGTATTATCCTATATGCAAGTTTAAGTATAGTACCTTATGACGGACCACCAATTCTATGTCAAGAAATTTCATTTACCACGTTAAAAACAACTACAATTCCACCTTGTACCCTATTGATAACACCAGACAATAATGCTGGTAGCGTTACCATAGTTACAGATATTGAGTGGCAATATGCACCAACGGCTACCGGCTATTATATTTCTATAGGTACCACACCCAATGGTAACGAAATAGTAAATAAGCTTGATGTCAAAAATTCATTGCGCTATGACCCCTTAGATGATTTGCCGCAAAATTCTAACATTTACGTAAAAATAGAACCCTATAATAATTTTGGCTCCACTACATCATGCACAGAAGAAGTCTTTACTACCAGTTTTGCAGTTTATGTTTGTGACCCTTTTATTTCTGAAACAACAGGTGAACTAATATACAGGTCGCCTAAAATTAATCTGCCTAATGTAGTAGGCATTTGTAGCGATGATTTACCATATACTATTTCGACAGATGATACTGCTGAAGGGTTTAGATGGTACCTTACAAATATTGGTAGCGACGAAAAACTTATATCAGAAACTTCTAGCGTTGCCATATCCTCGCCAGGAAAATATAGGCTAGAGGCGTACAATATAATTTCTACAGATGCTGGAAACATTGAATGTACGAGCTCTAAATTAATAGATGTTGTAGCCTCTGAGCCAGCTACCATTACCGCCATAGATGTTACAAATCTTCCACAAGGAAAAACTATTTTAATTTCAGTTACCGGAACTGGGCAATATGAATATGCCCTCAACAACCTAAATGGACCATATCAAGACTCCCCTTTATTTACTGAGATCTCCCAAGGTAAATACATTGCCTTTGTTAGGGATAAAAATGGTTGTGGAATTACAGAGCGATCTGTAGATAGAGACATTACCTCAAGAGATTTTCCTGCCTTTTTTACTCCCAACGGAGATGGTATTAACGATTATTGGCAGTATGTTCCTCCTCCTGAAAATTATGAATCGGTAATTGATATCATTTATATTTTTAATCAATTCGGAAGTTTAATAAAACAAATAAATCCTAAAGATAAAGGCTGGGACGGTACTTTCAATAACAAATCCATGCCACAAGCAGACTATTGGTTTAAAGCTAGTTTTTTAAATAGACAAGAAATCGTAGGTCATTTTACTTTGAAAAGATAATTACATAATAGTAAAACATCTTCTTTTTTTAAGTGACCTTTCAAGAAGAAACCAATTCAAAGTAATCGTTAATTATACGTATTTATATGATTCATCATTCGATAATAAATATTATCAAAACATATAAGCTTAATTAAAAGGATTTAAATATTATTTATTTTTCAAACCAATAGATTGGACAATTATTGGAACGGCACTTTTAATGGTAAACCATTACCTTCTTCTGATTTTTGGTATCGTTTTGAAAATTCCCAAAACCGAGAAATAATAAAAGGACATTTCTCACTGTTGCGATAGGTGTAACGAATCTTTTTATCCAACTCATATAAATGGTACTTCTTTCGTAATTTTATAGCATGAAATTCAAAGTAGTATCAGAGTTCAAACCCACTGGTGACCAGCCAAATGCCATAAAAGAATTAGTAAAGGGCATAAATGAAAAGGAAAAATACCAGACTTTATTAGGTGTTACAGGGTCAGGTAAAACCTTTACTGTAGCCAATGTTATAGAAAACGTTCAGAAACCAACTCTTCTATTGGCTCACAATAAAACCTTGGCCGCACAGCTTTATTCTGAATTTAAGCAGTTTTTCCCTGATAATGCCGTGGAGTATTTTGTGTCCTATTATGATTACTACCAGCCAGAAGCATATATACCCACTAGTGGTGTATATATTGAAAAGGATCTGTCTATAAACGAGGACATAGAAAAGTTACGTTTAAGCGCTACATCATCCTTATTATCTGGCAGAAGAGATGTTATCGTTATCGCATCCGTATCCTGTCTATACGGTATTGGTAATCCCATTGAATTTCAGAAAAACGTTATTTCCATTAAAAAAGATCAAGTAATAGCTAGAACTAAGTTAATGCATCAATTGGTGCAATCTCTTTACTCAAGAACTATGGCAGACTTTAAAAATGGAAACTTTAGGGTAAAAGGAGATGTAGTAGATGTTTTCCCTAGTTATGCCGATCACGCTTTTAGAATACATTTCTTTGGGGATGAGATAGAGGAAATCGAGGCGTTTGATCCGTTTAACAATACCATTATAGAAGTTTATGAAAATTTGAACATATACCCTGCTAACATGTTCGTAACCTCTAAAGATGTGTTACAGAATGCCATTCATAACATACAGGATGACCTAGTTAAGCAAATAGATTATTTCAAGGACATTGCAAAACCCTTAGAAGCTAAAAGACTTGAAGAGCGAACTAATTTTGATTTAGAAATGATTCGTGAATTGGGTTATTGTTCAGGTATTGAGAATTATTCAAGATATTTAGATGGTAGGGAACCCGGTACAAGACCCTTCTGTTTGTTGGATTACTTTCCAGATGATTATTTAATGGTGATCGATGAAAGTCATGTAACCATACCACAAGTACATGCCATGTATGGTGGTGACCGTTCACGAAAAGTCAATTTAGTGGAATATGGTTTTCGCTTACCCGCCGCAATGGATAACAGACCTTTGAAATTTGAAGAATTTGAAGCATTGCAAAATCAGGTGTTGTATGTGAGTGCAACTCCGGCAGATTACGAATTGCAATTGAGTCAAGGTGTTTATGTGGAACAAGTAATTAGACCAACCGGACTTTTAGATCCTATTATAGAAGTAAGACCTAGTTTAAACCAGATCGATGATTTGGTTGAAGAGATACAGGTACGGGTAGAAAAAGACGAACGGACTTTGGTTACAACATTGACCAAAAGAATGGCAGAAGAATTGGCAAAATACCTAGATAGAATTAACATTAGATGTAGATATATTCATAGTGATGTTGACACTTTAGAACGTGTTGAAATCATGCAAGATTTACGAAAAGGTATTTTTGATGTACTGATCGGCGTGAATTTATTACGTGAAGGACTGGACTTACCAGAGGTATCTTTGGTCGTAATATTGGATGCCGACAAAGAAGGATTTTTAAGAAGTAACCGATCGTTAACACAGACTGTTGGTAGAGCGGCAAGAAACCTAAATGGCAAGGCGATCATGTACGCAGATAAGATAACGGAAAGCATGCAAAAAACTATTGACGAGACAGCTTATCGTAGAGAAAAACAGATCAAATACAACACCGATAATAACGTAACTCCAAAAGCATTAAATAAAAGCTTGGACAATGTGCTATCTAAAAATTCCGTGTCTACTTATCACTTCATAAAAGAGGAGTTAAGAGCAGCCGAACCTGATATGGATTATCTAACAAAAGAGCAAATTGAAAAGTTGATCAAGGAGAAAAGAAAGGCGATGGAAAAAGCTGCAAAAGAGCTCGATTTTATGCAAGCAGCAAAGTTAAGAGATGAAATAAAGTCCCTACAAGACCAAGAATAACTCAGAAAAACCCTATTTTAAGCAAAATTCTTAAAATTAACACCAATGCTTTAATTTAAAGCATATAAATTACTGGAAAACAAATTTATATATAATATTTTTAGACAAGACTAAAACGGTTATTTTTGACTATGAAAGGTAAATTAGGGTCAAATTTCAACAAGTTTTGAATCTCTCTCCAGTGAGCTTAACTTCAAGAATATAAATTCTGATTTCGCCTTTAACAAGACGACTTTGCCTCGTAAATCCAAGTATTAATATTACGATTTTATGTTTAGTTTTCAAACTTTAAATTCAACCATTCTTCACTTTCCAAAAACTAAAGATTCGACATTAAATATGTTCCTAATTCTGAAAACCACTTCTTAAAAATACAGTTTAACATTCAAGCTAACCGCCTACCCTATGAACATAAAATTTTAAAAAATATTAAGATGTTGGAAACAACATTTACAATTTAAAAAGAAAAGGTAAATTTGATGTTCAAAAAACCTCATATGAGATAATCTGTATGTTACAAAAAATGAAAACTCCAACACATCAATCACTGAATTTGTAGCCCAAAATTTTAAATAATTTTATGAATAGAGCGTATAAAAAAAGTGCTTTGATTTCTCAAAGCACTTAACTAAACAACTCAAACCAACCTAAAAAACTATTTTAATTCAATCATTCTTTTTGGCTTTGGTAAAGCCTCTTCTTTTTTAGGAAGATTGAATTTTAAAATTCCCCCTTCGTAATTTGCATCGATCTTATCGGTTGCAATTGTATCTGGTAATGTAAACGATCTTTTGAAAGATGAAATACTAAATTCTTTTCTAGTATAATTATCATTCACCTCTTCATTCTCTTTTTTAATTTCAGATGAAATGGTCAACACAGCTTCATCAATTTCAATGGTAAAATCTTCTTTACTTCTACCGGGTACAAAAAGCTCCAAATAATACTCCTTCTCGTTCTCCTTGATATTTACGGCAGGTACAGAATTTCTATTATTCTCTATACCTCCAAACCAATCTGGCTTAAATATTTCATTCATAAAAGCTGGAAACAAAACGTCATTTCTTTTTACTAAACTCATAACTATATTTTTTTAAATTAATTGATTTTTAAATTCTCTTAGTAATAGACAAAATACATACCAACAGCAAAATACTGTCATTTTGTCTTATTTAACAATATTAATAATGACATTTTGACATTCTTTAAGTAAAGGAGTCTGTTATTTCTTCAAATCAGTCCAGTTTTAAATACCGTTTAAACTAGCTTTATGACATATTTTTGACCATGGACAGACTTCTGAATATTTTTAAACAAATACGCTCTAAAATTGCCTTCTACCCTTCTTTAATAGCCTTAGGCGGTCTTGCTTTGGCATTTCTGTTGATTTATTTGGAATCCATCAATATTTCTTCTTTTCTAATTGATGTTGCTCCCTTTTTGGTTATTGATGACACAGATACCGCAAAAACGATTTTAAGTACTTTAATTGGCGGTTTAATATCTCTAACCGTTTTTAGTTTTTCCATGGTAATGGTACTGCTCAATCAAGCTTCAAGCAATTTCTCGCCAAGAGTGCTACCAGGTATAATCTCTGATCAAAAACATCAAGTAGTGCTTGGACTTTATATTGGCACCATCCTTTACAATATTTTTATTTTGATTTCCATTGAACCCACCGAAAATGAATACCAAACACCAGGTTTCTCTGTACTTATCGGCATTATACTAACAGTTTTATGTTTAGCCGCCTTCATTTATTTTATTCACCATATTTCCCAAGCCATACAAGTAGGAAACATACTAACTGCAATTCATTCTAGAACTAAAAAAGAGTTAGCGATCATTATAGAAAATCAAGAAGATAAAAATCAAGATTTTCCAAGCACCGATCATTGGGAAAAACATAAAATTACCCAGAGAGGGTACTTTTACGGAATACTTAAAGATGACCTAATAGAGCTTTGTAAAGAGAATAACTTAAAAGCAATGATTTCACTACATAAAGGGCAGTTTATAATAGATGGAACCGTAGGTTTCTTAACAGAAAAACCGGTTAAAGACGAACTAAAGAAAAAAATTGAAAAAACTTTACTGTTCAGCCATACAGAACTTATTGGCGAAAATTTTATTTATGGTTTTAGACAAATTTCAGAAATAGGCATTAAAGCCATGTCACCAGGTATTAATGATCCTGGCACCGCCTTGAATACCATAGACTACCTTTCCTCATTATTTATTGATTTGTTGCTAAAAAAAGACCATGAATTTCTAACGGACAAAAACGGTGTTAATTGGGTAAGTTTGAACTGTCCAGAATTTTCAGAAATACTATTTAATGTAATGGCTACTTATCGTCAGTACTGCAAACATGATATTACGGTCATGCGAAAATTAATGCATAAACTAAAAACGTTAAAACTACATGTAGTACATTCTGATCAATTGAAAATAATTGAGGCAGAAATTGATCAATTAAGACAAGACGCCATAACTAGTATCATGAACAAGAGAGATCTTGAACAATTAGAAGCAGATTACTTCTCTTGGTCCTAATTGTAGTGTGATTTAAAAATAGCAATCAAAATCTCAGGTGGCACAACCTTATTAGGATACTTATGCATTATGGTCAAAACTTGTTGAATTGCCCCTGGCGGCAATCCCATTTTCAAACCAATATCATAAATTTTGTTCACCTCTTCATCATCTTGCTTATCATCAACATTCATTAATAACACCAACCTATGAAACTGCAGAAGCCTATCTGATTGAGATTTAGGTATAACATGCTCCACATTCGTAGTAAAGAGCTTGTCAAACGTTTTCTTAGTAACATTCAATTGCTGCGCTACCGAAAACAAGAAATCATATTCAGATTCCTTAATTTCATTGTTCACTTTAGCGAATGAAATCATTTCTGACAATATACTAAGCTTCTCTTTCTCAGTAGGCATACGAATACTTAATAAATTATATATTAATACTATAACTCAAATTTTAGAGTAAAAGTATAAGCTTCACTCATATACCATATAACTTTATAAATAAACCTGATAATTTAAACAAAGGCACCAACTTTGTTGGCTGTTCAATTGACACTTTTCTACCCACTATCATACGAATAACAACATAAGTATATATCAGGTCACAATTTTATGATAACTTGCAGTCCTTAAATTTGCAGTATGACAAATAATGATATTTTTAAAAAACTAAGAGTTGCCTTAAAATTCAGAGATGACGATATTGTTGAAATTTTACAACTAGTAGACTTTAAAATTTCTAAAAGCGAATTAGGTGCTTTCTTTAGAAAAGAAGATCACCCTAATTACATGGAGTGTGGCGATCAAGTGTTACGTAATTTTTTAAATGGATTGGTTATTCATTTACGTGGCACTAAAGACCACCCTAAGATTCCTGGGGAGGTTTTACTAGGTATGGCGACCGCAACATCAAGACCTGCTACAAAGAATACCGAGAAAAGGGATTTCAAATCCAAGCAAATGAAAAAGGTAGATACCGCAATTAGCAATGTAAAATATAAAAACAAAAAAAGATCTTGATACACCTCTGTATATCAAGATCTTTTTAAAGCAATACCCCTAAAGGTTATGCCTGAATACGCACAGGAATAGTGTATACTTTACCTTCCTCTACATTTGCCAAATTAACTTTTTGATAGTTTAATCTAGCTTTGACAAAACCTTCCATTTTGTCAAATTCTGTATGTACAGACAACACAACGATTTCCCCGTCTGCATTCAATGTAAATCGAACCTGGGCTGTTAAATCGTCATGCTCAACAGAAAAATCGTTTTCCGATAGCATTTCTGAAATCTGTACAGATAATTTTTTTGTAGGGTTTTCATTTACTACATCATTAGCTAATACATTACCTGTTGCAAGTAGCATTGCAGCTACGACTACTAAACTTAATTTTCTCATGACTTTTTGTTTTTTACTTCAGATTTCCTGAAGCTTGATTAATAATTGATTGATGATGAATTACTAAAAAGACGATGATAAAATGATAATGTTACAATTAAACCCACTTTTAACATCTCTTTAATACTAATTTCATAATTACACCCCAAAATTAGAAATTCAAACCAATGAAAAAACAAGTAATTTGAGTCTTAACTATTATTTCATTCCAATAACCTAAACTACAGATTTAGTCCTTTATTGATTACAATAAATTAAAACTGTAAAGACAATAAATATAAAAGCAGTAGTTCATCTACAAAACTTGAACAAAAAAAAGACCATTCATTTTGAATGGTCTTTTAAAATTTATAAATAAGTTACTTTAAGCCAATACAGCTTTTACCTTATCTGCAGCTTCTTGGAATTGTACAGCAGATTCTACCGCCAACCCTGAGTTATCAATAATTTCTTTTGCCAATTCAGCATTTGTACCTTGTAATCTTACAATAATTGGCACTTGCATGGCATCACCCATGTTCTTGTATGCATCTACAACACCTTGAGCTACACGATCACAACGAACGATACCACCGAATATGTTGATAAGAATTGCTTTTACATTAGGATCTTTTAAAATAATTCTAAAAGCTTCTTCCACTCTTTTAGCATCAGCCGTACCACCAACATCTAAAAAGTTAGCCGGCTCTCCACCTGCCATTTTAATCAAATCCATTGTAGCCATCGCAAGACCTGCACCGTTTACCATACAACCAACGTTACCGTCAAGGTCAACATAGTTTAGTCCTACTTCTCTTGCTTCTACTTCAATAGGATTCTCCTCTCTAAGATCGCGCATTTCTGCATATTTCTTTCTACGGTATAGAGCGTTATCATCAATAGAAACTTTAGCATCAACAGCCATGATCAAATCATCCGATGTCTTTAATACTGGATTGATCTCGAACATGCTAGAATCACTTTCAACATATGCCTTATATAAAGAAGCAACAAATTTTGTCATTTCCTTGAAAGCAGTACCGGACAAACCTAGATTAAAAGCAATTTTTCTTGCTTGAAATCCTAAAAGACCCGTTGCTGGATCAATTTCCTCCGTAAATATTAAATGCGGAGTACTTTCTGCAACCTCTTCAATATCCATACCTCCTTCGGTAGAATACATAATCATATTCTTACCAGTAGCTCTATTTAATAAAACTGACATATAGAACTCGCTAGTTTCACTCTCGCCTGGGTAATAAACATCTTCCGCAACCAATACTTGATGTACTTTTTTACCTTCTGCAGAAGTTTGCGGGGTAATCAAGTTCATACCAATGATCTGGTTTGCTATCTCTTCTACCTCTTTAAGGTTTTTGGCTAATTTTACACCACCACCTTTACCACGACCACCTGCGTGTACTTGTGCTTTAATAACGTGCCATCCAGTTCCGGTTTCAGCAGTCAATTGCTTTGCAGCCTCAACAGCCTCTTTTGCATTATGGGCAACTATTCCTCTTTGGATGCGCACCCCAAAACTTGCTAATATCTCTTTTCCTTGATATTCGTGAAGGTTCATATATATGGTGAATTTTAATTGTTAAGCAAAAATAGGAAACAGTAGGTAATAATCTAAAAATAGTTGAGATTAATTGAAAGGTTACTTATATAAATGAGGCTTTAAGCTCATAATTTATTTAAAATGTGATTAAAACCCAGTATAAATTGACAACTACATCTCTATATCCTTAAAATCTAAAGGATCAAAATTCTTAAAATGACCATTTAGTTCTATTATTTTTCTTGTTCTTTCAACTTCTGACAATACCGTAATGGTAGATGTCAAATGCAAGCCTATGAAATTTAGTCGATCATTTTCAGTGGGTATTTGCAGTAATTGATACTCCTGATCAAATGACAATCCTATTTTATGCGCCAATGTAAAGCTATTGAATTCTTGCACATTAATAGGTGTATAAGGCACTTCCATAATTTCATATAACTGCTTTATACCATTTATAATGGTCTGCTTTTTTTCATCTGTGGCAACGTAATCGTATTCTATAAGCTTAACAATACCACCAGCGTAAAGTTTATCATCCATAATATTATCAAATGCCAATAACCTAAAGACTTGCCTAGCCACACAAACCACGTCCATTTCACCACTTTCATAGGTATTTACAACTTCAACCAACTGCACTTCAACACCATATTCCATCTTGTTATTAATAAAAACGGGGATACCAAATGTAATAGCCTCATCTCTACAATCATTGATCAATTGCTTATAGCGATCTTCAAAAATATGTAGCGGAACGGTTTCTCCCGGAAAAAAAATGGACTGTAATGGTAATAATGGTAGTTTCATATGGCTAAAAGTACAAAGGTCTTTACGTTGCTCCAAAAGATATAACGCCAATATAATGTTGTAAATATCACAATTTGTTATTTTTAATGTTTTTATGTTATTATTTTTGTACTTATACATCTAGAAAAGTAAATTCGCATAAAAACAGATAGTATGAGAAATGAGGATTTATTGCAGATTGCAAAAACCTATGGTGATCCGGTGTATGTTTATGACTCGGAAAAAATAGTTTCACAATTCAATAGATTGACCAAGGCATTTGGTTCAGTAAAGAAACTGAAGCTTAATTATGCCGCCAAAGCACTATCTAACATTACTATATTAAGATTAATGAACAGTCTTGGTAGTGGCTTAGATACTGTATCTATACAAGAAGTACAACTAGGATTATTAGCTGGTTTTAAACCAGAATCCATCATATTTACCCCAAACGGAGTTTCTCTAGAAGAGATAGAAGAAGCCGCAAAATTAGGTGTTAGAATAAACATTGACAACCTTTCAATTTTAGAGCAGTTTGGTAGCAAACATCCAAATATTCCTGTTTGCATTAGAATTAATCCACATGTTATGGCAGGTGGTAATTCCAATATTTCTGTTGGGCACATAGATTCAAAGTTCGGTATCAGTATTCATCAGATTCCGCATTTACTTCGAATAGTAGAATTAACGAAAATGAATATTAACGGTATTCACATGCATACCGGTAGTGACATTTTAGATATTGACGTATTCTTATATGCTTCTGAAATTCTATTTGAAACTGCACGAAATTTCAAAAATCTAGATTTCATTGATTTCGGTAGCGGATTTAAAGTACCTTATAAAGAAGGTGATATTGAAACCAATGTTGAAGAACTTGGTAAAAAATTAAGCAAACGCTTTAATGAATTCTGTAAAGAATACGGTAAAGATTTAACCCTTGCCTTTGAGCCTGGCAAGTTTTTGGTGAGTGAAGCAGGTGTTTTCCTTGCTAAAGTAAACGTGGTTAAACAAACCACCTCAACAGTATTTGCAAGCATTGATTCCGGTTTCAATCACTTGATCAGACCAATGCTTTATGGTGCAACACATACCATTAAAAACATATCTAACCCCAAGGGAAGAGAACGCTACTATTCTGTCGTAGGTTATATCTGTGAGACAGATACTTTTGCCAGTAACAAAAGAATAAATGAAATTACTGAAGGTGATATTCTATGCTTTAAAAATGCAGGTGCATATTGCTTTACTATGGCAAGTAACTATAACTCAAGATTTAGACCACCAGAAGTTCTTTGGCACAAGGGCAAAGCAATTCTAATACGAGAAAGGGAGAATTTTGATGATTTAATTAGAAACCAAGTAGATGTAAAAGATTTGTTCGCTGTTAAAGAAACGGCAAAAGTGAAATAAAGCAATTATAAATACGTTAGCTTTGGTATAATAGTTGGACTAATCCAATAAAAAAATATGAAAGCGTCTTTTTTATATACTATGAAATCATTTTTGTTCTTAGCCCTTGTCTTTGTTGTAACCATTAGTAATGCACAAGATGTTAAATGGATTACTTGGGATGAAGCAGCCCAGCTTACCGCAACGGAAGAAAACCCAAAGAAAGTATTCATTGATGTGTACACAGATTGGTGTGGGTGGTGTAAAAAAATGGACAAAGACACCTTTCAAAACCCAGAAGTTGCTGCATACATGCAGGAAAACTACTATATGGTAAAATTCGATGGGGAAGGAAAAGAACCTATTGAGTATAAAGGTAAGACGTACAAATTTGTACCATCTGGAAGAAAAGGATATCATGAGTTTGCCGCTGCATTAATGCAGGGTCGTCTTAGTTATCCAACAACCATTTTCTTGGATGAAGAATTGAATATGCTTTCACCAGTACCGGGATATCAGAAACCTGAGCCATTTATGGAAATAGCTCGTTATTTTGGTGATGACATTTATAAAGAAAAGGATTGGAAAGCATACGCCGGCCAAGCCGGAAAGTAATTTTACTTTTGGTGTAAACAGTACACGTATTTAATCTATTTTTCAATAAAATAATTCTCAATTAGCGTTATACGTTGTTCAAAAATTGGAAAGCATTTTCCATTAAAGTATTTTCACAACAACATATAACGCTATTTCATGAGAATCCTTATTTACCTTGGTCTTGCACTATCTATACTTTGTTCATGTAAAAATGAGCAACATTCCACAACCACTCTAAAAGCTGGTGTACCTGAGGAGATGGCAATGTATAGGTCCTCTCAAATCTCAGATGTTCATTACAATTTAAGTTTTAACATTCCTGCTGAGCTAAAAGAGCCCATACCTTCTCAACTTGAATTAAATTTTAACGTAGAACAACTTCAAGAGCCGGTAATTTTAGACTTCAAAGAAGAAACCTCAAAAATAAAATCGATTTCCATAAACGGCAAAAATGCCACAATTCTTCACGAACAGGAGCACATTATACTACCCAAAGAGCATTTAATTACTGGTAAAAACACGGTTACCATTGCGTTTATAGCAGGTGAACTTTCATTAAATAGAAACGAAGATTATCTATACACCCTTCTAGTTCCAGATCGCGCTAGAACATTATTTCCATGTTTTGATCAACCCAATATTAAAGCTAGATATACCTTAAATATAACCGCGCCAAAAGATTGGCAGGTTCTATGTGGCACAAAAGAAATCAATAGCACCTCAAAGGGTGATTATATTGAGCATAACTTTGATACATCAGATCAAATGAGCACGTATTTATTTTCGTTCGTAGCAGGTAAATTTAAATCGGTGAGTAAGAAATCTGACAATATGGATATGACCATGTTGTATAGAGAAACCGATACCACTAAAATTCAATACAGTCTAGATTCCATTTTTGATTTACATCAGCAGTCATTATCCTTTTTAGAGGATTACACCTCATACCCTTTTCCTTTTCAAAAAATGGATTACGCCGCAATTCCAGGATTTCAATATGGAGGTATGGAGCATGTAGGAGCTATACAATATAGAGAAAGTTCATTATTCTTGGATGAAGGTGCCACAGCCAATAAAAAATTGAGCAGAGCCAAATTGATCGCCCATGAGACATCTCACATGTGGTTTGGAGATTTAGTCACAATGAACTGGTTTAATGATGTATGGATGAAAGAGGTGTTTGCAAATTTCATGGCAGATAAAATAATGAACCCCGCTTTTCCAAATATAGACCATCAGTTGGCTTTTATGATTACCCATTACCCAAATGCATATGGCGAGGATAGAACTTTAGGTACAAATCCTATTCGGCAAAAATTAGATAATCTTAATAACGCCGGCTCTCTGTACGGAAGCATCATATATAATAAAGCCCCCATAATGATGCGCCAATTAGAAACCGTATTAGGCAAAGATGCGTTTAAAGAAGGAATACAGGAGTATATAGAAACTTTTGCTTTTAAAAATGCCGAATGGGGCGAACTAATTGAAATTCTTGATAAAAAATCGTCAACAGATATTATAGCTTGGAGTTCTATTTGGGTAAATAATTCCAGTAGACCAATATTCAACGATGAAATTACCTACGATGATAATGACAAAATAACCTCATTCACTCTAACACAAACAGCAGAAGACAGTTCTGAACATATATGGTCACAAGCTTTTGATATATTATTTATATATCCTGACAGCTCTAAAACCATTAGCGTACAAATGACCGATGCCACATATCAAATAAAGGAAGCGATTGGTTTACACAAGCCAATTTCGATTATCTATAACTCAAATGCCGAAGGGTATGGTGTTTTCCCACTGCAAGAGAAAGATCTTGACCTTATACCTACATTAGATAATCAAGTTGCCCGTGGCTATTCCTATATTAATGTTTATGAAAACATGTTGAATGGCACAATTAATCCAAGCGCAGCTATACAACTATTTTCAAAAGGACTGAACACCGAAAAAAATGAGTTGCTCATTAATCATATTTCCAGATATACAACTTCTGTTTTTTGGAAGTATCTTACAGAAGAACAACGTGCTTTTTACCAAGATAAAATTACTGATGATATATGGTCAAAATTACATGAAGAATTACCTGCCAGTATTAAAAAAACACTGTATTCAACCTATGTATCCATGGGTTACACCAATACATCTTTAGAAAATTTATTCAAAATATGGAGTAAAGAACTAACCATCAAAAATTTAAAGCTCAATGATGATGATCATACTGAATTAGCTATGAACCTAGCTTTATACAATCATCCAAAAAATGAGCAAATCCTTAAAACAGCAGAAGAAGCAATAACCAACACCGACAAACTTAATAGATTTAAGTTTCTACTTCCTTCTATCTCGAATAATTACGAAACAAAAAAGGAATTTTTCGAATCGCTTAAACAAGAAAAAAATAGAGCAAAAGAATCGTGGGTTACAAATGCCATGAATAACTTAAACCATCCGTTACATCAAAAGGAGTCTTTACAATATTTAAGGACTAGCCTTGATCTATTGGATGAAATTCAAAAAACGGGCGATATTTTCTTTCCAAAGAGATGGCTAAGCAGTACCATTGGCAATTATACTTCTTTAGAGGCATATGAAATTTTACAAGCCTATTTAGATGCCAATCCAAAGTTAAAACCTTCCTTAAAATCAAAAGTGCTGCAAGCCTCAGATGATTTAAGAAGAGTTCAACTTCTAGAAAAGAATTAGAAATTTCAATGCTGAGAATTCAAGCAAAAAAAAGAGGTCATATAGACCTCTTTTTTTTGCTTTTATTTCTTGGAAATCCCTATCTACTATAGTTAGGACTCTCTTTAGTAATGGTTACATCATGTGGGTGGCTTTCATTAATACCACTAGCCGTAATTTTTACGAATCTACCCGTGTCTTGCAATGTTGCTATGTCTTTTGCACCACAGTACCCCATACCTGCGCGTAATCCGCCAACAAATTGATGTATACTTTCATAAAGCTCTCCTTTATAAGGTACACGCCCTACAATACCTTCGGGTACCAATTTTTTGATATCATCTTCCACATCTTGAAAGTATCGATCTTTACTACCTTGTTTCATAGCTTCAACAGAACCCATACCACGGTAAGACTTGAACTTTCTACCTTCATAGATAATGGTTTCACCCGGGGATTCTTTGGTACCTGCTAAAAGCGATCCTAGCATCACCGTATCTGCTCCGGCAGCAATAGCCTTTGGAATATCACCGGTATAACGAATACCACCGTCAGCAATGACCGGAACTCCAGAACCTTTAATAGCGGCAGATACTTCTAATACTGCAGAAAATTGAGGAAAACCAACACCTGCAACTACCCTAGTAGTACAAATAGAACCTGGTCCTATACCTACCTTTACGGCATCTGCACCGGCTTCAACCAAATACTTGGCAGCCTCACCTGTTGCTATATTACCTACAATGACATCTAATTTGGGAAACTTCTTCTTTACCGCTTTCAATACTTCAACCACCCCCTTGGTATGACCGTGTGCCGTATCTATAATGACCGCATCTACACCTGCATTTACCAAAGCTTCTGCCCTATCAACAGCATCGCCAGTAACTCCTAATGCCGCAGCTACACGTAAACGACCATATTGATCTTTATTGGCGATTGGTTTTTGAGTCAACTTTGTAATATCCCTAAAAGTAATTAACCCTAACAGGGTATTATCTTTTGATACTACGGGTAACTTTTCAATTTTATGTTGTTGCAAAATATCTTCCGCTTCGGATAAAGAGGTACCCTCATCTGCGGTAACCAAATTGTTTGAAGTCATAACCTCAGAAATTGGTCTGTCGTTATTTTTTTCGAAACGTAAATCTCTATTGGTAACAATACCCAAAAGTTTTCCATCTGCATCCACAATGGGAATACCACCTATGCTAAACTCTTTCATACTTGCCTTGGCATCTTTCACCGTAGAATCTAATGGCAAGGTAACAGGATCCAAGATCATACCGCTCTCAGCTCTCTTAACCTTTCTTACCTTCATGGCTTGTTGCTCAATAGTCATATTCTTGTGCAAAACACCAATACCACCTTCTTGAGCCATGGCAATTGCCATTCTAGATTCGGTAACCGTATCCATCGCAGCAGAGATGATAGGTACATTGATCGTAATGTTTCGAGTAAATTTTGTCTGAATACTTACTTCTCTTGGAAGCACTTCAGAATAAGCAGGTACTAATAATACGTCATCGTATGTTAGACCTTCTCCTAGAATTTTGTTTTGGTGGGCTTGCATAGCAATTAAGGATTTAATTGCGTGCAAATATAGTGAATAAAGTTGGGATATCTATCTTACGCAATACCTTAACAATCACTTCATATTCAGACCCTCTTTTAGTCCGATAAAAAATGGATGACCCATGTCTATCATTAATTGAATTATAGCTTAAATTGTAAGGTTGCATAAAAGGTTCTAGGCTCTGAAGGTATGATACCCGGACCCGGATATCCAGTTGCCCTTCTAGTAAAATAACTATTGTCCAAAACATTATTTATACCGGTTTCCAACTTCCAATTTTTATAGACATATGATAGAGAAAAATCCAAAATATCATACGCCGGAATTTCCCCTTCTATACCACGTTGATTGTCGTTAACATCTTGCAAAGCATTGGTAGCATCTGTAAACTGACTTGACAAATACGTATATTGTAAACTACCCAATATATTGCCATAGCCAAAATTAAGACCGGTCTTTAAATTTACATCTGGTATAAATTCCACTTTGTTACCTTCTACATTGGTTTCTTCCGAAGACAAATACTCAGAATTGGTCAAGGCCAAATTCATGAAATAATTCAGTTTTAACTTATCACTAGCCGAAAAGAAAGTTTCTTTTACGCTCCAATTGGCAAAACTTTCCAAACCATACATAAAAGCGGTACCAATATTACCCCTGAACCTAACTATGCTACCCGTTTCTACTTCTTCTCCCAAGGCATTGGTTTGTGTTTCACTTTTTAAAATCTCACCTAATCTATTATCATACAACAAGCTGAACGCACTTACGTCATAAGACAGTACATTTTTATGTCTACCGCGAAAACCTATATCTGCCGTAAAGCCATCTTCATCAGAGATATTTTCATCTACTTGAAAAGAAGGGTTGACCACCCTGATATCGCTAAATGTTACCGACCTATAGTTTTGAGAAAAATTGCCGTAGAACTCAACACTAGAATTCAATTTATAAGTAGCCCCCAATCCTAACAACAAGAAAGTTCTATCAAATTCCCTATTATCTTCCACTTCCTCATTTAAGAGTGGATTACCAGCCAAATCAAGTACAATATTCTTATAACTACCAATACTTTCCGTTTTAATATGCTCTAACCTAAAACCAGGTGTTAAAGTTAATTTAGGACTTATATTAAAGATATTTTCTCCAAAAAAAGCCAAATTAGCATTGGGAAAATTAAATTGAGATTGTCTTTCATAATTGGGAAACTCATCATCTGCAAAGTTAAAATCTGCATTCGCCGCCGTTGTCCCCGGACCTTGCCTTTGATCATTGTCCGTCCTATAGATTTTTGACCCAATCAATAATGCAGATTCAGTATCACCTAACTTATATCTTGTTAATAATCTTGCCTCTGCACCCCAGTTTTGAAAATTATCGATCAATAATTCCCTTGGCTCCTCAGGGTCATCTGGTTGTGATACTCTGTTAGTTCGAAAACCAAGTGCACTTCTAGAAGCATCCAATCCAAAAACGTTTAAACTAAAATCCGTTTTTGAAGAGAATTTATGGTCTAGACGAACTGAAAATAATTTCCAATCTACATCAAACCAGTTTCTTTCCCTATTACTAAACGTTGGGTCCTCAATAAATTGAGCATCTGTAAGACCGCCAGGCTGTTTGGCCAAATAATTTAAAAAAGTGGTTTCTACAGTTACCTTGGTTTTGTCCGAAAATTGATAGCCCACATGCGCAAAATAATTTCTACTGTTATAATCTGAATTTGGTCTAAAACTATTTCCCTCCTTATAATTGAAATAGGTGTAATAACTGAACTTACCAACTGTACCACTTAAACTATTAAACGATGTTTTTAGATTGTAAGACCCCAAAGTCTGTCTACTGGTCCACTCTATTTTCTTACTGGAATTTGGCTGCTTAAATTTAAAATTGACCAAGCCGCCAAATTGCGTTCCATACTGTAAAGAAGCTGCCCCCCTAACCACTTGAATTTCTTCTAAAGCTTCTGCCGGTGGTGTATAATAACTTTCTGGGTAGCCTAAAACATCTGCACTAATATCATAGCCGTTCTGTCTTGTATTAAAATTTGCCGTTCTATTGGGATCAAGACCTCTACCACCAATATTCAGTTGTAACCCTGCATCTCCATTATCGTATATATTTAAACCTACGACTTGACTATAAATTTGTCTGGGATTATTGGCCGCCAAATTACCCGTAATACCGTCTAATAAAACAACCTCATTTTTTTTACCGGCGTATATGGCAGTACCATCTACTTTCTTCAACTGTTTTAGGGCAAAAATTTCTTGGCGTTTTTGGGTTATTACCACCTCTGATAAGTTCTGGACCTTCAAAGGATTCATGACAGGGTTGAATTCGGTATTGCCATTGATAGTTACATCTTGTTCTATAATTTCAAACTCGTAAGCGAAAACTACAATAGTATAGGTTCCTGCCGTTAAGTTCTCTATTAAAAACGCACCTTCATTATTGGTGATTTCCAAGCGTTCCAATTCTTTGATATACATTTCGGCATCTGGAACAGGATTCCCTTCTACATCTGTTACTTGACCAGAAATAGTGAGTTGACCAAATACCGGAAATGATACTAATAATAAAAGTAAATAACTAAATTCCTTTAATTTCATCTTTAAATGGTGTTATCCAATGCTTATGTAAAAAAGACTCTTTTTGTTTTGCCAAATCTATGGTAGGATCAATAAACTCTGTACTTAACCTCCCATTGAGACTAACTTGGCAATTTACGAATACCTGCACATTCTTATGGCCATCTTTCTCAAAATGGTTTTTTAGAAAATGCGCGTATTCCAATATAAAATCTGGCTGAAATGCCATTTGTTTTTCTTGAAACGGAGTAATAAAATCAGTGTTATCTACATAAAACCACCGACCAGATTCCTGGTCCACAATTTTAAATTGGGCGTAGCCAGATTTTTCCATTAGCATAACACGCCATGAAAAACGGTAGCCTTCTTCTGTCCAAAATAATTCTCCCGGATAAAATAGATACCTAAAAGGTATGGCCAGTTGTAGCATAAAAAATAGAACAACTACCATATGCTTCAACCTAAGCTTAAATGATGACCGCTCATTAAAAACTGTTTGATTATTGAATCTAGCACCGTTTATTTTGAATACTTTAAATAAAAGCCTCAATATCTTAAGATGGACTTTTGCATCAAAAAATATTAAAGCAGAAACGATCATAACATACGGGAACATACCAATAGGGAACAATACCCTAGTTAGTACGTGAAATATGACCACCATTACAAATGCATATGGTCTTGTTCTCTTATATAGCAGTAAAAAAGGGATAGATAGATCGTAAATTGCCCCAGACCAGCTAAATAGAAATTGCACCCATTCTTCTCCCAAAAAACTTCCGATAAAAGGGGTATCGAACTTTGCGGGCAACCAGATTTTTAAGGGCATAGCGTTTAACAACCAATCTGAATTTAATTTCGCCAGTCCGGCGTAGAAATAAACAATACCTAAAAGCAACTTAATACTATTGACTGTCCAGCTGGGAACATATTTAAAGCACTTTTTGGGGTTTAAATAAGCATCTAGGGAATAGTTTGCGTTAGCTGGCAAAAATATCATTAAGAAGCTCAGAATACTAATAAAGTAATAATGGTTTAAGTATGTTGTTTTATCCATTAGCTCTATATACGTAAAGCTCAAAAAGAAAATGATAATACTTAATTTATATCGATAACCAAGAGCCACCAAAACTGCCGCTATGCCACAAATCACAAAAATAAGGTAAGTATAAACACCTAATGGTTTTACCCATTCAAACCCGTAATATGAAAAGAAGAATTGTGGTTTAATATAAAGTTTATCGATCCAGCCATAGCTCCAAAACCTAACAATACTAAAAAGCATCATCAGACCAAATAAAATACGAAAGACCGCCAAAGGGGCGGTCTCTATAGGAGATTTTATATATTTAGCTATTAATGATTCCATTAATCACCATCGGCATCAACAAAATCAATACTAATACTCATTGCTGAAACCATATCTACCTTTAACATAGGTACGGCCTTTTGTACTTCATCATAAGCCAATAACATGGAGGTTGGCGGATTACTGTTCTCAATTTCAGCTCTAAACGCAGAAAGATCAAGCACCATACTTTTTGCCGTATTAAATTGATCATTGATCAACGTAGACAAATCCTCTCCATTTTTTAGCGTGTTCAATGCATCCAGATAAGATGCCAAACTTTCACCTTGAGTACTTGAATTAAAATGATTACCGTTAAAAAAGTCTTGAACAGCAGATAAACCTTCTAAAAACAATTCGTTAGAAATAGTAGCTTCATAATAAGCCTCAACATTTCTAGGTAAGGTACTACCTGAAAAAACCCCTAAAGGAATTCCCATTTTACCAGCTCTTAAATACTTCTCGTAATAAAAAATATAGTCGTTCACCATACGATCAACAGATGCCGTAGATGATGCTCCGTCATTGGCAACAAATGTATCCCTGTAACCATTTGTCCAATCAGATACCACAGTTTCTGTCAAAGACTGCATATCCATCAAAACATCTTCGGTATATTGTAGGTAAGCCTCTTTGTTATCCCCACTATAGAAAGCAAGTATATCCGCATCGGTATCACCCAAGCCGTTCAATAAGTAATCTAAAGCAGGAAATCCTTTAGCGCTTCTGTTAGAGGATAAGGACAAGTCATAACTTCCATTAACAATAAATCCATCAATCTTCTCATTATCCGTTGGATATATATTCATGTTCAATTGAAACCCTACAGATTCGGCAGGACCAATTTCAAACATCTCTACATGTTGCCAAGATTTGTATGCGTTCAACCATGATGCACGCAAAGCAATTAAATTACCTTCATTGACATCTGCTTTAAACGTATTGAACGTATTCAATAAATCATCCATATCCGCAGTAAAAGCTTGATATGAAGGGATAATAATATTATCTGCCCAATTCACCAACATTGTGCTGCGCTCAAAAGAAACCTCCTCTACCGGATCAACAATTACGCTATCATCGGTTTCACTATCATTGGAACATGCCCATACTAAGGCCAGAACACAAAGAATCCCAATAATCTTTTTCATCTATTATTTTTATTTATTCTAATTAAATGCAAAAATAAAAAAAGCAATTCATTCTAAATAAGATTGAATTGCTTTTTTTATCGACTTTAGACCAAATTATTCTGCAGCCTGCTCCAACGTAAAATTAAACCTAGCCGCAATGTCAGCAGAAATAGCATCTAATGTAGTTGCTTCCACATCCCAAAGTCCGTTTTCTCCGTCATCCATTAAATCTACAAGAAACGCATCAACTTCCTCCTTTGTAAAATAAGGTTCACTAGAATTGGTTTTTCTTGTAAACTGAAGACTGTATACAAAACCGTAACCTTCAGATAAATCATGAAAAGCCCCACCATAATCAGGTGTTTCTTGATCTAAACTATTTTTACCTTGTTGTAAATAGTACACAGCTCTAATACCGATAACTTCAGAAAGTTTCTCCCTAATTATTTCGGCTTGTGCATCTCTAACATCATATTGCTTAGCAACAATTGCAGCCCTACCTAATTTAAATGCTTGAAAAATTTCATCGGCAATGCCCGCAAAATCGTCATCTCCTTCTACTCTCCCAATATATTTATTTAAAAAGCTATCTGCACCTAAATCATCATTAGGGTTTGCGGCATCTGCATTTAAACCATACACGTAACCATAAGCCTCATCCCACTTATGTTCCATATTGGTATAGACTTCACCTTCAACTACTACATTAGCATCATTATCAGCAACGTTATCACCTTCATCCAACACGGCAGTACTTAAGTAATTATTTACTACTTGATCTATGGTAAGCGCTCCAATTAAACCTTTATTAAAAGCTTGGTTATATTCCAACCCTTGCGCATTAATATATCTAGTAGAAGAACCGTCTGCTATTTGCCC
The DNA here is from genome assembly GCF_048059195.1 of Maribacter sp. HS. Classification (NCBI taxonomy): domain Bacteria; kingdom Pseudomonadati; phylum Bacteroidota; class Flavobacteriia; order Flavobacteriales; family Flavobacteriaceae; genus Maribacter; species Maribacter sp. HS. The sequence continues at coordinate 183,413 of NZ_JAYLVV010000002.1, forward strand.
TGCCGTACCTGCTGCTGCTGCAACCTCCCAGTTTGGGAATACCTCATCTACTTGAGCAGAGATCCAACCATCAAAATCCGCTCTGATCACAGCTTGATCGGTAGCATTAGTTGCAAAGAAATCTGCAGAGGCAGCTGTTTTACTTCTTACACTTTTATCAGATGCATTTAAATCTGCATCTTCAAAATCGTTAGCGCCTTCTTCATGGGCATACATACTTAATATTTCCTCGGATGTTGAAGTTACATCTGTAAATGCGCTCAATATTTCATCACCCATTTTTAATCTCGTAGTCTGACCACCAAAGCTAACAGTACTTTCATTATCCCTTGTAAATGTGTAAGAATCTGGATTATCTATTGTAGATTCAATAGGGTCACAATCACCATCAACACATTCTGACAATTCTAATCCGTCATCATCGGAACTACATGAAATAAATAATAAACTAGCAATAGACGATAACAATAATAGGTTCTTTTTCATTTCTCTTTTATTAAGACTTATTTTAAATAATGCGCAAAACTATAACATGTTTTAACATTATACAACCTTATCTATATTAAATCTAAATAAATTTAACTTTTTAATAATGTAGCCAGAAGAAATACAACAAGTAATTAATGATATTGGGAAAAAAGCTCGGTAGCTTTATTATATGCCGCTTCAAAAGTCATGGCATTAACGCCGGTAGCAACTTTTTGAGAGGTAAAATACGATAGCATTTTCTCCGTAGGCATGTTACCGGTTAAATCGTCTTTGGCCATAGGACAGCCACCAAAACCTTGGATAGCACCATCAAACCGCTTACAGCCAGATTCATATGCCGCGGCAACTTTTTCATGCCATTTTGAGGGTGTGGTATGCAAGTGCGCACCAAACTCAATATTTGGGTATTTAGGGATTAAGTTGGAAAACAAATAAGAAATAGTTTCTGGATCAGATGACCCCACGGTATCTGACAACGATAATATTTTGGCTCCCATTTTCGCCAGTCTTTCGGTCCATTCACCAACTATTTCAACATTCCAAGGATCACCATAAGGGTTACCAAAACCCATGGATATGTACGTTACCACTTCCTTATTCGCCGCATCGGCAATATTAAATATCTCTTGTAACGTTTCTACTGATTGAGCAATGGTCTTATGGGTATTTCTCATTTGAAAATTCTCTGAGATAGAAAAAGGAAAGCCCAAATAATCAACTTCAGCATGGGTAACAGCGTCTTCTGCACCACGAACATTTGCCACTATGGAAAGTAACTTAGATTTGGTTTTAGACAAATCCAATTTAGACAGAACCTCTGCAGTGTCCACCATTTGCGGAATTGCCTTTGGCGAAACAAAACTCCCAAAATCCAACGTATCAAAACCACAACCTAGTAAAGATTGTAAATACCTCACCTTTTCATCGGTAGGTATAAACTTCTTAATACCCTGCATAGCATCTCTAGGGCATTCTACTATTTTGATCTTTGAATTAAACATTATGTAAAAATACGAACTCTAAATAAGTAAATCCTATTAATATTTTAATAAAACTAACCTAAAACTAAATAAATCGCAATACCCATAAAAACAATTATCTGAATCCATTTTAAAACAAACCCTGTACGCTTATTGTTAGTTAAGAAGCTAGATATTTGACCAGCCAAAATGGCTATAGCGCCAAACACAAAAGATGAAACCAAAATAAAAAGAACACCCAGTGTATAAAACTGAATTACGTTATTTAAACTATCCGAAAAGAGAAAACCTGGAAAAAAGGCAAGAAAAAAAATGGTCACTTTTGGGTTTAGAACGTTCATTATAAAACCCTGTTTGAATAATGATAGCTTACTTTTCTTTTTTTCTTCTCCGGCAATAGAAATAACATCACCGCCTTTATAGACCATAATAGCCAAGTAGACTAAGTAAGCCGCCCCAAAAAATTTAATTATTGTAAAAAGAGTGGTACTATTCTTAATAATTGCCGACACCCCAAATGCCAACAGCGTAGTATGTACCAAACAGCCTGTCATTAAACCTGCAACAACTGCCAAACCATATTTTTTACCATTACTAATACTCTGTATTAAAACAAATATATTATCCGGTCCTGGTGATAAAGCCAAAAAAAAAGTAGCCACAGAAAAGGCCATTAAAATTTCGTAGTTCAATATAATAGTGCCTTGGTTGATATGAAAATACAAATTACCATTATTTACAGCTATTTTTAATAACTTGTTTTAAAATAAAATACTATGAAAATTAAAGTACTTCTATTATTAGTTTGTTTTACATTGGCATTTAATACGTATGCCGTTACCGAAGAAAACAATATAACCAACACCATGATTAAAAATGACAGCCTTTTAAGACATGCCGTATTCTTCAAATTCAAAGAAGGCACTACCGCTGAACAGATAAAAAAGGTAGAAGATGCTTTTAGCGCCCTACCTTCAAAAATTGAACAGATCAAAGGTTACGAATGGGGACTTAACAACAGTCCAGAGGGATTAAACAAAGGGTTTACGCATGCATTTTTCCTAACTTTCAAAAGTGAAGAAGATCGTGCTATTTATTTGCCCCACCCAGACCATAAAGCTTTTGGAGCAATACTGACCCCATATTTAGATGATGTCTTTGTACTTGATTATTGGGCAAAATAACATACAACCAATGCTAAAAAAGAAAAGCCCTTGCACACAATGTACAAGGGCTTTTCTTTTTTCAAGAGTTTATTACACCCTTTCTAAAATTGCCTCATTTATAGCTTTTACCAAAGCAGGCCCTTCATAGACAAAACCAGTCCACAATTGAATTAAATCTGCACCTGCATCTAATTTTTCTATAGCGTCATCTGCGGAATGTATACCACCTACACCGATAATAGGGAATGCTTTGTTGCTTTTTTCTGCAAGAAAACGAATTACCTCTGTACTTCTATCTTTCAAAGGCGCACCACTGAGTCCGCCAGCTTCTTCCGTTATTAACGCATGAGATTTTAAATTTTCCCTAGAAATGGTAGTGTTAGTTGCAATAACACCATCAATACTAGTATCACTCACAATATCAATAATATCCAGCAATTGGCTATCGGTTAAATCTGGCGCTATTTTTAATAGAATTGGTTTACGTGCAACATCTTTACGTTTACTTTGCCTAGCGTTCTCCAATTGCAATTCATTGAGCAAAGCCGTTAATGGCTCTTTATCTTGTAATTCTCGCAAACCAGGTGTATTGGGAGAGCTCACGTTAACTACGAAATAGTCTACATGGTCAAAAAGCGCATCAAAACAAATGAGATAATCCTTTATAGCCTCATTATTGGGTGTCACCTTATTTTTACCAATATTACCACCTATAAGAACTTTATGGTTTTTCTTTAAATTTTCGACCGCTTCAAAAACACCATGGTTATTAAATCCCATTCTGTTGATAATTGCTTTATCCGCCTTTAATCGAAATAATCTTTTTTTAGGATTTCCTTCTTGTGGTTTAGGAGTCAATGTCCCTATTTCTACAAAGCCAAATCCAAAATCCGATAATTCATTATAAAGCACAGCATTTTTATCAAAACCTGCCGCCAACCCCACTGGGTTCTTAAATTTCAATCCAAACAGTTCACGCTCCAAACGATTGTCCTCTACCGCGAACATGGATTTTATTACGCCCGATAAGCCTATTTTAGAAAAAAACTTAATGCTTGAAAAACTAAGGTAATGAACTTTTTCTGGGTCTAACAGAAACAAAAGAGGTCTAATAAAAAGCCTGTACATGTATATATTTTAGAAGCCGCAAAAATACAAACTGTAAATGAGAAAGTTAAGTAATAGTTTATCAGTTTTTGTCAACAATGCTATCGGCATATACCGTTGGAACCACTACATAAGGTGAACGGTATGCCTGTTTACACAAAGATTGGTACAATTCATATTGTTTGGAGTTGAACAATGTCAACATCCGTTTATCTATCATAGCCTGTACCCTACCCATGCTATCCAATACATTTTTATATTTATCTGCAAGCTGTCTTAATTCTGTTTCGCTACTTTGTGGATGCCTCTCTTTAACATTCTGCAGTTCATTATTCAAAACATCGTTTCTATACTTTAATTCTGCACTAAAACTTACCAGTTTTTCATGTTGCATTTCGTTTAACTGAAATATTTCAGAAATAATTGAATCATTGGTAACACCAACCCCTAAAACGCAATCTGCCTGTGAATATACCCTAGCACTTATCAAAATAATTACGGACCATATTATATACCTAAATCTTTTCATGATTACCACTATAGAATCTAACGTTTACCAATTTACAATTTATAAGCTTATTTTTGATAAAACCCTTTTACAATGCAGCATATAATTGACCGTTTTATTAGCTATGTCACTATAGATACCCAAAGCGATTCTTCATCTAATACCACACCAAGCACAAAAAAACAATGGAATCTGGCAAACAAATTAGTTGATGAGCTACGTGCAATAGGATTAACCGATGTCACAATTGATGACAATGCATATATTATGGCAACCCTGCCATCTAATGTAGACCACCAGGTTGCTACCATAGGTTTTATTGCGCATTTTGACACATCTCCAGACTTTTCTGGCACCAATGTAAAGCCACAGGTAATTGAAAATTATGACGGTAAGGATATTATCTTAAATAAGGAAAAAGATATTGTGCTCTCTTCATCATATTTTGATGATCTCTTACAATACATAGGGCAAACCATTATTACCACAGATGGCACTACACTTTTAGGTGCAGATGATAAAGCAGGTATTACTGAAATAGTAACTGCAATGGAGTATTTGATAAACAATCCGGATATTAAACATGGTCCAATTAGAATAGGATTTACTCCGGATGAAGAAATAGGTAGAGGCGCACACAAATTCGATGTTGAAAAATTTGGTGCAGAATGGGCCTATACGATGGATGGAAGCCAAATTGGCGAATTGGAGTATGAAAACTTTAATGCTGCTGGTGCTAAAATTACCGTTAGTGGCAAAAGTGTACACCCTGGCTACGCAAAAGGAAAAATGGTTAATGCCCTACTCATTGCAAATTATATTATAAGTGAATTTCCAAAACATGAAATACCACAAGAAACAGACGGCAGAGATGGCTTTTTCCATATACATCATATAAACGGTGAAATTGAGCATGCAACTGTAGAGCTTATCATTAGAGACCATGATTTAAAGCGTTTTAATGAGCGTAAGCAGTTAGTACAAGATATTGTTAAAAGGTATAACAATGAATATGATAATTGTATTGAACTAGAATTGAAGGATCAATATTTTAATATGAAAGAAAAGGTAGAGCCTGTTTTTCATATTGTAGAAACCGCAAAAAAAGCTATGGAAGATATAGGCATAAAACCTATAATTAAACCAATAAGGGGCGGTACAGATGGATCACAACTAAGTTACATGGGTTTACCATGCCCTAATATTTTTGCTGGCGGACATAACTTCCATGGAAAATATGAGTACGTACCCGTAGAAAGCATGCAAAAAGCTGTGGAAGTCATTGTACGTATTTGCCAATTAACAGCAAATCAATAACAGTATGGACAGGCAAGAAAAAATAGATAATTTCTACAATGAAGAACACCAATATAAAACTGGTGTAGCTATTTTAAGAAAGCTTGCTTTAGCTTGTAAATTGAAAGAAACATATAAGTGGAGCTTCCCTACGTATACAACACAAGACAAAAATGTTATTGCCATTTGTAAATTTAAGTCGCATTTTGGTATATGGTTCTTTAACGGCGTGTTTTTAAAGGACCCACACAAAGTATTGGAAAATGCGCAAGAAGGAAAAACCAAGGCCATGCGGCATTGGAAGTTTTCTTCTACGTCTGAAATTGATCATAACGTTATTACAGCGTACATTCAAGAAGCTATAGTAAATCAAAAAAAGGGACTGGCATTAAAAGTGGAAAGAAAGCCCAAAACAAAAATTGTAATTCCTACCCACCTAGCTATTGCCATTGAACATAATGATGACTTAAAGACTGCCTTTAACAAATTAACCTATTCCAAACAAAAGGATTACGCCGAATATATTTCAACTGCAAAACAAGAAAAAACGAAACTATCTAGATTAGAAAAGATAGTTCCGTTGATATTAAATGGTTTAGGCCTTAATGATAAATACCGTAGATAGTTCCTTTTACAATTTAGGTAGATTCCAACCATTATGATAGTTAGCCTTTAAAAACTGGTTTGCTTCTTCATTTTTAAATTTACCGACCATTTGATCCCAGTAAATTCTATTACCAGTTTTAAAGGCCACATTACCCATATGTGAAACCAAAGCGGCATCATAACCCACTTTAATTGGTGCATTTAGTTTAGCGTTATCCCTACTTTTTACCGCTTCTTTGAAATTCTGGGTATGCAGATCCAACCCATTGAATTCACCTTTGGTATGTGAAACCGCTTCTAGCTTGGGAATACCATCTTTACCCCAGCCCTGAAATTCAGTTTCCGGTATTACCTCCCAGCCACCTCTATCAACAACCAGGGTACCGTTATTACCTATAAACGCTATTCCATGATTTCTACCATAATTACCACCGTCAATGCCCGTGGCATGCTCCCAAAGAATAGAGAAGCCGTCATATTCATATACCGTTTGTAAAGTATCTGGAGTTTCAGAGGCATCATTGGGATAAGCAAATTTACCGCCCAAGGCCATCACAGATTTTGGTGTACCGGCTTTCATACCATACAACGCATAATCCATAAGATGTACGCCCCAATCTGTCATTAAACCACCGGCATAATCCCAAAACCACCTAAAATCGAAATGAAATCTATTTTTATTAAAAGCCCTATCGGGAGCCGGACCCAACCACATTTTATAATCTACCCCTTCAGGAACTGGAGCATCGGCTACTACGGGAACAGGTTTCATCCAACCTTGGTATGCCCATGCTTTTGCCAATCGTATTTCTCCTAACGCACCAGAATGCACATATTTAATGGCATCTACAAAATGTGGTTGACTACGCTGCCATTGGCCTATTTGCACCATTCTATCCCTAGACTCTACAAAGTCCAACATAATATTGGCTTCTTCAACAGAATTAGCAATTGGCTTCTCGCAATACACATCTTTACCCGCTTGTAATGCATCTGTTAATTGCAGGCAATGCCAATGATCTGGCGTACCAATAATAACGACATCTATATCTTTATTCTCATATAACTTTCTATAATCACTATACCATTTTGGTTTTTTGATTCCCGCCTTTTCAAGATCAGCTGTTCTTTCCCTTAATACATTTTCATCTACATCACACAATGCTATGACATTAATATCACTCATTTTCAGAAAAGAGCTTAAGTCAGAGAAACCCATACCCTTACAGCCTACCAAACCAACATTGATAGTGTCGTTGGCGCCCACCTTCTTACGCATCATTGATAACATCTCCATAGGGAACATAAATGATGCTCCTGTCATTACCAATCCTGCGGTGCCTTTTCTAATAAAATTTCTTCTGTTGTGTAGCATGTTGTTGTTGTTTTAAGTGTAATTAAATATACCACATTTAGGCAAAAAAAAACACCGATGTTTCCATCGGTGTTTTTTATATGAATTCAGAAATTATTATTTTTTTTCTGGAGCATTTAATTTATTGCTCATTTCCATGGATATGGCAGACCTATCAAATTTTAACTTCCCGGCCATTGTTTCCAAAACACAAGAGAAGTCCTTATCATTTAAATCCACTACTTTTCCGTGCAGGCCGCTTTTGGTAATAACACGATCACCACGTTTTAACTCTGCCGAAAATTTCTTTTCATCCTTTTGTCTTTTCATTTGAGGCCTGATCATAAAAAAATATGCGACCACAAAAATCAAAATCATCGGAAGAAACTGCCCTATATCACCCATCTTTGGTATATCTGTAATTTATAATTATTTAACAGGTCCTAATGGAGCTGCTCCTTTTGGATTAACAAAAGCCTTTATTCTCAAAAGCTCAGAACCTTTTTCTGTGTTAGCCGTAACGGTAATAGTTTTAGTAACCTGGTTTTGACCAGATCCGTTAAAGTTCACTTTTAACTCCCCTGTCTCACCTGGTGCAATAGGATCCTTTGGAGGATTAGGAACTGTACAACCACAGCTACTTTTAGCATCTGTAATAATTAATGGAGCGTTACCTGTATTAGTAAATTTAAAAACTGTTTCCTGTGCCGCACCTTGTTCAATTGTACCAAAATCATGCTCTGATTTCTCAAAAGACATTACCGGTACCGCTTTAGCAGCTTCATCTCTTACCGCTGCTTCCGCTACATTATCTGTTTTAATTTTACTTGAAGCATTGTCTTTGCAAGAAGTAAAAGCTACCATTGATACAAGACCAACAATTAGAACTATTTTTTTCATACTATATTAGATTTATCAATTAACTGTAAAATTATAAAATATTTTTATAATAGACCCCTACCCATTTTGTTAAGCTTTCCTTCAGATTTGTATTCTTTAGTAAGCTTATCTAGTATTCCGTTTATGAAAATGCTACTTTTTGGAGTCGAGTATTCTTTGGCAATCTCCAAATACTCATTAATGGTTACTCTTTCCGGGATTGAAGGGAAATGTAACAATTCACAAATTGCCATTTTCAGAAGTATACTATCTATGCCTGCAATACGATCTTTATCCCAGTTTGGTGTTTTACCATCTATCTCTTTTTCCAATGCATCATTTTTCAACAACGTTCTAGACAATAACTGCGTAGCGTAGGTCATGTCTTCATCATCCTTTAAAAGACTCGGCAAAAAGTATGAATCAGGATGAACTTGTTTTACCTTCTTCAAATGTTTTAACAAAAACGTATTAACAATAGGAATGTCATCTACCCAAGTTAACTTATCATCTTCGAAGTAATCATATATTTTTTCGTTGGGGGCAATGATATTTTTGAACAAGGTCAATATCAATTCTTTGTCCGCAGCATAATCGCTTTCAGGTGTAGACATGTATTCCTTATACGTTTCGCTCTCTATAATATCTTTATAAATAAGTTTAACGTACTCTTCATTAAGGTACCAATTATCTAATTTTCTATTTGAAATTTCTTCCTCAAGTGTTTTGTTCTCAAGAATTTGCACCAATAATCTGTTCTGAACAAACTTCTTAGGATTTGGAAATTCTTGCTTACCGTCACTAATATATTTTTTTGCGGAAAGAGAAATTTGTTCTGCCGCCCTTTTTTGTATTTCTACAAAAAGACTTAACCATAACAAGTAGAGCGTATAGGTATTCTCTATGCTTACTTTTAAAAACTTCTCTTGTCTCTGTAATGAATCATCTTTTGATTGAACGAGCGCATATATGCTCTGCATTACCTTAACTCTAATGTGCCTTCTTGTAAGCATTTTAAAGAACTTTTTTAATAAATTGATATTTAAAGCCGCAAAGGTAAGTATCTATTTAAAGGGTCACAACAGCAATCGTATTTATCTTAGCTTATTTATAACATATGGTTTTAGGTCAAAAAACTATCTTTGGCCAAAGAAAACGATAATCTTCTTTTTTTAGCATTGTATGAAAGAACTTAAACACCTAAATAAATACTTTAAAAAATACTGGTTTAAGCTTTTTCTCGGAATAATCATAACCATTATAGCCAGGCTTTTTCAATTGATCATGCCTTCTTACGTGAACAACTCTATTACGGTAGTTGAACAGTATATTAAAACGGAAATTGAAAAATCTACCGCACAAGAACTATTAATGGAATATATTCTAATTATCGTAGGTGCTGCAATACTATCTGGTTTCTTCACTTTTTTAATGCGCCAATTGATCATTAACATTTCTAGATATATTGAGTATGATCTTAAAAACGAAATTTTTGATCATTACCAAAAGCTAAGTCTCAATTTTTATAAGAAAAATAGAACAGGCGATTTAATGAACAGGATCAGTGAAGATGTTAATGAAGTACGTATGTATGCAGGTCCAGCAATTATGTATGGCATACAGACCTTAACATTGTTTGCTTGTCTGATACCGTTAATGTTTATAAAAGCGCCCACATTAGCTGCATATACACTATTGCCGTTACCTTTTCTTTCGGTTCTAATTTATCAAATAAGTAAAGTAATTCATAAGCGAAGTACCATTGTACAACAATACCTTTCTACCTTATCTACCTTTACACAAGAAATTTTTTCAGGAGTTTCCGTTATAAAAGCCTACGCATTAGAGCCGCAGACCAATAGTGATCTTACTAAACTTGCCATTGAAGGCAAAGAGAAAAGTGTAAGTCTTGCTAAAGTGAATGCATGGTTTTTTCCATTAATGATACTTTTAATAGGTATTAGTAACATTTTGGTCATTTATATAGGAGGTAAACAATACTTGGCCGGCGAAATTGAAGTAGGACTAATTGCCGAATTTATTTTATATGTAAATATGCTTACTTGGCCAGTGGCCATTGTTGGCTGGTTAACTTCAATTGTGCAAAGGGCAGCCGCAAGTCAAAAGAGGATAAATGAATTTCTAAACCAAGAGTCAGAAATAAAAAATAATCCTACCAACACCCTTACGATCAAAGGCAAAATTGAATTTAAAAATGTTGGTTTCACATACCAAGATACCAATATTAATGCCATAAAAGACCTGTCGTTCACCATTAACGAAGGTGAAACCACAGCTATTATTGGTAAAACCGGTTCTGGTAAATCTACCATACTTGATTTGGTAGCCCGCTTATATGACACATCTTCCGGAGAGATATTAATAGACGACGAACCTATTAAAAATGTAGACCTTACCAATTTACGAGAATCTATTGGTGCCGTACCCCAAGACGCATTCCTATTTTCAGATAGCATTAAGAACAACATTAAATTTGGCAAGGAGAATGCTACAGACGAGGAAATCATTGACATAGCAAAAGATGCCGTGGTACATGAAAACATAATGGGTTTCTCTAAAAAATATGATACTATCTTAGGAGAAAGAGGTATAACATTAAGTGGCGGACAAAAACAAAGGGTATCAATTGCCAGGGCATTAATTAAAAAACCTCAGATTTATTTATTTGATGATTGCCTGTCTGCCGTAGATACGGAAACGGAAGAAGAAATATTGAATAACCTAAAAAAAGCATCTAAGAATAGAACTACATTAATTGTAAGTCATAGAGTTTCTTCTGCCAAAAACGCGGATAAAATTTTGGTTTTAGATGACGGAAGACTTATTCAAGAGGGCACACATGATGAATTAAATTCACAAGAAGGCTATTATAAAGACCTCTACCACAAACAGCTCTCAGAGAAAGAAAGTTAGAAAATTGTTGTCGGATAGCGTTTTTTTTTTCATTTTTGATAGTATAACGACACTAAACATTAGAAATGAGCGAAAGAGATTTATCAGATCAAGAAGAAATTCACTCCAAAGTTTTACGCGCAGGTAGAAGAACTTACTTTTTCGATGTAAGAAGTACAAAGGCTGGGGATTATTATTTAACGATTACAGAAAGTAAGAAATTTACGCATGACGATGGTTCATTCCATTACAAAAAACATAAAATATATTTATACAAAGAAGACTTTGACGCTTTTAAAGAGAACGTTGAAGAGATGATGGATTTTATAATCAACGAAAAAGGGTCTGAAGTAATTTCTGAAAGACACCAAAAAGATTTCAAAAAGGAAGAAATAGAAGAGCCCGTAGAAAAGACAACTACCAACACTTCTAGCTTTACAGATGTAAGTTTTGAAGATATCTAGGTAAAACAAACCTTAAAAAAACAAAACGGTCCTTATGTATAAGGGCCGTTTTTAGTTTATAGCTATAAAATTCAGTTTAGCCCTTTTTTAACGAACCATAAATTCAATAATACCAAAACAACCAAAGCCGTTAACGCCACTTTAATAGAAAGTACCATAGACAACCCTACAAATAACAATAAAAGGTAAAGTGGGTATACTAACAAGATAAATGCAAACCTGAACGTACCCATAAACTCCTTCTCCGGAACCTTTGGCATTAACCATTTGTGCCACATTATAATCATCGGAAAATTTAATACGTTAAAAACACTTCTTAACACCGATTTCCCTTTAGCAGTATTGGCTAAATCGCTTGAATTGGAAACTTCATTGGTATAATGCCTAATTTTATTGTTCACCTCTGTAGGATTTAAAAAGTCTACATTTTTTGTATTAAGAAGATTTACCATAGTATCATAATCTTGCTCTATTGGTATATGGGTAGTCAATTGTTTCAATTGTAAAGAAACTGCATTTTTTAAATTACGGCTGGTCATATTTAAATCATTGGCAACGTACATGCTTTTGGCAGATATTGCCTTACCATAATTGATAGCCACTTGATCAGGAAACTGATCGGCATGTTTATAATTCAATCCTACAGGAATTAGCATGATATCAACATCTGGGTATAGCTCAAAAGTTCTTATAAGTATTCTTGTAAAGCCTTTACTTAAAGGTCTCACCCTTCGTCGTAAATTATGATTTGCTTCCGGAAACAAGAGCAGTGCCTCTCCTCTACTTAAAATATCGGCACAAGAGTTGAAAATAGCATCGTTGTTAGAAAGCGTATCTCTACCGTCTCGCATTCTATAAATAGGCAGCATTTGAAAATATGAGAAAATACCCTTTAAGAGTTTACCCTTAAACACATCGGAACGCGTTAAAAAATATGGTTTTCGATTACAGTCGGTAGCAATTAATAATACATCAATCAATGCACTTTGATGATTGGGCAAAAACATCACCGGCTTATCCTTAGGGATATGCTCCAACCCGGATACCACTATTTTTTTATGATATCCATAGAGTCCGGTTTTAATCACCGACTTTACCATTGAGTAAATAAATCCGCTCAAGCTATTGTTTCTTTAGCAACCGATTTTCTATTCCAGAAAGCGGCTAATATTAAACCTGAGACTATATGCCAAATACCCCAAAAAGCAGCAAGAAGTGCCATACCACCTAGACCATCAAAAAAAGTAAATATCAGTAAAAGTCCTAGACCAGAGTTTTGAATTCCCGTTTCTATAGTTATAGAACGTATACTATCCACAGGTAATTTAAAAAGTTTACCTATACCATAACCTGTTGTAAAAGCCAATAGATTATGGGCTAGAACTATCCAAAATACATATAGAATATAATCCATAAAAATAATCCTATTGTTATATAGCGCAATGAAAACCAGACCTATAAAAAACACCAAGGAAACAATCTTTAACTTTTTTGCGATTTTCAATGCTAATTCAGGCATTTTGTAATTGATTAACATACCCAGTACAAGGGGCAAGCCCAACAATAAAAAGACCAATTTGAACATTTCTATAGATGAAATAGAAATTTCATTAATTAGACTTGAACCTGGCTCATATAACATGGACCAAAAATGAAAGTTAAGCGGAGTCATAATTATGGCAAACATAGTAGCCATAGCCGTTAAACTTACAGATAAAGCCGTATTGGCATTAGATAGATATGATATAAAATTAGAAATATTACCACCTGGGCATGCTGCCACCATAAACATACCTAAAGCTATACTGGGCAAAGGTTCTATTGCCAAGACCAACAAGAAGGTTATTGCCGGCAATACTAAAAACTGACTGATCAGCCCGGCAATTAAAGCTTTTGGCCTTAACCATAAAGGTTTAAAATCTGACACGGATATTTCTAAAGCAACACCGAACATGACCAAACCTAGAACAATGTTCATTACCCAAAGTGAGCCTGAATCAAAGTTAATATGTATGTTATCTAATATATTCTCAGTCAAAAATTTAGGAAATTTTCAATCCGTTAGGTACTGTCATTTGAGGTTGCAGCAACACTACCGAACTGTTCTCTACAGCACCCAATATAAGACATTCGCTCATAAAATTAGCTATTTGCTTTTTTGGAAAGTTGACAACAGCTATGACCTGAAGCCCTACGATATCTTCCTTATCATATTTTTCGGTAATTTGAGCCGATGTTTTTTTAACCCCTATTTCAGGTCCAAAATCAATGTCTAATTTGAAAGACGGGTTTCTAGCTTCCGGAAAATCATAGACCGCCGTTACAGTTCCGGTTCGCATATCAATTTTACTGAAATCTTCCCACGAGATTGTTGTTTCCATTAAGTAAGTCTAAGTTTTTCAATTAAATCTTTGGGCACATTACCTGCATACATACCGTAAGCATCTACCAATAACCCTTTTTCACCAGTACTGGTTTCAATCACATACAATATAGTATTATCATCTGGATTACTCATACCCTCAAAACGATAAAATTTCACCACATCTAGCTCAGTAGCTTTATGAATTTTCTTTTTACTCTTATTTTCTATACCTGCATCGCACAGATTAAAATCTTCTGTATAACCTTCAGCCTGTAAAGCTTCTATTGCAACAGATAATGATACATATGACTTTTCCATGATATTAAAATTTTAAGGATTATGAATTATATAAAGTAAATACAAGCTCCATTAATTTGTTAACTTAGTACATTAAAATTTTAGTTGGTATGGCAAGAACAGAAAGTAATATGTTGGCATTGGGAACCGTAGCGCCAGAATTTAGTTTAATGGACACGGTTAGCGAAAAAACCATGAACCTTCATGCCATGAACGGTGAAGTTGGCACTCTAATCATGTTTATTTGTAATCATTGCCCATTTGTTATCCATGTAAACCCCGTAATAGTTAAAATGGCTAAAGAGTTCCAAAGCAAGGGTATTCAATTTATTGCCATTTCTAGTAATGATGTTGAAAAATATCCAGAGGATGCGCCTCACTTTATGCGAATTAAGGCTAAAGCTGAAAATTATACCTTTCCATATCTTTATGACGAAGATCAGACAGTGGCAAAAGCTTACGATGCCGCCTGTACTCCAGATTTTTTTCTTTTTGACAATGAATTAAAATTGGTCTATAGAGGTCAGTTAGACGACTCTAGACCAGGTAATGGCTCACCACTAACCGGCATTGATTTGAGAAATGCAATGGAAAATCTCATTCACGGAAAAGAAATAAGTGCTATTCAAAAGCCAAGTATAGGCTGTAATATTAAATGGAAATAGGACAAGCTTAATCTTATACATCTATACCGTTGATGAATATCGATATAACATTTCAAGAATTGACCCCTGCATTGCATGATATTTATATAAAAACAGGTATAACCTCTTACAATCAACACTATAGACACTTATGGCCAAATGGAGATACCACCACCTACATTGAACATAGTTTTACCAAAACAATTTTAGAAGAGGAAGACAACAATAAAAATAGCGCTCTATATTTAATAAAATCAGGTATAGACTACGTAGGTCTTTTAAAGATTACTTTACATAAAAATATTAAAGGTTTAGAAGCTAAAGATGCTCTTTACCTAGATAAAATTTATATTCTTAAAGAATTTGCCGGTAAAGGTGTAGGTAACAAAAGCCTTAAGTTTGTTGAAAGCATAGCCAAAAAACTTTCTAAAAAAGCAATCTTTTTGGAATCAATGCAGAAGGGACCTGCCTTACCATTCTATCTTAAGAATGATTTTAACATCGTTGCTGAAAGCACGGTACCCTTCAAAAATGTCATAGAGGAAGAAAAGCCAATGTTTCTTCTAAAAAAGATGATTTAATCCGCTACCACCCCATTCTGTCGGCTAAACTTTTAATATGCGCAAAGTGATGGTTACTATGCCAAGCATATTTTCCAATATTCTCCGCTACAGATACATTTACATTACCATCTGGATGAATATAGCTATTCTCCATATCTTCAGGCGTTAACCTCTTTAACAGGTACACCAACTTAGCGTGAAGGGCCGTTAAATAGGAAAGAGATAAAGCAATAGGGGCAGTTCTGGCATCGATTAAATTACTCCATTCCTTTTCCTGATATACTTTGATCAAAGGTCTGTTCTCCGTTAAGGCCCATTTAAAACGTGTGTAGCTATGATGATGACTATCTGCCATATGGTGTACTACTTGACGAACTGTCCACCCCCCTTCTCGGTAGGGAGTATCCAATTGTGTTTCAGAAAAATTATCTACTAGTGCAGACAGACGTTTTGGCAAGGTTTCCAATACCTCTATCCATTTACTTAAATCTTCATTTGTGATGCTCTCCGGACACTCAAAGCGTCCGATGGGGTATTTTAATTTATCAAGTTCTTCCATACCCTAAAAGTAAAAATTTTAATAGACTTTTAACCCGAAAACTTTAGTCAAGGACATTTAATCTACTAATTTTATAGGATAAATTTAAACATCTAAAAATATACCATTATGGCAACAATACGTTTAGGCGATAAAGCTCCAAATTTCACGGCAGATAGTTCTATGGGAACAATTAATTTATATGACTACCTTGGTGACAGTTGGGGTATATTATTTTCTCACCCTGCAGATTTCACCCCAGTTTGTACTACCGAATTGGGCACTGCTGCTAAATTCAAAGATGAATTCGACAAAAGGAACGTTAAAATGATCGCGCTTAGTGTTGATGGTGCTGCATCTCATGCAGAATGGATCAAAGACATTAACGAAGTACAGAACACTGTGGTGAATTTCCCAATAATTGCAGATGAGGACAAAAAAGTTTCTAATCTATATGATATGATCCACCCAAATACGGATAACAATCTTACCGTACGCTCTGTATTCATCATTGCACCGGACAAGACCGTAAAATTAACGTTGACCTACCCAGCTTCAACAGGTCGTAACTTTTATGAACTTTTAAGGGTAATAGATTCATTGCAACTAACAGCGTACCACAAGGTAGCAACACCAGCAAACTGGGAACAAGGTAAAGAGGTAGTTATAAGTCCAGCTATAAGTACTGCCGATGCAAAAGATATATTTTCAAAGGGAGTAACAGAGATCAAACCCTATTTAAGAATGACTCCAGACCCTACTGCATAGTCGCAAAAACAAGTTCATTCTCAATACATTAGACGTCAATTATTAACCTTAAGATAACCTGTAAGAATTTAAGTAGTTAAACAAAAAAAAACTATCTTCGCACTTTAATTAATATTTAATTTTTCTATTATGAGTAAAGGAACAGTAAAATTCTTCAATGATTCCAAAGGTTACGGATTTATCACTGAAGATGGTTCAAACGAAGATCATTTTGTACACATTTCTGGCTTAATCGATGAAGTTCGAGAAGGTGATGTTGTGGAATTTGAACTACAACAAGGTAAAAAAGGATTAAACGCCGTTAATGTGAAAGTAATTGACTAGGTAACGATTTAACTTTTTTATAGTATGAAACCCGAACTTATTAGTTCGGGTTTTTTTTATTCTTTTTTTTTAGATCCTACGCAACCTTTTAGGTAAATACATATCTATTGAATAAACAAGTCTGGTTCCCCTACCTTATACATGTATTTATGACCACATTTTTGACCGTATTTTTAGTTCTGATGATTATTAACATCATTTTACTTTTAGGTAGTTTCGTTACTAGAAAAAAGTAGATTACTAGAACAAAAAAAACACCCATAATTTAAAATTATAGGTGTTTCATTATTTTTTTAAGGCTTAGGTAATTAACCTACCTTCATTAACTCTACATCAAAAATCAATGTAGCATTAGGAGGTATTACCCCACCTGCACCGGCAGAACCATATGCCAAGTCCGAAGGAATAACAAATCGTGCCTTATCACCCACTTGTAATAAGGAGATACCCTCATCCCAGCCTGGTATTACTTGACCAATTCCTAATTGAAAATCAATTGGGGAATTACGCTTATAAGAAGAATCGAAAACTTGACCGTTTAAAAGTGATCCTTCATAATGTACAGACACTTTTTCTCCTTTTTCCGCTTTGGCGCCATCACCTTTCTGAATCATTTTATAACGAAGACCAGATGCCGTAGATTCAAAACCTGCAGCAACCTTATCTAGTTCAGCTTCTTGCTTTGCCTTTTCTGCCGCCATTCTTGCTTCACCAGATGCATTGAAATCTTCAAAGGCCTTTAATGCATTCCACTTTTCAGCTTCATCACCTACCCTAACAATTTCTAAAGATTCAATTACATCATTTTGAGCAATTGCATCCACTACTTCTTGCCCAGCTGCTACATGACCAAATACAGTATGCTTATTATCTAACCAAGGTGTTGGCACATGTGTAATAAAAAACTGGCTTCCATTGGTTCCAGGACCTGCATTAGCCATAGAAAGAACCCCTGAAGTGTCATGCTTTAATTCTGGATGGAACTCATCATCAAATTTATATCCGGCATCACCTGTACCGGTACCTTGAGGACAACCACCCTGAATCATAAAATCTGGAATAACCCTATGAAATTTTAAACCGTTGTAATATGGCTCACCTTTAGCTTTAGCACTATTTTCTTTATCACCTTCTGCCAAAGCAACAAAATTACCTACGGTACCAGGTGTTTTATCATGAGTTAACTTAACTAATATTTCGCCTTTACTTGTATTGAACTTGGCGTAAATTCCTTCTTCCATTATTGTATTTTTTAGTAAGCCGCAAAGGTAAAGAATTTTAACGGTTTGTACCTTTGGCGATCATTTTTGAAATTTACACTTTCCTTAATTTCACAAGCCCTAACCTAAAACTAAAAGCCGTAAGCGTCTACCAAATAAACTAAGCTTGCCATTGTTGCCGCACCCAACTGTAGTTCTCGTCTATTTACATGTTCAAAAGTGTCGTTTTCTGCATGATGATGATCAAAATAACGTTGAGAATCAGGTCTTAGGCCTGCCATTACCAGACCATCTTTTTTTAGAGGTCCTATATCTGCACCAGCAAAACCTTTTTCAAAATAATGTACAAGATAAGGTTCAAACAAATTTTTCCATTTCAAGACCTTTTCAAAATTCTCTTGAGAGCTATCAAAGGTAAAACCTCTAGGAGTAAACCCACCCGAATCACTTTCTAAAGCAAAAATGTGCTTTTCATTATTTGAGATAGCAACCTCAGCATATTTATTACCGCCTCGCAATCCGTTTTCCTCATTCATAAAAAGAACGACCCTAACAGTACGTTTTGGTTTGTATCCTGTTTTTTTGAAAAGATTTAAAACCTCCATACTTTGTACACAGCCAGCACCATCATCATGGGAACCGTCACCTAAGTCCCACGAGTCTAAATGACCGCCTACGACAATAATTTCCTCTGGCTTTTCAGAACCTTTTATTTCTGCAATTACATTATAAGATTCTACATCCTTGAACTGTTTACAATTCTGTTTGAAGTAGAAGTTAATTTCCGGATTCAATTTTAAGGAAGTACTCAACATTTCCGCTGCATTGGTACTTATAGCTGCAGCAGGAATTCTCTCTGACTCTGGCTGATCACCATAGGTCATAGACCCCGTATGCGGAAAATCATCCAACCTTAAGTTCATTGAACGTACGATAACCCCCAAGGCTCCGTATTTGGATGCCTCCAATGCCCCGGCATATCTCTGATCCACACAATTGGAATACGCTGTAAACGTATTAATTTCAGTAGCGTCCATCGGTCTATTGAAAAAAACGATTTTTCCTTCAATTTTATCCTTGCCCAAGGTCGTTAACTGCTCAACACCCTCGACTTCAATAATATTGGCTTTTATTCCTTTTGGCGGGGTTGCCACCGAGCCACCCAATGCACAAATGGCAACATTTGTAGTTATACCCGGTGTTGTTTCAAAATAAGCAAATTCTGGAGTTCCTCTAACCCATTTTGGCACCATGACCGGTTGCAACCACACCCGATCAACACCTAAAGAATCTAACTGAGACTTTGTATAATCAACCCCTTGCTGAGCTTGCACGGACCCGGACAATCTACCCCCAATTTGGTTAGACAAATAATTTAACCACTCATAACCTTTACCTTCGGTAAGTGCTAAATCATACATTTTTTTGATCTGTACCTCATCTTTACTCTGTGATTTACCCACAGCTATAAAAGCGATCATACATATTAGAGCTAGCTTACTGCTCACTTTGTAATTGTTCTTCATAGCTGTCTAAATTAGCCATTATTTTTTCGCTCAACATAGGCTCTTTAATATCTTTGTATTTTTTTAACGATTGCAATAAAATATTTGCAACAATTACACGGGTTGCCTTTTTATTATCCGCAGGAACTGCAAACCATGGTGCGTGTTCATGTGTAGTTTTACTTATAGCCTCTTCATAGCATTTTTGGTACACAGACCACAATTTACGTTCCTTTAAGTCTCCGGGAGAAAACTTCCAATGTTTTTCCTTGATAGCAAGTCTTCTTAATAAACGCTGTCTTTGCTCTTCTTTTGAAAGATTTAGAAAAAACTTAAATATCAATGTACCGTTTTCAGCTAAATGTCTTTCAAAATCATTGATTTGCTCAAACCTTTTATCCCAAAACTTTTGATCAATGTCTTCTACGGTATGTATACCGGGAATATGTTCATTTAAAATATACTCTGGGTGTACCCTAGTGACAAGAACATTTTCATAATGGGTTCTATTGAAAACGCCAAATTTGCCCTTTGCTGGCAAGACCAAGTAATGTCTCCACAAATAATTATGACTTAATTCCAATTCAGTAGGCACCTTAAAACTATGAACCTCTACGCCACTTACGTTAAAGTCTTTGAACACCTCACGAATAAGGCTATCTTTCCCTGCTGTATCCATACCTTGTAGACATACTAAAATACTATACTTACCATGTGCGTAAATAGTATCTTGAAACTCCCCAAGCTCTCTTCTAACTTTAGATAAGTCTTTTTTTAACTCTTTATCAGATTTACCAAAATCTTCAAATGTCTCATTTTCAGATATTTTAAAATCTTTAGTTGCTTTATATTTCTCTATATTTATATTATTCATACTGAAATATAAAATATTAAACCTACGAATACTAATAATTTAGAAAACTGTTAAAACTGATTTTACAGCTTTCCGTTTAACGTGATTGAACGGTATTGTATCGAAAATAATATTTTCAATAGGGTAAAGCATATAAATTTATGCCTGTAAGGTCCCAACTCTTACACCCAAAAACACCTACTTATGAAGAAAAATATCATTTTTTTCTACACTATTGTTCTATTATCCTTTCACACATTTGCCAACAATGTGGAATGTGAGTATGCCAATTCAAACATGGGTTATGCAAAATCCCAAATAACTGCCGCCCTACAAACACAAGACATCAACCAAGCCAGATTTTACGCCTACAAGGCTTTAAACGCCTTGGAAAAATCTAAAGAACAGCTGAATATTTGCGGTTGTAAATTTGCTAAAACCAGTATGTACGAGAATATAGAAGTACTTACCCTAGCAACAAGGTCAACAACTCTAGAAGGCACTATTAGCTACTTAAATGAATCTATAGAACTGACCAATAACACTATTATGGTATTGGAATCTCACGATACGCATGACAGCGTGTATTCCAACAATGAATTATCTGTAAATACGACTACATCTACTTCAAATACCAGCATTAAAAAAACACCAGAAAAAGGTAAAAGCCTTTTTGAAACTATAGACATCTCTTTAGAGAAATACAGACTCTCACTTAACAAGGTAGTTGAAAGTGTAAATTGTAAAGAGGCTACCGCATTTGCTACTAGAATTTATGAGGAATGCGAAGCTCAGTTATTAAAACCTAATATTACAGAAGGAAGTAAATATTACAATTTACGCACCAAAGAGATAACCCAAGAAGCTTTGAACAGAATTGGTAATTGCTCTGCCGCTAAATAAAAGGTTATTTACTAGCGAACAATTTTACATCATCTTCTGAAACTTGTTGACCACCAAGAATTATTAGGCGTTCAACTACATTTCTAAGTTCACGAATGTTCCCGGTCCAATCATAGGCCTTAAGTAAATCAATAGCTTTACTAGAGAAGGTTTTACCTGCCATACCTTGCTCTTCAGCTATTTTCTTAGAGAAATGTTCTATTAACAAGGGAATATCATCTCTTCTATCATTTAAACTAGGCACTTGAATCAATATCACTGCTAGTCTATGATATAGATCTTCTCTAAAATTACCCTCTTCAATCTCCTTTTTCAAGTCTTTATTCGTTGCCGCAACTACACGAACATCTACTTTTATATCCTTATCCGTACCTACACGAGAGATTTTACTTTCTTGAAGTGCCCTTAACACTTTGGCTTGAGCGGACAAACTCATATCACCAATTTCATCTAGGAAAATAGTTCCCTTATTGGCAGCCTCAAACTTACCCGCCCTATCTTTAACAGCAGATGTAAAAGCACCTTTTACATGTCCAAAAAGCTCACTTTCAATTAATTCTGATGGTATTGCAGCACAATTAACTTCAATAAATGGTGATGAACTCCTAGCGCTTTTCTCATGTAACCAATGAGCTACAAGCTCTTTACCCGTACCATTTGAACCTGTAATAAGAACACGCGCATCAGTAGGCGCTACTTTTTCAATGATCTCTTTTATAATGTTTATCTCATTACTTTCACCGATCATCTCATAATTCTTACTCACCTTTTTCTTTAGGTTTTTATTCTCAACGACCAAAACCTTACGATCCAAGGCATTTCTTACGGTGGTAAGCAATCTATTTAAATCCGGTGGTTTTGAGATATAGTCAAAAGCACCTAACCTCATAGTATTTACAGCAGTATCTAAATCTCCATGTCCAGAAATCATAATGAACGGAATCTCCGGTTTTATCTTTCTAGCCGCTTCCAATACTTCTACGCCATCCATTTTTGGCATTTTAATATCGCAAAGCACCAAATCATAGTCGTTGTTCTTTATGGTTTCTAATCCTTTTAATCCGTCTTCGGCCTCCTCTACTGAATAAGAGTCGCTTTCTTCAGATAAAATTTTAACCAACACCCTTCTAATTGCCGCTTCATCTTCTATTACTAATATTTTTGACATAACTGCTTTTTAAATTCCTATTCTAATTCCTGTTCTAAAGTAAAGTCCGGCCGCATCGTTCAACGTGAAAATATCTTCTCGTTCTTCGTTTCTTAATGCACTATTCTGATAAATAGATCTACCACCTATAAAGTAGACGGACATATCTTTAGTTATTTTATACTGATAACCTAATGTCAATAATAATGCCGTTGAAGACACATCAGTAGATAAATTGTTACCAGACAATAAAATATCGTTTTGAATATTGACATAATATCCATCTAAAAATACTTCGGTTTGAAAAAAATGACCTTTCTTGGTAAAATATTTCATCCCTGATTTTGGTGCTCCCAATACATAAGACCAATTGGGGTGGAACCTTTTTTCATAATACACAAAAGGCAACGGAACGTCTATAGGAGAAGTGCCATTATATGAAATTCCTAAAACCAACATATATGGCTTTTCTACATCCTTTACGTTTTTATATGCCCCAACCGTGTAGTTCATGTTAAAGTCATCTTCTTGCAGTTCTTCAACAAAATTAGATGACCACCTTGGTGTTACAACACCTATTAGATTCCACTTTTCACTTAATTTATATAAATAAGCAAAATTTACATCCAACACGTGGAACTTGCTTAAATCGCCAGCATCCGGAAATAAATCATCTGGCACCTCAAAATTATATCTGTTATATTCAGCCCCCAACACTACGTAATCTTTTTTATCACGGACTGCAAAGGGAACGTTGAGCACCAATTTTATACGTGAAGTCTCTACCTCACCGCTATTTTCCGGCATCAACATATACTCTAACCTTAACACATCTGGCGTTTGAGAATAAAAGGGCTCAACAACAAACATCATTAAACACAGAATTCCCAGGCAAGCATACTTATGCTTTATCATCACTATTTGTATTTGATACATTGCTGTGTTGAAAAGGTGCCTGTTGATACAAATGAACATCTCTTTGCGGAAAAGGAATAGAAATATTATGCTTTCTGAATTCAGCATCTATTTTATACCTTACTTCACTCTTTATTTTGGGATCTGTAAAGCTATCGGTAATGTAAAAATTAACAGCAAAAACTAGCGCCGAATCACCAAAATCCTCAAAAATAACAAATGGTTTTGGGCTTTTTAATATATTTCTTTGCCCTTTGATAACATCCAATAATATTTTGGTCACTAAATCAATATCACTACCGTAAGCTACACCAACACGTACCAACTCTCGTGTAGTTTTATGGTTTTGAGTATAGTTGTACACTATATCACTAATAAATTTGTGATTGGGAATTATGATCACCTTATCATCTCTGGTAATTGCCCTTGTGGTACGCAATTTAATTTCAAATACCTTACCGACTTTATTGTCAATTTCAATGATATCCCCAACTCTTAAAGACTTGTCTACAATGATAAAAATACCACCAATAATATCTTGAAAAATCTCTTGTAAAGCTAGTCCAAGTCCGACGAATAACGCAGCGGATGCCGTAATTAAAATGGTAATATCTATACCCGCAGCGCTCATGGTAAAAAGAATCACTACAACGTAGACCAGATATTTAATAAACTTGAAAATACTGATAAACTTCAGCTTATCATCCATTTCCATTTTTCTGGTAAAAAATCTACGAATTGCTTGTAAAACCGTACTAGTAAGTAAAAAAGCTACCGTAAGCAATAACAGAAGACCTACAGTAATATGTATGGATTTTTCACCATCACCAAATTGATAGCCTAGGTCCAAGAATTTTTTAATGGTTCCCCAAACATCATCTTCTATTATTTCCTTTATTTTTTCTGTACCCTCCTGCATTATGACGAGTATTTAAGCCATTTATACAATTCTTTATAAGTAGGTTTTTTACCGTACATTAAAATTCCCACTCGGTAAATTTTTGCGGCAACCCAAACAATACCTATAAATGTACCTATTAAAATTAAAATAGATGTAATCAATTGCCATAACGGTACACCACCCTCACCTATACCCCAAGGCAAACGCATTAACATAACAATTGGCGAGGTTAACGGAAAAAGAGAGAAAGCAACGGCTATTGGGCCGTTAGGATTACTGAAAACCGAAAAGAAGCCAACGTAAATAGCTAGCATTAACGGAAGTATTACCGGGAAAATGAATTGCTGTGTATCGGTCTCATTATCTACCGCAGCGCCAATTGCTGCATAGATAGAACTATAAATTAAATAACCCAGAACAAAATAAATTATAAAAAACACTAGCATTGCTATGATCGGAATCTCAAAAATTTCTTGGGCATATAACTGTACATTTTGTGTAAGGGCATCTACATCTACATGTGCCCCGTTCACCATACCTGGAGCAACACCACCACCTTTGGTTAAGCTCGCAGGATCAATATCAAAAATAGCCAAGCCAACTATCAATAATATTCCGCCAGAGATAATCCAAATTCCAAATTGCGTAATACCCGCTAACGAGGTACCAATTATTTTACCCATCATTAAATGAAAAGGTTTCACTGATGAAATAATGACCTCAATTATTCTACTGGTTTTTTCCTCAATAACGCTGCGCATAACAAACCCACCATATATAATAATGAACATCATTATAAGGTAACCGAACGCCCCACCTATTATGGCCTTTATCTCATTGATACCTTTTACGTTCTGTGTACCATCAAAAGTTTCAATATTGATGGCATAATCGCGATCCATTTCAGCATATTCTTTGGGAGACACACCCAACTCACGCAATCTTTCTTGCCTTAATCTGCTATTAATGGAAGATTCTAATTTATCTAGTATGGTAGAGCTAGGAGCATCTTGGCTATAAAAAAAAGCTCTTTTTGCCACCTTCTCCAAACTAGATTCGTTAGGCAAATAAATAAGACCGTAAAAACCCAAACTTAATGTAGAGTCTTTTGCCTGTGCTAGTGAGATGTTGTTAAAGTTGATGTATGATGTAGCTTCTGATGTTACAAATTCATTTGCAAAATATTCGCTCTCGTTCAATACACCTATTACCTTTTTATCATTGTCATTTAATTGCGTTAAATATGCAATCAACAATATCATACCTACCATTAGAAAAGGGCTCAAAAAGGTCATAACCACAAAAGACTTATTGCGAACTTTGGCTATGTATTCTCTTTTAATAATTAGAGGTAATTTATTCATGAGCGATATTTTTGTTCTGAATAGTTTTAATAAAAATATCGTTTGCAGAAGGTATCGTCTCATTAAACTCATTGACATTTGCCCTTGACCCTAGAAATGATAGAATTTCCCTAGACTCATTTGAAGGTAATTGCACCTCTAAATTCAACTGATTTTCCAGAACATCATATTGATGGTCAAGAATCTGAAATTTACTTTTCATCTCGTTCATCAACAATTCTTGATTATCCGTTTGCAAACCAATTTTAAAAATATTGTTTTTATATGCTTTTTTAATATCGGATAATTTACCGTCAAGTATTTTTTCGGATTTATGAATTAAGGCAATATGCTCACATAATTCTTCTACAGATTCCATTCTATGTGTTGAAAATATAATAGAAGTACCTTTATCCTTTAAGCTTAGGATTTGCTCTTTAATGATATTGGCGTTGATAGGGTCAAAGCCACTAAAAGGCTCGTCAAAAATCAATAATTTGGGTTCATGAAGTACCGTGACAACAAATTGAATTTTTTGGGCCATACCCTTAGAAAGCTCCTGAATCTTTTTGTTCCACCAATCACCTATCTCCAGTCTTTCAAACCAATACTTAAGCCGCTTTTTTGCCTCAGCTTTTGACAGTCCCTTTAATTGAGCTAAATACAATGCCTGCTCCCCTACCTTCATGCTCTTGTACAGTCCTCGCTCTTCGGGCAGATACCCAATCTGCGCAATGTGCTCGGTTTTTAACAGCTCGCCGTCAAAATATACCTTACCCTGGTCAGGAAAAGTAATCTGATTAATAATACGTATCAATGTAGTCTTACCAGCACCATTTGGTCCCAATAAACCGTAAATACTATTCTTAGGAATTTCTAGGGAAACGTTTTTTAATGCCGTATGGCTCCCAAACTGTTTGGTGACATCATTAGCTACCAAAATGTGACTCATGTACTCAATTTCTACAAAGATATTGAATTGTTTTGACCTGCTATACTCTTTATGATTCCTTTATACCAAACCAATTACAGTGGAGATAAGCATAAAACGATATGCCCTAAAAAGCAAAACCCACCCTTAATAAATCAAGGATGGGAAAAAAATTGCTATGAAAAAGAAAATTAATATTGGTCGCCCAATATTATCTCAAATATACGTTTTTTATTTAATAACCAAATATTTAGAAATTAAGAGAACATATCTTTCACTTTTTCAAAAAATGACTTATCAGATTTCTCCGGTCTAGGCTCAAAATTATCATTGCCCTGCATTTTTTCAAAGAACTCTTTTTGCTCTTTATTCAATTCTTTAGGTGTCCACACATTAACATGAACCAATATATCACCAGCTCCATATCCGTTTAAGCTAGTAATACCTTTACCTCGTAATCTCAATATTTTACCAGATTGTATTCCTGGCTCTAATTTAATACGAACCTTACCACCAACTGAATCTATTTCTTTAGATGTACCTAAAACCGCATCAGAGATACTTACATAAAGATCATAATGCAAATTATCACCTTCTCTTTTTAATGTACTATGCTCTTGTGTTTCTATAGCCACTAACAGGTCTCCCGGCACCCCGTTACCCGGAGCATCGTTACCTTTGTTAGGAACCTTCAACTGCATACCTTCTTCTACACCGGCCGGAATATTAATAGATACCGTTTCTTCCACTACCTTTAATCCCTGTGCATCGGCATCACCAGGTTTACCATCCAAAATCTGTCCACTACCGCCACAAGTACTACAAACTGCAGCTGTTTGCATTCTACCAAGTATGGTATTTTGAATTTTGGTCACCTGACCTCTTCCATTACACGTAGAACATGTTTTGTAAGTAACACCTTCTGCCTGTACTTTTCTCTTTACTTTAACTTTCTTCTCCACACCATTGGCAACTTCTTCCAAGGTCAAAGAAACCCTAATACGGAGGTTACTTCCTTTTACCCTTCTTTGACCGCCACCGCCGCCAAATCCACCAAAGCCGCCGCCGCCAAAAGCACCACCGAAAATATCACCAAATTGGCTGAAGATATCATCCATATTCATGCCGCCACCGCCAAAACCGCCGGCACCACCTTCAAAAGCTGCATGACCAAATTGATCATAACGCGCTTTCTTATCTGCATCGCTAAGCACTTCATAAGCTTCGGCAGATTTTTTAAACTTCTCTTCGGCAGAACTGTCACCAGGATTTTTATCCGGGTGATACTGTAATGCTTTTTTACGATAAGCTTTCTTTATCTCTGCAGCAGTAGCGTTTTTACTAATGCCCAATACTTCATAATAATCTTCCTTCATTCCAATTATTTAATTTCCTACTACTACTTTTGGATGCCTAATAATACGGTCACCTAACTTAAACCCCTTTTCGATGACGTCAATAACCTTTCCTTTCATCTTTTTGTCCGGAGCAGGTATTTGAGTAATGGCCTCGTGAATCTCTGCATCAAAAACATCACCTGCATTAACTTCAACCATCTCTAAACCTTTAGCTTTCAAGGTCTCTCTAAACTTGACATTTATTAACTCTACTCCTTTGAAAACCTCTTTATCGTCAGATTTAGCCAACTCTTTCATAGCTCTATCAAAATCATCTAACACAGGTAATAATGAAACTATAACTTCTTGACCTGCCGTTTTAAAAAGCTCCATACGTTCTTTAGAAGTACGTCTTTTATAATTTTCAAATTCAGCAAATAATCTTAAAAACTTATCCTTTTCTTTTGCAAGTTCTTCACTTAGCGTCTCTTCAACAGACTTTTCTTCCTC
Organism: Maribacter sp. HS; assembly: GCF_048059195.1. Taxonomy (NCBI): domain Bacteria; kingdom Pseudomonadati; phylum Bacteroidota; class Flavobacteriia; order Flavobacteriales; family Flavobacteriaceae; genus Maribacter; species Maribacter sp. HS. The sequence continues at coordinate 212,239 of NZ_JAYLVV010000002.1, forward strand.
TACATTTTCCTTTTCATCTCCTGCCTTTTGTTCTTGTGTTTCGCCCTCTAAAAGCTCATCTTCCAAGAATTCTTCGTCCAAAGTGTTTTCTTTATCACTCATAATTAATTGTAATTTAAATCGCTGTTTAAAAGCAGGCAAAAGTACTGCCAATTCTTTAAAAATGTCAAAATGTCACAAAAGAATAAAAAAAAATCCGCCAAAAGCGGATTATCCATCTAGGTAAGAAACTATTTTATTTAAGAAACAAATTGCTTTGTCACATTACTTTTATCATCTACACACTTAGTACCACTATCATATATTGCACCTAGTGCTTGACATATATTCACATAATTAAACACAAAACCTTCTTCTTCAATTTTTTTACTACTAACCCGCTGACTAGCGAATAATATATACGCCATTTTACCTAACACGGTGTACATTACAAACTTGGGCACATTTGGCATAAACAAAGGTTGATCCAAAGCCTTTGCTATTTCTTTGATCATCTTGGCATTGGTCACCGGGTTGGGTGCCACTCCGTTATATACACCCTTTAACCTATACTTTATAATATGTATAAAAATACCTGCCAAATCTGCAACATGAATCCAAGACTGCCACTGCTCTCCTGTTCCAAATGCGGAACCTACATAATATTTAACCGGTTTTGCCATTTCTGGCAATGCACCGCCATCTTTAGACAACACCAAACCAATTCTAACTTTAGCAACCGTTAGTCCAAGAGATTTAAATTCGTTTGCCTTTTTCTCCCAAAGGCTAACCACTTCTCCTAAAAAACTATCATCAACATTAGTATTATCTTCTGTATAATAATGACTTAAAGAATCTTGATAAATACCTATAGCGGATGCGGACACCAAGAATTTTACCGTATGGCCTTCACGCTCCAATAATGTTTTCCTAAGAAGTTCTAAGGTATTGACCCTACTGTCAATAATTTCTTTCTTATAACTATTTGTCCACCTTTTAGAGATACTTGACCCTGCTAAATTGATAATGGTAGAAACACCATCTAAGCAGTTGGCATCTATTTCACCAGTAGTAGGATCCCAGAAATAACCTTGATAGTTTTGTTTTGAAACAATTTTATTTTTTCGAGTAGTTAGGTAATTAACGGCATAACCTTTTTCATGGCATTGAGATACCAACTCGCTACCTACTAAACCCGTTGCACCTGTAATCAATACTTTCATGGAATAAAGATATTGCTTTTGATGCTCGCTGATATGCAATTTAATTTCGATTTAACATAAATGCAGAACCTATTGAATTTAAAGGCGTTAAAGTTTTACTAACACCATATAAATTATTGTTTTTTTGCCCTTAACATTTCTCTTTTGCCAGGAGGTCCAGGTAACCTTTCTACCAAAAAACCAACTTCAAGCATGGCTCTTCTTACACTGCCTTTTGCTGCATATGTAACCAAATAACCACCACTTTTCATTGCTTTGAACATAGTTTCAAAGATTTCAACCGTCCACAGTTCCGGCTGTACCCTAGCTCCAAATGCATCAAAATAAACCAAATCAAAAGCATTGATCATATTAATATCCTTGAAGAATTTTTGTTCCTTTATTAGGCTGAAGTCTGCGGTTACCTCAACCAACTTTTCCCATGGAGATGTGTGCATTGTAGCAAATTCATCTTTCAAGGAATTTGCTTTCAACTGCTCTAAATAGTTTAGCTGGCCAAGTTCATCTTTAGAAACGGGATACGCCTCTACACCAGTATAATTAATCTTTAAGTTTCTTTTTTTGAATTCAATTAAAGTAATCAGTGCATTTAAACCGGTACCAAATCCAATTTCCAAAATATCTACCGTTGTATTTTCAAATAAGTCTAAGCCAGAGTGTATAAATACATGATAAGCCTCTTGAATAGCACCGTGTTTTGAATGATACTGTTCTTGCCAATCTTTTATTTGAATGGTCGTAGAACCATCAGCCGTTGTAATAATTTCCCTTTTCAATTAATTTGGAACTAATACTCCAGAAGCCTCAAAACTGTAAGTTCTTTTTGGAGATGTTATTAGTGCTATTTCTTGAGCCGTTTTACCGCCATCTTTAGCATAATGCCTTTGATCATCAACACTCATTTCCTCAACAAATGCCTTACCATTCAAAACCACTTCCTTTTCTAAAATATCAGCTGGCATAAAAAAACCGTAATCTTTAAAACGTACCATAGCTTGGTTTCCATCAGCTAGCTCAACGGTCATCCAACAGCCTTTAACTTTGCACACTTCTTTTACCTTGGTTTTAAATTGTAGCTGTAAAGAATCAGAAACAGGCATGGTGGCAAACTGCCTCATAACTTCATCATTTTCACTCAATGTAGTGACAGTAAACTCTTCACCGTAAAACTTTGAAGAAGTATTTGCATCATTTTGTTGTCCAAAACATGAAAAAATGCCAAATAAAAAGACAAGTAATATGTTAAATCCTTTCATAAATCTCAAAAATGTTGATATCCCTGCAAAACTGATCAATTTTAAAGAAAAAAAGAAGTGCTACTATGGATATTTGTTTAATTTTAATCAACTAAAGTTACGTATTTCATGAGTATTGCAACGAAAGATATCATAGTAGAAAAAGTTAAAACTTCAAAAATTGACCAAGTTGATTTTGACAATTTAACCTTTGGTTCTGTATTTACTGACCATATGTTGGTCTGCACATATAAGAACGGAGCATGGGAAACACCTACAATAACTCCATACCAACCTATAACACTTGACCCTTCTTCTAAAATTTTCCATTACGGACAATCTATATTCGAAGGTATGAAAGCATATAAGGACAAAAATGACGATGTCTTTTTATTTAGACCGTTAGACAACTTTAAACGCTTAAATATTTCTGCAGAGAGAATGTGCATACCGCAGATTCCCGAAGACTATTTCATGGAAGGTTTAACCACACTGTTAAACTTGGATAAAGAATTTATACCAACAAAAGAAGGAGGTTCTTTATACATTAGACCTTTTATGTTCGCTTCTGGCAACGGGTTTCATGCTTCCCCTGCAAATGAATATAAGTTTATTATTGCCTGTGCTCCTTCTGGCGCATATTTTTCAGGTAAAGTAAAAGTTCTTATCGAAGAAAAATATTCAAGATCAGCTAATGGTGGTGTTGGTTTCGCAAAAGCAGGTGGTAACTATGCAGGGCAATTTTACCCAACCCAATTGGCCATTGAAAAAGGATATAATCAGGTTATCTGGACAGATGACACCACTCACGAATATATAGAAGAGGCTGGTGCAATGAATATTTTCATTAGAATTAACGACACTTTATTGACCGCACCTACAAGTGATCGTATTTTAGATGGTATAACCAGAAAGAGTATTTTAGAAATTGCCAAAGACCAAGGTATAAAGACCGAGGTTAGAAAAATTACTGTAAAAGAAGTAGTTGAAGCAGCTAAAGACGGTTCATTAAAAGAAATGTTCGGTGCAGGTACTGCTGCAGTAATATCACCAATTGCTGGATTTGGTTTTAGAGATACAGATTATGATCTACCAGAATTAGATAATAGTTATGGTCAGCAATTAAAGAAAATTATTACTGATATCCAGTACAACAAGTCTGAGGACAAGTTTGGATGGCGCTTTAAAGTGAAAGCTTAAAAAATTAATTCATAATAAAAAGGGGGCAAATTGCCCCCCTATTTTATTTACTCAATATTTCATTAATCTTAGGTTTAAAATAGTTAGGACCTTTTAAAACCTTACCATCTTCCCGGTAAATTGGCTTACCATCTTCACCCAACTTACTCATATTACTACGTTGTATTTCATTGAACACCTCTTCAATTTTGTATTGCATGCCATGTTCTAGAATTGTACCACACAATATGTACAACATATCTCCAAGGGCGTCGGCAACTTCTACCAAATCATTATTTTGGGCAGCCTCTAAATACTCCTTATTCTCTTCATCCATTAAATTAAAGCGCAACATATTCTTGGCTGGTCCTAAATCAGCAATCATTTCCTCAGAAACACCTAGACCAAAAGAATTATGAAATTCCTTTACTGCATTGATTTTGTTTTTCATTTTTATTTTACCGTTTTAGGTTAGCTTTGCGTAAAAATATAAAATATGTTTAGCACCGGACAAATCATTTTTGCAATCGCTTTTGCGGTGGTTTTTACGATCATAATCATTATTTCTTACAAAAAAGACCTTGATTTTCATCGTAAAAATTTTAAAGGTGTTAAATGGATTGGCATATCCTTTGCACTTTTCTTGATTTTACTACTATTTATAAAGTTTTTCCTAAAGGAATAGTTAATTTTTTTCCTACACCACAAAAATTAACGTTTTCACAACAAAACGGTCAATATCCTCGTTTAATATACCAAATACCGTAATTTTGCGTTATTCATCTATAAAGGTGTAATAAATTATGATGACATTTCTTACAATTTTTTTAGTATTAGTAGGTATTAACGTTGCCTTGGTCGTAGTTAGCTTAATAAGTGTTTCTCAAAAAACGAAAACTTCTTCTCAAAAGCTATCCAAACAACCAACTTCTGTTATTTACCCATTAGATTTACTTACAACCAGCTACAAGAAAGCCGTTTAGTTTTTACCTTTATAAGGTATGAAACAATTTATACTGGTTTTTTTAGGTGGGGGGTTCGGTAGTATATTAAGATATATTATATCTAAAAACCTTAACGCCTACTATTCAAATTTCTATTTAGGTACTTTTCTTGTCAACGTAATTGGTTGTCTAATAATAGGTATACTAATAGGACTCTCCTTAAAGAACAATTACATTTCTGAAAATCAGACTTTATTATTAGCCACCGGATTTTGTGGAGGCTTTACCACTTTCTCTACATTTGCTTTAGAAAGCAATATCCTTTTAAAAGAATCTTCTCTACTTCAAACTTCCTTATATATGGGGTTAAGTGTCGTTATAGGTGTCTTAGCCATTTCATTAGGTCTTTGGATTTGCAAAATGTTATAGAATTAACATTCACTAAGCACTATTTTATTTTTGTTCATTTTTTTAGGTATTTGCTCATTTTTTAAACAATCGTTAGATAATTACTCCTTTTTCTGACGATTATTCTACACACAGGTTAATTTCATCAATTCCATTTCTAGATATCGTCAAAATATTTAACCATAAATAACATTACCCTAAAATTTATGGGGTATATATTAAGATACTCGTAAAAATTACGCATGAACCCCTAATATTTTTAGGGTAACAATGTTTTTAACATATATTTGGCAATATCAAAAACTTATTCAAATGAAAAAAATCGAGGCAATTATTAGAAAATCAAAGTTTGACGATGTCAAAGAAGCGTTGCACAGTATTGAAGTAAATTTCTTCAGTTACTGGGATGTAACAGGTGTAGGTAATGAAAAAGAAGGTCACGTTTACCGTGGTATCTCTTACAGTACTACTGATATACAACGCAGGTACCTAACCATTGTAGTATCAGATGACTTTCTAGAAAAAACAGTTAATAAAATACTAGAGGCAGCTTACTCCGGTAATGTAGGTGACGGTAAAATATTTGTATCTGAAGTCCTTCAAGCATATAGAATAAGAACCAAAGAAGACGGTTTAGCCGGTATTAACTAAATAAAATAACTAACTAAAAAACTAAACGAAATGGACGCAGGATTATTTACAGCAAATAACGTATGGATGATGTTGGCTACCGCATTGGTATTCTTCATGCATACAGGTTTTGCCTTTTTAGAAATTGGCTTAACAAGACAAAAGAACACAATCAACATATTATTTAAGAATATCTTCATTATTACAGGTGGTTTACTTCTTTATTATGCATGGGGATTCAACTTAATGTACCCAGGCTTTGAAGACGGAGATATGGGCTTATTAAAATTTGCAGGTTTTGGTATTGATGCCCCTGAAGGCGGTATGACACCTGACTATGCAGATGGCGGCTACACATGGTGGACAGATTTTCTTTTCCAAGGAATGTTCGCAGCAACAGCGGCTACTATTGTATCTGGTGCAGTAGCAGAACGTATGAAAATTGGAGCTTTCATGATATTTACAGTAATCTATGTTGGTTTGGTATACCCTATAGTAGGTGCTTGGAAATGGGGAGGCGGATTCTTGGATTCATGGGGATTCTATGATTTTGCAGGTTCTACATTAGTACACTCAGTAGGTGGATGGGCAGCTTTAGTTGCAATATACCTTTTAGGTTCTAGAATTGGAAAATTCGGTAAAGATGGTAAGCCAAACGCTATACCGGGTCACAGCATACCAATGGCTACCGCAGGTGTATTGATATTATGGTTAGGATGGTTTGGGTTTAACGGTGGTTCAGTATTATCCGCAGATCCAGAATTGACATCTTTAGTATTGGTTACTACAAGTTTGGCTGCAGCCGCTGGTGGATTTGGAGCAATGATCACCTCTACTATTCTTTATAAGAACTTAGATTTAACTATGTTCTTGAACGGTATTCTTGGTGGATTGGTAGGTATTACCGCAGGAGCGGATTTAATGTCACCAAATGAAGCTGTAATCATAGGATTCATTGCCGGTATTATCATTGTAGGTGGTGTAGCCTTGGTAGACAAATTAAAATTAGATGACCCTGTAGGTGCTGTAGCAGTTCACTTGATCTGTGGTATCTGGGGAACATTGGTTGTAGGTATCTTCGGTAGCATGGCTAGTGGAGCTCAGTTCATGACACAATTATACGGTGTATTGATCGTAGGTGGGTTCTGTATAGTTACCTCTGGTATTATTTTAGGAGTACTTAAAGCAACTATTGGTCTTAGAGTTTCTAAAGAAGAAGAAGTTGAAGGTTTAGATCTTCATGAGCACGGAATGGATGCTTATGCTGATTTCAGAATGAACCAACACTAAAAAAATACGGAGCGTTTTGCAGAACGCTCCGTTACATAACCTTTTCAATAAATAAATTTCTCAAAATTAATTCATCCCATTAGGGATTAAATCAAAACTTATGAAAACGATTATAAATACAAAGTACGTAAAAAATATTTTCGCATCAGGTCTTATGCTTTTTGCAGCTGCCGGCGTTTTAGCTCAAGAAGAGGAAGAAGAGAAAAAATTCACTTTAAGCGGATCTATAGATGCTTACTGGAGAACAGCTTTTAAAGATGGCGGAGATGCAACCACGGCTACAGAAACTTCTTTTGCCAACCAAACAGGTTTTGCTTTAGGGATGGCAAATATCGTAGGTAGTTATGATATGGAAAATACCGGTGTGGTAGTAGATTTAGTTTTTGGACCTAGAGGAACAGAAGCTACTTTTGAGAACGATGTTTTAAACGGCGTAATAAATCAAGCATATGCTTACTGGAATGTATCTGACAAAGTAACACTTACCGCTGGTCGTTGGAATACATTTTTAGGTTACGAAGTAATAGCACCTGCTGCCAACTTTAACTATAGTGTTTCTTACTTATTTTCAAATGGACCATTTTCTCACTTAGGTGTAAAGGCTGATATAGCCTTATCCGATGATGTTAGCTTAATGTTATCCGTATCTAATCCATGGGATGTTAACGATACAAGTAGTACAGGAGAGTATGCTTATGGAGCTCAATTAGGAGTTTCTGGACAGTATCTTAATTTATATTATGACAATGGCACTAGTGGTGGTCTAGGATTTGAAATAGATTATACTGGTGGATTTGATCTTTCTGAAGATTTCTTCTTTGGAATAAATGCTGCTTACAATGATAATTCAGAAACAGGAACTGGTTTTTACGGAGCAGCGATTTACCCACAACTAACCACTTCAGATAATTTTGCTATCGGCTTAAGAGGTGAATATATTGCATTTAGTGATGACTTACTAGATGATGATGTTCCCGTACTTGGTTTAACCCTTACAGGAAGCTACACAAAAGATAATTTGATTATTAAGCCAGAAATTAGATTGGATAGTTTTGGTAACGACTTTGAGCCGTTTATAGAGAGTGACGGTATTGGAACAACTAATAGCCTATCTACTTTTGCAGTAGCAGCTATCTACTCTTTCTAAGTTGTTGATATAATTAATGGTTGATTTTATAGTTTAAGTTTTAAAACCTCGGCAATACCTGCCGAGGTTTTTTATTTTCCCATTAATGCTCAAAGGCTTTCACCCCTACTTTAATTTCTGTATCCAAATTATTGACCTTAGGCACAATTGGACAACTAAATTTTTTATTATAAGCGCAATAAGGATTATAGGCTTTATTGAAGTTCAAAATTATCTTATTGCCCTTTGGTATTCTTAAATCTAAATACCTACCACCTCCATACGTTTCTTCTCCGTTTGTATTATCTGTAAAAGGCAAAAACAAATAATCTTCATATTCGGCTTGCGTTATTAGCTCCGGCGATTGATAAATTTCCAATTTATGATCTTTTCCTTTCAAGGTAAATTTAGCAATACCGTAAACCACCTCCGTTGATTCTCTACCTGTTGTTGTTGGCATTGAAAATGGTAAAGCTTCTGGCGTTCTTACAAGCTCCGCTTCTACTATGTAGTTGGTATCTGGCTCAAAAAATTCTAAAGACTCAAAATCAATTCTAAACCTATCGGGCAACGGTGAAGATTCAGGATTTTTAAACTCAGCGTTCAGCTCTTCTTGAAACAGCAAAATATCAGCTAGCTTATCTGACTTTGTTATTGATTCAATGTTAGGTTTGGCATCATGATACTTTTTTTCTTGCCCGCAAGAAACCATTACACACAAAATCAATACTGCAATACTTATTCTCATATCCATTCATTTACATTTCAAAAATACAATATATTCATTGTAAGTTTTTCACATATAATCGTACTTTAGAAATCGAAAACAATTCATATGAAACTTAAATACCTTCTTATTCTTTTACCATTTATACTAGTTAGCTGCAATCAAAAGAAAGCTAAAAAAGAAACCACAGTGGTTAAAGAAACAAGACAATTACCAAAGCTAGAACCCAGTAATTATAATGTTGCTTTTCTAATAATGAACGGAACGTTCAATACTGAATTTACAGCCCCATTCGATATATTTCAACATACAAAATTTAGAGAAGGCATAAAGGCCATGAACACATTTACCGTAGCAAATACTTTAGAACCCATAACCACTTTTGAAGGTGTTCGCATTTTACCCGATTTTGACTACACTAAAGATGATTTACCTAAAATAGATATATTGGTAGTACCTAGTGCGGAACATTCTATGGATAGTGACTTAAAAGATGAAGTCATGATCAACTTTATTAAACAAATAGACAAGAGCGCACTATATATGACCAGTCATTGTGACGGCGCCTTTCCTTTGGCAAAAGCTGGTATTTTAGATTCGGTAGCTTCAACAACTTTTCCCAGTGATATTGAAAATTACAAAGCCATGTTTCCTAAAATAGACATAAAGGACAATGTATTATTTGTTCATGACGGAAAATACATTACTTCTGCAGGAGGCGCAAAAAGTTTTGAAGCCGCTTTATATTTATGTGAAATACTATACGGAAAAGATATTGCCAAATCATTGGCAAAAGGTCTGGTCATAGATTGGAAATTGGAAGATGTACCTCACATTACCGTTCAATAACATCATATCTGGCACCTTTTAAATATTTTTCAACCATTTCATTGAATTCCGGCATAATCCTGAACAATGCAGTGTGTTCCAAAGAATATAACCCGCTTTTATCCGTATAACCATTTTTAAGCAACTCTTCTAAGTAAAATAGGGCTGTACCGTAATCTTCCATTTTTGAACTAATTGAGATTACCTCTAAGTAAGCATTATAATCTTTTGGCGAAGTAATGGTCTTTAACATGTGTAATAAATTTAGTGCTTCATAATCTACCACATCTTCAGCTTCAATAAAATCAATATTATCTGACACCAGAGCATTAATATACCCTCTTAACCTACTTGACATTTGCCGCTCATATAAATTAGAACTTTTATCCAATTTATTTAATTCTTGCATTTGATAATTCCACCACCCAAGATTTGCATAATTATAGGTGATAATATCTTCTTCCAAATAGTAGTTATAATCTTCTTTGGTAAAAGATTCCTTCAAAAAATAACTGTTTTGACTTCTATTCGCCTGTCTATAATTAGAACTTCTTCTTAAAGTTTTCTGCGTAGCTTTTAGCGTATCTAAATCTACTAATGGATTGAAAATCTTTTCCATATCTAACAATTGATATGTAGCTAAAAGAGGTTTTTGTTTGGAAATGTTGGAATTTGCCAAAGTCAAGAATCGATCATACGAAGAAGCCACCAAACTGCTATCCTTTTCCAAATGACCTTTTGCCATACTAGTAAGCGTCAACATTCTAAATGCATTAGCAATTAAGTCACCTTCTGGCAGCATACGATCTCCATCAAAGACTATTAATTCATTAGGAAACTTTAATTTATTGAGCAATTCCCTGCTATTCAACATCTCGGTAAAATTATAATCCTCCCTATTCACAAGCCCTACGAACTGAAAAGGTTGCTTTGGATTTAAAATCTCAACATTACCAACCGACGCACCTATAGAAATTACTCCATTGATATTACGTACAAATGTTGGCAAAATTGAAGCGAACATTGCACTACTACCAAAACCTGCAGTATACATACGATTTTTAGCTAAAGGGATGGTACTGATCACTGAATTGAACATTCTATTCGCAATTAAAACATTTTCAGAAATGGAAAGCGAATCACTTATATTATCTGAACTAGCCAAAACATAGCCTTCTTGCTCAGCTGCACCCAGCAACATTGAAACGGCAGCCTTGCCCTTACCCTTTAAATCCATTACAAAGGCAACTGGCCAGGCTTTATTTACCTCAAAATTTGAAGGCAAATAGAGAGAGAAGGTTTCATTGACCGAATCATTAACAACTAAATTTTCTGAAATAGCACCTCTTAAAAGCCTTAATTCTTGAGAAAATATTGCCGTAGAGGTTAAAACGAACGTAAGAAGTAGTAATTTTTTCATTATTTAATTTCTATCAAAAATCTAGCCAAAATATCTTAGAACCATTAATCACTAACTAATTTACCAATGATTATTAATTCCAAAATTAAATATCCATTAATAAATTAATAAAAGAGATTAAGAAATACATCATTTAACTTTATGCATTGGAGCATTAGAAATTACTTGAGAAAGAACAATATGAGTCCTTGTTTCACCATACTGTATTAATTGGTCGATAAACTTTTCTAGGTGAAACTGATCTTTTAAAACAACTTCCATAACAATATTTTCGTTTCCGGTAATTCTATAGCAATTAATAACCTCTTGCAAAGTAGGTACAACAGCTAAAAAAGGCTTCAATTTCCCCATAAATGCCCTTAAGGTTATAATCGCCTTTAATTGATGTCCGGTTAACGCGTGAGATACTGTAGCCTTATAACCATGTATGATACCAAGGTCCTCCATCTTCTTTACGCGCTCCGCCACTGCCGGTGCCGTGAGCCCAACCGTACGACCAATATTTGCAAATGATTCCCTTGCATTATCCTGCAATTGTTTTAGTATTTTCCAATTAAGCTCGTCTATCTTTGGATTCAAAAGAATATAGTTTTAATTATTTATTATCAAAGGTAAATTTACAAATTACATTTAAAATCGATAGAAAATAATCAAATAACTAACGTAATTTTATATAACACTAACAATACCCCACACAATGGCATATAGAAGTTTAAAACATTTGCCTATTTATAGAAAAGCACTGGAACTCTGCACCATGAGTAGAGAGATTGCGTCATATGTATCTTTCAACAAAGATTTGGTACGCCTTTATGAATCAAAGAGCTTAAGAGACATCATGGCCAATTCTATTTTGACAGATGCCATTCTCATACCTCAAAAAATTGCACAAGTTGAATATTCTAATTGCAATAATGAACGTAAAGAAACCATTTCTTACATAAATATCATTATAAGAAACATCAACTCTTACTGTATGGGATTGGAAAAACATGGAGTAAAGGAGACTGAGTACATTAATCTATTAAGAAAAGAGATCAAAAGTTTTAGAAAATCGTACAAGGCTTGGAAAGCTGACCACCTATAATTATCCTAAAAATCTTACACAACAACGTAATATAGTTATCATATTAAGGATTATGGTCTATTTTTGACATAAAAAATACCATACAATTGAAAGCAACTATATTAGTCCATTGTCCTGATCAAGCAGGTATCATAAGTACCGTAACTGGTTTTATCCATAGCAATAAAGGCAACATCGTATACCTTGATCAGCATGTTGATAAGCCTGCCAACGTATTTTTTATGCGAACGGTTGTTGAATTCCAAAATGACTTTTCAGATTTGGAACATTTTAAAACGTTATTCCAAAATGAGTTAGCTACTAGTTACAACATGGAATGGAGTCTACATACCGATGACAAATTACCCAGGATGGCCATTTTCGTATCTAAATACAACCATTGTCTTTATGACCTATTAAGTAGATACCAATCTGGTGAGCTAGCCGTTGAGATTCCCTTTATACTCAGTAACCATAACGATTTAAGGTATATTGCAGAACAGTTTAACATACCGTTCTATCACGTACCCTTTACTAAAGCCAATAGAGTTACGGCAGAGCAGGAGCAAATTGCAATACTTGAAAAACACGATGTAGATTTTATCGTTTTAGCTAGATACATGCAAATAGTCAGTGGCAACTTAATAGACAAATACCCTAACAAAATAATTAATATACACCATTCTTTCTTACCTGCCTTTGCCGGTGCTAAACCCTATCATGCAGCATTTAAAAGAGGTGTGAAAATTATCGGTGCCACCAGTCACTACGTAACTGAAGAATTGGATGCCGGACCAATTATTGAGCAAGATGTTACTACGGTAACCCATTCTCACACAATAGAAGACTTTATCACAAAAGGTAGAGACCTTGAGAAGATTGTACTTTCTAGAGGAGTAAAATTGCATATTGCACGCAAAACAATGGTCTACAACAATAAAACGGTCATATTCTCGTAAGTACTAAAGTAAAACCTACACAAATAATACAATAATGATTAAAAAAATTAGTTTGGCCTTCTGCATGATGCTCGCAATTTCATGCAATGAATTACAGCAAGTAGTAAATCAATTACCTACATCTACAGACACTGCTTTGAGCAATGAAACCATAGCAAATGGTCTAAAAGAAGCTTTAGATCAAGGTATAGAAAAACAGGTAAGCAAGTTAACCGCTACTGACGGGTTTTATAAAAATGAATTGGTCAAAATTCTATTACCAGAAGACCTACAAAAGGTAGATAAAACTTTACGCGATATAGGTTTAGGCAATTTGGCAGACGAAGGCTTAAAGGTTTTGAACCGTGCTGCCGAAGATGCTGTTGCAGAAGCTACACCTATTTTCGTAAATGCTGTAAAAGACATGTCATTCGCAGACGCAAAAAATATTCTTCTTGGCGAAAACAATGCTGCTACTACTTATTTGGAAACAAAAACGAATACAGAGTTATATGCTAAATTCAATCCTGTAATCAACGAATCTTTTCAAAAAGTAGGTGCAGATAAAATTTGGAGTTCTATAATCACCAAATACAATTCAATCCCATTGACCAACAATGTAAACCCAGATTTAACAGATTATGTAACACAGGAGGCTTTATCAGGAGTTTATAAAATGATTGCTGTAGAGGAAGAAGAAATTAGAACAAAGTTCTCTTCAAGAACTACAGATGTCCTTAAAAAAGTATTTGCACTTCAAGATAAAAAATAGATTTTCAACAACTTAAACAATAACTCAAAAATATATGCGTTAAAATTAAACAAAAGAATATTAAAGCATTCATTTTCAATTTTTTGAGTTAGTTATTTTTTGAGTTAGTTAGTTAGCAAAAACCGGTGGGAGCATCGGTTTTTTTTTATTTTAACACTTAAAGACTACATCTTTGTAAATCAATGTTAAAGCACTTTAGATTGTTTTTTGACCACCCAAATATGCAATTACCTTCTCATTAAAAAATACTGGTCGTTCCACATTTACAACATGACCACAGTCTTCAACCACCACTAATTGAGAACTTTTATGCAAAGAAACAATTTTGCGAATGCTGGGAAGAAATAAATAATCTTCTTCTCCCATGACATATAATGTAGGTATGTTGATATCTGCAGACCTAAAAAAGCGTAATAATGGATTAATTTCCGAGGTTAGCTTAAACCATCTTATAAACTCTTTTTGATATAGCTTTTTTGCCTCACGAACAAAAAGCGACCTAGACTCCTTATGATTTTTATTTGGCATTATAATAAAAGCAAAGAACTTGTATAACCATAGATAAGGCACGATCGATTTAAATATGATGCCAAGTTTTATCAATATTTGAGATCTAAGATTCAATTTCATAATAGCACCGCCCATAACCATACTTTCTACCCGATCAGGATGGTTCTCCGCTAAATTCCGTATTAGAATAGTACCTAATGATATCCCTACAAAATGAGATTTCTCTATACCTTCTTGATCAATAACCTCAACAATATCATTAGTAATAACATCAAAGGTATACTTTTCATTAAAAACATTTTTTAAACTAGATTTAGAATTCCCATGCCCTCTTAAATCTAATAACAATACGTTATAGTGTTTCTTAAATTCACGTATTTGTTTGAACCATATTGAAGAACTACCTCCTGCGCCATGCACAAATGTCACCCATTCAGTAGCTGTTTTATGATGATACGTAATATAATGAAGCACAGGTTTGTATTTAAAAAAAGTTGTAATGTACAATGTATATATAGTTTTTCACAATCTGTTTAAGATTTTAAAAAATCACTTATAAAGCGCTATCTTTTAAATTATCACAGGTGTATTTGTTAAAAAAAAAGACATATTACCTATAAATTAGATGTACAGCTACACATACACACATCCAAAACCTGAATCTGAACGTATATTTGTAAGAAACTAAAACCAGGATTATGGAAAAGCAATATTGCAAGGTAGGGACAGTAACACCAATGGAAGCTAACACAGACATTATAAGCTTATTGGAGTATCAATATCAAATGTTTTTAGACAAAGCTTCTAACATGCAAACCAATACCCAGTTGGGAGAATTTTTTGAATCGAAAGCCCAGAAAATAAAAAAAACTTTAGAAGACCTAGTTTAGTCTTTGGAGCTCTATTTTCATAGCTTCTTGTAACTCTTTAGCTTTTTTTCTAGCAGCTTCTGCAAAATCCTCCTGGTCAGATGCATAGATAATTCCGCGTGAAGAATTAATAAGTAGTCCAACATCTTTTGTCATACCATATTCACAAACACCTACCAAGCTACCGCCTTGGGCACCAACACCAGGCACTAATAAGAAGCTATTAGGTATTATTTGACGAATTTCCTTCAGATATTCAGCCTTTGTGGCACCCACAACGTACATTAAATTCTCTGCCCCTTTGTAGGTAGTAGAAACCGATAATACCTCTTTATATAGCTCTCTATCTCCAATCTTTTTAGTTTGAAAATCAAAAGCACCACCATTTGACGTTAGGGCTAGTAAGATGGTATGTTTATCCTTGAACTCCAAAAATGGTTCAACTGAATCTTTGCCCATATAAGGAGCAATTGTGATGGAATCAAAATTTAAATCTTCAAAAAATGCCTTCGCATATCTTGTAGACGTATTACCTATATCACCACGTTTAGCATCTGCAATGGTGAAAATTTCAGGATAATTCTTATTTAGATACTTTATCGTTTTTCGCAATGCAGACCACCCCTGTACGCCATACGCTTCATAAAATGCTATGTTAGGTTTATAAGCCACACATAAATCATGTGTGGCATCAATTATTGCTTTGTTAAACTCAAAAATAGAATCTTCTTCCTCCAA
Organism: Maribacter sp. HS; assembly: GCF_048059195.1. Lineage (NCBI taxonomy): Bacteria > Pseudomonadati > Bacteroidota > Flavobacteriia > Flavobacteriales > Flavobacteriaceae > Maribacter > Maribacter sp. HS. The sequence continues at coordinate 228,121 of NZ_JAYLVV010000002.1, forward strand.
CAAAAAAGGTGGAATTTTCTCTAAGTCGGTATCTAAACCTATACACAAAAAGGATTGTTTTTTATGAATTTGGGCAACCAATTCCTGGGTAGTCATATTTTAAAATATCTCAGAGGCTTCCCTCAATTTTTCGGTATTTTCTACAAAACTCAATTCATCTATTATTTTTTGGATATCTCCATCTATAATATTAGACAAATCATACAAGGTTAGACCAATACGATGATCGGTAACCCTACCTTGCGGGTAATTGTAAGTTCTAATTTTTGCAGAACGGTCACCACTACTTACTTGAGAGTTTCGCTTTGCAGCATCTTCTTCTTGTTTTTTTGCCAATTCTAAATCATATAACCTAGAACGCAAAACCCTAAAAGCTTTGTCCTTATTCTTGTGCTGCGATTTTTGATCCTGACATTGAGCCACTAAACCCGTTGGTATATGCGTTAAACGCACCGCAGAGTATGTAGTGTTTACAGATTGACCACCAGGACCTGACGAGCAGAAAAAATCTATACGTACATCTTTAGGATCTATTTGTACGTCAAAATCTTCAGCTTCGGGCAAAACCATAACCGTAGCGGCGCTGGTATGTACCCTACCCTGGGTTTCTGTCTGCGGAACCCTCTGTACACGGTGAACACCGGCTTCAAACTTTAAAGTTCCGTATACATCGGTACCAGATACTTCAAACTGAATTTCCTTATAACCACCACTAGTACCTTCACTAAGGTCAATTACATTTGTTTTCCAACCTCTACCCTCACAGTATTTAGTATACATTCTAAAAAGGTCACCGGCAAAGATACTAGCCTCATCACCACCAGTTCCTGCTCTGATTTCTACTACGACATCCTTAGCATCTTCAGGATCTTTTGGTATCAACATCAGTTTAATATCCTCTTCCAGCTTTGGCAGAGCCCCTTTGGCCTCTTCCATTTGAATCTTGGCCATTTCAAGCATTTCTTCATCACTACCATCGGCAATGATTTCCTCAGCTTCGGCAATATTATTGGTAAGCTCAAGATATTCTTCTCGCTTATCCATTAAGTCTTTAAGATCTTTATATTCTTTAGTAAGCTTTACATATTTATCTTGATCAGATATAATATTCGGTTGAATTATAAGGTCGGAAACCTCATCAAAACGTTGTTTTACTATGTTTAATTTTTCTATCATATGCTTACTTCACTTGTATGGCAAATTTACAATAAAATTACAGACACTTTAAAGTGATTATCGTGGGAAGAAATAATTAAAAAACGAGCACCTTGGTTTTTTGAAATACTTAGTTTAGCAGAATGCCATTACTCTTGTGCATTTTATTGGCGCTATCCACAATTATAACCTCTGTATCTCCAAGTTGATTTATAAGAGCCAAACCTGCATCTAGTCCCATTACAAAGATGGATGTTGCCAAGGCATCTGATAACTCCGCACTTTTTGCAAATACCGATACACTGTTGATACCCGTAGCGGGAAAACCTGTTTTAGGGTCTAAAATATGGGTGTATTTTTTATTGCCCGACATGATAAAATTACCGTCACTGCCCGTTGTTGCCACAGACGACTCAAGAATTGGAATCCATGATGCAATACCACCTTTTAAATCTGGATTCATAACCCCGATCAACCATTTATCACCTGTAACTTTGGTACCCCAAGTGGTAATATCACCATTTAAATTTATAATACCGGCCTTAACATCCTTTGACACCAATAACGCCTTTGCCTTGTCTGCAGCAAACCCCTTACCAATTCCACCAAAAGAAATTTTCATTCCTTTCTTCTTTAAAAAAACAGTTTGATCCTTATTGTTCAAAACAATATTCTTATACCCTATTCTAGATTGCACTTCCTCTACATTTGCCTTAGAAGGTAAAGACTGCATTGAACCATCTAATTTCCATACATCTTTAAGTGCAGTGAATGTTATATCAAATGCACCGTTGGTAATTTCAGAAATTTGAATAGACCGCTCTATGAGCTTATATAGTTCCCAACTTACGTGAACTGGCTTAATACCGGCATTTCTATTAATCATACTTGTTTCAGAGTCCTGGTCCCAGGAAGAAATCAACTTCTCAATTCTTTGAACCTCGGCCAAAGCTTCCTGTATATAAATGTAACCCAACTCCTCATCTACCGAAACTACCGTAATGTCAAAATCACCGCCCATTACCTCGTAAGACTTCTTTACGGTAACGTACTTTTTATCTTGACCATACGAAATGTAGGTCAACATAACTATTAATAAGGCACTGATATACTTCACTTACTTTCTCTAGTTGGGGGTCAATTTTATCATCAAAGAATAATAAGTTAGGTTGGTGTTGTTGGTTTTAGAATTATAGTTTGGTCATTACTCAAAAACTCTTAAAATATCACCTTCAAGTGAAGTATTGTATATTTTTAAGGCTCTTGAAGTACTATTAGGAATTTCATTTAAAGGAGTACCAGTCTGAGAAAACTTTGATCCGTGCACATCACAGTAAAAAATACCACCTTCTTGATTTACAAATCTTACCTGATCATATTGCTCATGACTGCAGATTTGCGTAGCGGCAACAAATTCACCTTCAAGATTTCTAACTACGACAACAAGATTTTTTAAAATAAATCCGCCATTATTTGCCAATTTAGCAGCCTCGGAAGAAGTAAGATCAATAGTGAAATCTACATTGGTTGGTGGCGTAACAATATCTCCTTCAACTTCATTGTCCTTGGAACAACTGCCCAAGCAAGGAAACGTTATTGCAAATGCAGCACCTGCACCCAGAGTTCGTAAAAATTCTTTTCTTTCCATAGCAAGATAGGTTTATACAAAAAGAACGATTTATTTACATTAATCGTATGTTCTAATACACAAAGGTGCCGTACTTACTGGAAATTGTTAATTTTTTAGAATCCGATGCCTCTACCTTACCTATAATTTTAGCATTTACGCCAAAACTCTTTGATATTTCAATAATATCACCTGCGATATCTTCAGGAAGATAAATCTCTAGTCTATGACCACAATTGAAAACCTTATACATCTCTTTCCAATCTGTACCAGACTGTTCTTGAATTAATTGAAAAAGAGGTGGAACATCAAATAAGTTATCCTTGATGATATGAAGGTCATCTACAAAATGAAGAATTTTGGTCTGTGCCCCTCCACTACAATGGATCATACCATGAATTTGATCTGGGCTATATGTAGAAAGTATTTTTTTTACGATCGGTGCATATGTCCTTGTTGGCGACAACACTAATTTACCGGCATTAATTGGAGAATTCTCAACATGATCCGTTAATTTCACCTTTCCTGAATATACCAAATCTTCTGGCACCTCAGCGTCAAAGCTCTCAGGGAATTTTTCTGCCAAATAATTAGAGAACACATCATGGCGTGCAGAGGTGAGTCCGTTACTTCCCATACCGCCATTATACTCTTTCTCGTATGTTGCTTGACCAAAAGATTCTAGACCTACAATAACATCGCCTGCCTTAATATTGGCATTATCGATCACCTCACTTCTTTTCAATCTAGCAGTAACCGTAGAATCTACAATAATTGTTCTTACCAAATCCCCAACATCGGCAGTTTCACCACCGGTAGAATGAATAGTGATACCAAACTCACCCAAGTCGTTTATCAACTCTTCCGTTCCATTGATTATAGCTGAAAGCACCTCACCCGGAATCTTATTTTTATTTCTGCCAATAGTAGATGAAAGCATAATGTTGTCAGTAGCCCCAACACAGATTAAATCATCTATGTTCATGATCAAGGCATCTTGCGCAATACCTTTCCAAACGGAAATATCTCCCGTTTCTTTCCAGTACATATATGCCAACGACGACTTTGTACCCGCCCCATCTGCGTGCATGATCAAGCAATACTCTTTGTCTCCTGTCAAATAATCAGGAACTATTTTACAGAAAGCCTTAGGAAAAAGACCTTTATCAATATTCTTTATAGCATTGTGCACGTCTTCTTTAGAAGCTGACACGCCCCGTTGCTGATATCTTTCATTGCTAGGTGTTGACATAACTAAAATTTGAAACAAAAATAAGGGAATCATTAAAACTGCAACCTTAGTTCAGCTTAATAATTCCCCATTTTTTTTTAATAATTAAAGACTAGGCTTATTCAATGAACAACAATTCCCTATACTTGGTCAATGGCCATAAGGTATTGTCCATTAATTTTTCCAACTTATCACTATGTGATCTAATTTCAGAAAAATATGGTTTTACATCAAAGCAATATGACTTTGCCTTCTTTTTTGTGTCTTTTAAAGCATTTGCCTTCTTTCTTGCATCTGCCATGGCATCAACCATTTTCTTAATGCTTACTACATGCTCTGCAATTTCTTCTATCATGGTCAATTGCCCTTCAGTGAATTTTTTATGTGCCGCTCCATAAATTTCCTTAAGTCCAGACACATTTTTAATCAGCTTATTTTGATATTCCAATGCTGACGGCAAAATATACCCGTAAACCAATTCATTATACACCCTACCCTCTATCTGTAGGTGCATAATATAATTCTCCAGATCCACTTCTTGGCGGGCGCCCACTTCAACCTCACTCATTACATCCATAGTTTCAAAAAGTGCAATACTGTCTTTTGATGTCAAGACCTCTAGAGCTTCGGGAGTATTTTTATTGTTACTTAATTTTCTTCGTTTAGCTTCGTTTTCCCATTCAACACTATAGCCATCACCATCAAAACGAATTCGTTTGGATGTTTTTATATATTCACGAAGTACATTAAAAACAGCTTCGTCTTTTTTAAGATTTTTCTTGTCTACCAGTGCATCTACCTCTTTCTTAAAATCTTTTAATTGCTTTGCAACAATGGTATTTAAAATGGTCATTGGCTTGGCACAATTGGTCTTGGAACCAACGCCACGCATTTCAAATTTATTACCTGTAAATGCAAAAGGTGAAGTTCTGTTTCGATCGGTATTATCCATCAATATTTCTGGAATTTTACCTACTACGTTCAGCTTAAGCTCTGTTTTTTCCTCTGGAGACAATTTTCCTTTGGACACCCCTTCAAGCTCATCTAAAACATTACTTAATTGAGTGCCTACAAATATTGAAAATATTGCTGGTGGAGCTTCGTTTGCCCCCAGCCTATGGTCATTACTTGCCGAAGCTATTGAAGAACGCAAAAGTTCTTCATAAGTATCTACCGCTTTAATGGTGTTAATAAAAAAGGTCAAAAACTGTAAGTTCTTCATTGGTGTAGAACCGGGACTAAGAAGATTTACCCCGGTATTGGTCTGTAGAGACCAGTTGTTATGCTTACCTGACCCATTGATCCCAGCAAATGGCTTTTCATGGAACAGCACTTTAAAATGATGTTTATCCGCAATCTTATCCATCACATCCATCAGTAGAAGATTATGATCAATTGCCAAATTTGCTTCTTCAAAAACAGGAGCCAGTTCAAACTGATTTGGGGCAACTTCATTGTGCCTGGTCTTTACAGGTATACCCAATTTTGTGCATTCTTTTTCCAAATCGCTCATAAAACTCAGCACACGACTAGGTATAACCCCAAAATAATGATCATCCAATTGTTGTCCTTTTGCAGGAGTTTCGCCCACCAAAGTACGACCGGTCATCATAATATCCGGTCTAGAATGTGCAAGAGCTTTATCGATCAAAAAATATTCTTGCTCCCAACCTAAAGTTGCGTTGACCTTGGTAACGGTTTTATCAAAATATTTAGCTACTGCGGTTGCCGCTTCGTCCACTGCACCCAATGCTCTTAACAATGGAGCTTTATTATCTAAAGCTTCACCCGTATACGAAACAAATATTGTAGGTATACATAAAGTAGTACCATATATGAATGCGGGCGAAGATGGGTCCCAAGCCGTGTAGCCCCTAGCCTCAAATGTATTTCTTATGCCCCCACTTGGAAAACTAGATGCATCTGGTTCTTGCTGCACCAATTGACCACCACCAAACTTTTCTAAAGCCGTACCATCTGGCATAAGATCAAAGAAGGCATCATGTTTCTCAGCAGTTGAACCGGTTAAAGGCTGAAACCAGTGGGTATAATGAGTGGCTCCCATTGAAATTGCCCAACCCTTTATGGCCTCTGCGACTTGATCTGCAATTTTTCTGTCGATCTTAGAACCAGAGTCCATAGCACCTTTCAATCCTTCAAAAGCATCTTTGGTTAGGTATTGCAACATCTTTTTTTCATTGAACACGTTGATACCGAACAAGTCAGACCTTCTTCCATTTTCTTGAATAGCGATGGCATTTCTATTTTGACTTTCTTTTATTGCTATAAATCTTGAGGACATCATACCTAAATTCATTATTAATTTCACAAAATTACGTTCTATAAATATAAATATGATAAAATACCCGACAAAAATTAGGGGTGGATAGAAATAAATTTAATTTTTACAGATTTACCCCCTTAAAAATTCATACAGATTGATAAAAAACATATTTTTGTTTGTAACTTATTTTAAATTATAACGAGCACATTATGAGCAAAACAAAATTAGAATACATCTGGTTAGATGGATATTTTCCAACCCAAAACATGAGAAGTAAGACCAAAGTGGTTAATGACTTTGGTGGTAAATTAGAAGATTGCCCAATGTGGTCTTTTGATGGAAGTTCAACGCGCCAGGCCGAAGGTGGTTCTTCTGACTGTTTGCTTAAACCAGTTGCAATCTACCCTGATCCAGCAAGAAAGGACGGATACTTGGTAATGACAGAAGTACTTAATGCAGATGGTACGCCTCACGTTTCTAATGGTAGAGCTACTATTGATGATGACGATAATGATTTCTGGTTTGGTTTTGAGCAAGAGTATTTCATTATGGATACTGCTACTGAATTACCTTTAGGTTTCCCAAGAGGTGGTTACCCAGCTCCACAGGGAATGTACTACTGTTCAGTTGGTGGTAAAAACACACATGGCAGACATATTGTAGAGGAGCACGCAGATCTTTGTATTGCTGCTGGTCTTAACTTTGAAGGTATCAACCAAGAAGTTGCTTGTGGCCAATGGGAGTTTCAATTGTTCGCTAAAGGTGCAAAATTAGCCGGTGATGAATTATGGGTAGCACGTTACTTATTGGACAGACTTACGGAGTCTTACGGATACTATATTGAGTACCACCCAAAACCATTAGGTAAAGATATGGACTGGAACGGTTCTGGTATGCACGCAAACTTCTCTAACACTACGTTAAGAACTTGTGGAGACCAAGCAACTTACGAAAAAATATGTGAGGCGTTTAGACCAGTAGTTAAAGAACATATCTCTGTATATGGTGAGTTTAACGATCAACGTTTAACAGGTTTACACGAAACTGCTGCTATTACAGATTTCAGCTTCGGTATTTCTGATAGAGGAGCTTCTATCCGTATTCCTATCGCAACGGTTGAAAGCGGATGGAAAGGATGGTTAGAAGATAGAAGACCAGCATCTAATGGTGATCCATATAAAATTGCAGGTGTTATCGTTAAAACGGTAAAATCAGCTAAGGTTTAATACCAAATTAATTGTAGATTATATTAAAAATGCCCTGAACATGTTCAGGGCATTTTTTTTTTGCTTTCTCCGAATCAGAAACTATCCTATGGTAAAATAGACAAAAGCAAGATATACGCTTAGCAATACCACTCCATCTCTCCAACCCAATCTCAATCCTTTAGGAATAAAAACCAAAGGAAGAACAAGAAAGGAAATACCCAACAACCAAAAAATGTCATTGGTCAACAATCCTTGATCCATAACGGAAATAGGCGTAATTATAGAAGTAATACCTAATACGGCCAAGAGGTTAAAAATATTAGACCCAATTAAATTCCCTAAAGAAATTGCTTTTTCCTTTTTAATAATGGCTATAATCGATGCCGCTAATTCAGGTATACTTGTACCTACAGAAACTATCGTAATTGCTATTACACGTTCACTAACACCAAATAAGGTAGCCATACCTACTGCTCCGTTTATCAATAATTCAGAACCGCCCCATAATGCAGCACCGCCCAAACCTAAAAAAAGAGCTGTTTTATAGGTTGGCAACATTACATCTGGCTCATCTTCCGCATCGATAACAGCAGGTTTTTGAAATCGTAATAAATACACCAAGAATACAAATAGGAAAATTACCATGACCACCCCTTCGTATTGCTGAAGAACTCCATCAAAATAGATAAAGAAAAAGAATAGTAAAGAAGCCAACATCATTACCGGCCAATCTGTAGTATAAAAGCTTTTGCTAACATCTATAGGTCCTAATAAAATAGTAATTGCAAGTACCAAACCTAAATTTGCGATATTAGATCCCACAACATTACCTAAGGCCAAATCAGGAAAACCATCTAAAGCTGCATTAATACTTACAATTAGCTCAGGTGCAGAAGTTGCGAAAGACACAACCGTCATACCTATTACTATTTTCGGAATTTTTAATTTTAACGATAGATCTACCGCCGCCTTAAGCAACCAATTACCCCCAGCTATCAACAAAACTAGTCCGGCAACAATAAATAAGAAATCTTGCATGTAAAGAATTTTAACAAATATAGATAGAACATTTTTTTGGACATATGATAATTGACATCAATTGAAAACTAAAAATTTCGTTAAATAACTATTTTTATAGTTGCATAACTAAAAAAATAGTTTAATTTGGATCCACCAAAAGATAGGTAATGGAAAAACTCACTAATAAGGAAGAAGAGATCATGAAAATTCTTTGGCGCTTAAAAAAAGCGTTTGTCAAGGAAATTATGCAAGAAATAACGGAAAATAAGCCACATTACAACACCCTCTCCACTATTGTAAGAAACCTGGAAGAAAAGAAATTCGTAGGATTTACTGCCTATGGCAAAACACATCAATATCATCCTATTATAGCCAAAGAAGCCTACTACAAAGCATATGTAAATGAAGACATGGTTGCATATTTTGACAATTCTTACAAGAACATTGTCTCTTTCTTTGCCAAAGAAGAAAAAATATCGATAGACGAATTAAAAGAAATTATCAATCTTATTGAAAACGGAAAATAGATGGAAGCTTTTTGTTACTATTTGCTAAAGTCCGGATCAGTACTTGGTCTCTTTTTTCTTTGCTATCAATTTTTGTTGAGCAGGGAAACCTTTTATACATTCAATAGATCTTTTCTGCTGTTAGGTTTGTTTACTTCTGTACTCTTTCCATTAATCTATATTTCAAATACCATTACCCTACCCGTACAACACATAAGTGAGGTCACAAACAACATCATCTTGCCAAATGAACAAAACAATTTTATTGGCAACTCCCCATTTAATATTGCCCTAGCAATTTATGGTATAGGAGCCAGCTTATTTTTAACGAAATTCCTACTTCAAATTTATAAGCTTAGAAAGTTAATACAAAACGGAAATAAGAAGCATATTGATAGCATTAGCCATATTGTCACAACAGATAATGTAACCCCTTTTTCCTTCTTTAAAGCTATTGTTTACAATCCAAGTTTGCACGATCAAAAGGAACTTAAAAGCATTATTTCGCATGAAGAGGTCCATGCTCAACAAAAACATTCATATGATGTAGTCTTCATGGAGATTTTTTTAGCACTGCAATGGTTTAATCCTTTTGCATGGTATTATAGAATTGTAATAAAACAAAACTTAGAATTTCTAGCCGATACAGACAACACAGAAATAAAGCTCAATAAAAAAGATTACCAATACATACTGTTGAAACAGGCTGTTGGTCAGCAAAATTTATCAATCATAAATCCATTTTTTAATTCATTAATCAAAAAGCGAATAGTCATGATCAATCAACAAAAATCAAAAAAAGTAAATGCAATCAAAAGTTTATTCATTCTACCTATGCTTGCGTTATTTCTCATCAGTTTTAATACCAAAGAGGTGTATACCACCAATGAAAAAAATATTTCTGACAATACAATAGAAATACTTATAGACAAGAATACTACGGATGATCAGCTGGTAAAAATCAAAAACGACTTGATCAAAGAAAGCTTTGATTTTTCTTATACTACGGTAAGAAATAAAAATTCAGAGATTCAAAATATATCTATAGAGATAAATGGTGGAAACAAAAACAAAGGTGAAGTAAGTAGCCGATTTAATTCAGCATCTGATAACGACACTATTGATAAAATTCATATCATTATAGACACCGATAAAAACAGCATATTTATTAGTCATGTAGATGTAGCCCATAAGGTTACTTCAGCTAAGAAAACTAGTAACAGTAATAATAATAATCAGCAAATTTCAATTTCCACATCTTCATCTGGCGAGTATGATTTAAAAGTTTCTGAAGAAACCGATAATGGCTTCAAGTTCATATCTGGTAATGATAACAAAGAACCTCTATTTTTTGTTGACGGAAAAAAATGGGAGTCGAAAGAGGTATCAAATTTAGACCCGAATAAAATTGCTTCAATGAATGTTATAAAAGGGCTAAGTGCTCAAGAGCAATATGGTGAAGATGGAAAAAACGGAGTTGTTGAAATTACACTGAAAAAGTAAAATCTAAGAATGCGTCTCTAATTAAAATCTAAAATCCGAAGAACTATTTACTTCGGATTTTTTTTTTGACACATAATGAAAGTATTCAAAATTTGAATTTTCATCTACTTTTTCGTCTACAAAATAATCTTTCGATTAAAACCGCCCCTTTATTTCTTACAATTACAAATCAAATAATACTATATGTTAACAATTTGAATATAACATGTAGACATATTATTTAAATTTAAAATAGCATCCATCATTTAACTTATAAATACATAGTCAATGGTATTAAAATAAGATCAATTTCTTGTTTAGGGAAATAGACTATAATATCTTGGTTGAACATTCAATAACCAACTATTAAATCAAAATTATGATAGCCTTAATTAAACTTATAATCATCTTTATTTTCAGCTTAATTATAAATATGGTATTCTTATAACCTGTAGTTTAAGATGTAAGCACAAGTGAGTTTTCTGCCTTGTAGCATAATTATGTATTTTAGCATAAAACAGAAACCTTGAAAAATAAGTTCTATAAATTTATTGCCAAATTGAATAAGGCACTGCTACCATCTTATAGTAAACAACGACTAGATTTATCTAAGGCCAGTAAGTTACAGATGGCAATCATTGGTTGGCGCTATTTTATTACCACCAAAGCACTAGATTAATATTTAAGTAAAGATTTTGCCTGATATTCCTCTATTTTAGAAATACCTTCAAGAAAGGTTAACTCTATCAAAAAATTACACTGTACAATAGTACCTCCCAGTTTTTCTACTAATTTGCATGCAGCACTTGCCGTACCACCTGTTGCAAGAACATCATCATGAATCAATACCATATCACCTTTCTGTATACTATCCGTATGAATTTCCAAAGTATCCTTACCATACTCTAAATCATAAGTTTCACTCAAGGTTGTAGAAGGTAATTTCCCTGGTTTACGAATTGGTACAAATCCTGCATTTAATTTACTTGCCAGTAATGGACCAAAAATAAACCCTCTACTCTCCATACCCACTACTTTGTCAATCTTTTGGTCGTTTACCAGTTGTGCCAATGCCTCCGTAGTTTTATTGAGCATTTCCGGACTCTGTAACAGCGGAGTTATGTCCTTAAAAATGATTCCGTCTTTTGGAAAATTGGGTACATCTCTTATAAAGCTTTTAAAATCCATTTAATATTCTCTTCTTAATTTTGTGGTAAATGTAAAAAGAAATATATTTGCACCCCGTTAAGGGAAACAAATAACGGCCTCGTGGCGCAACTGAATAGCGCATCTGATTACGGCTCAGAAGGTTACAGGTTTGAATCCTGTCGAGGTCACTACAAAAAGCTCCATTCTCATGGAGCTTTTTTTATTTTTTGTTCTTAATCCTAAGCATCAATTCTAAAAAGTAGTAATCTGCGTAGTTGATAGACACATCCATCTCATCTTTTTTAGGCCAATTACCCGTACTATGTTTTAAGATAAAAGGAGCTTCTATTTCAGATGGCAAAAGATATGCTTCACTTTTTAAAGTTTTCAACAACTTTTTTGAATATTCCAAATAAGCTTTTTCATTAGTGAAATTTGCAAGTTCTACCAATGCAGAAGCTACAATGGTTGCAGCGGAAACATCCTTAATAGTATTTGGTATACTTGGATCATTAAAATCCCAAAACGGAATTCCGTCCTCCGGTAAACTATTATGTTTTATATAAAATTCTGCCGATTTCCCTGCCTGCTCTAAATAAACCGAATTGCCAGTATATCTATAGCACATTGTAAAGCCATAGATACCCCACGCCTGTCCCCTAGCCCATGAAGAATTATCGTTATAACCTTGGTGCGTAACTTTATCTTTAGCCCTACCGGTAATGGTATCATAGACTACAACGTGAAAACTGCTATTGTCTTCCCTAAAATGATTTTTTAAAGTGGAATTGGCATGCTGCACAGCAATGTTATGAAATGTGCTATCACCCGATATTTTAGTAGCCTCAAACAACAATTCTAGGTTCATCATATTATCAATAATAACAGGATACTCCCAAATATCCTTATTAAAATCCCATGAACGTATACTCCCTACTTTTTTATTAAACCTAGTACTCAAAGTAGTTGCACTTTGTATTAAAACAGATTTGTAATGGTCATTTTTTGTTACTTCAAAACCCTCTCCAAAACTACAATACATTTTAAACCCCATATCATGGGTGCCATCATTATATTTTTCTTGTTCAATATAATCTGTTGACTCCATTGCCTTGGATTTAAAGGCTGGCTTACCGGTTAATTTATACAATTGCCAGAGATTACCCGGGTAGAACCCACTTGTCCAGTCTTTTGAAGCTACTTTGAAAACTTTTTTGGTTTTAGGGTCATAACTTCTTGGGATGGAAATGGAATCTATTCTATAATCTAAAAATTTCTGATATCGAATTTGCAGAAGAGAATCTACCGATATACGTAGTATACCTTCTTTTTTATGAGGTATTTCTTTGCAAGATAACGAAGCTAAAGCAATTAAAATACAAAAGCCTTTACACCATATTTTACCCATAGCAACATATTAATTAGTACCTAGTAACACATAAATTACTACTGTAATTATACACAATATTATTGCCATTGGTCTTGTGTATTTCCATTCTTTCATTTCCACATAATCATGATCTTCTTCTTTAAATGGTTGCCTATTAGGATAGAAATAGGAGACAATGAACATTACCAACATATTCAAGACAAATTCTATACCCCAAATATGCACAAAATGAATATCTACTTTTAAGATAAAGGTTGTTAAAATATAGAAAGTCAAACCTATGACCAAAGCCACTTTTGCTGCTGTAGCGGAGATTTTCTTCAAAAAGAAACCTGCCAACATTATTGACGCTATTGGTATAAAGAAAATTCCATTAAGCTGCTGTAAAAGTTGGTATAATCCATCTGGAGCATTTGCTACCATTGGCGCTACTAAGATGGCAAATACCGCAAGAACGGTCGATGTCAGTTTCCCTATCCTAACCAATTTTTTATCACTGCTTTTTTTACCAAAATGTCTTTTAAAAACATCTATACTGAATATGGTTGCAGCACTATTTAACACACTATTGAAAGTACTTAATACGGCTCCCATTATTATTGCCGCAAATACACCAACAAAACCAATAGGCAGTACTTTTTTTACTAATTCCGGATATATCATATCTTGATTATTGTACATAGAATCTCCAAAATAATAGAAGGCAATTACTCCAGGTAGAATTATGATAATGGGAACTAAAATCTTTAAAACCCCTGTAAAAAGCAATCCTTTTTGAGCTTCGACCAAATTCTTGGCGCCTAATGCACGCTGAATTATCGTTTGGTTCATGCTCCAGAAGTATAACTGATTAATGATCAAACCTGTAAAAAGCACCTCAAACGGCAGAACTGAATCTTTAGCTCCAATGACATTGAATTTCTCTGGACTATGGTTAAACACCTTTGACAAACCTAAAAACGGATTACCATCACCAATACCTACCAGTGCTATTATTGGTATTGCCAGACCTCCAATTAACAATCCGTATCCATTAATTGTATCTGAAACAGCTACCGCTTTCAACCCTCCAAATATGGCATATATGGATCCTAAAACACCAATACACACAACAGTTATCCAGAGCCCCTCTTCTTTTGATACATCTAAAACTTCGGATATATTAAAAATACTCTCAATGTTAATTGCTCCCGTGTAAAGAACAATTGGTAGTAATGTAACCACAAATGATATCATTAGAAATAAAGCAACCAAAGTTCTGGTAGTACTATCAAACCTCTTCTCAAGATATTCTGGTATTGTAGTCAGTCCCATTTTTAAATACTTTGGAACAAAATAGATGGCAGCAGCAACTAAAGCCAATGCCGAAGTTACCTCCCAAGCAATAATTATAAATCCATTCTTATAAGACGATCCGTTCATACCAATTAAATGCTCGGTAGAAATATTGGTCAATAACATTGAACCGGCAATAACAACACCGGTTAAACTTCTTCCGCCGAGAAAATAACCATCTTTAGAATCTAATTTTTCTTTTCTCAGTTTATACCATGAATAAATTGCTACAAAAGCTGTAAAGGCAATAAAAGTAATAGCGGTGTACATATGAATTTGGTTAGGTTTAAAATTAAAATGGAAAGCAAAAAAAATGCTCTAGTAAAAAATGCTAGAGCATTGGCAAACTCAAATAATAATGAAATTAAAAACTCAACTTTTCAGGTAAGTACTTTGCTACCAACTCTTTGTAATAAGGCAGTAATTTTTTAGCATCCGGTGGCACAGGCGCTTTTGAATATAGATCGTAGGGATTAAATTTTTTGACCCACTCGAACATTTCAATGTCCTTTGCGGTCATTAAGTGCGTGTAATCATTTTCTCTATGTTGAGAATAAAAAGAATGGTACCTGATCATATAAAGGGCAGGTTCCGGCAAGTAATCTTTCATTATTTGATAAAGATACTCATCATGTCCCCAACTCATCTTTACATTGTCCAAGCCACAATTTGGCTCGTAGATACCGTATTTTGTATTATATCTACTATCAGTAGCATCAGGATTTGCGTTAAAAAATTCCGGATATACTATTTTATCGGAATAAGCACACCCAACAGGGAAGGTATCACCTACTACAGCCCATTGTGGTTCACCGAACAAACAAAGAATTTTTCCTAAATCATGAATAAAACCAGTAAGCACAAACCAATCTGGATGCCCATCTGCCCTTATTGCTTCAGATGTCTGTAATAAATGCTGTAGTTGGTCCAAATCTATATCTGGATCACTATCGTCTACCAATGTATTTAGAAAATCAACAGCCTCCCAAATAGACATTTCCTTCTTATTGAACTGTAAAAATTCTTTCTCCTTTTCAACTACAAAATCATAGGTTTGAAATTGATGATTTATCCTATAAAATTCTTTGACCGTATCTAATCTTTCTGAGTCTACATAATTTCTAAACTCCTCTTTTTCTTTTGTGGTTTCTTCTGGATCAGGATATCTCTCTAATAAGTTATCTTCCCAATCATCAATATTATCCATAGGATGATCTTGATTGTTGTTCAACGCTTTTTTCATAAAAGTCGATATTAAAGTTTTTGAATAAGTTGATTTGTTGTAATGATAGTACCACTATCTACATGCAATTTATCATATTAATACAATAATTAGATGGATAATACCATCATAAATATGGATTACATGCCAAACAATAAAATTATAAAAGATTCTATTTCAACAATTTACTAGGGGGAAAACCAAATTGCTTCTTAAAACACCTACTAAAATAAAGGGGATCATTGAACCCTACTAAATTGGTGACTTCAGACACATTGTATTTCTTTGATCTTAACAGCTTAGCAGATTTCTTTAATCTAATGGTTCGTATAAATTCATTAGGTGCCAAATCCGTAAGCTCTTTTATTTTTCGGTATAGTTTTGAAGAGCTCATACCTAATTCTTGACATAAAACATTAGTAGTTAAGTCAACATCATCAATATGTTCTTCAATGATATTGGTTACTTGGTCCATTAGTTCCCTATCAATTGGAGAATGGGTAAGTAAACCTACCTCACTTTCAACTTCATCAGAGAACTTTGCTTTGAGCTCTAAACGGGTTTTAATCGTATTTACAATGACAGATTTTAACAGCGATGGATCAAACGGCTTAACCAGGTATGAATCTGCACCCACATCATAACCTTTGACTTTATCTTCATTCTCAGATAATGCCGTCAGTAAGATTACAGGTATATGACTAATAAACTCATCATTCTTTAGTTCATTGCAAAACTCTAGTCCGTCCATTACTGGCATCATTACATCTGCAACACATAACATTGGTTTTATTTTTCTACAAAGCTGCAAGCCTTCTTCACCATTCTCTGCCTCGTACACCTTATAATAGGCAGACAAGTAATCAATAAGATATTTTCTTAGCTCGGTATTATCTTCAATGACCAAAATTTTATCTTTAATATCAGTATTGGTCGTCTTTCTTTTAATAGGAACAAACGTTTCTGGTTCACTAATTTCTTTGTTAGAAATAAACTCGAACACTTCTTTTTTAGAATAACTCTCTCTATGTATAGGAATTTCAACTGTAAATGTACTACCCTCATTGGGTTTACTCTCAACGACTATGGTACCCTTATGTAATTCAACCAAAGATTTTACAAGAGAAAGACCAATACCGGAACCCGTATTATTTTCTTTACTATTTGTGGCTTGATAAAATCTTGTAAATATTTTTTCTTGACTTTTTAGTGGAATACCTATACCATCATCACTTACTTCAATTACCAATATATTTTTATCGTTCTCTTTAAGCTTAACAAACAAATCCACATGACCATATTTGTTGGTGAATTTGATGGCATTGGACAATAAGTTATATAAAATCTTATCAAATTTATCTCGGTCTATCCAACCAAAAAGATGTTCTACTTCGCTAATTATATTAAAATCTATTTGCTTATTAAAAGCGAACTCTTTAAAAGAATCGAATGTATTTGTGGTGAACAATAATATGTCCGTTTTAGAAACTTTAAGCTTTAGTTCACCTGTTTGCGCTTTTCTAAAATCTAATACCTGATTGACTAAATTTAAAAGTCTACTGGCATTTTGATGAATTAAATTAAATCTACTTTTTTGATAGTCACTACTGTTCTCATTACTTTCCTCCAACAATTGTTTTGCTGGCCCTAAGATTAATGTCAACGGTGTTCTTAACTCATGAGATATATTGGTGAAGAATCTAAGTTTTTCATTGTTCAGTTTAATATCACGCTCTCTATTTACCTTTTCGGTAACCAATTCTTGCTTTAAGCGTAGCCTATTTTTCATTTCTTTTCTTATCAAATAAATTACCAAGACCAAAAATGCAATAAATAGGATCAAAGCTTGATAGGTTAACCAAAAAGGAGGCTTTATGATAATGTTATACGAATTTACATTGCTCCAATAACCATCACTGTTGCTTGATTTTACCTTGAAAGTATATTCACCTGGAAACAGATTGGTGTATTGTACTGTTCGTGAATTGCTAGAAGTTGATATCCAGTCTTCATCAAAGCCTTCTAACATATATTCAAAGCTGTTCAGTTTTTCTTTAACGTATGAAGGTGTAGAGAATTGAAGTGAAAAATTTCTGTTTTTATACTCTAAGGTTACATTCTTAATATCGTTTACATCCTTAAGCAATGGAATTTGACCATTGATTTCCCCACCTGGTTCTATTACTTCATTTTGTATTTTAAACTCAGTAATTATAGGGGTTTTAGCTATTTTATTTTCACTTATAGCATGTGGCGAAAAATATATTATTCCGTTTTTACCGCCTAAAAATATGTTTGAATCATCAAAATTGTAAAAACCACTAGAACTAAAAACATCTAATCTATTACCACTTTTTACATCATAAATATTATGACTCTTTAAATTAGATTTCAACCTGGCAACACTATTACTATTCATGTTGAACCAAATATCACCGTTTGTATAAGTGAGCATATCTGTTATCCACTTGTCGGCAAGCTCAGAAGGTTCATCTAACGGCACAAACTTTTTGGTATTGAAATCAAATAAATTAAGTCCTTTTCTTGTTGCCGCCCATAAGCGACCTTCATGATCTAACATAATATCACTTACATTATCATGAAGTAAACCAGCATCTGAGGTTGACGATGATGTATAATATTCAAAACTATTTTTACCTTTTAAATAATTAACTACACCTGTCTCTGTAGCAAACCAAATACTGGAATCATTCTGTTTTACAATTTCATTTATTTGGTATCCCTTTAAAAATATCTCTGTGTCTATACCATTTTTAAGTTCTGTTGTATTCAATATCAGAGCCCCTTCTCCAAAAGACCCTACTAACAGCTGATCTTTTGCATATGTTTCAAAAGCAAAGATTGGCGATTGCTCAAAGCCGATATTGAATTCTTTGGATCTATTATTTTTATAATCATACACCAATAACTTTCCGTTCCAAAGGCCACAGTAAAATGTTACCCCATCTATGGAATAAATGCTTGCTATATCTTTTTGGTTGTTATACAAGGGTAAAAAGGCATCTTCATTCGAGATAAAAAGTCCATTATGTCTTGTGGCAACTACAACTTTACCATCATAAGTTTTACTAAAACCTCTAATTCTTGGAACTTGATTATCAATATGTAGTGAAATATCCTTATTGCTATTAAATTGATTTTCAAACGGATCATACTTATCTAAACCATCTTCTGTACCGATCCATAACACTCCAGATGAATCAAAAAATAAGGCTGACACCAAATTATCTACCAAGGAAGTATCGTCTGTCAATACTGAATAATGCCACTTATATTCACCTTTGGCAATATCTTCCAATTGATTACAAACTAATAAACCACCTAATGTACCTACCCAATATTTGCCATCATCTGCCTGTGTAACCGAAAGAAAATATGGACCCAACCCATCTCTGATCTCTGTATTTTCTATTTCCAGATTTACAAATTCATTTGACCCTTTGTTCAACTTATACAACCCTTCTCTGGTACCAATGAAGATATCTGACTTTGCATCTTCATATATAAAATTTAAATATGGATTTTTCTCTGTTGAATTTGGAATTGTAAGAGTATAAATATGTTTTTGGGAGATTTCACCCTTAGAATCTAACATTAATTTGGCTACACCGCCAGATTCGTAGCTACCGATCCAAATATTCCCATTTTTATCTTCAACAATTGCTTTTATGTAGTTGAAATTTTCAATTTGAACCTTTCTAAAAGTATTGGCCTCAACATTTAAGATATAGAGACCACTATTTTTTGTACCTACCCAAATTCTTTTAAACTTATCAACATAAACCGATCTTATTTCTCCTTCCGGAAGACTTTCACTACTGTTTCTATCAGGTAAATAGGTGTTAAACGTATGAGTATCCGTTTTGTATAATGAGAGTCCATCTCTGGTACCTATCCACAAATTATTAGAGTCCTCATCTAGAGCTAAGGCCGTAATATCATCATTGTGCAGTTTAGACCCATCGGTAGAAGAGCTTAGGTAAGATTTAAACTCATAACCATCAAATCTATTTAGACCGGCAAATGTACCCAACCATAAAAATCCATGCTTATCTTGAACAATATGCCTAACAGCATTGTGGGATAACCCACTGTCATCATTATAGTGCTCAAATTTTATATCTTGAGCAGTTACGCTTGATGCTAATAAAATGATTAAGATAAATATGCTGAAAACATTTCGCATGTTTTGTTATAAATGTTTGAGTTTGGTTAGTTATAAATGTACTAAAGCTACAAATAACAGTTTATTCTAGACCGTTAAGGCGTTTCTTTTCAATAGTCCCAGCTTTTACATCTATTATAAAATGATCTGATGGTTTTCCGTTACTACTTTTCTCGAAAATATATGACCACAATCTGTAAGCGCTGTCATCAGATTGTTTTAATTGACTACATAAAAATTCGTACTGTTTTAAACGAGCTTTTCCAATATCGGCAAAGGCCAATTCATCTGCGCTTCTTAAGCGATAAAAATCATATATCATGTCAAAACCCGTCCAGGCCTTAAAATCACCTCTAGATAAATTGGCGCTATTAAAACTATTGTCAAGATCATCGTTTTGAGCCATTAAAAGCTCTTCACCTGTTTTATGCATAAAAGATTCAACAAATTTTTGAGACCAATCATTTGGCAAAAAACGAAGCCTAACCAATTCCTTTAAATGCCATTGTGTAAAATCTCTATAATTCTCAGCTGTTAAAATGTCTTTATTCCAAATTTCAGTAGTCTGCGAATTTTGTAAATAATTATATTCCTCCTCGTATAAGGAAAATAGACTATTGAATTTTTCAGCTTTTTCAATAACAACGGTCTCCACTTCAAACTTGGTTTTAGAATGTATCGTTAATATCTTATAACCAGGTGCGTATGCAGCTAATGACGGAGTTTGAATATTGTATAAAGTATTACCTTTTGTACTTGTTCTTACACCAGTATCATTAATATGCATATGACCACCAAAATGAATTTCAATACCTGCATCTGCAAATAATTCTGCCACTTCCTCTTTTGGCACACGGTGTAGTTGCATTTTCGATTCACCAAAAAAATGTTTCATTTCATCTGAAGCATTGTCATTAAAATCAACCATGGGATAATGACTAAAAGCAATTAAAACCTTGTTCATTTTTTTAGCCTTCTCTGATACTTTTTTCACCCAATCTATTAAATGTCTTTTTTGTAAAAGCACATTATTGTACCCTGTACTTGCACTTTCAAAATCATTGATATTTTCTGATACGCCAGATAATTTATTTTTTGGAACATAAACATTGGCATCTAATGCCAATAGCCAAAGGCCTTCGGTTGGTTCTACTAGATAACTTGCATCTGGGTGTTTATTAAACGCATCGATCGCATAGGTTCTATTTTCCAATGAAGACGCTTGCTCTGCCTTGTTAAACGTATAACCTTGATAAGAGTAATCTGAAAATGGAGTTTCCCAATACACGTAATCTTTTTGTGGATAAAAACCAAAAGCAGACATTTCATTTAAAATATCTTGGTATCCCCATTTTTGAATTTCCGAGGTAATAATTGGGGTAAGCCGCCCAGCTACAGTATCCTTTATATTTTCAATTGAACTGGTAATTATCTGTTCTTTACCCCCAATACCCAAAAAATCGGTCTTATCGGCATCGTGCGCAAAGGGTTTTACAGGATCATGATTTCCTGTTGTAGCAAAAAATAAAATATCATGCTCGTCGGTATAGCGTTGTAAAATTCTACGCAAACCCTTAACATGTACAGGTTGGCCATCATCACTAAAATCACCTGGCAATGCAACTAATTTAATTCCCCTTTTTACAATGTCATCTAGCGCTTCAATAAAGGCAAAATAATTCTCATTGAATATTCTGGTAGATTGTAATTGTGCATTCATAGTACGAATGTTTACAAAATCACCGGTTTTAGGGTTTTTAATTCCTTTGTAATCTACATCTTCAAATTGCGCATAGATATCTTGAAAATGTGCATCTGCAATAAATGCAATTTTCACTTCTTCAAATTCTTCTTCCTTTCCAGTACTACAAGAAAGCATCAAAAATAGCAAAGCAACATACAGAAATCTATATTGCCGGCTAATTCTAGATTGAATTATTTTTTGACCGTTTCTTTCGGAAAGGCATAGCTCTTTTTCCATCCTCCTAAATCTATCAACACTTGATCAATTAATACTCCAGGATCTACCATCCATATTTTCAATGTATGTTTTCCTGCCTTATTTACAACTTGTTTTACCGTTTGTATTGATGCGTTTCTAAGTACATTCTGTTTCCATTCCTCACTTCTACCTTTGGTTTCAAAATTCACAAAAACCGGTGTAGCATCATCAATAGCAATTGCACAGCGAACTCCTATTCCAGCAAATGGGGCATGGGTGGGTACCGCTTGTATATTCACGTCGACCTCACCAAAATTAAATGTATAAAAATCATATTCCAAAACCGGACTATTCGCTTTTATTTCCTCTAAATCTACCAAAGGCGTTGAAGTTCTAGGCAGTGCAGTTATGACCTTATTGGTATAGCCCATACCTTCAAATAACTTCCAATTTGCCTCTTTACCCTCTTTTTTCCTGGTGAAGTTTTCGGCATGTATAGAAACGAAGCCCTTATCCTCTACAAAACCTTTGTAGTTATTTAATGCTTCTAAATTAGGATTATAGACAGATACACCAATTGAAGTTATTTCCCCCTCCGCTATAAAATCGATAGCACTATTCACCTTAAAACTTGGCGGTATCAATTGAAAATCGTGTCCTAGCGGAGCTTCTTTTTTATTCTCGCCTTGGGGAACTTTGCTCCAATCTATACTCACCCAAATACGTTTTTCCAAATTATCAGAATTCAAGGTTCCTTTATTTTCTGACAACCGAATCCAATCTGATTTAGGTTTTGCTTTCCAATTAACCGTACCCTTACCATTTGCAAAAACATCAATATAATAAGCACTCTTAGTATAGCTATTAAAAACAGGAAGTACATCTGCATAGCTATTAATTACCTTATCATTAACCTCCATCTGATACCCTTCCAAGGCTAAACCCAAACTAGTTTTTTCACTGTTAACAACGGCAAAGGTTGCCGGTTTTGCAAACACCGGAAGAAAACGAGGAGCCATTGTCATAATATGGTTCCATTTACCATTTTTAAGCACTGTATTGTAGTAATCGGTCTCTTCAATGATTCGATTATAAGCTTCTTTTGATAATACGCTAAAAGTATTCGCACTTTGCCTACCTTGTTTAGCTGTAAATTGGTTCTTAAAACTATACAACCACTTCTGATTTAATTTAGAAGCACCAATAACCGGGTAATACACCAATTGATAAAAAGCATCTTTTCTATAGGCTGGTATTTCAGTATATAAACTTTCAGTAATATCAATTAAACCTTGATAGCTTTCTATGCGTGCTGAAACCTCATCACCATAATGAAACTGTGTTAATTCTGTCTCGCCTTCTTTAGTTACGGGCTCTACCTGGCTCCACGCCATAAACTCCGGTCTTCTTATATATGCCAATCGGTTATTTTCAAATAACAAATCTGTTATTTTAGCTGCAGATGCTTCAGCAAATTCACGCGAAGCCCAATTTTTAGTATGCTGTTTTACAGACGAACTTTCTTTAAAGTCATCCATATTCCAAGCCATATCTAAAAACAGTTCAATGTTATATTCATGTGGTTTTATATCACCGCAGTTTAGAATCCAAATATCACGAGATTGAAGCTCAAATGCTTTCGACATTTCTTCCCACATTAAAACCGGATTGGTAGAATTCAACCACAAATAATCATGCGGCCTACCCCAATATGAGGTATGAAAATAAACCCCAGCACCACCAGCTCTTTTTTGCTCCTGCGAATTACTTAATTGACGTATGTACCCGTAGTTATCATCTGTCCAAACCAAAGTGATATCCTCAGGTAATTCAAGTCCGCTTTGATAATAGTTCAACACCTCTTTATAGGGCACAAAAGCTTGTGGAATACTTGACGGGTCTTTCTTTGTCTCCTTAGCTAAAATGGCTCGTTGGTCGGTAATTACACGTTCCAATAAGTTAACCTGCGCATCAGTATCATCCTCACCAACGATCATGGGCGAATCATGCTCACCACGCATACCTGTAGTATAAATACCTTCTAATTTGGATGTTTCTTTTACTCTTTTGGTGAATAAACTTTTTATGGTTTCTGAATTGGTATCATATCTATACTCCCCCATTTCGTCATGTTTCCATTCAGTATTTATATTGCTAAGCATGGGTTCCGCATGCGATGTACCAATAACAATGGCATAATCATCTGCTACAAGCTTATTCTCTGGATACGAATAAAAAGGTTTAGTACTAGAATGCATGGCAGGCCAAATAGTATTTGCCCTTAATCGTAATAACAATTCAAATACCTTGGCATAAGTTTTTGGACCTATATCACCAGTTTCTGGCTCATAATTTAAAGCTGCCCAACGTTGTAATCCCCAATCTTCATCGTTTAAAAAGACTCCTCTATACTTTACGGAAGGAGATTTTGAAACTTCTTTTTCTATAGTAAGAGAAAGTGACTCTTTTTTAGTCGGAGTAACATCTGCCCACCATTCCCATGGAGAAACACCTATTTTTCTAGAGAGTTCTAAAATACCATAGGCTGTTCCCCTTCTATCACTACCTACAACAACTAAAGCTTTCTTAATGGTGGATGTTGGGTTTTCAACTATTTGAATACTATATCGTTCCCATTGATTTTCAATTTCAGAAACATCAATATTACCCGCAGCGATCATGCTATCAATCCATTTATTCTTACCTATTGTACCAGTAATTATTGTAGTTTCAGACCTACTATCTTTAGTGGAGACAACAGGCATTTTTCCTGTGATATTATAAACGTCAGTTGCAAATATATTTGATGCTATAGTTACAACCTTTGCATCTTTCTTATCTATTAAAATAGAGGTAATCGCATTGACCCCTACAAGTGTAAAATCAGAAGTAGCTTGCTCTTGTGCCGCTAATACCACCACTTGAAAGCAAATGAGCATTACAACTATCTTTTTAATTAAGTTACTTTTTCTTAATTTTCTCATACGTTCCATCTTCAAAAATCACTTTATAATCAGAATCAAATAATGTGGAAGGCTTATAATAATCAGTAGAGATTACTTGCGCTCCAGATTCCTTTGCCTTCTCAAATTTTTCATAGCTATTCGTTCTCGCTTCATTGGTACCGGCATCTGCCCTAGTACGAACCATATACCCTTTAGAAACCAGTTCTTTTATATAAGCCAACTCTTTAATCGGATTATTGACTATTCTAAAACCAGCTTCAGGATTACCTTCTTTGCTATTCACAAAAAGGACCCTACCCCTTAGCGATTCATGACCTTGTAAATAATTCTGAATACGCTCTTCTTTTTCATCCAATACAAATAAGATTTTTCCCTGTAAACTTTTTATGCTAGGCCAACCTTTTGATAAAACAGCTTTTTCCAGAGATTCAAAATCACCCCTAACAGCATCTGGAGTTATTAATTGACTTGCAGGTAGCACACTCTTTATTTCATCATCTAGCGCATTCAATGCACTTATATCAAATGCCAAAGGTTCTCTGGTTTGTGGTATTTTTTGATCTTTGGTATTGATAAGAATGATTAAAGGAGTATGATTTGGGTTGTTATCCGACCATTTTTTCAAGGCTTTTAATCCATCAGAAAACAACAAATAATGACTTCTAAAGTCGATATCTTGAATATGAAACATTTTAAGTCCAGGCTGTTTTAGCTTTTCTTCTACATCAAAAGCTAAAGGTTCTTGACCAAGTGATTCTACTACTTCTAATCCTTTAGGGTTAGAAAAATGACCTCCATCTGGATCATAAAAAACATCTAACTCTAAATTTCGCAAACCTAAGCTCAATTGTTCCTCTAAAGAAATATGGGTGTATTGCAAACTTTCCATTTTCTTTGGTTCCACCGTATGCAAGTAATCGTACAATGGTTTTTCAATCGCAATTTTATATGAATTATGACTACCAATTACTTGAATATCGTTAAGAGATACATTGCTACTTTTACAGCTTACAAATGCGAAAATCATTAATAAAACCAGTGAAGAAATAAAGTGTTTCATTAGTTAATCTCTTTTGTTTTTTGAAGTCGTATATCTTTAGAAGATGCGCCTATCATAAATTGATACTCACCTTTTTCGAACGACCATTGTTTAGCGTTTTCATCCCAATACTGCAGGTCATTTTTAGTCACTTTAAATTCAATAGTTTTTGATTCTCCAACATTTAAGCTGGTTCTTTCGAACCCTATCAATTTTTTAATAGGTCTTTTTACAGCTGAATTATTAACTGTATAATACAACTGAGCTACCTCATCGCCACTAGAAGTCCCAGTATTTTTAATTGTTGCAGATATTAAAACAGCATCAGATTCAGACTTTACTTTTAAAGAATCATATTTAAATTGGGTATAACTTAATCCATAACCGAAAGGATACAGTACGTCTCCCTTAAAATACATATATGTTCTACCATTAGACACCTCGTAATCATCCATATCAGGCAAATCTGAAACCGATTTATAGAAAGTAAATGGCAATCTACCTGCAGGATTGTAATCTCCAAACAATACATCTGCAATGGCAGTACCGCCGGCTTCACCCGGATACCATGCATCCACAATTGCTGGTACATTATCATCCATCCAATTAATAGCCAAAGAGCTACCAGCAACCAAAACAACAATTAGATTTTTGTTCTCGGCATATATCTCTTTTAAATAATTGACTTGATCTTCTGGCAACGCTAACGAAGTTCTATCGCGACCTTCCTTTTCAATAGATTTATTAATACCCATTACAGCTATCACATAATCGCTCTCTTTGGCAACCTGCTTGTCCTCCGTATATAAATCGTCTGTAGTTGCTGGTACTTCCCAAAGCAATTGACAAATAGCATCGCCTCCATTATCAAAATACTCTAATTTGATAGCGTATTTTTCACCCGCCTCCATATCTAATTCTACCTGGTCTGTGGTCATACCACGGTTGTGCCATTCATCCACTACCAATTCACCATTCAACCACATACGAACCCCATCATCAGAATTCACCCCAATCTTATAAACTCCTGAAAAATTTGGGGTTATGTAACCAGACCAACGCATAGATTTATGACGAAAGTTGGTAAACGGATCTGGTGGATTATTTACTGGATCAAAATTCACCACTTTATCAACGCGCGTTTGTGGCGTACCCTCTAAAAATTTGTCATCATAATATTCTCCGTACAAACCAGATTCACCTGTTTGGTCATTCACCAAATTTTCAGCTTCAATTAAATTTAAGTTTCTAGCCGCCGTTTTCCATTTCACATAAGTGACCTCTGCGTTATCACCAACTTTATTTCTAATACCTTCTAAAGGTGATATGGGTTTAATTACGGGAAGACCACTATAGTCACCAAAAACAACCTGATTTGCGTTAAAACCAACAACCGCAATTTTTTTAATATCATTTACATTTAAAGGCAAAATATCATTTTGATTCTTCAACAAAACCATAGATTGTCTTGATGTTTCCAATGCCAGTTCTTGGTGTCTTGTAGATCCAATTACATTTGGAGAAATTTTGGTATATGGGTTGTCGTCAACCTTATCAAATATTCCTAAATTAAAACGAGCGATTAAAACCCTTTTTACCGCCTTATCTATATTTACCTGGGACACTAGCCCATTTTCATATGCCTTTAACAAGTGTTCAGCATAAATAACATCTCCACATTCCAAATCAAGTCCACCTTCTAAAGCTACCTTTGCCGCCTCCTCTTTAGTGGTTACATATTTGTGTGATTTTTGAATATAGGTGGGCGCACCACAATCACTAACTACGTAACCCTTAAAACCCCATTCATCTCTTAAAACAGTGTTTAATAGCCAATTATTTGCTGTACTAGGCACCCCATTTAAAGCATTGTACGAACTCATTATAGCTTGGGCATTTCCTTCTTGCACAGCCACTTTATAAGCAGGGAAATAATATTCACGTAAAGATTTTTCTGAAATATTGGCGTTGTAAGCAAACCTGTTTTCCTCTTGGTTATTGGCTACAAAATGCTTCGGTGTAGAAACTACCTTTAGATATTTATCATCATCGCCTTGCAAACCTTTTACAAAAGACACCCCTATTCTACTAGTTAAATATGGATCTTCTCCATAGGTTTCTGGAGTTCTACCCCAGCGTGGATCTCTAGCCATATTAATGGTAGGAGACCAGAATGTCAATAGATCACTATACACATCCTTTTGCTCTTTACCTTGATTGTAGAAATTCCATTTACCCCTAGCCTCATCTGAAATAGCGGTTGAAACTTGATGAATTAAATTTGGATTCCATGTTGATGCCAATGCCACCGCTTGCGGAAAAACAGTAAATCGACCACCTTTTACTACACCATGTAAAGCTTCATTACCATGATAATAATTTTCTATTTCCAATCTTGGAATAGCCTCAGCAGTAGAAATCAACATAGAAATCTTTTCTTGGATTGTAAGCCTACTCATTAAATCAGCTACTCTTGTTTCTAATGATAAGTCTTGATTTTGAAATTCCCATTGGTTTTGTGAAAAACCAGCTAAGGGAATCAATATAAATATTGCGAATAATGGTACAATTTTCTTAATCGACATAAATCGTATTTTGATCATCCTTCTCAGACAGTTTTGCTATTTAATAAATTCCACATTTGTCACCTTAACCACAATAGGGTTAGGCCAAACCTTATCATTGTAAAGCCGTTGTGCTCTACTTATTGAGATTTCCAGTAAATCTTTATGTTGAACAAAATGAGATGTTGGTGTGTTTTCCGGCCAATATTCAACCACTAAATCATTCTGCCCTAAAACAGAAACAGCCGTATTTTTAGTTGCCTTCATATTTTTAAGCAGAAAATTTCTTCTAAAACCTTTAAACCAATCTTTTTGACCAGTTATAAAAACATATGCCGTATTTTCATCTTTACCTTTAGTAAACCACATATCGCCATCTTTAATAATAGTTGGCACGGGCCTTACATTTTTGATCCCTTCACTATTTACATACATCCAAAGGGCAATTTCTCTTAACCGTTCTTCTTGTTCCAATGGAATTTCGCCATTAGGCTTAGGACCAACATTCATTAAAAAGTTACCTCCTTTTGCTCTTATTTCTATTAGTTTTTCAATTAATTCAGTTCCAGTTTTATAAGACTCATTAGTAGGTTTATACTGCCACTGGGTTCCCATGGTCATACAGGTTTCCCATGGTCCTTGCATTGCCGTATTGGGTATACTCTGTTCTGGAGTTTCCATTTCTCCTCTTGTAACTACAATATTTGGGTCTAAAGAATGTACATACTGTACTATAGGTGTTGTTTTAAAAGCATCGAAAAATATTACGTCAATAGGTCCGTAATTGCTCACCAACTCTTTAACCTGTTTTTTATCGTACTCCAGCAGTTCTTCGTTTTCTGTAATCTGACTCATTCTACTATTTCTTGAAATGAGTTCTCCTTGCTTGTTTAAAAAGTTAAAATCCTCAGGAGAAAAATACACACCTACCTTTAGCCCTTGCTTACGTAATGCATTAAAAAGCTCACCAGTTATGTCCTTGCCGTAAGGAGTATTCATGATGTTAAAATCAGTGGTTTCCGTATCCCACATGCAAAATCCGTTATGGTGTTTGGTAGTAAACACAACGTATTCAGCACCAGTTATTTTAAATAACCTTGCCCATTCGTCTGCATTAAACTTATCTGGATAAAATGTTTTAGGAAGTTCATTAAAATACTGATTAACATAATCATCTGAAGCCCCTACCAATGAGTGACTTATTACACTACCTAATTGGGAATCAACGCTCCAATGCACAAATATCCCAAATCCCATATCCATAAAATCCTGTTCTAAATCTACCCTATTATTTATTTGTGAATAAATTGTAGAGCAAAAAAAAGCCAATAGAACTGATACCTTGATTCTCATATTTTTATTTTACTGTATTGGTCATTTCCAAAATTAGCTCGCCCCCTTTTACAATATCGTCATGTCTTAAGCTATTAGCTTTTATTGATGTTCCATTAAACTCGGCCTCTGATACATAAAAATTAGCATCACTATTGTTGTTCGCTTTTATGGCAAATAGGTCGCCACTATAAAAATTATTATTCAATTTAATAGTAACCTCATCGAAAATAGGGCTACCTATTTGGTATTCAGGATTAGCTTCTGTACCACCGTTCATTTGAAAGAGACCGATCTTCATAAGTACCGCCAAACTGCCCATTAATCCTTGGTCCTCATCACCGTTATACCCGGTTGAAGGCGATAAACCACCAAAAACAGTTTTCGTCACTTTTCTCGACCAAAATTGTGTTAAATCTGGTCTATTTAATTGACTAAAAATAAAAGCTGTTTGTATTGAGGGCTGATTACCAAAATTGATTGGAATTCTACTGTACTCTGGGTGTAGTTCCACAGCATGTGAAGTGCCAGCTGTAAAACCAAGAGTTTCTGCAGTTTTAAACTGTTCATTCAGTTTATCAATTGCAGCATCTTTCCCTCCCATTAAATTAGACAGTCCAACCAAATCATGTGGCACAAACCAAGTAGATTGTGCTCCGTTAGATTCAATAAAACCATGTTCAGCTTGGTAAGGATCATATTCAGATTTCCATGTTCCTTCTACACCTTTAGGGCGCATCCATCCAATTTTCTTATCAAATACATTTTTATAATTAGAAGATCTCGCCAGGAAATAATCATAATCTTCTTTGTGACCCATCTTTTTCGCTAATTGTGCCAACGTCCAGTCTTGGTACGCATATTCCATGGTTAAACTAGCACCGTCTTGATGGCTACCAAATTTACCTTCTGGTATAGGGTAAGGCACATAACCTTTGTCTAAATAATATTTTAAGCCACCACCAATATTAGTAGTGTGCTCATAGCCGGCTTTCTCCATAATTCCGCCAGCTAAATGATTTTTCTTTAAAGCTTGGTAAACGTCTTCCAATTCATCTACAATAATTCCTTTTTGTATTGCAGTAACCATAAAAGGTGTAGCACTTGCCCCTGTCATCACGTAGGTATAATTACCTCCCGAAGGACCACGTGGTATGAGTCCGCCATCTTTATAATACTGCATTAAGGAATTTGAAAAGTCATACATTATTTCAGGATACACCAAGCCCCACAAAGTATTCAAGGTCCATTGTGCTCCCCAAAAAGAATCTGAATTATAATGATTGAATTTTGGCGAGCCATCAGCTTTTAAAGGCAGTTGCCCTACTTTAAATATTTCTCCTGTATTATTAGGGTAAGCACCATTTATATCATTAATAATACGCCTACCTTGTAATGCATGCCACAAATCTGTATAAAACCTTCTTTGATCCTGTTCAGAACCGCCTTTAACATTAATTCTTCCAAGTAAACCGTTCCATTCTCCTTTTGCTTCCTCTTTAACCTTCTCAAACTGCCAGTGCGGTAATTCTTTGGACATATTAAGCGCTGCATTCGCTACAGAGGTATAAGATATACCCACTTTCATTAATACATTATTTTGGTCCTTATCCAAAACAATGAGATAATTACCTGTTTTGTCATCTTTATTGACGGATACTATTTTAGCGTTTAATTTTACTTTAAAATAAACGGTTAAAGGCTTCGGTCTCCTATGCGTAGGTTCCATCGTTACTTTACCGGAAAGCTCATTAGCTGAATTCTGCTCTAAAAAACCATCTGTATTACTACTAGGACCTAACAATGTATTAAGGTTAAAAAGTATAGCTTTATCTTCTTGGTTATCAGGATAGCTATATTGATGAAAACCTACTCTTTTAGTACTGGTCAATTGGGCGGAAATATTAAAACGATCAAGATTTACTTTATGAAAACCAGGCATAACCACCTCCTGATCATGACTGAATTTTGAATAGAAATCTTTATAAATATCCTCTTTGCTTTCCTTATTTGTAGTTACGGGCATGACCGAAATACCAGACATTTGCCATGCATGTATGTGACTGAATCCCTTTATTGTATCTGTTTTATATCTATAACCACTTCCCCAAGCACCCCCAATTTGGGTATCTGGACTCAGGTTGACCATACCAAAAGGCCTGCTTGCAGATGAAAAGTAGAACCATCTAGAATTTTCCGTATCTAAAAGAGGATACACCTTAGCCGTGTAATCAATATGCTGTTTACCATCGGTTTTAGATTTTACGGGCCGTTCTTTACATGCACCTAACATCAATATTGATATGCTCAGTAAAATAACGTTATATTTAAAATTGTAGCCAAATCTCATTCTTATCAATTTAAAGAGTCATTTTAGTAAGATTAGTTTCAATAGCATTAAGCATATCATAAGAAGGAAAACCATTATTTTGTCTTCTGTTAGCTATAGCATACCAGTTTTTCCATTTATCATCGATATCACCGGTACTTCTGCGATCTAAAATTGTATCTAGTTGTGTCTTTGCTGCTGGTAGTATAGAAATAGCTTCTTTCAAATACTGTTTATCTTTAGTATTCTCAAATTGTTTTTTGAGTTGAGCCATTTTATGTAATGATGCTTCAAAGGCAATTAAATCTGAATACAACTGCGCTGGAAGAAGCACATAGGAATGGTAAAAATTATCATTGTTACCCAATTTTTCATATCCTAATTTTGCTTCAGTAATTGCTTTCTTTAAAACTACATTGATTCTTTCAACGTTTTCTACATCACCAATTACACGATTATAATCATATGGCACAGGTGATTTACCCGGTCTTTCTATTGGGGCGTTGGATAAATAAGAAACTGCCTCCCTAATTTCCCATAAATGCTCTACATACCCCTTTCTGCCCTCTTGTGCCTCACTTAAATATTTCATTGAATTCACTGCATGTTCAGCTGCTTCTGGGCTAAAGTATTGTTCTGTCCAATCTTTATAAAAAGTATCCGCATGAAAGTCATCTGGGCTATAGCATACCTGGCTATAAGCAACCAGATTTAACAGAAACGGTCTAAAATTTTGCCCATTGACCAAACAATAATTATCAGCATCATATTTATGGAACATTTCTTTCATTACAGACTCCACCTTCTCTGGGTATGGATTGTGTACCGTATGGTTTAGCCAATAACCAGCATGCATATATGTTCCAAAATCATAACCATCGGTAGTACTTGGTAAGTGCTCAAATTCGCCAAATCCATGATCAGACCAAAGCACGGTCCAATCTTTAGGAGGTCTAAAACCATTGTTCCACATTTCCATACCATCAGAATAGCAAACAAGTACCTTTTGAGACTCTGGCTTATACTCATCTACCAGTTCACCAAATGCGGCATAAACCTCATTAAATACCTCAATTTTACTTTCCCCACAGGTACTTTCATATTTCCAATCCCATACTTGGTGGCGTGGTCTTAATATAAAAACGTCTGTTTTTGCCAACGGTGTATGCTCAAAATAATAGCGCCAAGCTTGTAACCAATCTGCTTTATATGTTTTCCAACAATCTGCTTTTTCAGCATCCATTGGATGAATTTGATACCCAAGAGCAAAATCTACCGCTATCTTCATTCCTTTCTCGTGGGCATAATCTATCATTTTCTCTACATAGTCAATATCTATTTGATAGTCTGGTTTTAAGGCTTTATACTCAGGTCTAATAAAAAACTCGGGTCTACCCAACATGTCGAAAAGTTGAATAGAATTATAACGAAGACGTACCAAAGAGTTGATCATTTCAGTATAGCTCTCCCAATCGTATTTTAACAACTCGCCCCTATAGTTTGCCAATTCATCTACGTCATTCTCAAAATAAGTTAGCATTGGCACCTTTGGTGGGGCTATAGTCTTTGGTTCAAAGTTCAATAGGTCATTGATCTTTTTCTTCTGAGGTAATTTTCCCGTCCAATACTCTAAGGGATCAACACCCAAAACATCTTTTGAGAAATCATATATCGCATATTGCAAACCTTGCTCATCTGAACCTGCAATAATTATAGCTTTATTCTTATGATAAGTATTTATAGCCCAAATGCCACCTCCAGAACCTGGTGTTGATTTAGAAAGCTTTACTTGGCCATTAGTAACAAACTTATTTATAAAGGTATCTTGAGAAGTTCCTAAAATAAATACAAGTGTATTTTCAGGTACCGTAGAATTCGGTGTGATTATAAATACATCTTCCTCTAAAACTTTTTCTAGATCATTTTTTAGATCACGAATCGTCGAAGTTGCTGCAGTAGTAGCATGTTCTGCCATAACTAAATATACAGCCGACGGATTTTTAAAGTTGCTGTTACAGCCTATACAACATGCTAAACAAGCAGACAGAATTAAGAAATGCTTTAATAATCTGTTTTTTTTAATCATTCGTTTACGTCTTTCTATTTTATAGAAGTTTTGAATATTTGAATTCACTACATTTTAATATGAACAAATGAAGTGATCTTGAAACTATAAATTGAAAAAGGAATTTTGAATGGGATAAGTAAGCTAATCTCAGAAATAAGCGCTGAAATCATATTAACTCAAGTATACTATATGGTTAAGATAATCTCACCCTCATAATAGTCTTTTCCATATCATCTAAAGCATAATACAGGCAGGTACAAAACCTGCCCATATCAACTCAAGGAATGAAAACTAACTTCTTATTATCTCTTAAAATTCCATAATTTTTAATAACCAGGATTTTGTTCTAAAGAACCATCTGACAATTGTAGTTCATTGGCAGGTATTGGTCTTAACAAGTGAATGCCTGCATTGAAAGTCCCATGATCCATAACATGTGGATTGTATAGCGCAATACGCTCTTCTAACTTACCGGTACGCTTTAGTACTGCCCATCTATTTTCTTCTCCTGCAAGTTCTATAGCCCTTTCATTTAAAATATCATCAATGCTTATCGATGTGTATTCATTTGCAACACCAGTGGCTCTCTCTCTAACAATATTTAAATGATTAAGGGCCGATGCTGTATTACCTGCTCCCAAATAAGCTTCTGCTGCAATTAAGTGTGTGCCGGCTACCCTAAATACGAAGGTATCTCTAGCCCCATCGGTATCTTCATTAAAGTCTTGATCATCGAACTTTTTAAATATTGGAAAATTTGTTCTTTCAATATTTAAAGAATATAAATAATTAACTCCTGGTATATCATCGGGCAATCCAAATAGATACTGATCTGGTTGGTATACCCAATAACGATTTAAGCGATCTGCTAATTCATCCGCATCTAGTGCATTTTTAGGGTAATAAACTATGGTATCACCTGCAACAATATTATCTGGACCATCTGGTTCATCACTGTCGGCTATAATCGCACGGTGAATTGTAGCATCTTCCCTTGTATCGTTATCGGCGAACAAAGAATAGAAGAATGGTGTAGGCATTGCCCCAAAACCACTTACCCCATAGGGTGTTGTAGTTCTATTCACACCAGGATAGTTGAATACCTGGTTCATAAAAAGCGAATGCTTGTTATTACTTTTATCATCTGCCAATCCACTATTTCCATATTGTATGGCAAATAATACTTCGTCATTTTCTTGATTACCATAATCAAAAACCTCTGCAAAAGACTGGCTACGAATATCATAATCACCTATCGCCTGCTCAGCCAATGCCGCAGCTGTATCAAAATCTGCCGAAGTACCGGCCGAAGTGTATGCCCTTGTCAAATAAACCTCAGCTAAAAGGTGTTGTGCTGCGCGTTTAGAAATTCTTCCTGTACTAGGGTCATCTAACAATACAGGAATAGCCTCCTCTAAATCTGAAATAATCTGTGCATATGTTTCAGCTTCTGTAGATCTGACATAATCTGTACGAATGGTCTGCACCTCATCTACCTCTATGACTACCCCACCGTATTGTTGTACCAAATTAAAATACGCCAAACCTCTTAGTGCCTTAGCCTGGGCTATACCGTAATCTCTTGCCCCTAAATTTGCATCGCTCCAGTTTATTTGATTCTCATATCTGTTAATTACAATATTGGCTTTACCAACTACACTATAATTATTTGACCAAACCGCAAGGCCTTCACCTGAGTTTAAATTAAAATAGTCGTTTGTTGGACTAAAAGAGAATATTTCACTTTTACTTGTAAAGACATCGGTGCCCAAATATTGAAAAGTATACTCTTTATAAACATCTCTTAAACTACTATACACCCCAACCACCAATTGATCGGCATTATCTTGTGTAATAAAATTCTCAGAAGTAATATCTGAGTATATCTCTTCTTCTAAATAATCATCGCAGGCATAATTCAGCGAAATCATGATAAAGAAGACAGTTATAATCTTTATATATTTTAATAGTTTCATCTTTTTATAGTTTAAAAATTAGTACGATAATTTTAATCCGAATAAAACTGTTTTGACAGAATACCCCATATTATAGGAGTTCTGTAAACCTGTTTCTGGATCCGGACCAGCAAAATCGGTAAAGGTGAACGGATTTTGAACATCAAGCGATAGACGTAACGTAGACATATTCAACTTGTCTAAAAGGTCTTTAGAAAATGAATAGGCAAGACCAATATTACCAACTCTTACAAAAGACATATCTTCATAGAACCAAGGGTAAGAAGATTCTCCATATTCTGGCGAAGGATATCTAGCATCAGGATTATTAGGTGTCCAATAATCTTGCTTTAAACTATTGAATACTGCTGCATCACCATTAAATGAAGCAAAGTTTTGATGAAACTCAGAATGTCCAAATACTCCTTGCCTTGTATTTACTTGAACGTTCAATTCAAGATTCTTATAGTTAAAGGTATTTGTCATACCTGCGATCCAATCTGGAGATTGAGAACCTATAACCCTTTTATCTTCTTGGTTAATAACTCCATCACCATTTTGATCTACATATTTATACTGCCCAGGTAATAGTCCAAAGGACTCCGCTTCCGCAGCCTCGTCTATTTGCCAAATACCATCTACCTCATAATCAAATGTTGCATCAATTGGTGCACCTACTTGCAAAACTCCATTCAGTCTAGAGTCCGAACCAACTAAGATTTGTTCTATACCATCATAAAGCTCAAGTATTTCGTTATCATTATTCGTATAATTGATGTTGGTACGCCATGTAAAGTTTTCTGTACGTACGTTTACGGTATTTAAGGTAAGTTCCACACCTCTGTTTCTTACCGAACCAAAATTACCTACGGTACCAGAATCTCCAAAACCAGTTACAAAAGACAATTGACGGGCAAGAATACTGCCTTCTGTTTCTTTGTTGTAAAATTCAAAACCGAAATTAACTCTACTATTTAGAACCGAAAGATCCAATCCGAGGTTATACTCCTTAGAAACCTCCCAAGATAAATCTGCATTTGACAGCCCCTCAACAGATTTACCAACATTAAAATCATCGCCGAACAAATAACTATCCTGTGCCAAAAATGCTAATGAACTATATGGGTTTACCGTTTTGTCATTACCGGATTCACCGTAACTTAAACGTAATTTCAAATTACTTAACCAATCAACATTCTGCAAAAAAGGTTCTTCACTAGCTCTCCATGCAAAAGCTGCGGATGGAAAAAATGCCCATTTATTACCTACCGCCAGTTTAGAAGAACCGTCATATCTACCAGTAAAAGTAAACAGGTATTTATCATTAATACTATAGTTTAAACGACCGGCAAACGAGGCTAAAGTCTCTTTTTCATAAAAACTACCATAATCTCTAGGTATCTCTGCACCACCTTCAGTATTAAAGAACAAGTATGCATCGGTATCAAAATCACGTACCTGTATATTACTTCCCTCAGGGTTAGAATAGTACAATGAATTGATCAAGGTAGTTTTAAGGTTATGACCTTCGGCTATATCAAAATTAAAATCAAGAATATTATCCCATGTATAAGATGTCTTAAAGTCTGTTTGATAATGAGACTGAATTCTAGATGGGTCATTTCTTGATGATTTCGTCAACAAGCCTCTATATTCCCCAAAACGTTGAGTACTAATGTTAGGAGAAAATTGTGTTTTAAAATTGATCCATTCGTTTGGCTTATAGTTAAAAAATACATTGGCGATAACATCTAAGGTTTTAGTATTAATTCTCCAAGCACCCTCTGCATCATAAATAGGGTTTACAAATCGCAAATCTTGATCATCTGGAAATAAAATAGGCTCACCGTTCTCGTCATAAGGATTAACCGTTGGTGCTAGGCGCAGCGTACTTCTAAACAATTCTCTACTACCTTCTTCTCTTTCTGAAAGAGCCAAATAAGATTTAATACCAACCGTTACCTTGTCAGATACTTTTTTAGATAAAGAAGCACTTAGATTATATCTTTCGAACTCCTCTATACCCATGACACCTTCATCATGTAAATAACCAATTGATCCGTTATAGACCAAACCATCACTACCACCGGACATACCAACGGTATGGCTAGTTTGTAAACCTGTTTTTCTAAAAAGGTCCATCCAATCAGTATACCTACCATTAGCAACATTAGATGCTTCTTCGTTAGATGATTGAATTTCAGTGGAGCGATCTACTACTATAC
Organism: Maribacter sp. HS; assembly: GCF_048059195.1. Classification (NCBI taxonomy): domain Bacteria; kingdom Pseudomonadati; phylum Bacteroidota; class Flavobacteriia; order Flavobacteriales; family Flavobacteriaceae; genus Maribacter; species Maribacter sp. HS. Next base: position 266,336 of record NZ_JAYLVV010000002.1, read on the forward strand.
TATTATAAGATGCAACCGTTCTATCTGTACCTTGCCAAGCTCTAGCCCTTAGAACATCATCCACAAACTCTAAATATTCAGGACCTGAGTAAAGTTCTGGAACATTAGTTGCCGATCGTAATCCAAAAGAAGAATCATAAGTAAAAACGGTTTTACCTTCAATACCACTCTTTGTTGTAATGATAACCACACCGTTAGCACCTCTAGAACCATAAATTGCTGTTGCGGAAGCATCTTTCAAAATATCCATCTGCTCGATATCAGAAGGATTCAAAACACTTATATCATCGAAAAATATACCATCGACCACAAAAAGAGGTTTAGAAGGATCATCATCTAGGTTATCACTAACACCATCACGCTCATTACCTTGGTTTGCAGTAATTACGGTATTACCACGAATCTTTATAGATAAAGGTGCTCCAGGTTTTGAATTAAGGGTTCTTACATCTACCCCGGCAATACGCCCTTGTATTGCCTGCCCTACATCCGTCTTTCTTTGCTCTGTAAGCGTTTCACTGTCTACAGAAGCTACAGCGCCCGTTAAGTCACTCTTTTTCACAGAACCATATCCAATTACTACTACCTCATCTAGCTGAGCCGTATCTTCTTCCATAGTAATTTGAATGTTAGATTGACCGGAATAAGTCACCTCTACAGGTTTATAACCTAAATAAGATACACTTAGAACATTTCCATCATCTACCGCTATACTAAAGTTGCCATCAAAATCGGTAACCGTTCCATTTGATGTTCCTTTTACTACGATAGATGCTCCAGGAATTGGCATGCCTTGGGTATCTGCCACCGTACCCGTAACGCTACTCTGCGCCAATAGTACCGATGACATACCCAATAAAAGGAATACCATTAATAGTTTTAGTTTTTTCATTTTTGTTATTGTTAAGTTAATTGACTACTAATGTATTGTTAAGACCAAGTTAACAGATGGACATATTCATCGAAAATATGGACAATCATAAAATAGTCCATATTTGTCGTATTGTATATTTCATAAAATACATATTAAATAATTGCGAAATTCACATAGTCTGTAGAGGTAAAATTTCATATTTTCATTATTTGAAGTAAAGTCGAAATTTGCCGTTAGATGGTAAAATCCATGCTTTGTATTAAAATGTCCATCATAAAAAAACTAAAAAACAATACTTTGTAAAGCCTTTTTAAAACCAAAATGACAACAATGAAAAATTACCTGATCAACAGTAAATTATTACTCGTGGCAACCGTTACATTATTAATTAGTTGTAGCGAAACTCCTAAAGACAATGCCCCGTGGGTGGATCTTTTTGATGGAGAAACTTTAAAAGGATGGCATAAATTAGGAGGAGATGCAACCTATGCCGTTAAAGAAGGTGCCATAGTAGGAACCACAACCCACAACACTCCTAACACATTTTTAACTACCGATGAAATGTATAGCGATTTTATATTAGAATTAGACTATAAGGTAGATTCTACCATGAATTCGGGAATTCAAATTAGAAGTAATAGTATACCAACATATAGAGATGGAAGGGTACATGGATATCAAGTTGAAATAGACCCTTCTGAAAGAGCCTGGAGCGGCGGTATTTATGATGAGTCAAGGCGTGGTTGGCTAAACCCTATGACCGATAATCCCGCTGCACAAAAAGCCTTTAAGCAAAACGACTGGAACCATTATAGAATTGAAGCTATAGGTGATACGATTAAAACTTGGGTAAATGACGTACCTGCCGCATATCTTATAGATGATAAAACCGCAAAAGGTTTTATATGCCTACAGGTGCATAGCATACATAGAGATCAAAAAGCAGGAACAGATATTATTTGGAAAAATGTAAGAATCATAACCGATAGTGTTTCTAAATACTCAAGAAATTCTCCTTTAACACCAATTATTACCAAAAATCAACTGACCATAGATGAAAAGAAAGACGGCTGGAAACTTCTCTGGGACGGAAAAACTACTGATGGTTGGAGAGGTGCCAAGTTAGAAGAATTCCCTGAGAAAGGATGGAAAATTGAAGATGGCGTTCTAAGCGTTCTTTCTTCTGGTGGGGAAGAATCTGCCGCAGGTGGTGATATTGTAACCAAAGAACTTTATGGAGATTTTGAATTGAAAGTTGATTTTAAATTAACCCCAGGAGCCAACAGTGGTATTAAATACTATGTTGACACTGAGATCAATAAAGGTGAAGGCTCTTCAATTGGGCTGGAATATCAAATATTGGATGACAACCTTCACCCCGATGCAAAAAAAGGAAACCATGAAGGCAGCAGAACTGTTAGCTCTCTTTACGATTTAATTCAAGCAGATGTAAACAAACCCATTAAACCTATAGGTGAATGGAATACAGCCTATATCATATCTAAAGACAACCATGTAGAACATTGGCTAAACGGGACCAAAGTTCTTGAATATGAAAGAAAAAGTGATGCATATAGAAAATTGGTTTCTGAAAGTAAATATGCCAAGTGGCCCAATTTCGGTGAATTGGATCAAGGTCAAATACTACTACAGGACCATGGAGATTTAGTATCGTTCAAAAATGTAAAAATCCGAGCTATAAATAATACAAAAGAATAAATACGATGAGTTCAAACAGAAGAAATTTTATTAAGAAAACAGCTTTGGGTGCAGTTGGGGCTACGATAGCCAGTGGTACCGCAAATGCGATGACAGCAAAGAGCTATTCTAAAATAATAGGTGCAAACGATAGAATTCATGTAGCTATTCAAGGTTTAGGTAGAAGGTATGGTGCCTATATACCTGCTATAGCACACAAAAAAAATAATGTTGAGCTTACCTATTTATGTGATGTAATGAAAAGTCAGCGAGACAAAGCTGCCACAGAAGTAGCATCTAAAATTAGCAGCAAACCAAAATTGGAAAACGACATCAGAAAAATATTGGACGATAAAAATGTTGATGCCATATTTATGTCCACGCCAGATCATTGGCATGCACCAGGTGCCTGTATGGCAATGCAAGCCGGCAAACACGTTTATTTAGAAAAACCTTGTAGCCATAACCCGCGCGAAGGTGAGTTGGTGGTTGCCTATCAAAAGAAATTTGATAAAGTAGTGCAAATGGGCAACCAGCAAAGATCTGCCCTAGAATCTCAAGAAATTATAAGAGATATACACAACGGCGTAATTGGTGATGTTTATAAGGCGACCGCATTCTATATTAGTGCAAGAGGTCGTGTGCCTCACCAAACCAAGGCAAACCCGCCAGAAGGTTTAGATTGGGAACTTTTTCAAGGACCGGCTCCAAGAAGAGCGTACACGGACAACACTTGGGATTATAATTGGCATTGGTACGGATGGGATTATGGTACCGCAGAAATGGGCAACAATGCTACCCATGAACTTGACATTGCACGTTGGGCATTGGGTGTTACCTATCCCGAACACGTATCTGTAGATGCTGGCAAGTATCATTATAAAGATGATGGATGGGAAATGTATGACACAATGGAAGCAACTTTTAAATTCGCTGGAAACAAAACTATTAAGTGGGATGGAAATAGTAGAACCGGATATCATAAATTTGGCAATAAATATGGTCGGGGCACCATAGTTTCAGGTTCAGAAGGTACTGCATATATTGATCGCGGCGGTTATAAGTTATTTGACCAAAAAGGAAATTTCATTAAAGAAAACCTTTCTTCCGGTGAAGAAGCAGGTACTGCACTAGGTGGTGGTGGCGATATGTCAACTCTACACACTGTCAACTTCTTTGATGCCATTAGGGGAAAAGCCGAATTAACCTCTCCTATAGATGAGGGAGCTATTAGCCAAATGCTAACACATTATGCAAATATAGCTTCTAGAATAGATGATTCATTTGAAGTTGATGAAGCTACAGGTCGTATTTTTAATAGAGAAGCCATGAAATTATGGTCTAGAACATACGAACCAGGTTGGGAAATAAAAGATGTATAACCATCATATTCTATCATAGCAATACTTATTTGAAATTGCCTTCTTATTAAAAAAACAATGACATATAGGTAATACCCCCAATAAGACTATTATACTAGATACTATGCTACTGACAGCATAGTATCTAGTTCTAAATATCATAAATATACATATCGTAAATACTATGAAAAAGCATATTCACATATGTCTTATACTACTTTCTATTGCAGTAACCCAAGCTCAAAATAGTAATACAAATATTGATTTAAAAACTACTATCATTCCACCTGCTAAGGTTGACAAATTAACAGGCGATAGTTATTTAATAGATTTTGGTAAAGCATTTTTTGGAACCATACAATTATATAGCAATAAATCTCAAACAGATTCATTAATCATTCATTTAGGTGAGAAATTAAACGATAAAAATGGAGTTGATAAAAATCCGGGAGCAACAATAAGATATCAAAAAATTGTATTACCACAATTGACCGCCAACACCTTAATCCTTCCAAAATTAACTGCAGATAAGCGTAATACCACAGGTGCTGCCATACAGTTGCAAGATAGTATTGGTGTTGTAATGCCTTTTCGATATTGTGAAATTGAAAACCTAAAAATTCCAATTACCGAACTACAGGTTCATCAAAAAGCTTTACATCACAAATTTAACGATGAGGCTAGTGCCTTCTCATCATCCAACAAAATTCTAGATTCCATATGGGAGCTTTGTAAACATACTATAAAAGCTACAAGTTTTACAGGTTTTTATGTAGATGGTGATAGAGAGCGAATACCATATGAAGCAGATGCCTATATAAATCAATTAAGTCATTATAGTGTTGATAGCCTCTATACCATGGCAAGGAGAACTAATTCTTACTTTATTGAAAATCCTACTTGGCCTACAGAATGGTTATTACATACGGTGCCTATGTTCTACACTGATTATATGTATACGGGAGATATAGAACCCTTAAAACAACATTATAAAAACCTTAAATTAAAAACCTTAATAGAACTAGAACGTGCAGATGGCCTTATCAGTTCTTCTTCCCCAAATCTGAATGCAGCATATATTCAGAAACTAGGTTTTAAAAAGGCAGATACTAAAATAAAGGACATTATTGATTGGCCACCCGCTCAAAAAGATACAGGTTGGAAATTAGCTACCCCAAAAGGCGAAAGGGATGGTTACGAAATTGTACCTGTAAATACCGTGGTAAACGCATTCTATTATTATAATCTAAAGTTAATGGCAGAAATCGCAACTGTTCTTGACAAAAAAGAGGATGCAGCTTTTTTCAAAAAGAAAGCCAAAAATGTAAAAACCACTATGAATACAAAGTTTTTTAATTCGGACAGAGGATATTATACAGATGGCGAAGGATCTACACATTCTTCCTTACATGCTAATATGATGCCTTTAGCATTTGGCATTGTACCAAAGGAACATGTTAAAACGGTTACCGAATTTATAAAAACCAGAGGCATGGCTTGCAGTGTATATGGCGCACAATATTTATTGGAAGGTTTATACTTAAGCAATGAAGCACAATATGCTTTAGACCTCATTACCGATACCAAAGGCGATAGAACATGGTGGAACATGATAGAAATTGGCGCTACCATGACCTTAGAGGCTTGGGATGTAAAATACAAACCAAATGCTGACTGGAACCATGCATGGGGTACGGCACCCTTGAACATAACTACACGTTATATGTGGGGCATAAAACCCAAAGCAGCAGGATTTAAAATAGCCGAAATACAACCTCAACTAGCTAATTTGAAATTTTCCAATATTAAAGTACCCACCATGAACGGGGTCATTAAAGCAAGTTTCAAAAAAGACAAAAAAACACATCAATATATCATAGAAATACCTGAAAACATGTCCGCTGAATTTAAAGTTCCTCTAATTAATTTAAAAGGCAGACATAACGGGAAGAAAATAAAACCAAAACAACAAATTATCATCCTTAACAGTGGAAACCATACGATTGACCTAAAACAATAATCAACACAAAAATGAACTTATTCAGTATAGAAAACAAAGTAATTCTAATAACCGGTGGCGGTGGAATACTTGGCGGAGAAATGGCAAGCTACCTACTTAACAACGGTGCTACCATTGTCATATTGGATTACAAAGAAGATATCGTCAATAGCGCCATAAAGCAGTTAAAAAAGATCAACAATAACGTTACCGGATTTGTTTGTAATGCCTTGGATGAAAAAAACTTAAAGGAAGTTTCTGATAAAATCATCGCCAAATTTGGAAAAATTGATATCTTAATCAACGCTGCAGGCGGCAATATGCCCGGAGCCACCATATCCGTTGACCAAACCATATTTGACGTAAATATTGATCATTTTAAGAAAGTGGTTGATCTAAACCTATTTGGCAGTATTTTACCATCATTGATTTTTGGCAAAGAAATGGTTAAGAACAATAAGGGAGTAATTATAAATATTTCTTCTATGACCGCCCAAAGTGCAATTACAAGAGTTGTTGGGTATTCCGCCTCTAAAGCAGCCATAGATAATTTCACCAAATGGCTTTCTGTAGAACTAGCAACAAAATTTGGAGAAGGTATTCGCGTAAATGCAATTGCACCAGGTTTTTTCATTGGTAACCAAAATAGAACCTTATTAGTTGATCAAGAAACCGGTAAATTTACCGAACGCGGAGAAACTATTATTAAGAACACACCCATGAAAAGATTTGGAGAAACCAATGAATTAAATGGTACTATTCACTATCTATGTGCCGAAGCATCAAAATTCGTTACCGGAATTGTTGTACCAATAGATGGAGGATTTAGCGCATTCAGCGGAGTTTAATAAAATTTAATAAAATATAATGGAACAAACATGGCGTTGGTACGGACCAAATGATCCAGTATCGTTATCAGATATAAAACAAGCAGGTGCAACAGGAATTGTTAGCGCATTACACCATATTCCCAACGGAGTTGTATGGTCTGTAGATGAAATAATGAAGCGAAAAAACACTATTGAAGCTGCCGGCTTAACGTGGTCGGTCGTAGAAAGTGTTCCAATTCATGAGCAAATAAAGACCCAAAAAGGAGATTATAAAACCTATTACGACAACTACAAACAAACTATTACCAATCTTGGACAATGTGGCATAGATACGGTTTGCTATAATTTTATGCCCGTTTTAGATTGGACACGTACCAATTTAGATTACGAAGTGGCAGATGGCTCTACCGCGCTTCGGTTTGAAGCTAATGCCTTTGCTGCCTTTGAATTATATCTGTTAAAAAGACCCGGAGCGGAAAACACCTATACCGAGACACAAAAAAATGCTGCCAAAGCCTATTTCCAAACGCTTTCAGAAGCGGACAAAAACAAGCTTATCAGTAATATAATAGCCGGTTTACCTGGCGCTGAAGAAGGGTACACATTAGAAGAATTCAATGAAATTTTGGCAACCTATGATGCCATAGGACCTAAAGAATTAAAGAAAAATCTATTTGAATTTTTATCTGAAATTATTCCGGTAGCCGAAGCATCGGGTATTCGTATGTGTATTCATCCAGACGACCCGCCTTTTCCTATCTTAGGTTTACCACGAGTGGTAAGTACGGAACAAGATATTGTTGATCTTTATAAAGCCGTTGATAGCCCTAATAACGGATTAACATTTTGTACAGGATCTTTTGGGGTAAGACCGGACAATGATTTACCGGGCATGGTAGACCGTTTAGGAGACCGAATTCATTTTATTCATTTACGTAGTACACAGAGCGATGCGGATGGTAATTTTCATGAAGCGAATCATTTAGAAGGTGATGTTGATATGTACTCAGTAATGAAAGCGTTGATCAATGAGCAAAATAAAAGAAAGGCCGCTGGTCGTAACGACACTAAAATGCCCTTGCGCCCCGATCACGGCCATAAAATGTTAGATGACCTTAGAAAGAAAACCAATCCGGGATATTCCGGCATTGGTAGACTTAGAGGTTTAGCTGAATTAAGAGGTTTGGAAATGGGAATTAGAAAAAGCTTAAAATAGCTCTATTTTGTATCTAAAGCTTGTAATTCCGGTTCGGTAAACTCCATCCCCGTAGATGATTTTACGTTTCGCAACTCACTAATTCGCTTGTTGCTTAAACTTCTGGATCGATCAGAAAAAGCATTGGTTACATATGATATAATATTGGCAATATCTTGATCGCTTATAGATTCATTTCTAATAAGTCCGGGCATTGCCAAATTTATATCATAACGTTCTCCATTTACATGAACAGGACCTTCCAATCCGTGTAATATAATCAATGCCAAACGCTCTGTATTCTTAACATGCTCAGATCCCATAAGTGGTGGTGCCAAACCATCAATACCTTTACCATCTGCACCGTGACACGAGGCGCAAATTTGAAAAAACATTTTAGATCCACTAGTACGCGTATCTTCACGTATTACTTCACGAGTATAAATAGCATTCTTCTTATCAGATTTTCTATTGGTAATCGCATTTTCAAGTTTACTGAGGAAAGGGGTGTTTTTGAGGTTGTTCTTTATGACCGGATCATCATATAAAACGGTATCTATCTTTTCCAATCCACTGATTGTAGCATCTATTACAGTGGTATTCATCTCCCTTCGCTTTAAAATTTTGGTCAACAAAGGCTGAAATCGATGGTTATCAATTTTAACCCAGTGACCTAGAACATTGGCTAGGTATACATCAAAACCTAATTCATTCCTATCTAAAGCACTCTTAAAAATATGACTTGCCTGTTCAATTGACTTTTCTGAAATAAAATCTTTTGAAATCATCAAAGCATGAGAAGCTACATCACTATTACTTTTTTCTATAACACTTACAAGAAAATCAAAGGACAAGGCATTCCAGCCTTCTAAAACGTAAAGTGCATGTAGTTGACCTAAAGGATTCTTTTTGTTCAATGCAAGGTCTTTAACATCGTCAATAACCGTTTTCAGCTCCTTAAAGATTAAAAAATGCTGGGCACGATCACGAATCCATCCATTATCACTTTGTAGCAATGAAACCAATTCACTAGCATTTAAGGTATCAAAATCCGTTAAATTATTACTAGTTGCATTATTATGGGATACCTTTAAAATCCTTCCGAAGTTAACAATCGTATCCAATTCTTTAGCTTTTGCTTTATCCCGTAGATACGGACTCATATATGCATGATGCCCGATCATACCTCTATGCATATCTACCACATACACACTACCATTGGGACCGTTCTTTAAGCTTACCGGTCTAAACCCTTCATCTAAAGAGGTTATAAATTCCTTATTCTGCCAAACTTGTTCCGCTTTGGTAGCATCTCCCGTAAAGTTTAAACGCAAACGCTTTATCAAATTTCCTTCAGGAATACATACGAAAACATTCTCGGAATAAGATTGAGTAAAACTCCCGCCTCTATAAACCAATGGACTACAAGCTGCCGTAGCATTGACGAGTAAGCTATCCGCATTCAAAACTCCCTTTGCATACCCTCTATTTACAGACCCTGCAAAAGCAGGATACACCCTTTGATCATTGGTCAATAGTTTATCTACGCTAGTTTTAGGTGTATAATATTGGTTATCTATCAGCGTATTTGGCAACACATAATCTCCCAATAAAATTCTAGAATTATCATTGTAATAAAGTCGGCCAAAATTATCGTGGGTAATGCCCCATTGCCCTCTAAAGGTAGTGGGTTCTTTTTTCCAAACACCATCAATTCTTCGATATCTAAAATTAGACTTTGCATTATATATCCAATTATCAATATTCAGTTCCAATCCGTTTGGCTGGTGCTCCGGGTTACCTTCAACCGCATAAATTGAATCAACCATAACTTTATTTACCGGCTTATCATTTTCAATATCCACGAACCATAAATACGGAGGTTCTGCATACAGTAAACCACCATAAACGTGCGCCAAGGCACGAGGCATTACCAAACTATCCATAAATATTTTAGAATGATCTGCAACACCGTCTTCATCCAAGTCTTCAAGAATAACAATACTGCCGGAAGGTTCCTCTTCACCTGACCCTTGAAGATCGTTCATATACCCAGGCATTTGTGCTACCCAAATTCTACCTTTAGCATCAAAATCTATGGCAACAGGAGCTTTGAGAAGTGGTTCTGCCGCCAAAACCTTTAAGTTGAATCCGTCCTCTACAACATATGAATCTAAAGACACTTCTGTTTCATTATAACCTGAATTACAAGAGATTAAAAGACAGAAGAAAACAAGTAAACTATAAAAAATTAAGCGCATGAAAATTAATGGTAAATTAGGTAATCGATTACAAGAATAGCCAAACTTTAAAAATTGTATTTACACTCCAGAAAAGGAAGTAAAGCCACCATCCACATCAAAAATACTACCGGTTACAAAACTAGATGCATCACTAAGCAAGTAATGAACCATACCATTTAACTCAGACGCATTTCCAAATCTACCCATTGGAGTATTTTTAATTATACTGTTACCTCTTTCTGTAAAAGAACCGTCCTCATTGGTCAACAAACGTCTATTTTGATTACCTATAAAAAACCCGGGCGCAACGGCATTTACCCTAATTTTATCTCCATGTTTAGAAGCCAGTTCATTGGCCATCCATTTGGTAAAAATATCCACTGCACTCTTGGCCATTGAATAACCAAGAACTCTAGAAATAGTTTGTTTTGCGGCCATTGAAGAAATATTTACAATTGAGCCATAGCCTTGCTCTACCATTAATTCACTTAAAATTACAGTTGGTATAACCGTACCGAATAAATTAATATCAACAACCTTTCTAGTATCACCCATAGAAATATCCCTAATTGTTTGGTCTGGCTTTAAGGTTGCTCCCGGAATATTACCGCCAGCTAAGTTTACTAGTCCGTCAAGATGCTTAAAATCAGCTTTTATTTTATTTTTCAGCTTAACAAGTTCAGACTCGTCCATGACATCGACCTTAAAAACGAATGTACTATTTGGTACCAGCGCATTCAGCTCGTTCTGTTTATCCTTTAATTTATCTTCTGATCTTCCTAACAATAAAACTTTAGCACCATTCTCAACTAAATATTGGGCAATGGATCCACCTAAGGTTCCTGTCCCGCCTGAAAGTGCATAATTTTTATCTTTTAAGGACAACAATTCGTTCATTTTATCTGTATTTGTGTAATTGAAATTAAGATTTTATTATTCATCAGTACTAGCTACAATGTATCTGCATTGTACCGCCAAGTTAAGGGAATTATCAAAAACTTCCCCTACCATTGTGGCTATTATAACAATTACCATAAAATAATTCTGTCAAATTTCAAGACCTTTAAAATTAAAACTTCCCTTAATTAATTTGAAGGACATTAAAATGCTAAGAAATGATCGGTTTTATTCTTAGTTTAATGAAGAAACTACTCTAATTCCATAGAACAACTTCTTTCAAGCATGTAAAATTATCAAAGTGATAAAATTTTATTGAGAAATGTAATTATCAGCGTTTAACTAGAAGATTTCAAATACAGGCATTTACCTTTGCACTGATAATTTTGAACTGTGAAGAAGGCCATTTTGTTTATGATCATTAGTACGTTTTCATTTAGTTTAATGAACTCGTTCGTAAAATACCTAAGCCATTTTCCCACCTTTGAAATTGTATTCTTCAGAACCATTGGCTCTTTAATTTTAGGAACATCATACATAATAATCAAGAAAATCCCAATATTGGGTAACAACCGTAGATTCATGATATTTAGAGCTCTTGCGGGATTAACCGCTATGAGCCTGTTTTTTATGTCATTGCAATATTTACCTGTTGGCACAGCAGTATCGTTAAGATATCTTGCTCCCATTTATGCCGCTATTTTTGCAGTATTATTACTTAAAGAGAAACTAAAACCTATTCAGTGGTTGTTATTTCTTTTTGCTTTTGGCGGAGTTTTAGTCCTTAAAGGTTTTGACAACACTATTAATTCAACAGGCTTACTTTTGGTTTTGGCAGCGTCCGTATTTAGTGGTCTGGTTTATGTACTTATTAGAAAAATTGGGAACAATGACCACCCAATGGTCATTGTGAATTACTTTATGTTCACAGGTACCGTAATAGGCGGGTTGTTAAGTATAAACAATTGGATTACCCCAACCGGCATAGACTGGCTTTTATTATTAAGTTTAGGCATTTTTGGATTCTTTGGACAAGTTTTCATGACCAAAGCATTTCAAATTGCACAAACAAATTTAGTGGCACCATTAAAATATATTGAAGTTATCTTCACTATTATGGTTGGCATATTTTGGTTTGGAGATATTTATTCTATTTGGAGCCTTATAGGAATACTTATGATTATAGCTGCGCTGGTTGCAAATGTCATAGTTGGCAAAAAATAGGCAATAAAAAAAGCTACAGATTATTCACCTGTAGCTTTGGTAATGGTCAGAAATTACAATTATTTTCTAGTTGTCTCTTGTTCAGCCAAGCTATTACTAACATCTTTAAGAGAGGATACAATTACTGTATTTACCTCTTCTTCAATTTCCTTAGCATTACTTATGTAATAAGCAGCTGATAAAAGTAATGCCAGAACTATTAAAAGGTTAGCTATCATTTTAGAATCAAAAAAATATTCTTGCTTTTCCATATTATCTCCTTTTAATATGTCATGAATATAAAACGAAAACTTTAAATTAACAAATATTTAAGAAATATTGAAAGCATTTAAAATGCTGTGCACAAATCATTTAGCTACTTCAAAATAAATAAAATCTCAATTTTTAACTTACAATTAACTGATTCACAAATATTTAACATGCATTTGAATCAATATTTATGTGGATAACAACAAACAATACCTGTCTTTCAAATTAACTTTGTGGTATAGAAACAATTCTAATAAATTTATAAAACTAGAACAGATGAAAATTTTAAAATCTATAACATTAGCAGCTATTTTATTTGTAGCCGTTGGAGTAAATGCACAAAGCAGTAAGGACAAAAAAGTAATTAAAGATGCCGAAAATGCAAAGGAAAAATTAATGACAATGGATGTTGGCTTAGACCAGTTCTTTAATAACTCTGCAGGATATGTAGTTTTTCCTAACGTTGGAAAAGGAGGCTTCATAATTGGTGGAGCATCGGGGAACGGTGTAGTATATGAAAATGGCGAAAAGGTTGGTATGGCCGACCTAAAAAAATTAAGTGTAGGTCTACAAGCAGGCGGACAAGCCATTACGGAAGTAATCTTTTTTGAAACCGCTGAAGATTTAGCCGAGTTTAAAGAAGGAGACTTTGAGTTTTCTGCTGAAGCTTCTGCAGTTGCACTTAAATCTGGTGTTGCTGTGAACGCAAAGTATAGAGATGGTGTTGCCGTTTTTGCTTTACCTAAAGCAGGTTTAATGGCAGATGCATCTGTAGGTGGTCAAAAATTTGATTACACTCCTTTGATGCAATAATTAATTCTCATTAAAATAACTAATAGCCACCCAATTGGGTGGCTATTTTTTTGTTTCCAATTACCCATTAGCAGTAAAACCTGGATAACAGGTCATACCCCCATCGACGAAAATGGTAGTTCCGTTTATATATTCAGATTCATCCGATGCCAACCAGCTTGCTACACTTCCTATATCATCGGGCACTCCAATTTGCTTATAAGGTATTAATTTTAACATGCCATCTCTACCTTCTTGGGTACTCCATACATCCTTATTGATATCTGTTTTAATAGCACCGGGTGCAATGGAGTTACAACGTATCTTATCCGGTCCGTATTCCTGACAAATAGTTTGCATTAGCATGACCAAACCACCTTTACTTGCTGCATAATTAGCATGACCGGCCCATGGTATTACTTCATGTACAGAACTCATATGAATTAATTTTCCCAATGAATTGGAAATATCAGGTCGCATTCCCCTTCTCTTAAATTCTATTATAGCCTCTTTTGCGCAAAGAAATTGACCGGTGAGGTTTACATCTATCACTCGCTGCCAATCAGATAATGGCATTTCATGCAATGGATGATCTAATTGTAAACCGGCATTGGCAACACATACATCAACAGTACCAAATTTTGATATCGTTTTTTTAAACATATTCTGCACTTCATCTTCCTTGCTAACATCACATTTGACCACAATGGCATCACCACATTCAGAATTTTCACTGATCCAATGTGCTACCTCTTCAGCTTCCACTTTACTACTATGATAATTAACAACAATATTGGCTCCTTCCATTCCCATTGCTTTGGCAACCGCTTCACCAATACCATCACTAGAACCGGTGATGATACAGGTTTGTCCTACGAGTCTTTTATTTGGTTTTTGCATGTGTATATTTTTTTAGTGCTTTAAAATTAATTTTCTAAAAATCAATTCTTTATCTCTATTGCAATTATTTATAATGCACATCTATTTTAATGAAAAAAGTGCCACCTAAAATAGGTGACACTTTCCACACTAGTAAACCAAGTTGTTATTTTCCGTTGAAAAACACCATAATACCTATTACGATCAATACAATAAAAATGGAAACGGTAATATCGATCCAATTATAGCTATTCTTATTTTTATTCTTTTCTTCCTCGGTTATAGTACCAAATGTTAGGTTGACTATTTGCTCTTTATCAGGCGATTTCGTTAATAGACTAACTACTATCATAAAGATTAAGCAAAATAAGAAGAACCAAGCACCAAAAGTCAAGAAATTCATATCCCCCAGATAATATAATATCCCATCGGAATCAAAATTATCTTTAAGCAACTCTAACGCAATTCTAAAAAAGGCTACTAAAATTCCCATGATAAGGGTTGCAAAAGCTCCCGTAGCATTAATTCGTTTATAAAAAATTCCCAATAAGAATACAGCAGTAATGGGTGGTGCAATATAGGATTGTACACTTTGCAAGTATTCATATAACACTCCTGATATATTTGCCATTATCGGAATCCAAATAATACCTATAATCACCACAAAAACAGTAGCTATTTGTCCTGTTCTCACCAGTTTTTTCTCGGGTGTATTAGGACGTAATTTTTTATAGACATCAACTGTAAACAAGGTAGAACATGAATTAAATACCGAAGCCAAAGAACTCATTAAAGCTGCCAATAACCCTGCGGCCACAAGACCTCTAAGGCCTGATGGCAACAAATTACTCATTAACACCGGAAATGCTTCATCTGCACTCTCCCAATGTAATTCTCCTCGCATTTTCAACGTCAATGCAATAACTCCTGGTATCAAAAACAAAAAAACAGGTAATAATTTTAACAATGCTCCAAATATGGTACCTCTCCTTCCTTCTTTTATGTTCTTTGCCGTTAATGTGCGCTGTACAATATACTGGTCTGTACACCAATACCATATACCGACTATAGTACTTGTAATGAACAATGAAGGCCAAGGAAAATCCGGATCGGTCGCCGGTCTCCACATATTAAAATATTCTGGTCCCAAGGTATCTACCATACTTCCCCATCCACCAACTTTATCCAACCCAACGAACGTTAATACAGCAGCGCCAACCACTAATAAAATTGCCTGTAGCGTTTCTGTATATACCACAGCCCGCATACCGCCCAAAACAGTATAAAGTCCTGTTAATATGACCGTAGCTATGGCTCCCGTCCAAAAATCTATACCCAATAATGCAGAAACTACCACACCACCTGCATAAATGGTCACCGATATTTTTGTTAGCACATATGCAACAATAGAGAAAACAGATAACACCCATCTTGACCTGGCATCAAAACGTTTCTCTAAAAATTCTGGCATAGTAAACACGCCACTCCTAGCATAAAATGGTAAAAACACCCAACCTAGCATTAATACAACCCAGGCATGTATCTCATAAATAAGCAAGGGCAATTTATTACTTGCTCCCGTGCCAGCTAAACCGACTACATGTTCTGAGCCAATGTTTGATGCGAATATTGAGGCACCTACTACAAACCAGCCAACGTTTCTGCCGGCTAAAAAGTAATCTTCCGTATTATCTTCTTTTTTTCTGATTACCCATATGGCTACACCTACAAGTAATAAAAAGTAGAGTGAAATACTGATCCAATCTAAATGGTCTAACTGTTGCATGGTATGGTTTATTTAACTGTGAATTTGAAAGTGGTTTTTGTCAGGTATTTTTCTTCCGGAGTTAGTACTACAGAAGGAAAACTTGGTTGATTTGGTGCATCTGGAAAATGTTGGGTTTCAAAACAAAAGCCACTTCTTTTTGCGTAAAAACCACCGTTTGGTCTTGGTAGCGTACTATCTAAAAAATTTCCTGTATAAAATTGCATACCTGGTTGATCCGTAATTACTTCAACACCTCTGCCCGATTCTGGGTGATATGCCTTTGCTACACGCCTATACCCTTTGTCAGAATTATTCAACACCCAGCAATGATCAAAACCACCACCTAAAGTAATTTGATCGTTGTTCATGTTTATAGCTTCACTCACCAATTTTGGTATTCTAAAATCGAACGGTGTACCATCTACAACTGCCAACTCACCTGTAGGAATCAGCGAAGCATTCACTGGCACAAATTTGTCTGCATTGATCTCCACGACATGATCAATTATAGGTTGAGAGAAATCCCCCGAAAGATTAAAATAGGAATGTTGTGTAAGGTTTACAATGGTAGTTTTATCTGTAGTTGCTTCGTATAAAACATCAAGACTGTTATCAGAATTTAGTGTGTAGGTGACCGTTGTTTTTAAATTACCGGGAAAACCCTCTTCCATATCTTTACTATAGTAACTAAGTTTTAAAGAAGCCGAGGTTTTATTTTCCTGAATATCTTCAACTTTCCAAACCACTTTATCAAAACCTACCACACCACCATGTAGACTATTTTCACCATTATTTTTTGCTAGTTGATATTCGTAATTGTTTAAGATGAATTTCCCTTTTGCAATACGATTTCCATATCTTCCAACAAGAGCTCCAAAATATGGGTTAGGTTTTTCGTACTGCTCCAAGTTTTTGAAACCTAAAACAACATTCTTAATATTTCCATCTTTATCAGGAGTTTCAACAGCTGTTATTCTTCCTCCAAAAGTGATAATGCTTACTTGAATTCCGTCCAAATTATACAGTTTGTATAATTCTACCTTTTCCTTATTTACCGTAACACCATAATTACTTTTTTTAATCCTCATTGAAATTTTATCATTTTGCCAAATCCCCGTAACATATTCCATGTTGAAATCTAAATATATTATCAAAATAGCAATAATCAACACCAAATACTTAGATATATTAATTAATTTCATAATAATATGTGACAAATATTCATAAATTAATGAAAACGAACTTCTTACAATTATTAAGGAGATTTTTTTTAATTTTTTAAATCGAACTAATTTTAAATGATTCTAAATAAAAAAATACAATTATCAGATTAACATTTTCAGGGTTTACTCCAAAATTAGTTCTCCCTGCGTTTTTCACTTGCTCCCGTAATATTATCTAGATATAAAAAACCATTTACAAAGCAAATCAAAGCCTTTAAAAAACAACTAACACATTTATTAATAGCCAACTATAGAAAAAACTATAGACCTTTTCTACCAAAAACGTGGTTCAGTTCAATTGAAACTCATTAATTTAGGTTCGCAAAAAATGAATAATGGTTTTGAATAATTATCGCAAAGAGGACAAAGTACTACTTGCTATAGATTGTATAATTTTTGGATTTTATCA
This sequence comes from Maribacter sp. HS, assembly GCF_048059195.1. Taxonomy (NCBI): domain Bacteria; kingdom Pseudomonadati; phylum Bacteroidota; class Flavobacteriia; order Flavobacteriales; family Flavobacteriaceae; genus Maribacter; species Maribacter sp. HS. The sequence continues at coordinate 283,977 of NZ_JAYLVV010000002.1, forward strand.
AGAAGAATTAAAAATTTTGCTCGTTGAACGAGACTTTAAACCAGCTAAAGGAGAATGGTCACTTATTGGTGGTTTTCTTAAAATGCAAGAAAACCTAGAAGAAGCAGCTGCCCGTATATTAAAGAACTTAACAGGCTTGAATAAGGTATATATGGAACAGGTTCATTGTTATTCTAAAATAGACCGTGATCCGGAAGAAAGAACCATTTCGGTAACCTATTTTGCCCTTATAAATATAGAACACCATTGTAAAGAATTACTGAGGCAAAACCCGATTAAATGGTTTGACATAAAAGATATACCTACATTGATTTTTGACCATAATATAATGGTTAAAGAAGCATTGACTCTTTTAAGAAATAGAATAAGTTGTAAGCCTATTGGGTTTGAACTTTTACCAGAAAAATTTACCATGCGACAGCTCCAAAAGCTTTACGAAGCTATTTTGGATACCGAACTGGATAAGCGAAACTTTATTAACAAATTCAACTCATTGGATCTATTGACAAAATTGAAAGAGAAAGATATGAGCTCCTCTAAAAAAGGTGCTTTTCTATTTGAATTCGATCAAAATAAATATCATAAAAAAGTAGAGAAAGGCTTTAGTTTTAAAATTTAAACACCCTTCTATTTTAAGACATTTTTGAGCACGGTAAGTTATTCAATCTTCGTAAATTTATCATACATTTTTCTATGAGCAAAAAGGCTACCATTTACGACATTGCAAAAGAATTGAACATTACCGCTGCAACGGTATCAAGGGCTTTGAACAATAATCCTAAAATAAGCGAAAAAACACGCAATCTTGTACTAGCTACCGCTACCAAATTAAACTACAAACAGAATAGGCTTGCATTAGCACTTAAAAGTGGTAAAAGTAAAAATGTTGGGGTGGTAGTACCTTTCATCAATAAAAATTTCTTTGCCTCTGTAATTCGTGGTATAGAAGATGAACTATATCCAAAAGGTTTTCATGTAATTATATCGCAAACCTATGAGGATAGAAACCGGGAGAAGAAAATTATACAGAACCTATTAAATGCGCAGGTAGATGGTATATTATTATCTACATCTTTTACCGAGCAGAATAAAGATGAATTCAAGGAGACCGTTAAAAAAAATACGCCTTTTATACTGTTTGACAGGGTTTTAAGGTTCAATGAAATAAGCACTGTTACCATTGATGACTACCAAGGTGGTTTTATTGCAACGGAGCATTTAATTGCACAAGGCTGTAAAAAAATTGCCCACTTTGACGTTGACCAAAGTATTGAACTTTACCAACATAGATTTAAGGGATATAAAGATGCACTGGCAAAACATAACATACCCTTTAGAAAGGAATATGTAATTTCCTTGCAAAGTAATATGGAGGCAGGTAAAGATGCGGCAAAAACGCTTATGAATTTACCAGAACCACCAGATGCCATATTTTCATCTACAGACAACGGATTGTTAGGTGCAGTCAAATACTTACAAAGTAAATCTATTAGAATACCAGAAGATTTAAGCGTTGTAGGTTTTAGTAACGAACCCTTTACGCAATTTATGGAACCATCAATTAGCTCTGTAGATCAGTCACCATTGGAAATGGGAAAAATGGCGGCAAAGGTCTTTTTAGAACAAATTGAAAATGATTCAAATAAAAAAGTTCAGAACAATGTGGTGCTGCCAGCAAAATTAATTGTCAGAAAATCGTCCAGCAAAATATAAAGATTATTGGACTATTTCTCTAGAAGTATTCTTTTTAGCTTCAACAATTCCCACATAATCAATAAGACTTTCTTTAATCCTACAAATCAAATAAACTTGGTAACCATAAGCTCAATTGTGGAATATAAGTGACCAAGAACAGTGCAATGATCATTGCAATAAACAAAGGCAATAATGGTTTAAACACTTTTTCAATAGTAGTTTTAGCCACACCTACTCCAACGAAAAGTACCGAGCCTACGGGCGGTGTACATAAACCTATACAAAGGTTCAAAACCATAATAATACCGAAGTGAACGGGATCAAGTCCTAACTTGGTTACCACAGGTAAAAATATCGGTGTAAAGATCAGAACGGCGGGAGTCATATCCATAAAAATTCCCACAAAGAGCAATAGTAAGTTTATAATCAAAAGAATCACAATTTTATTCTCACTTAAGCTTAATAGTCCAGAGCTGATATCTTGCGGAATATTTTCATAGGACAAAGCCCATGACATGCACATTGATGAACCTATCAATAACATAACAATTGCCGTAGTGGCAGAAGAATCCAGTAAAATCTGTGGTAGTTTAGGCAAGGTAATTTCCTTATATATAAAACCTAAAATTAAACTGTATAGCACGGCTATGGCGGAGGCTTCAGTAGCGGTAAAAATTCCCGTTACAATACCGCCAATTACTACCACAAGCATAAAAAGACTTGGCAAAGCATCTATAAATGTTTTACCTACTTGTTTAAAACTGCTACGTTTACCTACCTTATATTTTTTCTTTTTTGCCCAAAAAGCTGCCACGATCATTAAAAAAAGCCCGGTCATAATTCCCGGAACGTATCCAGCCAAGAACAGGGCAGCTATAGATGCTCCCCCACTTGCCAATGAATATACGATCAACACATTACTAGGCGGAATTATTAAACCAGTTGTAGCAGATGTAATGTTGACCGCTGCGCCAAATTCTTTTGAATAGCCTTCTTTTTCCATTTCAGGTCCAAGTATACTACCCATTGCTGATGCAGAAGCCATAGCAGACCCTGCAATAGCACCCATTAACATTGCGGCTATGACATTTATTAAAGCTAAACCACCGGGAAAGGCACCAACTAAAGTTTTGGCAAAGGCGATTAGCCTATGGGCTATACCACCCTTATTCATAAGTTCGCCCGAAAGCACAAAGAACGGAATTGCCAAGAGGGCAAAACTATCAAGCCCCGTAGCCATCCGTTGAGATACCGTTGTAAATGCAGGCATTGCGGGTATACTTACCAGCATGGTCAACAATGAAGAAATAGCGATACTCCATGCTACCGGCGTACCAATGGATAGCAAACATATGAAGCTCAACACTAATACTAGAATAGGTAAATGCTCCATCATGATTTCATATTTTTAAGGTCAGAAATTTTGTAATACATAATCAGTAATCCGCTAATGGGAATTATGATATAAACCAATGCCAGAGGTACTTGCAATGCAGGTGATTGTTGCCCCAGTACATATGAGATGTAAACCAAACGAGACCCTCCGACCACAAAAGCGAACAATACAAATAGTATTACCAGAATGGTTACAATTATCTTTAACTTTTTCTGTGTTTTCTCATTTTGCCTAAGTGGTAAAATATCAATAGCAACATGAAGATTACGACCCGACACATATGCCGCACCTAGAACGCCGATCCATATCATTAAATAACGAGCAAGCTCATCTGTAAATGAACTGGGGTTACCGGTAACATATCTTGTAAAAACTTGCCATAGTACGTTAATTACCATAACCGACATAATCAGCACCAAGGTCTTGCCTAAAACGGCGTCTATTTTATTTCGCATAGCAGACTATTTTGTTTCTTGAATTTGTTTGATAAGTGGATATATATCCTGATCATCCTTATAACCTTCATAGATATCTTTTACCTTTTCCGCAAAAAGTGATTTATCTGGTCGAATAATTTCAACACCAGCCTTTTGAACTTCACGTAAAGCTTCCTCTTCTGCCTCTGCCCATAAAACACGCTGGTATTTTACAGATTCTTTTACCGATGCACTCAACCATTTTTGCTCTTGCTCATTCAATTTATTCCATACATAAGTACCAATTAACAGAACATCTGGCAGCACCGTATGCTCATCTAATGAGTAGTACTTACAAACCTCATAATGCCTTGACAGGTAAAAACTAGGAGGATTATTCTCGGCGCCATCAACAACACCTTGTTGTAAAGATGTATAAAGTTCACCCCAAGAAATAGGAGTTGGCGATCCCCCAAGAGCCTTGACCATGTTCACTGCCGTTGCACTTTCCATTACCCTTATTTTTTCCCCGACCAGATCTTCTGGTTTTTCTATTGGCTTGTTCATGGTATAGAAACTGCGACTGCCAGCATCATAATAGCCCAAACCTTTTAACCAATATTGCTCCCCTTCGTTCAATAATTGCTCGCCTATAGGTCCATCAAGTACACTGAAAGAATGTTGACGATCTCTAAAGAGAAAGGGAAGACCCAATACCTTCATTTTCGGTGCAAAATTCTCCAATACCCCTACAGAAACTTTTGTCATATCTAAACTACCTATTTGCAAAAGCTCCAAACACTCTCTTTCCGTTCCTAATTGTTGACTAGGGTATATTTCAAGTTTAAGTTTACCACCGGAACGCTCCAAGAGATCTTCACCCATTTTAACCATTGCCTTATGTACCGAATGGCTAACGTCTAAACCATGCCCCAGCCTTAACGTCTTTGCTTCATTCTGTATATCACAACCTAAAAAGGTAATGACCAAACTTAGTAGCGATAGCAATTGTATACTTTTCATTGTATGGTTTTAAACGGTTTAAAGGAACCTGAATATTAGTATTTAAAATTTGAAGTACTCTTTAGCATTATAATAACTTATATCTTGAATGATTTTACCTACCAAATCAAAATCTTGAGGCAGCTCTCCCCTCTCCATTTCTTGACCAAAAAGATTACAAACAATTCTTCTGAAATACTCATGCCTGGGATACGAAAGAAAACTACGGGAATCTGTCAACATACCAATAAAACAACTAATTAGCCCCATATTGGATAAGGCATTGAGCTGCTTGGTCATTCCGTCTTTTTGATCCAGAAACCACCAACCAGAACCAAACTGCATTTTTCCCTTAACGGTACCATCATTATAATTACCGATCATTGTAGCCAGTACTTCATTATCTGCTGGATTAAGGTTATATAAAATGGTTTTGGTAAGCTTATCCTTAGAGTCCAATCTATTTAAAAATTTTGAAAGTGTCTCTGCCTGTGAATAGTCCCCTATAGAATCCCAACCAGTGTCAGGACCAAGAATTCTAGTCATTCTAGCATTATTATTCCGTAACGCTCCAAGATGAAATTGCTGAATCCATCCACGGGAGTGATATTGCTCACACAAAAACAACAATATAGAAGTCTGAAATTTTTCAGACTCTTTTAATGTCAACTGTATTTTAGTCCTTCTTTTCTGAAAAATATCTTCTATTTCCGTATCGGTAAAATTTCTAAAAGGCACATAGCTTAAGCCGTGGTCCGATAAAGTACACCCATTAGCTTCAAAATAATCTAAACGCACGCTTAGCGCATCGCACAAAGATTTATAGGAATCGATGGACACATTACTTACTTCAGATAACTTATTAATATATTCCAGATAGTTTTCATTAGATATTACAATTGCTTTATCTGGTCTAAAAGCAGTGGACACTTTCACATTAAAACCGCTATTTTTAATTTTAACATGATGATCTAAACTATCAATTGGATCTTCTGTTGTACAAATAACCTCAACATTCATTTTGGTTATTAGATTATGACAACTGAAATCTGTTGTTTGCAGCTTTGAGGAAGCCTCATCAAAGATTTCACTAGCTGTATTCTCATTCAATAAAATGTCAATATCAAAATAACGTTGCAGCTCAAGGTGAGTCCAATGGTACAACGGATTTCTTAAAGTGTAGGGAACGGTTCTGCCCCATTGGGTAAATTTCTCTTTTGCCGAGGCATCACCGGTGATATATTTTTCTTCAACACCAAAAGTTCGCATGGCACGCCATTTATAATGATCACCATCCAACCAAATTTCGGTCAAGTTTTCAAATTGACGGTTATTGGCAATATCAATTGGTGGTAAATGACAGTGGTAATCTATGATCGGCATTTGCGAAGCATAATCATGAAATAATCTTTGTGAAAATTTATTTTCCAATAAAAAATCTTCCTTAATAAATGACTTGCTAGCTACCACTGTTATACGTTTTACTTTTAGTTACATTGTCAAAAATAGAAATTGATCAATACACTTAATTACACCCTATTTCTAAATGAATACTTTCTTGGAATGCTTTAATTCTATAAACAACTCAATTTAATGCAATCGATTACACAAATATATCTTTTTTTAAAGATTTAGCAAATATTTTCGTCTAAAAATAAGATAAGGATTTTTTAAGGCGCTACTTATTAACTGATTCTTAATTTTTGAATTAATTACCCCAAATTATTCATATTTCATCAACTAAAAAGAGATTATAAACTGTTGGTATTTTTCTTCTGTCATAAAAATTGCATTTCAACCCTAAAAAAAAGACGTTAAACTGACCATTTTCGTTAAATTGTTCATAAATACTATTATCTAATAGCCTCATAACTATATACAATCGACAAAGAATTGCGTAATTTGAATATTATGTTAACTTTGAAAAAAAAGCATCACATGGAGTTACTTGAAAAAGCTCAGGAATTTGAGAGTCGAAAAATGAGCAATATGTCCACTAGTGACCGAGTAGAAGCATCAAGAGAGGCAAAAGCACTTATCTTAAGCATCAACGAAGTTTATAAAGAAACTAAGGATCCTAGTTTAATGGACGTAATGAAAAGATTAACCGAGAAAAAGAAGAAGATTGAAAAAAGATTGAATGGCGTGCCATTGGTATAATTTCGATCTAAACTTATATTTTATTTATTTTTTAGATTAATCAATAAAAAGACCCCTTATAGAAATAAGGGGTCTTTTTACGTTTATTCATTTTAAACTTTCATTTTACCGAGCTAAACTTAAGTAATTTCTGCACTAAGTCCTGCTTGTAATAATTTTGAACATTGCGGTTTAAGTTCTTCATATTCTCCAGTTTTAACCGTGCATTTTCCTTTGTAATGTACAATTAAAGAGCATTGCTCCGCCTGTTCAGGAGAATGTTCGCAAACTGAAATCAATGTATTTATTACATGATCAAATGTATTCACCTCATCATTAAAAAGAACGATTTCATTTTGCTGAACCGTCTCTTCTTCAAGGAGTAGTTCTTCGTAAATTTCTTCTTTTGTGCTCATATGAATCTCAATTAATACTAACTAATTTACATATTTTGCTGCAACCCAATTATTTCGTTCAAGGTTTTTTTCAAACTTTAACTCTAATTCGGTACATTTTTGCGAAATCATTTCTAAATCTTCGGTATAAAAACCACTTAATAATAAAACACCACCTTTATTTAAACATTTCGCATAGCTAGGTAAATCGGCCAACAAAATGTTTCTATTGATGTTCGCAATGATCAAATCATACTTTTTATCCTTTAACAAAGTAACATCACCTTCATAAACCGATATAAAATCCATATTATTTCGTGCCACGTTTTCTTTAGCATTTAGATAGCACCAATTATCAATATCTATTGCATCAATATTCGTAGCACCACGCATACCGGCCAAAATGGCTAGAACCCCTGTACCACTACCCATGTCCAAAACGGTTTTATTCTCTACATCTAACTGTAAAATATGCTGTAACATCATGTGTGTAGTTTCATGATGCCCGGTTCCAAAACTCATTTTTGGCTCAATTACAATATCATAATCTACCTGAATCTTCTCATGAAAAGGTGCTCTGATCATGCACACATCATCTACTATAATGGGCTGAAAGTTTTGCTCCCACGTAGCGTTCCAATTTTCTTGCGCAATCTCTTTATACTGGTAAGTTATCTCAAAATTGGAATTTCCAAGAATATAAATGTCATCTAAAATATCAGAAGACCAATCTGATTTTTGAATATATGCCAAAACATCATCCTCTTCCTCTACAAAACTTTCAAAACCGGCTTTACCCAATTCTGCAATGAGAATGTCTGAAGCGGGTTCTTTTGGTTTTACCGTAAAACGGTATTCAATGTATACGATATCGCTCATTATAGTTTAGTGAACTTAAATAGCATTTATAATCGCTATGAAATCATCTGCTACCAAAGACGCCCCGCCTATTAAGCCACCATCAACATCTGGCTTAGAGAAAATTTCTTCCGCATTACCCGGTTTTACACTACCACCATAAAGAATGGTAACATTATTTGCAATTGTTGCATCAAATGCCTCAGAAATAGTTTTACGAATAAATGCGTGCATTTCTTGCGCTTGATCTGGAGAAGCTGTTTCACCTGTACCAATTGCCCAAACTGGCTCATAAGCCAAAACAATATTAGACCACGCAGATGGCTCTAAATTAAAAAGTACGTTTTTCAATTGGCTTTCTACCAATTTAAAATGGTTGCCTGATTTACGATCTTCTAGCTCCTCACCAAAACAGAACATTACGCGAATGCCTTTTTGTAAAGCTGTTATTACCTTTTTTGAAAGTATTGCATCACTTTCTGCAAAATAGGCTCTTCTTTCTGAGTGGCCAATTATGGCGGTATCAACACCAATATTCAATAACATATCTGCAGATATTTCACCTGTAAAAGCTCCACTTTCAGCAAAGTGCATATTCTGCGCTATAACCTCAATCTTAGAATTTTCTAAAGTACGCACGGCGCTTGCTAAATTCACATAAGTTGGTGCTACCATTACTTCTGCATTCGTATCTGGTAATTTTGCAGATAACTCAGCCAAAAGTGTTTCTGTTTCTGCCAAATTTTTGTTCATTTTCCAGTTACCCGCTACTATCTTTGCTCTCATATTTTTGTTTCTAGTTGTTCAGTTTATATTTATTCGAAAATCAAATTTTCTAAATCATTGTAATGTAATTTTTGCACTATGGTTCCTTTCTCCAGTACTAAAACTCCCGGGTTAGATCTAACAATAGTTTTAAGTGTAGTTTCATCTGTAAAGTAAAAATCAAACGCCAGGTTGTTTTCTTTTTTCAACGCATCTGTTTGATCAGGACCGGAAGCAGACATACCTATAACTTTATAACCCGCTTTTAACGCCTTATCCGTCACAGCTTTTATTTCTTTGAAAACCTCAAGATTGGACTTACGCAAATCGTATGCTATGACCATTACCAATTTAGGCTCTTGCAATAATGCTGCTGCAAAATCTTCTCCGTTTTGCTCTATAGTGAAATCATGAACAGGTGGTTCATACCCTGCTTGAATTTCTTCTGTTTCCACATCCATAAATTCCCCGTCTACCGTTGGGTAATCTCCATTGGTGACATAAATTTCCTCATTGCCGTTGACATTAAACTTCCATTTATATTCAAACACCGCTTTTGGAGCATCTGCAGGAGTGTTCATACCTTCCTCTATATTCTTGCCAATTTCATAGGGTCTAAAATCAATAACCGGTAAATGGTTCAACACATAATACACATACCCTACACAAGCAATAAAAGAAACATATAGTACAGACATCAAGGTCTTAGAATTCACTAAAGGAGTTATATATTTTCTACCAACATATATAATTAAAATCAAAACCAACAGTACCACATCTTTCGTAAACGATTCCCACGGAGTCAATTTAATTGCGTCGCCAAAGCAACCGCAATCAGTTACTTTATTAAAATATGCAGAATAAAATGTAAGGAACGTGAAGAAAATTATCATTGTTAATAAGGTCCACACAGTAAGTTTACGTTTATAGCCCAGAATTAGCATTACCCCAACCATTACCTCTACGATTACCACAAGTATAGAAATGGCCAATGCGAACGGAGTTAAAAAAGGAAGGTCCAATACACCTTGACTGAAATACTCTTCTAGTTTAAATGAAAAACCAACGGGATCGTTCAGTTTTATAAATCCGCTAATGATAAAAAGTATTCCAACAAAAATTCTAACGACACCTACTAAATACTTCATTCTTAATTTTATTTTTCTGATTCTGAACCTAAATGTATTAATGCAAAGACGGCATAATTGATCATATCTTGATAATTGGCATCTATACCCTCACTAACCAATGTTTTACCCTTATTATCCTCTATTTGCTTTACGCGAAGTAATTTCTGTAAAATAAGATCTGTAAGTGAACTTACCCTCATATCTCTCCAAGCTTCTCCATAATCATGGTTCTTGTTCAACATAAGTTCTTTGGTAATTTTAATATGCTTGGCATACAACTCCACAGCCTTTTCAATAGAAAGATCAGGCTGATCAGCTACACCTAATTCTAGTTGAATTAGTGCCATTACCGAGTAATTAATGATACCTATGAATTCTGAGCGTTCACCTTCATCAACCTTACGAACTTCATTTTCTTGAAGACTACGTATACGTTGCGCTTTTATAAAAATTTGATCCGTAAGCGAAGGCAATCTTAAAATTCTCCAAGCACTGCCGTAATCTGACATTTTTTTCTGGTATAGATTAATACAAATCTCAATTACCTCATCGTATTCCTTTGCCGTATCTAGCATGTAATTCTATCTAATTTGTGTAAATTTCGCTTAAAAAATTGTAACCATCAAGATAGATGGTTTAAACTTGGAAAATGCCACAAATTCCTTTTAATTATTGAAAATGACCATAAACTGTAACGGCAAACTTATTTCTCTTGAACGACCCAAAATAATGGGCATTTTAAATGTTACCCCAGATTCTTTTTTTGATGGCGGTAAATATAAGGGTGAAGCAAGTGTACTGAACCAAGTTGATAAAATGCTAAATGAAGGCGCAACATTTATAGATGTAGGAGCTTATAGTAGCAGACCAGGTGCCAAAGAGGTGGATGAGGACACAGAATTAAAACGAATTACACCAATTGTAAGTTTAATAATCAATAAATTTCCAGATGTTATTCTTTCAATAGACACTTTTAGAAGTAATGTCGCTAAAGCATGCATTGAAAATGGTGCCGCTATAGTAAATGACATTTCTGCGGGATTACATGATGATAATATGTTGAGCACTGTAGCCAAACTAAATGTACCATACATTATGATGCACATGCGCGGTATACCCAAAAACATGCAGCAACAAACAGATTATAAGGATATTTTAAAGGAAGTACTTTTTTATTTTTCAGAAAGACTTGCTGCCGCAAAAGCATTAGGTGTTAAAGATATTATTATTGATCCAGGATTTGGTTTTGCAAAAAACCTGGAACAAAATTTTGAGCTTTTAAAACAAATGGAAATAATGAGCATCATTGAACACCCTTTACTAGCAGGTATTAGCAGAAAATCAATGATTTACAAGACATTAGACGTAACTGCGGACCAAGCTTTAAACGGCACCACAGCATTGCACATGGCGTGCTTACAAAAGGGAGCGAAAATTCTAAGGGTGCATGATGTTAAAGAAGCTGTAGAGTGCACAAAACTATATGAACAATTAAATGCCTAAGTTTATACTGATTTCTTAATTTTACTAAAACGGACCTGATTGGATTTTTTAAATTTTATTGATTTTAAGATTACCGATGTATTAGACATCATTTTTGTTGCCGTGCTCTTATACTACATTTATAAGCTGGTAAGAGGCTCTGTTGCTATTAATATTTTCATCGGAATTGTCATTGTTTGGGCATTTTGGAAATTGACCGAGTTGTTGGACATGCAAATGATCAGTAGCATGGTAGGTGCATTTATGCAAGTTGGACTTATTGCTTTGATCATTGTTTTTCAACAAGAGATCAGAAAGTTCTTGCTAATGATCGGGTCAACCAATTTTGCCAACAAAAGAAACTTTGTAAAACACTTTAAATTTTTAAAGCAAGAAGGGATTTCTACAGAAACCGATGTAGACGCTATAATTAAAGCTTGTGAAAAAATGGCCAGTACCAAAACCGGGGCCATTTTAGTAATAGAACGTAGCAACTCTTTAGATTTCATTAAAAGCTCTGGAGATCGTATGAATATTGAAATCAACCAACCCATTCTAGAAAGTATCTTCTATAAAAACAGCACATTGCATGATGGTGCCGCAGTTATTGTTGGTAATTATATTGTAGCAACAAGAGTAATTTTACCAGTGTCAAACGAGCGAAACATCCCCCTTCGTTTTGGGTTACGACACAGAGCTGCAGTCGGTATTAGCGAAAAAACAGACGCCCTAAGTATAGTGGTCAGTGAAGAAACAGGACTAATCTCCTATATTAAAAACGGGGAATTTGTTTTGTATGATTCTATCACCCAATTAACTAATATGCTGAAGCAAGATTTGGTGCAATGAATTGTAAGAACTGCCAAAACAACTTAAGAACGGATTATAGTTATTGTCCCCATTGTGGCGCTAAGGTAATTAGAAACAGACTTACAGTAAAGAATTTATGGTATGATGCTACCGAGCGATTTTTCAACATTGACAATACCTTTCTTATAACATTTAAACACCTTTTTACTAAACCTGATGAAGTTATTGGAGGATACATTAGCGGTGTTAGAAAGAAGTACTTAAACCCTATTAGCTATTTTACAATAGCCATTACTTTTGGAGGATTATTTGTATATGTATGCACTGAGTTTTTCCCTAATGCTTTAGACTTTGATTTTCTATATCAAAGTGGAGAGTCTATGACCGAAGCAGAAAAAATGGGTCAGGATTTTCAAAAACAATGGAATACTTATCTGTTTAAATATCAAAGTTTGGTATATATAGCCATGCTTCCATTTCTAGCATTGATCTCCAGACTTGTATTTTTCAACAAAAAACAATTTAATCTGAGCGAACATTTTGTAATCAACATCTATGCATACTCTCAAATGTCTATTCTCATCAACATCTTATACCTGTTGACTATTTGGAGTTCAAAAATGTTGTATTATGTCTCTTTTGGAAATATGATTTTCCAAATTTTATTTTTTACTTGGGTATTTTTCAAAATCTTTAATCTTACTATAAAACAGACCATAATAAAACTATTATTATTTCTAGTTTTATTAGGCGTTGTGTTTACACTTTTTATTATCGGAATATCAGTTTATTTGGCTTTTTTCACGGACACATTTCAGCAAATGACTCCTTGATCAAGCAACCTCCTCAGCTAAGAACTGAGCCTCATACAGATTACTATAATAACCACCTTTTTTAAGAAGTTCTTTATGTGTGCCTGTCTCAACGATGTTACCGGCATCCATTACAATAATTTTATCCGCTTTTTTAATAGTAGCTAATCTGTGTGCAATTACGATAGAAGTTCTCCCTTGGGTAATCTTATCCGTAGCCAATTGGATCAATTGTTCAGAATACGTATCTACGGACGATGTAGCTTCATCCAATATTAAGATACTAGGATTACTTACATATGCACGTAAAAAAGCAATTAGCTGGCGTTGACCACTTGAAAGCATGGTACCTCGTTCTTTTACATTATAGTGATAGCCACCTGGTAGGCTGGAAATAAATTCATCTACCCCAATAGCCTTGGCCGCTTTTTCTATATCATCAACAGATATACTTTCTTCTTTTAAAGAAATGTTATTTGCAATGGTATCGGCAAAAAGAAACACATCTTGTAATACTACGGCAATATGAGATCTTAATGAAGATAATTTATAGTCTTGAATATCAACACCATCAACCTTAATTGAACCTGAATTAATTTCGTAAAATCTGTTCAATAAATTAATTATCGTACTTTTTCCGGCTCCTGTAGCACCAACAATAGCTACTGTTTCTCCTGCTTTAACATCAAAGGAAATACCATGTAACACCTCTTCATCTTCCAAATATCCAAAATGAACGTTTTCAAAAGAAATATCACCACTTACCACTTCTTTCTCATAAGAACCTACATTTTGTATGTGACTATCGGTATCCAAAATTTTAAAAACCCTATTAGCCGCAACCATACCCATTTGCAAGGTGTTGAACTTGTCCGCAATTTGGCGCAATGGTCTAAACAACAAATCTATCAACATAATAAAAGCAAATAACGTACCTGCAATATCAGTTGAAATATTCGCTACATTCTGTAAGCCACCGTACCAAACAATTAACCCTACCGTTAAAGAAGAAACAATTTCAGCAATAGGGAAAAAGATAGAATTATACCATACCGTTTTCAACCAAGCTTTTTTATGTTTTTCGTTTATTTCCCTAAACTTGGCACTTTCAATTTTCTCTCTGGTAAAAAGTTGAACGATTTTCATTCCTGTAATTCGCTCCTGCACAAAGGAATTTAAATTTGAAACCTCTGCCCTTACCTCGGTAAACGCTACTTTCATCGCTTTTTGAAACCATCTAGTAGCATATACTATAATTGGTAATAGCGCAAATACGATTAATGATAACTTCCAATTAATAAACAACATGACCATTGCCGCAACGACCATTTTCAATAAATCGGCCACAATGACAAAAAAACCTTGACTAAAAATCTCTCCTATTCGTTGCATATCTGCAACAGCCCTAGTTACCAAAACACCCAATGAGGAATTATCAAAATAGGTCATTTTAAAAGAAAGCATTTTCTTGAAAAGACTTATCCTTACATCTTTGATCACAGATTCTCCTAACCAGTTAGCGTAATAATTGAACGCCAGTTGAAAAATTACCTGACCAAGCAAAACCACCAACATTGCAACCGTTAAATACAATAGCATTTCTTTATTGCTACCCTTAATGGCCTCATCAATAATTTTTTTTACGATCAAAGGGGTAAGAATAGCAAAACCAGACAATAATATGGCAGACAATGCAACACCATAAAATGTAATTTTGTACGGTTTTGTATAGGCCAGTAAGCGTTTAAAAAGACGAGTGTCAAATGCTTTGCCAGAATCCTTATCCATTCTTTAAAATAGTATTGGGGTAAACAATAGAGGTCAAATATAGTCCTTTTGCAGGAACAGAAACGCCTGCCATTGTCCTATCCTTGCTTTTTAATATGGTATTAACATAGTCAGGTGAATATTTCCCTAATCCTACATTAATTAGCGTCCCAACGATAGCCCTAACCATATTTCTTAAAAACCGATCTGCCGTAATGGTAAATACAAGCGTATTATTTTCTAGCTTCCATTGTGCTTCTCTTAGGTCACAGATATTGGTAAAAACATCTGTATTGGATTTAGAAAAACATTCAAAATCTTTTTTGCCCAACAATAGTTCAGCTGCATCGTTCATTAGTTGAATATCTAGATCTTTTTTTACGAAATATGCAAGGTCCGTAGAAAAAGGATCCTTGCTTTTTGCAATATGATATTCATATGTTCTGGAAGTAGCATGAAAACGTGCATGTGCCTCATCTTCTACTTCAAAAATACGGTCTACCGCAATGTCATTTGGCAAATAAGAATTAAGTCTGAACACATATTCAGGAATATCACCCAAGCTATCAACATCAAAATGGGCATACATCATTTTGGCATGAACACCAGTATCTGTACGTCCTGCACCCATTAATGCAACCGGACTGTTTAAAAGTTTGGACATCGCTTTTTCCAGCACTTCTTGCACTGTAATGGCATTTGGCTGATTTTGCCAACCGTGATACGCTTTACCGAAGTATGAAAATTGAATGAAGAATCTCAAAAGGATATACTAGTTTTGTATTTGACAAAGGTATTAAAAACCATACGTTTTAACATTCTTGGTACCCACAGTAAATAGGAAAACTTAAACGTTGGTTATTTTCATTTTTCATGGAAAGTCAATAAATATAAAATTCAGCAATAATAATGACCAAAATTCTTCTTCTTTCCGATACACATTCTTACATGGACGACGCCATATTAAAACATGCAAGATGGGCAGACGAAGTATGGCATGCAGGGGATATTGGGAACTTAAAAGTAACCGATGCACTTGCAAAACTTAAACCACTAAGAGGTGTACATGGCAATATTGACGATCATATCATTCAAAAAGAATTTCCTGAAAAAAATAGATTTTTCTGTGAGGGAGTTGATGTTCTTATTACCCACATTGGAGGGTATCCACCTAAATACAATAGTAGAACACGCGATATTATTAAAGAAAATCCGCCTAAACTTTTCATTTGTGGTCACTCTCACATTTTAAAAGTAATGATGGACAAAAAGTTAGGGGTACTACATATGAACCCTGGGGCCTGTGGAAAACATGGGTTTCATCAAGTACGCACCATGTTACGTTTTGTTATCGACGGAGACAATATCAAAAATCTTGAAGTAATTGAGCTTGGAAAAAGGTAAAAACAGGGCGTCACTTAACACTTACACCCTGTATTTAGCTAATTAATATTCAAATGAAACTCCCAAAGAAATGGTACCACCATCGTAGACATTTTTTCTATCTACCAGAAAACCGGCATAATCGGAGTATTGCGCAACCAAATTAAAATGGTCTGTAATCTTATACATTGACGTAATTCCGTAATTTGTAAATGTGGTACCCTCACCAAATAAGAAAGAGCCACTTTGCACATTATTCTCAGAAGATAATCTTTCTTGAATTTTCAATTTTCCAATAAGATATAGCTTATTAAAGAACAAATGTCCCAACTCAACCCCGGCTTGAAATTGGTTACTGAATCCTTCAGTTCTAAAATTTACACTTGAAAATGCCGATGCATATGTTTTACCGTTTTTAAAACCATGGGATGCGGCCAAGGTTGTCCATATATTAAATTCACCATCAGAAACAGGTAAATTTATTTCATCAAATTGACCAAAGGCATTTGGCTCGTTAGATCTTGCAAAGTTAGTACCATCATTAGTGGGTATATCCAAAGCAACCTGTAAAGACAAAGGAAAGCTTTTAAGTAGCTTATACTTAACTCCCAATTGTATATTACCTACACCAGCAACAGTTTCTGTAGTGCTAAAACTATTTAAACGAACAATTGGCAAATCTACTATTGCAGTAAACCTATCGGAGATACCGTATTCACCGTAAAGCAAGAGTCCGCTGGTTCTAAAATCGCTTCCTTGATCAGCCAATCTACCCTCTGTTGTATAATAATTATTAGAAGAGAAATATGATGCCGAAGCTTGAAGATAGAATCCCTTTGCCTCCCTTGTCCATCCGCTTTGCGCCTGCAGACCAACAGTAAGCAAGCAAAAGCAAATACCTAAGAAGATTTTTATTTTTTCCATAATTCTGTTTTTTCAAATTATAGGCCACAACATTGAAAACCTATAAAAAAAGCCTTTGGGAGACATAGAAAAACAGAATCAGGTGTCTCTATTCCCAAAGGCAATCAATATTCTATTTTTTAGTTTAATGCTACATTTCCAAAAGGAATATTAGCAGTAGCACACCAAAGAATAATGTGTGTGTATTTAGCATCAGGCATTGCATCTAACTTTATGAACATTTCACCATTACCGGCAACGTTACCAATAAGCATTAGATCTGGGTTACCATTAGCTGGATCGGCAGTGAAAGTGTCTGAGGTAGAAAAGAAAATACCTACGGTACCAGTACCTAATTCAGTTGTAAAATCATCTCCAAAATGCACAAAATAAGAACTTTCGGTATCTACACCCAATTCAACCAAACCTTGGGTAGGCGTGCCACTTTCTGCTACCAAATTACCGCTTAATGAAACCGTTAGGTCACCAACTGGCATTGAAGAATCTACTTCAACCGTTTCTGTTTCAACCACAGTTTCCGTAACGGTTACTGTTTCTACATCATCATCTGAGCAGCTAACAAAGAATGTTGTTACGGCACTAAGTAATAATACAAGTGTAAATTTTCTGTTTTTCATAATCGTAAATTTTTAAAATTGTTTTAGTTTAAAACAGGATATTAACGACTATCGCTAACCTTGCTGTTTCTTGAGGACAAACATAAAACCACGATATCACGAAGAATTCAAGAAAAAGTAAACAGTTTATCACATATGATTGAAATACTGCAATATTTCTGTGATATTTAAGAAAGTGGAGACATAAAAAAACCCGGTAACTACCCCGGGTTTTAACGCACTAATACTACTAAGATTACAGGCTTAACGTAAGCGATCAACAGATTTTACAAGATCTTCATCCTTTTTTATTGCCCTATTTGCAAGGACCAAAAAAATGATAGAAAATACTGGAATCAGCATCCCAATACCCTTCTCAGAAACCAAAGTTTCTCCGGATAAGTTTAGTGATCGGTAAACGAAAAATCCTAATAAAAAAACGTTCAATATCATGTTCAGCCTGTTTATTACAAACTGAGATTTTCTATTTTTAAATTGTACCATAGACCAAATAGCCAAAACGGCACTTGCGTAAAATGCGATAGAAATGAGCAATTCATTGTTTGCAAAAACTTCTATACCATCTACATCAATCCACAGATTAAAGAAGAACGGAAGGATACCCGTAAGTATTGCAACAATTACTAAAAAAAGGCTCTGAATTCTTTGAATCATAAATCTAATATCGCTTTCTAATTGCAAAAATACAGGTCTTTTCAAAAAATATAACCATTTTATTCAAAATAATTTGTAATATTGCTACGTTATCACGTCATAACACCTACCAGTTAAGGAATAACTTTCCTTATAGATTATCCAAATAAAATTATTTACTTCTTACAATACAAACTACTTATATAATTTATTCTATTACTTAATGTTTGAGATTTCAGATTTAAAATCGAAAAAGCTACCTGAGCTTCAGGAAATTGCTAAAGGACTTAAGGTTCCTAAATTCAAAACCTTGAAAAAACTAGATTTAGTTTATCAAATTTTGGACCTACAAGCTGCCAACCCAAAAGTTGCCGCAGCTATTGCCCCCACAACCACTGAAGAGGCACCTAAGCCTACAGAAGAAAAACCGAAGCCTAAACCTAGACCTAGAACACGTGTTGCACAAAACACCAAAAAGGATGCTAGTACAGACGCTAAACCGGCTACGGCAAAAGAGACTCCCGTAAAAAAGGAAGCTCCGCAAGAAAATGAGGTTAAAGAAGTTACTGAACAAAAAAGACCTAGACCAAGACCTAAGTCTTCAAATCAGTCAAACAATAACAATAATAAGAATTCGCAACAGAATAATAATCACAAGAAGAAACCTAACCCAAGGACTCCTCATGACAAAAGTAATTTTGACAAAGACCTTAAAAACAGGTACAAGGAGCCAGAATATGAGTTTGATTCCATAATAGCCAGTGAAGGTGTATTGGATATCATGCAAGATGGATACGGTTTTTTACGTTCTTCCGATTATAACTACCTATCATCTCCTGATGATATCTATGTTTCTCAGTCGCAAATTCGTCTTTTTGGACTTAAAACAGGTGATACCGTTTTAGGTAACGTAAGACCACCAAAAGAAGGTGAAAAGTATTTCCCTCTTATTAAGGTAAATAAAATTAACGGCATAGACCCTCAGATCGTACGCGATCGTGTATCATTTGAGCATTTAACTCCGTTATTCCCACAAGAAAAATTCAATTTGGCAGAACGCCAAAGTACAATATCTACCCGTATTATTGATTTGTTCTCACCTATTGGTAAAGGGCAAAGAGGTATGATCGTATCGCAACCTAAGTCTGGTAAAACCATGTTACTTAAAGATATTGCGAACGGTATTGCTGCAAACCATCCTGAAGTTTACCAAATTATTTTGCTTATTGATGAAAGACCAGAAGAGGTTACGGATATGCAACGTAATGTTCGTGGTGAAGTTGTAGCATCTACTTTTGACAAAGAACCCACTGAGCACGTAAGAGTTGCTAATATTGTTTTGGAAAAAGCAAAGAGATTAGTAGAATGTGGTCATGACGTAGTAATCCTTTTAGATTCCATTACACGTTTGGCAAGAGCCTACAATACTGTTCAACCAGCTTCTGGTAAGGTATTAAGTGGTGGTGTTGATGCTAATGCATTACATAAGCCAAAAAGATTCTTTGGTGCTGCACGTAATATTGAAGGCGGTGGTTCATTGTCTATCATTGCAACAGCCTTAACTGAAACCGGGTCTAAAATGGACGAGGTTATTTTTGAGGAATTTAAAGGAACCGGTAACATGGAACTTCAATTGGATCGTAAGATTGCAAATAGAAGAATATTCCCTGCTATTGACCTTACTTCTTCAAGCACACGTAGAGATGACATGTTACTTGATGAAAACACCCTACAACGTATGTGGATAATGCGTAAGTACCTTGCAGATATGAATCCTGTAGAAGCCATGGAGTTTATTGAGCAACGTTTTAAACAAACCAAAAACAATGAAGAATTCTTGATGACAATGAATCAGTAATTCTTTTTAATTATAATTTTAAATCCCGATTTCTTAATGAAATCGGGATTTTTTATTTTGTAGCATACCCACCAATCATAAACTACCCTAATAATAACATCAAAAATTAAAGCTACTATTTTTTTGATATCTTTATAAAATCAGAAAGAACTATCCCCCAGTCTTTTAGCATTTTTCCTTAGTAAACACTTAAAATCTCAGAAAATGAAAAGACCATCTATCCTAATCAGTAAAATCTTATGCACCATTATCATCTCTGCTTTTATGAGCTGTAATGACCAACCCAAAGAGCAAGACCCAAAGGAACCGGTAAAACCAGTGGTATTTGCCCCTCAAGAAATAGTACCTATTTCACAGGCAAAAAATATGTATGACTCCTATGAAAAAAGGCGGGTACCATTAATACAACGTTATGAAGACTCTATAAATAAAATAACCAAAAGAGATGAAGAGTTTCATGTTGGCAGATTTGTTTACTACGATTATAAAACCATCAAGCAATATTTAGAATATATTGAACAAGAAGCTGCCGATGCCGGAGTTGAAATTTCCACATTAAGACTTTACTACTCCAACTACCCAAATGAGGAATATTTCCCTCAAAGCAAAGAACCGATCAAACACCCAAGACAGAACAGCATTATGCTCTCCCCTACTTATAATGACGGTAAGCGTGATTATCTTTTTTATATAGCTCAAGGAGCAAAGGGCAAACAAGCCGTACCTATGAACAATAGCTTTGAACCAATAAATGAAGGTTATGGCAATAATAATGACCCCAATACAAAAGCATATGCTTCATTTGCACCAACAACAAGTACACCAAAAGCTGTACCGGCAATATTACAAGGTCAAGAAAGTCTAACTTTGAATAGAGGCACAGGTGTACCGCCGCCAAAAAACCAATAAACATTTCACAGTCAAATAGCCCGTTAAACCATGTTGGAGTATATTTTAAATAATTACTACATCTGTTTCTATTTCATAGCACTGGTTTTATCCATTACCAAGTATAGGCTATACTACGATACCATCTTAAAATATTTACCCATAATATTAAGCTACGTTTTATTATCAGAAATACTAGGTGCTATCGTTAGGGATGTAGATGATATACAATTAGTTTATATACCTGAATATTATAATTACAACACTATAATTTTCAATATATTCGACATTGTATTCTATCTATATTTCTTTTATATTTTCTATCAATTAATTGAAAACAAAAGAAGTAGAATTCTCATTAAATATGGTGGTGTATTATTTTTATTGACCTGCATAGTCAATTTGTTTTTACAAGACTTTTACACCGAACCTCAGAACTATGCAATTATTGCGGGTGCAATAGTATTAATATTTGCGTGCCTAACTTATCTATACAAGATATTTACAGAAGAACAGAAATTTATACCTAGAAAAAACTTGCTATTTTGGATCAGTTTAGGATTACTTATGTTTTACATCTGCTACCCTATTTCCATGTATATATTGTCTTTTGATTATCAACTGTACACTACATACAATCTCTCTAAGTATCATTATATTTCAATAGCGACAATGTACCTCTGCTTCATCATAGGTTTTCTATCAATGAGAAGACTAAGGTTACCAATGAGGCAGACAAACTAAAATTTAGCCCACAAAAAAAGCCTCCCAGTTTTGGAAGGCTTTTTAATTTCTTAAGGCAATATCTTACAAAGCGGCAACGTGCTTTGCCAACTTACTTTTTAAGTTAGCAGCTTTGTTATCATGAATAATGTTACGCTTAGCTAAACGATCGATCATACTAACAACACTTGGAAAAAGAGCCTCTGCATCTTTCTTAGATTCTTCTGCACGCAATCTCTTTATAGCATTACGTGTAGTTTTATGCTGATATCTGTTACGTAAACGAACTGCTTCGTTTCTTCTAATTCTCTTTAATGCCGACTTGTGATTTGCCATTTTATTCTCTGTTATAATTTCTTCGGATTTTCATCCATTTAATTTTGTAGTCCGTAGGGGAATCGAACCCCTGTTACCAGGATGAAAACCTGGCGTCCTAACCCCTAGACGAACGGACCATTATGTCACTGCTTTGGAAAATTATCCAAAAAATTAATTTTGTAGTCCGTAGGGGAATCGAACCCCTGTTACCAGGATGAAAACCTGGCGTCCTAACCCCTAGACGAACGGACCATACTTTGCGCAATTGCGGATGCAAAAATACAAATATTTTTCACTATCGCAACACCTGAATATAATTTTTTAAAAAAATTAATATGCTTTTGCAAATAACACCCTTTTTTGAGACGGTTTACCACTAACCATACACACACCTTCTTCACTCTTTGCATCAATAGGAATGCAACGTATAGTGGCTTTTGTCTCTTCCTTCACCAGTTCTTCCGTTTCTTTACTTCCATCCCAATGAGCAGAAATAAATCCTCCTTTTTCTTCTAAAACTTTTTTGAATTCATCATAAGAATTCACTTCGGTTATATGATTATTTCTGTAATCAAGTGCTTTCTGGTACATATTCTTTTGAATATCGTCCATTAAGAACTGGATTTTTTCAACTACATCTGCAGCATTTACCGTTTCTTTTTCCAAGGTATCCCTTCTTGCCACTTCATAAGTACCATTTTCCATATCTCTTGGTCCAATAGCCAAACGTACAGGCACTCCCCTTAATTCATATTCATTGAACTTAAACCCTGGTTTGTGCGTATCTCTATTATCAAATTTCACTGAAATACCTTTACTCCTTAGTTCTTTCACTAAAGGATTAACAGTTTCCGAAATTTGATCCAATTGATCAATTCCTTTATAAATAGGTACAATAACAACTTGTATAGGTGCTAATTTTGGAGGAATAACTAAACCATTATCATCACTATGAGTCATTACCAAAGCACCCATTAACCTTGTAGACACCCCCCATGAAGTAGCCCATACATGCTCTTTACCGCCTTCCTTGGTCGCAAATTTGACATCAAAAGCCTTAGCGAAATTCTGGCCCAAAAAGTGAGATGTACCTGCCTGTAAGGCTTTACCATCTTGCATTAAAGCCTCTATACAATATGTCTCAATTGCCCCTGCAAATCTTTCACTTTCGGTCTTAGTTCCTTTAATTACAGGCACCGCCATATGATTTTCAACAAAATCAGCATACACGTTCATCATTTGCTCCGCCTCTTCTATGGCTTCTTTTTCCGTAGCATGGGCAGTATGACCTTCTTGCCATAAAAATTCTGCCGTTCTCAAGAACAATCTTGTACGCATCTCCCAACGAACCACATTTGCCCATTGGTTAATTAATAATGGTAAATCTCTGTAGGACTGTATCCATTTTCTATAAGTATCCCATATAATAGTTTCAGAAGTAGGTCTAACAATAAGCTCCTCCTCTAGTTTAGCTTCTGGATCTACGATTATACCGCTTCCGTCTTCGGCATTCTTTAACCTATAATGTGTTACAACTGCACATTCTTTTGCAAAACCTTCTACGTGACTTGCTTCTTTACTTAAATATGATTTTGGAATAAACAATGGAAAGTAGGCGTTCTCATGTCCGGTCTCCTTGAACATTTTATCCAAACCAGCTTGCATCTTCTCCCAAATACCAAAACCATATGGTTTTATGACCATACAACCTCTAACACCGGAGTTTTCGGCTAGATCGGCCTTAACTACCAATTCATTATACCACTTGGAATAATCCTCGCTTCTCTTTGTTAAATTTTTACTCATTATCTAGACTTTGGCACAAATTTTGTGATTCTTTGTATGTAATAATTGGGTAAAACTAGTTATTTTTAATATGTTCAACAATATAATTTTGATCCGATGATATATTCCTTACCCCACAACAAACTTCGCAACATTACAATGTTGGTAACCCTGGCAGTTTTTGCTGCTTCTTGCGGTACCTACCAACAATCTTCATATTATGACAATGACGGCATTTATTCAGACGACGTTGTAAGAACGGTAGAAAGAAGGCCAGAACAAAGAAACTACAATCAAAATACTTCAGAAAACGATACCTATTCATCTTATTTTGGTGAAAAGGCGGATCAATATGATCAAATTTTGGATAGCGAGATCTTTACCGATGTCGATTCTTATTCAAGTAATAATTTAGACGAAGAAATTCCTGAAGGTCAACTGACCGATTATTATGCCAATTCTAACGACTATGAAGGTTATGGTAGCTGGGGCAGCAACAATTCCGATGTAAGCATCTATATTCACAATAATGGATGGAACAATTGGGGCTACGGAGGATTCTACGGATGGAACGACCCATATTGGGGCTGGAACAACTGGGGTTGGAACAATTGGGGCTATGGAGGTTACTACGGTTATGGATGGAATAGACCATGGGGATGGAATAGATGGAACAATTGGGGTTATGGCGGATTTGGATTTGGCTACGCAGGTATTGGTTTCGGCTGGAACCGTCCTTTCTACGGTTATGGATACGGTTATGGTTATGGCAACGGGTATTACAATCGAAATCGTGGATTTTCCAATAGAAGCTATGCAGTTAACAACTCAAGAAGAGGCAATTACAATAGAAACACAACAAATAATAGCGGATTATCTTCTACAGCGGCTAGAGGTCGTTCTAATGTAAACACCAGAGGCAACTCACCTAGGTATAGAAGCACCACTTCTAGAGCGACAACTTCTAGAAGCTCTGCAAACACACGTAGTTCAAGAACGTATTCAGGCAACTCTTCTACAAGAAGAACTGTTGGTGTGGACCAAAACAGAGCATACAGAACAAGCAGAAGCACTAGAGCAACACCAAGATATAGCAGTTCCTCTAGAAACTACAGCAGCAGATACAGTAGCAGCCCAAGAACATACAGTTCTAGCTCATCTAGATCAAGCAGTAGGGTTAGCGTTCCCAGAACGTCTACCTATAGAAACTCCGGTAGTAGCTCAAGAAGTTATTCTTCGGGCAGAAGCTCAGGAAGTTCTAGCAGATCCTACCGTAGTTCCGGTAGCAGTTCTAGAAGCAGTAGTTACAGTTCTGGAAGAAGTAGTTCTAGTGGCAGCTCTTACAGAAGCTCTGGAAGCAGCTCCAGGAGTTCAAGCAGTGGATCCTCTTCTAGATCGTCTGGTTCTTCAAGAAGCAGCAGCAGTAGAAGAAACTAAAATCTAACATTTATCAACATATAAATATTGCTATGAAAAGATATTTGACTTTCGTAATACTAATGGCGTGTGCCATTGGTAGCGCTCAAAATATAAACGAAGCCTTACGTTACGGTACAGAAAACCTACAAGGTACCGCTCGCTTTCAAGCTATGGGTGGTGCATTTGGGGCTTTAGGTGGCGACTTATCCTCCTTAAACATAAACCCTGCCGGTTCAGCGGTATTCAATAATAGTCTTTTCACCATCTCGGGGTCCAATTACAACACCAATAATGACGCACGGTATTTTGGTGACACCAACATAACAAAAGATAATACTATTGAATTAAATCAAATTGGTGGCGCCTTTGTTTTCAGGAATACCGACTCCAATTCCGATTGGCAGAAATTTACCTTGGCTTTCAATTATGATTTGGTGAACAATTTTGATAATGAATACTATGTTTCAGGAAGTAGCACACAAGGTATAGACACGTATTTCTCCGAATATGCCCAAGGCACACCTTTTGGCTCCATTCTTGTACAAGATGGTGAATTTTTAGAGGAAGCTTATTTAGACATTGGTTCAGCACAAGGCTTTAGGGATCAACAAGCATTTTTAGGATATTATGGCGGTATTCTTGACCCAGAAACTGAAGATGACGCAAATACTAATTATGTAAGCAACACGCTTTATGATTTTGTGGAGCAAGATTTCATAAGAAGAACAACCGGGTACAATAGCAAGTTTACCATCAATGTAGCTTCACAGTACAAAGAAAACATATATCTAGGTGCTTCATTAAACTTCCACAGTGTACTCTATACGCAGTTTGATCAATTTACCGAGAGTGGTTACGAGCCTAATTCTGAAATAACCAGAACTACTTTTGATAATTATTTAGAAACGGAGGGTAATGGTTTTTCTTTTAGCCTAGGTGCTATTGCGAAATTAAACGATAATGTACGTCTGGGCGGTAGCTACCAATCACCAACCTGGTATCGTTTAGAGGATAATACTTCTCAACGCATTAATTCCGATCTTGCAGATGCCGATATTAATTTTATCAATTTTAATATTATTAATCTTTTTGAAAGTTATACAGTTAAAACACCAAGTAAACTTACAGGTAGTTTAGCCGTAATATTTGCAAAAGATGGGCTTTTGAGTTTTGATTATGGTTACCAAGATTTCTCACAATCTGAACTCCGCCCTACCAACGACCCAAGTTTTCAGACGGTAAATTCACAAATTGCAAGTGACTTAGGCGCTGTTTCAACCTTTAGACTTGGTGGTGAATATAGAATTCAACAAGTAAGTTTAAGGGCAGGCTATCGCTTTGAACAAAGTCCATATTCAAATGGCAATACTATAGGTGATTTAAACGCTATTTCTGGTGGTATAGGCTATAACTTCGGCGGCAGTAAGCTAGACTTTTCACTAAGCCGTTCCCAACAAGACGTTAGCGAAAGACTTTTCAATGCAGGTATTACAACACCGGCTATGATAGATAGAGGTATTACCAATGCAACCTTAAGCTATACGATAAACTTTTAAAGGAAATGGAATTCAATAAAAAAGGGGAGCAAATTGCTCCCCTTTTTTATTTTATTGACACCGCCTAAGAGTACAATACCCCAAGGCTTGCCTACAATTTAAAAGTTGGTTTCCTTTAAATGCCTCTTGAGCCTGTCCTGAGGGTTTTACCTTTTTAATGAAAAATGAGTTTTTCGGGTTTTGGCAACCAATAAGGCATCTTCTTGTTCACCATATTCAAAGCGAAACCAATAATCTGTAGATGGCATTTGCTGTCCATTGTAATTTCCGTCCCAAGCATCTGTAGAACCCAATTGCTTTAGAAGCTTACCATACCTATCAAAAATAAACACAACAGGGTCACTTAACGTCTCTATTCCCTCTACATTCCAGTCATCATTAATACCGTCACCATTAGGGGTGAAAAACTTTGGATACCCGACGACCAAAAATTCTAAGGGATCAGTAATACCGCAACCATTTTTATCATTAATAATAACCGTGTTAACACCAGGTGGAACATTCATAAAAACAGGACTATCTTGAAATACGCCGTCATTGATCGCATATTCATAATCCCCATCACCCTCAACAAAAAATTCGATATTATTTTGATCTGGATCAATGGAGAGATTGGTATCCAATGTTTCCACTCTTTCTAAAATAGGTGTACCATAGAACGTAACCAACACCCCACTATCATCGCTTACCGTTGGCGGAGAGCCCGATGCCGTTGTAATACTTGCAAAATAACGTCCTGTATTTGGGCTAACAATAACCAATTCCGCTCCAAAATCTCCTGAACCCGTTAATGTATCATCAATAATACCGTCGTCTTCATAATCTACCGTCCATTCAACGCTGGCGATATCCGCACCCGCTGGGGAATTCAACGCACTAATGGTGATAGGGTCATCCCCTTCGCAAGCAACAATATCCAATCCTAAAAATTCATCCCTTAAGGTACAATCCAAGGCAGTATCTTGATCAGCACTAACAGAACTACCTGTAAAAGTTAACATAAATGGCTCTGGGTCACCTGTAAAATTGTCTGCAAAATTATTGATCAAGATATAATAAATCTCACCTGGCAAAACATCTAAATACTCATCATATGTATTTTGATTACCTGTTAACGATGCCTGACCTTCTTGACCACTATCGGGATTTACACCAAGACCGGTAAAGTTTGTATCGTTCACTTCGTAATTACAACGAATTGGCTGTGCCGTTCCATTGCTAATAGCTGCACAATCCACATCTGGTCCATAAACTGCAAAATCCCATTCTGCCGTAGGTGTAGAACCAGTTGAAGGCAACGCCTCAATATCAAAACCAACCTGACCGCCGGTACCTGCCCTAAAAACAAACCAAGATGTATTGAATTCAATATTGGCCGAAGTTAGACTTCCTTTCTCTAGACATCCTGTTTCTCTTATAACTTCCGGATCAAAATCATCTACATCACCAGAACCACCGGCTATGCCCATAATAGGTTGATCGGCACAAACAGGTATAGCCGTTCTACAATCGGCTGAATTTTGTGCGCTTACTTTATAACAGAAAAGAAACAAACAACAAATAGAACAAATGAGTACTCTCATAAAAAGTGTAACTATTTAGTATACGTGATGTATATTATAACTACACATGACCTGCTTTAGTATCTTACAGCGAAGATTCTGGCATTTAATCGATAAAATACACTACTCACTGCCAATTATTACCTTTAACGCTTTAAAGTGAAGTGGTTATTAATATATGATGCGTTGGTATTCTCCCCTAAAGAATTGGTGTAAGAAAGTTTAAACCAGTAATCGGATTCCGGTAATAACTGCCCATTGAAAGAACCATTCCAACCACTGGAATCTTCGAATATCTGATATAACAATTTACCATAACGGTCGTAAATAGTGATCACCGGATCTTCTAATGCAGATAGACCATCTACTTTCCAAACATCGTTAACATTATCACCGTTTGGAGTAAAAAACTTAGGAAAGCCCACTACAACAATATCTCTGGTATCAGAACCACAGCCATTGGGGTCACGTACCGTTATTGTATGTTCTCCTGGAAATAAATTATTGAATACACTACTATTTTGCGGTGCTTGATCATCTACCTGATATTCAAAATCACCATTCTCTTCTAAATAAACATTTACCATGTTTGATGCATCATCCTCATATTCTATGGTAATATCGGATATAACGGGCGGACTAGAGAAAACAACGGTAACCGATCTTACGGTAATACATTGTATCAACCCTTGCGTATTGGTCACGGATAAGGTATAAACCCCAGGTTCTGCCACTGTAATTAAAGAACTTGTTTGACCTGAACTCCACTCATACGCAAAACTAGCATCAGGTATACGTTGACCAATGGTGACTACCGGCTCATCTCCGCAGATATAAACCTCAGTATCAAAATCTAAAACGGGCAATTCTATTCCTTCAACCTCAAAAGACTCAGAAGCATCAAAACACATGGAATTTTCAATAGAAGTTGTTCTAACATATATAGTTTGGGAAACTTGTGTAGGCACAAACTCTTTAGAAAGCGCATTGGCACCATCAAAAGCGTCTTCAAAACTTTCATGATAAGATACACGAAAATCTAGGGGGTTTTGCCCGCCCAATGCTTCAGCATCTTTTTCATTAAAATCAATGACCGTACCATCTAAACATGCCGTTTCATCTTCTAGTTCATAAGTTTCTGGAGAAGGGGCATATGCCACCTGTGTTTCACTTATTAAATTATTCCCTAAAGGTCTCACAACCAAAACTCGGTACATTCCAGAAACCGCCACTGATAATTCTGGATCACTTTCACCAGGTATACGTTGATAGCCTGTACCTGCATCTAAATACCATTCATAGGTTATAGCATCGGTCGTTGTAGCATCTAATACTACCGTTTCATTATCACATGCTATAATAGGCGGACCTAGCAAATTGTCTATAATATCACAGTCCAAAGCTGAATTAGGAAACTCAACAAAAATAGTCCCTGAAAACTGAATGGAAAATCCGGAGTTATTATTACTAAAGTTATTGATCATTAAAAGGTATTCTTCACCCGGCTCTACCAATAACCAATCATCATACTGTATATTTTCTATACCTGTAGGGTCTTCGCCCACCCCTATATAACTGCTATCATCAGAATTATCAAAATAGTTACATCTCACCGGATCTCCCAGTGCATTACAATCGTTAGTTCTGTATAGTGCAAAATCCCAATCTTCGTTTGAATCGAACCCAATATTAAACCCCAATTGCCCTACTTCTCCAATTTTGAAGGTATACCAAGCGGAGTTCGTTTCGATCGTACCACTACCTTGAGTAATACAACCAGAAATTGACGCACCATTATAATCATCAATTCCATAACCATTTGTACCTCCATTGACCGGAGTATTATAACAAATAGGAACTGCATTGGCGCAATCTGCCGACACTTGCGCAAAGCAAGTGAATATGCCAAAAAAACAAATTAATAAAATGGATATACCATACTTGGTCATAGGGGCCTCTTGATTTGGAAAAATAAAATTAACGAGACCTTAACGTTATGGCTAATTTATGTTGTGTAATGCCCGCATTTGGTTATAAAGTGTCACATATTGTATATCTTTGCAGCTTGTAAAAGAAAGATAAAATGAAAATTGAGGATACACTGGAAAATCAATTTGACGAAATAGGAAACGATCATATTTCTACGTCAGAAGATACTCCTTTACGTTCAGACGCTTTTGATTTGGACGATGCCGAAAAAATTGAACGTATTCGCAATAACGTACGTGAAATCATGCATACTTTAGGTTTAGATTTAAACGATGACAGTTTAAAAGGTACGCCTAATAGAGTTGCAAAAATGTATGTCAATGAAATTTTTGGTGGTTTAAACCCTAGTAGAAGACCAAAGGCATCTACTTTTGACAACAAGTACAAGTATGGTGAAATGCTGGTGGAAAAGAATATTACTTTGTACTCCACTTGTGAACATCATTTATTACCTATTGTTGGTCGTGCTCACGTAGCCTATATTTCTAACGGTACCGTAGTTGGGCTTTCAAAAATGAATCGTATCGTTGATTACTATGCCAAGAGACCTCAAGTTCAAGAACGTTTAAATATTCAAATCGTAAGAGAATTACAAAAAGCGTTAGGTACGGAAGACGTTGCATGTGTAATTGATGCCAAGCACCTTTGTGTAAACTCAAGAGGCATACGTGACATAGACAGTAGCACGGTAACGGCTGAATATGGTGGAAAATTCAAGGAAGAATTGGTACGCCGCGAGTTTTTGAACTACCTTAATTTAGACACCCATTTTTAATAGCATACAGCTTTATGCAATTGTACGAAAGTCAAGAAATCAAAGTATACAATTCCCTTACAGGGAAAAAAGAAGTTTTTAAACCCATAAACACAGGCCATATTGGCATGTATGTTTGTGGACCTACAGTGTATAGCAATGTACACTTAGGAAACTGTAGAACTTTTATGTCCTTTGACATGATTTTCAGATACTTTAAACATCTTGGCTATAAAGTACGTTATGTGCGCAATATTACCGATGCAGGTCATTTGGTAGATGACGCTGAAGACGGTGAAGACAAAATTGCAAAAAAGGCACGGTTAGAAAAATTGGAGCCAATGGAAGTTGTACAGCGCTATACTGTAGATTTTCATAATATATTGGAAAAATTCAATTTTTTACCTCCAAGTATTGAGCCTACCGCTACAGGACATATCATAGAACAAATTGAAATCATTAAGGATATTCTTGAAAAGGGATTTGCCTATGAAACCAATGGTTCTGTATATTTTGATGTTGCAAAATTTAATCAAGAACATGAGTATGGTAAATTAAGCGGGCGCAAGCTTGAAGATATGATTGCCAATACACGTGATCTTGCTGCCCAAGATGACAAACA
Source organism: Maribacter sp. HS (assembly GCF_048059195.1). NCBI lineage: Bacteria > Pseudomonadati > Bacteroidota > Flavobacteriia > Flavobacteriales > Flavobacteriaceae > Maribacter > Maribacter sp. HS. The sequence goes on from NZ_JAYLVV010000002.1 coordinate 315,675, forward strand.
CAACCCTCAAGATTTTGCTTTGTGGAAAAAAGCGGAGCCACAGCATATTATGAGATGGCCATCGCCTTGGGGAGATGGTTTCCCAGGCTGGCATTTAGAATGTACAGCCATGAGCACCAAATACTTAGGAGAAACATTTGACATTCACGGCGGCGGTATGGATTTGAAATTCCCACACCATGAATGCGAAATTGCCCAAGCTGAAGCATGCAATGGCCAAAGTCCGGTCAATTATTGGTTACATGCAAATATGTTGACTTTGAACGGCAGAAAAATGGCAAAATCTACAGGAAACAGCATTCTCCCCGGTGAAATTTTTTCTGGCGAAAATGATATTTTAAGCAAGCCCTTTTCCCCGTCCATGGTAAGGTTTTTTATGATGCAAGCGCATTATACCAGTATTTTAGATATGAGCAATGATGCGTTGTTAGCTTCTGAAAAAGGATTCAATAAACTTATGGAGGCTTTTAATTCGTTGAAATCTTTACAAACGGGCAAAACTACCGATTTTGATGTTAAAGGTTGGAAAGCAACTTGCTATGCCGCCATGAACGATGATTTTAACACGCCTATTTTAATAGCAAAGCTTTTTGATGCTGTTAAGCATATTAACTTAATCAAAGAAGGCACTGAATCTATAACCGAAACAGATAAACAAGAATTAGAACAAACCTTACAAAATTTTGTTTTTGATGTTTTAGGCCTGGAGAACAAAAACAGTTCTGACGCAGATACTGAAAAACTAGGAGGTGTTGTAGAATTGTTGATAGAGTTACGCAAAGCGGCAAGGGAAAATAAAGACTTTGCTACTTCAGATAAAATACGCGATCAATTAGCAGAATTGGGTATTCAACTAAAAGACGGTAAAGAAGGTACTACGTATAGCCTTTAATCCAGATATTTTGATTTTTGAATTTTAGACTGGTATTCACCTGGCGCTAAATGCTGTCTTGTTTTAAAAACCCTATTGAAATAAGATCTACTTTCAAATCCGCAGTCAAGATATACGTCTTTTATGCTTCTTTTAGGGTCTTGCAATAGACCTACCGCTAATTTTATACGCTCGTTATTGATAAACTCCACGGGAGATATCCCTAACTCTTGCTTAAAAGTCCTATAAAAGTGAGAGGGACTCATACAAGCCATCTTACTAAGGTCATCTACATTTAAAGATTTATGAACGTTATTTCTAATATAACGTATAACCTCGGTCAACCTACTTTCCTTTTTAATGGATAATGTGGTGTTGCTATAAATTTTACGTTCATTGGTCTGTAAAATACGAATGATCAACTCTCTCAACATATTATCCACAAAAATATCTTTTGATGGGTGATCTTCTGAAAACAAAAACAACAATCTCTGAATGATTTGGTATATACCCCTATCATTTACAAAATGAAAATTATAGTCCATTAATCCCCATGCCTCTTTGGTACTTTTTGGCATATTCTCATTCATGAACTGTAATACCTTATTTATCTTATCTTCTGAAATAGCCATTGCCAAACATCTTGTAGGATTTTTTGCCATAGCTTCAGGAAAATCAATACACATACTTTCGTTTGCAGGTAAAACCAAAGATTCTCCAGGTAAAAAATCAAATGCCTCATAATCTCGTAAATGCATAATCTTTTTCCCTTGGATCATACTGGCCAAAACTGGCTGTTCAAATTTTAAAAGAACACTAGCTGCTTGTTCATGGGTTTCAAAAACATGCATGGCGGCATTGTTCATTGTGTAAGATGTCTGGTTCTCCACCATGGTCTCTAAACGCCTTCCTTCTAGAAAATTATCTGATAACTTAATCACAATTATTTTGATTTTATTTTAAGAAATTTACAAAAATATATGCTTAAAAAAATCATAAAATCAATAATTGATAGGATTGTTCATATTATTCGTAGAATGCGTCAGACAAAAGATATAAGTGTAGGGTACATTTAGAATATCGTATTGACTAGCTCCCAATACATACATTTCTAATATTAACTTAAATCATATACTATGAGCACAACAGCAACTGTAGAAAAAGACGTACTTCAAAAACCCAAATTTAAAAATCAATATGAAAATTATATTGGTGGCAAATGGGTAGCCCCAAGTAAAGGAGAATACTTTGAAAATATTTCTCCGGTAGACGGTAAATCGTTTACAAAAATACCGAGATCAACATCTGAAGATATTGAAAAGGCAATTGATGCCGCATGGGAAGCTGCACCTTCATGGAATTCATCTTCTGCGACCGAAAGAAGCAATATGCTATTAAGGATTGCCGATAAAATAGAACAAAACCTTGAGGTGTTGGCTAGAGCCGAAACTTGGGACAACGGTAAAGCCATTAGAGAAACACGCGCTGCAGATTTACCTTTGGCCGTAGATCATTTTAGATATTTTGCAGGTGTCATTAGAGCAGAAGAAGGCTCGGTCAGTGAATTGGATGCTAACACTGTGGCATTGAACGTTACTGAACCATTAGGAGTCGTTGGTCAAATTATACCTTGGAACTTCCCACTACTAATGGCAACGTGGAAACTGGCTCCGGCTTTAGCTGCAGGTAACTGTGTAGTATTAAAACCAGCAGAGCAAACACCTGTGGGAATCTTAATATTAATGGAAATTATTGAAGGGATATTACCTGATGGAGTACTTAATATCGTAAACGGATTTGGTGCTGAGGCAGGTAAACCTTTGGCATCTAGCCCTAGAATAGACAAAATAGCCTTTACCGGTGAAACAACAACAGGTCAATTAATTATGCAATACGCATCAAAAAACATTACCCCTGTTACTCTTGAACTTGGTGGAAAGTCACCGAACATTTTCTTTGAGAGTATTATGGATGCCGATGATGAATTCTTTGACAAATGTTTGGAAGGCGCCAATATGTTCGCCTTAAACCAAGGCGAAGTCTGTACTTGTCCTTCTAGAATGTTGGTACAAGAAAGTATTTACGAAAAATTCATTGAACGTGTAATTGAGCGTACTAAAGCTATTAAAATGGGGCATCCTCTAGACCCTAATACCATGATGGGCGCGCAAGCATCAAACGATCAATTTGAAAAAATACTTAGCTATATTAATATAGGAAAAGAAGAAGGTTGTGAAATCCTTACAGGAGGCGCACAAGCCTATAATGAAGGTTTGGAAGGTGGATATTATGTACAACCGACTATTTTAAAAGGAAATAACAAAATGCGCGTTTTTCAGGAAGAAATTTTTGGCCCCGTACTTTGTGTAACCACTTTCAAAGATGAAGCAGAGGCCATAGAAATTGCAAATGACACCCTATATGGATTGGGTGCCGGCGTTTGGACACGTGATACCCACCAGGCATACCAGATTTCAAGAGCCATAAAAGCCGGTAGAGTTTGGGTAAATTGCTATCACCTATATCCTGCACATGCACCATTTGGTGGATACAAAAAATCAGGTATCGGTAGGGAAAACCATAAAATGATGTTGGCACACTATCGCCAAACCAAAAACATGCTTATTTCTTACGATAAGAAAAAAATGGGATTCTTTTAAAAACGAAATACGATGAAGACAAAAAGAGTTTTGGTAACTAAAAAAGCCGCAGAAGTAATTGCACAGCTAAAAGAGAAACACGGTGAACTTATGTTCCACCAAAGTAGCGGTTGCTGTGACGGTTCCTCACCCATGTGTTTTGAAAAAGGCGATTTAATGCTGGATGATAACGATGTTTGGCTTGGCACTATTGAAGGTTGTGACTTTCATATGTCAAAAGATCAGTTTGAATATTGGAAACACACCCAGCTGACTGTTGACGTTACCCCAGGTATTGGCTCTAGTTTTTCATTGGAAATTCCGTTAGGTCTTCGATTTTTGATCAAATCTAGGTTATATTCCGAAGAAGAGGCCGAACATTTAGAACCCATAAGAATAGGAGCCTAAACAAAAACCATTTTAATTTTAGAAGTCCGGATGCAAACCATCCGGGCTTCTTATTTTATATAGTTAATCCTTTTATAGTAAATTTGGCTATCAATTTATCATCGTGAAAATCTCCTTAAAAAAAATTCTTATTGCTCCTTTCATATTTATAGTCCGGTTTTACCAAGTGGCAATTTCCCCTTATACCCCAGCAACATGTAGATACTCCCCTACTTGTTCTCAATACACCTTAGAAGCATTAAAAAAACATGGTCTATTTAAAGGAGGTTGGTTGGCAACAAAGCGTATTTTTAGCTGCAATCCTTGGGGTGGAAAAGGCTACGACCCAGTTCCTTAAATAAGGATCAAAATCAAAAATCGAGTTCAAGCTCAAAAAAACTAATAAAATTTAAAGGTTTCGTTGGTCAAAACTTTGACTTAGTCAAATCACCAAATATTTCTATATTTCCACCTGTATATTCCATTCTCTATTCTCCATTTTCTCTCATTTCCATACTTAACTCTCTTTTAACTCATAACAAAATCAATTTCCCAAATCTTACGGCTAGGTAGATTTCTATTTTATTATCTTAGCCATTCAAAATTCAACACATGCATTTCTTAGGAATTACTTGGAATCCGAACGAGACACTTTTCAATATTGGTTTCATTCAAATAAAGTATTACAATCTACTTTGGATAACCGCCTTTGCCTTAGGTTGGTTTCTTATGAAAAAGATTTTTCTTAACGAGAAAAAATCGGTAGAACAATTAGATTCCCTATTCATCTACACCGTTCTAAGCACCATGCTAGGGGCAAGATTAGGTCATGTGTTTTTTTATGACTGGGCATATTACTCTAATCACCTAATTGAGATTTTAATACCTGTACGCGAAAGTGATACTGGCAGTCTACTTTTTGGTTTAATAGATGGTTATGAATTTACCGGCTTTACTGGTCTAGCCAGTCATGGAGCTACACTTGGTATTATAATTGGCACCTATTTGTATACAAGAAAATATCCTGAATTTAACATGTTATGGATTTTTGACAGAATGGTAATACCTGTTGCCATTGGGGCTTTTTGCGTTCGTTTAGGTAATTTTTTCAACTCTGAGATCAACGGTAAAGTGGTAGATGAAAATTTCATTTTTGCCACAAAGTTTATTCGTGATTCAGATGACTTACACCCATCAAAAGCATTGGGTATTACCCAAGAGAAAACACTGAACGCCGCTTATGCCGCTATAGAAAATAACCCACAGTTCTCTCAATATCTAGCAGAAATTCCATACCGTCATCCAGCCCAATTATATGAAGGAATAGGTTATATTTTCATTTTTATTCTGTTGTATTTTCTATATTGGAAAACAGATAAAAAGAACAAAACCGGTTATTTATTCGGGTTGTTCTTCGTATTACTTTGGACAGTTCGTTTCTTTGCTGAATTCGTTAAGAAAAGTCAAGGCGGATTTGAAGAATCGTTAGGTTTACTATCTACCGGTCAATGGTTAAGTATCCCCTTTATACTAGTAGGTTTCTATTTCATGTTCAGAAAAACAAAAACTGCGTAATGTTCAGTAAAATAAATAAAGGCTTGATAGTAGTGGCTACCATAGCTACTTTAGCTTTTTCATGCAAGGAAGAATCTAAAAAGACCATAGCTACAGAAACTATTGATTTTTCACATGAAGGAGATTTAACTATTTTTCTAAACTCCAGTGACACCGTTAAAACCAAATTCAATATTGAATTTGCCGAGACAGATTATGAAACCCAAACCGGACTAATGTACCGAAAAGGTATGGCAATCAATGAAGGTATGTTATTCATTTTTCCTGATGAAAGAATGCATTCTTTTTACATGAAGAACACAGAGTTTCCATTAGATATCATCTATATAAAAGAAAATTTGAAAATTGCCAGTTTTCAAGAAAATGCACAACCACTAAATGAAGATGGTTTATCTTCACAAGTACCCATAAAATACGTACTAGAGATTAATGCAGGTCTATCCCAAGAATTGGGCTTATCTATTGGTGATAGCATTAGTTTTAGCAGAAAGTAATATCTTAATCCTGCGTTTAATTCAAAGAGAATAATGCCAGCATATGTTTTATTCAATGAAGAATCTGATCGTTTACTTTTTAAAGAAGTAAAACCATTAGATTTTGAACACTGGCTACCATTTCATGAAGAACCATTAAGCAGCCAATACTGGTCTGGACTACCAAACGACCCTAGAGTTGCCTGCGAAGAACAATTTCAAAGAATCTTTGAGAGATATAAGGCAAACCTAGGTGGTTTAAATGCTTTATTTTTAAAAGGCACCAACACCCTGGTTGGACTCTGTGGTGTTCTATTACAACAGGTAGATGGTAAACAAGAGTTTGAAATTGGTTATTCCATTCTACCAGAATATTGGCGAAAAGGTTTCGCATTTGAGGCTGCAGAAAAGTGCAAACATATAGCATTTGAAAAAAAATGGACAAACAGTTTAATTTCAATTATACAGGTAGATAATATTCCATCGCAAAAAACGGCATTGAAAAATGGTATGTTTATAGATTTCACCACTACTTACCATAATAACACAGTACATATTTATAGAATAAACGCAAAATGAATCATTGGGTAATATATTTAGACAACAACTCAAACAAGAAAGGTTTCATTAAAGATTTTCAACAAGGAAGAACACCTATTGAACTCCAATATTTTAAACAAAAAACAGGAAGACTTTTCTCTCATTTTACTCTAGAAAAATTAATAGACGAGGAAGATAAACATGATATTAAGATCATTAGCAGTGTTGGGCAATCGTTAAAAACAATGTCTAGTGGAGAGCAAAAAAGAGCCTTGTTACATTACTTGCTTAATGAACGGCCAGATTATATAATACTAGATAATCCTTTTGATAATTTGGACATTTCCTTTCAAGAAAATCTTAAAACCATACTTGTAAATCACTCAAAGCATATTTCCTTTATTCAACTGGCCAGTAGAAAAGAAGACACTCTTTCTTTTATCAACCATTATGGCAGTATTATAAAGAACAACTTTCAAGTTATAGAAAGTCCGCTTTCTGCTGAAATCCAAATCCCAGAAAGCTTTACAACCATCACCGTTCCACAATCGGGTATTGACTTTATTAACTTGCCTAATATGTTGATAAATTTTAAAGATGTAAGTATTTCCTATGGTGAAAAGAAAATATTGAACAGTATTAATTGGACAGTGAACAAAGGTGACTTTTGGCAGCTATCAGGCACCAATGGCAGTGGTAAATCTACTATACTTTCCATGATTTTTGGTGACAACCCAAAAGCCTATGGTCAAAACATTCACCTATTTGGCAGTAAAAAAGGTAGTGGTGAAAGTGTATGGGACATCAAGAAAAAGATAGGTTATTACGCTCCTGCGATGACCGATAAGTTCAGCGGAAGACACTCAATAGAAAATATGCTTATCTCCGGTTTAAATGATTCTGTAGGCTTATATGTAAAGCCAACAGCGTTTCAGCAAAGAATAATAAAGCAATGGCTGGCGCTATTAGACCTTAGTGATATTAAAAACACTTTTTTCAATGCTTTATCTACGGGTAAACAAAGACTGGTTATGACGGCACGCGCCATGGTAAAGCAACCACCATTATTAATATTAGATGAACCCACAGCAGGTATGGATGATGATTCCGCTGCATTGTTAGTAGCTTTGGTCAACAAATTTGCAGAAGAGACGGACACCGCGATCATCTTTGTTTCCCATAGAAAAGAAAAAGGTCTAAAACCAAAACAGACCTTTTACCTTACTCCACATGAAACTGGTTCAACCGGTAGTATAAAATAGAAAAAGCCGTTCATTTCTGAACGGCTTTTATATTTGAGTTAGTTAAACTCTTGATTACTCTTTACCAGAGGTAATTTTCTTGCTCAACGCATCGAACATTACAGGAGTTGCAATAAATACAGAAGAGTAAGTACCTACAACAACACCTACGATCATTGCGAACATAAATCCTCTTAATGATTCTCCACCAAATATGAAGATGGCCAAAAGTACAATTAAGGTAGTCAAAGAAGTATTCAAAGTTCTACTTAACGTACTGTTTATTGCATAGTTAATGTTAGAACCGCCTTTCCAGCCGCGTTCTGCCAAAGTCTCACGAATACGGTCAAATACTACCACCGTATCATTCAATGAGTAACCGATTACTGTCAAAATAGCTGCAATAAATGCTTGATCTATTTCCATGTTAAACGGCATCAATTTTCCAAATATAGAGAACACACCTAAAACGATCAATACATCATGGAATACCGCAACAACGGCACCCAATGAGAACTGCCATCTTCTAAATCTAAATAGGATGTATAAGAATACTACTGCCAATGAACCCAGAATTGCCAAAAAGGCATTATTCTTAATATCATCTGCAATGGTAGGACCAACCTTTACAGATTGTAATATTCCTACTGCCTCATCATCAACACCTCCTAAAACAAAAGCATCTTTACTTATACCGTCTGGCAAGTATTTTTGTAAAGAAGTGTATAACTTATCTTGAATTTCAGTATCTACCTCAATTCCTTCAACATCAACTTTATAAGGAGTAGTTATTTTTACCTGGTTAGACTCTCCGTAAGTTTTCACGTTAGTTCCACTACCAAATACGGTATTTAATTCTGATGCAATTTCAGAAGGGTTAACAGGCTGCTCAAAACGAACAGTATAAGAACGACCGCCCACAAAGTCAACACCTTGTTGCAATCCAGGACCAAAGAACAAAGAGAATAAGCCTACGGCAACCAATATTCCAGAAACAACGTAAGCTATCTTTCTCTTGATCAAGAAATCGATATTGATTCCCTTGAATAGGTTTTTTGTAATTCCGGTTGAGAAATCCAAGCTTCTACCTTTTCCTCCAATATACCAATCAACCAAAAGACGGGTGATAAATATTGCGGTAAATAAAGAAGTTATAATACCGATCAATAACGTTGTTGCAAAACCTTTAATTGGTCCAGATCCAAAAACGAATAATATGATTGCAGTTAAACCTGTAGTAATATTCGCATCTAAGATTGATGACAATGCATTACCAAAACCATCGGCAACGGCTTGACTTTTACCTTTACCTTTTGCCAATTCTTCTTTAATACGCTCAAAGATAAGTACGTTGGCATCAACAGACATACCGATCGTTAATACGATACCTGCGATACCAGGTAGAGTCAACACAGCATTCAAACTGGTTAACACACCAAAGATCAACAAGATGTTCAATAACAAAGCAACATCTGCGAAAGCACCTGCTTTACCATAATATGCGATCATCCATAACAGAACAATTGCCATAGCGATCAAGAAAGACATAAAACCACTATCAATAGCTTCTTGACCTAAAGAAGGACCAACAATCTCTGACTGAATAATTTCTGCAGAAGCAGGAAGTTTACCGGCTCTAAGTACGTTAGAAATATCTTTTGTTTCGTTTACCGTAAAGTCTCCGGTAATTTCTGAACGACCACCAGAGATAGGACCAGAAGAAACACCAGGAGCAGTGTACACTTTGTTATCCAAAACAATAGCTATACCTGTTTGATTGCTATAAGCATCACCCGTTAATTTTTCCCATTCTTTAGCTCCTTTGGTATTCATGGTCATTGAAACTGCAGGCTTACTGAACTGATCAAAATCCGCTCTAGCATCACTTACAACATCACCACTAATTCTTGGCGTACCATCGCGGTTAGATTTTAATGCATATAAATCAATAACCTCTGTATCTTCTGAAGATGGTCTTTCCCATACAAACTTTGTAAACTGGATATCTGCAGGCAACAATCTTCTAATTTCTGGCATTCTAAAATAAGAACCAATAGTAGCGGTATCTTTTATAGCTGCACGAAACATTGCATTTGAACCTGGGTTAGCAGGAATCAATAACTCATACAAAGGATTCACTTGTGTTGCCAAATCCAAAGAATCTGCAGAAACATCGGACAACAAAGAATCTAACTCTGACTCTTCTTTAATTTGCTCTGGTTCTTTTACTTCAACTATTTCTTTTAGCTTTTCATTCGCTTGAATTAAGAATGTACTAAAACTGGTATTGCTTTGCTTATACGTTTCCCAAAACTCCAATTGAGCAGTACTTGATAAAAGATCTTGCGCACGAGCAATATCTCTTGCACCTGGTAACTCTACCAATATACGACCAGAATTACCTTCTCTTTGAATGTTTGGCTGTGTAACACCAAAACCATCAATACGCTCTCTTAATACTTCAAAAGCAGATACTATAGATTCATCTATTTTTCTTCTAATGATAGGTTTAACCTCATCATCTGACATTTGAAAATTAATTTCATCACTAAGACCTTTGTTAGCAAAGATATCTGGTGAAGCCAATTTAGTATCTCCCTTTATTGCGTCAAAAGCTTCAAAGAAAAGTTCAATATACGTATCATCGCTATTTTTAGAGGCTGCATCGGCATCTGCCAAAGCCTTGTTGAAAACTGGACTCTTTGTATTATTAGCCAATCCTTTTAGGATGTCCTTTACTGAAATTTGAAGGGTAACATTTATACCCCCTTTAAGGTCAAGACCTTTGTTCAATTCTTTCTTTTTAGCCTCATTATAATTGGTGTAGCCAAAAACGGTATTATTACCGATAGAATCAAGATAGCTTGCCGCTACCATTTCTCGCTTTGCCACGTAACCCTCTTCTGCCTCAGACACACGACTGGCCGCGAAGGTATTCGCTTCTTTTTCTACTTTGCTTGTAACAAAAGTATAGGATAGCTGGTAAATACTAACTAACCCGAATAATAAAGCAAATAGCTTTATAAGTCCCTTATTCTGCATTTTTATTTATTTAATTTATGTTGATTATACTTATTAAGTAGTTTAAAAATCTAGGCGCAATACTTTTTCGCAAAATAATTACGTCTTATTAGATGTTGTAGTTTAGCTATTTCTGATCCAGGTGGGTCCTGCCCTTACCTCTGGAATTTGATGTGAAGTATTATTTGCAACAATAGCAACCTTACTATTGATTTTAAGAGCCAATTCTACAGTAGCATTGAACTCTAAAGTAAATTTATTGGTTAAAGGCGGTACTACCGGAATAACCTTGGAATCAAAATTATGATCTTGACCAGCAACAAGTGTGGCTTTTATTTGATATCCATTATCAGTATGCTGATGAAGATCTAAAACAACCAGATTATATTGACCGGGTAGTCCATCAGAATCATCTTCGGTTGGAATTTCATCTTCATTCGCTAAAAACCGACCTTCTTGTGAAAGAAACTTTTTAACGCTCTCAGCATCAACATCACTGTAATAACGAATACTTAATTGTGTTTCGTCATTCTCTATTACCTCAATGGTATCGACACCTAAAACCTGTAATTTTTTAGTTATTACAGCCAATATTTCATCATGGGCAGTATTTGAAGCTAATTCCACATCAGCAAATTCCAATGAAATTTGTTGATTAGAAGCTTTCTTTTGCTCTTGACATAACCCTAATAGGGCTAGAATAATAAATAAAGTACTTACGCACCATTTTGCATTCATGCGGCAAATATAAAAAGAAAAATATGCTAGGTAGTATATTTTTTTACAATATATGTACCTGAAGCCTATCTTCTTAGAAAAAGAAACCCTTTGCAACAATGTCACAAAGGGTTCAAATATGATTTAGCGGTATTAACTACAGCTCTAAAAGTCCGTTAGTTTTACTTACACCAGCAGCACTTTCCTGCATTTTAGCTTTTTCAGCATCACTTAAAGGTATATCAACTACTTTCTCTATACCGTCTTTACCTAAAATTACAGGAACACCAATACAGATATCTTTAAGACCGTATTCACCATCAAGCAATGTAGAACAAGGGAACATTTTCTTCTGATCACAAGCAATTGCCTGTACCATAGAAGAAACTGCTGCACCAGGAGCATACCAAGCGCTAGTACCTAATAACTTGGTCAAAGTTGCACCACCTACTTTAGTATCATCCGCTACTTGTTGTAATCTTTCTTCTGATAAGAATTCAGACACACGTATGCTATTTCTGGTTGCATGAGATGTTAATGGCACCATACCGGTATCACTATGACCACCAATTACCATACCGTCTATATCAGAAATAGGAGCTTCCATAGCCTCTGCTAAACGATACTTAAAACGTGCGCTGTCTAAAGCACCACCCATACCTATTATTCTGTTCTTTGGTAAACCAGTAGTTTTATGTACCAAGTACGTCATAGTATCCATAGGGTTACTTACTACGATAATGATGACATTAGGAGAATGCTCTAAAAGATTGCTAGAAACCGTTTTTACGATTCCTGCATTAATACCGATCAATTCTTCTCTGGTCATACCTGGTTTTCTTGGAATACCAGATGTAATTACCGCAACATGACTATCGGCCGTTTTAGAATAATCGTTTGTGCTACCTGTTATTTTTGTATCAAAACCGTTTAATGACGCAGTTTGCATTAAATCCATTGCTTTACCTTCCGCATAGCCTTCTTTAATGTCCAAAATAACCACTTCTGATGCAAAATCTTTAATGGCAATGTATTCTGCACAACTAGCACCTACTGCACCAGCACCAACTACTGTAACTTTCATTTATTATTATTTTATGAATTATTATATATAAAATGGAATAGCCATCTTATGTGTATTGAATTTTCACTTCAAAAATAGGTATTTATTGACGAATTATGCTACTAGCCACTTGATTTAATTAACTGAAAAAGTGATTAAAAACATCGATAAAATGCACATTTTGTTAAAAAAAATTACGCTTTAACGAAGAAATCGTCAAATAGTGACCATACATCGAATTTTAATAATAAGCCGAAACTAGTCACGTTAAATACTATGGATCCCAAATCCACCATAAAATTAACCTACTTATGACTAAGAAGTTCCTCTCTTTGTTGGCCATATGTGCCATTGTGTTTCTTGCGAACTGTTCTCGCATTGAACAAAACACCGATCCCATCATTGGAATTTGGTCACAATCCGATTTGACCGTAACTGAAAGCTCTTCTAAACAAACTATTCGTAAAGAGTGGATTTTTAATGATGTCTTTCTTGGTAGATATCATGAAATTGAAGGTTCTACCATTACCTTAAAAACAGACTTTAACTGGTCTAAACAAGACGATGTTTATACGGTTGAGTATAAAGGTCTAGAAGGAAAGCCCAATAATATTATCACCATAAAATCTTCTGAAGAGAATGTTTACCTTCAAAAGAAAGATGGTGCCACCTTGGCAATAAGGGAATAAACGATTTTAACAGGGCCATGGGAAAAAGGCTGTCCGGAGGGATCTGGGCAGTCTTTTTTATTCCTATGTGTTCTCTATTTGTTGGTTGTCGGAAACAAGAGAATTCAAGTTCAAGTTTAAAAATCAAGGTATATCAAAAGCCTGATTTATCTCAAAATCAATACTATTTAGCATCTCTTAATACAACGCTGGAACAGGGATGAACCCAAAATCCTCAATACTTGATTTTTAAACCTTGATATTATTTACTTTTGATTTACCTAAAACCAAAATTTATACCTACAGTAGCAGTATTGAATTCTCCTAGATTATACTCAGCATTCAGCCTAAAGAAACCTAATTTTAGTTTCGTTCCCAAAGTACCTGTTACCCCATTTACTTTTTTTACGATCGAAAAAGGATCTTCATAAGTTTCAGATTCAAATGGTCCACTATTAACTCTATACGTTCCTAAAACATCTGTTACCGACTTACCAGTAATATAATTTACACCTCCATAAAAATTAATGATAGGCAACTTTGTAGATACTACAGCACCAAATGCCCAACTACTGATTTCTGCCTCTATACGTTGATTTTCACCTTCTATTAACCTGGCATTACTTAAATCATAATCACCATTGATATTCGTATACCCAATAACGGCAGAAATTGCCACTGGTAAAATTTTATCCGCAGGCAACAATTTCGTAAAATCGTGTTGTATACCTAAGCCAAATAGTCCGATAGATGCATCTTCATATTCCATTTTAGGCAAAAACCTTGCTTTAATTTCAGTTCCCTTTATAACACCAACACTTGCTTGCAAATAACCCGACGGTACAAAATCGATATTTTCACCTGCCAAGCCCGATGGCAGCTCAAATGTTTCTCTAACGGTTACTCCCAATACCTCACCTTCTACATAAACCTGAGTTCCAGAAATATCCCCTAAAGCCGTTGACACTTCTCTGGCCACACCTGGGTTTTCCACAAAATCTAAATTCTCATAATCACTGGGATCTAGGATAAAAGTTTTCTTATCCTCCTTGTTCTTAAAGCCCGTGATATTACCGATAATAGAAATTTCAAATCCGCCCAAGGGTTTTGCATCCGCAGTATTATACCACCCGGTTGACATACTATATACCACACTTTCAGAGAGTGGTGCCATATAATCGGTCGTAAATCGTTCTGCATCTTCAACTCCGGCAGCTAGTACATTATTAAAATCTGCCTGAGCAACAGTAGTTAAACATGCCCCTAGAAAAACACACGTAAATAAATTCTTCATGATTCAAATTTTACCTAAAACTAAAAAACCTGCGCCGTAGACGCAGGTTTTTGTTGTGTAATAGGTATTTTCTATGTGTCAATGTTTGCATAAACAGCATTCTTCTCAATAAATTCTCTTCTAGGTGGTACTTCATCACCCATAAGCATTGAGAAAACACGATCGGTTTCAGTTGCGTTGTCTATCGTTATTTGGCGCAATGTTCTGTATTCAGGATTCATGGTTGTATCCCATAATTGTTCAGCGTTCATTTCACCAAGACCCTTATATCTTTGAATACTTACACCACCACTGTAGCTATCTGCAATTTCATCGCGTTCTTTATCACTCCAAGCATATCTCTTTTTCTGACCTTTTTTAACCAGATAAAGAGGTGGAGTAGCAATATAAATATGCCCATTCTCTACCAATTCTCTCATATAACGGAAGAAGAATGTTAAAATCAAGGTTTCAATATGGCTACCATCAACATCGGCATCACACATGATGACTACCTTATGGTATCTTAACTTCTCTAGATTCAATGCTTTACTATCCTCTTCTGTACCTATGGTAACACCAAGGGCAGTATACATATTCTTAATTTCCTCGTTTTCAAAAACCTTATGTTGCATGGCTTTCTCAACATTCAAAATCTTACCTCGAAGCGGTAGGATCGCTTGGAAATTACGATCACGACCCATTTTAGCGGTACCACCCGCCGAATCTCCCTCAACTAGGAATATTTCGCACTTTTCTGGGTCCTGCTCAGAGCAATCTGATAGTTTACCTGGCAAACCACCACCACTCATTACATTCTTACGCTGAACCATTTCACGAGCTTTAGAAGCTGCATGTCTAGCCTGCGCCGCAAGAATTACTTTCTGAACAATGGTCTTAGCATCATCTGGATGCTCCTCTAGGTAATCTGTCAACATTTCAGATACTGCCTGACTCACTGCTGCAGAAACCTCACGGTTTCCTAATTTGGTTTTTGTCTGACCTTCGAATTGCGGCTCAGAAACCTTAACAGACACAATTGCCGTTAAACCTTCACGGAAATCATCACCTTGAATTTCGAATTTTAATTTATCCAGCATACCAGAAGCATCGGCATATTTTTTCAGGGTAGAAGTCAAACCTCTTCTAAATCCTGATAAATGTGTACCACCTTCATGAGTATTAATGTTATTTACATACGAATGAAGATTTTCTGTATAACTGGTGTTATAAATCATAGCAACCTCAACAGGAATATCGTTTTTCTCCCCTTCCATTGCTATAACCCCTTGTATTAAGGACTCACGGTTGCCATCTAAGAACTTAACAAATTCCTTTAATCCTTCATTGGAAAAGAATGTTTCACCAACGTATTCCCCTTTTTCGTCTTTCTGACGTTTATCGGTAATACTAATAGTAACCCCTTTGTTCAAGAAAGAAAGCTCGCGCATTCTATTTGCCAAGGTTTCATAACTATATTCAATAGTTTGGGTGAATATGGTATTATCCGGATGAAAAGTAACTTCTGTACCCCTATCTTCGGTCTCACCTATTCTCTTTACCGGATATAAAGCCTTACCACGCTCATATTCTTGTTGCCAAATTACACCGTCCCTAAAAACCGTAGCGGTCAAATGATCAGAAAGAGCGTTTACACACGAAACACCAACACCGTGAAGACCACCCGATACTTTATAAGAATCTTTATCGAACTTACCACCGGCACCGATCTTGGTCATTACAACCTCAAGTGCAGAAACACCTTCCTTTTTATGTAAATCTACAGGAATACCCCTACCGTTATCTCTTGTAGTTATGGAATTATCTTCATTTATGATAACGCTAATGTTGTCACAATGACCTCCCATAGCCTCATCAATAGAGTTATCGACTACTTCATATACTAAATGGTGCAAACCACGGACCCCAACATCACCTATATACATGGATGGACGCATACGTACGTGCTCCATACCTTCCAAGGCCTGAATACTATCTGCCGAATAATTTTTCTTATTTGCTTCTTCGCTCATAAAATTAAGGTTGTTTTACTTCAAATTTTGCAATCTTACAAATATACGCAATACCCCATGAAATATAGCCTTCCTAGTAATTGGGCAATGGCAAGTTATCAACAATTATTGTGGAAAATTAGAGATTTTATCCTAAAAAACAGAGCTACCTAAAGTATCAATGTTAAGTATGGTTGTATTGAAAACATTAAATAATACAACCAAGACTTCATTTATAGATACCAAATGACCGGAACTATCTATTAAATGTGCAAAACAACATAAAAATGATACACCCGGTCAACAAAACTTCTCAAAATTAACGGTAAAAAAATCAATGTTTGCGTTATTGATCATAATGGTGATTTATTAAGATTTCCTTTACATGTGACCATTAACTTAGAGGTATAATCTTAAAAACAATATATCATGAATGAAGAACAATTTAAAGGAAAGTGGAATATCGCAAAAGGAAAACTTAAGCAAAAGTATGGTGACCTTACAGATGATGATCTAACATATGCTGAAGGTAAGTCTGATGAATTACTGGGAAGAATACAAGAAAAAACCGGTGAATCAAAAGAAAAGCTAAAGCAGATGATCAATGACATCTAAGCAATGATGAAACAATTCATAAAAAAACAAACCCGTCTAAAGAATTAGACGGGTTCTTACAATAAGTATTAATGACTAATTCAAACCCTATTGCTTAACGTATGCATCATCATGAACAAATGCAACCGCTCTACCAGACGGATCGTTCATGTTCTTGAATGCTTCATCCCATTCTAGAGCAATTTGAGTACTACAAGCTACAGAAGCTTCTTGAGGTACGCATAACGCAGCAGCGTCTGAAGGAAAATGCTCTTCAAATATGGAACGGTAATAAAATTCTTCTTTTGATGTAGGTGTCTGTAATGGAAATCTAAATTTAGCGTTCGCCAATTGCTCATCGCTCACCTCTTGGTTTACCACTTCTTTCAAAGTATCTATCCAACTATACCCAACTCCATCAGAAAATTGTTCTTTCTGTCTCCATGCAACACTTTCTGGTAACATATCTTCAAAAGCCTTTCTTACGACCCACTTCTCCATACGCTCACCGTTGATCATCTTATCCTGAGGGTTGATACGCATAGCAACATCCATAAATTCTTTATCCAAGAAAGGAACTCTACCTTCTATTCCCCATGAAGCCAAAGACTTGTTCGCCCTTAAGCAATCATACATATGCAGCTTACTTAACTTACGTACGGTTTCTTCATGAAATTCTTGTGCATTAGGTGCTTTGTGGAAATAAAGATATCCGCCAAACAACTCATCTGCACCCTCACCGGAAAGTACCATTTTAATACCCATAGATTTTATGACACGCGCCATAAGGTACATAGGCGTAGAAGCTCTAATGGTGGTAATATCATAAGTTTCTAAGTTATACACTACATCTTTTATAGCGTCTAAACCTTCTTGTATAGTAAATTTAATTTCATGGTGTACGGTTCCAATATGATCAGCCACCTTTTGTGCAGCAGCTAAATCTGGAGATCCCTCTAGACCTACCGAGAACGAATGTAATTGTGGATACCAAGCATCTGCAGTATCTCCACTCTCAATACGCTTTTGCGCATATTTCTTAGCTATTGCGGAAGTAACCGAAGAATCCAACCCACCAGACAATAAGACACCGTAAGGCACATCAGACATTAATTGTCTATGAACGGCAGCTTCTAAGGCTTCTTTAATTTCCTTAATACTGGTTTCGTTTTCCTTAACCGCATCATACTCCATCCAATCTCTGGAATACCATTTCTTAAGTTCACCGTCTGAACTATGTAAATAATGCCCCGGAGGAAATAACTCTATTTTAGTACATGTACCTTCTAAAGCTTTTAATTCTGATGCTACATAGAAAGTACCATTTTTATCCCATCCCATGTATAATGGAATAATCCCCATATGATCACGAGCTACAAAATATTCGTCCTTTTCCGCATCATAAATTGTGAAACCAAAAATTCCGTTCATTTCATCAATAAAATCAACACCTTTTTCTTGATAAAGCGCTAATATAACCTCACAGTCAGACTCCGTTTTAAAATCGTACTTACCTTCAAACTGCTTACGTAATTCTCTATGATTATATATTTCACCATTGGCAGCCAATATCAATTTACCATTAGGACTCAATAATGGTTGTTTTCCAGAAGCTGGATCTACAATTGCCAAACGCTCATGAGCTAAAATGGCTTTATCATCAGCATAGATACCACTCCAATCCGGACCTCTATGTCTAATCTTTTTTGACATTTCTAAAAGTTGAGGTCTAAGTACTTCAGTACTTTCCTTAACATCAAATGCACATACTATTCCACACATAATCTAATTATTATATCAATTATGATACAAATATCTAGTTGTAGTTTCAATTAACAAACATATATTCCAAATATGCTTACAAATTGTAATTATAAAATTCATTTTATATTATATATGATAGGTTTTAGAAGCAATTAACGTTCTAAATATGGCGAAATGTAACTTTCCAAAATTTAACTTCTTTTTATAAATATCACTGTAAGGAACTGCTTAGTTTTATGACCTAGAAAAAAACTAAACAATAATTATGAAAAAAGTATTTACACTCGCAACATTAATGTTAGCTGTAGTGATGACCACTTCGGTATCTGCTCAAGATTTCTCTGGTATTGACAAAAGCCCTATGGATATGGCTGCTTACCCAACAGATTACAAAGTTTCTGAAAAAGCGGTTCGTATTATTTACGGCAGACCTCAATTAAAAGGCCGTTCTATGGACGAACTGGCTCCAACTGGAAAGGTATGGAGAACTGGTGCCAACGAAGCCCCGGAAATTACTTTCTACAAGGATGTTAATTTTGGAGGTAAAGATATCAAAGCTGGTACCTATTCATTGTTCACCATACCTGGTGAAGAAGAGTGGACCGTAATTTTAAATAAGAATTTAAACCAATGGGGTTCATATTTTTATGATGAATCTGCAGATGTTGCACGTGTAAAAGTACCTAATGGTTCTGATAGCGCTTCATTAGAAGAATTCTCGATTGCATTTAAAGATGCTAAAGGTGGTACATCTTTAGTAATGGGCTGGGATAAGACAAGAGTTGCAGTACCAATTACAATGTAATTTTAAAGTACACAGTATTAAAACAAAAACCTCGGTCTTAGACCGAGGTTTTTTTATGCATCTCTATTATCTAACAATACCATCTATAAACGTTTGTTCTGCCTTTATAGTGGGAATTTCATTTAATGGTATGGTCATCATATCTTTATCATAGATTACAAAATCGGCAGATTTACCAGGTTCTATACTTCCCTTCTCTTCTTCTTCAAAATTTGAATAAGCTGCCCAAATAGTCATTCCTTTTAAAGTCTCTTCCCTTGTCAAGGCTTCTTCCATTTGAAAACCTCCTTTTGGATATCCACTCGTATCTTGTCTGGCCACGGCTGCATAAAAGGTTAAAAACGGACTAACATCCTCTACCGGAAAGTCTGTTCCCAACGCTATAGTACCTGCCTTGTTCAATAAGGTCTTAAAAGCATAAGCCCCTTTTACCCTGTCTCCCAAACGATCTTCCGCCCAATACATATCACTGGTAGCATGTGTAGGTTGTACTGATGGAATTATTCCGCTTTCAAAAAAATCAAAATCGTTATCGGTCAATACTTGGGCATGCTCAATTTTCCAACGTCTATCCTCTTTGCCCTGTAACACTTTTTTATAAGCTCTCAACACAGCAACGTTTGCAGAATCACCTATTGCATGGGTATTCATTTGGTATTCCGACCGTGCCAATTTTTCCGCCAGAGCTTCAATTTCATCTACAGGGGTTATCATAGCACCAAAATGATTGGGCAAATCACTATACTCTTCTTTTAGCGCCGCGCCTCTAGAACCCAATGCCCCATCACCATAAACCTTAACAGACCTAACGTTCAATCGGTCGGTTTTAATTGGTCCTTTGTTTATATAATAATCAACATCTTCCTTATTATTACTGACCATTGCATAGATCTTTATGGATAGCTCACCGGCCTGCTGCAAACTATCAATAAGCTCTATGGTACTTCTATCCAAACCTGCATCGTTGACAGTAGTTAGACCGTGGTTTAAACTAATTCTTTCAGCATCTTTCAATGCCTTAATTTTATCATTTAAACTTGGTGAAGGCATAATACTATCGATCAGTTGCATAGGGTTATCAACCAAAACTCCGGTAATACCAGAATAGCCATTCTCCCATTTCTTCACAATTTCACCACCTTCCACTTTGGTACTCCAATCAATACCCGCCATGTCCAATGCTTTTTGATTCACCAAGTAAGCATGACCGTCTACACGTTCCAATGCAACAGGAATATCAGGAAAAATAGTATCTAATTCGGCTTTAGTAGGGAATTCTTTAACCTCCCAATCATTCTGATCCCAGCCTCTACCCCTCAAAAATGATTTAGGATTTGCTGCATGAAACTCCTTAACACGTTCCAATACCTCGTCAAAACTCTTGGTACCTACTAAATTTACAAGTTGTTGATTAAGTCCTAACCCATAAAAGTGGCAATGTGCATCAATTAATCCAGGGGTAATTGCCCTACCATCAGCATCTATCAACTGATCAGAGGTATACACATCCCTAATTTCATCTGTAGTACCCACAGCAATAAACTTACCGTCTTGAACGGCAAAAGCTTGGGCTTCTGAGAAAGAATCATCAACAGTATAGACCTTTGCATTTACAATAACAAGATCAACTTTTTCTTTCATGAGTTCGCAACCTGTTAAAATAACAAGTAGCATTGGAAGTAGTTTTTTCAAAATAGAATAGTTAGTTAGCAACATTATAAAGCAAACATGAATATGCATGCTTCAAATAATATTGAAAACTAAGTATTTTTTCCTAAAGTTTTAAATATTTATTGTCCAGGTAGTTGACGAACACCAAAAATTTCACTGGTTCCTATTGCAGAATAACTTTCTCCTACAATTTTATCATTCTCTACGACCAATACAAACGACACACGTTTTAGCCCTTCAAAATTTACATTGAAATTAATACCATTATCCTTAACCACCACATCTTGCCCTGTAAGCATACCGGTTCCAAGTTTTACGGCAACATCATAGGAATCACCTTTTTGGGTAATAAAGAACATACCTTTCTCATAAGGTGCATCCACATTTGTCATAGTATATTTCCAAACTCCCAAAACAGAATCTGTACTTATCAAAGCTATCGTTTCTTTTGCAACAGAATTTTTATACGGATAATTTTCCGTAGTTGTAAAAGAGCACAAAACAACGCAAAGCGCTATCACTTGAACTATAAATTTAATGGTCTTCATTAATGGCTATGTTAAACTATAATTTCTAAACGTTGATTCTCATTGATTATTACACCTGTTGATTGGTCTTTAAGCACCTTACATTTCTTGTTGTGCGATCCAATTATCTATCTTCTCTTCTAATAATACCAAAGGCAAACTCCCAGAATTTAATATCTGACTATGAAAATCCCTTATATTAAAATTGTCTCCCAAAGCTTTTTCTGCCTTAGTTCTCAATTGTCTGATCTTTAATTGACCCATTTTATAAGATAAGGCTTGCCCCGGTGTTGCCATATAACGTTCAATTTCAGCAATTATGCTTTCTTCAGATTCTGCCTCGTTATCCAAAGAATATTGTATGGCTTTCTCCCTACTCCAGCCTTTTGCATGAATACCGGTATCTACCACTAATCTTATAGCTCTATGCATCTCCATACTCAACATACCAAAATATTGATAAGGGTCAGTATAAATTCCCAATTCCTTGCCTAACGACTCTGCATAGAGAGCCCAACCTTCTACAAACACACCCATACTTTCAGGATGTAAAAACTCTGGAAGACTATTGTTCTCTTGCTGTAAGCTTAATTGAAAATGGTGGCCCGGTATGGCCTCATGTAAAAACAATGCCTCATCATGAACCATATTATACGCCTTTGCATCTGGAATTGGCACATAAAAAATACCTGCCCTAGAACCATCTTTTGATCCAGGCACATACTCGGCACTGGCAGATGCTTCTCTAAACGCTTCCGTTCTTCGTACATTGAAACCTGCCTTAGGGGTTAAATTAAATAAAGAATCTATACGCACGGCTATGCGGTCATTAATGGCATTAAAATTTTCTATAACCTCTTCTGGTTTAGAAAAAGGCATTAATTCTTTCTTATTTCTAAGAGAACTGAAAAAAGACTTTAAATCCCCCGTAAATCCAATTTCATTTTTAATAGCTTCCATCTCTTTGGAAATACGATCTACTTCAGACAAACCCAATTCATGAATTTCATCTGCGCTCATATTCGTAGTCGTATGTAATTTAATTAAATACTTGTACGTCTCCTTACCATTTGGCAAATCTAGCAAGCCGCTAGACGCTCTACATTTAGGCAAGTACTCATTTGTTAAAAAATCATCTAACTCCACATATTTGGGTGTCAACTTCTCTTGAATAAAATCTTCATAGTTACTTTTCAGAATATCCATATCTACATCAGATATACCATCCGGAAAATTTAAAACGGGTTTAAAGAATAAATTATCTTCTAATGGAACATCTATAAAAGAACGAACTTGCGGCAACATTTTTAATGTCAATACCTTTGGCAATACTATACCTTTGTCCAGGCCCACCTTCATTTTTTCTATTGAAGTATCTAAAAAAATAAGGTAATCCTCTAATCTACTGAGCCAGTTATTATAATCTTCTATGCTTTTAAAAGGCTGAACACTGGTACCACCTGCCAATTGCGCCACGTACAAATGCAACGATTGTATTTGAAAAAGGGGCATTAACTCAAAACTGGGCAGATCATAAATTGGTGATGCCACAGTAACCATAGGATTCATGACACCTTCTAGTTTTACATTACAATCCCATTGCATTACGCGTAGACTCATGTAGTCTTCCGCACTGATCTGAGTGGAGTCATACTTACCTAACTCCTCTAAGAAGTAGGTATACCGATCTTTTAAATGTAAAATATAGTCGTCTGAAATGTAATTGGCTATGGTGTCATTATACTCATAATAACCAGCTTTGGTAGCCTCTATAGGATTAATTCCTTTTTTGAATTCATAAAATTCAGCAAACACCTCAGCAATTGGTCTTTCTAAATTTACTTGCTCTTTTTTTGAGGATTCTTTACATGACCCCAAAATAATAACAACAGCCAAAAACCACAGCTTACGATACATAGCATTTTAATTTGTACTGAAAAATACAAACTAATATGATCGTTTTAAAACAATAGTAGTGAAATACAGTTTTGTTTTACTTTTTTGCCTTTGAAGAAACCTTCTCCTTAATTTTTACGTAAATTAATTTTTTACGCCCTTTGGAGTCTTCACGTCTTTCAATTTCAAAATGTGGGATGGAATTGATCAAAGGCGTCAATTTTTGAAATCCATAATTACGAGAATCAAAATTGGGTTGCTTTTTCTGAAGCAAACTACCAACATCACCTAAAAAAGCCCATCCGTCATCATCGGCTACATCGTCAATAGTGGTGGCAATAAAGCGTAATGCCTTTGGGGTAATTTTATCAACGGTATTTTTTTCAGTAGGGGTCTTATTGTTATCCGCAGCTTCTTCTTCGCTTCTACTTTTAAGAATTTCAATATAGATGAACTTATCGCAAGCCACAATAAATGGATTGGGTGTTTTGCGTTCACCAATTCCAAAAACCTGCATGCCTGCTTCTCGCAATCTTGTTGCCAGTCTCGTAAAATCACTATCACTACTTACAATACAAAATCCGTTTACTTTACCAGAATATAAGATATCCATAGCATCGATAATCATAGCAGAATCGGTTGCATTCTTACCTTGGGTATACCCATATTGTTGAATAGGTGTTATGGCATTCTCCAGCAGTACGTTTTTCCATTTTCCCAAACGCGGATTGGTCCAATCGCCATAAATACGTTTAATGGTAGGGTTGCCATATTTGGCAATTTCTTCCATCATTTCTTTTACATAGGCAGAAGGTATATTATCCCCATCTATCAGTACCGCTAAATTCAAATCCATTTGTAGTGTTTTTGTAAAGATAGATTGATTTCTACTTGAACCACAATATGTTGACCGATAAAGTTAAAAATGATTTTTTTACTGCGGATTATTGGCTTTCAAAGATCCGATAACCAGAAAAAGCAAGAATGCCAAACCCAAATAACCAACCATTTCATAAGACCCAAAGGTTGATAGACAAAGGCTAAATATACTAGGCGCCAAAGCACTTGCCAATATTAAAAAACTCATTATTTTACCGGTTATGCTTCCCAAATGTGCCCTCCCAAAAAACCTTGGCCAAGCTACGGCATTCAAAACGGCAAAGAATCCGCCCAGGATACCAAAACCGGCAATTAACATAGGTACGCCAGCAGCTGTAGACAACAATAAAAACCCTAAAGAAGCCAGAAAACCACCCAATAACATTAGATACAAATACAATTTCAATGGTAGATAATCACTTAAAAAATTGAATATAGTAGAAACGGTAACCGCTACTACAGATCCTGGCAAGAAAATAGAAATGGCATCTTCCTTGGCAAAACCTTCATGTGTAAAAATAGACACCACATGAAAGGTAAGTCCCGTAATAAAAAAGCTGTTAAAGGCAAGTGTAAGTCCGTACATCCAAAAAGCCCTTTCCTTTTTAGCTTCGGTAAGGGTAAACTGCTTTGTAACTACTTTTTGTTTTTCGTCTTCAGTTGAAAGCGACTTTGCACCATCTGGCAATAGACCATGCTTCTCTGGAGAAATTTTATAGAAAGTGTAAATAAATATGCTGAACAGTAAAAGCCCAATGGCTAAAAATTGCCAAGTACTTTCCCATCCATAACCTTCAATAAGCGAATTTACCCACAAGGGCGAAGAAGAAAACCCAAAGGAAAGTGCCACACTACTAAATGAGTTGACTTTACCCCTATTTTTATCGAACCATATCATAATTACATTTCTAGATGCCATGGTCAAAACCCCTTGACCCGCAAAACGAAGCATAAAGAACAATACGGTCATTAATACAAAGGGCACCATCCAAGTATCTACCGATAATAAATCTTTTATATAAGAACTCATTATTGCAGACCAAGAGCACAAGAATAAAGTAACACCCAAAGTTATGGCAGCAAAGAAAGCTACATAACGCGCCCCATAGGTGTCAAACCAAACACCTGCCCTACCAATGACCAAGGAACTGACAATGGTACCTATCATATAGGCATTACTAAATTGATTACGGCTAAGCCCCAAGGCATCTTTCACGGGATCGGTAAAGACAGAGACACCAATAGTTTGCCCGGGTATACTACAATAAATCCCAATAGTACCTATAAAAAGAATAACGTAGCCATAAAACACAGGGCTCTTGGCTGGATCAATAAGCGGTTTTTGAAAAATATTGGCCATAGAAACTATACTGGTACAAAAGTACAGCATCGTAATCGTTCATTTTATCATTAACTTGTTGTTTTAATCCAAATTCAAATTTCATGAAGTATAGGTTTACGCTATCAATCGTTTTATTGTTTTTTATTACTTGCGGCTCATTTACAAGTTTTGCACAAGAACAGGAATATTACCAACTAAAAACATATACCATAAAGAACGATACTCAAGAAAATATGGTAGACCATTACCTAAAAAATGCCTACCTACCAGCGTTAAAAAGAATGGGAATCAACAATATTGGTGTCTTTAAGGTAATACCCGGCAAGTTTACAATAAGCAATAAAATCTACGTATTAATTCCGTTTCAATCCTTGGCGGAGTTCAATAAATTAGAAGCTATGCTTGCGGTAGATAAAACCCATTTATCCGCGGGTGATGAATACATTAATGCCGCGCACGACAACAAACCTTATGAACGCATCAGCTCAGTGTTGTTACGTGCATTTTCCGATATGCCAAAAATGAAACCCAGCACGGTAGATGGTCCACGAGCAAACCGAGTATATGAACTTAGAAGTTACGAAGGACCAACAGAAGCCATGTACCGTAGAAAAGTAGATATGTTCAACGAGGGCGGCGAAGTGAAACTTTTTGAAAGTTTAGGTTTTAATGCGGTTTTTTATGCCTATGTCATTTCTGGAGATAAGATGCCCAATCTCATGTATATGACAACATTTAGTAACATGAAAAAAAGAGATGCTCTTTGGAAAAATTTTGGATCGTCCGATAAATGGAAGGAAATTTCTGTGTTAGACAAATACCAAAACACTGTTAGTCACGCAGATATTCACCTATTGTACCCAACAGAATATTCAGATTATTAATTAGGATTACGAAGTACAAATTCTACACGCCGGTTGAGAAATCTACCGGCTTCCGTTTTATTGGTGGCTATTGGTAATGAACTACCCAAACCTATGGAGGATATCCTATTTATGCCTATTCCGTTTTCAGTCAAATAGCCAACGATTTCGCTTGCACGTCTTACTGACAATTTTTGATTAAAACTATCAGAGCCAATATCATCGGTATGTCCACGTATTTCAATATGAACAGTAGAATTTTTCTTCAAGTAAGAAAGCAATAGTTCCATTTCCAGTTGATGGTTTCCTCTTATCTTAGCTTTGTTAGAATTGAAATACACATCTTTAAAAACATGAATACTGTCTAACTTGTATTCTCTTAATTGAACATGATCACTTAACGGTTCTGAGTTCACATTGTGCACAGAGACCATATCTAAATAATAGTAAGAACCTTTTGTTATTTCCCTTTTGGTCTGATATTTCTGTGTGCGCCTATTGTTTTTAAAATTACCGATGACCATAAAGTTTTCGGTTCCGTTGGCTTCATAGGTGGTGGTCAATTTCACCCACTTAATTTCATCGGAATAGTATTTGGAATAGGATATTACTAGCTCTTTGGATTTTTCTCCTTTTAGTTGGGCATAATGTAAGCCAGACAAAACCTTGCTCGTAGCAACTTCAACAGGAAGCTCGGTAAAACGGATACCAAATTCCTTGACCGCAAAGTCTGATCGTTCCGCCAGGCTTACATAAAAAGAAATTGTGTAGTGTTCGCCCTTTACCAACGTAGTGCTTAATTGTGCTTCAATATATTCACGATAGTCATTGGGGGCGTACATATAAAATCCGACATAGCCTTCACCGAAATCTGCAGGTTGTTTACCATTAAAATTCTCTGGAGTACCCATGTCTATACTACAACCATTGAAATAATCCGTAGTCCCTTTAGTGGGCATTTTCCAATGTATCACATCTTTTTCCAAATTGCCCAATGCAACGGGACATTGCTTATAGTTTTCAAAACTAGGGTTCAATACCAAATTCTGACTCGCTAAAAAAAATGGTATGCACAGCGCAAGCAAAAGCAGAAGATTTAGATATGGTCTTATAGTTAACATGCGCATTAAATAGTTTCCCTAAAATACAGAAAAGATAAAATATGGCCGTTTTGCCAAATTTTACACATAAAAAAAGCCCTTCTCATCTCAAAGAAGGGCCTTACTAACAATAAAAACCAAACCTTACTTTAACCTTTAATTGTTGTATAAGTAAATTGATGCAGCAGAAGCAAGATCATTACTAACCGCTGGTGCCACATTACCACTAGCATTTAAAGCATCTGAGAAGGAAAGTACCTTACCGTTACCTATCTCTGCAATGAACACTGTTTTTGTTTTGTGGTCGTAAGCTACATCTATTGGGTTACCCATTTCGGTTAAAGAACCGGCAACTCTTGTTTGCTCGGACAAGGCCAATGAACCGCCGTCATTTATTGCTGCCAATTTAGCCGCAAAATCTTGGGTTACTTGAAAACCACCATCTGTATTGGCATCTGCAGCATCTCCTATATCCGTCATCACCAACACATCATCAGCTTCGCTATAATCTATACCGTGTGTTCTTACAATACCGTCTACCCTAATTCTTTTTGTTGGTGTAATAGCACCATCAGCGGAAAAAGCGGTCAAGAAATTGTCATACACAGCTAAATCACTTGTGTTATCTACTACAGCCAATAAGCTATTGCCCATAAAAGTAATTCCCCAAGTGTTAAAACCGGCATCAAAAGTATTCAACAAACTAAAACTAGAACCGTTATATTCATATACGTAGAATTTATTTTCCGAATTACTTGACACTACCACCTTATTACCAAAGACAGCAATTTCCCTAGGGCTGGCCAACTCCGCACTACCTGAAAAATCTGCAGCAATATTTGCAAGATCGGTTACAGCAGAAAAACTACCATAAAACTCCAACGCCAAGCCAGATCTTGAAGCCTGTATTATAGCATCATTAAAAGCATCATAATAAATACCTTCTGTAGCATCAGAACCTGTAGCAACAGTTTTAGTTAGCATACCAGAACCGTCATAAATACTTACATCACCATTGGCAGTACTCGTAGCATATAATCTTGTTGCCCTAGCGTCACTAGAATCTCCTGTGTTACCATCTGTTTCATCACTACTGAAATAAATAGATGAAGCCATTGCCAAATCTTTGTTGAAAGACGGAGACACATCGCCACCAGAACCTATAGAGGTAAATCCTAATACTTTTCCATTTCCTATTTCAGAAACATATACCGCATCGGTTTCAGAGTCGTAGGCAACATCAATAGGGTTACCCATTAAAGTTGATGAACCCGCTACTCTTACCTGCATTCCTATGGGTAATAATTCACCATCTGATAATGCATCGAATTTTGATGAGAATTCTGAAATTACATGAAAACCACCATCTGTGTTTGCATCTGTAGCATCACCAATATCGGTCAATACCATAACATCGTCCGTACCATCATAAGTAATACCGTGTGTTCTTACAATACCTTCAATAGTAACTCTTTTAGAAGGTCTTAAAATAGCCGAGTTGGCGTTAGAAAGAAAATCGTAATAAACTGCCAAGTCGCCCGTAGTATCAACAACAGCGTATAAATCATCACCTTTAAAAGTAATACCCCAAACCGGGAACGGCACTTCAACGGTATTCATCAGTGTAAATCCGCTGCCTGTATTTTCATATACAAAGAATTTGTTAGACCCATTATCGGCCACTACAAAAGAACTTCCGTTTACCGCTAATTCTCTTGGGCTTTCTAAATCTGCCGCTCCTGTAAAGGAAGAAGTAATGGCATCACCATCAATTAATGTATTAATGTCCGCAAATGCTTCTAATTGTAAGTCGCTTCTAGATGCCTGAAAGACCATATCGGCCGTAGCATCATAATAAATACCCTCTGCAGCCGTAGTTGTGGTCATATATGTAACCAAAGAATCTCCGGTAACGCTATATCTTGATATGTTTCCGTTTTCGTTATTGGTAACAAAAAGATCAGTTCTACGTCCTAAAACGGTCATTCCGTCTCCGCAAGGTTCGCACATAGAACCACCACAATCAATACCGGTTTCATCACCGTTCATTACACCATCATCACAGGTGGCATCTGGATTCATATCTACGATGGCGTCATCATCATCACTGCAAGAAGCAATGAAAAGGGCACCTATAAGTATTGCTAAATAAAAAATAGATTTCTTCATAATTTATATTGGGTTTAATAGTTGAATTGCCCATACTTACGAAGTGAACTATTTGAGGTTTGTTTTAATGTGTTAAAAATATTCTAAAACCAAAAACGCCTAAGTATCAGAAGCATCCGACACTTAGGCGTTCTCATTTATAAATGAATTGTTGTTAAAAATCGAACTTATAGGTTGCGCCTCCTAAAATTTGAATTCCTTGTACCTGAAAGTTAGACCAACGTTGATAATCGTTATTTGAAAGGTTGGCTCCCTTTATAAAGAACGACCATTGATCTGTATAACGATATCCAACATGGGCGTTGGCATCAAAATACCCATCTAAAGTAATAAGGGTTGCAGGAAATTCACTTGGTTGTGCATTTTGTACTACCGTGGATGAAAAATCTTCACGCTCACCAACATAGAACAAGTTAACACCAGCATACCATTTTTCACCTATTTGATAATCCATAAACAAAGAAGCCTGTAAATTTGGAAGGTTCCATGCCGGGTTGCCCGTTTCTGTATTATAATCATAGATCTCAACATTTGCACCTGCGGTAAAATTACGGTTAACATCTACATTCAACTCCCCAAAAATACCCAAGGTCTTTATATCATCATAAAACAAACCAAATGAATTACCATAGTAATATCCTTTATCATCTGACCTAAAATCGTTTCTCGGATTTAAAGTATACAAAGGTGTATTGTTCTCGGCGGTATATGACCCTTTAACATTATAGCTTAAATTAGGTAACAATTGCCCTTTAAAACCTACATAAGCATTGTACTGGCTATCTGTTGGCGCAATGGTCAACGTTGGCGAAACAAAAGGGTTACCTTCTACAAAATCATAGTACGAGTTTTGTTTTAACTCCCCTGTTACCCCACCATAAGCAATTACGGTTTCATCTAACAGCCTATATGAAGCCGTTACTGCCGGATAGATATAGAAATTACTTTCACTGTTCTCCAAGTCCATTCCGTAGACCAAATTTACTCCCAAATTCAAGGAAAGATCATCACGCAACATGGTCAAAGACGGATTTACACCTACCTGCAAATTGCCATAAGAAATACCATTATCATTGTCAACACTACTAACACTGGCATTTTCAAATGTACCACCAACATAATCCAACTTTACTTTAGCATTAAAGGTTTCTTCGTTCATTGGAAACTCAAATCCGGTATTGAAAATTGCCCTGTTTTCACCGGAACTTACGGCATCAAAAAATCTTCTATACTTTAAATCGGCCCTTTTAAAATAAGCATCTTCCACGTTTATGTGACCACTTACTTCACCCATGTAATAATTTTGACGTTCATCAATACTATTAATAACCGTTTCACTGAACACACCGGGTTCAATACCGTACCAATTATACAGTTGATGTTGCAACCCAATGGCCGCACCCCAATCTAAATCCCTATCTCTTTTTGCATACGATGCATCTAACCTGGTATCATAAAAGGTATCGTTAAGCTCTACACCGTTGATTCCACCACGAGAAGACAAATGGTTGAAACCAATATCAAAATTCTCATCTCTATTTATAGTTCTACTCGTATAAAACTCGCCCAGAACATTACCATACAATCCGGCGCCCAATGAAGCATATGAATTATATAAAACCGGAGGAGGTAATTTTTCTACTTTAGATGCCGTTCCTTTAGAAGGCGTAAACGTAGATGCTACCGGAACAGAAAATATGCTGTAATTGATCGGTTTTTTCTGAAGAACGATAGAATCGTTCATGTTTGGTACCGATTTAATTTTAAAAGCATCTGAAACGGTTGGCGTGTAGGCTTTGGTCACCGTTACGGTTTCCGTACCCAAATCTTTCTCTTCCTCTTCTTGAGCAAAGGTAACTTGAAAGCCAAGCGTTAAAAATATAAGCGTAAATATATGTTTGTTGTACATAGGTGTTCTTTTACTGGTGTACGTGAATCTTTTAATTAGGATCTACAGATGAATTGCTCTTGGCCTCTTTTGACTTTATAATGGTCAATTCCGCTCTAGCCTCGGCAACAATTTCCGGGTATTGCGTAAAGTTGGTTATTACGCTTTCTAAGATATAGGTTGCTTGGTAGGCATCGTTTAAGGCATAATAGTTTTTAGCCATTAACACCAAACCTTTACCGCCCCATTCTTTGTACGCCGCATAATCTTTAGCCAATTTTTGAACCGCTACGTTTGAATTTTCATAAGCACCGTCTTTATGCTCAAAATAAGCATCATAATACAATGCTTCTGCAGCAGTGGCACCAGAAGCTATTTTTAAAACTTCTGCATAGGCCGCTTTAGCCTTTGCCTCATCATTTGTAGCAATGGCTGATCTGGCGATCATAATATGCGCATCGCTCTTTATTCTGTCGTCAATACTTGGGGTAGACAATACCTTATCCGCGTATTCCAATGTCTTTGGATAGTTCTTTTGCTTGTAATACCCTTTCATTAAATTGGAACGCGCAAAAGTTCTGTTCTGCTGAATATTGGCCTGACTCTCCAATTTTAACAAATATGGCAATGCAATCTGGTAATCGTCTTTAGAGATATAGACCTCGCATACACGTGTTAATGCCTGTTCTGCATACTCGCTCGTGCTTCTATCCGCCACGTATTTGTAATACTGTAAAGCAGCTTCCTTATCTCCTTTTCCAAAATATAATTGAGCTAAACTGAAGTTGGCATCTACGGCATGTAAACCTGTTGGGAACTGTTGAATGTAATTCTTATACCCTTTAATAGCGGCATCAACATTACCCTCCAAGTTCTGTTTTTGGGCAGCGTCAAAAGTAGCATTATCCAATTCGGCATCGGTTACCTCTACAAAATCCAATCCGCGTACCCACTCGGCATACTCGTTTACCTGCCCCATATCCACATAGACCAATTTTGCCGTAGCAACCGCCTGTATAGCCTCTTGCGTTTTTGGGAAATCTCTAACCACGGTTTTAAATTTAGCCAATGCAGCCTCATTTCTGCTAGCGTTATAATTGACCAAACCTTGTCTCATTAATGCCTGTGGCACCAATGAACTGGCCCTATATTCACTGATTAAACGATCATAAGCCTCTAGACCTTTGCTCTCTTGGCCTTGGGCTACATACGTATTACCCAGTTCAAACAAAGCATCGTCCCTAAAGCTTGATCTAGGAAATTTGCTTACAAATTCCTCAAGGTTTTCAATTTTGCTAGCACCTCTGTCCACGTAACCATAGCTCATTGCTTTTTGGTAGAAGGCATAATCTTTTTCAGGTCCTGTTAAAGCCAAAGCTTTATTGTATGTTTCTATGGCAGGCCAGTATTTACTGGTCGCATAATAACTATCGCCCAAACGTAGGTAACCATCATTTAATTTTTCTACATCGGCATTACCATTAGACGTAAATGCGTTGAAATAGGTAATGGCCTCATTATAATTTTTCTGCTTAAAATATCCGTATGCCAAATTATAATCAACATCGGTATACATTTCCGTACTTTGTGCAGACGGGTTGTTCTTAAATGCCGTATACCCTTTTACCGCATCATCAAAACGGTTGGACAAATAATCGGACTCCGCTTTCCAATAATCGGCACGGGCCTTGAACAACATGTCTTCCGCACTGCCCAATGATTTGGAAAAATTCTCTGAAGCCGCATTATAATCGCCTTCCATAAAAAGCTCAATACCTCTATAATAAGCTACTTTTTGGTATACCGATTTACTGGCGTAGTTTTTATTCTCCTCCAACAATTGCATGGCACCTTCAAAGTTCTTTGAGGTAATGTATGAATCCACCAATAAGGTCTGCATCTCTTCTTGATGCTCATCTTTAGGATAGGTTTTCAAATAATTGGTAATTACTTGCGGTACCGGCTCATAGGCATTACCCACTTCATAACTTAAACGTGCATAATTTAAGAATGCATCTTTTTGAATTTCCGCACTGTAATCCATTTGAGATGCATTACGGAAAGCGTTCAGAGCTTCCTGCTTTTTATCCAACTTTAAATAACATTCTGCCAAATGGTAGTATGCATTTTGTGCAACACTATTGGTACCTCCAATAATTTTGTTGAATTGGGCAATGGCATTCGCATAATCACCACCTTTATAATAGGCATAGCCCAAATAGTAATAATCGGTATTGCTCCATTTACCGCCTTTACCATTATACTCCGTAAGGTAAGGTATGGCGTTTTCATACTGCTTTAGGTTAAAGTAACTTTCCCCAATAATCTTGTTCAATTCAGATACTTCACGTCGGTCAGATTTTGGCAATTGCTTTTTTGCCAATGCAATAGCCTCTTCAAACTTACCCAGCTTAAAGTTCATATCAGCCTGGTAATAACTCAACTTTTCCTCTAACACATCTTGATCCGTAATTTGATCAAAACGCTGGTTTGCAGTTTCATAGTCATCTTGCTGATAAGAAATATAACCTAAGTAATATTTTGCCTGTGAACCGTAAACCTGAGAGGTCGTTACTTTCTCCAAATATTTTTCAGCCTCTTTTGTTTTGCGAGACGAAAATAAAGAATACCCATAATTGAAGTTGAACTTATCCATCTCTCCACGAGAAAGAGAACTTTGATCTACTTTGTTGTACCATTTTAAGGCGTATGGATATTTTCCTGTTTGAAAATAATACTCCGCCACATCGGCATAAGCAGAGTTACGTTTAGTGGACGTAGGATATTTTTCAACGAAATCTTCCATCAACCTATCGGCACCCATCTGGTTTAAGCGCACTGCCGCGTTGGCAGAATAATAGGCGCTATTGGCAGCGGTTTCCTCATCTTTTGTTGACACCTTGACCTTGTCAAAAATAGTCTGTGCGGCTTGATATTGTTCGTTGTTGTATAGCGCTAGCGCGTCTTGAAATGCTTTCTGTTCATGGGTATAGATCTTTGTCTCTTGGGCTGCGCCCAAAGCTACCAAACCCAATACCATTGGAATAAAAGCGGTGAATTGTTTAAGCATAGTGTTCTGTTACTATTTAGAATTACCGTTATCACATGTGATAACGGCAAAAATTGTACCTAAGTATGTGCAATACCCATACAAAAGAAAAGAATTTGAACATGGGGACTCTAATATCTAATGGAACTTATTACTTTTATATCAACATTTGCGTTATGGAAGAGATTGTTTTAGAACTTAAAGATGCGGCTATCTTTCAAAAGGAGAGCTTGGTACTTAGTGAAGTTAGTTTAAAAATCGCTAAAGGTGAATTTGTTTACCTCATTGGTAAGACCGGTAGCGGTAAAAGTAGCTTTATGAAGACCCTGTACGGCGATTTGCCTTTGCAAAAAGGCGAAGGGCATGTGGTGGAGTTCGATCTTAAGACGCTAAAGGAAAAGGACATTCCATTTTTACGTAGAAAACTGGGTATTGTCTTTCAGGATTTTAAATTATTGCCAGACCGCAATATTAACCAGAACATGTTCTTTGTTCTGAAAGCGACCGGATGGACGGATAAAGCCGAGATGGATGCAAGGGTAGCAAACGTACTTGAAAAAGTAGGTATGAAAACCAAGGGCTTTAAATTTCCGCACGAGCTTTCTGGTGGAGAACAACAACGTATTGCCATTGCCCGTGCCTTATTGAACGACCCCGAGCTGATCATTGCCGATGAGCCAACCGGAAACCTTGACCCACAAACCAGTGTAGAGGTGATGAAGGTTTTACAGGAAATCAATAAATCCGGGAGAACCATTTTAATGGCAACCCATGATTATGCCTTAATATTAAAATTTCCTTCTAAAACCATTAAGTGCGATGCCAATAAGGTTTTTGAGGTAGTACAGAGAGCTGTGTAAAAGACTCCTCCAACAAAAAATATAATCAAGTATGATAAAAGATTTTTTGATTTCATTCAAAGATAATTTTAAAGAGAAAACTCGAAATCCATTTTTAGGAACATACTTAGTTGTTTGGATAATTAGAAACTGGTTATTAGTATATACTTTATTTAACTTCGACCCTAACCACAACTTAAAATTTAAATTAAATTTTATAGAAGAATATTACATAAAAAACGACTTTTTATTAAATCTTGCTACAAATATTCTTTGGGCTTTCGCCATTTTAATTATCACATATCTTGTTCTTAATATATCTCGTTTTATCATTAATATTTCCGAAAAACAAATTACTCCGCTAGTCTATAAAATTTCAGATAGTAAATCAATTGTTTTAAAAGAAACTTTTGACAATTTAAACAGTGAAAAAATTAATCTAGAAATTAAATTAGAGAAAGAAAGAGAAAATAAATCAAGACTACAAGCAGAGATTCTTAGACTCGAAACCAAACTTGAAGAAAACTATTTAAATAAATCCAATAAGGGATTAAATATTGAATCAAATAAAGAAAACCTAATAGAATCAAATTCTCCTATTGATTTACTATTTAATAAGGTTAATAATCATAATTTTTCAAGTGACTTTCTTGACACTGAATTATTCCTGAGTAGAAATGAAGGTTGGATTGAAGACTCAGAAAGAGGTAATCATATTGATTATTTAACAAAATTAGGTCTTTTACGGATTATTGAAGCAAGAAATGGACTTTCAAGATATACTTTGACGGAAAATGGAAAAAAGGTGTTGGACAAAATCAGACTCATACTTGATTAAGTAAAAAGTTATATTCGTAATTACACCTTTTTTTTAATAAGAATACTTCTGTTTAAATACTCATTCCGCAGCCAAAAAACATTAAATGACAAACCCTGAAAAAATCCGCTTAACACAACAACAAAAAGAAGAAAAAGACTGGTTAAAATGGGGACCGTATTTAAGTGAACGCCAATGGGGAACGGTACGTGAAGATTATAGTGCCGGTGGCGATGCCTGGAACTATTTTCCGCATGACCATGCCAGAAGTCGCGCTTTTCGTTGGGGAGAAGATGGTATTGCAGGTATTAGTGACCGCTATTGCAACATGTGTTTTAGCATAGGATTATGGAACGGAAAAGATCCCATTATAAAAGAACGCCTATTTGGGTTAACGGGTCCGCAAGGTAATCATGGCGAAGACGTAAAAGAACTGTACTATTATTTAGAGAATACACCGTCTCACTCGTACATGAAGTACTTGTACAAGTATTCGCAGAAAGCGTATCCATACAACCAACTCATAACCGAGAACCAAAAACGAAATCGTAAAGAGCTGGAATTTGAGCTTTTGGATACCGGTATTTTTGACGACAACACCTATTTTGATGTCAGTACCGAATATGCAAAGGGAGACGAAACCGATATTCTTATCAAAATCACCATTACCAACAGAAGCAACCAAGCAGCGCCCCTAACACTATTACCACAAATGGTAATGCGTAATCATTGGACATTTAAAGAAATGTCCAGAAAGCCTGTTATCACTAAAAAAGGGACCAAAACAAATCCTTTCGTACACATAGACCATCCTTATGTGGGCAGCTACAATCTGTATTTTCAAAAAGCGGCACAGTTGTTCTTTACCGAAAATGAAACGAACAGAAAAAAAGTATATAGCGATACAAACGACCATCCATTTAAAAAGGATTTATTTAATGATGCCGTTGTTAATAATGATTTTGAATTAGCCACCAAAAATAACTCCGGGACCAAATTTGCACCGCTATACCAAGAAATTATAGGTGGTGGGGAATCTAAAACCTTTCAACTACGTTTGACCGAAGAAACTCTGGAATCACCATTTTCAGATTTTGATGCCATTTTTAAAGCACGACAAGAAGAATGCGAACAATTTTATGAAGAAATTGCTCCTAAAGCAACTAATGATCGAAAGGCGATTTTAAAACAAGCCTTTGCCGGTTTACTATGGACAAAGCAATACTACAATTACGAGGTTGAAAAATGGCTGGAAGGCGATTACAAGACCACCCCACCACCAGAGCAGCGTAAAAACGGAAGAAACAGCAATTGGAAAACATTGAGAAACCACGATGTACTTTCTATGCCCGATGCTTGGGAATATCCGTGGTACGCGGCGTGGGACTCTGCCTTTCACTGCGCCTCTTTTGCGTCTATAGATCCTGAATTTGCCAAGGATCAATTATTGCTGTTCACCAAAGAATGGTATATGGCTCCCAATGGTCAAATTCCCGCATACGAATGGAATTTCAGTGATGTAAATCCGCCAGTACAGGCATGGGCAACATTACAGATTTACGGTACCGATAAGTCCATTACAGGTGTACCCGATATCAAGTTCCTAAAACGCATGTTCAACAAACTTTCGTTGAACTTCAACTGGTGGGTTAATCGTCAAGACAGAAATGACAATAATGTCTTTCAAGGCGGATTTTTGGGCTTGGATAATATTGGGGTCTTTGATCGTAGCCATGGTGTGCCCGGCGGTGGATTCTTGGACCAAGTTGACGGTACCGCTTGGATGGCCCTATATAGTTTAAACATGCTAGAAATAAGTCTTCGTATTGCAGAACATGACGATACCTATGAAGACATGGCGACAAAATATTTTGGGCATTTTGTATTCATAGCAGAAGCCCTGAACAAAATGGATACCGATAAGGCTAATGTTTGGGATGATGTAGAAGGTTTCTTCTATGATAGGTTGACCTTGCCCAATGGGCAATCTACCACCATTAAAGTACGCTCTATTGCAGGTATGTTGTCCCTAGCGGCAGTACTTACCATTAAAAAAAGTGTGTTGGATAAATTCCCAAAGTTTAAGGCCAGTGTTCTTTGGTTTAAAAAATACCGTGCAGAAAACTTAAAATATGAGGTAATACAGCAATACGAAGCAGATGGTGACCTACTGCTTTCATTGGTACCTAAGGATAGAATGCAAAAACTGGTCACCGCACTTTTAGATGAGAAAGAATTTTTAAGTGAATATGGTATACGATCATTGTCTAAAGTACATGAGAAAGCCTATCAAATTCATATTGACGGCATAGAATATTCCATTGATTATGAGCCGGCGGAATCTACCGTGCCCTTGTTCGGTGGAAATTCTAACTGGCGCGGACCTATTTGGATGCCCATGAACTATCTGTTCATTCAAGCACTACGAGAATACCAGTGGTATGACGGTAACGACTTCCTTTTTGAATACCCAACCGGAAGCAACAAACTCCTGAACCTTAAACAAGTGAGCGATGAGTTGAGCAAACGCCTGATCCACATGTTCGAGAAAGATGAAAAAGGCAATAGGGCGATTAACAAGAACTACGAAAAATACTACCAAGACCCTCATTTTAAGGACTTGATATTATTCTATGAATATTTTCACGGAGAAAACGGTCGTGGTCTGGGAGCATCGCATCAAACAGGTTGGACAGCCTTAATTGCCAACCTTATTGAGCAATTGGAAGAGTAACAAGATCCTTTTACATATCCGACTCAGAGAAACCCAACCCGTGTTTTTCGGTCGGATATAAAATTCCCTTTTCCAATTTAAAAATGGAATGATAGGGATCATCAATTATATCTAAATGACCATCTAAATCGGCATACTTAATATTAGGTCTAGATAGGGCAAAGTGCAAACCTGCGGCAATACCCAGTCCGCACTCATCTATACAACCCACCATAGCATCCAATTTAGCTGCCTTGGCTACGGAATTGATATGCATACCCACCCAAATACCACCTACTTTCTGTAGCTTGATATTCACCATATCTACCCGTTCATTTTGTGCCAAACGAAATGCATCGGTCAGTGTTTTTAGACTTTCATCTGCCATAATAGGCACATTTACCTGATCCATTACTTCGCCCAAACGTTCTTCAGCCTCCACTTTTGTAGGTTGTTCAAAAATTTCTACCCCAATTGCGGCAGTAGCCTTCACAAATGCAACCGATTCTTTTACAGAATAGCCTTGGTTACCATCAAACCGTAATTCAACATTCGGGTACTTTTCGTGAATCATTCGCATTTTAGCAATATCTTCTTCAAGGTTAGAACCTCCTTTAACCTTTAAAATGCCAAATCCTTGCTTTACAAATTCACTAGCTTGAGCCAAGGTCTCGTCTACACCCATAATACCAATGGTAATACTGGTAGCAATTTGATTGCGATAGCCCCCTAAAAACTTGAATAAAGGCACCTCGGCTTTTTTAGACATGATATCAAATAATGCCAAATCTACCATAGCCAATGCAGAAGACCGTTTGCCCAATACTTGTTTAAGTTCTAAAAGCAATAGCGCGTAGGTAAATGGATCCTTGCCCTTTAAATACGGTATAATAATGCTATCTATGGCATGTGCAACATCATCAGGAGTTTCATTGGTAACTACAGGATCTGGCGCGGCGCAACCATAACCTATAATTTTACCATCGGTTTCAACTTTTAGAATAAAATTACTGGTGCGATCTATAGTCTCATAAGCGATCGTGTAAGGATCGGAGAGTTTTAAATCTAAGCGCTCAAAAGAAATATTCGATATTCTCATTTCAATTTTGACATCAAAATGGCTATTAAATCATCTGCGCCGTACTCCAATACATCAAAAGCCGGTAATTTAGTTTCAAGGGTAATTGCCTTGCAAACCTCTAGAATTTCGCTTTTCTCCATGCCTTCATGATTTACGGTAATGGCAATTACCTCTTTACCCGAAATCACTTGTATGGCATTGATCTGCTCTTCTAACGAATGCAATTTATATCCTGGGAACCCATCATATTCCAAACGTTTTGGTGCATGCTGCAGAATAACATAGTCCGGTCTACCTGCAGCAAGAATTTCAAATCCGCCCGGGTAAGCAGGATTCATTAAACTCCCCTGCCCTTCTATGACAATAACATCTGGATCTTCATTCTTGTAGGCACTGACCACGGCATGTTCAATTTCACCCGATACAAAATCATTGATACAACTATCCATCACCATACTATATTTAGCGCCTTGCATCCATCCGGTTTGTCCGGTACCTATCATTTCCGCCTTTTTACCGGCATTCCTAAATGCATGTACCAAAATCCAGGCAGTTGTACGTTTACCTAGGGCAGAATCCGTTCCTAAAACCGCTAATTTTAAACAGTCTACTTTTTCGATATCTCCCGTAAAAAAGTGCAATTGATCGCGATCCGGTGTTTTTCTGATATCCCTGATATTCACATTCTTTTCTTTGGCCAATGCAACCAATGCTGCATCGTTCGTTAAAAAATCATGCAAACCACTGTCAACGTTCCAGCCTTGTTGCAGCGCAGCTTTTATAGTGGCTTTTGCAACTTGTGGCAACCTACCACCATCTGGTGCAAGCCCTATTACCAAATAACTTGGCAAGTTGTCGCTGGCCGTTAATGCTATAATAGCAGCTTCCAGATCTTTAAAAACCGGAATTCCGTTTGGTCTGCCATCTAAAACATCACCGGCATCTCTACCGGCATATTTAGCATCTAGCACACCAACCACCTCATAACGTTCGGTAAAGCGAACCAGCCCATGTGCCGTTTTACCGTTAGGCGTATTAAATGCCCCCTCACAATATACCAGTGCCTTACCGTCAATAACTTTTTTCATTTTTATATTTAATTTTTTGCAGTGAGCACCGCCACAAATCGGTCAGGCTCAAAATTCATTTTTTCGTCTAATTCTAAGAGTCCAATCAAACCCGCTGTGGATGCAGGTAAAATTCGGAACCCTTCCTTTTTATGTAAAAGAGAGGTCATCTCCTTTAGCTTTTTGTCGCTTATGTTAAAGGCATGCCCTTCAGATTCCTTAAGTGCATACAACGCCTCTTCACCATCAAAACTATGCCAGTTGATCAATGGCTCATTATATTTGGTTTCTTTAATTGCGGCAGGATTAAGATCCTTACAATGATCTAAACCTTGCAAATAGGATTCTACAATTGGGTTCTTATGCGAAGAGGATGCCGCGATCATTTTAGGAATACGCGAGGTCTTCCCTCTTTTGTAAAGATTTACAAATCCCCTATAAATACCTGCAAACAAGGTTCCGTTAGAAACGGGTACCGCACAGTATTTTGGGGCGTCGCCCAAATCTTCAAAAATCTCTTGTGCGATCTGCGCATAGGCAGAAATCTGTAGCGGCGTATTGGCACCGCCCGGGTTTGCGTCATACCAGCCATGTTCTGCCGCCAACCTTGAACTTTCCGTAACCACATCTTCATAACTACCGGGTATACGAATAATCTCTGCGCCTAGGCTTTCCATTTCTATCACTCGATCGGTATGGTAACTTTCCGGTATATAAATCTTACAAGCTACACCCGCCAAATCTGATGCCAACGCCATTGCCACACCATAGTTACCGCAGGTAGCCAAGCTTACCACGCTAAACTC
Organism: Maribacter sp. HS; assembly: GCF_048059195.1. Taxonomy (NCBI): domain Bacteria; kingdom Pseudomonadati; phylum Bacteroidota; class Flavobacteriia; order Flavobacteriales; family Flavobacteriaceae; genus Maribacter; species Maribacter sp. HS. The sequence continues at coordinate 358,025 of NZ_JAYLVV010000002.1, forward strand.
GCGACGTAGCGCATCATACAATTGTGCAAAAGCAATACGGTCTTTTTGGGTTCCGGTAGGGTTATCACCTTCGTATTTTAAATAAAGCTGACGAACATCGAACTCACGTTCTAAAGTCTTGGCACGGTGCAGACCGGTATCGCCTACTTCCAAACTTATAATATCTTCAAAGCACTCTAAGCGATCCACCAAAGATTTACCCTTATCCTTGACCATATCACTAAGTCTACGTGCCTCTGTAGACACCTTGTTCTCAGCCGTTTTTACGCCATCTTTAAGATTCATAAGTCTGTATATATTCCATTTTTTAAGATACAGTTATTTTATTGAAATTAGATATAAATTTTTAACCCATTTGCCCTCCAAAAAAAGGGACGCATAGGTACTATTTAATCCGAAATTATTTTAAAAATTAACACCCTATTTTATGCGATATATGTCTTTATATTGATTTTACGGTGATTTTAAAAAATGCACTAACCAAAAAAATTAACATATGGCCAATGAGTGCTTTACCTAATTTTGACTACATTTTTAAAAAAGCGAACGTCAATGAGATCAACCCCTGTTATTTTTCTTTTTTTCCTTCTATGCTGTACCGCAGTACAAGCACAAAATGAGCTACCACTTCGTATGGACAATTCGAAGATCAAACCCCTGCAAAAATTGTTAGACAGTTCTCTGCAAACCAATTTAAGGGATGAACTGGCTTCTCACCAAGAATGGAACGATCTAATCGTGCAAAAGAAAATGGCAGTTGGACTAGTTGATCTGAGCAATCCGGAAAAGGTGAGATTTGCAAGGGTCAACGGCAACCATATGATGTATGCTGCCAGCCTGCCTAAAATTGCCATTCTATTGGCGGCCATGGATGCTATTGAAAAAGGCGAACTAAAGGAAACTGCAGAAGTAAAGAAAGACATGCGTTTAATGATCAGTAAATCTGACAATGCCGCATCTACCAGAATGATCGATCGCGTGGGGTATGAAAAATTAGAATCGGTGATGTGCGATCCCAATTATGCCTTTTATGATGAACAAAAAGGAGGCGGTCTTTGGGTAGGCAAACGTTACGGCAGTGGTGGTGAAACCAACAGAGAGCCCTTAAAAAATCTGAGTCACGCCGCATCTGTTACCCAAGTATGTAGATATTACTATCTGTTGGCGAACGGTAAGTTGGTCAATGAAAAACGATCCAAACAAATGCTAGATATTATGGAAGATCCAGAACTGCACCATAAGTTTGTAAATACACTGGATAAGATCGCTCCCAATGCCAGGTTGTTCAGAAAATCGGGCTCTTGGCGTACCTATCATTCCGATTCCATATTGGTTTGGGGCGAAGACAGCAATAGAAGATACATTCTGGTTGCGTTGATAGATGATGCCAATGGAGAACAAATAATCAGAGATTTAGTAAAACCAATTGAAAAGGTGTTAAAAAAGCCAGTACTTTAGGTCTTGGAATACAGATGCCCATTTCTTGATGGTAGAAAGACTGATTAAAAAAATATTCGATGTACGTGAAGGCGAGTTCAAAGTTTCTCTTTGGATGCTCGCCTACATTTTTTTGGTCATAGCCGTATTACTGATCATAAAACCTACGGTAAACGCTCTTTTTCTTTCTGAACTAGGTGTTGAACAATTGCCTTTTGCCTTTTTATTGGTTGCCGTTACGGCGGTAGCCACCTCCTATTTTTACTCAAAGGCGGTATCAAAATACCCGCTTAAAAAAGTAATTGAGATTACCCTGATCAGTTCCATTATTATCATGATCGGTTTAGGCATTCTATTGTCATTTGAGGTAGTGAGTGGCGTTCTGTTGTATTTCTTCTACATCTGGGTAGCCATTTATGCCGTTTTATCCGCCTCTCAGTTTTGGGTATTGGCAAATTTGGTGTTCAATATTCGTGAGGCTAAAAGACTGTTTGGCTTTATAGGATCGGGAGCCATTATTGGTGGAATTTTTGGTGGATACTTAACTTCTATTCTAGCCCCTATAATTGGCAATGAAAACTTAATGTTCGTAGCCGCCCTGCTTCTATTTTTTTGCATTCCCCTTCTTCGTAATATTTGGAACATCCGCGTTAAAAAAAATGGTAGTGTAAAAAAACATAAATCTGCGACCAACCTTAGTGAACCGCCTTTAAAACTCATATTAAAATCCAAACATCTCACCTATATTGCCAGCATTGTAGCCGTGAGTGTCGTAGTCGCTAAATTGGTAGATTATTTGTTCAGTGATTTTGCATCGTCGTCTTTTACGGATGCCGATGAGCTTACCGCATTTTTTGCTTTTTGGTTTTCTACGTTCAATCTACTTTCGCTGATAATTCAGCTATTTTTCACCCATAGAATTGTGGGCATTTGGGGTGTAGGGTTTTCACTCTTATTATTGCCCATTGGTATATTTGGTGGTAGTATTTTGTTTTTAATGCTTCCTGAACTTTCTGCTGTTGTAGTCATTAAAGCGATGGATGGCATATTGAAACAATCCATACATAAAAGTGCCTCTGAACTGTTGACCTTGCCCTTACCTTTTGAGCTAAAAAACAAGACCAAATCATTTATTGATGTGGTGGTGGATAGTTTGGCTACAGGAATTGCCGGATGCCTTTTAATATTCGTTGTACGTGGGCTGGACCTACCCTCTTTTTACATTGGCATTCTTATAATTGCTTTGGTATGTCTTTGGCTCTATTTTATTTATAAAGTACGTATTGAATATTACAAAACGTTTAGAAACAATTTAGAAGTACTGACCGACTCTTATAAGAAAACCAAGAAGGTCACGGACACCAAAGTATCTGTGGTTGCAGGCATGCGCACCGTTTTTAAGAAAGGTACAGAAGAGCAAATTCTATTTATGTTGGATAAATTGATGGAAATCAATGACAAGAGATTCGCAGATGATGTAGAGTTGCTGTTAGAGCACCCAAGTAATAAAGTGAAGTTATCGGCTATACAGAATCTATACTTTTTAAATTCTAAAAGTATGACGGCAGAGGTATCCGAATTATTGAAAATTGATGACCGTGAATTGACCATTGCCACTTTGGCCTATATTCTAAGTTTCGCCCATAAAGACAAATCGTTCATATTTGATGCGTATCTAGAACACTCAAACGAGCGTATTGCGACCGCTGCCCTATATTGCTTAGCTAGAGCGGCAAAAAACAACTATTCTTTAAAACAGCGCTACTCACTATTGGACCGTATTTCTTTGGCACTGAAAACCATAGCATCTGACCAAAAAGACCTGCTACACGTTGCCTCAGTAATTGAAATATTGGGAGTAGCCAACTTGCCCATTTTCCACAACAGGTTGATTGCATTTTTACAACATGAAAATGAAGAAATCGTGAAAACCACCATAAAGGCTATAGGTGCGGCAACCGATCCAGAAATGGTACAGCACATTATTCCCTTTTTGGCAGAAAAGGCATTTAGACCAAAAGTACTGGAAGCCTTTAATGTATACGGACAGCAAATTTTGCCTATACTAAAGAACCATGTTGCAGAGCGCCGGCAACCTTTATCCGTATTACGATTTATACCGGTCGCAATGCAATCTTTCCATTCCAAGGAAGCCGTACATCACTTATTGGGTATTTTAAACCATGAAGACCTTACGGTTCGTTTAGAAGTAGTGAGGGCATTAAGTGCTATACGGACAACGCACCCGCAATTAAAATTTAATAAGTACAAGGTGGTATCGGTCATTTTTGACGAATGCAAACTGCATCACCAAACCTTATCCGCCATGCACACCCAAATCATTATTTCATATCGAAATAGAAATAAATCCAAAAAGGAAATTGGCGATGCAGAAAGAGATGCGCGCACCAGTCTTTTAGAGCTATTGGAACGCAGACTGGATTCTGGATTAGAACGGATTTTTAAACTTTTGGGATTACGTTATCAACAAAAAGATGTAGCTATTGCCTATGAAGGTTTACTGAGTCAGAAACAAGAAGCGCAACATAATGCCATAGAGTTTTTGGACAATCTTTTAACCGGTGAGCTAAAACGTAGATTGCTACCCATCATTGAGGAATCTGCCCTGGATATTTCTTCCGAAGAGGAGCTTCAAAAGATCAAACATAAAATACCAACGGAATTAGAATGTTTTAAACTTCTTTTACAGGGCAATGACCTTAAGATCAAACTTGCCGTATTGTATCTTATCGCACAACAAAAAGAACCAAGATATCTACATATAGTTGCCCAATATCTTGATGACCCGGACCCTAAAATTAAGAGTTTTGCACATATAGCCCATGAGGCCATGAACTCGGACAAATAACGCCATTACACAAAGGTAATACCTTGTTTAGCACAAATTTCCGCAACTTTCTCAAAATCCGGTGGTCCTGCAGGTAGTTCTGATAATTCTTGAAACATTATCTCTATGCCCGCAGGCAAAGCCGAGGTAATCATTTTTGCCTTTTGGCTACCCACTACTTTCCATGTATGCGGTACTCCTTTTGGCGCAAATGCAATATCACCTGCTTTTAAGACCGTACTCTCTCCATCAATCGCGATTTCTACTTCGCCTTCTACAACTCTAAAAATTTCATCTTCCTTTGTATGTACATGAGGCGGAATACCTACACCGGGTTCAACGTTATCTACCCACTCAAAGATTTGATTATTGGTTTCGCTGCCCAAAAGTTTATGGGTCTGTATATCTCCTATCACATTGAGCACCTCTCCATCGGCATCTCGTATAACCTTTGGGTCATTATAATTTAAAGTACCTACTTCATCATCTTGACTTTTACAGAAAATGAATCCTGAGCATAAAGCATAGCTAATACCTGCGCCTGATTTTTTAATAAAACTTTGTCTATCCATGATTCTATTTTTATGCCAAATTAGGCATAAACCACTGTGTCTAAAATGTGAAAATCACGGTATAAACCTTGAAATTAAGAACCAACGGACTTTCTTAATACCGAAGGCTTACTGCCTGTCTGTATTTTAAAGAAATAACTAAAATAATCTGGTGTAGAAAAACCTAACTCGTAACTAATTTCCTTTATAGTCTTGTTCGAGAATTTTAATGCATGTCTGGAACGAATCAATAATTGCTCAATTATAATGCTCTTTGAACTTACATTAAGCACTTCTTGAACGCATTCGTTCAAATACTTTGTAGAAATATTTAAGCGTGAGGCATAATAACCCACCTCATGAGAGACTTCTATATTTTGATCTACCAATTGTTTATAGGAGTATACAATGTTTGACTTGGTATGATTTTTTTCAATGATGGATTTAATGTTGCACTGACCATCACAGTATACAAAAAAGGTATTCAACAAAGAAATGAGGGCATCTTCTTTATTGTTCAAATGAGAACCCAAGAGTTCATCGATCATCTCTAAAATGGCTTGGGTACGTTTTTCAATACCGGGGCTTAATTTAAATAATGGCACCGAACCCGTATTAAATAGCCTTACCTTATTGATATGTAACTTACTTAGTAAAGGGTGACTTAATACTTCTTGCGACAATTGCAACAAGTACCCCGTATTGGAAGCTCCGTCTTTAATATGCAATTTCCAATGTACTTTTTTGTCCAAGAAGAAAATGGAGTTGGAAATATTGGCATAAAGGACACCATCTATTTCTATCCCTTTTATTTCATCTTTGATCCAGCAAACAGTATAGTCAGAAACATTTGAAGTGTGGGAAACATTTTTGACTATTTTCGATATATGTATAGTATCGGTTTTCATCAGTAAAATGTTGAATAATTAAAAAGGCTATGCAAAACACATAGCCAATACTCTAATATACAATATTTTAAATAAATAAACCTATGTATTCTGCTCCAGTTCCATAATTAGGTTTGCAATTAATGCTGTCCAACCTGTTTGGTGAGAAGCTCCAAGACCTTTACCTGAGTCGCCATCAAAAAACTCATAGAAGAAATGTTCATTTTTAAATTGCTCATTTTTCGTAAATAATTGCTGCTCATCTTCTGAGTGGTAGACAAATTTACCGTTCTCATTGGGCTCAAATAACTTAATAAGCCTTTTAGAAATCTCATTGGCAATTTCGTTCAAGTTCAGTTTTACACCTGATCCCGTTGGAAATTCATATACATATTGATCTCCGTAATACGAATAATACTTACGTAAAGATTGAACGATCATATAATTCAAAGGCAACCAAATTGGTCCGCGCCAATTAGAATTACCACCGAACATATTGGATTGACTTTCCCCAGATTCGTACGAAATTTGATGATGTCCGTTGTGTTGGAAAACATAGGGATGTTCTTCATGATATTTAGAAAGTGAGCGTATACCATAATAAGATAAGAATTCATTCTCATCCAATAAACGGAACAATAATTTCTCCAATCTAAACCCACGCATAATGGAGAACAGATAATTACCGTCTGAGTTGAACTCTTCAATATTGGAAATTAAAGACGCTAGATCAGGTCTGGTCCTAACAATTTCCGCAGCCCTTACTTTAAAATGTTTAAGCTCATCGAACAGATCCTTGTGAATGATCTCTACCGCGAACATTGGTATAATACCCACCAAAGATCTCACTTTTAAACGGTCTGTTTTACCATTGGCCATTTCTACCACATCATAGTAGAAATTATCTTCGTCATCCCAAAGTGAAATATCTTTTTGACCTATATGGTGCATTGCCCAGGCAATATTCAAAAAGTGTCTAAAGAACTTGGCAACACTATCCTCATAATTAGGGTTCACTGCCGCAAGTTCTAACGACATACGCAACATGTTTAAAGTAAACATGGCCATCCAGCTGGTTGCATCTGCCTGTTGCATACGTGTAATACCTTCTGGCATGTGGTTGCGATCAAATACACCAATATTATCCAGCCCTAAGAAACCGCCTTCAAAAAGGTTGGTTCCGCTTTTATCTTTTTGGTTGACCCACCACGTAAAATTGACCAGTAACTTATGATATGCTTTCTCTAGAAAGTTCACATCCCCCTTACCATTGCGTTTTTTATCCTTTTCGTAAACCGTCCAAACGGCCCAAGAATGTACTGGCGGATTTACATCACTGAAATTCCATTCGTAAGCGGGAATTTGACCGTTGGGATGCATGTAACTTTCTTTCAATACCAAAAGCAGTTGTTCTTTGGCAAAATAAGGGTCTATTTCTACGAATGAAGCCATATGAAAAGCAAGGTCCCAAGCGGCATACCAAGGATACTCCCACTTATCTGGCATTGAAATAACATGCCTATTCGTCAAATGTTCCCAGCGAGAGTTACGAGAATCCGTTCTATAAGGTTTTGGTTCTCCCGGACCACCAAAAAGCCATTTATATACATCATAGTAATAAAACTGCTTGGTCCATAATAAACCCGAAAAAGCTTTTCTGGCTATTTCTTGTTGCCCGGCCGGAAGTTCTTTCTTTAAGATATCACCATAAAAATCTTCACATTCTTTAATTCTTTTATCAAAGATAGCATCAAAACTACCCCAAGGATCATCAAGCTTTTTCTTGCTTAGGCGTACTTTAATGGTTTTTTCTTCTCCAGATTTTAATCGAAGTTTGTGCCAAACGGCAAATTTTGATCCTTTTTTATCTGGGTTTACGGTTGGCATACCATCTACCACATGATTATTAATACCGTCTTTTACATATTTTACCTCATTGGGTACATTATAAATACGCTCGTTATTGGTCTCATTCTCACAAAATAACTGATCTCCCTTTTCATGATAAAAATAATAGCGCCCATTTCTAGTACTACGCGATTGTACGGAATTATCTGAAATAGCCTTCATTTCAGGGCGCTCAAACCTACGGTTGTGCTTCCAAAAATTACGAAACCACAAATGCGGCAGTACATGGATATTTGCAGCTCTTGGTCCTCTATTTATGACGGTAACCTTCATTAAAATATCACCAACATCTTCTTTAGCGTATTCTATAAAACAGTCAAAATATGTATTGTTGGCAAATGCCTTGGTGTCTAATATTTCAAATTCTGGTTGTTCCCTATTTCTATTTCTGTTCTTTCTAACCAGCTCTGCATACGGAAACTTTTTATGTGGGTACTTATATAAATATTTGGCATATGAGTGCGTGGGTGTAGAAACTTGATGAAAATAAAGCTCCTTAACATCTTCACCATGATTACCTTCATCATTGGTCAACCCAAAAAGGCGTTCTTTTAAAATGGCATCTTTACCGTTCCAGAAGGCAGGTGCCAAGCATAATATTTCTCTAGAATCACAGAAACCTCCAATACCTTCTTCTCCCCACCTATACGCATTACTTCTGGCCTTATCGTGACCAACAAAACTCCACGCATGCCCTTGCGGACTATAATCTTCCCTAACAGTACCCCATTGCCGTTCAGCTAAATAAGGACCCCATCTTTTCCAATTTTTATAATTATCCGCTACGGCTAACCTTTCTTCCTCGGCGTTTTTAAAATTCATAGGGTTTTTTCAATTTTACTATTCCTTGATCTAAATGATTTAGTTTAGAAATAAATAGATGAATTAAGTTCTAAAATACTATTTGTTATAACATTTGAATGATTAACGTAGACATCAAATGAATAGTATTGTTCAATTATTACAATTACAGCACTATCAATGTCAACTTACTAAAAACAACTTGAATTATCTACCAACTACATAATGAAACATTACGGACCCCCTTTTTATATATACAACACATTGTTATAATTATACAATTTTATATGGTTTTATAAATGCAAAGGCAGTTCCTATTTGCTGAATTCAATGCTTTAATTAATTCGCCATGGCGGATTTAGCCTGTTTTCACCACCATAGAACAAAATGAGCTGGTTGCCATCGGGGTCTTTTAATCTTGCCTCTCTCCATAACCACCTCTCATCGGTAGGTTCTTTTTCAAATTGGATACCGTTCTCTTTAAGTGAGGCTACATGAGCATCTAGATCTTCACATTCAAAATAAACATAGACTCCATCTCCCTGTGGCAATGTTTCTGTTAGGTGAATGGAAAAAGTGGCATTACCATCCGGACACTCAAACCTTGCATAATTGGGAAGCGATTTTACTATTAATTTTAATCCTAATTTTTCATAAAAAAGAATAGCATTTTCAACATTTAAGGAAGGAACGGTTACCTGATTTAAATTCATAATTGTTAAATGTCTTTATCGGCTTCTAAAATAACGCATTCAAAACAATATGACCAACCGCTTTTCAAAGGAGCAATCTACCATGCATTATTGTATGGGCAAGTAAATAATAAAAGTAGCACCTTCCCCTTTTTTACTAACGGCATGAATATAACCATTGTGTTTTTCAACTATTTTTTTACAGATAGACAAACCTATACCCGTACCCGAATATTCGTTCTTAGAATGTAGTCTTTGAAAAACCTCAAAAATATTACTAGCAAATTCAGGATCAAAACCGATACCATTATCACGCAGGGAAATTTTATAATAATACTCGGCGTTCTTTACAAAGTTTTCGGCAATGGTATCACTTCTTAATTTCTCCGATACAATATGTACTTGGGGCGCAATATCTTTATTTCTATACTTGATGGAGTTACTGATCAAATTGGTAAATAATTGTTCAATTTTGAAAGGAATACCATATAACAGCGGTAAGCCGGAATATGAGATTTCTGTTTTTGTATCTTTTATCAATTGCGAAAGCTCGTCTTCAACTTTTTCAATTGTATCGTTTAATTCTATTTGCTCAAATTTAGAATTGATCTTGTCTATCCGTGAATACGATAATAGGTTTTGAATGAGCTCTCTCATTCTAAATGTAGCTGCCTTAATTTTATTGAAATAAGCTGAACCTGCATTGGGTGTCTTACCTTCTTCATCATCCTCTATGCGAGAAATAAACATCTGTATTTTCCTTAATGGCTCTTGTAGATCGTGGCTGGCTACCCTATTAAAAGACTCCAATTCTTCATTACTTTGTTTGAGCTTTTCATAGCTCTCAATAAGTTCTCTATCTTTTTCAATTCTACTTGTGATGTCTTGTACAATACCCACGGAAACCGGTCTATTGTCAATTTCCAAATTTCTCCCTTTTAGATCTAGATATCTAATTCCCTTATTTTTAGTGAAAACCCTATAAGTGAAAACCGTTGATTTACCGCTATCTTCAGTATTGGTCCCTAGAGATTCAAATATGGAAATATCATCTGCATGTACATACTCCTTATAGGCATCAAAAGTTACATCAAAACTATTGGGCTTAACCCCAAGTATTCTGTAGAAATTATCGGAAACCGTAGCACTACCGTCATCCAGGTACCAGATAAAACTACCCACACCTGCTACATTTTCCGCTTGTTTAAAAATGGTATTCTGCAGGCTAAGGTCCTCATTTAATTTTTGTAGAACCTTTTCAGCTTCTTTGACCTTGGTAGTATCCCACGCGGTGTTGGTGATACCATTGGCAGATTTTACAATAGTATTATGAATGTATTTCGTTTGGTTCTCAAACATGTAAACACTTTCATGTTCTTGTGTTTCTCCATTCAGGTAACAATCTTTCATTAATGAAAAAAGTCCGTTCTCATTTACCATAGGGTACTTATCTAAAAGCGAGCTACCTATAATATCTTCTTGTTCCGTACCTGTTACTTTCTCAATAGCGTCTGAGGTATATTTAAACTGAAAATCTACAATGTTCTTTTCACCATCCATTATAGGCTCAAAATGACTAATAACATTGTTAGAACTTTTATATACCCCTTTTAAAAACTCTTCAGTTTCCTGTAATTTTTTGTTCTGATTAAAAACCTGATTGTTAACCTCTTGAATCTCTCCTTTTTGTTTGTAAATACTAATAAAGCCAATTAGAAAAATACCTAAAGCGGTAATAGCTACCAATAATGATGACATAGGTGTCAAAAATGATTGAGAAGTGTATTCCTCTTTACGGGCCACCATTAAATAATTCTCTTCGGATAGCATTCTCTCTTTAAGAATCTGAGATTCCTCTACAATTTTAGAGATTCTACCAATACGCTGATACCTTTTGCTTGCCAAGTTGATCTCTACACTATCCTTAGCTTCTATATTATCAATGACAGCAATACTATCTGTAGACTCTACCGTATTTACCTCACTACTAATTTTATCGCACAATTGTTCCAAGACCTTTACACGCTCTTGTTGGGCCTGGTTATCTGAAGTTAGCTGCTTTAACCTCTCTAGAGTCTGCTCCATTTCTGAAACTACAATACCACTTAAGTTGCTACTATCCTCTTTTAAAAGAACCTTTAGTTGTAAGGATTCCAGCTCTTGAAATTTAGCCGAAAGTTCTACAATAGTACGCTGCACCTCTAATGTATGCGCAACCATATCTCCGGTTTCATGAAGTCTATTTACCTGCTTGTAACCTACGCTCACCGTATACAATAGAAGCCCTATAGCCAAAATTAACAGTACAACATATGTTTTTGCGGAAGCGATTAGGGCTTTCAACTTCATCATGGTCTCTTTTGAGAATAAGGTTGTCATTTTTAGCATCAGTTTAAAAGGGGGTATTACCGACCATTAAAATTTCAATCAATGAATATACCTTAATTTAACACTAGAAAACCAAATTAATCCTAAAAAATTCAAATGATTTTTAACTCAAAAAATTTTGACCAGTCTATAAAAATTAGGTTGAGATTGTTAATTTTAGTTGAAATAAACTCAACACAAATTACATCGCTCCTACAATTTAAAACTACCCTTTTTTAGATTTCTTTTTACGCTTCGCCTTATAAAATTCCTTATCGGCTACATAAATGGTTTTATGAACCTCGCAGAATACTTGAGTCTTTTCTTTATTGGTAAGATGGGTGGTTTTTAAAACCTCCCATTCTTGGTGTGTAGCTACCTTAATCTTTATTTCTTCGAGCTCATTCTTGGAGAAAACAAAATCTGCATACAAATCTTCTTTTGCTGGTCTTTTGAATTTTATTTCGGCAGATTTATCCCAAACCACAAAATCATCACCGATCAAATTCATTAATTGAACCATAGGTATGGGATCCACCGCTGCAAACATACTACCGCCAAATATGGAATTAACATAATTCTTGTTTTTCCAGCTGATCGGTAGCTTAATAGTAATGCTTAAGAGGTCATCTGAAACATTGATTATTTTCGCCGTACTTCTTTTGTACATAGGCGATAAATTGAAACCATACTTAAAAAGCTTACTTTGTGGAAAGAACTTAGAACCTATTTGAGATATCTTTTGATAAACCGACATGCCAATTATTTTAAGACAAATCTATTAAACATTTTGACAAATACTTTAAGGCAATTATACTCAATGAACCATAAAATAGCTTCCTATAAAATTCAGCTATTTCTTTTCTACACGTAAAATTTTTTCCATTTTACGTCCTTTGGCCAACTCATCAATTAGCTTTTCCATTTGCCTGCATCGTTTGTAGACTTCAAACTCATCCTCTATTTCCTCAATACGATAACCACATACCACACCTTTGATCAAATGTGCATTAGGGTGAATTTTAGCTTTTTGAAAAAACACTTCAAAAGTCACTTTTTCATCAATAAACGTCTGAACCATTTTGTTATCAAAACCGGTAAGCCATTCTATTACTTGATCAAGTTCTTGTTTTGTTCGTCCGTTCTTTTCTAATCTAGCCAAATAAAGTGGGTAAATAGATGCAAAAATCATATTTGCAACCTTTTCATTTTTCTCTGGTGTTACCTTCATAATTACAAGTATTGACTCATGACTTCTTAAAACTCATTACTATCCTTCCATTTAATAATTCAATTTACGAAATCACTTTAAAAAATATATTCACTGCTAATTTGAAATCTAGTTATTTCAGGCAATTAATTAATTCTAAAATATTCTCTTGCGTATATTCTCCAGCTTTTTTCTTAAACTCTCCACTTTCATTAACGACAACAATTCCATAACAAGCTTTGCTTTTAGAAAAAAAGTTATTTAATACAAAAGAATTGACATCCTCAAAATGAGCTTTAGAATCAATAATCTTTTTTGCCTTCTTTTTATCTGAATATACAAACACGTTGTGCACGTTAACTAATTTCATTTTAGCATAATAACTAGTCCACCATGTAGAAGATTTTTTTAAATCTGAATAATTATTATAATGACAACTGCTTTTTGGCATTCTAAAATTAATAATCAAGAACTCTTTAGAAATCCAATTGTAGTTTTCTTTGATAGACTTCAATTCAGTTTCAGTCAATTTTTCTTTAGAACCATTTTTTTCTAACTTCTTAAAACTTAAGAGCGCTACTGCCAATATTATAAATAACAATATTTTTTTCATGTTTAAAAAAGATTTGATCAATTGCGCATTGGCGTAATCATCAATGATTCCTATTTTCACCAAAAGATAGCAATTTAAATGACTAACATCTAGTAATATTTTGGCGAGGTCCTTATGATGGTACACAATATGTGATTTTAGGTTTTAAGAATATTTAAAATGTTTTTTATTAATTTAACAAAGGTTTTTACCAAATGTGATGGGAGATTAACAGTATTTTCTTTGAACGGATTAACTTTTTAAATCACTTTCGGTAAATAAATTGAATAAAAAAGCCAGTATTTTAAAAATACTGGCTTTTTATTTTAAAAGAAAGTGTAATGCTACTCTTCTCCTAACTCTGTTATTTTTTTCTCGTACAGTTTTTTACTTTCTACAACAGCAACGTTCAGCTCGCTCATTATTCCATCTACACGACCTTCAATGCTTTTCATTTGATCATTGATATTATCAAAAGAATTAAGTGCTGCAGCTACCTCCAATGCTTTAACTACCTCAACGGCATCGCCATGCAGTAATCTTAATTTATCAATCGCTTTAGAGGTATTGGCTAGTGTACCATTATATTTTGTACGTGCTTTTTCAATTGCCCCTAACAAGGTTTTTTTACTGGTCTCATCGCTTAAGCTATTGGTTTGGGTTTCCATAGCCGTAAATAAATTGGAAGCTTTTTCCTTTAAGTCTTCATATTCCTTCGTCAGGTTTTTAACCCTACGGTCCACTTTCTCCCAGTCTCCATACACTTTTGCAAATTCCTTATCTTCATTTTTAGTATCCTCTAAGGCACTCTTTAATGCATTTAAGGATTCCAGACCTTTGTTCACATTTTTGTTTGCGGTTTCCTTTTTGTTCTCAAAAGCATTTACCTGCGATTTAAATTTATCCTTTAAACGAATTAGGTCTTCCGGACTTTTATCTTTCCAACAAGAAATTAATGAAATGGCAACGAATGCAATTACTAGTGTTCTTTTAAACATATGTATACGCTTTAGTTAATGGTGCGTCAAATATACATAATCTGTCCACTTTTTATTTTGACACCTTATATAAAACAACAGCACCGTACAATGTACGGTGCTGTTGTTTACATTATTTTGACCAGACCATTAATCATAAGTCATTAATGTTTTGGCTACTTGTAGCAGATTGTCTTCAAAAATTTCTGTTTGTTTAGCCAAAGGAAAGGGTTGTTGCCCAGGTCTATTTACAAAGGCTGCCCGCCAGCCTGCCCATTGTGCACCTGCCACATCCCAGCCATGGGCGGCAATCAGCATGCACTCATTGTGGAGTACGCCCATTTTTTGGGCTCCCCAAGTATAGGTTTCCGTAAATGGTTTAAATTTTCCGGTTTCCTCAACACTCAAAAGTTCATCAAAATACTCGGTTAGCCCGGCATGTTCAAATTGCTTCTTTAATAATATCTTAGAAGAATTGGTAAACGCTACCAACTTGTATTCTGCCGCTTTTAACTTTATAAGCGCCTCTTTTACTTCTGGATGTGCAGGTAAATTACTTATGGACTCGCCTATTAACCTACGAGCATTATCTTTTGAAATTTCAATGTTATGATTTGCCGCTACCATTTGTAATGCCGCCGCTCCAATATGACCGAACGGTTCATAAGTTCCACTGGCGGAAACTACCAATGAATATTGTAGCATGGTGGTAAACCAAAGCGGTAATAAATCTTCCCTACCGCCTAATGCATTACCTACTTCTTTTTTAACTGCGCTAAGATCCAATAGGGTTTCATTTACATCAAAGAACAAGACTTTAGGACGAATACCCTTTAATGACCCATCTACCATAGTTTTATGTATTTCCCTATTGTTCATTTCCATTATACCTTTTTACTAAAGATATATGAAATGATCAATGAAAGCAAGGCAATAACGGCTGCCGTCTGTTCACCATCACCTACCATTATATGCGCAAAAAATGCCAGTACAACGGCAAAGAAAAATGCGGCATACGCCCATTCTTTAATCAAGTAAAACTTTGGATTCCAAATAGCGAACAAGCCTATTAGTTTAGCCGTAGCGTACGGATAAATTAAATAGGTTGGGTAGCCCAAACTTTGAAAAGCCGTTTTCACGTAATCATGATTAAAAAAATACATGCTTGCAGAAAATAGCATTACCAAGGTAAAAATACCTGTGGCTACGTAGTATATAATTTTATTTGAAATATTCATGATTCAAAAGTTTATTTGGTTTATTCGGAAATAAGTTCTCCCAGTACTTGCTTAAAAGTAGCTACAGGTTGCGCACCCGTTACGGCACTTTTCATGTTAAAAACTATAGTAGGTACTGAATTAACACCCAAATTCTTCCATTCGCCCTGCTTGTTTCTTACCTCGTATCTAGCTTCTTCATTATCTAACCTGGCCAATGCTTCATCTGCATTTAAACCAACATCTAGTAACGCTTGCTTTAAAACATCTTTATCAGATACATCTTTTCGCTCACCAAAAAACGAATTCATTAGTCGCAATTTCAGTTCGGTCTGTTTATCAAAATCTTTGGCATATTCCAATAGCACATGAGCATCAAAAGTGTTTGCCATACGCATACCTTCAAAATAGTCGAATTTGAATCCTAGTTCTTCTCCGATATCAGTCATGTTTTCACGCGATTCCTGTTGCTGTTCTAAAGTAGAACCATACTTTTCGGTAATATGTTCGGTCAGATCTTGACCTTCTGGCGGCATACCCGGATTCAGTTCAAACGGTTGCCATTCAATTTCTACTTGGTCCTCAATTCCCAGTTCTTCAATTGCTTTTTCCAAACGTTTATACCCAATGGCACACCAAGGGCAAACTACATCAGATACAATATCTATTTTCAATTTCTCTTTCATCACTTAAAATGTAATCAAATTACTAATTTGAATTTCACCTTGCACATTACTATAGTTCTTGACATCCGCTGCAAATGTTGCCGCATGCGGACCAAAAGCAGCTTGAAATGAAGCTACATCATCAAATTTTAAATGAGCAATGGCTACGTATGGCGCAGCATCGCCCGGTGCTCTGCCTCCAACACCTAAATCCAATTCCAATTCTTTCAATGCACTGCCCACTAATTTTTGAACCATTGGCAAGTGTGTGTTCTTATAATATTCCGTGTCGAACTTTACGCCTTCGCTATTCGGATACATTACGGATACTTTTATCATGTTGTTTGTTATTTAAGTTGATAAATAAAGATAGCCAATCTTTTATGTCAAGATTAGCTATCTAATTTAGTTTTCTGCCAAAATTTGACGTATCATTTGATTGGTGAATCCCCATTCGTTATCGTACCAGGTCATCACTTTCAACAAATCGCCATCTACTACCCTGGTCATCCCCAAATCTACGGTAGACGCATGCGGATTCTTTACAATATCAGAAGAAACCAAAGGTTGATCTGTAGTATCCAAAATATTCTTATACCTATCCGTAGCCGCTTCCTCTTTAAAAATAGCATTTACTTCTTCAGGAGTTACTTCACGTTCTGTAACAAAAGTTAAGTCTGACATTGACCCAACAGGAATTGGCACACGTAGTGCAACACCATCAAACTTACCCGCAAATTCCGGTAATGCCTTTGTTGTTGCAATTGCCGCACCTGTTGACGTAGGTACAATGTTAGCGGCACCCGCACGACCCATTCTAAAATTCTTTTGTGAAGGCGCATCTACAATACCTTGAGATGCAGTATACGCATGTACGGTAGTCATTATGGCTTTTTTAATACCCACTCTACGCCCTAATATTTCTACAACCGGGCTAATGTTATTGGTAGTACAACTGGCACATGAGAAAATATTGGTCTCACCTGCATCCGTATTTACACCGTGTACAACCGTTGGTATATCTTCACTTTTAGTAGGTGCAGATATAATAACGGATTTAGCACCAGCTTTAATATGTTTTTTGGCATCTTCACTCTTGGTAAAGAAACCGGTACTTTCTATTACAACATCAATTTCGTGTTCTGCCCAAGGCAAATCTTCAGGATTGCGTTGCGAATTATATTGAATTTTTTTTCCATCAATGATCAAATTGTTCTCATCATGCGTAACCTCTTTTTCATAAATTCCATAAACCGAATCATACTTTAATAAATAAGCTATATTCTCTATGGAAACAATGTCGTTTACCGCTACTAAGTCTAACTCTGGATTATCCAAAATTACCTTTAAAGAAGCGCGACCTATACGCCCCATTCCGTTTATTGCTATTTTTTTCATTTTGATGTATTTAGGTTATTAAAATTAAATAGCCCTCTGCCTTAAGACAGAAGGCTATCAACAATCAATCAACAAATGGTTTCGGGGAACTTGAAACCAAATTATTTAGACCATTCAAATTTCTTGAAAGGTTCATCTACTGGTGTATGTGCAATATGATTTGTATAGTTACTGATTACCTTTTGTGATAATCCTAGGATAATTTCCAATACTTGTTGCTCACCATAACCTGCAGCGTAAAAAGCATCAAGGTCCTCTTGTGTTACATTACCACGGTTACGCACAATGGTCAAAGTCATTGTTCTTAAGGCCTCTAATTTTGCATCGGCCAACGGTGTTTCATTACGTAATGCTTCTGTAATGGCATCATCAACTTTCATCATTTTGGCGATACCAGTATGTGCCGGTACACAGTAGTGACATGCATGCTCTACGTTTATCGTTTGCCAAACCACAGTCAATTCTTCTTCATTGAAAGAAGTTTCAGTAAATAATTGGTGTAACGTTTGGTATGCTTCCAAAATTTTTGGTGATGCCGCCAATACCCCGTGAAGACCAGGAATCATTCCAAATGACTTTTGAGAATTTTCTAATAATGGCTTACTACCTTCAGGTGCAGATTCAATGTTGTGTACTTTTAAAGTTGTCATACTCTTTCTAATTTTAATGTTTATTATAGTTATGTTAAATCTAAGCAATCGCTTAGTTATTGTTCAAAAAAAATGTTATAAGTGTAAAAACGTAATTTTAATAATGCCCTTTAATTCCTCCTCATTAAATACTTTAGATGAAATTGATAGACCTAAAAGAGCGTTCATTAAATAGTCTGCTTGCGCTTCTATTTCTTTTACATCCCTTTGGTCGTCTTGTTTTAGATTCCTTACAAACAATTTTCTAATATTTAATGAAAACCGTTTTAATGCGGCCATGATTACCGGATTAGTATCTTCTTTGATCTCATTTACCGTATTGGTTACCAAGCAACCTTTAAAAATGGCTCCTTCCCTAGAGAAATCTAGAAAATCCAAAAAATAATTTTTAATACCCTCTACTCCATTAGTAGAGTTTTCCAAGATATTAGTTATAGACTTGATCTTTGCATTATAAAGTTTAATGCTCTCTAGAAAAACACCCTCTTTATTCTTAAAACTGGCATAAATGGAAAACTGATTAATACCCATTTCTTTCTCCAACATACGAACGGAAGTACTTTCATAGCCATTACGCCAGAACAGACGCATAGCCTTTTCTATGACCTCAGCTTCGTTATATTGTTTTTTGCGTGCCATTAATTCTAATTACACTACAAAACTAAGCAAGTGCTTTGTTATAAAAAAATATTTAACTTGGTTTTAGTACATTGATAATTTAAAACAAAAAAAAATGAGTCAACCCGTAGGTTGACCCATTTAAGGAAAGTTAGCAAAACCACAAATATTAAGACAAAACACCTACTTCTTTTTCTCTTTTTTTACTTTTGGCACCGGCATCAAACTGGTTAGACGTATTCTTTTCGCCACCTGCTTTTAAAGCTTTATCGCCCGCAAAGAAAGATTTGTGATCGTCACCAAGATCAGACCCAGCCATTCTTTGATGTTTTACACAAGAAACACCTTTACGAATTTCTTGTCTTTGCACTCCCTTCACATATGCCAGCATACTTTCTTCACCAAAATAACCCTTGGTAAGGTCACTCATATGTAAAGCCGTAGTATGATATGTTGGTAGTGTAATTAGGTGGTGAAAAATACCGGCATCTCTAGCCCCATCTACCTGAAAGCTTCTAATTTTACGATCTGCCCTGTAAGACAGCTCAGTATCATCATACTCCTCTGCCATTAAATTATTTCTATCATATTCGGTCATGTTCTCACCTTCGGCAAGCATTTCATCATACGCTTGATTACGGAAATTCAATGTCCAGTTGAATGATGGAGAATTATTGTAAACCAATTTTGCATTAGGTACTACAGCTCTAATTCTGTTTACCATATGGGCAATCTGTTTTACATTAGGTGTTGGTGTCTCTATCCACAGTAAATCTGCACCATTTTGCAAACTGGTAACACAATCTAAAACTACCCTATCTATATTAGTACCATCTCTAAATTTATACAATCCGTTTGGTAAGCGAACCGGTCTCACCAATTTACCGTCTCTTTTTAATAGTACATCATCTTCACGAGCCTCTGAAATCGCAATTTCCTCTGCCTCTACAAAAGCTAAATATTGTGAAGCTAAATCACCCGGCTCTTGGCTTACCGGCAATTTCTGGGTAAGTCCCGCACCTTCAGAATCCGTTCTTGCTACGATCACCCCATCGTCAATTCCCAATTCAATAAAAGCATATCGTACTGCATTTAGTTTTGCTACGAAATCTTCATGAGGTACGGTTACTTTACCATCTTGATGTCCACATTGTTTAGCATCTGACACCTGATTTTCTATTTGTATGGCACATGCACCCGCTTGTATCATTTTTTTAGCCAATAAATAAGTAGCCTCTTCATTACCAAAACCAGCATCTATATCGGCAATTATGGGTACAATATGGGTTTCATAATTATCGATTTCATCTTGAACGTCTTCCCCTTTCTCCAATCTTCTGAACAAATCGTTCAATTCAATAGCATCTGCCTGACGTAAAAAATCATAGATTTCCGCAATTAGACCAGAAACTGCAGTCTTCTCGTGCATAGATTGATCTGGTAATGGTCCAAATTCTGAACGCAAGGCCGCCACCATCCAACCAGAAAGGTATAGGTATCTTTTATTTGTAGTTTTGTGATGTTTCTTTACGGCAATCATTTTTTGCTGAGCCACAAAACCATGCCAGCAACCTAAAGATTGTGTATAGTTAGACGGGTCTACATCATAATCCGCCATGTCCTTTCTCATAATGTCAGCTGTATATTTTGCAATATCCAAACCGGTTTTAAAACGGTTTTGAGCGACCATTCTAGCAGCATTTTCAGGGTTGATGTCATTCCAAGTATCCCCGTACTTTTGCTTTAGATTTCTTACAGTCTCCAATGCCGAACTGTACATGCTTTGTTCTAAATTTTTCATAATTTTGAATTACGTTATTATTAATAATGAGATCCTGTACATTGTTGCCGCAATGGCAGGATCGTTTTATTTAAATGAATTTATAGGCAGGTAAGGTCAAGAATTCTTCGAAATCATCTGAAACCACCAGCTCATCGAATAACTCTATAGCCAACTCAAATTTGGTGTTCTTCATATTATTTTCACCAACCACGGTAACTAGCTTTTCAACCTCATCATCGAATATCGTTGTAAACAAATCACTATTCAATTGGCGCCCATCGGCAAGAATAACTTCATTCTTCAACCAATGCCATACTTGCGTTCTCGATATTTCAGCCGTTGCGGCATCTTCCATTAAATTATATAGTGCCACTGCACCATGTCCCCTTAACCAAGCTTCGGTGTACAAAATACCTACGTTGATATTTTTCCTTATTCCGGATTCCGTAATAGTTCCTCTTGGGATCTCAACCAAATCCTCCTCCGTCACGTTTACATCTTCACGTAAAACATGCATTTGGTTTGGTGTAGGCATGTGCTTATTAAATTCGCTCATAGCAACCTCTACTAGTGCAGGGTGTGCTACCCATGTACCATCATGACCATTTTGTACTTCGCGCTCCTTATCTTTTCGCACTTTCTCCAAAGCTTCCGCATTGGCTTTATCATTGTTCTTGATAGGGATTTGAGCCGCCATACCGCCAATAGCAAGTATGCCACGCTTATGACATCTTTGAACGACCAATTTTGCATAGGCATCCATAAACGGGGTAGTCATAGTAACCTGATCTCTATTGGGCACCACAAACCCAGGGTGGTTTCTAAACTTTTTAATGTATGAGAAAATATAATCCCAACGACCACAATTCAATCCTACGATATGATCTTTCAATTCAAAAATGATTTCGTCCAATTGAAAACTAGCGGTAATGGTCTCTACCAAAACAGTTGCTTTAAATGTACCTTTTGGCACGTTTAGATACTCTTGGGCATATTCAAAAACCTCATTCCACCAACGAGCTTCTGTATAGTGCTCTAATTTTGGAAGGTAGAAATAAGGTGCCGTTCCTTTTTCCATCATGGTCTTGGTGTTATGAAAAACGTACAACCCAAAATCTACCAAACTTCCAGAAGCCTCTTCTTCATTAATCAACAAGTGTCTTTCATTTAAGTGCAAACCTCTTGGTCTCACTAAAAGCACAGCCGTTTCTTCATTTAATCGGTATGATTTCCCCCTCTTTGTATCTGTTAAACTAATGGTCTTTGTATTGGCATCCATTAAATTCTGTTGCCCTTCAATACTGTTTTTCCAACTAGGAGAATTACTATCCTCCAAATCTGCCATAAATGTTTTAGCTCCGGAATTTAAAGCATTAATAATCATCTTACGATCAACCGGACCGGTAATTTCCACTCTTCTATCCTGTAAATCTTCTGGTATACCTCCTGCAGTCCAAACTCCCTCACGAATAGTTTTCGTCTCTTTTGGAAATTGTGGAAACTTACCACTATCAAAGACTTCTTGCTGGACTTCACGGTTTTTAAGCAACTGTAATCTCTTCTCATTAAAGTTTTCATGGAGTGCCGTAAGAAACGCTAAAGCGTTGTCTGTTAAAATCTCAGGATAGTAATGCTGAACCTGATTCGCGAACTGAATTTTCGGATGTTTTAAAATCGTGTTTTCCATTATTAAAAGTTTTTGTTGACACAATGATAAAATAAAATATTTTACAAAACAAGCGAACGTTCGCTAAATAGATAAAATTCACTTTATTTCTGATGTACGCAAAATATAGTATCTTTAAAATCTCAATATGGAACAAGAATATATAAAACTCATTTTCGGCTTAAAACTTAAGCAGATACGAACAGAAAAGGATTTGTCATTATTTGGCTTATCTAAAATTTGCGGACTTTCTAAATCTTATCTTAATGAGATCGAGAAAGGAAAAAAATATCCGAAACCTGATAAGATCATCTTACTTTCTGAAAAATTAGAGGTACCCTATGATCAAATGGTTTCTTTAAAGCTAGATAAGAATCTTGCCCCTATTGGTGATTTATTACAGTCTAAAATTTTAAAAGAAATACCACTTGATCTGTTTGGCATTAAAGAAAGTGACTTAATTGATATTGTAGCTAACGCCCCGGCAAAAGTCAATGCATTCATAAGTACCATTATAGAAATTGCACAACATTATAGTTTTAGTAGAGAAAGTTTTTTCTTAGCGTCTTTACGTTCTTACCAAGAGGCGAACAACAACTATTTCGAAAATTTAGAGCAAGAGGTTCTCAAATTTGCAAAAGCCTATCATTTAGATTTATCAAAAAAACTTTCTTCAAAAGACTTAGAAGAAATACTAATAGAAGAATATGGATATAGTATTAACAATGGAGAATTAGAAAAATACGAGGCTTTGGAAAACCTAAGATCTCTTTTTGTTCCGGAAACTAAAACTTTACTGCTCTCTGCGGATATTAATGAAGCTCAACGTGCTTTTATTTATGCAAAAGAAATAGGTTATAACTTTTTAGCATATACAGATAGACTTTATTCTTTTCCTTGGATAAAATTTGAAAATTTTGACCAAGTATTGAATAATTTTTACGCTTCTTATTTTGCAGGCGCCCTACTAATACCCAAAACCCAGCTGACTCCACAATTAGAAGAGGTATTTAAAGAAGGAAAATTTAATGCAGATAAGTTCTTGTCTATAATTGACAATTATAATGCATCGCCAGAATCTTTTTACCAGCGATTAACCAATATTCTACCTAATTTTTTTGCGATACAAAATCTCTTCTTTTTAAGGTTTACCCATAGATTGGGCAGCAAAAAATACCATCTAAAAAAAGAACTTCATCTTTCTCATCAACATTCGCCCAGAGCAAATGAAACCAATGAGCATTATTGTCGTCGTTGGGTATCTTTAAAGGTCTTGAACGATATTAAAATGAGTCAAAAAGAGCATGAATTCGATATTCAAATATCTAATTACCAAGGCGAGGGCAACCAGTACATTGTATTATCATCTGCAACAAAGGATCCATTTAAGGACAATCAATACAGAAGTATCAGCATTGGACTTTTAATGAACAAACAACTTTCTAAAAAAGTGAAGTTTTTAAACGATCCAAGTATTAAAACGCAGCAAGTTGGCGTTACTTGTGAGCGCTGCGCCATTAAAAACTGTAAGGAACGTCAAAATTCTGCAATAGTTCTAGATAGAATTGATAAAAACAAAAAAGTAGCCACAATTGTAGAGGAACTACATAACAAGTTTAAATCATAATATGTATTAGAAAACTGATTGATCGTAAATCTATTTTCTAATAATTTTATCAATATTACCCGCTAAATACATATGGTCACTGGCAGAGTTTTTACGAAGTACGTTTGTCATTAACACCACCATATACCTACAATTATCCGGGTGTTCAACAATGATGACCGAGTTCATGAAATTGGTAACGTTGCCCATGTATTTTCCGCATGCCTCACCTTTGCTTCTATCGCATTTGTACAAAGAGCCCGACTTAAAATATACAGCGGCTTCTTTCAATGCCGGTGACTGTGCGTAGCGAATTCTACGATCGGTCATATACATTAATCGTTTCATCTCTAAACTTGATGCTTCATCTACCACCTTACCTTGTTCCAATTGAACCAAGAATTTCATTAAACCCTGTGGTGAACCTATACTACCGCCTTTATCGCCCACATAGGTATTTGCACCTCTAGTGAAGAAACTACCCAACCGCCATTCATCTGATGTAATGCCTAATTCACGTAAAGGCAAATTAACCACATCATTACTCAAATCTGTCAGCTCTTTTTTAGGAGTTTCCTTAAAATAAGTATCCGCCTCTTCTTGTGTCAGCTCAGGATACTTTTCACCAAATGCTGCCATTAACAGCGCCTCTCTCCATACTATACTTGCCGCACCGTTGTTGCTCACAGACAACATGTGATCTGCCCATTCATATAAAGAGAACACATCGCTGGCAATTACTTGACGTTTTACCAAGGTATTCTTTTCAATATTATAGATAGGAATGGTATGTTCATCCGTTAAGCCCCAAACTCCGGCTTTAACGGATTTATTCTTGAGTAGCTCCGTTCTTTTTTCAAATGAATCTGGGTAAATTTTTTCCAACTGTGTGAACAAGCCCAATAACACAGCCAACTTACCTACAGAACCTGGCTGATAGCCAGCAGTCTCATTTCGTTCTGCGTAGCGAACATTTTCTGGGTCCGATATATCTAAAACCGTTAACGAATAACTTTTATCCAAACCACGAAACAAGACACTGATCTCCTTCTGAAAATCTGCATCTACCTGCATTAGACCCATTGCGCTATCATTCTTTCTTGACAGCAAATTCAATTGAATATCGTTGTACGATTTCATGGCACCGACAGGTAAAGCCGATGCATCTTTAATCTCTCCGCTCTTGATCAGCTCCAATCGTTTTAAGCGTTTAATACCTGTGCGCTCGTAACCATCAATTGGGTAATATTTGTATGTTGTAAATGCGGATGCACTTAAAACAATCACTAACAATACTATAATTTTCTTCATACTCATTCCTAAACCAACTTTTAATAATTGTTATATGTAACATCAAATCGACCATCACTAACGTTTACAAATTGCCCGTTATCATCTAATGCCGAAAAGTAAAATGTTCCGGAAATAAATTTACTTTCCTGGTCAATTCTAATAATTTCCAAAACACCTCCAATACTTTTATTGGTATAAAATTCTGAATCAAGAGCGACCCCTTTTATCTTTTTATCAATAACACACTTAGCATTGGAGAGAGGAGTATCATTACTCTCTAAAGTAGTTTCTGATAAAGAGTATTTTCCTTCATTCAAAAAATCTTCGTCGCTATACACCTCCAATTGCATAGAAATTTCTCCATCTACTTTATTAGATGTAGCTAAAGCAAATCTATACCCATCTGAAGTCTTTTCATATGTTAAATTCAGCTCGGTCTCGTAATCACAATCCGTACAGAATTCCTCTTTCTTTGCCACAAATACTTGTCCATCAATCAGACAACCAAAGGTGTTTAAGCCTGCCGTACTTATTGCAGGTAATTCATCCATTACCGTAACATCATCATCTGAATTACAAGCTATAAAAACAAGAAAACACATGGCTAACAAATAAAACGAATTTCTGTTCATATCATATTTTAGTACTCAGCGAAATTTCTTTTGCCGTATTAATTTTTGGGGTGATGGATTCCAGATACCCAGAACTCAACGCTTTTTTATTTTCAACAAACGGTCTTATTTGAAACAACCATAATTTGTCTTCCTTAAAACCTAATTCCACATCATAAGCACCCTCATAATCCGAATTCGTTTCTTTTGGCATTGTTTCTCTAATGGTCATTGCCAAGGTTTTAATATCAGCCATGTTCTTTTCATTCAAAACCCTGTGCTCAAAAGTGGCTATTCTTTTGCCCGTACCACCTGTGACGGGAAGCGTATTATATAATGCTTCACGCGCAGGAGCCAATAAGCGATATCCGTTATCACTATAAATAGTATATGTTTCCGCTGACTGTCCATCAACAGCGCCTCCTGCACCTCTACTGAATGCAACGGTCAAGTCTTTATCATTACCTGAATTAATTCCCTTTGTGATCAAAACGCCCGAGTAATCTACATCTACACTTGGGATCACCAAAATAGAAGGGAATACATTTTCTGGATTCAACAAATACACTTGGCGCCATTTAAAACTTCGTTCTGTATATGGCGATGCCCAAACATCTTTAATACCCTCAATTATCTTTTCTTTGTCCAGCACGTTGAATAAAGTCAAGTTTAGTCCGGCACCGGTGAACTCCTTTAAATCTTCCATATTGGTATCACTACGTAAGAATACAGGAACCTTACCAAATTCAGCACCAAGAACCGATTTAAATTTAGTCTCCAATTGATTTTTAAAATCTTCTTTTAAAGGCATTTTTTTAATTGCCGTTCTTAGCGTCTCCAATTGTCTTAATTGATAATTTTCAACTTCGGGTTCAGGCACATCTGCACCTCTCATGCGTTCAGCCTCTTTAAACATGCTATTTAAAAACTCCCAATACGAAGTATTTTCGCCAGGCATGGTTTGATCCATATGATCTTTAAAGATCCCGAAAGGTATTACCAACCCCTCCACAACTTGCTCTGGAAACATCTTTTTCAACTGACCAAGGTTAGCAGCTTTTGGTCCGCATAAGGCTCCGGAATCACTGGCATCAACATCTCGCATGTTCAACACATCTGTAGTACCTAATTGAATTTTCTCAACTGGCACTTCTATCTTATCGGTATTTCGTTCTTTCTTTAGGAACAGTCCGCGTTCTTGATCTGTCATTTGCGCTTCTGGTTTTAAGATCACGTTCCCTTTATTTGAAACCGCATAAAATACACGGTCACCATCATACTTCTTTAAACTCTGAAGATTCTGATCGGATAGGGCAGCATTGGGTATACCTAAATTACGCGCCAATAATTGTACGTGCGATACCATATTACCTTCAGCCACAGTGGCTATACCTGCCACAGGTTTTAGGTCTGACGGAGAGCGCTGAAAAATATAAATTTTATCTGCCGATACCTCAATATCTTCAGATGAACCATCCACTACGACCAGTTCACCAAAGGCATAACCAGGGTTCAATCCCCTGAAGGTACTTTGATTGGTAATATCCATAACCATATTGGTCAAAGCCGATTCTTTAGATATAAAATCGCCCAACTGCCCCACACTTTGCCCTAAATGCAAAGCAACGGAACCCCTAATTCTATCATCTATAAATGCATAAGACTTAGGCTCAAAAGCTGTATACGTATTTACTACTTCTTGATAATTGGCTTTAACTGTCGCTGCGCTCCACTCCACGGCAGATCTTGCCGTTTCTAGCACTTGTGTCAATTCTGCCAATGTCAATTTACTTTCACCAAATTTACTGAGCGTACCAGAAATCTGCTCCCACTCCCACAATTCCAGATAGCCGGCACCCACAGATGCCGTGGTCAATGCACATATTTTTTCTAACTGACCACTAACCGTATCGGGCTCCCAATTAGGCGCGTTTTGAAATAGCAACTCTTCTAACTTCAAAGAAATATCCAATAACTGCAAACGTGCCAAGGACCGCTTTTCTGTTAACAGATCCTCCCTGATATCTAAAAGTAATTGAGCCGTTTCATTCACTATATAGGACGGGTTGTCATTATCTGCCTTTGCATTTATAAAAGATTGTACTTTATCTCCCAATAAAGTCCCTTTTACCAACTTAGATGTGTTTAGCAACGCCTGAACATCAACCGGTTTAAAAAACGTATTCATTGTAGTTACCAATCCGTCTAATTTCTTATTTAAATCGGTTGTCAATGATTTTTGATGTTTCGTTTTAAAATCTACTACTTTTTGAATATCGGCTTTTTCCGGCTGACTATGGATCTTGGTTCTAAGGTCCATAAACGGTGTGTACATATCCGAAATTACCTTGGACTGGCTTCGCATTAATTGTGCAACATTATCATCACCGTTATGGGGAATATCTTTTAAAGATTGGCGTATGAGATAAAAGTTATGGAGGAGAACTTTATCATCTGCCAAAATAGTTTTATAAAAATCGATTCCCCATGCCTCTTCGTCTTCTACCTGTACCGAGCCTCTATAGAACTGCCCTTTTTGATTGATCCAGCCATTATCTACCAAACGCAAATACTTATCCAATTGATATTGTTTTAAGCGCGAGTAGTTATGATCGGCATCCCACAGCTGATCAATATCCGTATATGCCAAAATTTGACCTAAATAGATATGATTGTTCCCACCCAAGGAGACCACTTCATCTTTGTAGCGGGCATGTTGCACGCCAGGACCAATATTATCCGGGCAGGGATCTTTTGGTTGTCTAATACTACCATCCGTACAGAACCAACGAATATCTTTATACGGACCCCTTATATCTGCCTTATATTTTTGAACCCATTGTTGAATATTATCAGTAGATACCCTGTCTTGCGAATAACCAAAATTAGATGCTAAAAAACACACTATGGCAACCAGCGTAAATTGTAGAGGAGATGTATAGTTTTTCAATGTATATTAATGTTTAATATAGTAAAGGTAGTACGTAATTTTTCTATTAAATAGTGTAATCCAAAAATATTTTACTTCATTATTCAAAAATTAGCGAACTGGTTTACAGCTATTTAACATTATAAAAATCTTTCATAATAAAATGATAAAATTAATCGTTATTCAACTAATTAGATTTCATTTGTATTCAGAATTTTAGACCTAAAAACAGGACTAAAATCAGGCAAAAAAATCGATAATTAACTTAACAAGAAAAAAATGAAATCACTATTAATTGTATTGTTCGTTTCCATTTCTACCTTGACCGCATACGGGCAAGACGAAAGCACTATGAACGCCACCTATGAAGGCTTCATAAATGGTACTTATGTGTTCACTGACGACGAAGGAGAACGTGTTGAATTCAACAACGTTGCCAATGGAGTAAGTGCAAAGTACGACCTTAACAGCTCTAAGTTCGTAGGTAGACAGTTCTCTATTACTTTTACGATTGATCTAGAGATGGACGAGGATGATGAGGAAATTCAAGTAAGCACGATTACAAACTTGCTAATGCCCGAATAAAACACTTAAAGGACCTAAAAAGGTCCTTTTTTTATGCTATAAATTATAGACATCCATAAACGTAAAAAACACACTAAATAATCGCACTTCAAAGAGCCGAAACTTTTTCGTTTCTTTGTAATTCATAACAAAATATAAAATGACTTTACTTGGTATTGATGTAGGTGGTTCTGGAATTAAAGGAGCGTTAGTTAATTCTGAAACCGGAGAAATGATTTCAGAACGTTTTAGAATACCCACTCCCATACCCAGAACACCCGAGGCAATGTCAGATGTAATAGCCCAGATAGTAACGCATTTTGACTACAAAGGCAAAGTGGGCTGTGGTTTCCCTACTATTATTAAAAACGGAATCTGTAAAGCCACAGGTAATCTAGATAAAAGTTGGTTAGGTGTTAATGTAGAAGAATTACTGGAAAAGAAAACCGGATTGGATTTTACCGTAATCAATGATGCCGATGCTGCTGGATACGCTACTATGAACTATGGTACCGGAAAAGGAGAAAAAGGTTTTGTAGTAATGATTACCATTGGTACCGGCTTAGGAAGTGGCGCATTTCTTGACGGAAGATTGATTCCTAATTTTGAGCTAGGACAAATTCCCTATAAAAAATATAGCAAAATTGAGAAATGGGCAGCGGGATCAGCCAAGGACCGTGAAGGACTCTCCTATAAAAAATGGGGCAAAAGATTCAACAAATTCTTAGAGTATGTAGAATTGATCGTATCTCCAGATTTAATAATACTTGGCGGCGGTGCCTCAAAGGATTTTAAAGAGTTCAAATCAAAAATAAAAATAGAGACCAGGGTCATACCTGCAGAATTACAGAACCACGCGGGTATTATAGGCGCTGCTGTTGCTTCACAATACAAAGCACAAAAAGTTTAGTGCTATAAAGTATAACCACATAGCATAAAAAAATCCCAAAGTTACCTTTGGGATTTTTTATTCTATTAATTAAGCTATATTCTTAATTCAAAATCTTAGCATCTGCCGGAGCATCAAAAAAGTCTTTTGGCAGATCATTCTCAAATGAGACATCGGTAAAATCAATTTTGGTTATATACTCACCAGGCTGATTACCTTCTACTGTCCAATACGTTTTAAATCCGCCGGGCATGGTAATACCATCAACTTTTTGCTCACCAATAAATTCAGTGAATTTTTCTGGAGCATGACCACCGTCCTTAAAATATTCCGGGTAAGAAACAATGTATCTCATTACCGCAATCTTATTGCTTTCTTTATTCACGTAAAGAATATAGTAATCGTCCGGTGCATCGCCCGTGCCTGCATCAAAAGTTACTTTTACAACATTGTAATCTTTATCTTTAAAGGTAGTAGGCTCCAATAGCTCTAAGTTCACTCCTTCTCCACTTAAAACAAACGGATGACCAACAAACCATAAGGGTGTCAATGCCCAGAATTTAGTATCATAGGCAAATGCCGTACTGTCCTTTGCCATGACCCAAGCCTTTTCACCAGTCCACCCAAATTTAGCCGAACTATCCGTAGCACTTGTATGTACCGCACGGTTGCTCCAAGTATCTACCGTTTGATAGCTATCTCTTGCCGTTTTCCCGTCTAAAGGCTGATAATTGAAACGAAAAGTTAGAGGACCATTGGCAAACCAAGTATCCAATCCACCATGCGCTTCCATAGCGTTCCATATTATTTTACCCGCCTCGGTTTCATTCAATCTATTTTTCGCTTTTTCAACTCTTGAATTTACCCATGAATCCGGATAAGAAATAACGTTAGATTCCGCAACCACTTCTTTGGTAGCTTTATCAACTGATTTAGGAGTTTCTTTACAGGATACGATTACTGCTAAAACTGATAAAAGTGAAAATTTGTAAAGTAATTTCATAATTGTGTGCCGTTTATTTATTTCCCAGTAAAAATCATACGGCTTTATGATCTAAACTAGCGGTTTTACGTTCCTCATAATTCTCGGCAACCTTTTTATCCAATTCTTGGGGTGCTTCAAAATTCAGGGTATTTTCCTTAAGTCGATCTTCACCGCCAAAAATTACTTGAAGTTCTTTATTAAATAAACCTTCTAATGATCGCTCTGCTACATACTCAGGTGCATCCATTTTTCTACCTTTAAACTTCTGCATCATCTCGGTATCCGTAGCCGTTGGAAAAGCACAGGTAACCGATACTTTAAAAGGAGCTAATTCGCGCCTCATAGAATCTGAAAACTGACGTATTGCAGCTTTGGTACTACCATAGACAGCATAGAACGGCATTCCGATCAATCCTAATCCCGAAGAAATGTTTAAAATATATGCATCTTCAGATGACTTCAGCAATGGAATACAGTACTTTGTCAATAACATAACAGCGGTAAGGTTGACGGCAACTTGATCGTACAGATCTTCATCTTGTATATCCTCTAACGGACCAGCCGCAACTATACCTGCATTATTGATCAAAATATCCAGATGCCCCCATTTATCTTCTATACGGGCTGCGGCATCTCTCAATATTTCAATATTGGCGACATCACCGGCTATCTTCATAAAGTTCACCTCAGGGTACTCCTCTGCTAATTGCTTGAGATTACTTTTGTCACGAGCGATTACCGCTACATTGGTTACTCCCTCTTTTATAAGGCTTTGAACCATACATTTTCCAATTCCGCGAGTACCCCCTGTAATGAGTACATTTTTACCATTTAGTTGCATATTAATAAGTGTTTAAGTTGAGTTAAATTGCACTTTAAATTAGCTAAAAAATGGACTATAAACGAAGAAAATTGCAGGATGAACCCATTATTAAGAAAGTAGGAAAATCTATCTTAAAATTTTGCGTTTTTCTTAATGAAATAGCTTTTATCAACCATAAAACCAGTGAAAATTGATAAAATTAAATACGCACAGTTTCCCCTTAAGTATATAAATTAGAAAAGCCACCTAAATAGGTGGCTTTTACATAGTAAAGGAAAAAAGTCCTTAAGAAAAAAGAACTTTTATTTTAAGCTATTTTATTACGCTTACGCTCGTTCTCCGTTAAATAGATTTTACGTAAACGTAAAAACTTAGGAGTTACCTCAACATACTCATCTTTTTGAATATATTCTAAAGCTTCTTCCAATGAGAATTTTATTGCAGGTACGATCTTGGCTTTATCATCTGCACCTGAAGAACGTACGTTAGATAGTTTTTTAGTTTTGGTAATGTTCACGGTCATATCATCTCCACGAGAGTTCTCACCAATTACCTGACCTTCATAAATATCTTCACCTGGATCAACAAAGAACTTACCCCTATCCTGTAATTTATCTATTGAATAAGGAATAGCCTTTCCTGTTTCCATAGAAACTAAGGAACCATTCTGTCTTTGTGGAATTTCACCTTTCATTGGTTGGTACTCTAAGAAACGGTGTGCCATAATAGCCTCACCCGCCGTAGCAGTCAACAATTGGTTACGAAGACCAATAATTCCTCTAGATGGTATAATGAACTCACATACCATACGATCGCCTTTAGCCTCCATACTGGTCATTTCACCTTTACGCATAGAAACCATTTCAACCGCTTTACCAGATACTGCTTCCGGTAAATCTATGGTCAATGCCTCAACAGGCTCACATTTTACACCATCGATCTCTTTTATAATAACTTGAGGCTGACCGATCTGTAATTCATACCCTTCACGACGCATGGTCTCAATTAAAACTGAAAGGTGTAATACACCACGACCGAATACCAAGAATTTATCCGCACTGTCCGTTTCGTTTACACGTAACGCCAAGTTCTTTTCCAATTCTTTTTGAAGTCTGTCGTTGATATGACGAGAAGTAACGAATTTACCATCTTTACCAAAGAACGGACTATCGTTAATGGTAAACAACATACTCATTGTTGGCTCATCTATAGCAATGGTCTTCAATGCCTCTGGATTTTCAAAATCGGCAACGGTATCACCAATTTCAAAACCTTCAACTCCTACCAAAGCACAAATATCACCCGTTTCAACTTCTTGTACCTTTTTACGGCCAAGACCTTCAAAAACGTACAATTCCTTTATTTTGGATTTCACAATGCTACCATCGCGCTTCACCAAAGAAATTTGCTGATTTTCTTTCAATGTACCTCTTTGCAATCTACCGATAGCGATTCTACCTGTAAATGAAGAGAAATCCAATGATGTAATCAACATTTGAGTGTTTCCTTCTTTTGGTTCAAAAGTAGGAATATGCTCAATTACCATATCTAACAATGGCTCAATGTTCTCAGTTTCATTTTGCCAGTCGGTACTCATCCAGTTGTTCTTTGCAGAACCGTATACTGTAGGGAAATCTAACTGCCATTCTTCTGCACCAAGCTCGAACATCAAATCGAAAACTTTTTCATGCACCTCCTCTGGAGTACAGTTTTCCTTATCTACCTTATTAATTACCAAGCATGGCTTTAAACCTAAATCAATTGCTTTTTGTAATACAAAACGTGTTTGTGGCATGGGTCCTTCAAAAGCATCAACCAATAACAAAACACCATCGGCCATGTTCAATACACGCTCTACTTCACCACCAAAATCGGCGTGACCAGGAGTATCTATTATATTAATCTTAGTATCCTTATATACAACGGAAACGTTCTTGGATGTAATGGTAATACCACGCTCTCTTTCCAAGTCGTTATTATCCAAAATTAAATCACCTGTATTCTCGTTTTCACGAAACAAGCTACAGTGGTACATTATTTTGTCTACCAAGGTGGTCTTACCGTGGTCAACGTGCGCAATGATCGCAATATTCTTTGTAGTAGTGGACATAAGGTCTTATTTAAGCGTGCAAAGATACTTTAAATATTTATAGCTACACTTAAACTTATGTTATTTTTATCTTATTGATTTTGAGAGAGTTCCCTTATAGGCATGCTACTTTTTTATACCACCTACAACCCAACCAAGTCTAACATCTATTAAAATACCTGCATCCTTATAAAAATCATCAACAAAAATACCGGGACCAAAAGCCAAGCCCCAATAGAATCCTTTTCTGTAAGTACGCTGAATACCATATACTAAAGCACCGTTATAAAAATAATCCGAGGCGTATTCCAAATCACCAATTATTGGCGTACCCAATTGAAGTTGATTTAAAAATGCAATGTAGTTGCCCGAGTTGCCAGATATATTCTTTCCATTATTTAATCTTCTATTAAAATTTATGTATTGCCTTACATCTGCTTCTAGACCAGGATATAATCCAAACCTGGTCTCCCTATCTGTACCGCCATTAAGTGCAAATCCTAAGAACGCCTCTAAATTCAAAGTAGTTTTATCAGCGACCCCTAGTTCATAAGATATCCCTGGTGCTAAGGCATTAACTTTAAAAAGTCCATCTTCCACATGCTTAACAGATTGTGCATTCAAATAAAAAGCTGATAACAGAATAACGGATAAAAAAATGGTTTTTTTCATAATGTAGATTGATTTGATTTTATGCGGGATGTATATCAAATACCAGACCAGATCAATCAAAAGTGGGCTTTCTGGATTTTCTTTTGGTAGCGACCCATCCAAAGGTCACATTAAGCAAAAAGCCATGACCGCTATCTAAAGTTTTTGAATCAAAATAGCCATAACCCACTTCTGCATTTACATTGAACCCTTTTCTGTTGGTTCGCTGAATACCGTATACTCCGCCATAGAATGCAAAGGCATAATCACTATTTCCGGCAGAGATATTATCTGTAAACTGTACAGGCTCCCAGAAAATGCTCCGTGCAGGACCAATGTAATTTGCAGAGTTACCTATTACATTCTTATTGACATCTAAACGCTCTTGAAAATTATGGTAATATCTAATTCTGGTATGCCATGCATAACCCAAAGCATAGCCTTCTTGATATCTTGCAAATGCTGGAGTAAAACTTGTAGAAGCACTTACATTTTTAAACAACCCTAGCTCGTACCTAATACCTGGTCCCAATAGATTAATGGTGAATTGATGACGCTCTAGATTGATGAGTCCGTTACCTTTTTCCGAGAAATCCCTTATTTGTGCATTGGACAAGGAAACCGATAAGAACAGTAAAACAAGTGTGATTTTTTTCATGTAGATTGATTGATGTTGCAACTAAAACTACAAGATTAAAAAAAGGTAAACACTTGATTTAAAGAAATATTAAGAAAAAAGGTAAGATATTACCTACCCACACACCAACGTTTCTCACTGATGATCCAGCCAATACTTAAGTTGGCAACCGGATAGATTCCGCCCTCAAACTGCCCAGCGTAATAGCCCGCACCAACATCTACTGAAAAATTAAAACCACTATCATAACTACGTTGCAAACCTGTAACCAAACCTGCGTACCCAAAAGCACCTTTTACATTTTCATTGGCAATAGTTCTAGGACTTGGAAAAAACACAGCTGCAGCCGGTGCTATGTAATTGGCAGAGTTGCCATAAATCTGTCTTCTATTGCGTTGTCGTTTTTCAAAGTTGTAATAATACCTATACTGAGCGGCAACTGCCGGAAAAACACCCAATTCATCATAAACATCTGGCAACAATGGATCTAATGCCACTTGAATACCAGCTTTAATATCAAAAGTAGTGTTGGCACCCAATGCCATTTCATACTCTAGACCGGGATTTATAAGGTTGATCTTTACTTGCCTGAGCTCACAATTTTTACCAAATTGAGCATGTATATTAGATGCAACAAACGCCAGCACTATTAATAAAGTAAATTGTTTGATTTTCATTCAGATTTTTTGATTTCGACAATCTTATCCTAATAGAACAGTAAGCTTCTTAAAATAGTATCTTTGTTTAAAAATATTCGACGAATGAACCTATCTCTTATACCCCAAATAAAACATACGGACAGTAACAACTTTTTTCTTCTCTCTGGACCCTGTGCCATTGAAGGTGAAGATATGGCATTGCGCATTGCAGAGCATATTGTGACCATAACCGATGAGCTTAAAATACCCTATGTATTTAAAGGAAGTTTTAAAAAAGCCAACCGTAGTAGGCTGGATTCGTTTACTGGCATTGGAGATGAAAAGGCTCTAAAAATTTTACGTAAGGTTTCTGAAACCTTTAAAGTCCCTACGGTTACCGATATACATACAGAACAAGATGCCGCTATGGCTGCCGAATATGTAGACGTATTGCAAATACCTGCATTTTTAGCCCGCCAGACCGATTTAGTTGTTGCCGCTGCCGAAACCGGAAAAACGGTCAACATAAAGAAAGGGCAATTTATGAGTCCGGAAAGTATGAAGCATGCCGTAAATAAAGTTACCGAAACCGGAAACGAGCAAGCTATCATCACCGATCGTGGAACCATGTTCGGTTACCAAGATATGATCGTAGATTTTAGAGGTGTACCTACCATGAAACAATTTGCTCCCGTGGTATTAGATGTAACCCATTCTTTACAACAACCCAATCAATCTTCTGGCGTAACTGGTGGTAGACCAGCTTTGATCGGCACCATGGCTCGCGCTGGTGTTGCTGCGGGAGTTGACGGACTATTCATTGAAACGCATTTTGATTGTGCCAATGCCAAGAGTGATGGTGCCAATATGTTAGACTTAGGATTAATGAAAAAGTTATTGACAGATTTAGTGGCGTTAAGAGCAGTTGTTAATGAGTTTTAAATTTTTATAATAGCTAATAACAATTCTTTAAATAAATTTAGAACGAAATGAATAAAGTAATACCTATTTTAACCATACTATTATTGTTCTCCATAGCAAGCTTTGGTCAACAAACAGGAAGTACCAGAATGACACAAACTGTAGTTACTAATGGAATTGGGATAGGTAGCGCACTTGCTATTGTAATTTCATGGGACAGAAACAAATCAATTCTGTATGCGCTATTACACGGAATCTTGGGCTGGTTTTATGTAATTTACTACGTTATAGTTAGAGAAAAATAGTGAAATCCAACTATTAAATAAGGTTTATAGTACTAAACATTTACAATCAAAGTAAATCCTTTTGCTTATAAAACCCATTTTTACGAACGGAATAAGCATCTTGTAAAACATCAACTAAAATATCGTTATCTATTTCCTTTGAGGTAGTGTAACGTAATGAACGTACTACTTTTCTGTTTTCAGAAACTAGTACGTTCAAATGTTTGGTAAGGTGAGCAGAATTCCAAAAAGCAATATCTACAAACTTTTTTTTATGATTTGCATTTAAATAACAAATGGGAGATTTCCCAATGTAAAAACAAGGTATATTCCACTTAAATTTTAGTTCAACACCTGGTAAGGTTGTTTCGATCATCATTTGTAGATGCATTAAAATACCTTTGTACGGTTCCGGTTGGTTATAAATATAGTGCTCTGCTGGGTTCATATCTCTATCAATTGCATTAAGATATCGCACGAATACGACTATGAATTCTAATCAAATATATAATTTTGCCACTTTATAATTTATCATGAGCTTAAAAACAACTTATTTATTTTTCTCTATTTTAATATTTGGCTGTACCACAGGTTTTTCACAAGATAGTGAAGATGATAATTGGTATTTTAATAATAGTAAGACCTTGACGGAGTTGTGGGAGCTAGATGATGAACATCATCGTGGTAATTTTATCCTTACCTCTTATAAGCCTATCTACATGACATTGGCTAAATATTCTACAAACCCTAACGAGTTTCCTGTAGCCGAAAATTCAGATAAAGTCCTAGACGAACCCAATAGTTTAAATGCTGTTGAAGCAAAATTTCAAATCAGTTTAAAAACAAAGATTTTTCATAATATGCTGGGCGGGCGAATGGATCTTTGGATGGGTTACTCACAAACTGCCTACTGGCAAATTTATAATACCGAGCGCTCAAGACCTTTTAGAGAACTGAATTATAAGCCAGAAATCATAGCCAATTTCCCAATTAAGTTTCCCATTCTCGGATTTGATGCAAAAATGGTGGGTGTTTCGGTCATTCATGAATCAAACGGACAGTCAGATCCCATCTCCCGAAGCTGGAACCGTATTGCCTTGCACGCCGGTTTTGAAAAAGGTAACTGGCAGGTAATGCTAAAACCATGGTTACGTGTGGGAAGCAAAATTGACGATAACGAAAATATATCTGATTACATAGGAAGAGGCGAAGCCGACGTTACCTATGATTGGGGCAGGCAACGTTTTAGAGCCATAGCCCGGCATTCACTGAATTTAGGAGATAAAAGCAGGGGAAGCCTACAGTTGAACTGGTCTTTTCCAATTCATAAAAACTTCAATGGCCATGTACAGTTTTTTGATGGATATGGAGAAACGCTTATAGATTACAATCACCGACAAACAACCCTTGGCATAGGCGTCTCTTTAATAAACTAGTAACCTAGCCAATACACAATGTCGTTTACTGAATATTGGTTTTAAATTTTTTGGGCGTAGTACCTTCTTGACGCTTAAAGGCTGCAGAAAAATGGGTTGCATTCTTATAACCTATTTGCTCCGCAATTTCATAAATAGGCAAATCAGTGTTCACCAGAAGTAATTTAGCCTTTTCTATTTTTTTATTGATACTATATTCATGAACGGTTTGTCCAAAAACCCGCAAGAATTCCCTGTTCAGCAGGGTTTTATTCATACCCACTTCTTTAGACAATGTAGCCACCGAATAATTAATGGCTAAATTATCACTGATCTTTTTTTTGACACTTAAAAGTTTCTTTACCCTGTGACTATTTTGAACCGAGTTGTTCTTATAATGCTCTTTCTTATAATTGGAAACTTGTATGGCCAACATTTCAAAAACCTTAGCCTTCAAATAAATTAGTCTTGCCGTACCTTCTAAACTAAGCGTATCAAAAGATTCAAGAATTACCATCATCTCATTAGAAATGGGTACTACCAAATTATCATCTATAAGTTCTTTTAATTTAAGATCATTGAAAAAACCATGTTTTGTTAAGAACGCATTAGACAACCTTACTTTAATTTCCTTATAAGTTTTGTTCCCTGCAATCTTAGACGTGCCATGAAAAGATTTAATATTTGCCATGTAAGAATCACCGCTACCTAAAAAAATATCTTCACAACCTGCAACAGATATTACCCGTTCACCCTCAATTAAAAAAGTAAGCTGCACAAAATCTATAGTTAGCTGTTGTTTTAAGATAATATCTTTCTGTAACCTAAAATGCATTGCAGATATACAAACATCTTCAATTTGTATTACATCTATACGGCCTTGCCCAAATGAATCTTTTATACGGTATACCTTATGGTCAATATCATTGTTCTGCTTTACCTCAACACAATCGGCAATTTCACTATACGAGATTTTATTGGTCTCAGATAAATCAACAATCTGTACATCTGTAAAACTGCGTCTTTTTTTTATCATTTCACGTCATTTCTAATCCACAACAAGGTCATAAATTCGCTTCAAATTTATTTAGACTAATTAAAAATAACAAATATTAAATGAAGAATCTTTACACTATACTGATCTTGTTCATAGGCACATTGAGCACTTTTGCGCAGTCTGCAGGAGTCTCAGGGTCGGTAGTTGATCAAAATAATAAACCACTTTCAAATGTGAACATCACTATTTCACATACAAGCTTAGGTACTACCACAGATGCCAAAGGTAAATTTGAGATAACCGATCTGGCACCTGGCGCATACACCTTAACATTCTCCATCATGGGGCATGATACCAAACAGGTACAAGTAAACGTAGTTGCCAATAGAATAAAAGAAATACCGAATGTATCGTTACCGGAGAAAAGTGAACAATTAAATGAAGTGGTGGTAAAAGGCCATCATAACAAATACGCGGTAAAAACACCCTCCTCCTCCTTGCGTCTAAAAACAGAAGTAGCTAAACTACCCCAAAACATTCAAATCATCAGTAGTGAACTATTGCAAGATCAGCAGGCTACGAGTATTATGGATGGGGTGATCAGAAACGTATCTGGTGTAACCATGTTAGAGCACTGGGGGAATTTTGCCAGGGTGAATATGAGAGGATTTAGATTACCTGCATTTAGAAACGGTTTCAACGTACAAGACTCCTGGGGTCCATTATCAGAGGACATGGCCTTTGTTGACCAGATAGAATTTGTAAAAGGTCCTGCAGGTTTTATGATGTCTGCCGGTGAACCAGGCGGATTTTATAATGTAGTAACCAAAAAACCTACGGAAAGAACTATTCGTCAAGTTTCATTGATGGCCGGTAGTTTTGACAATTACCGAGGTACTTTAGACCTTGGCGGCAAGGCAACAGAAAACGGAAAGTTATTGTACCGTTTTAATGCCATGTACCAAACAGCTGACAGCCATAGAGGCAATGAAGACGCTGAGCGTTATGGCTTTGCCCCTGCCCTAACCTACAAGCTTTCCCAAAAAACAGCTGTAACGGCAGAATTAAATGTACAACAGGCAGAAAGTTATATGGGTGCCGCTTATGTTTTTGCCCCTAATGATGATGGCTACGGTAGTTTAGATAGAGATTTTAAATTTACCGATACCAACTATCCAGCATCAGAAATTCAAGAAGTAACATTCTTTGGAACCATAAAACACTACTTTAATAAAGATTGGAGCTGGGAAACAAAATTTGGTTCTTTACGCTATGATCAAGTAGGAAATTCTACTTGGGTCTGGTCTTTAGAGGAAAATGGAGATGCTGTAAGGTACATTAGCAATTGGGATGCCTTATCCGTTGGAAAATATTTTCAAAGTTATATTACCGGAGCATTCCATACAGGTGGTATAAATCACAATATACTGGGAGGATTTGACTATAGCCAAAAAGAATATTGGGCAGATTTTAATCAATTCGGCTTAACGGATGTTGATCAACCCTTCAATATTTACAACCCTGTTTACGGAAATACCGAACTTCCTATTTTTGACAAATCTACCCCGGTACAATACAGAGACAATATTTACAATTACGGGGGAATTAATCGCTCTGTATATCTGCAAGATGAAATAGGTTTCTTCAACAATAAAGCAAGATTAACCCTTGCCGGAAGATACACTCACCTGTTCACAAGGGGTAAAGATGAAACAGATTCTAAAATTACGCCACGTATAGGTTTAAGTGTGGATATATTACCTACACTAAGCGCCTATGGTCTATATGACCGCTCTTTCATTGGTCAAAATGGCGTAAGCTTCAGCGGGGAAGCATTTGATCCCGTTGATGCAAACGATATTGAAGGAGGTCTTAAAAAGAGTTTTTTCAACGGAAGGTTAAGAACATCCTTGGGTGCTTACCAGATTACCAAAGAAAACGTATTGGTCACCGATCCAGAAAATCCTAATTTCTCTATACAGTTAGGTGAAATACAATCTAAAGGTATTGAGTTTGACCTGCAGGGCGAGGTAACCCCTGAGTTGAATGTTATACTCAACTACGCTAATACCAACGTTGAAATTACGGAAGATACCGATCCAGAAAATATTGGTCAACGTGTAGCCGGTCATGCAAAACACATTACCAACGGCTGGCTTAATTATAAATTCTCTGAAGAATCCAAACTTCACGGTTTTGGTGGCTCATTAGGGTATCAATATCAAATAGACCGTTCTACCTGGTCTTGGGGAGCGGACAATGAATCTCAATTACCAGATTATTTCAGGTTAGACGGAGCCTTGTCATGGAGCAACGACAAACTTAGGGTACAGATCAACGTGAACAACCTACTAGATGAATACCTCTATTCAGGATCTAATTACGCTGCTTATTTATACTGGCAATCTGAACCCGGTATTAATGG
The DNA here is from genome assembly GCF_048059195.1 of Maribacter sp. HS. Taxonomy (NCBI): domain Bacteria; kingdom Pseudomonadati; phylum Bacteroidota; class Flavobacteriia; order Flavobacteriales; family Flavobacteriaceae; genus Maribacter; species Maribacter sp. HS. The sequence continues at coordinate 400,049 of NZ_JAYLVV010000002.1, forward strand.
TAGAGTTACCGTAACCTATAATTTTTAAAGAACAGCATACAATTTTTTGTTGAGTTAGTTCAAATTGGTTATCCCCTCGGTTTTACCGGGGGTGTAGCCTTAAAAAAATAAACATGAAAAAAACATTTATTACACTTACTTTACTACTATTTTCCATATCGCCCATGTTCGCCCATTATTTATGGCTTGAAACGGACCGTACCGGCAGTCTAAACAAAGAACAAGAGGTACGTGTATACTTTGGAGAATACACTTATGGGGTTATTGAAAAAGTAAAAGGTGAAAACTACCCATCCGTTTCAAAGTTTACATTATGGCTTATACATCCTAACGGTAAAAAAACAGCATTGAAAATTTCTTCCAAGGAAGAATATTATGTAGCCCATTTTATCCCAAATACAAATGGCACATATACCGTTGCCCTAAACAATGATGATATAGAAGTGCTAGATTATACAGAATGGGATTTCGGTATTTTTAAAACACACTATCAATCGACAGCAAAAGTTCAAGTGGGCGACCAAGCCACAGCTACTAAAACTTTGAACCAAGATGGTATCGTTATCAAAGAACTACCCGGCACCGATAGTCAAATTACACTACAAGTACTATTTAAAGGTAAACCCTTAGCTAAAAATGAATTTAAACTATATGTATCTGACCTATGGAGCAAAACCATAGAAACAGATGAAAATGGAGAAGTAAGTTTCTCTTTGCCCTGGAACACCAAATATACTATGGAAACCACTTTTGAAGAACGTGTTCCCGGCACATTCAATGGTAAGGAATATGAATTTATATGGCACTGTGCCACCTATTGTATTTCAAAATAACCTCTAGCAATGATCACCGCAATTCTAATACTTTGTTTTACTGGTTTTTATTTGGGTTACGCCACAACTAAAAGACAAAAAGTGCCAGTACACTTACATATTGAAAACTGGTGTCAAAAGAAAAGTAAAGTAGCAAATTCTTTAGGTTATGTCTTGCTACTATTTGCCTGTTCCCTAACCATTTACCATTTTGGTTGGGGTTCAGGTATTTTTACTTTTTCTGTCATTTTAATGACCATTGCAAGTCTTGTAATCTTGTTACAGCCCTTACACCTAATTACTTACAAAACCTTAATACCAACCGTTCTATTCATATTCTTGATCGAATTTTCACTTCTCTGATATGCCCGCTAATTCAAAATACCTGAATCCGTCTTTCTGGCCACGTTTCTCAAAAATTACCGCAGCTCTTCTTGGCGGTTTTATAGTATCTGTACTTTTTCATTTGGCAGTTGCCAGTTGGTTTGATCATGTGACCGTAATCATAACCAGTACCTATAGCGCACTTATTCTGTGGGCAGTTTTAATGATTGTAGCGTTTTTAGCAAAAAACGGCTGGAAAATTTGGGGTATTTACCTGCTTACATCCATCATTTTGGCAATTATCATGTTTTACGGCAAAGCTTTAAATCCAATTCTACAATGAACAAAAGAACTTATAACATTCTATTTCATTTACACACCGTTAGTGGTATCGTTATCAGTGTAGCACTTTACGTTATTTTCTTCACAGGTTCATTTTCATTTTTTAGAGATGAGATTGCCAATTGGGAACGTGGGCATACCGTAGAAATTCCTGATGAAATACAGTTGAACTTTGATGAGACCTTTCAACACATGTCAACCGAGAAAAACCTGTATGGAAGGGATATTGAATTAAGGCACTATTACAACGAACAGAATATTGGGGTGAATTTAGGCAGCTCCAAAGATACTTTGCTAACCAAAGAGGATGCCGCAGGCTCATTTTATTATTTGAATACCAAAGATGCATCTACTACAGACTACGTTAGCTCATATACATTGGGGGAGTTCTTGTATAGACTGCACTTTTTTGCACAACTGCCCCACCCTTTTGGGTATTATTTATCTGGTTTTGTAGCATTCTTTTTTCTGTTTGCGCTGTTAACCGGTATTATAGTACACTGGGATAAGATCATTTCCAATTTCTACGTATTTAGACCAATGACCAAACTAAAAACCGTGTGGACAGATGCCCATACAGCTTTGGGCGTTATAGGTTTTCCTTTTCAATTCGTTTATGCCGTAACCGGAACGTTCTTTATGTTAAAAGTACTATTGGTTGCGCCTACTGTATTGACATTATATGATGGTGATGACAAAAAGCTATATGAGGACCTAGAATATGCTCATCCGGAATTTGAATTTCAGAATACTCCACTGACCCGTCCGGTTAGTATTAACAAATACGTAAACAAAGTCAAAGATCAATGGACCAATTTTAAAGTAAACGAAGTACATATCTTCAACTACGGTGATACGGGCATGCACGTATCGGTAAGTGGCAACTTGGATTTTAAGGACAAAATAAACGGTTATGGTTACACTATTTTTAACGTAGCCGATGATAGTGTTCATAGTGTAAAAGACCCCACAAAAAAAATACAGTACCTAGATGCCGTTAAGGGTATATTTTATAGGTTGCATTATGGGGATTATGGGGGATATGGCTTACGCATTATCTCTTTTATACTTGGTTTAATAGGATGTTTTGTAATACTTAGCGGTGTACTTATATGGTTAACCGCTAGAAACAAAAAGAACATACCCCTTAAAAAAAGAAAGTTTAACGAAACCGTAGTACGGTACTATTTGGCGATTTGCCTAAGCCTATACCCAATAACGGCCTTATCATTTATTTTGGTACAGGTCATTAATCCTGCGGGCATGGGATTATTGTATCAATTTTATTTTATAGGATGGCTGCTAATTACCATTTTCTTTGTAATTAAAAAAGACAATTATTTCACCAACAAATACACCTTACTTTCAGGCAGTTTAATTGGACTGACCATTCCTATTGCAAATGGTTTTTGCTCTGGCAATTGGCTTTGGGTGAGCCATGCAAAAGGTTATGACCAAATTCTGTTTATCGATGTCTTTTGGATTGTAATTAGCATTACTGGTTTACTTATTCTTAGTAAATTGAATGCAAAGCAAAAAAAATCTTGAAAATACAGTTGATTAAAAATACCGTTATCATAAACAACTTAATTCTCTATAGAGCAATTTTTAGCTAATAAATAGAACCTTATAAAAACGCAGAAAAATGAGTTCCAATTTCTTGCTCAAATTTTGTTGTAATGGCATTTCGGTGTGCCGCTGGCGTTTGCTCACTTACTGTTATTTTATTAGCAATAACATCTACATTAAAATGGAAACATGAAAAATCTGAGCAAGCGTCCAAACTCTCAAAATTTGTAATCAAGAATTTTACGATTTTTGGTCTTAACTGATATTCCAGGTCAACACACCACCTATGTAATTTTTCATCAGCTGTATCACCTAAAATCCAATTAAATCTCATGGCACTTTAAATTATGACCACAATATTACTCTAATTTAACAATTACTTAACAATTGATTTAAAATTTAATAAATTTAGGTTACACACTTTAATTTTCTATCAGTTAAGAGATATAATCTTTTAAGTAGCTAAAACGTTCCGTAAGTTTTCCGTCTTTGGTCATTCTTGCTCTATCAAGTACTCCGTCTTTATCACCATTAAAAAATGCAGGAATAACATTTTTTACAAATGCATCACCAAAACCTTCACTAGCATCTCTAGGTAACTCACATGGCAAATTGTCTACGGCCATAACAGCAATAACATGCTCATTTTTGAAATCTGCTTCAGACTCCGTCTCTGGATCATAGCCATAAATTGGATCTGCTATCGTAGAAGGTCTAATGGTCGATGCCACGGGACCATCTATATCACAGCTTACATCTGCAACAACCCGTATCTTAAAATCTTTTTGTTTTGCATCTTCCCTAGTAAATAGATATGGAGCGCCCTGACCATAAAAATGACCGGCAATGTAGAAATCTGTAACCTTTGCAAACCTAAAAAAGTTAGACTTGTATTCTTCTGGGTGCGCAAAAAAATTGGCTTTATTACCGCGTACCCCATCTTTTCGCTTATTATATTCACCGGCATCTATTTGACAATAAACAGGCTCGCTGAAGGTTTCTTCTAAATACTCGGTAACATTTACACGTTTCATGCCCATACCATCCAACATTTCCCTAGCTCCATTACCAACTCTACCTCTACCGGTAAGCAATACTTTGATATTTGGTAATTCCAATTTTTTAAGCGCTTCAATTAATGCTTGTTGATCAGGTAAATCATTAGCTTTTGGTAATTGAAAAATATCATATTTAAGTCCGTATGTCCTAAAACCATTATAAGCTCCAACAATACCGGCATATCTGCCAAACGCAACAACACGTTGCTCTTGTTTATTGGTAATCACTTCATGGTCGTACAATTCTATATTCTTCTCTAAAATGGCTCGGAGCAAATCTCTATTATAAGGTTGCTTTTTAATGGTATGGGAAAAGAAAAAGTATTTTTTATTGGGAATAAGGGCATCAATAGGCACTTCTTTAACACCTAAAAGAACATCACACTGATCCATTTCATTAGCCACAGTAATACCTAAATCACTATAGGCATTATCTTCATAAGCTCTTATAAGGGAAGGTTCTACAACTATTTCTGCCTTATTATAGGTTTTTAAGACTTTTTGACATGCTTTTGGCGATAGAACCACACGCTTATCTGGCGGATTCTTACGTTCTCTAATGATTCCGAACTTCATATGGGTTTGGTATAAATATTGCACTAAATTATACAAATAGAAACACTTTAGCTTGTGTCTAAATAAAATTATAGCGGTTGCTAAAGATTTGTTAGCTTTGCTGCCCGCTATTTATTAGCCCTATGTTTTTAAAAAGACATAAAACATTAATTAGAGTAAAAAGTTCTTTTACATATTGGGGCCGACCGGTTTTGACAGCGAGACCAGTTGGAATGTAAGCATGTCGAGCGCTGGGAAACAGCTCGTTAATCTCATTTTTCACACTTTTAATTGGCGAAAATAATTACGCTCTTGCCGCTTAATCTGAATTATAGTAAGATTAGCCTCGTCCCTACAAGGTAGGGAAGCGAGATGTTCCTGAATAGCCCTTGTTGATGGCGATTCTTATAGGAGCACCAGAAAAGTCAACATAAGGGTGTTCGCTCGCTTTGGCGACACCACCAAAATCTTAAGAAGATAAGTGTGTATTAGGCGGTTTCTGGTCAGGTACACATCGAAAATTAATCAGATCCTAAACATGTAGAAAGCATTTTAATTGCTTGTTTGGACGAGGGTTCGAATCCCTCCGGCTCCACTAAACAAAAATAAAACCACCTTTTGGGTGGTTTTATTCGTTTAAATATAGCTTATACCCTACCCCGCATTAGACTTAACATTGGAAAAATCCCCTTTCACCAATTTCTCTTTTTCTATAAATAGCATTAAATATCCACGACCGTTCCAATACAAACCAAAACCAGATTGATAACGCAAGGTTAATAATGATGTCCAATTTTCATTTTCCCTTGGATCAGCTTTTAGTGAATTATAATAAGGGTAGCCTAATAAATAACTATCGTATTTTTTATCTGTTTTCTCCAATACCTTGGTACAGATATAGTTTACTTGTCTTTTATTCAATCCTTTAGTTTTGTACAGTTCTGGCTTAAAAGGAATATCCACTTCTTGTTTAAAAATTACATCTAATGAATACTTATCTGGAAAATTAGGATTGTCATATGGCTTTAAATCTTCAATATTTTCAAAATAGAAGACCTTCGCATAGTTATCATCTGTCCAAGCCATTGTATTTTCCTCATTGTACGCTACAAATATGCTTAACAAACCTTTCTTTGGCAGTTGGTTTTCACCTGGTGGTAGTTCACTTAGATTAAATTGTGCTATAAATCTATAGTCACCAAACTTATGCCTAGGCCATTCAAAATTCTCTGGTACTAGCGGATTTCCTCCATATTTACTGAGCCCCTTTTCATCAAAAACCGTTGCTTGCTCAATTTTTATTGCAGGAAGCATAATCGACCGTAAATAATCATCCTTCTGGTCCAAATCATATTTTCCTGCTATTACAATCTCGTTAAGATCTTTAATATCCATCGTCCGCTTTTACCACTTTAAAACTGGTTCCTCTTTCCAAATGACCAACCTAAATTCTTCATAGTGTTTTCCCGTTGCAATGGTATGGTCATCCCTAAGTCCTTTATCTAATTGTAATTTATGAAGCATACCAGATGACGATCCTACCCATAGTATTTTTTCATCATCAGAAATGGTCATACCACTTATGGTAGACCCCAGAAAATATCTCCACATACAATTTCCTTTAGTATCAACTGCTCTAATATACCCAAAGGCATCACCCAAAATATAGTAGGTAGCTGTTGCCACACCACAATACACTCGCATTTCTTCATCTACCACGGTATACTGATCACTTTCTTCATAGGCAGGGATACATAAATTCTCAAAATCAGTAGTGGCTACACCAATAGTAATACCGTTATAAAAGTGGCAAGAATTGGTTATCAACTGATCATCATCTTTAGAAAAAAGGCAAAAATCCGGATAGGATGATTGCGGACCAACAGCACCTACCTCGGTACCGTTTTGGTCCAATATTCTATGATCGCTACATTGGTCACCTACAACAATGTAAGTGTTATCATTGGAAAGCGTTGCATTCTCCATATCAATATATGGCTCCCATTCTTCATCCTCTGGGTCAGGTAAAGGGTGAATCATTTTCTCGGTATTTTGAGTGATGATAAAAATACCTTCAGAAGTTACCATAAGTACTTTTTTACCGTCATTGAACGGAATCAATTCCGTTATTCCCAGATTCTTTGCGGTTTCTAGCTCAAATGTTTCAATAATATTGCCTTCCCAACCTTGGGTGGTTACAATGGTATTATTCGTTACAATGGCAAATACATTATTACGTTTAGATTTACCAATGGCGCCTATAGTACTTTCTAATGCAATGACCTGGTCACCTTTTAGAAGATATGCTTGTCTTTTCTGATAAGCGGTACCCACCATGAACACAATTTTTTGATCATCTATAAGAAATAGTTGCTGTATGCTTTGTGATTTCTCTTTCATGAACTGCACCATTGGAGAATGAGCAGGTGGAAAATCATTTCTAAAGGCATTAACAGTATTGTTATTATTTGCTTCTTTTAATAATTGAAAAACAGCTTCTGCCAAATGATCTCTTTTATCTTCGGGCTCTTCCCCTTTCCAATTATCCCATCCATTGGTTTCGCCAAATTCAACCATTTTATTTACATCAGAAGCATATTTACTTCCTTTAGAATTCCATTCTTTTTTGATATCGTCAATATTCATTCCTGATTTTTTTAATTTATTAAGTATGGATCGGATTATGTTTATCTTCTAATTAAAAAGAATAGCTGTGTTGTTATTGATACTAAATTTAGCAGCATCAATTAGTGATGCGCATACTAAAATTTCAATCCAGAAATCGCCATTTTTCTGTATTATTTCATTTAACTGTTGAACATTCATAATATCATTGTTGTCATCTAACTCAATACCCAAATACTTAGTGAGACCTTTTAGTTCTTCGAGCAAGCTGTAAGATGAACCGATCATGGCACCGGGTACACGAGCTTCTTCGATATCAAAAAGCACTTCTGGCATTTTTACGGGAAGATAAAAACCCTCGGCATCTGAATGGGTCAGCAAGTGACTTTCCATATACGAATAGTGATCTTCTAAAACTGAATCTACACCAGGATCTTCATTTGGGGAAAAAGGCTTAGGCTTCCAATTCTCATCGTCTTCATTTTCCCAAGCATGTGCTAGAAATCGTCTTAAATGGTGCAAAAAACTATAAGGAAAACCGCCAAATTGTAACGCTTCATTTTCCATCTCCTCAGGTTCATTATGCGGTTCTAAATTATTTGTAGCAAGAACAACATTGATATTTTGAAAGATTTTTTTATAAGCATTGTAGGCTTCAGGCTCACTACCTTTAAACTCTGCCAACATTCCGCTTGTAATTTCTAAACCCATAATTTTTTCTGTTATAATAGGTATCAAATGTATACTTAGCATGGTTTTCATATATCCCTGAAACCAATGAATTCTTTATTTCCTAGATTTCTATTGTTACTGTGTACAATTCCCTTTAAATGAAAAAAACACGCTAATTATGCGTACTTTTTTGATTATTGTTATTTACACGACCAATCAAATCCACTCGGCATCAACGCCAAGAATAATCAGTTCGTCACATATATGCTCTTTTGCATAGCATAACGTAGCTTTCTTTAAATTGGGAAAGTGTTTAATATCATCGCTACGTTCAATATCCCAAAATTCAACCGCACCACCGGAGAAAGGGGAAAGGTTCATATAAATATCATTACCCCCATCTTGATAAATTTCGGTAATCTCGGGTGCCAAACGTTTTGGTATGGGTAATTTTTTAAAGTATTGGGTTACTTCATCTATGGGGTCATAACCTTCTTCATCAATATCTATTTCACGATCCTTATACCAATCTGCAAACTCGTACAAATCGAATTTTGGTTTCAATAATCCCTTTATATACATCAACTCTTCTATGATGGAAAGCTTGAATCCGAAATCGGCAAACTCTATTTCCTCCTCATCAATTGGCTTAATGGTGTATTTGTCTGCCGGTATTCCTTCTCCACGAACATAAGGTTTGTGCGCACTAACTTCAATAGCTCTTACAAGTTCATTTTTTACACTGAACCACGCACTTAATCCGTTTTGCACCAAAGCACCAGAATCATCGCCCTTAAATGTCTTTACACGTTCGCTTTCATGGGTTTTGTAATACTCACGGATATCTTCACCGTTATAATTAAATGTTCCAGTAAAAATTGTTTTATGACTAAAATCATAGGTTGAAATTTCAAATTCAAACCCTAAGGAATTCACTAATTCCCCATCAGAGGAATACGCAATAATCCCTAAATCATCCCAAACAAAAAGTGTATTATTCTTTCCTTTATGTTCTCTACATTCTGGGGTAATAATCTCCTTTAATGCTCCTATTGAAACAGGAAATTGTACTGCAACGGAATTGATTGTAAAACTATCCGAAGAAAATTCTATATGAACCATAAGCTATTTATATATTAGATTATAAAGGTTTTTGGGTTCTTACAAGCTCTTTAAAGGATTTAGAAAGTAAAGCTACCTCGCCACCATCATGGTAATATGCCCAAACCGTAAATTTACATTCTGGATCTAAATATAGGTAATCTCCATTCTCCTCACCTATAACAAAACCTTTAGCTACACGTGCCAATTTTACGGAATGAAAATGTGCTGAAGGCGCGGTGAACTCCATCCCCGCTTCTTCTTGAACCGTGGTGTATAATTTTAAACATTCATAGTTGGCAGCTTTACCAACGCCACTCATTTCCCATCTTTTCAAAAGGGCTACTTTACCCATTAGGTTCCATGTACGTTTATCCCACCTGCTGCTATTTTTCAATAAAACACCCCTAGGATTATCCCGTAGAAGATGAATATAGTCTACCGGTAAATCTTGCTTAAAACTTTCGCTCCATTCCAATTTCATAAGTGCTGGTGAATTGTTTTGAGATGTTTAAAATGAACTACAAAAATGATGCTTCAACTTTAAAATTTGCTAACCGTTTTCAGTGATATTGCTGCCCAAATATGCCGAATTTCGGCTTAAACGTTCTTTTTTAAAAATTAAAATCACCCTTTTCGGGGATAGCCTCCCCATTAATCTCAGGTACCTTAGCAGCACCAATAAATAGGTTGAAATGAGAAATAAGATTGCGTTTTCAGACCATGTAGAACAAATGAAATGGGAGGATTTTCATTTTGATATAATGACCGTAAACACCCTGCCACAGATAGAAGACCCTGAAGATATTGATAACAGTTTTACATTTTGCGATGCCCTATTAGATGCATTCAAAGTAGCAACGAACAAAGAAGTAATTAAGCTACTTTTTATTAGTCCAGATGATATATCCAATTACAAATTCTACGGTATCGCATATTTAGAAAGTAAAGAAGTTTTTACTGCCGAAATAGAAAGCACACCGTTGTTTAAAGAATGGTTTACTATTATAGATGAAAGAACACGTAAAAAAGAAACCAACGCTGCAAAGGTGTATTTTTTTGGCGCCAATTCTTTTAGCAGTCAGCCTATTTCCAATTTTAAGGACAATCAGGTATTTGAAAAGTCCGGTTTATTTATTTCGGACCATATCCCCAATGCATTTATCGCTGAAAAACTGGCAAAAGAAAAAGCGGATTTTATAGCGCCGTATATTCAGTTGGAAGCTAAAAGCAATTTTCAAAAAGTGGTGCAGCATTTTGTGCAATTGGTACATGCCAAAGGTCTCGTAATTATTCCACCAAAGAACAATGATGCAATTTATGAGGAGTTTGAGGCTGAAGCGGGATATCCATTTCCGAATATCATCAAAGAATTTTTAACCCTACATAACGGCGTACAGAACTCAGCGATTATGGGTGCCGAGAAAATCTTACAGGAATGGAAAGATTGGTACAGAATTTATAATGATTGGACACAAGAGGAACTGCTAGACACCTATAGTACCAACGAAGGTAAAACCCTGCTAATGTACACTACACCGTATTGGATTCCGTTTTTCGATTTGCAAAACGGAAATTTTCTGGCATTTGATTTTGCACCGGATACCAAGGGTTCAGCGGGTCAAATTATACGTTTTGGTGCCGACCAAGAAATTGGCTACATACAAGCTGATCGCTTGGATTTATTTTTAGAAAGCTTGATGGATGTTGACGGTGACATTCAAGATCATGAATGGTTCAGCAGTGAATAATTCATGGTTAAACTACCAACTAAATCCATTTAAAACGTATTAGACATCTAGGTACATGTTAGAAATTTTCAAGAATAAAATACTCCCAAAGTTAGAAACAACACAGCTATCGGCACCCGCTGCAAAAGCTTTGTTACAGGTTTTAGAACTACAGGATTGCCAAGACACCAAGGTATTAGAGCAAGTAAAAAACAGCATAGGCAACTTAAATAATGAAGCCGTGTTTACCGAGGAACTGGCACAACAAATTTACTACCATCCAGAAGTATATGCCAATGAAGAAGAAGGCATAGCATTCATGATCTCATGGCTGCCACTCTTGGAAAACGGATTTTATCCTGACAAAAAAAGCAGTGAAAAACTAATTGAGTTTCTTTATTTCAGTCTAGGCTATCTTCAAAGCGAGGCGATTTCAGAAAAAGAACGTATACAAATTTTCAGCGTTTTAAAAGCACTGGTACAAAGCGAATCTAACGCTTCACTAACCGTTGCCCATTTTTTGATTCGGAGGGTATTTGATATTCGAGATTGTGTAAATTCAGATTTTATCATACAAAACTGCATAACGCATCAAATTCTTTTGGGAAACTATTACGTTCTTAATTCCGACAATGGTTTTACAAAAAATTCATTCAGCATAGACAATGAATTTGTTCATCATTTTTTTAAAGGCGATTGGCATAAGTTCGTAAACGCTCTTCACCTAATTTTACCCGTAGGTAAAGTTTACCAACCAAATGCATTTAATATCATAACCGCTTGGTTAAGTAGCGACTTAGCCGAGTTTTATCAAGAACATACGGATCTGGTATTTGCAGCCCATACAGCGCTAAATGAGCGTTTCTTATTTATGGAAGAAGAAGGTATAGCCTTGTTGAACCTGCAAACCAAAGACGGTATTTTTCCGCTAATTTCTGCATTAGGTACAAAGGAATGGGATGCTGGCGATGTGCTCCTTTTCAATAACCGAGATAAAAATATTCCACAAAATCAACTAGACCAATGCTACCTCAGATTTTTAGATTGGCTAAAAGCAGAAAGCGGAAGTAATTTTTACACCGAAGCTTTTCAAGCATTTGGCAAACATATTTTAACGGTAGAAAGCTCCACAGTTCTTCCCGTAGCATATATCTTGTTTTGGTTTGAAAAATGTAATCCAAAATCAGGTATTTCAGATCAAATTGAGCCATACAACAGCCTATTTTCAAGATTTCTAAGTACTGGTTCAACCGGTAAACTACCGGTAGTTAGGTTAGGTATTGAAGATGTTGAGCTAAAAGGAGAATATCTTATAGAAGAAATATTTCAAATTAAAAACAACCGGACTAAATGGATTTCAGACCTGGACTCATCAAACCTATCTGATCCTCTAAATCAGTTTTTGATCCTAACCTTTTATGATGCTCGCGAAAAGCTGGCTACCCTTTTCGATTTAGACAACCAAAAAGTGCTATTCGCTTATCTTGAAAAAATGGCATATTCCACTAAACAAGCGGATGATAAAGTTAAAAAAGAATGCCTACCCCTAGTCGTTAAAACGTTAACGGCACTATTTGCAGAAACCAATGATTTTACACTTGTCAATAAAATTTGGGCATTAAAAAATATTGATCCCAGTGTACTAGACCTTTGTAATGATTATGCACAATTACAGTATGTAAATGAAAGTCGCCCTTTGTTTTTGGGGCTTCTGCAAAGCTGGTATAATTTCTTAAGCGACTATTATTATAGTTTGGGTACCGAATCGGTTTGGATTCCGCATATGCTAAATACACAAGGTAGACGCAGTGCCGCCTACCTCAACGAACTTGATGAAAATGTCAGCCACTTTTTAAACCGGGCTTTAGTGCATCTTTTTGATTTCCATAAAAAAAGCAAACAGAAAGCTGAATCCAACCAATTATTTCAATCCATCCAAACGGATATTGAAAACTACCTAGAGGACTTTCTTAAAGAATTAATGGAACACAACCTGGCAAAAGAAACGGCAGAAAATATGTATATCTACAGTAAAGCACACTTTGCACATCGCAAAAAATTACAGGAGTCCATTCAAAAACACCATGACTACCATAAAGTAGAAGAATCAAAATCTGAGAAAGCAATTCTTGTTGAGCAGTTACAAAAGTCACAGATTAATAGCTCAGAAATGACCTTTGACCCAAAATATGCCAGTGCGGTCTTACATAACTTAGAAAATTATAAAACCGAAGGAACCTGTGACAGCAAACTCCTTGAAGTATTGGATAAGAACATAATAGAATTTAAAACTTGGTTATCGGAAACATCTGCTACTGAAGCCAAATTTATTCAAGCTCTTTACATGACCTTGCTTGATAAAAACCTAGCTCCTGAAACCCCTTTAGAAACGTACGGAAACCTGTGCAGAAACCTGTTCGTGAAATTGGCAAAAAACAGTAAAATGGCAAGCTCCTACCAAATGGGACTCGCGGCAATGGCAAATTCCGGAGCTTATCCAGAAAACTTAACAACTGCATTGTTGCAGGTGGTTAACCTCTTAAAAGCTTAAAAAATGACAGCAGAAATTACACCCAAAATTCAAGATCAGCTCAACCTATCTGCTTTGGTTTTAATGAACAATTATAAAAAAGCGGATTTAAACACTTGGTACGGATTTGATATTGAAGACCACTTGCAATTGAAAAATGTAGAGCGTATTGCCAAGCTACACGGCATACAATCTGGCGTTCATTTACGCAACAGTTTGCACCGTTACGAAACCGGCACTATGGCATCAAACCCTTTTGAAAAATTGGCATCTGAATTTCGCAATTATACCACCAACTCTTATGAAACAAAGTATAATGCACAGAAAAACCCCATGACCAAGAATGTTTACAAACTAGTTTGGCGCTACCGTTTTAGCCTTAAAAATAAAAAACTGCAGGGCTATGATTTTGCGTATTACATTTTTCTCATGCGTATAGGCGGTGCCTTAGGTTTTATAAAACCCGAGGAAATAGCCATGCGTTTAGAAGACGTAAATACAAGATTAAAAAACACGTTCTCCAGTTGGGGCGAATTTCACCGCAATGTGTGTATTGGCGATGAATTTATAAGAGGAGCCGCAGAGCCGGACATCAGTAAATACCCTGGGACGGAAACCCTTTGGGAATGCTATCAAAGATTACATATTCACCAAGCGAACAGCTTTAAAGAATGGAACAAATGAGCTTAACAAGAAAAGAAGTCTTAGCACATATTGAACAAGCTTACGCCCTGTTGAACGCAAAAAAGTTCGCTGAGCTAAATCCGCTTATTACCATTATACAAGATAATTTAAATGTTTTGGGCTACACCTATCCGTCGGATAATGCTCGTTACTACCGCTTTTTTATGTTGTATATAGGTGCTTTTGAACAGGTAAATATGGAAGTCATGCATTCATATGTAGAAGCACTTGAAGAAGTGGGGCAAGTTTTGGCATCAGACTATGAATACATTTGTAGTTATTACAAAGCTTGTCCCGAGTTGGTTTATGAAAAAGCTCTACAAGCGTATCCGTATAACGAAACACTGCACATACACTACGCTTTGAAGTTACAGGTAGAAAAAAGGTACACGGAAGCAATTGCCATATTAAAATACGTTTTGGAATGTTACCCTGCCACAACCGAAGCACGATTCTTACTTTGGGAAATTCAATCGGCACAGTTAGAGGACCAAGTAAAATCTACTGAGGAAGCCGACTGTTACCAGCTGGTAGAATTAGCCTCTGCGACTCACAATCTTGATGTTTTAAAAGGTCTTCAATTAGATACGCGTTTAGACAAGAAAACCAAATTACTCACCTTTATTCAAGTTGCAATTTGGGAGCTACGATCGGTAGAAGTCATTGAACTATGGAAGAAAGAGTGGAAAACGCTAGATCTAACCGATCTAAGTCGTTATGTACTGGCAGATTACGCCAAGGCTTTTATGATGTACGATCTTGTTCCACAAATATTAAAGGCACCGCAAAATCCAGATTTTCCAGATGCTGATTTTACCAATTTTACGGAATACAAAGCCTTTATACAGGCATTTACAAATGCAGGATGGCAACTGGTACAACATCATTATTTATTGCTTGGTAATGCCGCCTATTTTCATTCTAAAAATGGGAATGCGGTAAAAATTTGTCTAAAAAACGGATTGGCCCTCAACGATAAAAATCCGTTGTTGTTAAATCTAAAGGCAATGTTCCTTAAAAGCGAAGGCAGCTATCAAGAAGCTGGGGCTACCTACCATGAGGCGTTTAGAAACGGACTCACCATGGATAATTATTTACAATATTTAATTGAACTGAACAACAGAATTGAAAGTTACCAAGGTGTTTTAGACACGGTAAAGCAATTTCACATAAGACATACGCCTACATTAAAATCCATGTTCTTTAAGGCAAGGGCTTTGTTTAAATTCCACCGAGATGATGAAGCATTGGCAGTACTGAACGAAGCGCTTCAAGATTTTCCGTTACACTCCCGATCCTACGCACCGTGGATGTACCACTATCGTATGATCATCAATAAAAGAAAACGGAACTATACCCAATATTTTTTAGACCAACAAGCTGAAATTAATTACTACGTTGATGGAGATGACGACTATTTTGATACTACCAACCTTGCCGTTGAAACCATTTTTGAACAGGGTGAATACGAAGAATGTTATAAATATGCCATTTACAATCACGAACAGGGGAAACTAACAGAAGAATTATATCCCATTTTTCAATGGATTTGTTTTTACGATTTTCTACTTGAGAAACCAGATGATTTGCAAGACCCAACGGAAGCAAACATCAACAAACAACCAGAAACATTTGAAGATTTCAGAAACAATGGTTTGATTTACTGGATGCTGGACGACCATACGGCTGCTGCGGAATCGTTAATGGTAGCGGCATCAAAATCGGTTAATAAAGCTATCTATCTAAAACTAGCATTAACATGTGCCAAAGAAGGCTTTAAAAATTCGCTTAGCCTCACCATTTGTGAAACCATAAGAAAAGAAGTTCCAGAAGCTCGTGAATTTAAAACAGATTATACGTACGCCCAGATTTTAAATGATGAACACCGCCATGAAGAAGCTTACAAAACCCTATTAGATGTTTTAAAAAGTTATCCGGAACGTTCGTTTTTTGAATTCCCAAAAGATTACAATTTCCTTTTGCATATTCTAAAAAACGACGTCAAAGCCATGGCAAACATGAGTGCCTATAATAAATATATTTCCATGCTTTTAAGTAGGGATACTCCTATAGAAAATCAACTTAGGGAGCAGCAAGAATTGTCGAAATTGCAAAGCGAAGAAGACCTTTTCTTACAGCATAACCTTATGGAAAATTTAGTACGTTATAATTTTGAACTGTACCCAGAAGAACAAGAAGAATTAAAGGAAATGAAAATGCGCATTAAGGCTGCCCATTTCGCTTAAAGGTGGTAATTTTGCCCATTCTTAAATGAAGCTACGTACACTACATAAAATCTTTATCGTCTTCCTATTTTTAGGGGTTTACACGAATATTTGGTCGCAAAAATCAGAAGCAAACCCGCTAATGGACTCGCTTTCATACGTTTATCAAAAAAACGTGTATTCACAACCTGTTTTAGCCAAGGAAGCTGCGCAAAAATGGTTGGAAGAAAGTGAAAAACAAGGCTTAAAAATCCATACCATTAGAGCGCATTATGCACTTGCGAATCTTGGAAATATTTCGGGCGATTATAAAAGTGCAGTGAACGAAACCCAAAAAACCATTGCCCTTCTTAAAGAGCTCAATATGGAAAATGGTTTGGCGGCCAGCTATAATATTTTGGCATTGGGCTATAAAAACCTTGGCAACTACCCAAAGGCAATGGAAAGCTTTTTGGAGTGTTTACGGTATGCAGAAAAAATGGATGACACCCAGCAAGAAGCCAATGCCTACCAAAACATAGCTACCTTATATGTTTTACAAGAAGAGTATAAAAAGGCAACCGAAAATTTAGACCGTGCCGCGGACCTATATCGTGCTTTAGGTGATGATGATGGTGTTCTGGTTACTTTATTCAATTTCGCAAGTATTTTAAAAGAACAAGGTAAATATGATGAGGCTCGCGAACACTTTAAAACAGTGTTAGAGTATCGTGAAAAAGAAGGAAACAAAGCAGTAATAGCATACATCAACATGAATCTTTCCCAAATGTTGGTGAAAGAAGAAAAATATGATGAAGCCGTAATTTCTTTAAAGAAAACCTTGTCCCTTTTAAAGGAAGTTGAGTTTACGTCTGACATGGTGATTATTTTAAACGACCTTGGCTTGTGCGAAAGCAAACTAGGACATACCAAAAAAGCCATTTCCTATTTTGAGCAAGCGCTGCAAATGGGTGAAGAACAAGCTATAAAACAATATAAATCTGACATCTATAAAAACCTTTCCCAACTTTACCAAGATGAAGGCGATTATAAAAAAGCCCTGGCATTTTATGAAAAAGGTGTGAGTACATTATCACAGCAGAATTCTCTTGATAAAGAAAAATATGTTGCTGAACTACAAGAGCGGTATGAAACGCAACTAAAAGAAACCAGGATCAACCTTCTTGAAAAAGAACAAAAACTGGGCGAAGCAGAACTGCAAAAAGCAGAACTTACCGCAAAAAGACAACGCCTCATTAGAAATGTATTTATTGCCGGTTTTATCCTTGTCTTATTGTCATTGCTTATTCTGCGTCATCAATACGTTAAACGCTTAAAGGTACAGCAAGAATTAAGCTTACAGCGCGAAGAAAATGCCGATCAGAAAATCAACCAAATGATCAAAGATTATAGATTATCTGCCGTTGAAAGGTATCAACAAGGTCAAGATGAAGAGCGTGCACGTTTGGCTCGTGAAATCCATGACGGTATTGGTAGTGATTTGGCAGGGATTAAAATTGCTTTTGAGCATTATGTGGAAGACCAACAAGAGAAGCCACAGACCAAGCGAATATTAACGGCAATAAATAATGCGTGTACAGATGTTCGCGGACTGTCCCATCAATTACATCCACCGGCTTTTGCCGCACTGGGGTTTACCAATTTCTTGGGTGATTTTATTGACCAAATCTCCGCAAGTGATACTATAGATTTTCAAACCTTCTTTTACCCGGAAGAAGACATCAACAAACTGCCAGATGCCCTGCTTGCAGATGTGTACCGTGTTGTACAAGAATTGGTCAACAATATTCTAAAACATGCCGAAGCCACCAATGCGGAAGTACAACTTACCAAGCATTATGACCACTTGAACATTGTGGTCAATGATAATGGCAAAGGCTTTCAAGAACATAAAAAACAAGGAATAGGTCTACGAAATATTAAGGAGCGCCTTTCTAAAATGAAAGGTACTTTAGACATAGACAGTAGCGCCAGTAGCGGAACATCTATCACCATAGATATTCCATTAAAACAGACCATGTGAAGAAAATCAACATCATAATAGCAGACGATCACTTAATGTTTCTTGAAGGGATCAACACCATTTTAGGTGACATGCCAGAAATTGGAGAAGTTCATCTTGCCACAGAAGGAAAACAGGTGGTACGGCTGTTGAACCAGTTTGACATCGGCTTGATCATCAGTGACATCAATATGCCAAAAATGGACGGTATTGAGTTGTTGACCGAGATAAAAAAGAAGCACGGTACCGTAAAAATTATCATGCTGAGCATGTTAGACAATCATAGAACGGTACATAAGGTCATTCAAAAAGGTGCAGATGGTTTTGTGCCCAAATTTACCAGCAAAGAAGAACTGCAGAAAGCGGTACGTACCGTTTTAGATGGCGAACAATACTTTTCTGAAATTATTAAGCAACGCTATATGGAAAGTATTTTTGAGCGAAAAAAGTACAAGAATATTGAACTTTCTCCCAGAGAGAAAGAAGTATTGTCCCTGTTGGCAGACGAGCTGACATCGAAAGAAATATCGGAAAAATTATTTATTTCGGTTAATACCGTGGAAACCCACAGAAAGAATATCCTGTTAAAAACTGGCTCAAAAACCACAACAGGAGCTGTAAAATATGCTATAGAATCTGGCTTGTTTGATTAAAACTAGAGCATTATTACATCTGAATACCCTCGGCTTCCACTTTTAATTTGATAAGGGCTAAGGTCTCATCATAGGAGATATTATCATTTTCTTGACTTACCATTTCACCAAAATACAAATGCCCCGTTTGTATATCGTAGTACGTAATATACAGCCCCGTTAAGGGGTTTTGCCATTTCTCATTGTTATCATTGTCTATGGTTTTATCCTTCAGGTATTGCACCCAAGCAATTTTTGACAAACTGGATTTATCTAAAATGATTTTCCGGTAATTATCGTCTATTTCATAATTAGGAAACGAGGCATCCAAATTGGTCTGAATACGTTGTTTTATGACCTTTTCTATGGTATCAAAATTGTTCAGAGTAGCCGAAAGCATAAACATTTGCGGGTGCCATTGATTTTCAATATTCTCTAGCGGAATGTCAATAAACCCCTCAGGATGGGCTTCCGTCTTAATGAACAAAGACATGGTATACGGAATATCCAACTCCTCATAAACACTGTTCAGCCTAGCAACAAACCTTTTAATTACATCATGTAAAGCAGCCGTTTCTATTTCCCCCGGAACAAAAATCTCAAACCTATCGTTCTCAAATTTTATTTCAGGTATATCATTTACAAAATCGGCTTTTACGTTTTGTCGTGTTTCATAGCGCTTGCGTTCTCTTTCGTAAAGGTCCGCAATTTTCAAGTTTTCTTTTCCATAGTAAGATAAGGTGTCATTCTCCAATAGCTCTTTTGGATTCACATGGCAGTAGAATTCAATTTCGGGTATTTCTTTATGAAAAATAACTACGGTAAACATGTTCGGGTTCATGGTAGCGGCATTAAAGAACCTATTCAGTTCCCTAAAACCTAACTCGCCCTTGTGTTCTTTTTCTAAGTAATGTTCTAAATTCTGAGTAGCTTTATTGGTTGAAATTCCACCCATAAAACGGGAAAAATTGCTTACAAAAATGAAAAACAGCACTAACAAAACGCCTATAACAATCAATGTTTTCATACCTGAAATTTTATAAAGTGAAGTTACCGTGATTGCCTTGTAAGCACCTCACGGAATTCCGTGAGTTTTACATTTCACTTAAATGGGGTGCTTAGAAACTAACGTGCTAAAATATCTTTGAAGTATTCAAAATTACATCTAAAAAACAATCATAATGGGATTACAGGAAAAAAGAGCCGCAAAAGCAATTGAAGAACAATATGTAGGGGATTACCAAAAAGAAATCAATGAAATAGTAGGTAAAGAATTACCTATTAACATTAATTGGGACACCTTTGAAATGGATTATATAAAATTTGTACCAAGTGTATGTTTACAACGTGTTACAGATGCCTTTAAAGAAGTTTGTTCAGATGATTTAGGTAAAGAAGCTATTGCAGAAAGTATTAATAGCATTGAGGTATTCTGTATTGCCAATGACGGTGCAGAAGACAAAAAAGAATTGAAAATAGCAGATGGTGTATTCTCACTAACTGCATGTTGGGGAGGTCACCACAGCGGGTATTTCTCTGATCTGGTTATAAGAGAATTCTTAGAGAACAATCTTTAAGAGTATTGGTCTATAAAGACTATATTGTTACAAAAAAAGGAAAGCCAAGTTGGCTTTCCTTTTTTGTTTTCATCAATCTTATTTTAAGCTTATAAACACTTCTCTATACGATCCTGCAGTACCATTTTTGACGCCACACTCTTTAACCCCTTAGAAAAGTTTAAGCATACAGTAAGCACATTGTTTTGTAGGTTTACTGTATTTTCCTCTCCCAAGTGAAACGACAGCTCTTTTACAGCGTTTACAAACGCTTCTTTGGCTAATGCGTCCGCAGCTATGGCTGCTAATGTTTCTTGCAATAGCACTATTGTTTTCTTTGCATAGTACTTTTCAAGATCTTCTGGTTTTTCTGCATAGTCATAATTAATGACAATTGCCTTACCCAACATTTTCTCGACCGATTGCTCTACATCCCTGATTTCCTTTTTAAGTTGAAGTACGGTTGGTACATCGTCTGCATTTGGCGTAAAAGGAATGTTACCATCTGAAAATTGATATAGGTAATTTTCAATATTACCTAGCGAGATCGAAGCAATGGAATGCAACTCTACATATTGTAAATCTGGTTTATGGTCATACCAATTCCCCAATAAAACAATACTTTTTTCCGTATCATAATTAATGAAGTACCCAGAGACATTACCTCTACTGGTACCAATAGACACGTTAGGCATTTGAGGTTTTTCTTTATTTCGTTCTTCGTCCGCTATTCCTTGAAGGGTTTTGAGTACCTGGGAAATTTCTAGTACAGGTAGCTGCAGCATTGTCTTAAAATCCATAGTTCTGTTTTAATTTAAGACAGTAAAGATGGAACGTATAGCGCTAAAATTAATACCCGTTTTCAGTGATATTGCATCTTCAATAACAGTTAATGCATATTGGTATTTCATTTTAGGTGAAGCGCTTTATTTATTCACCTAAAACGCTAAT
Organism: Maribacter sp. HS; assembly: GCF_048059195.1. NCBI lineage: Bacteria > Pseudomonadati > Bacteroidota > Flavobacteriia > Flavobacteriales > Flavobacteriaceae > Maribacter > Maribacter sp. HS. The sequence continues at coordinate 421,417 of NZ_JAYLVV010000002.1, forward strand.
CCAAAACTTGATTGATTGCCGTCATTCTTTTTAGAAGAATAGGCACGAACAAAGCAAATTTAGCATTGAATTCTTCTTGCGATGCAGCCGTGTTTATGGTTTTCACCATACTGCCCCAACTGTTGAATAAAGCTTCTTCGGCATTTTCACCATCGGTATCCATATTCATGGCTTTTACCAGTTTAAAATTCTCATCATCATTGTAAAAACCGGTAGTCTTCACCATTTCAAAAATGTTCTCAAGGATGCTTTGCGTAGCTAGAAGTTCGGTTACGCCAAGTGTTGCTTCTTGTGATGTTTTGATAGCTTCAAAAACGTCTATCATTAAATTCTGTACCTCATCATTGATACTCTCGTCTAAATATGTCAAAATCGTATGTGTTTTAGTTGTTTGTTTGTGTTCTATAATGGTTTTTTTACGCTGATATTTAAAGTAACTACCAATAGGTACCCACCAAAAATGTCATTCGAATAAAGGCAATGACACTTTCGTTGCTGAGTGCTATTGGTGCTTTTAAATCGGTTACCTCATCATCATCTATGAATACAACAAAGAGTCCGTCTTTAAAAGCAAGCAAAACATTATCAATTGCTTTTTGCTCATCGGCGAGGTCCTTATTTGCCAAATCGCCAAAATCTACTTTACCGCTTTGTGCCTGATCCTGAATTTCTGCGGGACTTAAAAAACCGACCACATTGACTTCCATTCGCTTTTTGTTGAAAGCCGCCACTTGGTTTTTTACGCAACCTATTAAAAGTTCCTCAAGATTCTTTGGAGTTTCCACTAAGGTGAAAGGCACTTGCTTTACCTTTTTCTTACCGAGTCTTTTTAGCTGTAATGTAATTTCCATTGATCTCTGTTTTGTTTTGCGTTAGGGATTGTCGTGGAAAGCCCACAGTGCGATAGCACGCGGACTTGCAACAAAAGCCCGACCCCACCTAAGTGGGGTAACGCCATTATTCTTGTTATTTAGCTATTTATCTGCGCCAAAATTGTTGGATCTTGTATTTTATTATCCTCTGATAGTAACTTCATTTTTGAAATGATCTCGGCAGATTTTGGGTCGTCATCCACAAAGGGTAAAAACATACGCCCCCTGTGCTGACTATGCACTGGAATTATTGATAACGACAAGCCTTGTTTGCTTACTTGACCGCTACCTAAATGTATACTGTACTCGCCCAACGTGCCCTGTATAAATATGTGACGCTCTTTAACCGTTATATTGCTCAGCTTAAACAATTTTGCCGACTCTTCTGCCAAGGCAGCACGCATTTGCATGGTACTGTGGCTTGCTTCTGGATCTACACCACCAACATGGGCTACACTTACCACAAGATCCATATCTCTCATAATCTCACTAAAAACCACAGCCGGAATTTCTGTTAGCGGAATACGCTCATGCGTTTCAATGGAGTGAAAACAGACTTCTTCTAGCGTTGGTGCTTCTACATCTGACGGGGAATACCAGTCTGCCATAGCATACATGGTGGCAATGAAACCGCGTTTATGATATACTTTCTGTAAGCCTTCTTCCCTACTCACCGTCCAGCCGCGACCCCTTAAAAGTGCTACGGTCTGCTTGGGCTGAATTTGATGCCCTTGGTAACGCTCAGACCTATTGCTGTGCTCGCGCTCATCTTCAGTAAGTAGATACAATTCTCTAAATACCTGCTTAAAAGGCTGCACCAAACGCTCTGCAAAAAGGTGTTTCTGATATACATCCCATTCTACCGCTGTATATAAATGCGATGCGTGGGCAATGACCAACTCATCTTCTTCTTGCAATTGATGGGTTTTTCCAGAAACGTCTGTAAGGCTACCATCGGTATAGAAACCGGAGATTTCCTTATTGGGAGCGAACAGTACCAATTTGCTCAACATCACCTTCACGATAGGATGCTGCATCATTTTATGAATCTCCAAAGCGGTAAACTTATCTTCATTTACCATAGCATTCTCTAGCGACAAACGTGTTCTACTATATTGCCTTGAGAGGTAGGTTTTATTCTCTTTTAATGCGATTACCTGCTTGTCTTTTCGCAACTTGGCCGGTATGGATTTTAAAGATTTATCACCTTTTGCAACTATAATTTCGGCTTTTCCAAGATCATTGATGACCAGAGTAATTTGGGTATCTTCAATAGTCAACACCGCATTTTCCATTATAGTTTGGGTTGCCTTTGCCTCCATTGCCCAACCAAAACGTACGCGATCTAGATAACCCGCATTCCTTGACAAATTATCTAGTGCAATTTCTACCGCTGCCTTTTCACTTTCCTGGCGCTGAGCCCCAAACTGCTTGCTTTCCTTTAAAAAATCTTGCAACAGGTTATAACGCTTCAACAAATCTTTTTCAGGTACGGTTTTGCTCAACGGAATCAACCCTAAGGCACGTACATAATCTTTATCTCGCTTATCTTTTATCTTCTTTAAGGTCTCGGTAATTTTAACCTCGCCCAACATTACACTGGAGTATAATTTTACCAGTCTGTGTGCATTACCATCTGTAATATATTTAGCGGCATCATGCAAAATTTTCCAGTTGGCTTTACCCAAACTGCCATATACTTTATTGAACCAATCTATATCAATGGCACCCAACGAAAAGTCCGATTTTGGAATATTGGAATACCTTGAAATAATGGTTTCTTTCTCGCTACTCATATAATCAGATGCGTGCGCTTGAAACCACCAAACGGCATCTTCCAGTTTTTCCAATCCTAGATATTCACCAATAACACCTGCCCACTGGGTAGCGTAGCACGCCACTTCTATTAGTCGTTTTTTAGATATTTTATGCTCGTCTGCAAGTGCTACAAAATCAGCATAACTTTCGGTTTCCTTAAATGTCGTCTTCTTTAAAATAGCGCTGAAAAGTGATTTTTTACTATTACCATAATAGCTATAACCACGCTCAAAGGTATCTTTACCCAAACGCTGCAACACTTTAAAAACATAGTCTACCCCTTCAACGGTATTAATGGAAAAAATATAATCCGTTGCCGGTGTCACCAAATCTCCCCGTTCCAGCTCAGTTTCCAACAGGTTCGTTTTTAAGGGTAAAAACACATGTTTAGGCACTAAATTTTCAGTTAGCGTACCTCTGCGAATTCTATAATTATAGCCACCATCTATAATGGTCATTAGATCATTGGAATACAGTGCTTGGAAAAGTAGGTCGTCATCATTTATCAATCCTGCTTTATAGAGCCTTAAGGTTACTTCTACATCTGGAAAATTAAGGTTGCCAGAATTTCGTTTTTCCCTGGTAATTTCCTGTATATCCGTAACCGTATCAGGATGTCCAAGATCCTGTGCCACCAAGTACATTTGAATGTCCCAGAATCTTTTTAAATCTTCATTACTTAATAAATTAATCTCGCCAACACTTAGATCACCTGCATACGATGTAATAATATTTGCCCAGTTAGCGGTTATGGAATGATGGTACCCACTTAATTGAAATTTATAATTTTGCAACCTTTTGGGAAATGAAGCCACCATGTCTTCAAAAACATCCAGTTTATAGGAAACAATGGTTTCCCTATCCGCATATACTATGAACAAGCGCCTGATTATAGTAATGTACGTTCTTATTTTGGTATAATAGTTTTCTTCGCTATTGATATTTAAACCCGTTAAATCTGGATAAAATTGTTTTATATAAGGTACCAGTTCTTCATACTGTCCAAAAGGATAACTCTTATGGTTTAGAAAACGCAATACGGCACTCATTTCAAAATCGTTCAACTTACTTTGTTCGTACCAGGCTACCCAAACATTGGACAATGGTAAATTATGTAAACGATCTTGTGCCGTGGCATGCTCATCTAGTTTTTTCATATCATGAAGCCCTCGGTTAATAAAGGTGGTGTCGTTCTCACCTTGATAGCCCTCCATCTGATATTCATACGTACCATTTTCAGCAACCAGAGCAATTAATGCATTGACAGTGGTAATTATCTTATCAATGTCAATGATATCCTTAAATTTAAAGTCTGAAGACTGAGAGGTTTTAATACCCAGCTTATCCAAGAAATTAGATTTAACCTCAAAACGAGGCTGTGGCTGGTAAAGGGCACTTAAGTTATTGTAATCTACGGTACCAAAACCGTTACTGAAATTGTATTCATCCTTATTTTTAACGAACTTATTTAAAAGTACTTGTTCATTTTTGGAGATTTTGGGTCGCTCCTTAAATGTAGCCACCTGAGCTTCTACAAAATCTGGATATCTGTTCTCAGCATCTAAAATGGTAAGTATCTCTAAACCTGCCAATCGTTGGTCAATACTTTTTGCCGTAACCAAGTTGCCGGCACTCTGTTTTATGGTATCATTAGGTAAAGACACCAGCAGTTGTATTACGGCGGTACGCATACTTTTGTTCTTCCGTTTCAACAGATCTTCGGCAATCTCCAAATCGGTATCGTACAAATGCATTTTGCGGAAAATGTTGAGTCCCGTTGCCATAACACACTCATTTCTATTGTACACAGCCTTTCTTGCCAACGCCCTACGCCATGAGTATTGATCATAGTTTAGCTTTACTTTTTTCTCATCTGTCTTATAATGGTGAAACGCATAACTATAATGTATTGGAAAAACTTTACGAATGTAAGTCTCCCTAAATTCTGACGGCAATTCATCCAAATCGTTTGCCATAAGCTCCAGCTGCTGTTCCGTTGCCTCATGCAATAAAAACTGATAGAAATATTGAGAATTAGGGGTAAAACTCCACCAAGAGAAAATCTTGCTTTCATAAGTTTTTCCCCTATCCTCAACTGTTTTTGCGACCTCTAATAATTTGGTAAACGTATCATTATCCAACTGCATTTCCGGTAAGTTAACCGCCATCCAATGATCTAGGGCATAATCTTTACCTAATTCTTGTATAAAATATGCAACCAAAGAATCATTGGTACGATCCGTTTTACTCATAAAGTAAAGCGCTAGAATTTTCTTGTTCCTATCGGCTGAAGAATACACGATGTCCAAGGCTTTTGCATTGGCTTTATCAACATCCAAAATACCTATAGCCCATAATGCCACATACACCTCAATATTATCTTTACTTTTCAGAAGTGTGTCTACTTCCTTTAAGTTCAGAATTAAAGAGTGCGCCAGTTCCAAAATACGATTGATGACCGATTTCTTAGGCGCCTCCCAGTTTAACCCAAACCAGGTATTTACCGCCCTTACAACGCTGCTGAAACGGGTAATATCATTCTCTAACACTACATTGATCATGTATTTTAAAGACTGGAGACCTGCTTCATCCATAGATTCCAGAATGGACTGTCGCAATCCTTCTTGACGTTGAGCAGCCAATAATAGTTTACCCACCATGTCCCAGTGTTTTTCATCTTCCGACAGTAATAAAGCTTTGATAATATCTTGACTTACACCACCAATTTCATCTTCACCTTGTAAAATATCGTTCAACAGCTCATTGAACATATCACCACTATTTTGCAAAACAATAGCGAAAAAAACACTGTTGCCATGTGGGTAATATGTGCTGTATTGAAAATGTTCTTGCAAGCTTAATCCACAAAAACCAACACGGCTATTGTATAAAAATTGACTAAAAATAGTTAGCTTATTCTGTAAAATATCTTCACTTGGTTGTGATCTAAAGGCTTTGCGATCATAGCTTCTTTGGTAAGGCATGGTATTGATAAAATCCCACATGGCAGATAAATACGGTGCTTGTACCACGCCAAATAATTGTATACCCAAACGCATACCTTCTTCGGTCAACCAAGGGTTTATGGTCAAGGGATCATCAAACTCATTAATGAAATCGTTACTATTATAATATTCATATTTCTCCTTCTTTATACGTCCTAGAATTTGTCCAAGCCTTCTGTAAGGCTGAGAAAATGAACGAAACTCAAAACGATCTACGGCTGGTTTTTGGTGTTGGGCTATATATTTTTGCGCTTTTTCTGCTGGAATCATATGATGCTATTCTTTATGCTTTATATTCTGAAATGATGACATTACGGATTGTATCTACATATTAACTTATGCTGTACAATGTTATTTTACAGTCTCCAATTAATTATGGCAAGTTAGCCGGAAAGTAACTTTTCTTTCTACCGGAATTTGGGGATTTTTCAACCTACAGGATTTTTTTAATCGTCAATATCACTGAATGCAGTGACAAAAACACCAGTGCTTTTGAAAAGCTTTGTACATCTAAAAAATTACGTGTTGTTATGCCGAATACTAACAAAACACCCCTATTCGATTTTTTTGAGATCGATGCTTCTTTTGAAGCTATAAAAAGCTGTACAAACTACCCTGAAGGTTTTTTCTATGAAATTTTTGTGATAGCAAAAACAACAGCGAACAAAGAAATTAGAACGGAATGCACCAATATTATCAAAAAACAGGCACCTGAGTACTTTCAAACGGCATTTAAGAGCCGTAAAAAGATAAGTCAAAAAGGAGGTGTGAAATCGGTTGATTCTAGATTGGTTGCGATGTTGGAATACGGATTACTTTCTGATGAATTAAATCTTTTTAAACTACACTCGTTATTATTCAAAGAACCCGAATTAGGGCTCTTCAATTTCACAAAAAACTTTTTAGACCGTTTGGTAGAACACCCAAGTATACTAGGCAGATTCAACGGAATACAAAAGCTAGAAATATCATTAAAGAATGAGGGCAATGCATATACTACAATTTTAGAAGCACTAACTCATCTCACCTCTTTAGAGGCACTAGAAATACAGGCAGATTTTGAGCAATTGCCTGATGAACTAGGCAACCTTACCAACCTAAAGAAAATGAAGCTTACCATGCCATTTTTAAAGGAAGTACCTGCTTCAATAGGTAAATTAAAATCACTGGAAGAATTCACCTTTAAAGGCAATTACTCTTTTGGAGGCGATGATTACAATACTTATTTAAAAGATTTCAATTGGCTTGCTGACCTTAAATTTTTAAAAGAATTAAAGTTACAAAATGTAGGAGTGGAAGATTTGTCTGTAGTTGTATTTCCACCCACATTGAACAAGATAGATTTGTATGGTTTAGACGAGCTAACGGCGTTGCCACAGGAAATGAAAAACCTACCAAAATTAAAGAAATTCAAGGTAGTTTCTAACCGTTTAGAAACCTTACCTACAGGATTTGAAGCAATGCCAGAGTTGCAGCTGTTTGAACTTATAGCTCCCAAAATAACAACCATTTCTGCAGATTTCTTTTTTGGTTTTGAGTCCAGACCAAATTTGATCACAAAAATTGGCAACCGTAATATAGACATTGCCTCAATGACCGAGAAATCTAGCCGAAAAGAACTGAATTTAGATACACCCAAACTGCTAAATTATGTATTGGACAATGCGGAGTTTTTTCCAGAATTGACAACCATCTCAATTAATTGCGAAGCTCCGGAAAAAAAGCACAAGAATACCTTGGCAGCGTTTAAAAACCTAACCAGCATTACTTATAAACTAGTACCCAACTTAGATTGGATTTTTGATGGGATAAATGAATTGGAAACAATAGAAAGTGTCTGCCTGTATAAAAACACTTCTTATGCCACACCTGTAGGCGAAGCACCTAATACGGCAATAGTACCCAAAGCACTTTCTAAAATTGAAAAACTAAAGCAATTCACCGTTCAGTTCGAGAACTATTTGGAATTAAACACAGATGCACTGCCCAAACATACAGAGCAGCTGACCATAAAAGGCTTAAAAGGGATTATTCCTGGAAAAACGAAACGCTCGGCAACTCAGGTAAATGTTGAACATACGCCCGTATCAGATTTAAAAGCATTTTATGATGTGATGGATGCTCAACAGATGGACTTAGGTAAAAACAACTCATATATAGCAGGCGAATCGAAATTCGCGTTTCTTAAAAATCCGCAGAGCATTAAAAAATACGAGTATACCGGTCCTGCCAAAAATATTGCAGAGCTGCTAAAAACTTGTCCTAATTTAGAATATCTGTTTGTTGAGTTCCCAGAAGATAAACCAGAATTCTACGAGGGACTTTCTGGATATGAAAACTCAAAATTAAAATCTCTACAACTCAATAATTATAAGGGAGATAGTGCTTCTTTACAATTGGTATTGGAGCAAACTCCTAATCTTGAACATCTAGAGCTAAGGGATTGCACGGGAATTCGTGATTTTCCAAAGGTAAGTCTGAACAAGTTAAAAATACTTGAACTATACAGTTGTGATGTACAATCGATGTCAGGCTTAAATGTGCCCCAAATAAGAGCGTTTAAAATTAACTTTTGCGATGATTTTGGTTCAGAAGCCATAGAAACGATTACGCAGTGGAAAACCCTAAAATTCCTTTGGTTAGAACATATATCAAAAGAAATGAAAACCTACCCAACTGCAATTGCCAATCTCTCTTTAGACACTCTTTTAATTAACGGCAAATACAGCAAAAGGAAAATACCACATTGGATCGGCGCTATGAAATCGCTACGTGTTTTAGGGATAGAAAATTTTACACAAAACACACTACCTAAAGAATTGGCAAAGCTTACCCAATTGGAAGTATTGAGTATCACCGGTTGCGATTTTCAAGAGCGTATATCAGAGGAATTTAGACAGCTACATTTAAAAAAACTGATTTATTGGACCTCTAAATTTTCAGGTAGTAATATGAAGTTTGAACTATACGAGCCTCTTGTTGGCAAAGGTATAACCCTAAGATATTTTGATGATGATGACAAAATAAAACCATTTAAACTTGGATAAAATGAACATCTAAAGAACAATGAACAATCTCATTTTTGAGATATAAAATCACGTAATAACATTAATGAACATTAACCTTAAAAACTATCTTATGAAGAAATAATAAATTAGATTACGATGGACAAACAAGAATTATTAGGCAAAGAATTTAGTAACCTGTATGCAATTAACAAACAGGTAAGCCATTATTTTAAAAATAGCGACCTGAGCTTTTTAGACGAACATAGACAGCAAACCGTAAATAATTACATAAATGCCAATCTTAAGAATGAGGAATTGGTCACCAAAATGTTACGCTTATTAGAGGTAAACCCAGGCAATACCGTAGATTCCATAGTAAATGAAATTACCGAGAATTTACATGAGATAAGCCTAAAAAAAACCGACAATAAAGCATTGAACGGCTTGGGGTATATGATGTCTTTTAATAGACTATTAAGCTATCATAAAGCAAATGTGGTCAACATTGATTTTATTTTGAACGAGCTAGATTTAAGCTAAAGTAATAACAGCTTACACTGCAATATTACTCATCATTAAAATATCGTTCAAATTTTTTGAAATCAACGGTTTTGAAATAAAATCGCGAACTAAATCATATTGTTTTGCCCGCTTAATTTCATGGTCTCCATAATGTGAGCTTACTATAAAAATCTGAGGTTTGTTTACCAGCGGTAATTTTGAGAATTTATCCAAGAATCCCCACCCATCCATAATAGGCATATTAAGGTCCAATAAAATGATATCGGGCATTCGTTGACCTTTGTTTAATTGGGAAGTTAAATTGGTTAAAGCTTCATCACCATCCTCATATACAAGAATGTCAGCGCTCACAAAATTATTATGGTTCAAAAGAATTTTAGTACCATAAACACAAATTGGATCGTCATCTATAATACAAACTGTATCAATTTTCATAGCTAATAATATTCGTTAATCCCTGGGGAAATTTAGTTCTTAAAATTAACAGGATTTAACTTACAATAAAATTTTGATAGTTGCTAATAATTTCTACAATAAATTACATAAACCACAGCATTTCAAAACTTTACCATTATTAATTATTCAATATTAAACGCTAAAATTTTGTTAAAAAAATTAAAAACTAACACATATTTTTTGAAACGATAAATAACATAAGCAAAAATTTAAAATATGATAAAAATACTTGTATCACTATGAAATACAACTATGTAACTAAAAACAATGCAATAATAACCGAAAATACATCCTGCAAAAAATTAATATTAATCTTTTAAACTACTACTGAAATGAGAAAAATTAGCATCATCCTTTTATTCAGCCTTTTTGCGATCAACGCTTTACAGGCACAAATTAATTTAGAACAAAAGACAGTGACCGTAACCGGTAGCGCCCCTTTAGAAAAAACAATTATTAAATACAGGGTTAAGGCTACCTTAAGTATGGATCAAGTCTACTATGCCGATACACGAGTGGAAAACCTAGACCAATTAAGAAAACAATATTATCAAGAATTGAAAGCATTGAACATAGATACCTCTAAATTTCAAGAAAAAGAGATGGAGTATTTTTCTTTAGGATATCAACGCGACGGTACCATTTTATACTATGAAACAGATTCTAAAGAGCTAGCCATGAAATTACTGAAGACAAATTTGTTAGGGGTTCAATTACAATTTCAAATAAAACAAAATGTTTCACCTGAAAACAATAAAATTGCACTCAATGCCGCATTGGAAAATGCCAAGGCATATGCTATGGAATTATGTAAAACAATAAACACTGATTTAGGCAACATACACGCTATTAGCAGTAATTCTAATTATAATGACGATTGGACCAGTTATTATGCAGACTACCAAGAGCAATTAACGGTCAACGTAGTGTATGGTATGAATTAATACTTTTGTGCTTAATGTACCAATGGGCTGTTATACTGGGTGTAACAGCCTTCTTTTTATTAGATTATCAACAAAAAAAACCAACACCAAAATTCATTGGCATTGGCTTATTTCAACTCTAATTTATTCTAAACTCGCTGTAAAAATCGCAATTAACTTTAGTTTTAATTTAAAGTAATCATCAATGTTATTTTAAGTTAATCGGTTTTGCCGGCATAGTTTGTATATCTACGTCAACATCTAAAATTTTAGCTATGGTTGGTGCAAGTTGATCGGTATAAAGTTGTCCATTAACTGCTTCCCCAACAGGTTTTACATTTGGACCTAAAATAGCCAACCATGTATGTTGGGCTCCTTTTACATTGCTACCATGACTTGTCCATTTAGAATCTTCAAGAATACCAGATCCCCTACCATGGTCCGTAGTGATTATAAAATAGGTATTATCCTTATAAAAATCGTCTTGCTGTACGTATTGCCATAAATCCGCTATTAAAGCGTCAGTATTATGTAATGATTTCATGTAAAAATCAAACTTGCCGCCATGTGCAAAATCATCCGTTTCTCCATAAGATATGTATACAACTTTAGGATGGTTCTTTTTTACATATTCTTTTGCGTAATGGTGGGTAAACACATCTAACCGTACACTTTCCCAAATAATTGGCGCTTGATGTTGCATTTCATTTAAGAATATCTCCCTACCACTCAAATCTCCTTGGGCATTCATATACCCGGCATTTACGGGGATTCCGCTCCTTTTATCATTGATGATAAAAGGAAAAACGTCCCAACTGGCAAAGGCAGCAACCTTACCAGTATACCGCACTTGTTTATTTGCCAATTCTAAAACCGTTACATTCTTATTGTAGTTTTTGTCGTTACTATCAATATGGGCATCATCTGCCTTACCTGTTAAAATTTCATTATACCCAGGATAGGAAAATAACATTTTATTAGTGAGATCAACTTTACTGCCTTTGGTCCTATTGCCGTACAATTGACCATCTTTGGCAATGGTATTCCAAAAAAAAGGCATGATTTTCTCCCTACTTTCTTCAGGTGAACTACCTGAAAACATTTCATTTAATAGCTCTTTGTCCTCTGTATAGTTACTCTGCACCAATTCCGTATCTAAACCATGATATACATCTTGCCAACGTACACCATCTAACGTAATTAAAAATACATTAGCGGTCTTATCAATTTGAGCCGTTGCCCCTAGCCACATAAATAGCACGGCAACCAATAATATTCTCGTTCGTATTTTCATCATCAAATTAATTATTCGTTTTAAATGATTCAGTTTTTGACCAATCACTCCAATTTAAATGTTGGTCCCTATAGCGTACTCGCCAATAATATTTGGTATTCGGTTTTAATCTTTTAGTGGGTTCATCGGTTAAGTTATCGTTTTTTTGCCTGTTTTCGCCGTAGTACCAATTTTCAGATTGTTTCCAACTATCCAGAGCCAATGTATCAAAATCCTCTGTTGTGGATATTTGCCAATGTGATGCCGCATGATAGGCATCTTTAAAGGAACTTTTAAAAGGTTGCGCCTTTAACATTCCGCCAGTATACTCCACCGCACCATTAAATGCAATAGCTATTGGAGTTTCCGGTTGATGTGATTTGGCATAAATGACAATTTCATCCGTTTTTTCATTGTCCCTATACAACTCTTCATTTCCTCTACTGATTCTTTTGATGGTGAATTTTGGATTCTCATGATTACCATCAACCTCTACCATAACAAATCCGTATTCATCTTGGGTAACACTGAATTCATCATAGTCCCTACCCTCAAACTCACCCCAATTATCAATAGCACCACCTGCGGATGCCACATTGATCCAAAGATGTTTATGATCCTTTGACTGCCCTCTAGAATAGCCATGGGTATGTCCAAAAAAATGCAAACTAGGCTTACCTGTTTTGGTGGTAAATTCCTCTAACATTTTTACCACCTTACCTGAAGATTCTTCTTCACCGGGAATCCATAATTCAGATTTGTGCGGATGGTGCAATTGTGCGAACACAAAATCTATTTCCTCATTCTTAGCCGTCTCTTCAAGCAATGATTTCAGCCAAGCAAATTGCTCACGACTATCACGGTATCCTTCATTTGAATTAAGGCCGATAATTCTGGTATTGCCATAATCTTTGTACCACCAATGCTCTGCATATGCGGGTGTACCATTTTTAGGCAAACTAAAATATTTAAAATAATAGTTTGCATTTCTTTCATGATTACCCAGTACAGGATACACAGGCACTTCTGAAAAAAGTTTTTGCGCAGGCTTAAAAAAGTCGTTTTGCCACTGCTCGTACTTTGCACCGTTCTCCACCAAATCTCCAGGTATTAAAACCATTGCTAAATCATCTGGCGTAGTATTGCCATATTCCGACTTCAAAAAGGGCAGTATACCTTTGTTTACAATTTCATTGAACTTATCCGGATTTTGGTGATCAATCTGCATATCGCTCATAGCCAAAAAATTGAACGACTCATTATCACTTGCAAATGGAGGTGTCTTAAACTGATAAATATCTGACACCAACTTATCTGTTTTCACACGATAATAATAGGTAGTAAATCTTTTTAGTCCCGTTAGTTTTACCTCATGAATACGAGATGGACCAAAGTTGATATCCTCAGCACCACCTACCGCTTTTTTACCCAACTTAGGTGACGTACCAAACTCAACCACGCTTTCTTCTCCCAAAGAAGTCTCCCACATTACCGTAATTTCAGTAGGGTTCGCATCTTGCAAATAAGGCTTAACCACAAATACCGATGTCTCTTGGGCATATAAGGCAACACCACAAAAATAGGTTGCCAAAAAAGTAAAATTCAATAGTTTCATATGTCATTAATTATTAACGCCATCTAGCGCATGTTCTAAAATTTGTATTGCATTCTTTAATTCAGTTCTAGTAATGGTCAACGCTGGAGCCAATTGAAGCACATTACCTGCGGATACCTTAAAACTCAGACCATTTTTAAGGCAATTGTACATAACCTGTTCAGCTTTTTCCACTGCTTTCTCCTTCGTCTCCCTATTGGTTACCAACTCAACGCCCCATAGTAATCCACGACCACGTATATCGCCTATAAGTTCGTACTTTTCCTTTAAAATGGTCATTGAAGTACACATTGTCAAAGAATCTCCCGCAACCTTATGCAGTATTTTTTCCTCTTCTATAATTTCTAAGGTCGTCAATGCCGCCATGGCACCTAAGGGACTTTTTTCATGGGTATAATGCCCCAATGAAATGTCCGGGAAGGTATTATACCTATCTCGGGTAACCATACAGGCCTGTGGAAAAATACCACCGCCCAAACCCTTGCCCAAGCAAAGAATATCCGGTTCTATACCGTAATGTTCAAAAGCGAACATTTTTCCGGTTCTGCCCAAAGCAATGGGTATTTCATCTAAAATAAGAACAACCCCATACTTATTGCATAATGCACGAGCCGCTTTCCAAAATGTAACCGAAGGCAATTGAACGTCCGTATTGCGAACCGTCTCTGCGATAAAAGCACCTATATCACCCTCTTTAGCAAATACATATTCCAAATATTCCAAGCATTTAGCCTCATCACCTTCAAAAATACCCCTATAGGTCACAGGTGGAGGTATTCTTTCTACACCTGGCATCATTGGTCCCATATATTCCCTAAAAACAGCTTCTCCACCAACACTGATAGCATCTAAAGATGCGCCATGAAAAGAGTCCCAAAACGATACCACTTTAAATTTACCGGTAACGGCGCGTGCCAATTTTAAAGCAATACCTACAGCCGAACTCCCGTTTGGAGTCATTAAAACCCTATTTAAATCCGATGGAAGCAATGAAGCCAGCTTTTCCGCAAATTTTATAGCAGGTTCATTCGTATATCTCCTGGTAGAAAAAGACAGCCCCTGTAACTGCTCCGTTAAGCGCTTTACCAATTTTGGATGTGAGAACCCCAGTTGATGCACATTGTTACCATGAAAATCTAAATATCGCTTACCGGATATATTCTCTATATGTGGACCGCTACAATTACCAAGCACATCTAAACAAGGCGTAGACAAAGCTTGATGAAAAAAGTAACGGGCATCTTTTTCCAATAACCTTAAAGTCTTTACATCGGTAATACCATCAATCCATTCATTTCTGGCATGGGTGTTATTTATATCTCCTTCGGTACGTTTATTCTGCAATGGATCATGTTTCATATTACGGTCATTCAACATTATCGTGCTTTTAAAAAATCCGTAGATAAAATTTGATTAGGCGTTTTATCACCTTCAATATAAACATCTAACCAACCGTCACCACCGCCATTGAACCAAAGTACCTCAACGGTGTGACTACCTTTGTCCATTTCAATACTTCCTGTTTTTGTTCTTACGCCATGGTCCCCGTCATTATCTACAATCAATTCACCATCTATGTACAGCTTACTACCATCATCTGATCTTACTGCAAAATTGTAACTGTCTTCATGTTCTATTTTGAGCATACTCTTAAACCTGAACAATGTGTTTGCTTGTATATGCTGACGAACTTCTTCCGATGAAAATTCAAAAACGGTTCCCCTAGCATCCGGTTTTCTATTCCCTATTGATGGAATAAAGGAAAGGTCGTTCAAATGAAAAACCTCATAAGAAACAGGAGCTTTAAGCGATGCTGGTTTTATCCTAAAAAATGCTTCGGAAACCCCACTGCTCAACTTATCAGCAACAAATATGGCACTCTTTACCACCGTATTTTCTTTTAGAACTATGGACTGTGTAAAGGTGTTGGATTCTTTCGTTGGCATTGCACCATTTAGCGTATACCTAATTTCACCGTAGGCATTTGGGTTTTCTAATACTAACTGGGCCTCCTCATTGAACAAGCCCCCATCTGCTGCATAGCCCTTTGCCGGTCTATTTAATCTTGGTTTTTTCAACTGTACCAAAGTAGGGTAATCATCTTCCACATTTTCACCCTCAAAAGCCTCAAGTACAGGTCTACCGATCCATGCACGTGGTGTTTTAATTTGTAGGGCGTGTGCAACAGTTGCAGCATTGTCATATTGGTATACCGGATATTTTATCCTATAATCTTTTTTTATACCCTTGCCCCAAAGAATAAAAGGTATTTTAATTTCTTCCATAGATTCGCCACCATGGCCTTTGCCCTTACCCCCATGATCAGAACTAATGATTACCATAGTATTATCTGCCATACCAGATTCTGTAATGGCCTTCATAATTTCCGCCAATAATAAATCTGCCTTTTCAACCGCATGGTAATACTCTTTTGTACCGTGCCCAAACTCATGACCAGCGTGGTCAATATGATCAAAGTGGACAAACGTAAATAAGGGTTTTTCTACTTTGATATAACTACTGGCGTTCACAGCAGTTTCTTCCTCGGTAGCGGGATTTTCATCAAAATCTACCGCATTTTTCTCAAATAACCGTCCAAAACCTCCCCAATGATAAATAGCTCCAATTTTTTCCGATGTTCTTTGCTCACGAATCAAATGAAAAATACTGGGAAACAAAAAAGGTTCGCTTTGTGTAACCGCAGGTAAGGTAAGATTATCTTTTTCCCAAGCATTAGATGTAATACCGTGTTGTTCCGGTCCGGCACCCATAATCATAGAAGCCCAATTGGTACTTGAACTTGTGGGTAAAACTGCCCTTGCGTGCATGGTTGAAGCACCCTCTTCTATCATAGTATCAAAAGTAGGTGTATCAGCATTTTGGAGTCCGTCTGGACTCAACCCATCAAAACCGATCACCACAACATGGGTAGTTTCAGAACCCATTTTATCCAACTTGTCATAATCACAAGACCATAGGGAGGTCATCCCTATGGTCAGTGTTATAATTGAAGTGTACTTTTTAACCCTTTGCTTAATCAACATCCCACCAAAGTTTGGTATTAATATCATCGGCACCCATACTTTGTACAGCGGCATTGTAGTTTTCGCTGTTCGTGGATTTCACCGAATTTGGATATTGAAAACGTACCGGAACCATACCATCGTTAACAGCATCTGGTCCTGGAATTACTTCTGGCATTCCCGTTCTTCTCCAATCTGACCATCCTTCAAAACCGGTATAGAATAACGATATCCATTTTTGAAGCGCAATTTTCGCCAAATTATCATCTGTAGCTTCAGTTAATGCTACAGCATCTTGACCAACATAAGCCTCAAGATCCGTTGCTTGCATAGCATTGGCAATATCTGACCATCCGCCAGCGGCAACTCTTTCTGTATAATATGCAAATGAAGCTCTAATTCCGTTTTCATAATACATAGCTGCATCGCCAGAAGAAATAAATCCTCTTTCAGCAGCTTCTGCCAAAATAAACTGAAGTTCAGAGTAGCTCATTATAATAGTATGTGAAGCCGTAGCCGAAGCCTGCTCTGGGTTACAGGCTCTACATGCTAAAAGAATACCTAGTCTAGAGATGAAATTTGAGCCGGACTCATCTGGGTTTCCAGAGGGACTATATCCTAATGCCGCTTCATCATCCAATCCATTGGGCATACCTACATAATCATTAAAATCTTCAGAGAAAATACCTTTATCAGAATCTGTGGTTGGCTGTGCAAAAACATATAGTCTATTATCGTTCAGATCCTTTAAACGGGCTTCAAGAGTTTGGCTTAATCTCACCTCGTCAAAACTACCGCTACGGGCGTCATATTTTGGTTGTGGGTTATCAGAATTCCACTCTACAAAAGCCATATCTTCATTACTTTCAAAAATTGGATAGGCAGATGGGTTACCCGTTATTTGAGCCATACCCGCAACTGCGGTAGCATTATCAACATCACTGATACGCATTAGCAAACGCAACCTCAATGAATTGGCAAACTTTCTCCATTTTTCAATATCACCATTATAGATGATGTCACCAGATATATTGCCAGCTCCCGTTAAAACGGTGTTCGCAGTTTCCAAATCTGCCAAAATACCAGCATAAATAGAGCTTTGAGCGTCAAAAGCAGGAGTTACGTTACCATCTTCAATACCACTGGTAGCTTCAGAATAAGGCACATCACCATAGGCATCGGTTACGTAAGAATAAATCCAAGATTTCATTACCAAGGCAACACCATAGTAATTTTGCGCCTCTTCATTGGTCTCCGTATCCCTAATGATATTTTCCACATCGCGTAAAGACGCATATGCATTGTCATAAGGGTCACCAGACGGAGACCAGTTATAGGTATCGCCACTGGTAAACTGCAACCTAGCGCCATATTGTACCACGGTAAAACCTTCTTCCCAACCTTGGTTTCCCCAATTATAGGCCATTTCTCGTTGTACGCCCGGCAATAAAAGTTCTGGTTGTGCAGAAGCCGGATAGTTAGGATTTATATTGATTGTTTCAAAATCTTCGGTACAGCTAACCGCAAGTACCAAGGATATTAGAAGTAATAGTATTTTTTTCATGATTTCTTTATATTATTTAGTTTTCGTCAATTAGAAATTAACCTGTAGGTTAAAGGTGAACGAACGCGAACTTGGGTAACTCATGTTTTCTATACCCGGTTGCAACGTACCCCCGGAAACACCAACCGTTTCTGGATCAAAATGAGGGTTGTCCGTCCATAGAATCAGGTTTCTACCAGTTACAGAAATTCTAGCATTGGTGATCGGTAATTGATCGATCATTTTTTGCGGAAATGAATATCCTAATGAAACCTCTCTAAGTTTGGTATAAGAAGCATCATACTTTGCCGCTTCTACATTATCCCTTTCATAATATCTGTTATTGAATGTTCTAGCATCTACATTTATTGTGTTCGGAGTATATACAGGGTTCTCTGCCGATCCCGTATTTATAACACCTTCTGCAACAATTCCGGTTTCCCTTCCTTCTAAAGTTTCTTGCAGTTGCCCAGAAGTACTACCAATAGTCTTAGTTCTAGATACGACTATTCCGCCCTGTCTAGTATCTATCAAAAACCCTAGATCAACATTCTTGTATTTGAAGGTATTTTGTATACCCAAAGTAAAGTCTGGTGCATAATCACCTTGGTATACCAAATCATCTGTACGTTCTGGAATACCTTGATTATTAATGATCATTTGCCCAAAGTACTCACTAGTTTCATCTTCTACTCTTTGAAAACCTCTACCATAAATAGCACTGATAGAACCTCCTTCACGAGCTTGTATATATGCTCCGTTAGCCTCGGTCAACGTAAATTGGATATCATCACCCAAATCTTTCACCTCACTTTTATTAGTGGCAAAATTGAAGGTTGAGCTCCATTTAAAATTATCCGTTAACACTGGAACAAAGTTGGCAATAGCCTCAAAACCGTAGTTACGAACTTCGCCCGCATTGATCAACTGACTGCTATAACCACTGGCAATATCCGTACTAATATTTATGATCTGGTTTTTGGTAGCGCTATCATAATAGGTCATATCCAAATTAATTCTACTTTGTAGAAAACGCAGGTCCAGACCAAATTCATAAGAGCCGGTTATCTCTGGTTTTAAATTTGCATTTGGTATCAGCGAAGATTCTGTCAATATGGGTGTAGAACTATCAAATTGAGTCTCATTTTGGTAAAAACTACGTAATCTATACGCATCGGTATCATTACCTACCTCAGCATAAGCGGCCCTTACCTTGGCAAACGTTACCCAGTCTGGCATATTGAACATATCACTGGCAATGGCACTTAATGTAACCGACGGATAGAAATATGAATTATTACCTTCTGGCAATGTACTAGACCAGTCATTTCTTCCTGTAATGTCCATAAATAATACATTGTCATAGCCAAATCTGGCATAACCGTATAAACTATTGATGCGCTTTTCACTGTTGTTAGAGCTCACTTGCACCGCCTGTCTACTATTGTTAAATGAATACACCCCAGGATTGATCAACTGTGGAGCTACACTTTTTGTAAAGTCTTGCTTTTGACGTAATTGGTTTCCACCTGCGGAAATATTTAAATTAAACTTTTCTCCAAAGGTTTTATCATAGCTCAACAAGAAATCAGAGTTACTTTCTTCAAAGAAAATATTATCTTCTTGGTATGTTCCAAAAGGAAAACGCTGCGTACTGAACGCTCTTTTACGAACCCTAAAATCTCTATAGAAATCACGACCGCTACGAAGCAACAACTTCCAGTTTTCACTAATGTCATAAGTAAGGCTTACATTACCGAACATACGATCCTTATCTTGCGCATTGGTATTTTCATACATAGTAAAATAAGGGTTATCATGATAATTGTAGTTGTAGTTAAACTGCTGTATACCCTCTAGACCAGGTTGCCAATAATCTCTAAGGTTATTGGTATTCAATTGGCGCCCGTACCAAATGAACAGGTACATGATACTTTCCGTACCGTAACCTACTGCAGGTCTATTGTCACTATCTGTCTTTACGTAATTAAGATTGGCATTTACCTTTACTTTATCCGATACATTCATGGTTCCGGAAAAACTTAAGGTATTTCTATTGAGATCAGTATTGGGCAATGTACCTTCTTGATCTAAGTTCTGAAATGATAATCTCATGTTTCCCATTTCACCACTTTTAGAAATGGCAATACTATTGGTCTTTGTAATACCAGTTTCAAAGAAATCTTTTGTATTATCAGGTTGAGACACCCATGGTGTAGGAATAATATCGGCATTACTGACCGAGGTGTCACCACCTCTGGTTCCATCTGTTCTTGGCGAGTCAAATTGTGCGATCATAAGTCCGGTATCCAATCTTGGACCCCAACTTTCATCAACACCATCGGCAATACCAGAACCACTGCCATCTACAAAAGAAAACTGTTGGTTGTTCCCTTGTCCGTACTCATTTTGCCAATCTGGCAGCATTAATACATTTTCTACGGTAATACCCGTATTAAAAGAAACACCAAGCTTACTACTTTGGGATTTCCCTTTTTTAGTTGTTATGATGATAGCACCATTTGCCGCTCTTGATCCATAAAGCGCTGCTGCAGCGGGACCTTTTAGTACGTTGATCGATTCTATATCTTGCGGATTGATTTCAGCTGCACCATTACCATAATCTACACTCTGCGTACCTGATCCACTAGAACCAACAATTTCATTACTGATAGGAGTACCATCTACTATGAACAATGGCGAGTTACCATTAATGTTCAGAGAAGCATCACCACGTATAGAAACCCTTGCCGAGCCACCCAATCCGGTTGGGCTGTTGGTAATTTGTAAACCGGCCACCTTACCGGACATACTGTTCAATAAGTTTGGCTCCCGTGCCTGAACAAGCTCGTCATTATCCAATTCTTGAGAGGCGTAACCCAAAGATTTTTTCTCTCTTTCTATTCCCAAAGCGGTAACTACAACCTCATCTAGTTGTTGAGAATCGGGCTGTAAATTTATGGTGCCCGTAATTTTATTCGCTGTATTATACTCCTGAGCAATATACCCAATATAGGACACCACTAAAATGTCATTTGAACCGTTCAGTTCAATACTGAAGTTGCCATCAAAATCTGTGGCCACCCCGTTCGTTGTTCCTTTCACTACTACAGTAGCACCAGGTAAAGGAACTTGGTTTTCGTCTAACACCTTACCCGTAAATACCGTTTGGGCATGTGCTACAAAACTTGCTAAAAACACAAGCATTGTAATTAATAATGTTTTTTTCATTTTGTTCGTATTTGTAAACTTTGGTTTGTTAGTTTAGCAAATATCTAAATGAAAATTCAATGACAAGCCTATTACACATTAAGCAATTGCAACCATTACAAGGCTAAAGTTAGCTTATGGTTAGTTAAACATTATTTACAAATATGCAAAATGTAAGTTTTATGTTAAGTCCCTGCACTATGGCTGATTACAGCTGTAGCACCTATCAAAAAACAATACATTTTATTTTTCATTATGTTTGTAGGAGAACACTTATCAATGGATGATTACCTTATTGGAATTGGCAAACGGATCAAAGAAATTCGTAAAAACGGGAGTTTGACTATTAGTGAAATTGCCATGCGCGCCGGAGTAACAGCAGGACTTATTTCTAGAATAGAAAATGGTAGAACAATTCCCTCTTTACCCGTACTATTAAAAATTATAAGTTCCTTGGATATTGAAGTGACCGATTTTTTTAGCGGACTACCACAATCTAACGGAGCCAATTTTATTGTTTCTAGAAAAGAGGATAATACCTTTATTGAAAAAGAAGACGATGCTATTGGATTTTCTTATTCGCTTATTTTTGGCAAACAGCTTAATAGCCTAGGTTTTGAAGTTGTATTATTACACGTACACCCCAACTCAAAAAGAGACAAGGTAAAGACCGATGCCTATGAGTTCAAATACATGCTTTCAGGTGAATGCTATTATATTATAGACGAAGAGGAGGTACTGATCAAAGAAGGAGATTCTATATTTTTTGATGGTAGAATTGCCCATGTCCCAGAAAACAGGAGCAACAATACGGCAATTATGTTAGTACTTTACTTTTTTATATAACCAACCAGAACATACAAATAAAAAAAACCACGATCAGTGGCTTTTTTTTATTTTATTTTCATCCTTTAAGATGGTAATAACAACTGCCTTAATTCGGTTAAGCTATCAAGAACATGGGTTGGGTTTGCACTTAATAATTGATGTCTGGTATGTGCACCAGTGGTCACCCCGATTGTAACCCCACAATTGGCATTTTTTCCCTCTTCAATATCGATTATGGAATCACCGGCTTTTAGCACCAGTTCTTCATCATGAACGTTAAGTTTCATCATTGCCTCAACGATCATATCTGGATTAGGCCTACCAAGAACCACATCATCTGCCGTTACCAAAACATCATACTGCTTGCCTTTGGTCCAATACATTTTATTTAATAATAACTGGGCGGTTTTACTATCATACCCTGTATTCAAAGCTACTTTAATGCCATTTTCTTTTAATGACAGTAACATCTGTTCTACACCTTCATAACTACCTACCTCTAGCTTATGGTATGCTTCATTAAGCAACACCTTAAAATCTTCAAAAATGGAAGCTGCCATTTCTGCATCAACACTACCGATGTCCGCTTTAATAATATCTTTTATTGCTTGATGTTTTTCTTTACCCGCACCATGTTCCAGCACAAAATCCAAGGTCAATTGAAAACCTCTCTCATTGATCGCCTTTTGTAAAGTCTTATATACCACATTGTCTTCATTGACAACAGTACCTGCCATATCAAATACGGCCAATTTAATTGTATGCATGCTAAATATTAAAAATTTGTTGAATGTTCTGTTTTGAAAAACCTGCACTACCGGTCATTCCCTTACCCCCAATACCGGTAACAATATGAATATTCCTATCGATGGTGCGCTCATAAATATCAGAATTCTTACATTGAGAATACATGCCAAACCAACGCTGTTCAATTTCATAGGTGGGCAGGCTAAAAATTTCTTTGGCCCTTGTTAGCATTAGATCATCAATATCCATATTTAAGTCGAACCCGAGATCATCAATATTGTCCGCATCTGCATATTCATGAGAATCCCCAAGAATAACCCCACCATCCATAGCTTGTTTAAATAAAATATGTACTCCCCATTTTTTCTCAAGACTATTCATTGGTTCTTTGGATTTGATCTTTAAATAAGACGGACACTCAGCAAAAGCCTCATATCTTCTAATGGAAAGTCCCGTTAAAATAGATCCGCTAATTTTAAAATCGCCTTGTGATTTGGTTTTCATCATCTGTAACTTAGAAACCTCTAAATCACTAGTGGAAAATAGTTCTGGATACAACGTTTTAAAATCACTACCATTACAGATAATTACCTTTGCAGACATCAACATTCTACCGTTTGCCAATTGAGTGCTTACTTCATTATTAAGCGCATTGCATTCAATTACCTTAGCCTTATAAAAAATGCTTACCCCTTTTTTCTTTAAATACTTATGTACACGACCGATCATAGTGCGAGGTTCTACAGTAATTTCCTCAGGAAAGAATAAGCCAGCTTTTACATACCGTTCATTTAATCCTGGGTATTTTCTAAGACATTCCGTCTTTGTAAAAAGAATAGAAGTGTAATCATTGGCTCGATTAATTTCTTTCAACTCTTCAATTAGCTGAATCTCATCATCATTAGAAGCCAAATAAATAGATCCTTCTTGCCGTATCGAAATATCAAATTTAGCATGGATCTTCTTATATATCTTTAAGCTTTTACGACCGTATTGTTGCCATTTGGTATTCATACCAGAGGGTACCACCTGTCCAAAATTGCGAACTGTAGCCCCTTTGGGCATAGCATCTTTTTCAAGCAAAGCTACTTTTAACCCTTTTTTCATGGCATGATAAGCATGAAAAGTACCTAACACACCACCACCAACTACAACTAAATCATACTCAATATCTGCCATTAACCATGGGGATTTTAAAATGGATACTAGAATTATTTTGCTTGTATTTCTTTTGAAAATAGAACATAGATACTATAGAAACACCTACACCCAAAAAGGCAATACAGTAGGTAGCACCCATGAAAAACTGTAGCCAAGAACTATTTGGGCTTCCAAAATTTTTATAAAGTAGTACTGCCATACTACCCAAGTAACCGAAGGAATCTGCAATATAAATAAGGTAACCAGCATTACCTTTAATAGAAAAAGTGGCGATCATCCGATCAAAAAAGATACAATTGAACGGCACATAACAGGCATAAAGTCCAAAACCAATAAACACCATCCAATACACAGGCTGAAGGGCGCCTTGTTGAAATAAAAAGGTAGAAACCCCTACCAGCACACTTGCCAGTATCAACAAGAAATGAAACCCCATAAAAGCCTTAAAGTTATTTTTTATCAACCCGAACAACCCCAATACAAGTAACACCAAAAATGCTATTGGAAGTTCAGATAGTGTATAAATAGAAGCATCACCGGCATACCCCACACTGTCCCATAATTCTCTAGAAAAATTATCCCTAAAATCCCGTAACGCGGTAAGTGCGGTATAAAAGACCACTAAAATTATAATCGGAAAAGAAAATTTGCTGAAGACCTTTTTACGATCCGCTGCACACATTGGTTTTCTTTTCTTTCTGAGTTTAATATCCTCTGCTGTTGGTGGAGGCAATTTGTTCAAAAAATAAAGGCAAATGAAAAACGGCAGAAGAAACAGGGCTCCCGTAACCGCAGGCATCCAAAATTCGGAAATTGCATAGGTGGTCATTAACCACAACCCAACAGATTTTACGGCACCGCTAGACACTATAAAACTAGAACATAGAACAATACTTAATATCTCGGTCATTTTTCTACCCTCCAAAAAAGAAAACGTAATGCCCCAGATCATACCCAAGGAAAGTCCGTTAAGGAAAAATAGTATGAAATTATATGGACCTGGCAGCAGACCAAATAGTACCAGCGTTAATTCTGCAAATAAGATCATGCCCGTTAAATAGGCTACCCTATGTTGTACCTGCAATGCAGAAACCACCCGAATACCAATAAATTTAGAAAGCATATACCCTAGGACCTGAGCCAAAATGAGCAAAATTTTGTAGTCGATACCAAACAACATTTGACCATCAAATGTGGCTACTGAAAAAGGCTTTCTAAAAGCATACATACAAAAGTAAAGTCCGAACGAAGCTAAAGCTCCATTTAACAGTACGGCCATATTTATTTTAGAAATCTTAAACACGTAACATTTGTTTACTAATAGTAAATAATTATCTCAAAAATCTATATTTATTTACTATTAGTAACTTTTTAAATGTTATTAGATGGTTATAAAAAGTGATAGATTAAGTTAAACCTCTGAATTATTGAGGAGATTGTTACAAACATTATTCTAAATGGACCTTAAATTTCATTGACTCTTCCCCATTCATCTGTTTTTGAAAAATTAGCGCAAATAATTGTAATGAAAGTATTTCTTCATTTTCAGTTTGCCGTTGCAATACATCAAACAAAAAACTATATGTTTTTAATCTATTAGGTTCAATATCAATCAATGCAATATCATCAGCATTTCTAAGTCGATAAAAATCTAAAATTAAATCTCCACCACTCCAATTATTAAAATCAGATTCTGAAACACCAGCATTGTTCATTTTCAACAATAATTCCTTTTCAGAAAAATCCTCACCTAGAACTTTTTGAACCAATTGCCATCCACTTTTATTTAACAATGACTCTTTTAAATGTTCAGGCCAATTGTTAGGCAATAAACGCCAACGCACCAATTCCTGTAAATGTATATTTGTAAAATCGAGGTAATTGGATGATGCCAAAATAGTGTCGTTCCACATTCTATCAGGAAAATTATCTCTTAGGAAACCATGCTCTTTTTTATAATTTTCAAAAAAAGAATTGAAGGAAGCTACCGAATCCAAAATTACAGTTTCTACTTCTAACTTAGATGTATTCTTTATGGTCATTAACTTATAAGCTGGCGGAAAAGCAGCCAATGAAGGAGTTTGTATATTCGTTAATGTATTACCATTCTTGGTAGTTATGATACCCGTATCGTTTAAATGCATATGCCCACCCACATGTACTTTCAATCCCATATCGGCAAAAATTTCACCTACAACCTCATCGGGCACACGATGCGCCTGAAAACTATTGACACCGAATAACTGTTTCATTTCATCAGTTGCCCCATCATTGAAATCGACCATAGGGTAATGACTAAACGCAATTAACGTCTTACCTAACCGATTGGCGTTTTCTACCACCTTTTCTGTCCACTCTAGCAGATATCGTTTATATGTCAATACTTCATTATAACCTATACCAGAACCATTAAACCCTATACCATCTGATTTTTGCGTGTACACATTAGCATCTATAGCCAAAAGCCAAACACCTTCTACCGGCTCTACCAGATAACTTACGTCTGGAATTGTTTTTAACGTAGTGTTAGACGAAATTCTATTATCCAGTTTAGATGCCAATTCCGCTTTTTTAAAAGTATAGTCTTCATAATCATAAGTAGAAAAAGGAGTTTCCCAATATCTGAACTTTTGTTGCGGAAAAAAGCCATACGCTTTCAACTCTTCTAAAATCTCTTTATACCCCCACTCCGCAATTTCTTTAGCAATCACTGTTGGCTCCTCAGCTATAGTGCTCGATGTATATAAGCCTTTAGTACTCATAATAGGTTGCAATCGACCATGTTTTGAAAGAAAATCACGTTCACCACTTTGTTTTCCAAAAGGTCTCGTGGGATCATGATTACCATTTACCATAAAAAAAGACACATTGTATTCCTCAGCATAACAATTCATTATTTTCTTTAAACCCTTAATATGAACAGGCTGACCATCATCACTAAAATCGCCAGGCATGGCAATAATTTTAATTCCTCTTCTGACGGCATCATCTAAAGCCGCCTGAAAAGCGAAATAATTTTCATTGAACAATCGGGTAGAATGTAATTGTGATTCCATTGACCGTATTAAAACATTTTTACCATTCACGGTGTCTGTATACACATCAGGATTTAAATCTTCAAATTCAGGATACACATCTGCGAAATGAACATCGGCCATGAAGGCAATTTGAACTTCGTTCCTTATAGTTTAAGAAGTACACGCCAAATGAAATAATAGAACAAAGAAAGTTGACATATAACCTTTCATACTTTTAAAATTAATTTTCATGAACAATTATATATTAAAAGAAAACGGCAAGAATTCACATTCTTACCGTTTCCTATTAAAGCTAATTTTTGATTAATACCCAGGGTTCTGCTCTAAGAAACCATCTATACCAGAAGCACCATCAACGGCACTT
Organism: Maribacter sp. HS; assembly: GCF_048059195.1. NCBI lineage: Bacteria > Pseudomonadati > Bacteroidota > Flavobacteriia > Flavobacteriales > Flavobacteriaceae > Maribacter > Maribacter sp. HS. The sequence goes on from NZ_JAYLVV010000002.1 coordinate 448,823, forward strand.
TGTGGAATTGGGAACAATCTATGGTTTACATCGGTATCCGTTTTTTCCGTCCAAGTATCTTCATACTTTCCAAAACGAATTTGATCTCCTCTTCTAAACCCTTCCCAATACAGTTCAAAACCACGCTCGCGAAATATGATATCCGTATCTACTGCAGTTAAAGGATCTGGCGTTTGTTCCGGGCGTGCCGTTCTAGAAGTTCTTACCACATTTACATCTGCCAATGCACCTGCAGCATCGCCATTTCTTAGTTTGGCTTCCGCTCGCATTAAATATATCTCGGCAAGTCTCATCAACACCAAGTCAACACTACTGTTACCATTACCATTTGGTGAGGTACGGCTGAATTGATACTTAGATGCCCTGTAGCCCGTATTATGCAAAGATCCTTCATTGGTAAAATCTATTTCCAAAGTGTGATCTACGTACCCTATATCCCGAGAAGGACCATTTCCTTTTATCTGTCTTACCGGTAAAATTTTAATAGTACCGTCTTCACAGGTAAGAAACTGGCCGTCATCACCTTTTCTAGGTCCCCATTGTATACCACGAAGAATACCTCTATCCATTTCAAAAGCAACATCTTGTACGCAGTAAAAACTATCTTCGGTCTCAGTTTCCAATAATTTTTCACGCCCTTCCAAATCTGCCAGTTGAGCATCTGGCACCAAGGTGTTTTTTTGATAGAAACGGGCATCTGCATCCGCAGGATCAACATCTCCATAGGCATCTACCCACGTTTGATAAAAATCTGAAGTAACGGCAGGTCCGTCAGTACCATCGGCACTAGGCCACTCAGGTCTTGGAAACATTGACCCCGCAATAGACCAATATGCCCAACGACTATGTTCCTGGGTCAATACACCACGTTGATCTAAAGCAAATATCAATTCTGGATTAGAATGGTTCTCATCATTAAACAGTTCAAAATACTCTGGAGATAAAGAAAAGTTTCCAGAATCTATAATATTACTGGTATATGTGATAACCTGGTCCATATCTGCCTGCGTGAAATTAGGCGTACCGTAAGGATCACGGTACACGGCAGCGTTCAAGTTCAATCTAGCCAAAAAACCGTATACAGCAGAACGCGACATTCTACCAGGTCCTTTATCATCATTGATCACATCAACAACAGACAACAACTCGCTCTCAATATAGTCTATGGCATCTTGTGTTCTTAAAACTTCTGAAAGCTCTTCAGATGATTCTTTTTTAAGAACAATACCCCAACTGTCTAGCAACAACATGTTCAAATACGCTCTTAAGGCTTTCATTTCATACAATGCCCCTGCCGCTTCCGCATCTCCCTCATCCGCTAACGGAGTAAGTACTTCAATGGCGGCCAAGGTTCTTGAAATATTCGTGGTAAGCTCATTCCAACCACTAGCGACCAAATCATTAGTAGGGGTGAAATTATGGCTATGAGCCGCCAAGAACTTACCACCGTCAAACCAATCCGTTCCTCCTCTATAAGGTAGTATTGCCTCATCTGAAGGTATAAGCTGTAGACCATAATAATTGGTATGCCTCCATGTCCAAGAAATATAACCGTAAGCGGGTGCAATAGCCCCACTAATCACTTCTGCCTGGGCACCTGTTAATGATTCATCTAATAATTCTTCTTCTAGATCAGTACAGCTCCATGTCAACAAAGAGACCAGAACCAGTGATGATATAATTAGTTTATTTTTCATTTTGATAGATTTTTTTTGTGTTAAAAGGATACATTTAAACCAAACAAGATGGTTCTTGAATTAGGGTAAGTATACCGGTCTATACCAAAAGTTTGTATACCATCTATTTCACTACCTGTGTTTACTTCTGGACTGTAGCCCGTATAATCCGTAATGATGAATAAATTTTGACCCGTTAGTGTAAAGCGTATATCGTTCACATAATCATCTAACCCAATTTTACTGGCCAAAAGGTTGTATCCCAATGTAGCATTGTTCAGTTTTAGGTAAGCACCGTCTTCCAAATATCTGGTTGACACCTCATTGGAATTATTAACATCTTCGTTTGGAAACTGAATAGCGAAATAAGTAGTATTCAAATTTCTGCTCAATTGTCCTTTTGAGAATGAGGACATTGCGGTGTGGTTGTAAATTTTATTACCGGACACCCCATTAAAATTAAATCCTAAATCAAAATTCTTATAATCAAAATTCAAATAGAAGGCATAAGTAAAATCTGGCAGGGCACTACCTGCAGCAATACGGTCATCATCTAAAATTTCACCGTCACCGTTTACATCTCTAAATTGATTTAAACCGTCATCACCAATACCAATAAACTCTTTCATGTAAAAGGTACCTATTGCCTCATTGTTCAAATAACCGTTGATCGTTGCGCCAGTTTGCCCACCACCTTGTGCGGCACCGGTAGTAATAATGGCAAAAGGAGAGTCTGTAACCTCATTTTTAATAAAAGTAGCATTACCACCTACATTAAGAGAGAAATCTTCACCGATCATTGTTCTAAAATCCAACGCAAATTCTACACCGGAGTTATGTATTTCCAAATCTTCAAGATTGGTCCATATTTTCTCGGTTGGTTGAATAGGATCCACTCTATTGGCAAACAATACTACATCTGTAGTTACCTTATTAAAATAATCTACCGTACCCGTAATTTTATTATTCAAGAAACTATAATCCAATCCAATATTGGTCTGAGTAGCAACTTCCCATTTTAAATTAGGATTTGCAGTACGAGCAGGTACCGTACCAAATGGATAACCATCTAATGTAGTAGCACTATCATCTAAAGGATAGGTGTCATTATCACTTTTACTATCAATATAACTTGCCAATGACACTTTATTATCTATACCTTCTTGACTACCCGTTTGACCCCAACTAGCACGTAGCTTTAGGTTGTTCACAATGGTACTTTCTGACAGGAAATTCTCTTTACTTATATTCCAACCTAAGGCTACAGAAGGAAAATAACCGTACTTATTGTTCTCCCCAAATTTTGAAGAACCATCTGCGCGCATAGTGGCAGTCAATAAATATTTATCTTGATAATCATAATTTACCCTACCAAAGAAAGATTGTAATTCATTTTTCTCTGCCGTAGAGAACAAACTAGTAGGAAATTCTTGGCTACTGATCTGATCTTGATATCTTGGATCAATACCATTATCCGCAAAACTTTGTAACTCAAATTTCTTTTGTTGGAAGAACACTTCTTGGTAAGAGTGACCAACCAAAACTGTTGCTCCATGATCTCCTTTTTCAAATGTATAGGTCAACGTGTTATCTACCTGTGTATTCTGGTTAGTAGTGATCCAACTATTTAAATACCCTTGATTTAAATCTTCTAACAAGGCATACGGTGCACGTTGTTGATCTCTATTTGTAGAGGAATAATCTACACCCAAATTAAGTTTGTACGTTAATCCTTTTACAATCTCTACAGATGGAGAAATATTCGCCAAAATACGGTTACTATTAGACTCATCTGCATAGATTTCATTACGTATCAATGGGTTTAATCTATTATCATCTAACAAAGTGGGTTCACCATTTGTATATAAAGGTATTGTAGGGTTCAGCTCTAACATATCTGCAACCGTAGCACCAGCATCTGGTCTGTTGTTCAAAGTTCTAGAAGCGGATAAATTGAAATCTACATTCAACATACCGTCCAAAGCCTTTTGATTCAAGTTCAAACGGCCAGAATATCTTTTTAAAGAACTATTGGCAAACGTACCCTCTTGATCGTCAACCCCTACAGAAGCATAATAATTGAATTTATCAGATGCCCCACCACTCATTGAAAAGTTTACGTTTTTAGAAATACCTGTTTGTGTAAGCTCATCTTGCCAATTGGTATTTGCGCCTCCATCTACCAAAGTACCACCAACAGCTGGCACCTGTCTTCTAAACTCATCTGCAGAAAACACATCTATTTTATTGGCCAATGTTGCAAAAGCCGTAGAAACCGAAACATTCATTTCCGTTTTACCGGTTTTTCCTTTTTTAGTAGTGATCACAATAACCCCATTTGCAGCACGTGCCCCATAAATAGCGGCAGCAGATGCATCTTTCAACACATCCATGGATTCAATATCTTGAGGATTGATGAAATTTAAAGGATTAGATGCCACACCCGTAGAAGTATTATCTATGACAAAACCATCTATTACGAACAAAGGCGAAGTACCCGATCTAAAACTACCAATACCACGAATAACAATATTTTGTGAAGCGCCAGGCTCACCACTTACCGAAGTAATGTTTACACCGGCAACTTTACCCTGTAATAATTGACCAGGATTGGCAACTACCCCTTTATTGAAGTTTTCACTTTTAACCGATGCAATGGATCCCGTAACATCCGATCTTTTTTGAGTACCATAGCCCACAACAACAACATCATCCAATTGCGTAGCATCTTCCACCAATTGAACAGCTATTGTGGTTTGGCCCTGCAAGGCAACTTCTTGCGTTGTAAAGCCCAAATAAGATACCTCCAATACAGCATCGCTCTTAACATCAATGGTGAAGTTTCCATCAAAATCTGTAGTGACCCCGTTTAAAGTTCCCTTTTCAAGTACCGTAGCTCCAACCAATGGAACACCACCCTGATCGGTAACCGTACCATTAACGGTCAAAAACTCAACCTCTACCACTCTTTTGAAAACCTTTGGTTTTACGGTAATAGAAATAGTGTTATTAATCCTTCTAAAGGTTAAATTGGCATCTTTGGCCATTAGCTCTAAAACGGATCGTAAAGACACGCTTTCATAAGCTACACTATAGGTATTCTTAAGCTTACCTACTTTGCGATCGTACACAAAATTAAAATTTGTCTGATCTTCGATATTGGTTAAAATATCCAATACCGTAGCGCCTTCAACGGCGATATCCACTTTGTAATTTTCTAATTTTTGGCCCCTAAGGTCAGCTGCAAGTATGGGATTCAGCATCGCCATGATCATAAGGAGACAAAACGTATTGAATGTCAACTTGATAAATTGTTTATTAGTTAGCAAATTCATAATTTCACATAATGTTTAATGGTTGTTTTTTATAAATAATCTTTGAATAATTGACAGCCTGTTTAGCTCGCCAAAGTGTTACAGGCTGTCTACTTTTTTAGGTTTAGGTCTACATCATAATTGGTTTTTGGTTTGTTAGTCATTATCTCTACATTTTCCTTTGATCAGAATAGTACTGTTCTTCAAGGGTTGAAAAGACAAACCCTTTTTCACATAAGTGATACTTTCTAAAACATTGGACAAACTTTCATTATTGAACGAAGCGGTAATATGGCAATCTAACGGCGTATCATCATGAATTACAAAAGTGACTCCGTACCACTTCTCTAAAACATCAAGTGCCTCTTTCATGGTTATATCATTGAGCGTTAAAAGTCCTTTTTGCCAATTGATCAAACTATTGGTATCAACATCGTTTTTTGAAATACTATCAGAATTTTTATGAAATACGCCCTGTTCATTGGGCAGTAAGAACACCGTATTATCCTTAGCTCCAATTTGCACTTTACCCGTAGCAACGGTTACCAAAATATCATTGCTTTTAGGGTAGGCATTAATATTGAATGATGTGCCCAAAACCGTAGTGCTTAAATCTCCGGATTTTATGATAAAAGGTTTGGTCTTATCTTTTGCCACATTAAAAAAGGCCTCGCCCACTAAGGTGACCTCCCTGGTGTTGCCCAAAAATTTCTCTGGAAATGAAATTGTACTTCCCGAATTCAACTTTATCTCTGTACCATCAGCTAACACAAAATCTTTTCGTTGACCCCATTCTGTAGTTTCAACTATTTGTGATACAGTAACCGTCTTTTTATTTTCTGTATTTAACCCTAAATATGTTAAAACCCCTAGGTTGATTATTATCGCAATAGCTGCAGCAACTTTCACCCAAGATTTATCCGACTTTCTATTTTGCTTGTCATGTATTCTCTTCAGCAGTTTTTTCCCTACCTGTTTTCTTTGATCATCATTTTTAAATACATGACCTTCTTTATCAAGCATTAGAGAAGCATCAAACTTTTCTAAAAGTTTTTCTTCTGTAGTTGTAATCGTACCATTTAGGTACTTGTTCATGAGTATTTTTACTTCTTTTTCGGTCATTATACTATTGTTACAATCACAAGTACCATAACCTAAGGGGTACGCACACTCCAAAAAGCAGGCTTAAAGGTTACTTAACAAAACAACAGTGTGCTTAACCTTTAGATAATGAAAAGGAAACTAAAGAAAGAAAAACAAGGTTTTTGCCACGGCAAGTTCTTTTCGCAATTGGCGTAAGGCAAAGGAAATCTGGTTCTCTACGGAACGTTGGGAAATATCCAATTTATGGGCAATCTCCTTATTGTCGATATTATTTATACGACTAAGTCTAAAAATTACCTGACATCTTTTTGGAAGGTGAGAGATGACACTATTTATTCTGGTAGATAATTCAATGACATCATCATTTTGATCCACATCTGATGCTACAGACAATGTATGTGCAACCTCTAACTGAATCTTATTGAATTTTTGATTGCGTAAATGATTGTAACATTTATTACGAATAGATTTATATAGGTAAGATTTTAAAAACTTGACATCCAAATCTTGTCTTCGTTGCCAAAAATCTACCCAAATATCCTGCACCACATCTTGGGCTAGACTGTCATTCATGAGTATAGAACAAGCGTAGGAATACATTGGATCCCATAACTCTGTAAACAATATATTGAATGCTTTTTTGTCCGACTTTTTTACACGCAAAACCAAATTTTCAATACTACCGTTATCTATTCCCTCCACTTTCATAGTTCACAAATCTCCTATAAATTAATTGAAGTGATATTATAACATTGTAAACATTAGGTAAAATGATCTCTTTAACCTAATGAGCGGATAGTGCTCTGCAAATTACTTTTTAACAGCAATTTTCAACACCTTTAATAATTTATCAAAAATTTCATTGTTCTCGTACACGCCTTGAAATTCCTGTGACATGGGACCGTAAGCAAAAACAGGAACCATAGTGCCGGTATGGTCATGAGTGGTAAAATCCGCCTCAATCTCATGCCTAACAACATTACCTTGCGGTATGGTCAACCCGCCAGTTTCGTGATCTGCTGTAATCACTACTAGGGTATTACCATCTTCATCTGCAAACTTTATAGCCTCTGATACCGCCCTATCAAAAGAGATACTTTCCGTAACAACACCCTTTATATCATTGGCATGACCATAACTATCAATCTTTGCACCTTCTACCATTAAGAAAAAAGGCTTCTCTTTATTCAAATATGAAATTCCATTCTTGGTGGCCAAAGCCAATTTTTGGACATTTGATTCGGTCACGTTTTCATTGGAATGATCAAACCAAGCTCCTATTTTTTCATCTACACTTGCACCTATAGTATTTATATCGGTTTTCATTACAAAACCAGCATCATCAATATGTTTTACCGTTTTTGTTGGCTGAGAGATAAACAGTTTTAATTTAGAGATTTTTAAGTCAGAGGCTATTTCTGCCGCCATACCCCTATCCGTTCTATGCGCATAAAAAGAAGAAGGTGTTGCCCCAGTAATTTCATCAGTAGTAATGACCCCTGTATAAAAACCTTTTTCAGATAATATTTCTGTAAGATTGAGAATAGGCACACCTTTCTTACTAGTACCTATTGCCCTATTATTTGTTTTTTGCCCTGTAGCTATCGCTGTACCCGCACCCGCAGAATCTGTGGTAAAATCATCTGCAGATTGTGTTTTAATAAAACCTATACTTTTTAATTGCGTTAAGGACAATTCTCCATTATTTGCTAAAACAGTAGACGATATCTGCGTTAACCCATTACCGTCACCTATCATTAGAATAATATTCTTTGGAACCCTTTTTGCTTGATCTACTTTAAAATTTGGATAATACACTTTAGAAAAAACAGAATTTTGCACTACTCTATCTTTTAAGGAAGTAACATATGTAACACATTCATTGGGCATATCCGTATTTATATAATCTACACCCATATCAACAAAAGTCTTCCAAGCAGATTTTGAATCTGGTGTTGCCCAAAAACGAAAAGGCTTATTTAAAGCATGTGCCTTGTTAATAGCTTCAGTAACACTTATAAAGTCTTGAGAAGTAAGTCTACCTTTACCGTTCCATTCAGAATAGTTTTTAAAACTTAAACTTATCAACGCAATTTTTTTAAGCACTTCAGTATTGTTTACAGGCTGCAAACTCTGATAATCAAAGAAAATAAAATCAGGATAATCAATATATTCTTTCAAATCTGGGCGGTTACCCGAGATAACAATTTTTACATTATCGGCGTTAATGATTGCTGGGTATTCTTTCAATTCAGCAACTATAGCATTTAACGTTTTATGTGCGTTTGACTTTACATCTATCAATAATTGTAAAGATTTATTGTTAAGCAACCCTAAGGCTATAGCCTCTTGAAGGGGATTTAAATAAAGTCGAGCTAAGGTTGAGTTTTCTTGAATTTCATTTTGTTCATGTGCTACCAACAGTTTTCCGTCCTTATAAAACACATCAACTTCAACAGATTGCACCTCTGCTCCCAAAGCTTTCCAAAAAGGAATATTTTGCTTGTAATCGTTATGGGAATGCACTTTAAATTCTTGTGTATAACCCGCATATACACTAATGAACAATAAGCAAACTATTGGTAATTTTAAAAGTCTCATAAATAATTATATAAAGAAGAAATTTGGTCAACAAACATTAGATATTATTATACCTAAGCTATTTTCTATGGTTTGCAAAAGTGAGGTCTAAATTTCTTAATTATTTTAAATTAATATCAAGTAAACATTAAGTTGTTATCAAAATGCTCATATCTATTTATTTTTTTTAGCCAGCTGAAAGACTTTTTTATTTATTTTTGAAAACTACCAAAACCACCAATGACCGAAAATATTAAACAAATGTTCAGTAAAATGAACGACGAAACTCGCGAAGAAGCTTTAGAATGCTTAATGGCCGAGTTCAACTTGGAAAGTACCAAATACGCTAAGAAGAATTGGATTATAGGAGGGCGTATACCTGAGGAAAACCAAGAAAGAATTGTTCGTATTTTTCAAAATCTACTTAGAACACAAGCTTTTAGAATAAAGGAAATAAAAGTGAAGCTCTAAAAACTAGCTCTTTAATATTTCACCAACTTCAAGCTTTAATGCTACTCCGCTTATTTTTAAAGCGAATGATTTTTCAATTAAATACTGCAAAAGTTGAGCACCTTGTTTACCACTTAATCCGTTGGCATGAATATTTGAAATACAATTTCTACGCTCATCGGTAAAGCCTATTTTTGGATGATACGTGGTGTAAATACCCATACTTTCAGGTGATGACAAACCTGGTCTTTCACCAATACATACTACTACAAAATCTGCATGGTAAAATTCCGCTACAGCATCACCAATTGCAACTCTCCCATGTTCCACGAGTGTAATTGCGAAAGTATAGCTGTCGTTCAGATTTGGTAAAAGATGATTTAAAACTTTAAAGGCATAAGTATTTACAGCTTTTGCCGAAAGTCCGTCAGTAATGACAAAAACAATATCGACTTTTTCAGTCTTTATTAAATTAGTATTAAACAGTAATTGTCTACCAAGATCAGGTCTCTTTAAATACTCAAGCCTGTCGCTTGCTCTACTTTTAAATGTTTGATATGGTATTTCCTGCGCTTTACATTTTTGGGATAGCCCCTCTACATCTAACTTGGTTACAATAGCATCTTTTGCCATTGCATGTGCATGTTTTAATGCCAGTACTTCGCTCAAAGGCAAACTAGTACCCACATGGCCTAGTGCTACTCTCGCCTTAGTGTGTTCTTTTAATTGCTGCCATTTATTGGCTATGGTTAAATCCTTACTCATAATTTCAACAGCAATTTATTCGCGTCATCTATGCTACATTTATTACCCGCTTCATCTATGATACCCATTTTCAACAACCAAGCTTCAAACTCCGGTGCTGGCTTTTTACCAAGAACCTTACGTAAATACATTGCATCATGAAAAGAGGTAGATTGGTAGTTTAGCATTATATCATCTGTACCGGGTACACCCATAAAAAAATTACATCCGGCTACTCCTAATAAAGTCAATAAATTATCCATATCATCTTGATCGGCATCTGCATGGTTGGTATAACATACATCCATACCCATAGGCAAGCCCATAACTTTGGCACAAAAGTGATCTTCCAATCCCGCACGGATAATCTGTTTTCCATCGAACAAATATTCCGGACCAATAAAACCAACCACAGAGTTCACTAAAAAAGGATCAAAGTGTCTAGCGACCGCATAAGCCCTTGCCTCCATTGTTTGCTGGTCAACACCATGATGGGCATTTGCAGATAAAGCGGACCCTTGACCAGTTTCAAAATACATACACTGATTACCAATCGTACCTCTCGCCAAAGCCAAAGTAGCATCATGAGCTTCCTTTAAAACTTGTAGATCGATACCAAAAGAACTGTTGGCCTTTTGCGAACCGGTAATGGATTGAAATACTAAATCGACCGGAGCTTTATCTATAATCTGTAAAGCTGTAGTTACATGGCACAACACACAACTCTGGGTAGGTATTTCATATTTTAAACGAACATCATCAAGCATTTTCAATAGATTAATAGTCACACTAGGACTATCGGTTGCGGGATTAATACCAATAACCGCATCTCCACAACCATACAATAATCCGTCTATCGTACTTGCTAAAATCCCTTTCATATCATCCGTGGGATGATTGGGCTGTAAGCGCACCGAAACATGACCTTTTAAGCCGACCGTGTTTCTAAAACGGGTAATTACTTGAATTTTGGAAGTGACGGCAATCAAATCTTGATTACGCATTAGCTTACATACGGCAGCTACCATTTCTGGAGTCAATGCTTTGCTAACTTCTAAAATATTTTGCCCAGATGTAGTATTTTCCAGCAACCAATCCCTAAGGTCACCTACCGTAAAATGAGAAATGTTATCAAAAGCTTGGACATCATGGGTATCGATTATTAACCGAGTAACCTCATCTAATTCATAAGGAACTACTGCTTCATTTAAAAAAACTTTTAGGGGCAATTCACTCAACACATACTGAGCTGCAATTCTTTCCGTATTACTAGCGGCTGCAAAACCAGCCAAAGCATCGCCCGATCGTAACGGACTCGCTTTTGCCAAAACAGTTTTCAAATCATCAAAAAGATAATTCTGTTTTCCCAATGTAAATTGATAAGCCATGCTACTTTTTCCGGATTAAAAATACATACACCAAGCTACAAGCAATAAAAATAACAAACGCCGTAAATTGAAGGTATGCAAAAGCCAATACACAAATTAGCGAAATAATTACAGCAGTCATAGCGCTAACGGTTGAGAAAATAGGGTTAAAATCTGAATGTCGATACCAATCGAACTCAGATACCGAAGATATCAAGTCTTCCCTTTTTCTTAAAACCAACAAAGATGCACTTACCGCCAAATACATACATACCGCCCCAAAAACCGACAGTTCAATTAAAAATCCGGTTTGGCTACTCCAAATAGCGACGAGGCTAATAATAAAAACCAACGCAGAAGCAACGGCTCTTTTAGAAACCCCTTTGATTTTTAAATCTGGAAGCAAGGGCTCTAGCTGCGTAGTTGCCGCAAAAGCAATTCCTTGTAAGGAAGCTATGAGTCCAAATAGCCCAATAAATGTAAATAGTTGCACTAAAAAATTCTCTTTCCCCAATATCAATGCCATAGATGCAGGCATGGGATGATTTTCAGTCAGTATATCCATACTTTCTGGCAATTCCCAATTTATACCTCCAGCGGCAAGGAATAACACCAAAAGCGCCAAAGTCAATAAGGTAAAAAAAGCGAGATTATACCCCCTGGTAATTGTTTTTCTAAACCCCTTTCTATCGATTGTTTTGGTCATAAGCGATATCCCTTCAATGGCTAAAAACAACCAAATAGCATATGGTATGGCTTGAACAAAACGCTCAACATCTAATGACCCCACTCCTGAATTCATGAGATTTTCCACTTGAAAAGAACTAACGACAGAACCTTGGTACAAAAACAATTCCGCAATGGCCAATAAGGTTAAAATCACTAACAGACGCACCCCAACATGCATTTCAAAGAGGTTTATGATAGAGAAAAATAATATAAAAAGTGTAGCTATCCAGGGAGACATCGTTAAATCATCTATTAAAAACCCTAAATATTCACCGAGAGAACTGGCAATAGCAGGAGTAGCAAATAAAAATTCAAACAAAATTGCCAACCCTACAAAATAACCCCATTTCTGACCAAAAGCTTTCTCTACATAAGAATGTGGACCATTCGCATTAGGATGTACACATGCCAATTCAATTAAATTTTGCACTAGCCCAAAATACATTAAAGCCGCAACTGCCACAGGAACAAAAAACCATAATGGTCCGGTAATGGCCCAACCTAAATTCCAACCGAAAGATTCACCTGAAATCACCATCCCAACACCAATTGCCCAAATGGCAAAAACTCCAATTTTCTTAGAAACAGCAGGTTTTTCAGTAATCTTCATTAAAGTATGAGTAAGGTGGTGGATATCAACGTTCACCTTAAAGCTAAGATTAATTATGATAGCTTAAGCCCAACACCGATATAATAAATAAGAATTGACATAGAAGTATGAAATCAATAAAAATAATAGGTCCATAATTAAAAACCGATAATTTAAGACTACCAATTTTTTAGTTTCTGTGGTAAAGTCAAGACACAAAAAACCGACACATTATGAGGATATGCCGGTTTTTTCAACTAACTCAAACTTATTCTAAACTCGCTGCAAAGATGCATTCATTTATTATGATCAAGTTTAACTAAACATCAAGGAAACTTTAAATTCGTTTTACATTGACGTATTCTACGATGGAAATAAATTGAACAACAAATCTCTTTCCTATTAACTCAAAGCGACTGCACCGCTACACTAGTTCATATTTCGCTAACCAATTTGTACCTCTTATATTATTGAATTCTAAAAACTCAAAACTATATACATGAAAAAATACCCGTAACTGGGTATTGTTTAGATACCTAACTTCCAATAGTTTTACCAGGTAATCAATCATATTCAATAGAGCGTAGTTGTTAGTTGTAAAAATCCGTTCTCCCCACAAGAGGACGGATTTAACCTAAGTGAAATGCAAAGACAAAAAGAAGAACTTCAAATTTTAGCCAGAATAGGAGAACGAAAGATAAAATCGTTAAAGAATAGCTATGAATTAACCGAAACTGAGCTTTTAACGATTATTAAACTACATTATAAATACAGAAATAGAAAGGAATTGGATTTTGCTAAAACCTTGAATATATTTTAGACCAAGCCCTTCATGGAAATTGCCTATCGAAATCGGGGGAACTAGAGAAGCAACGAAAATGAAGGGCTTGGTTTTTATATTTTTAATGGATAAAACAGCTGCAACCTACACCCATTATATTAACAAATCACCTTATATCATACCCTGACAAATTATTAACAATTAGTGTTAATAACATTTAGTGTGCATTTCATCGAATAAATTCAACTTTTCGTCGTTAATGGATAAAGTTTAAATATTTTCGGATTGCGTTAATTTTTTAGCGAGATAAATTTTACCAACATTTACATGAAATTCCACCTTACCAAAGCCTTTTTCGTCCCTGTTGCAGCCATTGTTTTCTTATTAAGTTTATCTTCTTGCGGTAAAGACTACGACCTAGTTTCAGATTACGTAGTACGTGAGAATGTTGAAACCAATATTTTAGAGGATAACATGAATTCCCAAAATTCTAGTGTAACCTCAATAGATGCCCAAAACAATAAGGGTAAATAATAGGTTTCTGCATCCTACTAGACTCCGATTTTTCACTAGATGGCTTCACATCTATATCTAAGTGTATATATTAGTCAGAAGCGCCACTGTACTTAAATGCTTTTTAACTTTTATACCACTAAATAATATTTAGTTTTCTACCTACTACGTTTCCTTTACCATAAAACAAATTACCATTCTAACTCATTTTCAACTAACTTTGTAATGATTAGATATTCCTCACTTTTTTGTACACGATAATTGACATAGAAACTACCGGTAACGGTATTAAGGGTAATAGAATTACCGAAATTTCTATTTTCAAATATGATGGTCATGAGGTAGTTGACGAATTCACTTCACTAGTAAATCCGGAATGTGAGATTCCCGCTTTTATTACCGGACTTACAGGTATTGATAATGATATGGTACGTAATGCTCCGCTGTTAGAGGATATTATTCCACAGATTATTGACATTACCAAAGACACCATTTTTGTAGCGCACAGCGTCAATTTTGATTATAATGTCATAAAAAATGAATTTAAACTGCTTGGGTATGACTTTTCTAGAAAAAAATTGTGCACTGTACGCTTATCAAGAAAATTATTGCCCGGCTACAATTCTTATAGTTTAGGAAAATTAACCAGTGCCTTAGGCATACCATTAACTGACAGGCACCGTGCCAGGGGTGATGCTCATGCTACCGTACTTTTATTTCATAAATTATTGAGAACTGAAAAAGCTGAAATTGTCTTCAAGCAATTTCTCAATGCCAAATCTCAAGAAGCTACACTACCCCCCGGCTTACCAAAAGAAGAATTTTTAAAATTACCTACGACCCCTGGTGTTTATTATTTTAAAGATCAAAAGGGAAAGATTATTTATGTTGGTAAGGCAAAAAACATCAAAAAAAGAGTGCTTGGGCATTTTTATGATAAAAAGACGAAAGAATTGGTTCTTTGCGCTGAAACCGCTTCTTTAGATTATGAGGAAACAGGTAATGAACTTATTGCACTTTTAAAGGAATCTGCCGAAATTAAACACTATTACCCCAAGTACAATAGTGCTCAGAAAAGGTCTATACAACAATATGGTATTTTCACTTACGTTGACCGCAATGGTATTTACCACTTGGCGTTCAATAAGATAAAAATGACTCCCAACCCTATTGCTGTTTGTTATAGCCCAACGGAGGCCAGACAATATTTAGAAACCCTGTGTAGCACTTTTGAGCTTTGCCCAAAATATTGCCATCTGCAAGAAAACGTGACTGTTTGTTCCCATTACAAAATTAAGCAGTGCATTGGCATTTGCTCGGATCTAGAAATGGTGGATGAGTATAACGAACGCGTTCATAATGCTATACAAAACATTAAAGATGTTTCCTCCACCTTGGTTATTAAGACCAAAGGCAGAACTATGGACGAAAACGGTTTTGTAATCATTAAAGAAAATAACTACGCCGGTTACGGCTTTGCACCTACTGAAGTGGCTATTTCACAAATGGAAGACCTAGAAATGTTCATTACACCGCAAAAAAATACGCTAGAAACCCAGCGTATCGTAGAAAGCTATTTAAGAAAACACCCCAACACTATTTTTCAATTATAGCGTAGTAGGGCACACATAGTCCGTCTTCTCCAAATCTTCTTTCTTCAATGCTCCATAGCCACCTTTAACATCGATCAGATTATGAATACCACGACTTTTTAAAATAGAAGATGCTATAACAGAACGGTAACCACCTGCACAATGCACCAAAAATTCTCCCTTTTCAGGAAATTTGGACAAATGTTTGTTCAATTCACTTAATGGAGTATGAACTGCACCTGCCAAATGCTCGCTTAAATACTCACCATCTTTACGCACATCAAAAACGGCATTACCTTTATCTATTAAAGTTTTGGCTTCAGGTGCCGTAATAGAAGTTATTTGATCTACTTCCTTCCCTGCCGCTTTCCAAGCTTCTATTCCGCCTTTTAAATATCCAATGGCAGCATCAAATCCTACACGGGACAATCTAGTAATAGCCTCTTCTTCTTTACCCTCAGGAATCACCAATAGTAATGGCTGTTTGGTATCCGCAATTAAATCGCCCACCCAAGGAGCAAAATCACCGTTCAATCCTATAAATATGGACCTTGGTATATGACCTTTTACAAATTCATCTTGATGTCTAACATCTAACACCAAAGCCTCGGTATCATTAGCTGCTTTTTCAAATGCATCCGGCGATAATTCAACATTACCACGATTAAGCACATCGTCTATATCTTCATATCCCTCCTTATTCATTTTTACGTTTAAAGGAAAATATTTAGGTGGAGGCAAAAGACCATCGGTTACTTCTTTAATGAATTCTTCCTTGGTCATATCCGCTCTAAGAGCGTAATTCATTTTTTTCTGATTACCCAAGGTATCTACCGTTTCTTTCATCATGTTCTTACCACATGCAGAGCCGGCACCATGTGCAGGATATACGGTAACATCATCAGCCAAAGGCATTATTTTAGTACGCAAACTATCAAACAGCGTACCTGCCAATTGCTCTTGGGTCATATCAGCAGATTTCTGTGCTAGATCAGGTCTACCTACATCACCTAAGAACAAGGTGTCACCAGAGAAAATTGCATGATCTTTACCATTTTCATCACGCAACAAATAAGTAGTACTTTCCATAGTATGCCCCGGTGTATGAAGCACTTTAAAAGTGAGTTTGCCCAACTTAAATTCTTGACCGTCTTCGGCAATGATAGCGTCAAAAGTAGGGTTAGCGGTGGGACCGTAAATAATAGGAGCTCCTGTTTCTTTTGAAAGCGTTACGTGCCCGCTGACAAAATCTGCATGAAAATGGGTTTCAAATATGTACTTGATCTTGGCATTGTCATTTTCAGCCCTTTGAATATAAGGTGTTACCTCACGTAACGGATCAATAATAGCAACTTCCCCATCACTCTCAATGTAATATGCTCCTTGAGCCAAACAACCTGTATATATCTGTTCTATATTCATACTAAACTACTTTATATTATAACAATCACTTCACCTTTAAGGTACAAGATTTTTTTAATTTATATTCCTTTTAGCCTTGGCCATTCTACTATTTTCATAGGCTACCTTCGCGGCCAACAAGGATATCTCATTGGGGTCATCGAAGAAATCGACAGCTTCTTTTGTTTTTACGAACAAAAATTCTCGCTGTAATTCCTTGATAATACCTGTACTAAAAATAATATCCCTTGTTGGTCCAATGGCGCCTGCAATGTAAAATTGCAGTTCACGTTCCCTAATATCGTGTATTAATTTAGTCAACATATCCGCAGCGGTGGCATCAATGTAATTTATGGATTCTGCATTCAAAATAATTCCTTTGAGTGCCGGACCTTTTGCCTTTATATGCTTAAGCAATTGTTTTTTAAAATAAGCTGAATTACCAAAATACAACTGAGAATCGAACCTAACGATCAAAAGATCGTTACGCACCACCACCTCATCTGCAAAACGAATTACATTCTTATAATAGTCGGAATTGCCAATATTACCAATCTCTACAAAATGAGGTTTAGAAGTCCTATAGACCATTAGCAATAAAGAGCATAGAACACCTATTAATATACCTTGTGTAATACCGATGAACAAAGTGATTAAAAAAGTCACCAGCATCACAAAAAATTCATCTTTTCTGTTTGACCATAAATATTTAAAGTACTTAATATCTATAAGTTTTACTACGGATACCATAATGATACTAGCCAGAATAGCATTGGGTAAAAACTTAAACAAAGGTGTTAAAAAAAGTAAGGTCAACACCACCAAAATAACACTGAAAACAGCACTTAAATTGGTTTTAGTACCAGCATCAAAACTAATTGCAGATCTAGAAAAACTTGCTGTCACTGGATACCCTTGAAAAAAAGAACCCACAATATTTGATGACCCTAAAGCAATTAATTCTTGATTTGCCTTTATGGTATCTTCCCCTGTTTTATCTTCAATGGCCTTACCTATAGAAATAGCTTCTAAATAGCCCACCAATGCCAATGCTATAGCAATTGGCGCAAGTTGCTTTACATCTTCAATATTCAATGTAGGCATTATTAAAGATGGCAATCCACTAGGTACGTTTCCTACCAATTTAATTCCGTAAGTTTCTAGCTGAAAAAAGTAAACCGCCACAATCCCCAACACTACGATAATTAATATACCGGGAATATTCTTGGCCCACTTTTTATACCCTAGCAACAAAGCTATACCAACAAGACCGATTGAGAAATCCACATAATTTATTTCTCCTAGCTTATAAAAAATATTAATTACGGTCTTGTAGATTCTGTTACTGCCTACTACGGAAATACCCAACAAATGTTTCATTTGGCTAAAAACAATTATAATAGCCGCGGCAGATGTAAACCCACTTATTACCGGTTTTGAAAGAAAATTGACCAAGAAGCCCATTCGCAAAACCCCCAATAAAAACTGAATAACACCTACCATTAAGGCAAGTACCACCACCATTTTTATATAGTTTTCTACCCCGGTTATAGCCAAGGTACCCAAACCTACAGCCACCAAAAGCGAATCCATGGCCACAGGACCAACCGCTATTTTTCTTGAGGTGCCTAAAAGTGCGTAAACAAGGACAGGAAATAAAGAGGCATAAAGACCATGTACGGGTGGCAAACCTGCTATCATTGCATATGCCATACCTTGTGGCACCAATACAATACCTACGGTAATACCCGCCAACAAATCTTTTACAAAGTCGGTTTTTTTATAGGATGAAATCCAATCCAGAAAAGGAAAAATGTTTTTCACGCCGTAAATTTAATCATTTCATAGGGCATGAAAGCCTATTTGACAGCCAAGATCATGTATTTAAAAGCGCATTAAACTCCAAAGCTTTCGCCACCCAAAAATCCAGGTCATTTTCATTATCGAACCCATCAGGTCCAACAAACAAAAAACCACGTGAAGGCTTACCCGTAAAATCCATTGGGCTACTACCCGGTTTATTTAGCAGTTCTTCATAATTGAGTTTCCCTACTCTTACCATTAGCTTGTCTTCTTCGGTTTTTTTATCGAACATAATACCGATGCACATTTTTCCATTGATCATAAAAATGAATCCGCCCATCATTTTCTTCTCCTCTACAAACCCCTTGCCCTTTAATCTTGTTCTTACCCTATCTGCCAAATATTCACTGTATGCCATTTTCTAAAAGTCCAATCCGTTAGTTTCAAGTTCCATGTATTTTACCTCATCGGCAATTGAAGCGGTATTGCCTGCATAATTTTTACCTCGAAGCTTACCCACGGTATGTGCCTCTAATTCCACCTTGTCATTTCTGTTCAATAGTTCTTTTAACTCCTTTTCAAAATCCGAATGTGAGGAAAGCCATTGCTCTTCCATATCATCGGATAGTATTAATGGCATGCGGGGTTCTTTCAATTTAGGATTATTGTGGATTGTAGCCATCATGCCATGACCAACAGTGGTTACAATTGAAAAGGAATGGATAGCACCACCATGTTCAGGGTGTATCCATTCAGACCATAATGCAGCCAAAGCTAATGGTTCATTATTTTTTCGGTGGATGAAAAATGGATAGGTGTTATTTTTAAAATGATGATGCTCATAAAATCCGTCCACATAAAGTATACAACGTTTCTCATTGGCTGCATCCCTAAAGGCGGGTTTTTCAAAAATGGTTTCTACCCGAGCATTTAATGTACTGTTCCAAATTTTCTTTTGTTGATCCACATTATTTACCCAATGCGGAATTAAACCCCAAGTAGCTACTATGGGATAAAAACGATCCTGATTAGTGTAGATCAACACTTCTGGATGCGAAAACCCCGATGCATGATGAAGCGGTAGATCGGTCAACGGTCCTAATTTTTCAACAATTTCTTCAATTGCCTTTAAATCTTGATTACGTTTCGCTCTTTTTAGCTGCGCTTCCAAACTGGTTTTCACATCATAACACATACGTCTGTTCTTAACGGTAATTTTTGACTATAATGGTTTTAAGCTTACCTTAAAAATAGCAGGCTCATCTTTTACCACCATAAATCCTTCCGCTAAATTCTGTTGTGCCACGGCATACGGATAAAAGGTAATCGGCTCTATACAAACCATATTTGGCACCTCTGTCCAAAGCATAAAATGGCTAAATCCTTCAGATGTTATTTGAATGGATTTCTCATCTTTTAAGGTAATGGTATCCGTTTTAGGCACTTGTAGTGCCCTACTACCCACCGCCATTACTTCTGGAATAGTAATGTCTTGATTGCCCGTTGAGATTACGGCATTTTCTGAATGCAGCATAAATGCCGGATGATAACCCAACATAAAAGGCATACCTTCTTCTCCAGAAATAGAAAATGTAACTTCTAAAGTATTGTTCACCAATTCAAGTGTTTTTACGAACTCAAAATCATAAGGCCAACTCAACTTTTCTGCAGTTGATTTTGCTGGATATTTAGAGTTTAAAATTTCCGTATTCGCGCTATATTTTTTAGAAAATACGGCTTTACTATCGGTACTATCCGTAAGTACATATTCCATTTCACGTAATAGACCATGTTGATCTTGGGTAGCAAATCCTTTTGGAGTATTTACCTTAAAGTCCGCTTCATTGGTAGGGCCGATCAACGGAAACATTTCAGTATCTACATTTCGCCAACCAGGGTTACCTTTTTGATGCATAAACTCATGACCAGAAACTTGGTAGCCTACCAATTCTCCAGCTTCAATTTTAACCTGATGGTCTCCTACTTTTATTGTTGTTATATTACTCATTTATCAATCTATAAATTAATAATGCCGTTCTTTTTGTTAATGCTTCTATCGTATTCAAGTTCACGGTTTCCTCAGGAGTATGGGCAGCATTTCCCATAGTACCCAATCCGTCCAAACAATCTACATATTCCGCTACAAAAGAAGTATCTGCCGCTCCTCTTTTACCAGGATCATATGCAATTACCTCACCTTGCTTCAAATCAAGGCTTACTTGATTTAGCTTTGCCAACAAAGCCTTATTTCCTTCTGTAGGCTGCATTGCCGGATAACTATCTTTGAAAGTCACCTTTGCCGATGTATGCGGTAAATTGTTGGCAACAACCGCTCTCATATTTTCACGGGCACGTTCTTTTTGTTCTTCGGATATAAAACGCAATCCGCCACGCACCTCTGCTTTTTGCGCTACTACATTGGTCTTACCGAACACACTACCCTTACTGGTCATTTCATCAAATTCAACAAACGTTCCTCCCACTAAAGTTCCAGGATTAAAGGTCAATAAATCTTCTCCCTTAACATCGGTATAAAAACCGTTCAATATTCTTGACATTTCAAAAATGGCACCTGCACCCGTGTCTTCACTGAAAATACCCGATGAATGAGCTCTTTTACCTTCCACCTCAACTTTCCAACCAGATGAACCTCTACGGGCAACTGTGGCATAATTGAAACCCGTAGAAGTTTCAAAACCCAGACCAATATCACTTCTTTTTGCTGCCTCAATTAAATCATGCCTACTTTTTTCCAATGGGCTACCAGTACTTTCTTCATCTCCGGTAAATGCGACTATAATCTGGGCATCATCCAGCAATCCGTTTTCCCGTAATGCTTTTAATGCATAGAGCACAATGACATTGCCACCTTTCATATCATTACCTCCTGGCGCATGGGCAATAGAATCGTTCACCAATTTAAATGTTTGAAACGGACTATCTTCTTCAAAAACCGTATCTAAATGACCTATTAATAATAATTTCTTTCCTTTGGTCCCTTTGACCTCCGCAAATAAGTGTCCCGCTCTATTCATTTCTTCGGGCATAGGAATCCACGTACTTTCAAAACCAATTTCAGTAAAAGCAGTAGCAAACTCTTTTCCTACCATTTCTACGCCTTTAAGGTTTAAAGTTCCGCTATTGATATTGACGACTTTCTCCAAGAATGAAATTGCCTGCGCATTATTTTTTTCGATGGATTTTACAACCTTCTTTTCGTTCTTAGAAAGCTTTTGCGCATTGCTAGTGGTCAATAACAACAATGTAAATAGTGTAAAAAGTAACTTTTGATGCATGTGGTCTGTTTTACACCAAATTTACCAAAAACGCTCAAGTTAATGCTAGAATAAACCACTAACTGTGTTAAGTTTAGACCAATGTATAATGTGGTGCATATAATTACTATATTGCACCATAATCTCTTTTTTATGGCAACAATACGAAAATCTATAACCTTTACTGATCAGCAAGATAATTGGATAAAGTTAAAAGTAGAGAGTGGCCATTACACTAATGACAGTGAATATATACGTGATTTGGTTAGAAAAGACCAACAAGAAAATATGAAAATGGCAGAATTAAAAAATGCCATTGATGAAGGTTTACAGAGCGGAAGAAGCTCACTAAAAATCATTGATATTATTGAGCAAGTAGATAATGGCAAACTATAATTTATCTACAAAAGCACAACAAGATTTAATTGCTATTTATAAATATGGTATTAAATTTTTTGGACAATCGCCAGCAACAAGTTACCTACAGAAATTAGAAAATTTTCTATTGGAATTATCTGATAGACCTAGCTTGGCCAAAAATGCATCACCAATTGCAAATGGATTAAAGTTCTATAATTTCAAAGCTCATGTTATATTTTACGAATTTGAAAGCAAGAATGAAATCTATTTGGTAAGAGTTCTAGGAAAACGAATGAATTTTGTAGAACATCTATAATTCAAACTTCTACTACTCAAATCGGATAGCTTTTACCGGTGTAATTCTGGTAATTATATATGATGGAATCAGTAACATCAATAAACATAATAACAAGACACCCGCATTTAAAAGAAGAATAGTCCACAGGTCTATACTTACAGGTATGTACTCAATATAATACTCCTTTGGATTTGGAAATTTAAACACCCTAAACTGATGCTGAATAAAGATAATACCCAAACCAATAAGGTTGCCCCAAAACAAACCTACCGCAATCAAATAAGCCGCATTATATAAAAAGACCTTTCTAATACTCCAATTTGTGGTACCTAATGCCTTTAATATACCGATCATGGGCGTTCGTTCTAAAATAAGTACCAATAATGCGGTAATCATATTAATACCGCCAACTATGATCATAATGCCTATGATCAGGGCAATATTGAAATCAAAAAGTCCGATCCATTCAAAGATTTTATAGTACTTATCTTTTATGGTCTTGGTATCTAAACTAGCAACCGTTTCTCCGTAAATCTCATTTGCTTTTTGATCAATATCATCAAAACTGTTCAAGAATATCTCAAAATTACCAACTTCGGTATCTTCCCACTTATTCATGCGTTGTATATGCCTAATGTCGGTAAATATATAGAGTCCGTCAATCTCTTCAAATCCGCTATCAAAAATACCGGTAATGGTGAACTTACGTTGATTGGGAATTTTATCCGCTGCATCATCCCGTAAAAAAAAAGTAAAAAACGAGTCGCCCACTTTAAAATTGAGTCGGTTTGCCATTATCCTGGAAATCAGCACATCTGAATTAAACTCCCCAGAATAATCTGGCAACACCCCGTCAATAAGAAACTCTTCAAACGGTTTCCAATTATAATCCTTACCAACACCTTTAGCAATAATACCTTCAAAAGTATCTTCCGTTCTTATAATACCCGCCTTGGTGGCCACCGCCTGAATATGTTGCACCCCATCTACCATTTTAAAATCCGGATAGAACTCTTGTTCCGTACTCACAGGTACCACAGATACCTCAGAATTATTATTGTCGTAATTATAGATTTGTACGTGACCGTTAAAAGCGGTCACTTTTTCACGGATTTTTTCTTTTAAACCCAACCCCGTAGCAATAGCGATCAACATCATAACCACCCCAATAGCAATTGCGGCAATAGCTATTTTTATTATTGGTGCGGATATACTAATTTTATGCTCCTTACCCTTTATAAGCCGTTTGGCGATAAAATATTCTAGATTCAAATGATGTTATTTTTATCCAATTTCAAAAGTACAGTTTTATTATGGTTTTTGGTATTGGCTACTTGCGGAAACGATTCCGAAAATGTAGCCGAGCACACGCAAAGCCAAACCGAGCCACAAATAGTACAAGAGAAAAAAGAAATAGTTGTAGCCGCTAACCGCACGGAAGCCTATCTACCAATTTTAAAAGGAAAAAAAATAGCCGTTGTCGCCAACCAGACCAGTGTCATTTTTAAACCAAAAGGTCACACCCATTTGGTTGATAGCCTACTATCTTTAGGTGTGGACATCAAACACGTTTTTGCCCCAGAACATGGATTTAGGGGGAATTTTGATGCCGGTGAGCACGTGAATAATAGTAAAGACATAAAGACAGGGCTAGAACTGATATCCTTACATGGAAAAAATAGAAAACCAAACCAAGATCAATTAGAGGGTTTAGACTTAGTGCTGTTCGATATACAAGATGTGGGCGTTCGTTTTTACACTTATATTTCTACCATGCAATTAGTGATGGAGGCTTGTGCAGAAAAAGGTATTCCCGTTTTGGTATTGGATAGACCAAACCCGAACGCACATTATGTAGATGGCCCAACGATGGAAGCAGAACACACTTCTTTTCTTGGCATGACCCTAATACCTTTAGTGTATGGTATGACCATTGGTGAATATGCAAATATGATCAATGAAGAAATGTGGCTTGAAGGAAATAAAAAAGTAAATTTAACAGTAATTCCTCTAGAAAACTGGGCGCATGACATGTTCTACAGTTTACCTATTAGACCTTCGCCAAACTTGCCTAACGACACTTCAATTACCCTATACCCGAGTTTAGGAATGTTTGAAGGTACCAATATCAATGCCGGTCGTGGAACGGAGTTTCAATTTCAACGTTATGGAGCGTCATTTTTAGATTCAAAAGTGTATGATTTCACCTATACTCCCAAACCAAATTTTGGTTCTAAATACCCAAAGGAAGAGGGAAAACTTTGTTATGGCAAAGATTTATCGAGAACCGAACGAATGAACCAAGTAACGATGGATTTTATTATTGACGCCTATACCAATACCTTGGACAAAAGTAAATTCTTTTTAACGAGCGGATTTACCAAACACGCAGGCAATAATAGACTTCAAAAACAAATTGAAGCCGGTGCTACCAATGCCGAAATTAAAGGGACTTGGCAAGAAGACATTGAAAAGTTTAAAAAAATAAGGGCAAAGTATCTACTTTACTAAAGGCTGTTCATTTACAACTTCTGCTAGGTTACTACCATCTGTGGTAGGTTTTCTATACCCAACAAAAGGATACTTTAGCAATGGTCCAATTTTACCATTGGCAACCTCATCAGGAAAAGTGTCAACGCCGTAGATAATTTTCTCTCGATCTAAATGCATGTACGTACCGAACAAACGATCCCACCAAGAAAAAATATTACCGTAATTAGAATCTGTATATGGTAACACGTAGTGGTGATGTACTTTATGCATATCTGGCGAAATCAACACCCAGCTAATTGCTTTGTCCACACTTTTTGGCAATTTTATGTTCGCATGGTTAAATTGTGACAATACTACAGATAAACTTTGGTACAACATTATTATGCCTATAGGCGCACCAACGATAAAAACCCCAACAAGGGTAAACATATACCTGATCAAACTTTCTAAAGGGTGATGTCTATTTGCTGTAGTAGTATCCACATTATGGTCTGTATGATGCACCAAATGAACCATCCACAAGGGTTTTACACGGTGCTCTACCAAGTGGGCCAAATATGCCCCTATAAGGTCAAGCAAGGCAACACCTAAAAACACATAAGCCCATAGTGGCATTTCTGGTAACCAATTAATAATTCCGAAATCATTGGCAACTGTCCAGTCAGACGTTTTCAAAAGAAAAAATGCCAACGGAAAGTTTACGATTATGGTGGTCAAGGTAAAAAAGAAATTGGGTACGGAATGCTTCCACTTATTATAAGCACCATTGAATAAGGGGACAATACCTTCCAGTATCCAGAAAAAGGTAATACCACCCACCAAAATTAAAGAGCGGTGTGCAGCAGGTATCGATTCAAAATAGGTTATTAATTGTTCCATTAAATAAGTAAATAGTTAAATTATAAACTGCAGAATTCAAACTGCAACTCAATTATAGTATCATCAGTAAAATATTCAAATTCTAATGATTTTGTAATTAATTACGTAATATAATAAAGTTTTATTGATTTAACCCGCTACAGATACAGGATACGTAAACCATGTCATCCTTGAATTAATGACACTAAAAAAATAGAATTTCACAACAGGGTAAACTTTATTGGGTCCATTACCCGCCAAGTATCTTGTATGTTATATGACTTTTTTAAAACGATCAGAAACTTCTTATCGTTACTTGAACATTCCATGGTAATACTTCCTCTTTCAATAGGTACGTTATGGTCAGGGTTACTTTTATAACTTACTTTTTCTAAAATAATATCTTTCCACAATACCCCGAAAGAGTTTCCTCTTTTACTAATGTCTTTAAAATTCTCGATAGCTTTAATCTCAAAATTTGAAATTATGGTATCTACTGAAGGAATATTTTCATTGGGCTGAGCATTTTTGACCATTGGAATCAAATATTCCACTTCGTTTTTAGTAGGTAAGATTTTTAAAAATTCTTTTTCACTCTGAGTTTTCAGGGCATTAAAAACAGAATTTACAACCTCAGTATTTCTAAAATCTTCTTGCGCAACGGAAGTATAGGTTACCAATAAGGAAATCATCAATAAAGAAAAATAAAGGGTACGTTTCATCAATAAAATTTTGGTTGAATAGTATATCTGAGGTAAATAAAAAACTATTAACTAATCTAATTCAAAAACAACATTTCTTTCGGTATTTGTCTTATACCTGATTTTGGGAGCAATCTCTAAACTAGAACCATAGCGATAATTTTTACTACTTGGGTTTAGCATATAATCAAGTTGATGTTCAATCATTTTTTCAAACGGGACTAGGAAGTCCGCCGTATCACATTGTTCAATCGTTCCTTTATTCAACAAGTTTAAAACGGTATAGACCGATTCTATGGTGCTAAGACAAAGTGCTTCTGGTTGTTGTTTGATGATGAATTTTGATGCTATGCTATTATCAAAACTAACCCTATTTAACTTTTGCAGGTTCTTACTCAATTTAAGCATCTTTCTGGCACAGGGCCAGGTACCATCGAGAATGAAGATATTTGCACCATTACCTATAAAATTATGCATTTCAGCACTACTTCTTTGAGATAGGTTAAAACTGTTTTTACCCGGGTAAAGTAAAAATGAATTTTCATTACTGTCCAATAATTCATTTACACGAGTATTATCACTAAAATCTACGCCCACTATTATTTCAGAATTTTCCAGTTGAAGATTCGTCATGTAGCCTGTACCGTTCCTTTCCTTTTTATACTCCTTAGGGTGCATTAAAATAATGAAACGTGTTTTAGTTTTTACGGCACTAATATGTTCACAAATACAGGTACTTGAAGGTCTCATGCACTGGTAACATTTTACTCTTGGATTATTAATATCAACTAGCAATCTTAATTTATTTTCAATATTCTACTTACCTAATCAACTTCTTCATCTCCTCTACAATATTATAAGCAGCAGGACAAATAGACACATTTTTTAGGGTAAGATTACTAATTTGCTGAAACTTCTTTCTGTTGGTATGCGGAAATTCTCGACATGCTTTTGGGCGAACATCATAAATGGAGCAGTAATTATCAGCACCTAAAAAAGTACATGGTACTTGCTGTAACACATAATCGTTCTCCTCATCTACCCTTAAATAGGTTTCAATGAATTTTTGTGGCTTCAATCGGAACGATTTTGAAATGCGCTCCACATCTGCGTTGGTAAATAACGGTCCTGTAGTTTTGCAACAATTGGCACAGGTTAGGCAATCGGTACGTTCAAATTCCGTCTCATGTAGTTCTTGCATGGTATAGTCCAAATCCTTTGGCGGTTTTTTCCTTAGTTTGGCAAAGAACTTTTTATTTTCATTATGTTTTTCCCTTGCCTTTTTGGGCAATAGACGTAAAACCTCTTCCATGTATCAAATTAATTCTTCAAAACTAGGAAAGTAGTACCAAAAAGCGAGACTTTTGCAGATAGAAATACTAGAATTTTGGACAAGGACATTTTAGGAACAGCACTCTTAGATTATCAACAAGGTAATTATTCAGAAGATATCATCACCTATTCTTCGCTTGAAGAAGAAGATGTATTACCATTACCCTATATGTTCAGAAATTTTGGGGAAATGCCCAAGATTGAACAAAAAGCTCTGAAATTATGTAAGGGTAAGGTTTTGGACGTTGGTTGTGGCGCAGGTAGCCACAGTCTATATTTACAGAAAAAAGGTCTATTGGTCACTGGTTTAGATGCATCGGAAGGTGCAATATCCGTAAGCAAGCAACGTGGACTTAAAAGCACCGCACATTCAGAACTTTTAAAATACGAAGGAGATAAGTACGATACTATTCTCATTTTGATGAATGGCGTTGGTTTGGCAGGTACTCTAAACGGCTTAGAACCCTTTTTCAATAAGCTAAAGTCACTACTTAATGAGAACGGACAAATTCTTTTAGACTCCAGCGATATTATCTACATGTTCGAAAATGACGAAGATGGTGGTTATTGGATACCCGATAATGTTAATTACTACGGTGAAGTGAACTTTAGTATGGAATATAAAAACGAAAAAAGCACTACTTTCCCTTGGCTCTATGTTGATTACAACACGCTACAAAGGGCTGCAAATTATAGCAATTTAACATGTAATCTTGTAATGGAAGGCGAACATTACGACTATTTAGCAAGATTGACCCATATGAAGTAATAGGTCAACTTTTTTTTCGTTATCCTATGCATACATATATTATTATGACCAAATACAAAGGTTTATTGCTATTAGGTATTCTACTATTTACCTTTTCTTGCTCTAAAAGCTCTTCTGATTCTGAAGATGTTAACGCTACAACACAAGTGGATAAGAGCGGTAATCTTTTGGCAACAGGAGATTCTGCCTTTGATATACTTTCAAATGACAATTTTGACAAACTTTTAATAGAGATAGCTTACGTAAGTGGTTTCAGACCAACGGAGTCAGCTATGACCCAATTCACCGATTACTTGAAACAGCATACGTTCAAAGAAGATATTGAATTGATTTACAATGAACTATCCAGCCCGTCAGAAGACGAACTTACCCTTCAAGAAATTGCAGATTTAGAAACTTCTAACAGAACCGTATTCAATACGGGCAGCACTTTGGCAATTTATATTTATTTTGCCGATGCCCCTGCGGAAGGTGATGATCTTGATGGAGGTTTAGTAACTCTAGGTTCGGTATATAGAAACACTTCAATGATCATTCATGAGGTAACCGTTAGGGAATTGGCAAGTTTAAGTTCGTCGATCAACGAGAGCGATGTGGAGACAACTACCCTAAACCATGAATTTGGGCATTTATTCGGGTTAGTGGATTTAGGTACTGAAATGGTCAATGACCACCAATCTCAATCTGAAAACGAAGATGGTCAATTAGTGGGTGATAACCATTGTAATCAAGAGGGATGCCTTATGCGAGCAGAATTACAATTTGGAGGTTCATCAGGAAAATCTTTATCCTCAAATGCTTCGGCCAAGTACGAGGCCGGTATAACATCCGGTTGTACTTTATCTGGAGCCACCGTATTACATCTTTTACAGCAAAACACTGCAAAAGGTGTTGCCACAGTAGGTTTAGACCCAGAATGTTTGTTGGATATACAAGCAAATGGCGGTCGCCAATAAGCAAAAAATCAGTTAAGGAATATTAAGGTATTTATGGGTCTGTAAAGATACTTTCCATTTGGGATTGTTCATTACATAATCTACGATCATTGGAACCACCTTGTCTCTAACACTCCATTCGGGCTGTAAGTACAAAATACAATTTGCATTGGTTTTGGCTGCTTGCTCCTCGGCAAAAATTAAATCGTGTTTGTTATAGACAATTACTTTAAGCTCATGCGCTTCGTCATAGATACGACCTTCCGGTAATTTGTTTTTCTTTGGTGACAGGCAGATCCAATCCCACTCACCCGATAAGGTATATGCACCCGAAGTTTCAATATGGGTCTTTAGCCCCTTTTCCTTTAAGGCCTTGGTAATGGGGTTCATATCCCACATTAATGGCTCTCCTCCGGTAATGACAATGGTATCTGAATATTTGGCTGCATTATCCACAATATGCTCAATAGCCGTAGGCGGATGTGTTTCTGCATTCCAGCTTTCTTTCACATCACACCAATGGCAGCCTACATCGCATCCGCCAACACGAATAAAATAAGCTGCAGTTCCCTTATGGAATCCTTCACCCTGTATGGTATAAAACTCTTCCATTAAGGGTAAATACACCCCTTTATTCACTTTCTCCAGTACCTCCTCATTTTTCATTCGGCAAAGATACGCTTTAGTTCACAATTTATATAAGAAGAACATGATGGTTAATTCTGCCTTAGACTAGTACTATAGGCGCGTACAATGTTAAAAAGTAGTGATATTTAAGGGTGATGTTGTTTTTTGGTTTGGTGAAAAATGCCCTATTTTTATCGAAAATATAGAAAATGGCCGGTACCGAAGATTTTTTTGACCATATAGAAAAAGGATATGCCACAAAGGGCGATTATATAAATATGGGCGCTGCCATGTTAAATGGTGAAGCCGTAAAAAATGCCTTCGTAAAAATACCTTTAAAAACCTTAAATAGGCACGGGCTTATTGCCGGAGCTACCGGTACAGGAAAAACAAAAACATTACAGGTTTTGGCAGAAAATTTATCTGACAAGGGTATTCCGGTAATGTTGATGGACCTTAAAGGTGATTTAAGTGGATTGGCACAACCTAGTCCCGGTCATGCAAAAATAGACGAGCGCCATGAAAAAATAGGCTTCCCTTTTGAGGCCAGTAGTTTTCCCGTAGAAATACTTTCGTTGTCAGAGCAAGATGGCGTAAAATTGAGAGCCACAGTTTCCGAATTTGGTCCTGTGCTGTTATCAAGAATACTAGACCTTTCCGAAACGCAATCTGGTATTGTGTCCGTTGTATTCAAATATTGCGATGACCAAAAAATGCCCCTATTGGACCTAAAAGATTTTAAAAAGGTATTACAATACGCAACGGGTACTGGCAAAGCAGAATTCACCAAGGAATATGGTAGAATATCCACAAGCTCTACCGGTGCAATTCTTAGAAAAATCATTGAGCTGGAACAGCAAGGTGCTGAATTGTTCTTTGGTGAAAAATCTTTTGATGTAAACGACCTTACCCGAATAGATGATGAAGGACGAGGCTATATCAATATATTACGACTGACCGATATTCAAGATAGACCTAAGCTTTTCTCTACTTTTATGTTGAGCTTACTTGCAGAAATCTACGATACCTTCCCTGAACAAGGTGATAGTGACAAACCAGAATTAATTTTGTTCATAGATGAAGCCCACCTTATTTTCAAGGAAGCTTCAAAAGCACTGTTAGATCAAATAGAGAGTATTGTAAAACTAATTCGTTCAAAAGGAATAGGTTTATATTTTGTAACCCAAAACCCTACAGATGTACCAAATGATGTCTTATCTCAATTAGGGCTAAAAGTTCAGCATGCGTTAAGAGCGTTTACCGCCAGGGACAGAAAGGCTATCAAGCTAACGGCAGAGAACTACCCGGAATCTGACTATTACGATACTAAAGAAGTGTTGACTTCCCTTGGTATAGGTGAAGCATTAATTTCAGCTTTAGATGAAAAAGGTAGACCTACCCCACTTGCCGCAACCTTACTACGTGCACCAATGAGCCGTATGGATGTTTTAACAAAAAAAGAATTGAACGAAGTAGTCAACAGCTCTTCATTGGTTAAGAAATATGGTGAAATAATCGATAGGGAAAGTGCCTATGAAATTTTGAACGAAAAAATTGAAACTGCCGAAAAGTTAGCGGAAAAAGAAAAAAACAAACCTGCTGCGCGCAAGACCACCAAAAGAGCCAGTACCAGACAAAACCCTGTAATAAAGGTGTTAACCAGCGCTACATTTATAAGAGGTGTACTTGGAGTATTAAAAAAAGTGATGAGATAACCTATGAAGTTTAGATATACCCTTATATTGATTATTTGTTGCATACTAGCAACTAGTTGTGCCGATCAACAGAACAATGATTTTAAAATTACCGGCAACCAAGTTGGCAAATTATCAAAAGAAAGCTTGGCAAGAGATATAGAGTTAATTTTTGAAAAAGACTCTGTAGTTCAAGATACCGTTAAACTAAATTTTGGCAATGGCGCCAGTAAAATCAAAATCTATGAAAAAGGTGGGGCTTTGCTATTAACCTTAACACCTAATAACGATAGTATAGCCACTATACAAAACGTACTTGTTAACGATGAAAGATTTGAAACCGACAAGGGCATCTCTAAAATGAGCACATTTAAAGAGATTCGTGAAAACTATTCCATAAAAAAGATTATTACTTCTCTTAACAATGTAGTGGTATTGTTAAAAGACAATGACCTTTATTTTACCATAGATAAAAAAGAGTTGCCCGAAAGCCTTAGGTATAATGCCAATAACAATATTGAGGAAGTACAAATACCTGATAACGCAAAAGTAAAATATATGATGATTGGCTGGGACTAACAGAAAACCCTACAAATAAACAGTGATTACCACATCAATACTTACTAATTTCAAAAAACTCATAGGTGCCCTTATTTCTTCAAAAACTTATTCCTAAACTATACGGCCTATACTTTAATATTCTTGTTTGGTTTGCTCCAAAGAAAACTGCCTACAAAGCTTTTACAGTATTTGCAACCGTACGAAAAGGCAGGGTCTTGCCAAATCAAAAACAATACTTGGACAATGCCAAATTAGAAGTCGTTACCACGGGTGATCACAAAATACAAGTTTATAACTGGCCTGGAAATAATGAAACAGTATTATTGGTACATGGTTGGGAAAGCAATACATGGCGATGGCATAAACTTATTGAAAAACTACAAAAGGAAAATTATAATATCATTGCATTTGATGCCCCTGCCCATGGATATTCTACAGGGAAAATACTTCATGCCCCTTTATACGCTGAATTTGTACAGGTCATGTTACAAAAATACAAGCCCACAGTTGCGATAGGGCATTCTATGGGAGGTATGACCATTTTGTACAATGAGTATCAAAATCCAAATTTAGTTTTAGAAAAAATGGTAACCATAGGTTCACCTTCTGAATTTCATGAAATACTAACGCATTACAAAAACCTTCTTGGTCTAAACAGTAAGGTCGTTAACGCTCTCAAAAAATTTGTACATAAAAAATTCAATTTTACAACAGATGAATTTTCAAGTGCCAAATTTGTTGAGAACAATACTAAAAAAGGATTGCTCTTTCATGATAGGTTCGATAAAATTGCACCTTACCATGCATCTGTTGATGTACATAAACATTGGAAAGGGAGTGAATTTATAAGCACTGAGGGATTTGGACACTCCATGCACCAAGATGAGGTCAACAACAAAATCATTTCCTTTTTAGCGGAGTAATTTCTTGTTGTATACAGCACGTTCACAGACCATTAATTATTTATTTTTAAAATAAAAAATGGCAAAATCAAATAACATACCGCAAATTAAAAACGTAGAGCAATATGAAGCATTGGTAGACAAGGGCTATAGCAAAGAAAAAGCAGCTAGAATCGCCAATACTGAAAATGCGGGAAAAAAAGGTGGTAAAGCATCTACTTATGAAGACAGAACAAAAGATGAGCTTTACGAACAATCGAAGAAAATTGGTATTGAAGGACGTTCTAAAATGAATAAAAAAGAGTTAATTTCAGCATTAAGAAACAACTGAATATGCAAAACGTTACACCTTTTCACATTGCCATTCCTGTACACAACTTAGCGGAATGTAGAACTTTTTACAGAGAAATATTGAATTGCGAAGAAGGCCGTAGTAGCGACCACTGGGTAGATTTTAATTTATTCGGACATCAATTGGTGATACACTACAAGCCTAAATCTGAAACCGAAACCGTACATCACAACCCTGTTGACGGTCATGATGTACCCGTACCGCATTACGGAGTTGTTTTACCTTGGGATACATTTCAAAGCTTTTCAGAAGAGCTAAAATCCAAAGGTGTACAATTCGTCATTGAGCCTTATGTGCGTTTTGCAGGTAAAACAGGAGAGCAAGCTACCATGTTTTTTTATGACCCAGCGGGTAATGCTTTGGAATTTAAAGCTTTTAAAGATATGGGACAGTTGTTTGCGAAGTGATTTAACAGCATAACAATATTTAGAAAGCCATCAACTATATATTATGTTGATGGCTTTCTAGATGTAGCGAATATCTTTTAAAAAAATAACTACTGCGACCAAGAAGTAGGCACTCTATCCCAACGATGCTTTAATAATTCTTTGTACAATTCGTTAGATAACAATTTACCATCACTTGTTGCTGTATTCGCCAAGACATTACGTTGTTTACGCATACCTGGTATGGTAGTACCAACATTATCGTTCATCAAAATAAAACGCAGTGCCATTTCGGCCATGGTCATACCTTCAGGAATTAGCGGTCTTAAGGCATCGGCATGCTCTACCGAAGAAATTAAATTCTCAGGCACGAAGTAGGTACCACGCCAATCCCCTTCAGGGAACGTAGTTTCCTTCGTCATAGTTCCTGTCAAAGTTCCTTCATCAAAAGGTACGCGTGCAATGGTTGCGATATCCAACGCTTTACAAAGTGGAAATAAATTATCTACTGGCGCTTGATCGAATATGTTATAAATGACCTGAACGGCATCTAACATTCCTGTTTTTAAGGCTTTTATTCCATTTTCCGGTTCCCAACGATTCATACTAATGCCCATTGCAGCAACTTTACCTGAGGTTTTTAAATCTTCAATAGCACGTTGCCATTCTTCTCTGTCGCTCCAACCGTCATCCCAGGTATGAAATTGCATAAGGTCTATTTGCTCCAACCCTAAATTCTTTAAAGTCTTATGGGTGTATTCCATAATATGCTCCGTAGGATAAGATTCCTCAAAAGCATATTCTGGCTTTGCTGGCCACTGAAAATTTTTAGGTGGAATTTTACTAGCCGTGTATAACTTCTTGGAAGGGTGTCTTTTTACCAACTCGCCCAACAGCTCCTCACTATGACCTTCCCCGTATCCCCAAGCGGTATCAAAGAAATTGACGCCCTTTTCAACTGCCAAATCCAACGATTTTGCAGATTGCGCGTCATCACTTGCCGTCCAACCGGCCATTCCCCACATTCCGTATCCCACTTCGCTTACTTGCCAATCTGTCCTTCCGAATCTTCTGTATTTCATATGATAAACTTAACCATTGAAAATAATAATTTAAAGGTTTCGTTATTATTAAAATCTAACTTTTCTTGTATGTTGAAATTAAGAGTTTTCTACAGAATAATATTTTCATTTTTATTTTGCACTTGGATTAGTTGCGATAATGACTCAACTGAAGGAATGATTGAACAAGAAATGATTAGTAAACCAGTTATTTCTATTTCGGAAGATCTTAGTTATATTGAGATAGAAACCAATTTCTTGATTAAAATTGAATCTGATTATAATGTACAAACTGAATTGTCTATCGATAATCAAGAATTAATTTCCAGTACTGAAAAATCTTTTGAATTTACAATTGATCCCTTTCTATATAATATTGGAAATCATATTTTAAAAATCAAATCCACAGATGCTCAAAACCAAGAAACATCATTCAATGTTAACATAGAAATAAAAAAACTTCTTTTTGAAGACCAGACATTCTACCAAAAAGAAAATCCACTTCAGGGTTTAAGATATATTTCTGTTCATGATCAATCTGGAATTCTAATTGATATAAAACAAATAGAAGGTATAAATGATGGTAAATTCTACGCCGACAATAATTTTATTAAAGAAGATTTAATAGTTACTAGATATGAACTTCCTACATTATTTAATGGGTTTTATCAATTGTTATCCTTTGTTGATGTAAAACCAGGTACTGTTGTCAATGCTGATCACAACTTTAATAGTCCATATTTTTTTCCAAAAACCGAATCTCTAAATTTCACCTCAGAAATAACCCCGGCACTAATTGCAAATAATTTCAATAGCACCATCGTAAGTCAAGATAACTCAGATTACGTTTTATTATATTCTTTGGCTCAGACTAAAAATTTCCTAATAACTACCTCTACTGATAACCTAGATACTTTAGACAATTTTAAATATTTCTTTATAGATGACATAAACAAAACCGAATATGTCTTAGGTGATTCCAAATCACTTACTAACATTGAAGAACTTGAAATACCAGTTTCGTCAAATTTCAGATTAAATTTATATGGTTTTATTGATAATAATGATTTCCAAAACAATAAATTCTACGAAGCATTTGTATCGCGAAATGCAA
This sequence comes from Maribacter sp. HS, assembly GCF_048059195.1. Classification (NCBI taxonomy): domain Bacteria; kingdom Pseudomonadati; phylum Bacteroidota; class Flavobacteriia; order Flavobacteriales; family Flavobacteriaceae; genus Maribacter; species Maribacter sp. HS. The sequence goes on from NZ_JAYLVV010000002.1 coordinate 485,184, forward strand.
ACAATAACATTATTGAAATACCACTTATTGATGAATTTGAAATTAATCAAGCTAGATTATCATATTCAGAAAATAATTCTGAAATTTTCATAAACCAAGACATATCCAATAAAATAATTGAGTCTCCTAATGCTAACATATTACAGGATGGTAATACCTTAAATACTTCTGGAGAATATGATTATTTAGGTCTAAATCTTATACTTACAACCTCTGATTTATCAAATACCGTAAGCTGGAGTATTATAACTTCTGAAAAAGATAATATTGACATACTTCATAAAACAATCGAAATACCCGAAATAATACATGAAACATTATTAAATGTAGGGATAAATATGAATGTCAATGAAACATCTGATCAAGGCAAATTCTTAACCTGCACCCTTTACAAGAATTACGACTATACTTTTAATCATAATCAATTAATTACTCAGCCAAATTATTCTTCAAATCGAGATGGATTTAGCTTTAAAAAGACACTAAGTTTCAACTAGGTCTACTTATACCTCCAACTTGTTAAATCGGCATCTTTTGGAGCACTTTTCTCAATACGCTCCATAATCTTTGGAACATACATACTATTGTAACGTAGGCGTGTTATGGCATTGGGTTGATCAGGATCACCGTTCCAGCAATGTTCATCACGGTCGCCGTATTTTACTTCGCCTTCATAATAAGGATCTGTTGTACTTTCAAGAAAATCCTCCATTAGGTAGACAGCATTATTTAAGTAGTAATTATCCATATCACCACAATAGATATGAATTTTACCTTTTAAGTTATCGCCCAGTTTATCCCAATCACGTTCAAGAATATGTCTTAAATCAAAATTCTCTTTCCAATACTCGGCAACCTCATGGTCTATATCTCCTGTCATTTTATCCCAAATTCTTTCAGGATAGCCATCTTTGCCCTGTGGGGAATAAGTTGCTTCCCAAATATCCCATTGTTGCCCTGATCTAGATTTATCTCCCAACACCAACTCTAAGTGATTTCCCTGTCTTAAGGTAGATTGAATTTGCCCTAAGTAATTTCTATGTGAGGGCACTTCTAATTTTTTATGAGCGCTTGGATAGTAATATGCATTTTCATCTTCATAAATATTGGTCAAGGTATACGCCCTAAAATCTATAGGATCGGGGCATGCCGCAAAACAACCATTGTATTCCTCCGGATATTTGACCTGTACCGCCAAAGCTTCCCAACCGCCGGTTGATCCGCCGTAAAGAAAACGAGACCACCCCTCTCCCATGCCCCTGAACTGTTTTTCAATTTCAGGAATAAGTTCATAGGTAATAGCATCTCCATAAGGACCTTGACTAGCAGAATTTACTGCATATGAATCATCATAATATGGAGTTGGGTGTTGAATTTCAATAATTAAAAAGCGAGGAAAATCGGGCTCGTTCCATCGTTTGTAAAAATCGTAGGCTTCTTGCTGTTGAATAATATTGTACCCTTCTAAACTAAAACGCTCAGAATACTCTGGCTTTAAATTAGGGTCTGGTGGTGTAGTTCTAAATCCGCCAAAATCCGAAGGAAAATGACCGTGAAAAACCATCAGTGGGTACTTGGCCTCCGGATGCTCGTTAAATCCCTTAGGCAACAATACATGAGCTCCTAAATAGATATCCCTCCCCCAGAACTCGGATAATTTTTCAGATTTCACCTTTATATGCTTGATCCACTCGGTATCTTTTGGTTCTTCAATGGGCGGAATCACCTGATCTAGTTCTACAGACACATTCTCAAACCCGTTGCTCGCAACCCTTATCTTAAAAGGCTTGCTATATAAATTACCTGGTGATTTATTCCATTGTTGTCCCTCGCCATTATCCATAGGCAACTTTACGGTATGGCCGGTAGAAAGGTTAAACGTTTCATATACATTAAGAAGTGCCTGCACATTATACTCCCCTGGCGGTACATCTTTTAAACTTTCATAAGGGTAACCAAACACAGATTCATCAAAGGTCAAAATAGAATCTTGAACCCAATTCTCTACATTCATACCGAAAATGAGTTGAGTATTAAGTCCGTCATTAATTTGAAATCGAGGTTCATCACTATCATCAGACGATAACATTAGCAATAAACGACCATCTATAGATTCTTGACCAATATCATTACTAAAAGATACTTGTATAGTATGAACAGGCTCTACAACCTTTTCACAACTTATAAAAAGACCTATTACCAATGCTACTGCTATTACTTGTTTTATCATGGCAAATAAATTTACATGCTTAAAGATAATTAATGAAACCACTCAAGTGAATATTCATAAACATTATTATGCCATATTTACCAAGATAATAATACCGGACAGTAAAAATTAGTGCGTAGGAAAAACAATGGTAAACAAAGCCCCTTTATTTAGCTCACTATTTACCGTGATCGTACCGCCTAGACTATTAATTTGATTATGTATTAAATAAAGACCTACGCCTTTGCCATCTTGTTCGGTATTAAAACGTTCATTTAAACCAAAAATCTTGCTGCCATTTTTAATCATATCAAAGCCTTGACCGTAATCTTTGAAATATAGAACTATCTTACCATCTACAAATTCCGTTTTAATTTCAATTCTTGGTACTTCACCAGGAATAGTATATTTAATAGCATTGGTAATCAAGTTCAAGAATATACTTTCCATATAAGAATTATCGAACAAAACACTTTTGCAAAGTGTAAAATCATAAGAAATTGAGGTTTTAGAATTCTTGATAATCGAACTTAATACGTTTTGGGTTTTGGCAAGTACATGATCAAAATAAATCTCCGTTAATGTGTTTAGCCCTTTACGTGCATTTTCAATTAATTTTAAATAATTCTCCAAAGACTCTTTCACCCCCTTGGCGGAAATCTCCATGTATCTCAAAATCTGTAGCGTATCATCATCTAGGACATTGTAATCGAGAACATCAAAAAGGGAAATTAAGTTATTTAATGGCGCCCTTAAATCATGTGAAGTAGTATAATTAAGCCTTACCAGATCATCATTGACCGTTTTCATTTTTGCAAATTCAAGAATTCTAGCATTCTTTAAATTCATTTCATGGGTAATGTCCTTGGCTATAGCATAAACAAGTTTTTCACTATCTACCGGTACTGCGCTCCAAGATAACCAGACCACACCGCCACTCTTGGTCACATACCTATTTTGAAAACTGATTAATTTTTTGTTTTCGTGCAAGCTAGCCCTTGTCTGTTGCGTTACCTCTTTATCCTCTTCAAAGACAAAATCATTAATTTTTCTGGACATTAATTCTTCTTTATCATACCCTAGTAGTTTGATAAATGCCGGATTTACATCTTCAAAGTATCCATCATAATTAGCTATACAAAGCATATCTATGGATGCATCAAAAAAATGGTTCAATTTCATATTCTAGAAGTGTAAAAAAGAAGCCTAAGCGATTGCTAATCACCTAAACCTCTGCTAAACATAGACAAATATCTGTCAGCCTAATACATACTTATGAAAATTTAACAACCTAACGGTCTCTTATGAATTAATTATTTGGGTTTGAAAACATACCATATTAAAGATAAGAACGTTTTAGTTAAACATTGGGTGTTAACATTAAACGTAGTTGTTATGAAAAAAGTAATTTACGCGATTATATTAAGTTGTTCTATAACCATCATGGCAAGCTGCGATTATGATGACAGCAACGATATTGATATTTTAACCCCAAATGACACTACAGAAACCGGAGCAGTGATTAAAAAACTACCTGCATAAAAAAAGCCCTGCGATTGTTCCGCAAGGCTGATTTCATCATTTTATTAGATACTAGTTTCTACTTCTATGTCTCTCACGAGCCAATAAAGTGTTTTTCAACAACATGGCAATCGTCATAGGACCAACCCCACCTGGTACAGGTGTAATATATGATGCTTTTTTACTAACGTTTTCAAAATCAACATCACCGGTTATATAGTATCCTTTTTCTTTTGTATCATCTGGCACTCTTGTAATACCTACGTCTATAACTACGGCATCATCTTTTACCATCTCCGCCTTTAAAAAATTAGGTACACCTAGAGCTGAAATTACAATATCCGCTTGAGAAATAATCTGGGTAATATTTTTGGTGTGACTATGAGTTAAGGTCACTGTAGAGTTACCGGGCCAACCTTTTCTACCCATTAAAATACTCATTGGCCTACCTACAATATGGCTACGACCAATAACTACGGTATGCTTACCTTTGGTATCAACTTTATAACGCTCCAATAATTCTAGAATACCAAATGGTGTTGCAGGTATGAACGTACTCATATCCAAAGCCATTTTACCGAAGTTGGTAGGGTGAAATCCGTCAACATCCTTATCTGGATCAACGGCCATAATTACCTTTTGGGTATCTATTTGTTCCGGCAAAGGCAATTGAACAATAAAACCATCGATATCATCATCAACGTTCAATTCCTTGATCTTGTTCAATAATTCTTGTTCAGAAGTGGTACTGGGCATTTGAATTAACGTAGATTCAAAACCAATACGCTCACAAGAACGCACTTTACTACCCACATAGGTTAAACTGGCACCGTCACTACCAACAATTATTGCCGCTAAATGTGGTACTTTTTCACCACGCTCTTTCATCTTGGCAACCTCAGCCTTGATTTCTTCCTTTATTTGATTGGATACTTTTTTACCATCCAATAATTCCATATCCGTCTCTTTTTTAGTTGTGTTGTTCGCTTATTATTTCATTCCTTTCATGGCGCCCATCATCTGCATCATCTTTTTACCGCCACCGCCTTGCATCATTTTCATCATCTTGCTCATTTGATCAAATTGCTTTAACAATTGATTGATCTCTTGAACTTCCCTACCGGAACCTTTTGCAATACGTTTTTTTCTACTGGCATTTAATTTAGATGGTGTAGAACGTTCATCTGGCGTCATTGAATATATAATCGCCTCAATATGTTTAAAGGCATCATCATCAATATCCAAACCTTTAAGGGCTTTACCTGCACCAGGTATCATCCCCATAAGGTCTTTCATATTACCCATTTTCTTGATTTGCTGAATTTGGCTCAGGAAATCATCGAAACCGAATTTATTCTTTGCAATTTTCTTTTGGATCTTTCGAGCCTCTTCTTCATCGAACTGTTCTTGAGCTCTTTCTACAAGTGATATTACATCACCCATACCCAAAATACGGTCTGCCATACGTGATGGATGAAAAACATCAATTGCTTCCATTTTCTCACCAGTACCAATAAATTTTATTGGTTTATCAACTACGGACTTAATGGATATAGCCGCACCACCACGGGTATCACCATCTAATTTTGTTAATATAACCCCATCAAAGTTCAAGATATCGTTGAAAGCTTTTGCCGTATTCACAGCATCTTGCCCTGTCATAGAATCTACAACGAACAATGTTTCTTGAGGTTCAATGGCTTTATGTATGTCAGATATCTCTGCCATCATTTTATCATCTACCGCCAAACGACCTGCGGTATCAATTATAACAACATTGTTACCATCTGCTTTTGCCTTTGCAATACCAGCTTTTGCGATAGCTACAGGATCGGTATTATCCCTGTCCGAATATACCGGAACCCCTATTTGCTCACCTACTACATGCAATTGATCTATTGCCGCCGGGCGATACACATCACAGGCCACCAATAATGGGTTCTTTGATTTTTTGGTCTTAAGAAAATTTGCAAGCTTTCCAGAAAACGTAGTTTTACCGGAACCCTGCAAACCGGACATCAATATTACCGACGGTTTACCCGATAAATTTATACCCTCTGACTCACCACCCATTAACTGGGTAAGTTCATCTTTAACAATTTTCACCATTAACTGACCTGGCTGTAAGGTCGTTAATACGTTTTGCCCCAATGCCTTCTCTTTTACCCTATTGGTAAATTCCTTGGCAATTTTAAAGTTTACATCGGCATCTAATAAGGCACGGCGTACTTCTTTGGTAGTCTCCGCAACATTTATTTCTGTAATTTGACCATGACCTTTTAGTACATGTAAAGCCTTATCTAGCTTATCGCTTAAATTATCGAACATTCTTTTCTTTTTTAAGGGGCTACAAATTTAATAATATCAATGCTAATTCGGTAGCAAGTACCACAAAATATACAAAACAAAAAGAGCACCCATACTAAAATGGATGCTCTTAACTTAGTTGTGGGGCAAAAAAGGAATTACATTTTCAAAAATTCCCGTAATAAAACCTCCATCAATACCGCCAACGAGGCCCAACTCTTTACTGTTGACGGTATATTTCTGGATGTTTTAATCTTACTCTCTTTCTAAGACCAGTTGATCATAAAAACCTGTCTCATTTTCATGCTTCAGCTCAATCCTAGTTTCCTCGATCTCAAGAATTTGATAATCATTTGACAATGACAAGTAATTACTGTCTGTTTCAAAAGAAATAATCATTTCTAGTTTACCGGTAAAGGCGTTTCTATACACAAACCAGTTTCCAGTACTTAAAACGTCTCCGTTTAAGTCTCTTACTTCTAAGGTACCATCATTCTCCATATATAACTTTACATCTGCATAAAGTGCTGTGGACTCATCGTTATTTTCTGCGAAGTAAGCTACCTCCCAAGCAGCATTATCAAAAATGTTCTTAATGAAAGTGATATCTTCTTCCACATCGTCATCCACCAAACATTTTTTAACGATGACCAATTCATAAAAAGTTTCTTCTACGTTGAACTTAATTATTCGGTCTTTTAAATCTGTTAACAACCATTCAAAACTCACGGCACCTTCATCACTCATAGTAATGGCAACCACAAAACGACCTTCTGCATTTGTAGTAATTTCCCAAGTACCCTCAGTAACGGTTGCATTGTTGGTCAACGTAATTACACCTTCCGCTTGAAATTCAAATTCACCACCTAGTAACCTATTGATATGATCTCCGTTATTTTTAACTCTTTTAATAACCCAAGAACAATCTCTTAAAGTCTCTCTAAGATCTTCAACCGTTATCTCCAGCAAGTCTTCCTCACAGAATTGTTTCATTATAATTCTGTTACCGGCATCATTATATAACTTAATTTGATCATCACCTAAGTCATATACCGTCCACTCTAAATTAAAGTCAGTATTAGACTCAAAATCTATGGTTAATTTAGCGCCATCATCGCCCACCGTACTGCTCCAAGTACCTTCTACCGTTGTAGCTCCTCTAAAACCGGTTACTACGGTACCATCTTCTTTAAAGTTTAATATATAATTTACATATTGAGGCGTCTGATCTACATCGTTTCGTATAAAATCTGTTACGAACCAAACACATTCAACAAGTTCTTCTTTAAACTCATCTTCATCAAAGTCATCGTCATTGTAATCATCATCGTCGTCTTCATCACAATCGTCTTTTGCATTTTCAATAGCAATAGCCAATTCTTGATTGCTTTCAACAACAATAGTTGTTTCATCATGTAACTTAAGTGTCACAGGAAAATCAAAACTTACCAAACTATCATCATCCAAATCTTTAAAGAACAAACGTAACTCACGATCACTAGATACTACTACGGTACTTGTTTGTTCTAAGTTGACATTAAAAGTGAACATGGTCATTGGATACACAAAATCTATACATTCTATATCATCATCGTCGCCACCTTCTTTACAGTCGGCCGCTAAATCACGTAGATCTTCTAAACCATTAATTGTGATCTCGGTAAAATCACCTGATGTTACCGTAATAGGAAAAATAATGTCCAATAGATTTTCATCATCGTCTATACTATCGAATATATCTTCTATTTGTTCTATATCTTCTTCAGAATCAATAGTCAATTGAATTCCGTTTACCTCAACAGCGTACGGAAAATTGATTTCAAAGCAACTGGTACCATCTACAATATTATCACCAGAACCATCATTAGAACTGGTACGTTGTATTAAATCTGCAGTGGAAGAACTTGCGGTTATTGCCTGTGGCTCTTCACCTGTATTGATTTCTTCAAATTCATCTTGACATGCAATAAAACTAAGCGCAATAGTTAGTAGGCTAACATACATTGCATAATTAAAAATCTTTTTCATAATGACTTGGTATTGTTTGTTATTATGTTTCTAAAACAACCGACTTAAAAAATACCCTACCTTCTTTTTTGTTTTTTTTCGGATATCTTTGATAAAAAGTTATTAATTGAACACTGAAAAACATTTGAACGTTTGCGAAGAGTTGGTATATAAGAGCGTTTTTAATGAAACGTCTAAAACCATCTTCAATTATATTTATTACAAATTTGGCAATGAAGAAAAAGCTCATGATGCCGTTCAAGAGGCATTTGTGAAACTTTGGGAAAATTGTGCTAAAGTTGCCCCAGAAAAAGCAAAATCTTACTTATATACTGTAGCCAATAACTTATACTTAAATGTTATTAAAGCTGAAAAAGTACGATTAAAGTACGCAGACCAAACCTTAAAGACTACTAATGAATCTCCGGAGTTCATCATGGAGGAGAATCAATTTAAGGAAAAATTGGACAACGCGTTGAACAGCTTACCAGACAATCAACGCACTACTTTTTTATTGAATAGAATAGACGGTAAAAAATATGCGGAAATTGCCGAAATGGAAAAAGTGAGCGTAAAGGCAATCGAAAAAAGAATGCACTTGGCTCTAAAAAGTTTAAGAGAGCAGATAGATGGGATATAGGTTAGGAGTTAGGAGTTAGTAGTTAGGAGTTAGTAGTTAGGAGTTAGTAGTTAGGAGTTAGGAGTTAGGAGTTAGGAGTTAGGAGTTAGGAGTTAGGAGTTAGGAGTTAGGAGTTAGGAGTTAGGATAAAAATAGTATTAAGTAAGGAGTACAAAGTATTAAGTGAAAATTTAAAATATTAGATAAAGTACTTCGTACTTATTACTTATTACTTATTACTTATTACTTGATACGTAACATAAAAGTAGGGTTTTCAAAAACTTAGTTGTTATACTAAAACAAAGCTAAAAATATGCAAGACAATTACTTAGCAAAATGGCTTAATGATGAACTGACCGATGCCGAGTTGGCAGAGTTCAAGAAATCTGAAGCATACGAAACATATAGAAAAATAAAGGAGTCCGCATCAAAATTAGAATCACCTGAATTTGATAAAGAAAAAGCATGGAATACTATTGAACAACGTAAAACTACAGAAACATCTAAAGTTTTTGTTTTAACTCCGTTCAAGACATTTCTACGTGTTGCTGCGGTCATTGCGGTATTATTGGCCGGGTCTTTCTTTTACCTTAGTACTTTGAACGAGTCTTTTACGACAACATATGCAGAAAACAAATTCATAACCCTACCAGATAATTCTGAGGTTATTTTGAATGCAGCCTCTGAACTATCTTTTAACGAAAAAAAATGGGACTCTAACAGAAACGTAGACCTTGATGGCGAAGCGTATTTTAAAGTTGCCAAGGGAGAAAAATTTACTGTTCATACCTCCCAAGGTCTGGTTACCGTTTTAGGCACCCAGTTCAATGTAGAAAATAGAAAAGATTATTTTGAAGTAACCTGTTTTGAGGGTTTGGTTAGCGTTACCATTAATGGTAATGAAACAAAATTACCTGCAGGCAATTCAATTTTGACTATTGCCGGCAATAGCAGAAAATCTAAAGCTACCGTAAATGGCGAACCTTCATGGTTGTCAAAGGAAAGTTCTTTTCAAAGTATACCGTTACATTATGTTTTAGATGAACTTCAAAGACAATATAACATTGAGATTAGCACAGAACATATTGATACCACTCAACTTTTTACGGGTACTTTTAGCAACAAAAATCTAGAACTTGCCCTGCAAAGTATAAGTGTTCCTTTACAAATTAAGTTTAACTTAGATGGGAACAAAGTGCTGTTCTATGCAGAAGAAGCACCTTAAAACTCTTTCTTATTTATTTTTTGTGCTGATATTCGGCTTAAATAGCTATGCACAGAATTCACCAAAAAAATTGGTGCAATTGCGCAATGTGCTTACTGAACTAGAAAAGACCTATGATGTAAAATTCTCTTTTGCCGACAGTGATGTTGATACCGTACAAATACCGCCACCTGATTCTAATTCACTTGAAGCCATCATAAAAGAAATTAACAATACAACTGGGATCACCATTAATAAACTTAATGATCGCTATTATACCTTAACCAAAGCCACCACTGTTTCTATATGCGGTTTTGTTTTCGATAATTTCGAAGAGAATACCATACCTGGTGCCACTATTGAAATTTATGGGACCAACTTATCTGGTATCACAAAAGAAAATGGCTCGTTCAGTTTTGATAATGTTCCTATTAATGCAATAATTCAGATCAAACATTTAGGTTACAAACCTACCTTCTTAAAAGCAAAAGAATTCATTAACCCTGCAGAATGCAACATTGTTGCCTTGCCGCTGAGTTACCAAGAGTTAGATGAAGTCATTGTGACACAATTTTTGACTACAGGTTTACAGAAGCTTGACAACTCCAGTATTGAACTTAATCCATCAAAATTTGGCATTCTACCAGGTGTTAGTGAACCAGATATTTTACAAACGGTACAGGCTTTACCAGGTATTAAAAGTGTTGATGAAACTGTTTCAGATATTAATATAAGAGGAGGTACCAATGACCAGAACCTTATTCTGTGGGACGGGATAAAAATGTATCAAACCGGACATTTCTTTGGCTTAATATCTGCATTCAACCCTTATGTTACAGAAAACGTAACTATAATAAAAAATGGAACCTCAGCCATATTTAGTGATGGCGTAAGTGGTACCTTAAGCATGAAATCTATGGGAAAATTACCTTTAAATTTCAATGGCGGAGCAGGTGTAAATTTAATCTCGGGTGATGTTTTTGGTGAAATTCCAATTAGTAAAAAATCAGCATTACAAGTTTCTGCCCGTAGATCATATACCGATTTCCTTAACACTCCAACCTACACTACCTTCTCAGAAAAAGCCTTTCAAGATTCAGAAGTAAATCAAGAGAGTGAATTTTATTTTTATGATTTCACCACCAAATTCATCTATGAAATAAACCCATACCACAAGGTGAGCACCAGTATGATTACTATGAGTAATAATCTAAACTATTTTGAATCGATTGAAAACAGCACTGCACCAAACCGCAGTAATCTAAATCAAGATAATTTTTCAATTGGTAGTGAATTACAAAGCGAATGGACAGGTAATCTTACATCACAATTAAGTGCCTATTACACTCAATATGATCTGGATGCCCTATCTATATCAAACAATGACGCACAACGACTGATCCAAAATAATTTAGTAAAAGAATCTAACATAAAACTTGTAACCAATTACCTATTAAGACAAAGTCTCAAATGGACAAACGGTTATGAATTTACCGAAACAGGAATTGAAAACACTACAAATGTTAATCAGCCTCCATTTGCAAGTAACATAAAAGGGGTTATCCGTAAACATGGTATATTCACTGAAATAAACTATAGTTCAAAAGATGAGAGACTCAACGGATTCATTGGTGGTCGTTTGAACTATATAGAAAACCTAGATACGTTTCAAGAATTCATTTTTGAACCTCGCATCAATATCAGTTATGAGCTACTACCATATTTTAAAACGGAAGTCTTAGGGGAATACAAAAGTCAGGTTACCAATCAGATTATAGATTTAGAACAAAATTTTTTAGGTATTGAAAAAAGAAGGTGGATACTATCTGATGGCGATGCGCTGCCCATTACAAGAAGTAAACAGGGGTCTATTGGTTTCAATTATGATATCAATAAATTATATGTGGGCATAGATGTTTTTTACAAGGAAGTAAATGGTATCAACGTATACACACAAGGTTTTCAAAATCAGAATCAATTTAATGGTGAAATTGGATCTTATACAGTTAAAGGAGCTGAATTTCTGATCAACACCAAGAATAACGATTATAGTGCTTGGCTTAGTTACACTTTCAACAAAAACGACTACACGTTCAATGTTTTAGATCCTGCAACATTTCCCAACAATTTAGATGTTAGACACGCTATTACACTTGCAGGAAACTACACCGTTGGTAATTTAAAAATAGGAATGGGCATTAATTACAAATCAGGAAAACCTTTTACCCGACCAGACGAAAACGACCCAATAGATGAAACTGTTTTCCCTACTGAAATAAATTATGAAGAACCAAATAGCAGTAGGCTATCAGAATACTTTAGGACAGATGCATCAGCAAATTATACCCTAAAATTTGATGATAAAATGAATATAATCTTTGGAGTATCCGTATTAAATTTCACCAATAGACGCAATACATTAAACACCTATTACAGACTACTAGACGATAATACCATTGAAACTATTGAGCGTATCTCATTAGGTATAACTCCCAATGCCAGCGTACGATTCAATTTTTAAAATTACATACGCTCAGGAACCTCTACGCCTAATAATTTGAATGCATCTTGTATAACTTGGGCAACCTTTTTAGATAATTGAACTCGTAATACTTTCTTAGCTTCATCTACCTCACCCAATATGGAAACCTGTTGATAGAAAGAATTAAATTCTTTTACCAGATCATAGGTAAAATTAGCAATCAATGCCGGACTAAAATTATCTGCAGCCAATTGAATGGTCTCTGGAAATAGTTGAAGCTGTTTGATCAATTCCTTTTCTTTTGAATGTAACTCAGAAACTTTGGCATCTTCAGAAATATTGACACCCATACTTTCTGCCTTTCTCAAAATAGATTGAATACGAGCATAGGTATACTGAATAAAAGGTCCTGTATTACCTTGAAAATCTACCGACTCTTCTGGGTCGAACAAGATTCTCTTTTTAGGATCTACTTTAAGAATATAGTACTTTAAAGCGCCCAAACCTATCATTTGGTAAAGCGTCTGCTTTTCTACTTCGTTATAGTCCTCTAACTTACCAAGTTCCTCAGAAATGTTAGCAGCGGTCTGGGTCATATCTGCCATAAGATCATCGGCATCTACAACGGTGCCTTCCCTACTCTTCATTTTCCCACTAGGCAAATCTACCATACCATAACTTAGGTGATGCAGTTTTTTTGACCAAGAAAAACCAAGTTTTTGCAGAATTAAAAACAAAACCTTAAAGTGATAATCTTGCTCATTACCAACAGTATACACCATACCATTAACATCTGGATGATCTTTAACACGTTGTATGGCGGTACCAATATCCTGGGTCATATAGACCGCAGTGCCATCTGAACGAAGAACAATTTTCTCATCCAATCCATCTTCGGTCAAATCGATCCAAACACTACCATCTTCTTTCTTAAAGAATATTCCTTTCTTTAATCCTTCCGCAACAACATCTTTACCTAAAAGGTAGGTATCACTTTCATAATATAGCGTATCAAAATCTACTCCTAAATTCTTATAGGTAACTTCAAAACCTTTATATACCCAACCGTTCATGGTTTTCCATAAGGTTACGGTTTCAGGATCACCAGCTTCCCATTTTAAAAGCATTTCTTGAGCTTCTAACAAAATAGGAGCTTCTTTTTCAGCAACCTTTTTATCAATTCCCTTAGCAACTAAATCCGCTATTTGTTCTTTATAAGCTTTATCAAAAGCCACATAGTAATTACCAACCAGCTTATCGCCTTTTAATCCGGTTGATACGGGTGTCTCCCCATTTCCGAACTTTTGCCAAGCCACCATACTTTTACAGATATGAATACCACGGTCATTGATAATTTGAGTTTTATATACTTTTTTACCCGATGCCTTTAAGATTTCCGCAACGGAATATCCTAATAAGTTATTTCTAATATGACCCAGGTGTAATGGCTTATTAGTGTTTGGTGAAGAGTACTCTACCATAACGGCATCATCCGAATCTTGCACATAACCATAATTGGGTATGGTTGAGATCGAGTTGAAAAAATTCAAGTAGAAAGAATCGTTTATAACAATATTCAAGAATCCTTTAATCACATTAAAGCCGGCAACCTCATCTATGTGTTCTTCTAAATATGCACCAATTTGCTCCCCAATTTGCACTGGGTTTCCTTTCACTACACGTAACATTGGAAAAACCACAATAGTAATATCTCCCTCAAAATCCTTACGGGTAGGTTGAAATTCCACATTTGGCAAATCCTTATCAAAAATAGATTTTACCGCTTCTTTTACTTTAACTGATAGTACCTCTTGAATATTCATCAAAACGTTTAATTAAGCCTGCAAAATTAATGATTTTTTATGCTTTAAGGGTAAACAGATGTGGCATTCATGCGGTATTTCGTTAACTTTAGTAAAACTGTACAAAAAATTGCATGCTGTTAAACGTATCATACAATAATAAAGCCGTCACTAAAAAAATTGAGGAAGAAGTAGGCAAGCCTTTTACCTTAAAAGAAAGATGGGCCATGAACGGCATTGGGTCACCAAAACTGATCATTACAGAGACAAGCATTGAAATTAGAAATCTTCTCATATTAGACAGCAATAGGGATGTTTGTAATATAGAGATGAGGCCAAATGGAATTATTATAGGGTTTAGATCACTTTTAGAAACATATGCATTGATCATACCTTACTATAAACTATCTATATACAAAGGGCAAGCTTCGGTTTACTCCATTTACCGCGATCAATATTTTATAAAAGTGGCCTCTGACACCAAGGCGGTACAGAAATTCTTTAAAAAAATCATGGACTACAAAGCGGATAACGCGCCTACATCAATTGAAGATTTGTAATATGTCATCAAATTTACCCAAACTAAAAATAAAACTAACCAAATACCAACAAAGGCTAATTACTTTAGGATGGCTTATTATAGCTATGAACTTTATTATCGTGGGCATATCCTATACCAATTTACCTGATATAATTCCCGCTCATTTTAATTATAAAGGAGAGGTGGACGGATTTGGTACCAAAAGTACTATTTGGACATTTCCAATCTTAAGTTCAATAATTTATTTTATTTTTTATCTGGTAATTAAAAATATAAATCTATGGAATATGAACTACCCTATAAAAGTAACGGATGAAAATGCTCCAGAAATTTATAAAACATCTTTAAAAATGTTGGTCTACATTAACGTATTGATAGCAATTATAGCTACCCCAATAATCATAGAGATCATTTTACAAGCACATGACATTAACTTAGGTTTTAAATTCTCAAGTTTATCCATAGTTACGGTAATCAGTATAACTATAATACCATTTTTTTACATATTTAAAATGTATAAAACTCCTAAGAAATGAAAATACTGCTCACAGGTGCCAATGGTTATATAGGCATGCGCTTACTACCGCAGCTCTTAGAAATGGAATATGAAATTGTTTGTGCGGTTCGTGATGAAAGCAGACTATCTGTAGACAAAGAAATTAGAAGTAATATTCAAATCATAGAGATTGATTTTTTAGAAGAACCTAAAGAAAATATTGTACCAAAGGATATAGACGCCGCGTACTTCCTTATACACTCCATGAGCTCATCTACCCAAGATTTTGATGACATGGAAGCAAAAACCGCAATTAACTTCAATAAGTATGTAAACAACACAAATATTAAGCAAGTTATTTATTTAAGCGGTATTGTCAATGATGAAAAACTCTCAAAACATTTACAATCACGCAAAAATGTGGAGGACATTCTGTATCAAGGAAAATATAATTTAACGGTTTTAAGGGCAGGTATCATTGTAGGATCAGGAAGTTCTTCTTTCGAAATTATACGTGACCTATGTGAAAAACTGCCCGTTATGATAACGCCAAAATGGGTGTTGACAAAAACGCAACCCATTGCCATAAGAGATGTTATAGCCTTTTTAACCGGCGTACTAGGACACGAAAAAACCTATAACGACTCATTTGATATAGCGGGTCCAAATGTACTTACCTATAAAGATATGTTGCATAAATATGCCGAAGTACGAGGATTCAAAAACTGGATTTGGACAGTACCTGTGATGACTCCAAAATTGTCATCATATTGGCTCTATTTTGTAACCTCAACTTCATACAAATTAGCGTTAAACCTAGTAGATAGCATGAAAATTGAAGTCATAGCAAAAGACACTAGATTGCAAGAAATACTTGGTATTGAACCACATACCTACAAAGAGGCCATTGACCTTGCCTTTAAAAAGATCGAACAAAATTTAGTGATCAGCAGTTGGAAAGACAGTATGATCAGTGGTCGTTTTTTAGAAAACCTTGAAAAACATATTCAAGTTCCAAAATATGGCGTACTCAAAGATTACAAACAGATTAAGGTAAAAAATTCAGAAGAAGTCTTGGAACGTATTTGGAGAATTGGTGGCGAAACCGGTTGGTATTACGGAAATTGGCTATGGAAAATCAGGGGTTTTTTAGATAAGCTTTGGGGCGGCGTAGGATTACGAAGAGGAAGAACACACCCAGACAAAATATTCGCTGGAGACGCATTGGATTTCTGGAGAGTTCTATTGGCCGATAAAAACGCAAAAAGACTTCTATTGTTTGCAGAAATGAAGCTGCCCGGAGAGGCTTGGCTAGAGTTTAAAATTGACGAGAACAACATATTGCACCAAACCGCAACCTTTAGACCTAGAGGATTACGAGGCAGGTTATACTGGTACAGCATTGTGCCCTTTCATTATTTTATTTTTGGCGGCATGATCAGTAATATTGCTAAAACGGACCACAACTAAATTCCACATGCTAAAGCGTTATTTTTTTATTTTTTAAGGTAATATTCATTTCCATTTTACGACTAGTATTGTACACCTATTTAAGCTGTATTGATCAATGCTTTTAATATTTTGAAGATGAAATATTTACGTTTTTTCCCTTTTTATGTATTGTCCATTCTACCTTTTTGGATGTTATATATGATATCTGACATTACTTACTTTTTAACGTATTATATACTTGGCTACAGAAAAAAAGTAGTGTGTAAAAACTTGCATCTTGCTTTTCCTCACAAATCAGAGAAAGAAATAAACAGCATTGCAAAAAAATTCTACAAGCATTTTTGTGATATGTTCTTCGAGTCAATAAAATTATTAACGATAAAACCAAGTGAGATTGAAAACAGATTTAAGATCAATAACTTATCCCAATTGACCGATCATCTTAAAAATAATGAAAATATAATGCTGTACACTGCTCACCAAGGCAATTGGGAATGGCTTACTACGGTTCCATTATTTCTAGAAGTAAACTGCAATACTTTATACAAACCCTTATCAAACACATATTTCAACGACTTATTCATTTTAATGCGAGAACGATTTAATGTGCATTGTATTCCAAGCGATAAAGGGTACCGACACTTATTACACTTAAAAAACAATAACGTAGTCTCTATGAATTGTGTAATTGGAGATCAAAGTCCTTTAGGAAAATCCGGTAAATCCCAAACCCAATTTTTTAATCAGCAAACTTCTTTTTTTACTGGAGCCGCAAAAATTGCCAAAAAGACAGATTCCATAATATTCCTCCCTTATTTGAAGAAAATAAAGCGTGGCACGTATGAACTATTCTTTGAAACAATCGTTAATTCCGCATCTAACTTAGACGAACAAAATATTATAGATACCTATGCCCATAAATTAGAAGAGGTCATACAAAAGTATCCAGAACTATATTTGTGGACCCACAAAAGGTGGAAAAGAGATGGTATTACCTATTAGCTCAGGTTATTTTTAGAAATTTTAAGGGGCAATTCGGTCAGCCTTTCTCCGGTCAATCTTCTAACCGCATTTGCTATAGCTGCACCAATTGGTCCTAATGGAGGTTCGCCCACTGCCCCCGGCGTATCTTTTCCTTGCAACAAAACTACATCTATTTCTTTTGGAGCATTTTTCATTAAAGCCATTTGATAAGGACCATAGATCGTAGGTGTTAATTCGCCATTTTCCACTTCCATTTTCTCGTACAAAACAGCACTCATACCCATAATTACAGAACCTTCACACTGAGCACGAATCTGATCAGGATTAACCGCTAACCCAGGGTCCATGGCCACAGTGACTTTATGCACAATTATTTCATTGCCAACCACTGAAATCTCAGCAACCTGTGCACAAGGCGTATTAGCATCTATAGAAGCTGCAAAACCCATAGCCCTACCACCAATAATATCTTCTGTATAATTCGATTTTTCAGCTGCCGCCTGAATAACGTTTTTTAAACGAACATCAATGGCATCATCCCCAATTAGTACCAACCTAAAATCTACTGCATTTTTCTTTGCCTTAATAGCCATTTCATCCATAAAACTCTCCATGGCAAAGGTATTCGCCAACAACCCAAGACTGCGCCACCAACTGGTCGCAAATGGTAAGGTAACATGCCAATGAACCGCCTTAAAATTTGGAACAGCCGTATATTGTATAAAACCACCACGTATAGCACCTACATCGGCACCTAAAAAATTAGTTAGTGCATTAGGAATTAAAGCAGAATCAGTTGCAACATCACCACTTACGAAATCATGTTCAAGAGCTTCTAAAAAACCCTCCGCATTCAGCTTACCCTTAATCACATGGTGCGTGGGCGGGCGAAACATATCATGCTGAAACTCTTCTTTTCTGCTAAAAAAATATTTTACAGGTTTACCTACAGCTTTTGACATTAAAGCAGCTTGCACCGCATGTGGAGTATGTAATCTTCTACCAAAACCACCTCCTAAATAAGTAGGTATGATATTGACGTTTTCAACATCTATATCTAAACGTTTGGCAACCTCTTTTCTGGTAATACTTACCACTTGGGTTGAAATTTTAACGGTAGCCTTATCTCCTTCTATATAGGCAACAACTCCGTTTGGTTCAATTTGTGCGTGAGCACCGATCGGACTTCTAAACTCCAAAGTTTCAAAATCATCATCTTCGACAAGTGATTGACCGTTCTTTTGTATGACCATGGAATTACCATTACCAACGGTCATCATTCCTATAATATCTGCCGTGCTTAAATCCTCATAACTTTCCCAAACAACCTTAATAGCCTCTTTCGCATGTTCAGCTTCAATGATAGAATTTGCAATTACACCTACAAAATCATTTTCAACAATAATCTTAACAACACCGGGCATACCCTCTGCCTCTTTAATGTCCGCACTTACAAATGTTGCTCCTATTTTAGTTGGTCTTACCACCGCTCCATAGAGCATTCCCTGCATTTCTGCATCCATTCCAAAAATAGGATCTCCGTATACCTTAGCATCTAAATCCACTCTAGAAATAGGCTTACCAATATACTTGTAATCCTTAGCATCCTTTAAAACGGGAACATCGGGAATCTCCCAATCTACAACCCCCTCCGCAACTTGGGCGTAGGTCATTTTATCACCTGCACCAGAAATGATTCCTTTATCTATGGTAAGTTCTTCAACAATTATATTCATTTTGCGAGCAGCTTCATTTAAAAGCATTACCCGTAACATTGCAGCCAACTCTCTAAGCGGTTGCCACAATCCAGATATGGAAGTACTTCCGCCAGTAGCAAAGCTATCTACATTACCTGTCGCCGAAGCAGCGTGAATCACATGTATTTGCTCAATACCAACCATAAGTTCTTCCGCTGCCATTTGAGCAATACCCGTAAAAGTTCCTTGGCCCATTTCCATTTTAGGAGAGTGTAATACTATTGTATTATCTGAATTTACCTCAAACCAAACCATAGGCTGGTCTGTATTGTCGGTATAAGGTGCTTCCAATGAATTTACCACACCTAAAATTTGTCGCCTTATCGGGTTTCTAAAGATGTAGGCACCAATGGCAACCACTCCAATAGCACCTAGACCGCCCCTGATTAAAAATTTACGTCTAGATACTTTTTTTGAACCATTTTTTTTGTCAGACATTTACTTCTCCTCTTTAACTGATTCAATATCCATGTTTGCTTGCAACTTAGCTGCCTTATGTATTGCTTTTCGCATTCTATAATACGTACCGCAACGGCATACGTTAATAATATTATTATCGATATCTTCATCTGACGGATTGGGAACCTTATTTAAAAGTGCCGCCGTTGCCATCATAAAACCGGGTTGACAATAGCCACATTGAGGAACAATTTCTTCAATCCAAGCTTGCTGTACGGGGTGTGGACGATCTCTATTTCCTAAACCCTCTATGGTAGTTACATTTTTACCATTTGCAAATTTCACCGGATACGAACAAGAACGCACTGCCTCTCCATCTACATGTAATGTACATGCACCGCAAGCCGCTTTTCCACAGCCAAATTTTGTTCCTTTCAAATTTAACGTATCTCTTATGACCCAAAGCAATGGCGTATTATCATCTGCAATATCAATTGATCTTACAGCTCCGTTAACAGTTAAGGAAATTTTCATATAGATATATTATTTTACAGGAATAACCGCCCCGTTGGCAAACCAATTTTCTACCGCTTTTTTAAAATCTTCTTTTGAAACCGGTGGCAAAGTACGTGGATCACCATCCGCATCTACCCCGGGTTCCCAAGCCCACAGTACCAACTCATCTTCTGTCATATGCTTTACAAGCGCTGCGTGACTTCTATTGCCATTAATGTTTTTATCTAACAAACGCTCAGCTAGTTCAGTTCTAGTGAGTCCTTCCCAAGCCATTGATGCCGGAGCCAACGCCCAATGTGGTGCACCTGGCACACCTGAATTCACATTATTTTCTGACTGATGACAAGTATTGCAATTGGTAGCCTCAAAACCATGATCGTCTTCACCTCTTGCCATATCAAAATAATGTGGATGACTATCGTCTCCTTGTTTGGGAATATGATCATTTGGGTGACAGTTTACACAACGTTGATGGGTAAGTACATTCATCATTGTATTGAAGTCATCATCATTTTGATTAGAAAGAGCCTTTTCTTCTATAATTTCATAATCAGTAATTATAGGTGAGCTTGCCCACACAAAAATAAATCCTGCAAAAGAGAATGCCAATAAAATATAAATTGCTTTTAACCTCATAAAGACTTTGAATTCTAAATAGCTTCAATCTCTATGAAGATAGCGAATACAGTTTAAAAATGTTACCCCATTAAGTTTAATTATTTTAATAGGGTAACAAGTATCATTATTCTTTTGGAAGAAAAATTTCAGCCATCATGCAGCGGGCACTACCACCACCACAGGTTTCAATAGTATGTAAAGAACTATGTAAAATTGAACAATGGTTTTCTATTTTAGTAATCTGCTCTTTGGTCAAACTATGAAATGCAGCTGAGCTCATCACCATATATCTTTTATCTTCGCTACCCAAAACCTGCAACATATTACCAGCAAAATGATGCATTTGCTGCTCGGTAATCGTAATAATCTCTTTACCATCTTTTTTTAGATGATCTAATACGTTCTTTTTTTCCTTCTTATCATCAATAGAATCTGCACAGATTATTACAAAATTTTCTGCCAATGCCATCATTACGTTAGTATGGTAAATTGGTAATCTTTTACCGTCTACAGACTGGTTTGCGGTAAATATTACCGGAAAAAAATCGAAATCTTCACAGAACTCAATAAACAATTCTTCATCTGCACGTTCAGACAATGCGCAGTATGCTTTTTTGTTTACGCGATCTATAAGAATGCTACCTGTGCCTTCAAGAAACAACTCTTCCTCTTCAGCAGAAGTATAATCAACAACATCATTGATCTTAAAACCGTTAGATTCTAGAATATCAAAAATATCATCGCGCCTTTCATTTCTTCTGTTCTCTGCGAACATTGGGTAGACACCAACGGTACCATTTGCGTGAAATGATATCCAATTATTTGGAAAAATACTGTCTGGAGTATCAGGCTCTTTAGTATCTTGAATAACGATTACGTTTACTCCTTTATTTCTTAGTTCTACCACAAAAGCATCAAACTCCTCTTGGGCCTTCTTGTTAATTTCTTGATTCTTCAAGTCAATATCCTCCATAAAGTAGTTATTGACAGCCGTTTGCTCATTCATTCTAAATGACACAGGGCGAATCATTAGTATAGTGTTAGTAATTTGCATAGGGGTACATTTATTTAAATTATACTCTAATTAAGGGTAAAGTACTACAGCGCAATAAACCCTCTTGTTTTGATATTTCGCCATACGGAATCTCTTCTACCGTAAAGCCTTGTTCTCTTAACCAATTATTCAAACGGGTGAAGTTGCGTTCAGATACTACAACATCTGGTGAAATAGAAAATACATTACTATACATATGGTACATTTCTAAGGCATCTATTTCAAAAACATTTTCTTTTCCAAAAAAATCAACTAACCATTGGTATTCTTCCTCAACCAAAAATCCGTTTTTATGAATAATAGCTTTCCCTTTACCCAAAGGCTGAAAACAACAATCTAAATGCAAAGCGTTGTCTTTAGCTACTGTATTGGACTTGCGAAGCTCAAACGACTTTATAGTTTTATGCGGAAACTGTTTAGCTAAATATTCTACCGCGGCCTTATTTGTTCTTGCAGTAATATATGATGGATAATCATCCGCTGTATAGGTACCAACAAAAATATAATCGTTCCATGGCATTACATCACCACCTTCAACATGCACGTCCTCAGGCGGTGTAAGAATGTTGTCATCCTCTATTTTATCAAGTACATGTAAAATAGCCTCAACCTCTTGTTCACGATCAGGTAAGATGTTGGCTTTTATCAACTTATTTTCTATTACAAAAGCGATATCTCTAGTAAAAATCTGATTACAATCTTCTAGAACCTCTGGTCTAAAAACCTTTACACCATATTTTTCAAAAACTTCTCTAAAAGCTTCCATTTCTTTAATCATGTCAGCTTCTAACGGATAAGTCCCAGCCTTTATATGCTCCTTGGATTTTGGATCATAAGCTTCCTCTAAAGTGGGTGTAGGTCCTGAGCTTTTAGCAATACCTAATACCACTGCCTTTAAAGGTGAAATCTCATCATTGATATTTAATTGTAACATATGTGTTTATTTAAATAAAAATTAAAATTTGGCACAAAAAAAAGCTCCTTTAAAAATAAAAGAGCTTTTGTTTTTTTATTAACGGTAGCAATCTACCTTTTGTCAAGTTCGACAAAAGATCTTAAATTTTCACCAGTATATACTTGTCTTGGTCTACCAATTGGCTCACCATTTAATCTCATTTCTCTCCATTGTGCAATCCACCCTGGCAATCTACCTAATGCGAACATTACTGTAAACATTTCTGTTGGTATACCCAAAGCTCTATAAATAATACCTGAGTAGAAATCAACATTAGGGTATAATTTTCTATCCACAAAGTACTGATCTTCCAAAGCCTCTTTTTCCAAGCCTTTGGCTATATCAAGAATAGGGTCATTAATACCTAAATCTGCCAATACCTCGTCAGCTGCAACTTTAATGATTTTTGCACGAGGGTCAAAGTTCTTATATACTCTATGTCCAAAGCCCATTAATCTGAAAGGATCAGATTTATCTTTAGCCTTGGCCATATATTTTTTGGTGTCACCACCATCCGCTTCAATTGCTTCAAGCATTTCTAAAACAGCTTGGTTCGCACCACCGTGTAGTGGTCCCCAAAGAGCTGAAATACCAGCAGATAACGATGCAAATAATCCAGCATGTGAAGAACCTACGATACGAACAGTACTTGTAGAACAATTTTGCTCATGATCCGCATGTAATATCAACAACTTATCTAAGGCTTCAATGACAACTTTATTCTTTTTATAATCTTGGTTAGGACGCTTGAACATCATTTTATGAATGTTCTCAACATACCCTAAACTATCATCTCCATAATCTAATGGAAGACCTTTCTTTTTACGTAAAGTCCAAGCTACAAGAACTGGGAATTTTGCAAGTATACGTACAATTGCGTGGTACATATCCTCATCTGAACTTACATCAACAGTAGAAGGATTAAATGCAATTAGTGCACTTGTTAAAGATGATAGAACACCCATTGGATGTGCGGACTTTGGAAAACCATCCAATATCTTCTTCATCTCTTCATCTACGTGAGATTCATCTTTAATATCCTTGTGAAACTTTGCCAGTTCCTCCTTGTTAGGTAAGTCTCCAAATATTAAAGCATAGGCAACTTCTAAGAAATCAGCTTTCTCGGCTAATTCTTCAATTGAATACCCTCTATAACGTAAAATACCTTTTTCGCCATCTAAAAAAGTAATAGCACTTTCACATGATCCTGTATTTTTAAAACCCGGATCAATGGTTATCATTCCTTTGGTTGCTGAACGCAATGATTTGATATCTATTGCAAGTTCATCTTCGGTTCCCTTAATTACCGGAAACTCATATTTTTCACCATTATATTCTAAAATAGCTTTGTCTGACATTTTTAATTTTTACGTTTTAAATACTCCTCGTAAAGTTAACAAAACAGGATTGGTCTACCAATTTCATAAATCTGTTTTGGGTAAAATTAACAATAAGTACTATGAATAGCTTTCATTACAACAGATATAGTTTATCATAATACTCATTTAAGGATTTCTCCCAAGTAAATCTCACCTTTTTAGCATTGGATTTAATTTTTTTCCAAGTGTCTTTATCATGCTCCCAAATAGTCAATGCTTCATCAAAGCTCTTCACCATATTACTAATCTGTTCATCATAGGTATTTCCGCTAAAAGCAAAACCAGTTTTTAAATGTTCTACCGTATCTTTTAGACCGCCTGTATGATGAACTAGGCAAGGATTTCCATTTCTCATTGCTAACATTTGACTTATACCACAAGGCTCAAACAAACTTGGCATAAAATAAAGATCGGTTTCCAAGTACATAGAATCTATTAAATCTTCTGATTGACCGTTCGTAAAAACAAAATTCTTATGATGATAGCTCATATGACGAAAGAATTCCTCATAATCAGGATCACCAGTCCCCAAAAGCATAAAAATACCATCCACTTCACTTAGCCTAACCAGCATCTTTTCAAACGCCTCTGGTGAGCGTTTTAAAAAATAAAATTTCTGCTCTGTAAGCCTTGCAACACTAGACACAATAAATTTAGGCCTATTGCCTACATACTGCATTATTTTTTCACCAGTATGGGCTAAAAAATCAGCTTTGTATTTCTTGGAGTTTTCTTGCAACCATCTAAAAAGTGCTTTTACCGTATTCCTGTACAAAAGACCTTTTTCCGCAACTCTAATATTACCGTAATTACTCGCATTCAAAATTCCAAATAAACGACCTTCATTATCTGCCTTCAACAAATCATTTTCCAAACTTTCACCGCCAATAAACTCTGGTCTTCTACTAGGTAGTAGAACATCTTCTTTATAAGAAGGCGATACTGTATGAACGGCATCCGCCAAGCGTATGCCCACAGCCATTAAATTTATACAGTCTTGATATCTTAAATCCTTTAAGGCATTATGATCCAATTGTATTTCTGGAAACCAATTGTTAACCGAAGCATAATTATTATAAAAGGGACGAATACCCTGTATAGCCAAATTATGAATAGTGTAGACGTATCTCATCTTTTTTAGATCATTATAACTTGGATGATAGGTCTTTATAAACAAAAGTGCCGCTGAATGCCAATCATGCATATGCACAATATCCAGATCACCAAAAGCTCCAATTTTAATAGCCTCTGCGGTAGCAGTGCAAAAAATAATGAATTTTACAAAATCATTAAAAAATGGCTCGGTAGGATCATCATGATAAATATGAGCAATTCCACCTTCTAAAATTTCTGGATGATGAATTACATAATGTGTAATATTTTTATCTACCCTTTTTGGAATTACCTCATATAATTCTGCCGTATACGGAACACCACGTAAGCTAAATTCTAATTTGGTCTTAAAAATTCCGTTTTTATGTAATCTAGAATAAGCTGGTACGACAACGTGAACTTTATCTTCTCGTTTCGAAATTTCCCTAGGCACATCTCTAACAACATCACCCATTCCACCAGCTTTACAATCTGGAATAGCATCGTTTTCTGCTGAAACAAAAAGAAAATTATTCATACGCCAATAAAATGGTATTAAATGTGGTTTATTCTCAAAAGGTAGTTAAAGTTTTGAAGTACGCCAAAAAAAAAAGCCTTTCTAATAAGAAAGGCTTAATTATAATTTTAACACAGAAATCAACCTAATTTAAAGGCTTTTTCTTGAGGGTAGTAAGCTGTGCTCCCCAATTCTTCTTCTATACGAAGTAGTTGGTTATATTTAGCCATACGATCAGACCTTGATGCTGATCCTGTTTTAATTTGACCTGTATTCAATGCAACCGCTAAATCAGCGATAGTATTATCTTCAGTCTCTCCGGAACGGTGAGACATTACTGAAGTATAACCTGCATTTTTAGCCATATTAACCGCCGCTATAGTTTCTGTCAATGTACCAATCTGGTTTACTTTGATCAAGATGGAATTTGCGATTCCTTTTTCAATACCTGTAGACAAACGCTCAACATTGGTTACAAACAAATCATCACCAACTAATTGAACTTTATCTCCAATTTTGTCAGTTAAAGATTTCCAACCATCCCAATCGTTTTCATCCATACCGTCCTCAATAGAGATAATAGGATACTTTGCACTTAGATCAGCTAAATACTGAGCCTGTTCTTCAGAAGTTCTAACGACACCAGATTCACCTTCAAATTTAGTGTAGTCATATTTTCCATCTACAAAGAATTCCGCTGCAGCACAATCCAATGCTATCATTACATCATCACCTAAGGTATAACCTGCGTTTTTAACCGCTTTTGCAATGGTATCCAAAGCATCTTCAGTACCACCTGCTAGGTTTGGCGCAAAACCACCTTCATCACCTACTGCAGTACTAAGTCCACGGTCATGTAACACCTTTTTAAGATTATGGAATATCTCCGTACCCATCTGCATAGCGTGTGAAAAGCTTTTTGCTTTAACAGGCATAACCATAAATTCCTGAAATGCGATTGGTGCATCTGAGTGAGACCCACCATTAATAATATTCATCATTGGAACCGGTAATGTATTAGCGCTAACACCACCAATATATCTAAAAAGTGAAAGACCTAATTCATTGGCAGCAGCTTTAGCAGCAGCAAGAGAAACACCCAAAATAGCATTAGCTCCTAATTTAGATTTATTTGGAGTACCATCTAAATCTATCATTGTTTGATCTAATAAATTTTGATCAAACACGTTCATACCTAAAATTTCTTCAGCAATAACACTATTTACGTTATCAACAGCTTTCATTACACCTTTACCCATGAAAGTCTCCCCTCCATCACGCAACTCAACAGCTTCATGCTCACCTGTAGACGCACCAGAAGGAACCGCTGCTCTACCCATTACACCATTTTCTGTAACTACATCTACTTCAACAGTTGGATTTCCTCTAGAATCTAATATCTGCCTTGCGTGAACATTTAATATAATACTCATTTTTAATCTTTTTATTTGTTGTTTGTTTTAAAAAGTAAAGATACAAAACAGGGAAATCAATGAGTTTGTTTACACCCTTGATTTCCCAATAATTTAATGTTTATTTAAACTATTTCGTTATGTTTTGAACTTTTCTCAATTAATTTGAAAAAATCATCAAAAAGGTAATCTGCATCATGTGGTCCTGGACTTGCTTCTGGATGATATTGTACAGAAAATACATCCTTATCCTTCATTTTTATACCAGCTACTGTTTTATCATTTAGATGCGTATGGGTGATTTCCAAATTAGAATTTGCTTCCGTCTCTTCCCTATTAATTGCAAAACCATGGTTTTGAGAGGTTATTTCACCTTTACCTGTAACCAAGTTCAATATTGGATGATTAATTCCTCTATGACCATTGTGCATTTTGTATGTAGAAACACCGTTTGCCAATGCCAAAACTTGATGACCTAAACAAATCCCAAAAAGAGGCTTGTCCGTTTCAATCATCTTTTTTACAGCTGCTATAGCATCTACTAATGGTTCTGGATCTCCAGGTCCATTAGATATAAAGAAAGCATCAGGATTCCACGAAGACATTTCCTCAAAACTACTGTTGTATGGAAAGACTTTTATATATGCCCCTCTTTTAACCAGATTTCTTAAAATATTCTTCTTTATCCCAATATCTAAAGCTGCAATTTTAAAAGTTGCATTTTCATCACCAACAAAATATGCTTCTTTTGTAGATACTTTTGATGCAAGTTCAAGACCCTCCATACTTGGGACCTCACTTAAACGTTTCTTAAGATCTTCAATATTATCAACATCTGTAGATATAACCGCATTCATAGCTCCGTTATCACGTATATAACTTACCAATGCACGAGTATCGACATCTGAAATTGCAAATAAATTATTCTGTTCTAGAAATCCTTGAAGGCTATCATCTGCTAAAGGTCTAGAATATTCATAACTGAAATTTCTACAAACTAATCCAGAGATTTTTATTGATTCAGATTCAATTTCGTCTTTATTAACACCATAGTTACCAATATGAGCATTAGTAGTTACCATTATTTGCCCAAAATATGAAGGATCTGTGAAAATTTCTTGATATCCGGTCATGCCCGTATTAAAACATACCTCACCAAAAGCAGTACCCTCTTTATCACCAACAGATTTACCGTAAAAAATAGTTCCGTCTGCAAGTAGTATTAATGCTTTTCTTTTTGCTTGATATTTCATCTTGTACTTATAATTTATTCGTTAACAAAAAAACATAAAAAAAAGGATAAGCTAGATAGCTTATCCTTTTTCATTATTAATATTTATTGACAATGTTATTCCTTTGAATCATCTGTCTTAGCTTCTGTATCGGTTTGTGCTTCAGCTTCAGGCTTAGTCTCTTCAACTACCTTAGCTTCCTTTTCAGCTGCAGGAGCTTCAGTAGCAGCAGAGCCAGATCTTCTACTTCTTCTAGTAGATTTTTTCTTAGGCTTACCAGCATTGTATAATTCGTTGAAATCAACCAATTCTATCATTGCCATATCAGCATTATCACCTAAACGATTACCCAGTTTAATGATTCTTGTATAACCACCTGGTCTGTCGGCTACCTTCTCAGAAACCACACTGAATAATTCAGTAACAGCATTCTTATCACGTAAGTTTTTGAAAACTATACGTCTGTTATGGGTACCCTTTTCAGCACTTACATTGTTCTCCGCCTTTGATTTAGTAATCAAAGGCTCAACAAACTGTTTTAAAGCTTTCGCTTTCGCTACAGTAGTATTGATTCTTTTGTGTTCAATCAATGAACAAGCCATGTTTGCCAACATAGCTTTTCTATGCGCTGTTTTTCTACCTAAGTGATTAACTTTTTTACCGTGTCTCATGTTTTTGTTTTATCATCTTGCTACCAAACTCGATAGAACGAGGAGCAAAATATGATTATTTAATCTTTGTCTAATTTATATTTTGATAAATCCATACCAAAACTTAATCCCTTGTTGATCACAAGTTCTTCAAGTTCTGTTAAAGATTTTTTACCGAAGTTTCTGAACTTCATTAAATCGTTCTTATTAAAAGAAACTAAATCTCCTAAAGTATCAACTTCAGCTGCTTTTAAACAGTTTAAAGCACGAACAGAAAGATCCATGTCTACTAATTTAGTTTTCAACAATTGTCTCATGTGTAAAGACTCTTCATCATAAGTCTCCGTTTGAGCAATTTCATCCGCTTCTAAAGTAATACGCTCATCAGAGAATAACATGAAGTGATGAATAAGAACTTTTGCGGCTTCTGTTAAAGCATCCTTAGGATGAATAGAACCATCCGAAGAAATTTCAAAAACTAATTTTTCGTAATCGGTTTTTTGCTCTACACGAAAGTTTTCAATACTATATTTTACATTTTTGATAGGTGTAAAAATAGAATCAACAGCAATAGTACCTAATGGAGCACCAGACTTTCTATTTTCTTCTGCAGGAACATATCCTCTACCCTTTTCAATAGTAATCTCCATATTGATGCTAACTTTTGCATCCATATTACAGATAACCAAATCTGGATTTAATACTTGATAACCAGAAATAAATTTTTGAAAATCACCTGCAGTCAATTGATTCTTTCCACTTACAGAAATCGAAACAACTTCAGCTTCAGAATCTTCTATTTGCTTCTTGAAACGAACTTGTTTCAAATTTAATATAATCTCTGTTACATCTTCAACAACGCCAGGAATCATAGAGAACTCATGCTCTACCTTATCTATCCTAACCGAAGTAATTGCATGACCTTCTAACGAAGACAGCAATACTCGTCTTAATGCATTCCCAACAGTTAATCCATAACCAGGTTCCAAAGGGCGAAATTCAAACTTCCCTTCGAAATCAGAGGAATCGATCATTATTACTTTATCGGGTTTCTGAAAATTAAATAATGCCATAATTGGATCGTTGTTGTTTATTTAGAGTATAACTCCACGATTAATTGTTCTTTGATATTTTCTGGAATTTGCATTCTTTCAGGAATAGAAACGTAAGTCCCTTCCTTCTTTTCGCTATTCCAAGAAATCCACTCATATACTGCACTACTAGCAGCTAATGAATCTTGAATACTTTGTAATGATTTAGATTTCTCTCTAACACCAACAACATCTCCCGCTTTTAATGAATAAGAAGGTATGTTTACCAACTCACCATTAACCGTAATGTGTCTATGAGATACTAATTGTCTTGCACCGCTTCTAGTTGGAGATATACCCATTCTATAAACTACGTTATCTAAACGTGACTCACATAATTGAAGTAAAATCTCACCAGCAACACCTTCTTTTCTCTTAGCAGTCTGGAATAAGTTTCTAAATTGTTTTTCTAAAATACCGTAAGTATATTTAGCTTTTTGTTTCTCCATCAATTGAACAGAGTACTCAGATTTTTTACCTCTTCTTCTGTTATTACCGTGTTGTCCTGGAGGGTAATTTTTCTTTTCGAAAGATTTGTCGTCTCCGAAAATTGCTTCGCCGAATTTACGAGCGATCTTTGATTTTGGTCCTGTATATCTTGCCATTTTCTAAAAATTTGAAAGTGAGATTATGAATTAAGGCTTATCCTTCGATAATCGTAATTACACTTTCGGTGAAATTATTTGTAATTAATTAAACTCTTCTTCTTTTTGGAGGTCTACACCCGTTGTGAGGCATTGGAGTAACATCAATGATTTCAGTTACTTCGATACCTGCATTATGTAAAGATCTAATAGCAGATTCTCTACCATTACCTGGACCTTTTACATAAACCTTCACTTTTCTCAAACCTGCTTCATGAGCAACTTTTGAACAATCCTCAGCAGCTACTTGAGCAGCATAAGGAGTATTTTTCTTAGACCCTCTAAAACCTAACTTACCAGCAGATGACCAAGAAATAACATCTCCTTTTTTATTTGTCAAAGAGATAATGATATTATTGAAAGAAGCGCTTATGTGTGCTTCACCAACAGAATCAACTATAACTTTACGTTTCTTGGTAACTTTAGTACTTGCCTTTGCCATACCTAATTATTATTTAGTTGCTTTCTTCTTGTTAGCAACTGTTTTACGCTTTCCTTTTCTAGTTCTAGAGTTGTTCTTAGTTCGCTGACCTCTTAAAGGTAAACCTGATCTATGACGAATTCCTCTATAACACCCAATATCCATTAAACGCTTAATGTTCAATTGAGTTTCAGAACGTAATTCACCTTCAATTGTAAATTCAGAAACAGCTTCCCTGATACGTCCTATTTCATCATCATTCCAATCAGAAACCTTAGTATCTTCGCTAACTTGGGCTTTACTCAATATTTCTTGTGACCTACTTCTTCCAATTCCAAAAATGTAGGTTAAGGCGATAACACCTCTCTTTTGTTTTGGTATATCTATACCTGCGATTCTTGCCATAATTACCCTTGTCTTTGTTTAAATCTAGGATTCTTTTTGTTGATTACGTACAACCTGCCTTTTCTGCGAACAATCTTGCAGTCGGCACTTCTCTTTTTAACTGATGCTCTTACTTTCATCTTGTATCTTAGTATCTATATGTAATTCTTGCTTTTGTAAGGTCATACGGACTCATCTCCAATTTAACCTTATCTCCAGGTAATAGTTTAATATAGTGCATACGCATCTTACCTGATATATGCGCTGTTACCACATGTCCGTTCTCCAATTCTACACGAAACATTGCATTTGACAATGCTTCAATGATAGATCCATCTTGTTCTATTGCTGCCTGTTTAGCCATAAATTATGCTACTTTTCTATTTTTACCGGTTTTCATTAAACCATCATAATGTCTGTTCAACAAATATGAATTTACCTGTTGTACCGTATCGATAGCAACACCAACCATAATTAACAGGGAGGTACCACCATAAAATAACGCCCATCCAGCTTGAACATCCATCAACTTTACCACAACCGCTGGTAAAATAGCCAGCAAAGCTAAGAAAATAGATCCAGGTAACGTTATTAAAGACATAATCTTATCTAAATAATCTCCAGTTTCTTTCCCAGGACGAATTCCAGGTATAAAACCACCACTTCTTTTTAAGTCATCTGCCATCTTATTGGTAGGAACCGTAATAGCAGTATAAAAATATGTGAAGATTATAATCAATATTGCAAAAAGTAAATTATAAGCCCAACCGAATATATCACTGAACTGAACTTGCATCCACTGTCCAAAAGATGTATCATCAAAAGCACCACCTATCATACCAGGTACGAACATAATTGCCTGAGCAAATATTATAGGCATTACACCAGAAGCATTTAACTTCAATGGTATATATTGTCTAGATCCCATGATGTTCTTTTCATAACCACCAGAAGCAGTTCGTCTTGCATATTGTACAGGAATCTGTCTTGTAGCCATTACTAAAAGAATACAAGCCAAAATAACCAAGAACCATATAATAACTTCAATTAAAATGAACATTAGTCCACCATTATTATTTGTTGTTCTTGAAATAAATTCTTGAACAAAAGACTGTGGCATAGTAGCTATAATACCAATCATTATCAATAACGAAATACCGTTACCAATACCTTTATCGGTAATTTTTTCACCTAACCACATTGCAAAAACCGTACCTGTTACCAATATAATAACAGCTGGCACCATAAAATCAAGTCCCTTTCCCAATAAGAAAGCACTATCCCTAACACCAAAGGCTTCTAATCCATACAAATAAGCAGGAGCTTGAACAATACAAATACCGATAGTTAACCATCTGGTGATTTGATTGATGGTCTTACGACCACTTTCTCCTTCTTTTTGTAATTTCTGAAGATAAGGAATTGCAATACCCATTAACTGAACTACAATAGAAGCAGAGATATATGGCATAATACCTAATGCAAAAACAGAAGCATTAGCAAACGCCCCTCCTGTAAATGCATTTAAAAGACCAAATATTCCTTGGTCAGTACCATCTGTTAACCCACCTAATTGCGTTGAATCTATACCTGGAAGTACGATTTGACAACCAAAACGATAAACCAACAAAAGACCTAGTGTAATAAGAATTCTATTTCTTAGCTCTTCTATTTTCCAAATATTGGATATTGTATCAATAAAATTCTTCATGCTCTCGTCTATGCTTACAAACTTATTGCTTCACCACCTGCTGCTTCAATTGCTGCTTTGGCAGATGCTGTAAATTTATGTACTGAAACTTTAAGAGAAGCTTTTAACTCGCCATTTCCTAAAATTTTCACTAAATCATTTTTACCAACTAAACCATTCTCAATTAAAATGTCTAAAGACACCTCATTGGTAATAACTTTATTATTTACAAGTTCTTGTAACTTTTCTAAGTTGATACCTTGGTAATTCTTACGGTTAATATTCGTAAAACCAAATTTAGGTACACGACGTTGCAAAGGCATTTGACCACCTTCAAAACCGATTTTCTTAGAATAACCAGATCTTGATTTCGCTCCTTTATGCCCTCTAGCAGCAGTTCCTCCCTTACCAGAACCCTGACCTCTACCAAGGCGTTTTCCGTCTCTATTTACTGAACCTTCTGCAGGCTGTAGACTATGTAAACCCATTTTATTCTAAATTTAAGCTTCCTCAGTGGAAACTAAATGTTTAACTTTATTTATCATTCCAAGAATGTTAGGAGTATCATCATGCTCAACTACCTGACCAATTCTCTTTAAACCAAGAGCCTCTAAAGTTCTTTTTTGATTTTGAGGTTTCTTAATTCCACTTTTTACCTGTGTAACTTTAATCTTTGCCATAATTTTCCTCTTAGCCTTTAAATACTTTTTCTAAAGAAACACCTCTTTGTGTTGCAATGGTTTTTGCATCTCTAAGTTGCAATAAAGCATCAAAAGTAGCTTTTACAACATTATGTGGGTTGGAAGAACCTTGAGACTTAGACAATACATCATGCACACCAACTGATTCAAGTACTGATCTTACAGCACCACCAGCAATAACACCGGTACCATGTGATGCAGGCTGAATATATACTCTAGCCCCACCGAATTTACCTTTTTGCTCATGTGGTAAAGTACCTTTGTTCAAAGGTATACGCACTAAATTCTTTTTACCATCTTCAATTGCTTTGGCAATTGCAGTAGCAACTTCTTTAGATTTACCTAAACCGTGACCTACAACACCATTTTCATCACCTACAACAACAATTGCAGAAAAACCGAATGCTCTACCACCTTTTGTTACCTTAGTTACACGCTGAATACCAACTAATTTATCTTTTAAATCTAAACCACCTGGCTTAACAGTTTCTACGTTTTTATATTTTTGGAACATACTAGTATATTAGAATTTTAGACCTGCTTCTCTTGCACCTTCAGCTAGAGACTTAACTCTACCATGATACAAATTACCCCCTCTATCAAAAGCTACTTTATCTAAACCAGCTTTTACAGATTTCTCAGCGATTGTTTTACCAACCAAAGCAGCAATCTCGGTTTTATTTCCTTTTACTTTTGCAATATCCTTATCTCTTGAAGAAGCAGATACTAAAGTGACTCCTTTAACGTCGTCTATAACTTGAGCGTAAATTTCGCTATTACTTCTAAATACAGATAACCTTGGTCTAGCTGCAGTCCCAGAAGAAACCTTACGAATTCTACGACGGATTCTTAATTTTCTTTGTGTTTTTGATAATCCCATAATATCCTATTATTAAGCTGACTTACCAGCTTTTCTTCTTAATATTTCACCTACAAACTTGATACCTTTCCCTTTGTATGGCTCTGGCTTACGGAAAGATCTGATTTTCGCTGCTATATGACCAACTAGTTGTTTGTCATGTGAAGTCAGCTTTACGATAGGATTCTTACCCTTTTCTGATATAGTTTCAACTTTTACCTCTGGGGCCAAGTCAAAAACAATGTTGTGTGAAAAACCTAAAGCCAAATCAAGTTTTTGCCCTTGATTACTTGCCCTATACCCTACACCAACTAATTCCAATTCTTTAGTCCAACCTTTAGAAACACCTTCAACCATATTAGTGATAAGTGATCTATACAAACCGTGCTTAGCTTTATGCTCTTTAGAATCTGAAGGTCTTGTTACCCAAGCCTGACCATCTTCTACTTTAATCGCTACACCAGAGAATTCTTGAGTCAATTCACCTAATTTTCCTTTTACAGAAATTATGTTGTCATTGATTTCAATTGTAACTCCTTCTGGAATTGCGACTGGATTATTACCTATTCTAGACATTTTCTAAATCTTTAATCAATTAATAAACGTAGCACAAAACTTCACCACCAACTTTCTCTGCCTTGGCCTGCTTGCTAGTCATTACACCATGAGATGTAGAAACAATTGCAATACCTAAACCATTCAATACACGTGGCAATTCTTCACTGCCGGCATATTTTCTAAGACCAGGCTTACTTATACGCTGTATTTTCTTGATAACAGGCTCTTTTGTAAGCTTATCGTATTTCAAAGCTATTTTAATAGAACCTTGAACCTTGTCTTCTTCAAACTTATAACTTAAAATATATCCTTGATCGAACAATATTTTAGTTATCTCTTTCTTTAGATTTGACGCAGGGATTTCAACAACCCTATGTCCCGCTCTACTCGCGTTTCTAACTCTCGTTAGGTAATCTGCAATAGTATCTGTTACCATGTATATATAATTCGGGAACGGTTTTCAGCAATAGGCTAAACCTGAACCCATTAATAATCTTTTATTTACCAGCTAGCTTTCTTAACCCCTGGAATTAATCCAGCGTTAGCCATCTCTCTGAACATTACCCTTGAAATACCAAAAGTTCTCATGTAACCTTTTGGTCTACCAGTTAATTTACATCTGTTATGCAAACGTACCGGAGATGCATTTTTAGGTAATCTCTGCAACGCTTCATAATCACCAGCTTCTTTCAAAGCTTTGCGCTTTTCAGCATAATTTGCTACAGTTCTTTCCCTTTTTCTCTCACGGGCTTTCATTGATTCCTTAGCCATACTAATTCTTTTTAAAAGGTAATCCTAATTCTGTTAATAATGATTTTGCTTCCTTATCCGTATTGGCAGAAGTTACAAATGTAATATCCATACCGTTAATTCTATTGATTTTATCAATATTAACTTCAGGAAATATAATTTGTTCCGTAATACCTAAGTTGTAATTTCCACGACCATCAAAACCTGTTGCTTTGATACCTTGAAAATCTCTAACACGTGGTAAAGCAGAAGTAACCAAACGATCCAAAAATTCGTACATACGCTCACCTCTTAAGGTAACTTTTGCACCTATCGGCATACCTTTTCTTAATTTAAAGGCAGCAACATCCTTTTTAGACATTGTAGCAACAGCTTTCTGACCAGTAATCATAGTCATTTCATCTATTGCATGGTCTATAAGTTTCTTGTCAGCAACGGCAGCACCCACACCTCTACTCATTACTATCTTCTCTAACTTAGGAACCTGCATTACATTACTGTAACCAAACTCTTCGGTAAGGGCAGCTATAATTCGCTCCTTATACTCTTTCTTTAATCTTGCAACGTATGCCATAACTAAATTACTTCATTGGATTTTTTGGAAACCCTAACTTTTTTACCATCCCTTACTTCGTAACCTACTCTAGTTACATCTCCAGTTTTACTGTCGATTAACCCTAAGTTAGAAATATGGATTAAAGCTTCTTTTTTTACAATACCACCTTGAGGGTTCTTAGCACTAGGCTTCTCATGTTTAGATACCATATTGGCACCTTCAACGATGGCTTTATTTTTCTCAAGATCAACACGCATAACCTTACCTTCGGTACCTTTATGGTCTCCAGCAATGATTCTTACCGTGTCTCCTGTTTTGATTTTTAACTTTTTCATCTTGTCCGTTATATTATAATACCTCTGGGGCCAATGATACAATCTTCATGAACTGCTTATCCCTAAGCTCTCTTGCAACAGGTCCGAAAACACGTGTTCCTCTCATTTCTCCGGCAGGATTCAATAACACACAAGCGTTATCATCAAATCTGATATAAGACCCATCAGGTCTTCTAACCTCTTTCTTTGTACGAACTACAACAGCTGTTGACACCGCACCTTTCTTGATACCTCCATTTGGAGTTGCTTCTTTAACGGTAACAACAATTTTGTCACCTATAGAAGCATATCTTCTTTTGGTACCACCAAGAACACGAATAGTTAAAACTTCCTTTGCTCCGGTGTTATCCGCTACTTTTAGTCTAGATTCTTGCTGTAACATAACTTATTTAGCTCTTTCTAAGATTTCTACTAATCTCCAACATTTGGTTTTACTCATAGGACGAGTTTCCATGATCTTTACAGTATCACCAATGTTACAATCGTTCTTTTCGTCATGCGCAACATACTTCTTTGTCTTCAAAACGAATTTACCGTACATAGGATGTTTTACTCTTTTCACCTCAGAAATAACTATGGATTTCTCCATCTTATTACTAGTGACAACTCCTACTCTCTCTTTTCTTAAGTTTCTTTTTTCCATAAAGCCCACCAATTATTGGTTTTCCCTATTAGTTAATTCAGTTGCTATTCTTGCCACCGTTCTCCTTACTTTTCTAATCTGAAGTGGATTTTCTAACGGAGTTACAAAATGCGCAATTTTCAAATCTGAATGTTGCTTCTTGTACTCGGCCAGTTTCTCCGTAAGTCCTTCCACAGACATTTCTTTAATCTCTTGTTTTTTCATTATTCCTTACGTTTAATTTCCAGCCTCGTAATCACGAGCTACAATAAATTTAGTTTTAACAGGAAGTTTTTGAGCCGCCAATCTTAAAGCTTCTTTTGCTACTTCCATAGGAACTCCGGCCACTTCGAACATAATTCTACCTGGTTTTACCACGGCTACGAAATATTCTGGAGCACCTTTACCTTTACCCATACGTACTTCTAATGGTTTTTTGGTAATCGGCTTATCCGGAAATATTTTAATCCACAATTGCCCTTCCCTTTTCATATATCTAGTAGCAGCAATACGTGCAGCTTCTATTTGACGTGAAGTTAAAAATGCAGCATCATCAACATTCTTTATACCGAACATACCATTTGAAAGTTGGTGTCCTCTTCCAGCAAGACCTTTCATACGGCCTTTCTGCATTTTACGGAACTTTGTTCTTTTCGGTTGTAACATTACTTTAGTTCTTTAAAAAATTACTTTCTACGACGTTGTTTTCTTCCACCTTCTTGTTTACCACCTTTAGAAGAATCCTTTTGCATTCCAACTAACGGAGATAATTCCCTTTTACCGTAAACCTCACCCTTCATAATCCAAACTTTAATACCAAGTTTACCATATGTTGTTTGAGCTTCCTGTAAAGCATAATCAATATCAGCTCTAAAGGTCGATAATGGAATTCTACCATCTTTATATGATTCAGAACGTGCCATTTCAGCACCGTTTAATCTACCTGAGATCTGAATCTTAATACCTTCGGCATTCATACGCATTGCTGCAGCGATTGCCATCTTTATCGCTCTTCTAAAAGAAATTCTACTTTCTATTTGACGAGCTACACTTGCTGCAACTAAATTAGCATCAAGTTCTGGTCTTTTTATTTCAAAAATGTTGATTTGAACCTCCTTATTGGTGATTTTTTTCAACTCTTCTTTCAACTTATCAACTTCTTGACCACCTTTACCAATAATGATACCAGGTCTTGCAGTTGTTACTGTTACAGTTATAAGTTTTAAGGTACGTTCAATTATAACTCTTGAAACACTAGCTTTAGAAAGTCTCGCATGAATATACTTACGTATTTTATCATCCTCAGCCAATTTATCTCCGTAATCGTTTCCACCGTACCAGTTAGACTCCCAACCTCTGATGATTCCTAGACGATTTCCTATTGGATTTGTTTTCTGTCCCATTCTAGTTTTCTGTTATATTTTTTGACCCCAAAACCAATGTAACATGGTTTGAACGTTTTCTAATTCTATGCGCTCTACCTTGTGGAGCAGGACGCAATCTCTTAAGCATAGCACCACTATCAACTCTAATCTCAGCAACTACCAAATCAGCATCCTCTAAATTTGCATCTTCGTTTTTTGCTTGCCAATTAGCCAAAGCAGAAAGTAATAATTTCTCTAACTTTCTTGAAGCTTCTTTTGGATTGAATCTTAATATAGCTAATGCCTGCTCTACCTTTACACCACGAATTAAATCAGCAACTAAGCGCATTTTTCTAGGTGAAGTAGGACAATTGTTCAACTTAGCGAAAGCTACTTTTTTCTTCTCGGCCTTAATTCTTTCGGCCATCTGTTTTTTACGAACTCCCATAGCTTACTTTTTTCCTTTGTTTTTTGCACCAGCATGACCTCTAAAAGATCTAGTTGGCGAAAATTCCCCAAGTTTATGTCCTACCATGTTTTCTGTTACAAAAACAGGTACAAATTGTTTTCCATTATGAACCGCTATAGTCATCCCAACAAAATCAGGAGTAATCATAGAAGCTCTTGACCATGTTTTTATTACCGATTTCTTACCGGATGATACACTTTGTTGGATTTTTTTCTCCAAGCTATAGTGTACGTATGGTCCTTTTTTTAGTGAACGTGCCATTTCTTTCTACTTTTTTATTTCTTTCTACGTTCTATTATATACTTATTGGTGCTCTTGGTCTTCGTACGAGTTCTGAAACCTTTAGCAGGTATTCCGTTTCTCGATCTTGGATGACCACCTGAAGCTCTACCTTCACCACCACCCATTGGGTGATCGACAGGGTTCATAGCTACCGGCCTTGTTCTTGGTCTTCTACCCAACCATCTACTTCTACCTGCTTTACCAGATACCAATAATTGATGATCAGAGTTTGAAATAGCCCCAATGGTCGCAACACAACCAGAAAGAATTAATCTTGTTTCACCAGATGGCATTTTTACAGTAACAAACTTACCATCCTTTGCCATTAATTGAGCAAATGTACCAGCACTACGCGCCATAACAGCACCTTGACCAGGTCTTAACTCAATACATGAAATTATAGTTCCCAAAGGAATCTCGCTTAATGGAAGAGCATTTCCGATCTCAGGAGCTACAGTAGCACCCGCAGAAACCTGCTGACCTACTTGTAAACCATTTTGAGCGATTACATAACGCTTTTCTCCATCTGCATATTCCAAAAGAGCAATAAATGCAGTTCTGTTTGGATCGTACTCAATAGTTTTAACAGTAGCAGCAACATCTTGCTTATCTCTCTTAAAATCTATTACACGATACCTTCTTTTATGACCACCACCTTTTTGGCGCATGGTCATTTTTCCTTGACTGTTTCTACCTCCGGACTTTTTTAACGGAGCAAGCAAGCTTTTTTCCGGCTTATCAGCAGTAATGGCGTCAAATCCGTTTACTACTCTAAAACGCTGCCCTGGAGTGATTGGTTTTAATTTTCTAACTGACATTTCTTGTCTTTATAGATTACTGTAAAAATCGATAATATCACCTTCTACAACATCAACGATCGCTTTTTTAATTGCATTCGTCTTACCATGTTGCACACCAGTTTTTGTATATCTGGATTTTCTTGAAGGACCGTAATTCATAGTACGAACCTTCTTCACAGAAACACCATAAGTAGCTTCAACCGCATCTTTAATCTGCAATTTGTTAGCCTTAGGGTCAACTACGAATCCATAACGGTTGTTCAACTCGCTATCAGCAGTCATTTTTTCCGTTATAATTGGTTTTATCAACACACTCATGATATTATTGTTTATTTAAATTCGATTCAATTCCCTCTAAAGAGCTCTCTAACAATACCACACTATTAGCGTGAAGAATTTTGTAAGTACTTAATTCTGAGTTAGTTATAACTTCCGACCCTTTAAAATTACGCGAAGACAAATATACACCTTTATTTGAATCACCCAACACTATTAAAGACTTTTTATTCTCAAGACCTAAGGTCTTTAAAACACCAACAAAATCTTTAGTTTTTGGAGTATCAAAATCGAAGTCTTCGACTACTAAAATTGCATTTTCTTTAGACTTTAAAGTCAATGCAGATTTTCTTGCCAAACGCTTTAAGTTTTTATTCAACTTTTGGCTATAATCTTTAGGTCTAGGACCAAATATTCTACCACCACCTCTAAATACCGGCGATTTAATACTACCTGCTCTTGCAGTACCTGTACCTTTTTGTTTTTTAATCTTTCTTGTACTACCAGCTATCTCTGCTCTTTCCTTAGCTTTATGCGTACCTTGTCTTTGATGTGCCAAATACTGCTTAACATCAAGGTAAACTGCATGCTCGTTAGGCTCTATAGCGAAAACATCATCAGAAAGGTTTGCCTTTCTACCTGTGTCTTTTCCTTTAATATCTAAAACTGCTACTTTCATTACATCTACCTTTGTATAGTTACATAAGCATTCTTATGGCCCGGAACACAACCTTTAACTACTAAAAGATTTTTTTCTGGAACTACTTTTAAAACTCTAAGGTTTTGAACCGTAACACGATCCGTACCCATTCTACCGGCCATTTTCATACCCTTGAATACTCTTGCAGGATATGATGCAGCACCAATAGAACCTGGAGCTCTAAGTCTGTTATGCTGACCGTGCGTTGCTTGACCAACACCACCAAAACCGTGACGTTTTACAACACCCTGAAAACCCTTACCTTTAGATGTACCTATAACATCTACGAACTGTCCTTCAGTAAAAACATCAACACCAACGGTGTCACCTAATTTAAAATCACCTTCAAAATCTTGAAACTCAACGACTTTTTTCTTAGGAGAAGCACCTGCTTTTTTAAAATGGCCTAATTCAGCCTTATTAGCACGATTTTCTGCCTTGTCATCGAAACCAAGTTGAAGGGCACTATACCCGTCTACCTCTTCGGTTCTGACTTGGGTAACTACACATGGTCCAGCCTCAATAACGGTACAAGGAATGTTCTTTCCGTTCTCGTCAAAAATACTAGTCATGCCTACTTTCTTTCCTATTAACCCAGACATACTTATTTATATTAATTATTACTTATTAAATTCTTATCAAAAAAATAGGGTCAAAATAATTTAACCCTAAATTATTTTTATCCGTTTTTCCCTCGCACGCAGCTTAGGACATGTAGCCCAACTCTATAAAAGAGATGGACAGTGATTATACCTTAATCTCAACCTCAACACCACTTGGAAGTTCTAACTTCATAAGTGCATCAATTGTCTTAGATGAAGAGCTATAAATATCCAACAATCTCTTGTAAGAACTTAATTGGAATTGCTCTCTAGATTTTTTGTTCACGTGAGGTGAACGTAAAACCGTAAATATCTTTTTATGCGTTGGTAAAGGAATTGGTCCTGTTACAACAGCACCGGTAGTCTTTACCGTTTTTACAATCTTCTCAGCAGATTTATCCACTAAATTATGATCGTAAGATTTTAGTTTTATTCTAATTTTCTGACTCATGTCCTAAATTTATGCTGTTATACCTTTTGCTGCTTTAATAACTTCCTCCGAGATATTAGAAGGAGTTTCCGCATAATGTGAAAATTCCATTGTTGAAGTTGCACGACCTGAAGATAAAGTTCTCAATGAAGTAACATAACCAAACATTTCAGATAAAGGAACAGTACCTTTAACCACTTTTGCTCCAGCTCTATCACTCATATCGCCAATAGTACCTCTACGTCTATTTAAATCTCCAACGATATCACCCATATTTTCTTCAGGAGTAATAACTTCCAATTTCATTATAGGCTCC
The DNA here is from genome assembly GCF_048059195.1 of Maribacter sp. HS. Classification (NCBI taxonomy): domain Bacteria; kingdom Pseudomonadati; phylum Bacteroidota; class Flavobacteriia; order Flavobacteriales; family Flavobacteriaceae; genus Maribacter; species Maribacter sp. HS. Next base: position 528,239 of record NZ_JAYLVV010000002.1, read on the forward strand.
ATAATTACAGCACCGGCAGCTTTACCCGCAGCTTTGTAACCCATTTTAGCAGCCAATTCAAACGAAAGTGCATCTGAATCCACAGGGTGGAAAGAACCATCCTTAAGCACAACTTTCATTGAATCCATTTCATATCCAGCTAAAGGACCATTTTGCATAGCAATCTGGAAACCTTTCTCTACAGATGGTATGAATTCTTTTGGAATACGACCACCTTTAATTTCATCAACAAACTGCAATCCATCACCTTCGAAATCATCATCAGCAGGTCCCATTTCAAATACAATGTCACCAAACTTACCACGACCACCAGATTGCTTTTTATAAGTTTCTCTATGAGCAGCAGTTTTTGTTAACGCTTCTTTATATTCAACTTGAGGCTCACCTTGACTAACCTCTACCTTAAACTCTCTTCTTAAACGGTCAACAATAATATCTAAGTGAAGCTCACCCATACCAGATATAATAGTTTGTCCTGAAGCTTCGTCCGTTTTAACCTGGAAAGTTGGATCCTCTTCAGCCAATTTAGCCAAAGCCATACCTAACTTATCAACATCCGCCTTTGTTTTAGGCTCAACAGCAATACCGATAACTGGCTCTGGAAAGTCCATACTCTCCAAAACAATAGGATGCTTCTCATCCGACATTGTATCACCGGTTTTAATATCCTTAAAACCAACAGCCGCACCAATATCTCCCGCTTCGATAAAATCGATAGCATTTTGCTTATTGGAATGCATCTGATAAATACGAGAGATACGCTCTTTCTTACCTGATCTATTATTCAATATATACGAACCAGCATCTAGACGACCTGAATATGTTCTAAAAAATGCCAATCTACCCACAAAAGGATCAGTAGCAATTTTAAATGCAAGTGCAGAAAAAGGCTCCTTTACACTTGGCTTACGCTTTTCAACAACGCCAGTATCAGGATTAGTACCAGCAATATCGTCCTTATCTACAGGAGAAGGCAAATATCTACATACCGCATCCAACAAAAACTGAACACCTTTATTCTTAAATGAAGAACCACAGATCATAGGTATAATTGCACGATCCATAACAGCCGCTCTTAAAGCAGCATGTACTTCTTCTTCAGTAATAGAGTCTTCATCCTCGAAGAATTTCTCCATTAACTCCTCATCATACTCAGCAACAGCTTCAATCAAGGCAGCTCTATACTCCTTAACCTCTGCTTTCATATCTTCAGGAATATCAATAACATCGAAAGTAGAACCAAAGTTGTCATCATGCCACACAATAGCCCTATTCTTTGCTAAATCTACAATTCCTTTAAAATCAGCCTCTTCTCCAATTGGCAAAACAATAGGAACTGCATTTGAACCCAACATTTCCTTAACTTGCTTACAAACCATAAGGAAGTTAGAACCCTGACGGTCCATTTTGTTTACAAATCCAATTCTTGGAACTTTGTAATTATCCGCCAATCTCCAGTTTGTCTCTGATTGAGGCTCAACACCATCAACAGCACTAAAAAGGAATACCAAACCATCCAATACACGCAAAGAACGATTTACCTCAACGGTAAAATCAACGTGTCCCGGAGTATCAATAATATTAAAGTGATAATCTTTAGTATCAGCTAATTCCTTAGCATTTTCCAATGGAAACTTCCATGTACAGGTTGTTGCAGCAGAAGTAATTGTAATACCTCTTTCTTGCTCCTGCTCCATCCAGTCCATAGTTGCAGCACCATCATGTACCTCACCTATTTTATGACTAACACCCGTATAAAAAAGAATACGTTCTGTAGTAGTAGTTTTTCCAGCATCAATATGAGCTGCAATACCAATATTTCTTGTAAATTTTAAATCTCTTGCCATGTCTATTTAGAATCTAAAGTGCGAAAATGCTTTGTTTGCCTCAGCCATCTTGTGCGTATCGACTCTTTTCTTAACAGCAGCACCTTCTTCTTTTGCCGCCGCTAAAATTTCTCCAGCTAGCTTTTGCGCCATACCTTTCTCATTACGCTTTCTTGCATAACTAATCAACCATTTCATAGCAGTTGATATCTTACGGTCCGGTCTAATCTGCATTGGAATTTGAAATGTTGCACCACCAACTCTTCTACTTCTCACCTCAACATGGGGCATAACATTACTTAATGCATCCTTCCAAAGCTCTAAAGCTGTTTTTTCTTCATCGGTCTTTTTAGCATCTACGATATCTATTGCATCGTAAAAAACACCAAAAGCAACTGATTTCTTACCATCCCACATCATCATATTGACGAAACGCGTCACCAACTGATCATTAAATCTTGGATCTGGTAAAAGTGGTCTTTTCTTTGCCTGTCTTTTTCTCATTACTTCGTTTTAAACAAGTTTAATTACTTCTTAGGGCGTTTTGCACCATATTTAGATCTACGTTGTGTTCTACCGGCCACACCTGCTGTGTCCAATGCACCACGTACAATATGATACCTAACTCCTGGTAAATCCTTAACTCTTCCGCCTCTTACTAATACTATCGAGTGCTCTTGCAAATTGTGACCCTCACCAGGTATGTAAGCATTTACTTCCTTACCATTGGTCAACCTAACCCTTGCTACTTTTCTCATAGCTGAATTTGGTTTCTTTGGCGTGGTAGTATAAACACGTGTACAAACACCTCTTCTCTGAGGACACGAATCCAAAGCAGCCGATTTACTCTTCTTAGTAATCGTCTCTCTTCCTATTCGTACTAATTGTGATATTGTTGGCATACTATAATAATATATAAAAATTACCCCTACTTTAAGGGTCGGCAAATGTAGTCATATTTCGGTAAAATTCAAATCATTATGAATTTATTTTTATTTTTTTTCAATTCAACAGAAATCAACACAAAATTCATTGGTTAAAACTGTCTTAATATTTTAAAAACTTCAAGTAAAAACCCATACAATTTTCACTTTAAATTAAATGCAGGTTTTTTAGACTTTTTCTGAAGAATTATGAATATGATAAAAAAAACGGTGTTGAATTATATAACTTTAAATATGGATCGTGTTTAATATGTAACTCCGAATTTTATAACAAGTTCTTAAAGTTTTATTAAAATTATCTTGCATTATTAACACATTATTGTGAAGTTTGTCGCTAGCTAATTCAAATAATTTAAAAATGAGAACAAAACTAAATGGATTGTTAACGCTACTATTGGCGTTAGTTGTGCATATTTCTTTTGCACAGCAAAAAACAGTATCCGGTACGGTTACTGATCAGGGAGGGCTTCCTTTGCCCGGGGTTAACATTGTAGTTGAAGGCACCACAACAGGTACTCAAACAGATTTCGATGGTAACTATTCCATTATGGCCTCACAAGGCGAAACATTATTATTTACTTACATTGGTCAAAAAGCCGTTAGAAAATCGGTTGGTGCTGGCAGTACAGTAAATGTGCAAATGGAAGAAGATGCACAAGCGCTGGAAGAAGTAGTTGTAACCGCTCAAGGTATTAAGCGTGAGAAGAAGGCTTTAGGTTTCGCAGTATCATCTGTAGACGAAGAAGATTTGGAATCACGTGCTGAAGGTGATGTTGCCCGTGTATTATCAGGTAAAGCATCTGGTGTACAGATTACTTCCGCAGGTGGTATGTCTGGTTCTGCAACCAATGTTGTAGTTAGGGGTTTAAGTTCCTTTAGTGGAAGTAACCAGGCCCTTTTTGTTGTTGATGGTGTACCATTTAGTAGTGATACTAATGCACAAGACACAAATGGTGGTGGTTCTAACTTCTTAACCGGTAACACTGGTTCTTCAAGATTTTTAGATTTAGACCCAAACAACATTGCAAAAATTGAGGTATTAAAAGGTCTTGCGGCAGCAACACTTTATGGTTCACAAGGTAAAAATGGTGTTATTTTGATTACCACTAAGGCAGGTTCTTCTGTAGGTGGTAAAAAGAAAACTGAAATCACAGTAAACCAATCTTACTTTGTTAATGAATTTGCTTCTTTACCTGACTATCAAGATGAATATGGTAATGGTTTTGATCAAGCATTTGGATGGTTCTTCAGTAACTGGGGACCAAGTTTTGAAGAAAGCGGCCTTTCAGGTTGGGGAAGACAATCTGCGATTGACGAAAATGGTACTTTAGAGCACCCATATAGTAGTACTGCAGTTGCTGCTACTCGTGAAGCTTTTCCTGAATTACAAGGAACAAGATATGACTGGAAACCTTACGATTCTGTAGAAGATTACTTCAAACCAGGTTCTGTAAGCTCTACTTCTGTTAACATTAACGGTGCATCAGAAGATGGAAATACGACCTTTAATGCAAACTTTGGTTACTTAGATGATGAATCTTTCGTACCTGGAAACGGTTTAACAAGAGCTAACGTTTCTTTAGGTGGTAGATCTAAATTATCGAATAAATTCACAGTTTCAGGAGCTATGAACTACTCGAGAACAGATTACAGTTCACCTCCAATTGCAGCGAGTGAAGGTAATGGTACTACAGGTCTTTCAATTTTTGGAAACATTTACTTCACACCTCGTAGTGTTGATTTATTAGGATTACCTTACCAAAACCCAATTGATGGTTCTAGTGTATACTATAGAAATGGTAACGATATCATTAATCCACGTTGGACTGAAAATAACGTAAAATACTCTCAGTTAACAACACGTGTTTTCTGGAATGCTTCTGTACAATATGACATCAATGATAACCTAAACATGACCTATAGAGCAGGTTTAGATTATTATAACGAAAGAAATGAACAATACTCTAATAAGGGTGGTGTTGCATTTACAAGTGCAATATTTGGTTTCTTGAATACCTATGATAACAATAATACGATTTGGGATCACTACTTAGCCCTTAACGGTAATTATGATTTATCTGAAAAATTAGGTTTGTCATTCAACGCAGGTGCTACAACAAGATCAACAACTTTTGATCAGCAAGGTGTTGCTAGTACTGGTCAAATTGTATTTGACATACAGAGACATTTTAACTACTCTAACCAATCCCCTATTCAATATTCTGAAAAAAGAAATATTGCTGGTTTATTAGGACAGGTTACTTTGGACTACGACAACATGTTATTCCTTACAGCATCTACTAGAACTGACTGGGTTTCTAACTTAACTACAGAAAACAACAGTCAAACATATCCAAGTGCTAGTGCATCTTTCTTACCTACTGCTGCTTGGCCTGGTATTAAATCTGAAAAAGGTCTTAACTTCTTGAAATTAAGAGCTGGTTTAGGGCAGTCTGCGACTTTCCCAACTGCTTATCCAACGGTAAGTGTTGTTGAGCAAAATACACAAGTATATGGTGAAGGCGGTGAAGTTACAACCAACCAAGTTGCTGCTTTTAAAGCTAATCCTGACTTAAAACCTGAGCTATTATCAGAATTTGAAGTAGGATTTGAATCTAAATTCTTTAACAATAGAGTTTCTTTAGATTTCACATATTTTGACAGAACTACAAAAGACTTGATCGTTAGAGAGCCTCTTTCTCCTTCAACCGGTTTTACTTTCACGCAAAGTAACGTTGGTAAAATAGAAGGTGATGGTATTGAAATAGATTTAGGTGTTGACTGGGTAAGAAGTGACAACTTCAACTGGAACACAAGAGCTAACTTCACTAAAAACAAATTTATAGTAACTGAGCAAGAGCAAGACATTATTATCTATGCTGGTAGTTCAACTTTATCAGTTGGTGGTAACGCCGCAATTAAAGGTGAGCAGTTAGGTGTTATTGTAGGTGATGCAATTGCAAGAGATGCGGATGGCAACTTCTTAATTGATGATGGTGGTGATTACGTAACTACAGAGGTAGATGCTAATGGTAATGTTCCAATTATTGGTAATCCTAACCCAGACTATATTATGAACATCATAAACTCTCTTTCTTACAAGAATTGGAATTTAGGTTTTCAATTTAGTCATACTAAAGGTGGTGACATAGTTTCTAACACTATTGGTACATTATTAGGTAGAGGTTTAATTACTGAAACTTTAGATAGAGAGAACACTTATATTTTACCTGGTGTATCTCAGAGCACTGGAGAAGTAAACAATAAGCAGATCAATAACTCTACTTACTACTTCAACAACATCTTATTCGGACCTACAGAATTAAAAGTTTATGATGCTTCTGTAGTACGTTTACAAGAACTTTCTTTAGGATACACTTTCCCTGCAAAAGCATTAGAAAGAACTCCTTTCGGTTCATTGACAATCACTGCCCAAGGATTTAACCTTTGGTATGATGCTTACAACACACCAGATGGAGCTAACTTCGATCCAAACATTCAAGGTGCTGGTGTTGGTAACTCTCAAGGTTTTGACTTTATCAACGGTCCAAGTTCTAGAAGATATGGAGTTAGTATTAAAGCAACCTTTTAAAAATTGCTAATCTTAATTAATAGAAATATTATGAAAAAAATAATTAAATATATAACCGTTGTTTTTGCAGCTGGAGTGTTATTCAACTCTTGTGAAACAACAGATCTAGATCTTAGGACTAGCCCTAATGATCTTGCTGCTGATCAAGCAGATCCTAACCTATTATTGAATTCAATTCAATTAGCGTATGTTGCTAACATGTATACAATAAATGATATTGGTTCTGAATTAACTAGAATTGATTACATGCTTGGTCGTAACTACTTTAATACATACCCTGGTGATACGTTTGATGACATCTGGGAACGTTTGTACAGTAGTACAGATGGTAATGGCGCTGTTTATAGCTCAACTGTAGATTTAGGTATATTCCCTAACGTTGACAACTTGCAAACTATAGATGCTGAAAGTGATATTGATTACTCTTTCCATATTGCCGTAGGTCAAACATTAAAAGCTCACATGCTTTTATTGTTAGTTGATTATCTTGGAAAAGCGACGTTGAGCGAAGCTGGCAATCCAGTTGATTTCCCTGCTCCTATGTTAGATGACGGTCAAGATGTTTATACTGGAGCGTTAGCCCTTTTAAGCGAAGCAGAAGCATTATTTGCAGCTGACCCAGCTACTCAAGGTGGAGAAGATTTCTTTTACGGTGGTGATACTGAAAATTGGATTAAATTAATTAACACCATTAGATTAAAAGCGGCTGTTACTACCGGTGACACAAGTACATTTAATTCTATAATTGCTGGAGGTGAATATATTGCAGATTCTGCAGATGATTTTCAATGGCAATATGGCACTAGAGAATTACAACCTGATACACGTCACCCAGATTATCAGAATGATTATACTACAAGTGGTGCAAACATTTACCAAAATAACTGGTTAATGAACAACATGATGGTAAGAAACGATCCTAGAATCAGATATTATTTCTATCGTCAAGAAAGCGCTACTCCTGGTGCAGCGGGTGAACCAGCCAATGAAGAGCTATTAGCTTGTTCTTTAGCTACACCACCGGCACATTATGACGGTTTCATCTATTGTTCCGTACCTAACGGATACTGGGGTAGATCTCATGGTAACAATGAAGGTACTCCTCCAGATGGTTTCCAAAGAACGGCTGTAGGTGTTTACCCTGCAGGAGGTCGTTTTGACGATAGCAGCTTTGATGTTGTAGGTCTTGGCCTTGGTGGCGGAGGTGGCGGTATAGAGCCGATCATCTTAGCATCTTATGTAGATTTCTGGCAAGCTGAAATGGCTTCATCTGCAGCTGAAAAAGCAACTTTCTTAGAGTCTGCAATGACCAAGTCTATAGCTAAAGTTCAAAGTTTTGGATCATTGGATTCTGGTGCAGATTTATCTGTAGCCCCTTCTGATGATGAAGTTACTACTTACATTGAAGATACGGTTGCTGATTACCTAGCGGCAACAGGAGATGATCAAATGAATATTTTATCTGAACAATACTGGATAGCACTTTACGGTGGTGGTGTTGAAGCATATAACTATTATAGAAGAACTGGCTTCCCTACTACATTGGCTCCAAACTGGGAGTTAAATCCAGGTGCTTTCCCAAGATCATTTTTGTATCCTCAGACAGAGGTTATTACAAACTCAAATGTATCGCAGAAATCAGATTTATCAACTCAAGTATTTTGGGATACAAATCCAGCCGGACCAGCATTCCCATCTGCTAACTAAAAAATAAGAAAATGAAAATAAACAATAAAATATTAGGCGCTATTCTAGGTGTTTCTACGCTACTAATATCATCATGTGATGATGGTGACAAAGTTATTGACACTGTTTTTGACGAAACAACTAGAGGTGCAGTTCTTAGAACAATTGAAGCAGACGGTATTTTTGATCGTTTTGATACTTCAACTACCTATGGGTTTACATTTGAAGAGCAAGATTACGAAGATGGTGATCTTTTGGAGAAAGTAGATCTATATATTAGCTTTGAAGATAATACTGAAGCTAATGGTGATTCCACTGTAGACGAAATTCTAATTGAAACTTTCTTACCTGCAGATTTTACAGATGGTGAATTTGGTTTACCTAGAGCTAGTTATGAAACCACTTTAGCTAACGCACTTTCTCAACTAGGTTTAGTTGAAGGTGATTTTGACGGTGGAGATGCTATTCAATTCCGTTTAATTTTAACTTTAACTGACGGAAGAACCTTTACCAATGACGATAGTACAGGTACAATCACAGGTTCTTTCTTTAATGCACCTTATTTCTATGCACCTATCATAAAATGTATTCCTCCAGCACCAGTTGCAGGTGAGTACACTATTGAAATGGAAGATAGTTATGGTGATGGATGGAACGGAGCTTCTATTGATGTTGTTATTGATGGTGTTGAAACATCTTACACTCTTGATAGTGGAGCTGCCGGTTCTCAAACATTTACAGTACCAGAGGGAACAGCTGAATTTACTTTAGCATTTTCTTCAGGTGACTGGGATGGTGAAATTACTTATGAAATTATTGCGCCAACTGGAGAATTAGCCCTTTCTGACGGCCCAACGCCAGCTGTAGGTGTTCAAACATTGAATATCTGTGGAGGGTAGTCTTAAATAATATTTCATTCATTAATATAGCTGCCTTATTTAAAAATTAAGGCAGCTATTTTGTTTACAACAACATATAACTTCCCCTTATGAAATTTGTATTAGAGTTCAATAGAATAAAGAAAATGACGAAAATTCTGATTTTGTCATTACTCCCAATAATGCACTCGTGCTCTGAACAAACAAATAGCAACTCAAAAGAAATTGCTGTAAATAAAAAAGAAACAACAAAAATTTTTGAAAAAATTACCAGTGAACATAGTTCTATAGACTTTAGCAATAACTTAATTGAGAATGTTGAAACTTATGAAAACGTTTTTAATTTTGATTATTTCTACAATGGGGCTGGAGTAGGCGTGGAAGATATCAATAATGACGGTTTATTAGATATTTTCTTTTCCGGCAATCAAGTTGACAATAAATTATATCTAAATAAAGGGAATTTTAAGTTTGAAGACATCTCCTCTACCGCCGGTATCAACATCAATAAAAAATGGTGCAACGGTGTTACTTTCGTAGACATTAACAATGATGGATGGCAAGATATATATGTCTCACAAGGCGGCCCTAACAATAGAAGTAATAGAAATAATCTCCTATATGTTAATAACCAAGATTTAACTTTTACGGAAAGTGCCACGGAGTATGGCTTAAACGATCCAGGAATATCTACACAATCTGCATTTTTCGATTATGATAACGACGGTGACTTAGATTGCATAGTCATGAACGAAAACGAATTATATGGTTTAGACCCAATCTCCCTATTAAAAACAGTAAATACCACCAAAGAATCTAAATATTTCAATAGCAGCCATTTTTACAAAAATGTCAATGGCAAATATGTAGATGTCACAAAAGAAGTAGGACTAGAAAACCCGATATTCGGTTTAGGTCTTTGTGTATCCGATATAAATTCCGATGGCTATTTAGACATTTACCTTTCAAGTGACTACTACCTGCCCGATGCTATATACATCAATAATCAAAAAGGCAAATTCACAAACCAAGTCAATCAATTAACACAACAAATTTCATTTTACGGTATGGGCTTGGACATTGGCGATATCAACAATGACAACTTACAAGATATATTTGTATTAGATATGGCTTCGAACGACCATTTTAGGGCTAAAACCCTTATGGCATCTATGAGTACAGAGAGATTCGACTTCTTAACAAAAACAGCCGGATTTCAACATCAATACATGTTTAACTCCTTACAGCTTAATCAAGGTAAAAACCATTATTCCAACATCTCACAATTAACCGGTATGGCGAGCTCTGATTGGAGCTGGTCTGTTTTAATGTCAGACTATAATAACGATGGCACAAAAGATGTATTCATTACCAACGGTTACCGCAAGTATGCATTAGATAATGATTTTCAGAACAAAGTATATAACGCCAAAATAAAATATAGAGGAAACATACCCATTAATTTAAAGCAACAACTTTACATTGAAATGCCATCTGAAAGTCTTAGCAATTTAATGTATCAAAATAACGGAAACTTAGAATTTCAAGAAGTAAGTACTGAGTGGGGATTAAATGAACTTACCTTTAGCAATGGTGCCGCACAAGCTGATTTTGACAACGACGGTGATTTAGACCTAGTGATCAACAATATTGACCAACAAGCGTTGGTATACAAAAATAACACGGTTGAAAACCAATTAGGCAATTTCTTGAAAGTTACAACTTCGGCTTCTACACCCGAATCTTTTGCCAAAGTAACCATTTCATATGCTGAAAAACAGCAATTTAATGAGATAAAAAGAGTTAGAGGGTACATGTCTTCACAAGAAAACGCTGCCCATTTTGGTATTGGTACAACAACCGTCATTGACACAGTTAAGGTAGAATGGCTTAGTGGAAAAATATCATACAAATACAATATAAAAGCCAACTCATTTTTAACGTTCTCTGAAGATAAAGCAGTAGTACCAAACGTGAAATCTTCACTAGGGTTTAACTCATTTTTTTCTCAAAAAAACGCTACTGATTTTAACTTGAATTACAGTCACCAAGAAACAACATACGACGATTTTGAGCAAGAAATTCTACTACCCTACAAACAGTCTAACACTGGTCCATTTATAGCTAAAGCGGATGTCAATGGTGATGGTAAAGAAGATATTTATGTTGGTGGAGGCTCTAGGCAAACAGGTACCTTATTTTTACAAACAGAAAATGGTTTTGTCAAGAACCCACAGCAATCTTTTGAATTAGACAAGGAAAAAGAGGATGCCGAATCCGTATTTTTTGATTTTGATAATGATGACGATCTGGACCTATATGTAGTTAGTGGTGGTAACGAATATGGAGAAAGCTCCTCATATTATGCAGATAGACTATATATAAACGACGGAAAAGGAAATTTTGAAAAACGTGACACGCCAATTTTACAATCTTTTCCAAAAAGTGGTAAATCTGTAACCATATTGGATTTTGATAAAGATGGTGATAACGATATTTTAGTAGGTAATAGAATCATACCACACAACTATCCAAAATTCAGTGCATCCATATTATATGAAAACGATAACGGTGTTTTAAAAAATGTTACAAATACTATTGCCCCGGAATTAGAGAATTTTGGACTGATCAATAGTATTATCACCACAGACTTCAACAATGACGGATGGCAGGATTTTATTGCCGTGGGGGAATGGACCCCAATTGGTATGTTTGAGAACAAAAATGGAAAATTTCAACGTCTATCATCAGAAAACTCAGTGCTAAATACTAAAGGATGGTGGTTTAAAATAAAAGAAACCGATATTAACAATGATGGTAACAAAGATTATATAGTAGGTAATGTAGGTAGAAATATAAAGTTTACTGCAAGTGAAGAAAAACCATTTAAAATATTTGCAACCGATTTTGATAATAATGGAATTAACGACGTTGTTTTAAGTAAAAAGTACCATGAAACTTATGTTCCTGTTAGAGGTAGAGAATGTTCTTCTCAGCAAATGCCTTTTATCAAAGAAAAATTTTCAACCTATAATGATTTTGCACATGCGACTATGGAGGATATTTATGGAGAAAAACTTAAAGATGCGTACACAAGCGAAGCTACAGACTTTAACTCCATAATATTGGTGAATCAAGGAAATAATACTTTTGAAAAAGTTACCTTACCTAATGAATCTCAATTATTTCCCACTTTAGCAATTTTATTATTTGACTTGAACAACGATGGTTTTGAAGATTGCGTACTATCTGGCAACATCTATGAAACAGAGGTTGAAACTCCAAGGCTTGATGCCATAACCGGTTTGGCATTAATTTCCAACGGAAAAGATGGATATACAACCACCTCTATAGATAAAACAGGAATGTATCTTAGAGGAAATGTAAAAAGTATGGAATCATTAAAATTCAACGAAAAGACGATAGTTGTTGCGGGTTTAAACAACGATAAATTGAGAACTTTCGAATTAACAAAAAATTAAACATACTGATTATAAGATGTTTAAAAAAAATATCTAAATTAAACATCTTAAACAACCATACCATGAGAAAAATTTTAATGTTAGCTATTACAGCAATAGTTAGTACAACTTTACAAGCTCAATATTCTGGTCAAGTACCAACAAATATGGGAGGAGCTAGTCAAAATGCGGCCGCTGGTGCTGCTATAGCCAACTTCTTAGGGCCAGTTAATGAAGCCTACCAAAAAAGAAGAGAAATAGACTTGGATAAATTTCAAGGCTCACCCTACACATCCAATACGTTTGCCCCAACCATCTTAAAATATAATGACGAAGTTGTTGGTAATATTTATTACAGGTACAATGCTTTGAATGAAGAAATAGAAATTAAAAAAACCTCTTCTGAAGACGAACCGTACAAAGCCTTGGTTAAGGACAAGGAAATTAGTTTACTTATCAATGCAAAACCTTTAAGTTTCAAAACTTTTGTTACTGAAAAAAATGAAACTATAAACGGCTATTTAACCTTGCTACAAAAAGGAAATACTTACGATTTGTACCAAAGAACACTTGTTAAATTTACCGAGGGTCAACCTGCACAAAATTCATTTGTAGCAGCAGTTCCTAGTAGGTTTACTAAATTTACAGAATACTATTTTCAAAAAGATGGGGTAAATAGAATTGATCAGATACCTCAAAAAAATAAAAAGCTTTTAAAATTAATAGATGCCTCTAAAAGAGAAGATTTAAAAATCTTTTTAAAGGAGAACAATCTAAATATTAAGAACGAGCAAGATTTAGCAAAAGTTTTTGACTATTTAAACAGTTAAAATTTAAATCTTAAGATTAATGACCGCCCAACAATAGTTGGGCGGTTTTTATTTACCTTTGCTCCATGCAAAAAACCACTCAAATTTATGGCTTAAGAGCCATCATAGAAGCCGTTAACTCCAATGAGGAAATAGATAAGGTATTTCTACAAAAAGGTCTTAAAGGAGATCTTATGAAAGAATTGGAAGGTTTATTGCGACGTAATGAAATCAATATGGTATACGTACCTGTTGAAAAACTAAATAGACTTACCAAAAACAATCACCAAGGTGCCGTTGCCAATATCTCCCCTATTTCATTTTATACCCTTGAAGATTTAGTAGAAAAAGCAAACGAAAAAGAGGGTCCTGCCCTATTTCTATTGTTAGACCAACTTTCTGATGTTCGCAATTTTGGTGCTATTATTAGAACAGCGGAATGTACCGGTGTTGATGGTATTATCGTTCAAAAGAAAGGTGCTGCTCCTGTTACGGCAGATACTATAAAGACCAGTGCCGGGGCTGCCTATAAAGTTCCCATTGCAAAGGTTGACCACTTAAAAGATGCTGTGTTTTATTTACAAACATCGGGAATAAAAGTTGTATCGGCTACAGAAAAAACAGATGACTCCGTATATGATGTACCCTTCAAAGTTTCTATTGCCATAGTAATGGGAGCGGAAGACCGCGGTATTACACCATCAATTTTAAAGGCTTCAGATTACAGGGCCAAACTTCCTTTATTAGGAGAAATTGGATCACTAAATGTGTCAGTGGCATGTGCAGTATTTTTATATGAAGCTGTTCGTCAGCGTCTATAATTTTCATAATTCACTACTTTTATTATCAACGTTATCTTTATAGATGTAGTTGATTTTCAATGTTTCTTCATTGACTTCAGCATCGTCTTTTGGCAACTCCCTAAAATTTCCATTTTCATCAAAATGTTGTAAAAAAAGGTCGTCATCTTCATTGTAATCATCTTTTTCCCAATCAAACTTAGTTGTTTTAGGAAAATGTGCTTTAACTACTTTCGCTAAAAACAAACCGGTAATAAAACCGGCTAAATGCCCTTCCCATGACATACCTTCTTTGACCGGGAATATATACCAAAGCATACTACCATAAATAAAGACTACAATTAAAGAAAGTGCTACAAGTCTAAAGTATGAGCTAAAAATTCCTTTAAAGAATATAAAACTGGCTAAAACATAAATAAGTCCGCTTGCACCAATATGATAAGATGTTCTACCTATGACCCAGGTCATAAAGCCAGATAAAAGAATGCCATAAAAAATGACTTTCCAAGCCACACTTCTATAAAAATACATTAGTGCCGAGAGCAATATTGCCAAGGGTATGGTATTGTTATACAAGTGTTCTAGAGACCCGTGAATAAACGGACTAAATACTATGCCACGTAAACCGGTTAATGTTCTTGGCATTACCCCAAGTTCATTAAAATTAACAACTAAGGAAAGTTCTACCCAGTATACCGCCCATATAATAATCATTGCCAAAAGTGGTACGGCAACAACATTATTGGAAAATTTAAAATGTGCCATTTCTGACATAAGCTACTTTTTATTATATAAATTACAATTATACTACCAATCTATACTAATTGGTCATATTGTCATTTCAATACTTACTTAACGATCAATTGGCTATTAACTTTATAATCTCTTTTAAGATTATCATATTTTTGTAATATGAACGAACCTTTAGCTGAGCGTGTACGCCCTAAAACATTAGACGAATATATTAGTCAACACCATTTGGTGGGTGAGAAAGGCTCGCTTACGCATCAAATTAAAAAGGGTTTTATTCCCTCTTTAATTTTATGGGGACCTCCTGGCACAGGAAAAACAACTTTGGCCAATATCATAGCGGAAGAAAGCAAAAGACCTTTTTATGTTCTTAGTGCTATTAATAGCGGAGTTAAGGACATACGCGAAGTTATTGATAAAGCTAAACAAGCCGGTGGTCTATTCACTGCAAAAAATCCGATTTTGTTTATTGATGAGATACACCGTTTTAGTAAGTCTCAACAGGATTCACTTTTAGCGGCCGTAGAAAAAGGTTGGGTCACATTAATTGGTGCCACTACCGAAAATCCTAGTTTTGAAGTAATACCCGCTTTACTCTCTCGTTGCCAAGTATATATTTTAAATGCCTTTGGAAAAACCGACTTGGAAAACCTTATCAAAAGGGCAATGGATAAGGATTCGATATTGAAATCTAAAAAAATAGATCTTAAGGAAACCGAAGCTTTATTACGAATATCTGGAGGCGATGGCAGAAAACTATTAAATGTTTTTGAATTGGTAGTTAATTCTGAAGAAAGCGACACCGTTGTTATCACCGATGAATTGGTACTTTCCAAGGTTCAGAAAAACACCGTACTATACGATAAGACAGGAGAGCAACATTATGATATTGTTTCTGCATTTATTAAATCTATACGCGGTAGTGACCCTAATGGAGCAGTATATTGGTTGGCTCGTATGATAGAAGGTGGTGAAGATATTAAATTCATTGCGCGTAGAATGCTCATCTCTGCTTCTGAGGATATTGGTTTGGCAAACCCTACGGCTTTGGTCATGGCGAACACCACTTTTCAGGCGGTAACAACTATAGGTTATCCAGAAGCACGTATAATACTTAGCCAATGTGCTATCTATTTAGCTACGTCGGCAAAGAGTAATGCCAGTTATATGGCAATAGGCAAAGCTCAACAGGCAGTTAAGCAAACAGGTAACCTTTCTGTTCCTCTACCTTTAAGAAATGCACCTACAAAGCTAATGAAAGATCTTGGTTATGGTCAAGAATATAAATATGCCCATGATTACCAGAACAACTTTGTGAATGCAGAATTTTTACCGGATGAAATTACCGGTACTACATTTTACAAACCTGGTAACAATGCGAGAGAAAAAAACCTTAGCGATTTTCTAAAGAACAGATGGAAAGACAAGTATGATTTTTAGAACTTAATATTCAGTTCTTCTTTAACCAAAGTATCGTTTTCATAATATTCAAAAACCCAAGTACCATCTTTTTGGTAAACCATACCATTCTTAGAATCGGTCTTTGCCATAAAAACATTTTCCGTAGAACTGTTCATTAAATTCATTCTCACTTTAGGCGAACTATCTACCAATTGATATCCGGTTTCAGTAGCTTGTGCATACCAAATATCTTTAATTGCAGACTTATTAACCTCTAAACCGTTAAGAGCCGGCTTATCCATTTCCGCCTTTTTAATATTAGATGTTACGGGAGTACGATCTTTATAATACTGTGTTTTCTCAGTTTCTTCTGAAACAACGGTAGCTTCTTTTTTAACCGGCGTATCTGCCATTTCTTTTTCTGCATCTATTACCTTTTTGGCAGAAGATGGGTCCAACTTCTTAACATCATTTTTATAACTAACCGTAATAGCCTCATTCTTTTCATTTTTACCACTGTATGAATAATTCATTCCATTAAATGAACGCATAGATTCCCTAATAGCTTCATTGTAGGCTACTTTATATTGCTTTTCTTTACTAATGCCCTGCATACTACTGTACACAATGTTATCATTACAATCAATCAAATTGATGATCGTTTTGGTAGAAAACATAGTGCTGTCATCTTGCAGATCAGCAATAACACCTAAACATCTGTTGAATTTTAAATCTTCCGGTAATTGATCGTCATATACCGTAGTAAAACCTTTACCCGTAAAAAGGTATTTTATCAATGTACTTGTTTGATGCTCGTTCATGTTCTTGAAAGCATCAAACTTTTTTGGAACAATAATATACTTGTAATCGTCCAAGTTTGCTTGGGCAAAAGTTGCATACCCAATGAATGTAAGAAGAATTGTAATAACTGTTTTCAAAACGACATAAAATTTAAATTCAATGTAATATATGAAAAAAGCATGCCAAAAAAATAAAATAGAGGTAAGAAGATGTACTATTTTCCACTACCCCATGAAATGATATTTAAACCGAACTGAAAAGAGGCATAGTTACTATCGGCTATATTATTATAAGATAATAAGTTGTCTGCCATTATGTAAAAATTAACGGGTCCGGCCTGTAGATTCATCCCTAAGCCTAAATTGGTATAACTAAATTTATCTACAGTATAAGTACCCTTAAATGCCAAAATATTACCTATTCTACGTGTATAAAACCCAGTTAAAGCCATTTGTGGTCCCCTTGGCCTATTGATCATATAGAATTGTCCCCCAAAAGAATTTCTATACTTTGTTCTCAATTCTCCTCCACCAGAAGATCCCGCCGTACAATCACAATTCTGCAGTCCACTATTGCCAACAGGTTCTCCAAAATCATTTCTAATAGAAGCATATAGCTTTGTTGGTCTAAAAGTGATATAGTTTTTAGTATTTGTATCAAATGGCACAGCAGCTTCAACTTCATCTACCAAATCTTGCCAAAAATCCCTATCTAGACTGGCAAAATTTTCTAAAATATCTATCTCTATACCTTCAACAGTGGTATTTCCTTCTAAATTGTAACTTTTAGGATCACTAGAATGGTATATAAAACCCAAATCCAACAAACTACCTGTTACCGTAGTTCTTTCACTCAAATGGTAAGTAAACCCAACATCAATTCCTACACCTAAGTCTCCACCAAAAAGCGCCCTATTTATAATTTCATTGGTAAGTAAATCATCATCGCTTGCATTATCCAAGTCCTGAAAACCAGAGGTCTGTAAAAGCAGATCGGCATTTAAGGTTGATGATATAATATTATTCTGACCTTCTATGTTTCTTAAGGACCCACTGTTACGCGTTGAACTGTAATCCACAATACCAGAATAAATTTTTCCCCTAGCACCTATGGTTAAATAACGGTCTACCTTTTTGTTGATCCCAAAATGTAAAACGTTCACCAAAGACCCACGGGTTTTTAGGTCTCCTAAATTATAACGTCTCCCTAACTGCCCTGCATTGCCGTCAAAAACTAAAAAAGCGTAGTCTTGGGGCCAGTAAGTAATATTATCCATTTCCAAATACCCTCCAAAAGAATAGAAGTAATTAGGATTTCTACCTCTAAAACCGCCCGTAAGATATTCTAATTGAACTGTTGTGCTAAACTCATCTCTTGGACCAAGACTATTTAAGGCACGCTCCCTAAATTTTACATTAATGTCCAAACCATCATCTGCAAAGAGGTCATGAACAGAAATACCGTTAGACCCAAAATTACCGGAAATACCAGATAGCAAGGGTACACCTGCAAACCATTTAAAATCTGATTCAACACCAGGGTTTAAGGAAAGTGATTGAGGTATTTCGTTAAAATCATAGAGCAGTTGTTTATTTTGAGCTCTGACACCCACTACAAAACAAATAGCAACAACAAAAAGGCAATGGTTGAATCTCATTGCAGTTCTAATGTAAATTGTGCACTAGAACGAAGCTCTATTGCCGAGTCTGGAATATCGGATTCACTGCTATTATCCCCTAAATTAACAGCGGTCAATCTTATTTTAGATGTTGTTCTAATGATATCCAAACTTTTACCTGTTGGACCGTATGCCACATCTCTGCTTAAAACAGAAGTTGGTGCCGGATCCATACTAAACACTTCGGTATCTATAACATTTTCATTTACATTTAAAAATTCAAGTCTTATTTCAATAGGTTTACTTGTTGTATTTTCCAGCTCATAGGTTAACACACCGGATATTACCCTCTCAGTAAAAAAAGGTTCTTCAAACGCATCAAAATTAAAATCTTGGGTAAAAAAATTGAGTCCGGATACTCTATTGATCAAAGTCTCTTGAGCCTTAACGTAAAAAATACTAGCTTCATAACTAGGAACAATGGCCAGCTCATCTATTTGATCAAAGTCTTGATTTTCAGAACAAGAGGTTAATATTAGGAAACCTAATAATAGCATATAAATAGTGCGTAACCCTTTCATCGACTCTACGAAGTTTTAAATAAGACAGGAATCTGTACTATTAGTAACTCTATAAAAACGATTTTATTTCTTCCAAATCATAAATAATAGGTGACAGATCATGCTTTTTTTCTTTATGCGCATTAAAATGAATGGTATAAAAACCTAAAGCTTTTGCACCCATGATATCCGCCTCTAGACTATCTCCGATCATAATTGAACATTCTGGTGTGGCACCTGCCTTTTTTAAAGCTAAATTGAAAATGATAGGGTTTGGTTTTTTGACTCCCGCCATCTCAGAATCTATAATTTGGTCAAAAAAATCATAAATCCCAGAATTTCTTAGTTTCCTTTCTTGTACCTCTTGAAAACCATTGGTAATGATATGTAGCTTATACTTAGGTCGTAAATAGTTCAATACCTCAATAGTATTAGGAAACAAAGAATTAAATGAAGACAAGTGATTAATGTATTCTTCGGATAATAAATGAATGACCTCATCAGAAGCCGGGTAATCCAATTCATCGAAAACAGATTTTAATCTTTGGTAGCGTAATTCTGCTTTGGTTATCTTCTCTTCACGGAAAAGTCTCCAAAACTTGAGATTAGCAGGTACATAAACTGCTAAAAAATCATGCAGTTCTATATCGATATTTTGCTCGTTAAAAATTTTCTGAAATGTATTTGCAGAGTTCTTGTCAAAATCCCAAAGGGTATGATCTAGATCAAAGAAAACATTGGTAACCTTATTGTGGAACATATTGTTGTTTGATTATCTCGGCATATAAAGACATCCAATCCCTATCATCTTTATTGCCTAAGACCTCATTAGAGAACATTGTTATAAGCGTACCATTCACTTTACGTACCTCATTAGTCAAAGCTTTTACCTGACATAAAACATCGTTGTCCTTTTTAATTTTTGATAATGAAATATCATGTATAGCAAACGGATGTATTTTTATTGGCTGCTTTACCTCTAATGGTATATCATAAAACTGAAATGCCGTGCATGTTCCGGCCCTAAACCCAAGTTCAAAGGTATATCCCATGGTATAATCATTTGTAAACTCGGCTGCAATTAAATTACGATAGGTTTGTGGTACATCTACCCTATTATATCTCATTTTAGAATTGTTCACTGGTCTATTTATGACCTCTTCCAAATTTGCCTTTTCTTTCTTCAACAGCTCTAAATCCGAAAATGAACTATAACTCGCCGCCATGGAAACGGGTACATAATCTGCCACATACTTTATAAGCGACTTAAATTTCATACTATTGGTAGAAACATTTTTATCGTACTTGGAATAATCTGCAAATTGAAAAAAGAAATTACATTTTACCTTATATCTTTTATGTAAATCTATGAGCTCTGCATAATTGTCATAAGGATCTTTTTGTCTGTTCAATCCTACTGCAATACGCTCGTAAACACGTTTAAATTTCAACGTCCCCAAATCCATCAACATACCCACCAAACCACGTACAACGCCCCGGTTTGCATAACAATGCGATGTAGCTACATCTATAACGGATATAAAGTCATAAGATTTGTGTTTAAATTCCAAATCTTCAAAGCGTTCCTTTAGTGCTTCTAATAATTTATAGGCCCAAATATCAACAACTGGTTTTAAAAGAAAACCATTCTGGTAGGCTACACTATCTTTTGGAGAAAATCTGCCATGAATATCCTTTACGTGTGGCAAATACTCTTCATACCTAGAAAGCATAAAAAAACTGGCAGCAAAAATATCGAAAGGTAAAGTACTTTTATCACCTGTCTGAAAAAAACAAGGTGTACCTTCCCAATCACCAATGTTCAATTGAACATCGTTAATGCCTTGCTCAAACAACAATTCATTACTACGAACAAAAAATTCATTCTGTAAGGGCTGTTTTGTATACGTGATTTTTGCCCCCGTATGTTTAATAAAATCTTCGACTTTGGTGGTGAAATCAATCTCAATCCCCAAAATACCCACAAAGATATGCCTCATAACATAGGTAAGGCGCGGTGTTATTTTATGTGTGTAGATCAATAACATTTATAGCATATTTTCATCTGCAAAGCTATAGTAACTTTTTTGGGTAATGATCAAATGGTCTAACACTTTAATATCTAAAGTTTCACTGGCCGTTTTAATCTTTTGGGTAATCTGTTTATCTGCTGCACTAGGTCTCAAAGTGCCCGATGGATGGTTATGGGCTAATATTATAGCAACCGCACCTAACTCTAACGCCTGTTTCATTACAATTCTCACATCTACAAGGGTACCAGTTATACCACCTTTACTCAATTGAGCCTTATGTAACACTTTATTGGAATTGTTGAGAAAAAGAATCCAGAATTCTTCATGTTCCAATTCTCCCAACATGGGATGTAAAATATGGTAAGCGTCTTTACTACTACCTATTTTCTCAATTTTAGGAGCATCTTCACCTCTTCTTCTTCTACCCACCTCTAAAGCTGCCGCAATGCTTACTGCTTTGGCTTCGCCAATACCTTTGAAAGCCATTAACTGCTTTATGGACAATCTACCCAATTCATTTAAATTGTTATCCACCGATGCCAAAATACGTTTTGAAAGCTCAACTGCGCTTTCTGACCTACTACCCGAACCTATCAAAATAGCGATCAATTCTGCATCGGACAAAACAGCACGGCCTTTGTTGACCAGCTTTTCTCTTGGCTTATCATCATCTGACCAATTTTTTATGGAGAACGAAACGGATTTATCCTGCATTGGCTAAAGATACAGAACAAATTATTTTATGCTAAATTTATACATCAAATTAAAATCATGAAATCATTATTAACAAAAGAGGCTTACGAAGAAATCAATCAAAGAATTGATCTTCTAACCCTAAACTCAGAAAAAGGATGGGGTAAAATGAGTGTTGGTCAAATGTGTTGGCACTGTCAATACCCTTTACAATTGGCTATTAAAAACAAACCTAACAATTCAAAAGGAAATTGGTTCATAAAGACTTTCTTCAAAAAATCATTGTACAATGACAAACCGTGGAGAAAAAATATGCCTACAGCTCCACAATTAAAAGCTAAGGAAGATAAAGACTTTGAAACGGAGCATAAACTATTAAAAAAATTGGTGAGCGATTTTTATGCCGTAAGAGACAGAGAAGAATGGCACCCACACCCAGCTTTTGGTACTTTTACAAAAGAACAGTGGGGTCAAGTTCAATACAAACACCTTGACCATCATTTAAAGCAGTTTGGAGTATAACTTGGTTGTTGAATAGAAACAAAATCAAGTTCAAAAAGACTTCATACTTTGTACTCTTTACCCTTTACCCTTTACTCTATTCCAACTTTGTACTTCCTCCTTAACTCAACAACCCGTGCAATTTGTTTAAATCGAATCCGCCATAATTACCTGAACTCATTAATAACAGCGTAGTATCCTTGTAAGATTGTGTTTCTAAATAATCATGAAATGATTTGGCGTCGGTAAAGATTTTTAAATCGTTGCGTTGAAATGCTTCTGATATTTGATCAGCGGTCACCGCCTCTAATTTCTTTATGGCTACAGATTCTGGCAAGAAGAAAATGACCGCTTCATCTGCAGCATCTAAGGCGCCCTTATATTCCTTTAAAAATTCTGGATTAAAACTGCTGTAAGTATGTAACTCCAAACAAGCTGTCAGTTTTCTATTTGGGTATTGTTCTTTAACTGCTCTGGTAGTTGCCGCAACTTTACTTGGTGAATGTGCAAAATCTTTATACGCAATACTGGTTGCTCCTTCTGCAATTTTTTCCAATCTTTTAGATGCGCCTTTAAATGTAGCTATGGCCTCATAAAAATCTTCCTCATCTACTCCCATATTCTGGCATATCCATTTTGCCCCCGCTAAGTTGCTTAAATTATGTTTACCAAAAACCTCAATTGGCATTGGCCCCTCATTAGTTTCTAAAAGGGTTTCCCCGTCTTCTACAGTATATTCAGGTGTGGAATATGGTAATTTTCTAATGGCATTTTCAGAGGACTCTACTACATCTTTTACAGTATCATCTTCAACATTGTAAGTAATAGAACCACCGTTTACAATACTATCTACAAATATTTTAAACTGCTCTACATAATTTTCAAAAGTTGGAAATACATTAATATGATCCCAGGCAATTCCACTTAGTAAGGCAATATTAGGTTGATACAGATGAAATTTAGGTCGCCTATCTATTGGAGATGACAGGTATTCATCGCCTTCTAAAACGATAAAATCATTATCCTCTGTTAAATGCACCATGCGATCAAAACCATCTAATTGTGCACCTACCATATAATCCACATCAATATCATGAAAATTAAGTACATGCAAGATCATTGAGGTAATAGTGGTTTTACCGTGACTACCACCAATTACTACCCTAGTTTTATTTTTTGATTGTTCATATAAAAATTCAGGATAAGAATAAATGGTAATTCCTAAATCTTGGGCTTTCAACAATTCAGGATTATCTGCTTTTGCATGCATACCAAGTACAATTGCATCTAGATCCATAGTGATTTTTTCAGGAAACCAACCAAATTCATCAGGTAATAATCCCTTGGCTTCCAATCTAGATTTAGAAGGTTCAAAAATAACATCATCACTTCCTGTAATAATGTATCCTTTATGTTCCAAGGCCAACGCTAAGTTATGCATGGCACTTCCTCCTATCGCAATAAAATGTATTCGCATTCCTAAATTTTAGGTGGCAAAGATACGTATTGTCCAATTAAAACTATGGAATACCTATAAGCTAAGGCCAACGGTTACATGTGAAAAGTGTGATTACACATCGATGAAATACACATAATTTTAACACTTTCTAACAATTTTAGTAGTACTCACCTTACATTTTAAGTGTTTTACAACAAATAATTTCCTACATATAGGAACAAAAATACCTTAGCCGTTATCAAAAACATATTCAGCAATCAACCCCCTTTGAATGAATAACCTAAAATTCAAGCTCTTAACATTTCTGTTTTTCTTGACCGGCATTCTAAGCCAAGTTCAAGCTCAATGCGCCGGTGAAAATGCAACTGTTGAAGTTTGTGAGAAAGACGCTGACGTTGCTAATCGTAATTTTGATTTATTTTCTAGATTAGGTGGCACACCTACTTCTGGTGGTACATGGGCAACCAACAACCCCGAAAATTTTTATGCCCTAAACCAAAATACGGGTATCGTAGACCTTTGGCGAATTAATAATTATGGCACCCATTCTTTTGTTTACACCAATGCGGATTGTAACCAAAGTGCAACGCTAACCATTGTTCTTGGAGGATACCCCGGCGAAGATAATATAGATGGTAGCGCTAATGCGTGTGGTGATGACAGTAGTGTAAACTTGCATGGTTTTCTAGGCAGTAATGTAGACGGTAAAGTACAAGATTTTAATGGCTTGTGGGAAGAAGACCCTGCAACTTTTACCGGTCAATTAAATGAAAATTTATTCAATGCAAGAGAAGCAGGACCCGGAATATACAATTTTACGTATACGGTACCTGAAGTAAATGGTTGTTCAAGAAGAACCTCAACAGTAATATTAGAGGTGCATCCACCACCAAATGCAGGTACGGCTCCCGTTCTAACCTTTTGTGCAGGAGATGATCTATCGGCTTACACCGCATTTGATCTTAGCGAACATTTAATAGGCGAAGACCCTAACGGTACCTGGACAGAAAATGGAACCAACCAATTAAGTGACCTTAATGATACTATCATTAATATTGAAGAAATATATAACAATTTTGGGTATGGAGATTTCACCTTCAATTACACCGTTTTCCCCAGCCATCCGGTTTGTGAAAAAAGAGTGTCTGAAGTAAGCATAAGAATATTACCAATATTAGATGGCACAATTGCTGCCGATGATATCTGTGTAGGAGAAAGCTATGTTGTTGAACTAGCTTATGACAATACGCTTTTACACAATGGCGATTTTATACTACAGTATCTCGTTAACAATGACGTAGGCGAATCGCCAACAACTTTGATTGACGGCAATGGAAGTTTTGTAATTGACCAAGGTTTGGTGCCTTTAAATGAAGAGGTTTCCTTAGAAGTTATTGGTATAAGAAGTGTAACGCCTCCCCGAGATGTTTGCCCAAGAGTTATAGTACCACCTACCACTTTTTTAGTGACAAGTTCAGATATTACTGCTGAAAATATATGCATACAGACAGAAAATACCATTCAAATTATTGAAATTCTTGATGCTGACGGCAATTTTGCAACTGGCAACTTCTCTACGACGTACGCATTGACAACTCCTGATGGAAGTACCACAAGTTCTCCAACATTTGAGCTTGAATTCACCAATGGTAATGCTTCATTTATAGTGCCTGAGAGTAATTTCACTTTGGACGGGGAATACACTATTAGACCTACTATTTCAGGCATTTATGCAACAAGTTGCCCATTGGTAGATACTTTTACAGTTACCCCTTTACCCGACGCCATTCAACTGGACCTCATTGTAGATAACAGTTGTGATGCAACACAAATAGATGTTTTGGTAGATGCACCTACGCTACCCAATGGCACATATACGATAACCTATGATGTTACCGAATTAGGTTCCAACACCGTACTAACCACGAATACGATCAACTTTACAGGTGGTACTGCCGCCTATCAAATAGACGTTGATGCCTTACCTACCGGTAATTATACCGCAAGTGTACGCAGTATTCAAAACGATACCACCCCTTGCCGATTGGACTTTGAGTTCGAAGAGACCGAAAATTTTTCCCGCGGAGGTGTTCCAGATGCCCCACAAGCCGTTGCCAACCAGATATTTTGCATTAGCGAATATCCTGATGGAGCTACATTAATAGATATTGAGGTTACGGCAGATGGAGATGTATTATTCTATGATACCGAAACGGACAATAATATTCTGCCCATTTCCACGGCACTGGTAGATGGTGAAGATTATTATGTGACCAATAGTGATCCACTCACCAATTGCGAAGGTACCGATCGGGTTCAAATTACGGTAAGCTTTAGTAATCCCAATGCCCCAACGGCAAGTACGGTTAATCCGCTTTTTTGTGCGGAAACGAATGCGACCCTTTCCAACATATCTATTGATATTACCGCAGGTAGTTCTATTACTTGGTTTGATGCCGCTACCGGTGGAAGTGAATTAGCAGCATCAACAATTTTGGTTGACAATCAATCTTACTTTGCAGCCACTAACAGTAACGGTTGTAACAGTTCCGATCGTTTAGAAATAATCCCTACAGTGGTTACTGTTACCCCAACATCTTTAACTTCAGATATGTTACAGGTCTGTGGACTGGATAATCCGACCATAACAGACTTAAGATCATTAGAAAATGAAACCGACTATGAAGTACGTTGGTTTATTACCGAAAACGGCGGTTCGCCACTACAAGATGACGACTTGTTACTAGAAAATACCACGTACTACGCAGAAAATTATGATCCACTTACCGGATGCTCTGCTGCAACAAGGGTTCCCGTTACCATAGATTTCAGTGATTGTGACCCCGAAAATTATGATTTTTTCATCCCGGACGGATTCTCACCGAATGCCGATGGCAAAAACGATACTTTCTTTATTCCTAATATAGAAACCATATTCCCCAATTTCACATTAGAAATATTGAACAGGTACGGCTCCACATTATTTAAAGGTGATATTTCCAATCCTGCCTGGGATGGTAGCAACGGATCGTCAACAGCACCTAACGGGGTATATTTCTACATTATTAACTATAACAAAGGTAATGCCGCACCTATTCAAGGGCATCTATACTTAAACAGATAACCCATGCACAAAAAAATTACAAACACAACTTGGGGCATCTGCATAGTTATGCTTCTGTTCTCAATAAAACTGCAAGGTCAACAAGATCCGCAATATACCCAATACATGTACAACATGAACGTGGTAAACCCTGCATATACCACCAATGAACCAGGAATGCTGAATTTTGGTACGTTATACAGGACCCAATGGGAAAATGCGGTAGGCGCACCAAAAACCCTAACCTTCTTTGCCCATGCACCGCTATCTAAAAAAATTGAGATGGGCACCTCTATAATATCAGATGATATAGGAGACGGATCTTTAAAGGAAAACAATATCTATGTAGATTTTGCCTACATTTTGAAACTCGATGAAAAGAGCAATTTAAGCTTAGGATTAAAAGGGGGTATTACCACATTTGAAACCAATTTCAATGGCTTTAGGTTACCAGAAGTACAAGATGATCCAGCATTCAATGAAAACCTTAATAACACCTACCCTAATATTGGCATTGGAGCTTTTTATAATCGTGATAAGTTTTATGCCGGTCTGTCCATACCCAATTTACTGACATCTAAACATATTGAAAATAAAGACGGTATTACACGTTTGGGCGCAGAAGCCATTCATCTTTTTGGAATGGCCGGTTATGTGTTTGACGTAAATTCCAATTTAAAATTAAAACCATCTATTTTAACAAAAATGGTATCCGGCGCACCTGTAACAGCAGATTTTTCGTTCAACGCGCTGTTCAATAACCGTTTAGAAGGAGGAATTTCTTATAGAACAGATGACTCGGTAAGTGCCATGTTCAATATTTCCATAATACCCTCACTACGTATAGGTTATGCTTATGACTATACCTTATCAAATTTAGGGGCATTCAATAATGGCTCACATGAAATATTTGTATTGTTCAACTTAGACCTTTGGGGACTTAAAAAGGGCTATGATAAATCTCCTAGATTCTACTAATATGAAAAAAATACAATTATACTTCATCATTTGTATCGGCATTTTTCAAACAGCTTGGTCTCAACAAGACTTAAAACGTGCCAATGATCTGTTTACCAAAGCCCACTACGCAGATGCCATTTCCTTGTACGAAGCTGCCCTGCCCTATAATAAAAATAGTGAGGTTATTAAAAATTTGGCAGATAGCTACTACCATACCTTTGACCTTAAGGCTGCTGCACGTTGGTACCATTACTTAATTTCAAATTATGGTGATAAGGTTAACGAGCAGTATTATTTTAAGCTAAGCCAGTCATTAAAAGCTATTGGCGAATATGAAGAAGCAAATAATGTTCTAACCGATTTTTACACCAAGGAAAGCAAGCTAGAACATCTAGAGAAGTTAAAACAAGATATTACATATTTAGAAAATGTAAGTGCCATTGGTGATCGCTTTGCCATTGAAAACAGTAATTTCAATACTACGACCTCAGAATTTGGGGCAATGCAAATTGGCAATGCTATTTGGTATACCGCAACACAGAAAAAAAACAATCAAAAAACCTATAGGTGGAATAATCAAAATTATTTGGATATCTACACCCATGCCATTGACAAGGAACATTTAGGGGATAGTATTAGTATAAGTTTATCCAATACGATAAATTCCAAATTACATGAAGGATCTTTTACTGTCACTCCTGATGGGAAAACCATGTACTTTACCCGCAACAATTATAAGAATGGAAAACGAAAGACAAATGATGAAAAGGTTTCAAATTTAAAGATCTACAGTGCTCAATTATTGGACGGGGAATGGAAAAATATTACTGAATTACCTTTTAACAGTGATGACTTTTCAAATGAACACCCTGCTATTAATAAAGAAGGTTCCAAGTTATTTTTCTCTTCGGACAGACCTGGCGGTTATGGTTCTTTTGATATTTACGTAGTGAATCTGCAGGATGATAATTCCTTTAGCACACCAGTTAATTTAGGCAGTATTATTAATACGGATAAGAAAGAACAGTTTCCCTTTATTGCCAGTGATGGCACCCTCTACTTTTCATCTAACGGGCACCCGGGTTTTGGGCTTTTAGATGTATTTGTATCAACAAACGAAAAGGGTATTTTTCAAAAACCTGACAACTTAGGCTTACCCGTAAATAGTGGATATGATGATTTTGCATATGTTCTAAATGGTGATGGCAATTCTGGCTATTTTGCGAGCAATAGACCCACAGGTAAAGGAAGCGATGACATCTATAGTTTTAAAGAAACCAAAGAATTAAAGATAGAGGACTGCCAGCAATTTATTACGGGCATTATAACCGACCGCACTACCCTACAGCCTTTAATGGATGTTACCGTTGATTTATTGGATAGCGAAAATCAGATCATTGAATCCCGCATTACAGCAGAGGACGGTGCGTTCAAATTCAATATTGACTGTGAGGCCATGTATACCGTAAAAGCTTCGAAAGCTGAATATGAAGGTAATTCAAAAAATATTCGTAGTTCAAAGAAAAGAAATGCCGAACATGATGCATCAATGGATCTTTACTCCGTTCATGAAAAGCAAAAAGCAGCCGCTTTGGCTCTGCAAAAGAAACAAGAAGCTGAAAAATTACGTGCGGAACAATTGGCAATCAAAAAATTAGAAGCTGAGAAGAAAGCCCAGTTAATGGCAGAAAAACAAGCCAAGGAAAAAGCTGAACGCTTGGAGCAAGAGAGAATCGTTGAAAAAGCAAAAACAGAAAAAGCCTTGGTGAAGAAAATTGAAGACGCCATAAAGACCGAAGAAGCTTTGGTCAAAGAAACCGACCGAACAATTATAAAAACAGAAGAAATTCATTTTGATTATAGTCTTTGGTATTTAAGAAGAGAATCTCGAGAACGCTTACAGACGGTAATTGAAGTAATGAAAGAAAATCCAGGTATTATAATTGAAATTGGCACACATACAGATATTAGGGGAAATAGCATATACAATAAAGACCTATCTCAAAAACGCGCAGATTCTGCAAGGGATTATTTAGTTAAAAATGGTATTGCATCTGCCAGGATAGTATCTAAAGGTTACGGGGAATCAAAACCCATTGTGGTTTGCGCCACTGAAAGCGCGTGCTCAGAAGAAGATCATGAATGGAACAGAAGATGCGAATTTGTGGTTATAGGATGGGACTATACCCAATAGTCTTAATTAAAATCTGATCCAATTTGTCATTTCCAACATTTACAATTGAAATTGATTCATGTATCTTTAAGTGCTAAAACTTAAATTATGAATCTAAACCTTGCAGATATCAATCCTGTAGAAATAATGCCAGGATTTCATGGTAAATTAATCCATACAGACCAAATAAGCATGGCATTTTGGGAGGTTAAAAAAGGAGCCGAAGTAACCAGTCATTCTCATATGAACGAGCAAATTATGCATGTTATGGAAGGTGAATTTCAGTTTACATTAGAGGGAGATACAAAAGTCTGCCACCCAGGCGATATCGTAATAATACCCCCAAATAAACTCCACAGTGGCAAGGCATTGACAGACTGTAAATTAATGGATATTTTTTGCCCTACAAGAGAAGAATATCGTTGATAATCCACTCATTTTTGAATTCCAATGAACATATCCCTAAAACATAAAAAAGCTTTAGTTGGTGGTAGCAGTGCCGGTATTGGCAAAGCTATTGCACAACAATTGGCGGCTAGCGGCGCGAGTGTGACCTTAATGTCTCACAGCGAAGAAAAATTACACCACATAGTTACACAACTACCTACAGACCAAGGACAACAGCACCAATATCTTGCGGTAGATTTCAATAATTTTAAAGATTACAAGAAAGTAATCGGTACATATTTTGAGAACAATACGGTTGATATATTGGTAAACAATACCCAAGGACCTGCCGCCGGAAGTGCTACCGAAAAAAACATTGACGATTACCAAAGTGCCTTTGACCTATTGTTCAAAACCGTAGTTTATACAACAGAGTTGGCATTAAAATCAATGAAGAGCAATAATTGGGGGCGGGTTATCAATGTGGCTTCAGTTTCTGTAAAGGAACCTTTGGCATACCTGGCATTGTCCAACTCCATAAGAGCAGCGGTTGTCACTTGGGCAAAAACCTTGACTACAGATGTTGGCAAACATCATATTACGGTAAATAGTGTATTAACAGGATACTTCAACACCAACCGGATTGCACAGTTAAACGCTAAAAAAGCGGAGCAGCTTGGTATTGATCAAAGTGAAGTTCTTAAAGAAATGGAATCAAGGGTAGCCGTAAAACGAATTGGAGAACCAGAAGAATATGGTTATCTGGTAGCATTTTTAGCATCTAATGAGGCGGCATATATTACCGGTACCAATATCCCTATAGATGGCGGACTTTTAAAATCCCTGTAAATATTATATAGGTAGCATTTAGAAGATTTTTACCTAAACATCATACGTGTTAGCATAGCTATTTTCTTCAAAATACCTCACCCTTATTGTAGCACATTAAAAAACCTTATCTTCCTTCCTACTAGGTAATACGTATTGTGACCTCTAAATACATACATTAAATTAAGCAAATAGATGAAGAAAATAGTACTTACAATGTTCGCCCTTACTCTCATATTTTCTTGCAAAACAAATCAAGAAAATAAAGAACGACAGCAACCGGATGGCGAAAGACCAACTTCTTCTCAGTTAATTTCAGAAATGGATGCCGATAAAGATGGAAAATTATCTATGGATGAAGTTAAAGGACCAATTGCCAATGACTTTGAAAACATAGACAGTGATAACGATAATTTCATCTCGCTTGAAGAACTTGACAAAGCAGAAAAAACCCGAGAGAACAGACCTCCTAGGCAAGAAGAAAGCATTGCTGATTTATCAAATGAAATTGAAACTTCCGCAAAGGTAGTACCTGTTAACACAGATTATTTTATAACCGAAAATATTATTGGCGAAATTCAAGAGAAAACAGTATAACTTAATGGTATTGAAACCTTATGCTATATCATTAAAACCCACTCTCAGGCAACGGAGCATCAAATGGGTCCTTGGTGCCCAAGGCATATAAGCGATGGAATGGAGAAAGCTGGAATTTGGTTCAAAGATGATAAAGTTTACGATGTATCAGGACACTTTATTGCCAATCTCGACGAATTTTATAGTGATGACAAATGGTTGCTTTACAGAGAAGACGGCACTATAAAAGTTACTGAAACTGAAGAAGCTTGCTTAGCCGCCGCCAAACCAGAAGTAGATAAAGATTACCACAACTATTGTGTGGAGTGCTTACCGGAGTACTTTAAAGACCAAGTAACAACTTTTGTTATACCTGCAACACCAACTTACTTAAAATCGGTTCAAAATTTTGGTCGAGGAGGAATAGGAATAGCTTTTAACGGCGTAAACTATGATCCGCCTGCACCTACTCACGCTATATTGGCAGCACATACCATTGCACCTCTAGATGATCATGGCGGGCATGTAAATCCGCATGGCGGCTATCATTATCACGCGGTAACCGGCTCAACAAAAGAAATTGTACAAAATGATACCCACGCTGCAATTATTGGTTATGCCATAGACGGTTTCGGTATTTATACGTTATTGGATAAAAACGGAAATAAGCCTAGCGATTTGGATGAATGCGGCGGACATTTTGATGATATTAGAGGATATCATTATCATGCAGGTGAACCAGGTGGAAATCAAATTATAAAATGCCTACACGGATTACCAGGATATACAGAAATAAAAGAATAATAGTTTGGATTAGATTTCAGTTGTAGCATTTAATTTTTAGCGCAAAGAAATCTAATTACTTCAGTTATCATGGTTTTACATATCCTCTTTGAATAAACTTTAAGAATTGAAGAAAGTACACGTAAAAAAAGGAACGGTTCTACAGCATAAAGGAGATTTAAGCTCCAAAGTATACCTAGTTGAGAGCGGTTTACTACGCAGCTACACTATTGATGCTAAAGGAAAAGAGCATATTTACATGTTTGGACCAGAGAATTGGATAGTAGCGGACAATTGTCAACTAAATGAACCTTGCCAACTATTTATAGATGCCATTGAAAACTCAATAATCAACATAACCACCAAAGAAGAGTTACTAAAATCAAGTCCTGATTTAAAAGCTTTGGCTAAACGATTAAGGGTAATGCAAAATAGAATTATCATGTTAATGAGTTCCAATGCAAAAGAAAGATATGAGCATTTTATTACAACCTATCCAAATGTTACACAAAGAGTTCCTTTAAAAATGATCGCCTCATACTTAAGTATTACACCTGAAGCTTTAAGTCGTGTTAGGCATCAACTTTCCCAAAAAAACGGCTAATATAATTTCTTGATGTACATCAATGCATAGGCTATTAAAAGCTATGACATTTGCTATAAACCAATACAGAAATTAAAATGACCCAACAAAAGAACAACAAGGCATTGAATATAGGATTATGGATTGCCCAAGGATTATTAGCTGTTATGTTTATAATGGCAGGTGTAATGAAAGCCACCCAGCCCATAGAAGAATTAGCTGTATCACTACCATGGGTTGCCTCATCACCCGTAAGTCTAATTCGTTTTATTGGTATAAGTGAACTCCTAGGTGGATTAGGGTTATTGATTCCCGGTATTTTTCGTTTCAAACCATTTCTAACTATTTGGGCAGCTTTAGGTTTGGCTATAATTATGGTTTTAGCTGCTATATTTCACGCATCTAAAGGTGAATATTTTGCTATAATCACAAACATCTTAATCATGGGCATTGCCTTATTCATAACTTGGGGCAGAAGTAAAAAAGCTCCCATACTGTCAAAATAAATACATGTACCATATTTGTTTCAATCATAGAAGCAGATTTAAATGAATGGTCATAGTGCTATTATAAAGAACTACAAAATACAGGTTATTACTTTTAGATAATAACCTGTATTATCCTTGTGGTATATTTTCATTTCATCATTAAAAAGAACTGCTTAAATTCCCATCTAAAATTCACTACTTTTAAAATAGGCTATGCTATTAAACCTATTATATGAATGAAATCAGAGATTTTATTGATAAGATTTCTAAAATGAACAATACTGACTGGGCTTTTTTTTCTTCTAAACTAAAAAAAGTCAAGTACAGCAAAAACACAAAGATTTTAGAATTGGGAAAAATAGAAAGGCATTTAAATTTTATTACCAAAGGAATTATTCGCCTCTATATACCTAAAGAAGAGGCTGATATCACCTTTGGTTTTTTGTTTAAAAATGAGTTCGTTACAGGTTATGATTCACTTTTAACAGAAACGCCATCAGCATATGAAATAGAAACTTTGACGGAAACGGAAATGTGGCAAATTAATAACATGGATTTACAGGAAGTCTATGCGTATACATCTGTTGGCAATATTATAGGTAGAAAAATGGCTGAAAACATGTATTTGATAAAGTCTAAAAGAGAACTTTCCCTTTTAAGCAAAACAGCAGAAGAGCGTTATTTGGATTTATTTAATGAAAGACCAAATCTGCTGCAACACATACCTTTAAAATATATAGCTTCCTATATTGGTGTTACTCCGCAAGCACTGAGCAGAATAAGAAAACGTATTACTTAACCTAGGTTCATTAATTCCAAATACGCTTTCATGACCTTTGTGTTTTAATAAATATAAAGAATCATGAAACCACTACTTGTCCTTCTAATAGGTTTTGCCATTTCATTAGTTGCGATTAAAATCATTACAAAAACTTATGACTATAAACTAGCAGCTAGAATTGCTATGAGCTTAATGCTCCTTTTTACGGCAATTGGTCATTTTGTCTTTACAAGAGGGATGACCATGATGATACCGGAAATTATCCCCTACAAAGAATTGATCGTGTATGCCACGGGTTTTGTTGAGATTTCACTTGCCATAGGAATATTAATACCCAAGTATTCTTCACTAGGTGCGTGGGTATTGATTATATTTTTCATTGTATTATTACCTGCCAATATTTATGCAGCTATGCACAATATTAACTATCAAAATGGAACTTTTGATGGTCACGGTCTTTCATATTTATGGTTTAGAATTCCGCTACAAATTCTGTTTATTTCTTGGACATACTTTAGTACAATTAGATTTTAAATAATGGTGTTGTATTAATGTAGTTCTAGCTAAAATCCCTTTTATAAAACTTCAAATACCATAAACAAAATCAACGATAGCGAAAGCTGTAACATATTTACTAATTTAGAATGACCATTTTATTTCAACCAACATTTCAAAGAAGCTAAATGAATATGCACAATTTATACCTCCACCCTATTCTTTCCCTATTCATCATGATCTTTATGAGCACATTTGGTAATCAAACTTCAAAGAACAAAGACCTAGTAACATCGTTCATTGAGGCTAGAAATAATTATGATGTTGAAAAGGTAAACACTTTGATCCATGATCATTATTATGAACTTTTTATGGATGGAAGTAAAGAAATAGAAAGTAAGGAACAATTGATGGACAGAATTTTATGGGGCAAAGAACTTGATTCGTATATATCATTATTGGACATTAGCGTTAACAAGGACACAATTATCACCATTGAAGAGAACACCAATTTTCTTGACGTGGCACTACAGAGAAAACCTAGAAAATTCAAAATTACCTATTGCTTTTTAAATGGTAAAATAAAGAATCAAAGTATTGATACTTTAAGCGGGCATCAAAGTATCATAAAATTTAACGCTGTCAAATACCAAGAATTCATAGCTTATTGCCAACAGCATAATCTAACGTACCATGGGAAATCTTTAAACAAAGAATTTGGGGTACAATTAAGAAAAGTACTTGAACAGTATAAAAGCGTAAATCAAAATAAACCGTGAATTAGTTACAGAAGGATCAAATACAGGAAAGCAGCAAGCAAACAGCCAATTAACGGACCTACTATTGGCACCCAAGCATAGCCCCAATCACTACTACCCTTAATGGGTAACAACGAATGAACAATACGTGGTCCAAGATCTCTAGCAGGGTTTATGGCATAACCTGTAGTACCACCTAGGGACAAACCTATAACCCAAACCAAAAAAGCAACGGGCAGCGCTCCTATAGAGCCCAATCCGATAATTGCCCGTGAGTCTACATCACCAATAATATCTAATTCAGGACCCGCAAAATAGAATATTACAAATACCAGAACAAAAGTTCCGATCGCCTCACTTATTAAATTGGAAAAAGTATTTTTAATAGCTGGTCCCGTACTAAAACAAGCCAACTTACCACCTTCATCATCTGTAATTTTAAAATGATCTTTATAAAACACCCAAACCAAAAACGCCCCCAACATGGCGCCGATCAGTTCTCCTGCTAAATATTCAGAAACAAGGCCCCATGATACTTTGCCGGCTACGGCCAAAGCAATGGTTACCGCGGGGTTTAAGTGCGCCCCACTGTATGGACCTGCAACTACAACACCAACAAACACGGCCAGTGCCCAACCCGTGGTAATAACTATCCAACCAGAGCCATTGCCTTTAGTACCGTTCAAAACCACATTCGCTACCACACCGTTACCTAAAAGAATAAGTAACATAGTGCCTATAATTTCCGCTATTAAAATTGACATATCTAAAAAGTTGGTTAATGGTCAGTTTTTATTCTTCAATCCAATGTTGTGCGCATTTTACAGCTTTGTTCCAGTAATAGAGCATATTCTCTATTTTTTCTTTTGGAGCTTCTGGAAAAAACTCTTTATCAATGCTCCATTGCGATTGTATATCGTCTATACTTTCCCAATACCCAACGGCCAAACCTGCAAGGTACGCTGCACCCATTGCCGTTGTCTCTAAAGTTTTTGGTCTAATAATTTTAAACCCGAACAAATCTGATTGTATCTGCATTAGTAGGTTACTGGCACTTGCCCCACCATCTACACGAAGTTCAACACTTTCCTCACCTGAATCTGCCTCCATGGCCTTTACGATATCATAAACTTGAAATGCAATACCTTCAATGGTTGCACGTGCAATATGTGCGTCTGTTGTACCCCTTGTAATTCCCATCATGGCTCCTCTGGCATATTGGTCCCAGTGCGGAGCGCCCAATCCAGTTAAGGCCGGCACAAAATACACTCCACCGTTGTCTTCAACCGTTTCTGCCAAATGATTGATTCCAGGTGCAGTTTTAACCATTTTAGCACCGTCTCTTAACCATTGTATTGCAGCCCCACCAACAAAAACACTCCCTTCTAGGGCATATGTGATTTCTCCGTTAATCTTCCAACCTATGGTAGTAAGTAAATTATTTTTAGAGTACACCGCTTTATCACCAGTATTCATCAACAAAAAGCAGCCTGTACCATAGGTATTTTTGACCATACCCGGTTTAGTACACATTTGACCGAACAAAGCTGCCTGCTGATCGCCCGCAATACCTGCTATAGGAATTTTAGTTGAGAACAATGTTGTAGCCGTTGTTCCATAAACCTCACTACTTTGTTTCACTTCGGGCAGTACTGATTTGGGAATGTTCAAAAGGGTAAGAAGTTCTTGATCCCACTCTAACGTATGAATATTGAACAACATGGTTCTACTTGCGTTAGAGACATCTGTAATGAACATTTTACCTCTGGTCAACTTCCAAATCAACCAAGTATCTACAGTACCAAAACAGAGTTTTCCTGCTTCAGCTTTTTCCCTAGCACCCTCTACATTGTCAAGAATCCATTTAATTTTTGTTGCCGAAAAATAAGCATCAATGACCAGACCTGTTTTCTTTTTAATTAAATCTACATGACCATTATCCTTAAGTTCATCGCAATACTTGGCAGTTCTTCTATCTTGCCAAACAATGGCATTATAAATTGGTTCACTGGTTTCACGATCCCAAACTACAACTGTTTCTCGTTGATTGGTAATTCCTATTGCTGCTATGTTATCACCGGTGATACCTTGTTTTGCAATTACCTCCGCCGCTACAGATATTTGTGAGGACCAAATTTCATTAGGATCATGTTCAACCCATCCTGGTTTTGGAAAGATCTGCTCAAATGGTTTTTGAGAAACCTTTACAATTTCACCGGCATGATTAAACAAAATGGCACGTGAAGAAGTTGTACCCTGATCTAATGCTAAAATTAATTTGGTATTCATTGAGTTGTTGATTTTAAGTTAATTCAATTGTAAGTTGACATCAATTGAATAGTTATTTTAAATAATATAATTGGAGGTTACCTTCTTGTAATCTTCTACTTGCTTGGTTTGCCATTCGGAGTCTTTACCTAGTTCGCTCGCCATAATTTCTGCCACTCTTGGGGCCATCCTAACACTTTCCTTGGCATCCAATAACTGGCAACGGGTTCTACGGGCAAGAAAATCTTCTACATTAAGAGCCATTTCATTTTGAACGGCCCACACAACCTGTCCTTCTATTACACCTAATGAATTGCTAAGAGTAGCGTTCCATCCCTTTTCCTTGGAAAGTTTTAACAAAGGTTCTTCATCACTACCATAAAAGTATAGGGGGTTATTTAAGTCTACATCTTTTTTATAACCATGAATTTTAAGGTTTTTGGTTTTAGTAGCAATATGTTTCCATTGCTGGTTCCTTTCCGCTTTATCAACCAAATCTTCGCCCATTTTTCTAAATGTGGTCCATTTTCCGCCAACAATGGTCAACAGACCGGAATCTGATGAAAAGATTTTATGGCTGCGCGAAATCTCTTTTGTTTTATTTCCGTCCTCACTTGGAGCCGCTAATGGTCTTAACCCCGCAAAAACACTTAAAACATCGCTTCGTTTTGGGGCTTTTGTTAAATACCTAGTTGCAGTGTTTAAAATAAATCCTATTTCATCTTCTAAAGCTATAGGTTCCAAAGATTCTTTTTTCACGGGAGTATCGGTAGTACCAACAATGACCTTATTATGCCAAGGCACTAAGAACAACACCCTACCATCATCTGTTTTAGGAATAGTAATGGCATCGTCACCTGGTAAAAAAGACTTATCCAACATGAGATGAACACCCTGGCTTGGAGCTATTGTTTTTTTAGACTCGGGAGCATCCATTTGCAACACATCATCAGCAAATACCCCAGTAGCGTTCACCACCTGTTTTCCCTTGATTTCAAAAGATTCTTTGCCTTCCTCATCAAAGACCTTAACTCCGGTAACTTTACCGTTGGCATCTTTCAACAAACCTTCAACAGCACAATAATTAGCCACAACAGCGCCCAATTCCACAGCACTTTGCAAGGTATTGACCGCCAAACGAGAGTCGTCAAACTGACCATCATAATATAGCACACCTGCCGATATTTTATCAGGATTTATTAAAGAGATTCGCTCTAAGGTCTTTGTTTTGGATAAACGTTTAGACCTGCCAAGACTTAATCTACCCGCTAACAAATCATAGAATGTTAAGCCAATAGTATATAGAATTTCATCATATAGGCCATGTGTTGGTATCACAAAAGATTGGGTTTTGGTTATGTGAGGGGCATTTTTTAACAAAAGACCTCTTTCTACAACCGCCTCCCGCACCAAGCCTATGTTTCCTTGAGCCAAATATCTCACTCCGCCATGCACCAATTTTGTTGCTTTACTGGATGTTGATTTAGTAAAATCCGATTTCTCCAACAAAGCGACCGAGTACCCTCTAGCCGATGCCTCTAATGCTATTCCAATTCCCGTAGCACCGCCACCAATTATAATAAAATCATAAGTATTAGGCGTAACCTTCAACTTACTAATCATTTCTTTTCTTTTCACAAAATTTCCTTTTGTTATGTTTTATATCAAAATTGACGTTAAAAATACAATAAATAGAAACAATTCAAAATAAAATATTATTTAAATGTTACTAGAAACAGCATAAAACAATTCATTTAAACAATTATGAAGTATAAAAATTACGAACTATTCAATTATTTCTTGATTCAGACAATACAAGTATAGACTCTTAATCCTCTACGCTAATTTTGAAATAAAGTTTCGTTTTGTTACCATTATGAATCTTGTTCATAGCCATCCTTTTACATAAAAGCTTATATATTTGTATAAACCGAAACCCACTTACGTTGAATATTGTAGACCGCCATAAATTAATTTTAAGCAAACTAGAAGAGCAAGGTTTTGTAAAGGTGAATGACCTTAGCAAGGAATTCAACGTATCTCTAGTGACCATTAGAAAAGATCTTAAATTATTAGAAGATCGAAAATTACTTTTTAGATCTCACGGTAAAGCCATACCTGCCAACCCATATATTGTTGAAAATTCGGTTAATATTAAAGAGAAATTTCATCAGGAGGAAAAAAATAAAATTGCGATCGCCGCAGCTTCTAACCTTGAACCTAATGATTGTATTATAATAGCCTCAGGTACATCAGTAATAGAATTTGCCAGGCATATAAAACCAATTGAAGGCCTTACCGTTTTAACCGCATCTTTAAACACGGCATTAATATTGGGGGAACACAATGAAATAGATGTTATGCAACTTGGTGGTAACATAAGGTCCAGTTCATCTTCGGTAGTGGGGCCAATAGCAGAGAAAATGCTTACAGAGTTCACCTTTACCAAATTATTTTTGGGAGTTGATGGTATTGACCTGGAATTTGGGCTTACCACTACAAGCTCTATGGAAGCGTCTTTGAACAAACAAATGATAAAAGCTGCACAAAAAATTATTGTACTGGCAGATTCATCTAAATTCAATAAAAAAGGATTTGGTAGAATTTGTGGAATAGATGAAGTTGACCATATTATTACGGATGCCGGTATTGACGAAAAGACAAAAGCAAGACTCATTAAATTAGGTGTAGAACTTACTATCGTTTAAAAACGAAGGTCATGAAACTTATTCCATCAGAAAAAATTGAGCTAACTACAGCATTTACCTCAGCTGAAATAGAGAAACTTCTTTTGGAAAACATTAGAGAGCATAAAAGCTATAAAGTCAGCTTTAATAAAGAAGATACTAAGGGCGGTTATTTTATTGGTCACGTTTACCCTAATGGATTTAGCTGTAAAAAATTTACGTACCAACGAAATTCATTTCTACCCCAAGTAACCGGTACATTTAAAGAAACACCCCAAGGGACGAACGTAAAAATCAATCTAAAGGTAGATTCATTTATAACTATATTTCTTTACTTGTTCATTACAGTAATTTTCTGTGTGTTTCTTGTTACACTTTATATGGTAACCACCCTAGGTAGTGCTCCATATATTGCTTTGATTCCAATGGCTATTTTAGTCATATTTACGGCATTGCCCCATATTGGTTTTCAATTGGAAAAAGAACATACAATTGCTGAGCTAAAAAGAATATTAACCTCTTAACATCCATATTAAATCATAAAAAAAACGCCAAACATTTCTATTTGGCGTTTTAATTTTAGAGTATTGCTCAAGGAGCAAATTTAAAAACGTTATTTTAATTCATAAATAGCTATAGTGCTAGATACCTCATGAGTTGCTATCATTAAATAGTTACCTGTAGGGCTATCATCTTTATCAACTACGATTATACCTTCTGGCGAAATATCAGTACCATCATAAATCCAAGTAACAAAAACAGGATTGAATGGATTTGTAATGTTGTAAGCCAAAATTCCGCTTGTTCTTTCCAATCCTACGAACAACAAAGTTTCATCACCTACTTTTAAGGTTACTACCGCTTCGGGCTCCGCCCCTTTATCATCTGATCGCTCATCTACCTCGCCCTCATCTTGATTGAATATTGAAGGCGCCAATGCCAATGTTCTTCTGGCAATTTCAGAACCAGAGTCATACACTAACTGACCATTTGCATCCCAAATGGAGAAGGAACGGGCACCATAGGCATAAATTTGCTCGTACAACCCATCATTATCTTCATCTCCGTTTGCAGTAGTAGTTTTTAGACGACCCAAATTTTCATCTTCTTGCAACATATCAAAATCTGGATAAAAAGCAGGGTCTAAATCTAGGTCCTTTACACGCACCTCTTCAGAGTATCCATCATAATCCCTTGCATCTCCTTCATTCGCAGAAACCACATAACCATTTCCATTTGCCCTGAAATAATCTATAGCATCTGGCATATAAAAACCTAGAACATTCCAGTTCTTTAAATTCCCAGGAATACCATCATCATTAGAGGCATCTATTTCATTCCCTGAAACATTGTGATTTTTTGTACCTAAACCTACAAGACCGGTAATGGTCTTTGAAGCTAAATCTACAATGGCCATACCATTGTTTTCTTGCAAACTAATGTAAGCTGTGGCAGAATCATCTGAAATGGCAACATACTCCGGCTCTATATCTTGTACAAATGTTGACATACCGTTATTTCCAAAAACTCTGAATCCGTTTCCGGGATCTGTTTGCCCGGTAAAATAAACTTGAGTTACCGTTTCGGTAGCTACCTCAACAATTGTGATCGAGCCTTCTGGATCTACCGTATAATCATCATTTGGTTCGCCCTCATTAGCAGAAACAATATATTCACCATCAGGAGAAAAAGCAACCATATCTGGCAATGCACCCGCCGGGTAAGATACCAGTAAAGATTGCGTATCTGTAGCGTAGGTTTCAATAGTTCCATCGGCTTG
The DNA here is from genome assembly GCF_048059195.1 of Maribacter sp. HS. NCBI lineage: Bacteria > Pseudomonadati > Bacteroidota > Flavobacteriia > Flavobacteriales > Flavobacteriaceae > Maribacter > Maribacter sp. HS. The sequence continues at coordinate 570,701 of NZ_JAYLVV010000002.1, forward strand.
CTTATCCATATTCTCAACGGCAACAGCTAACACTCCATTATGAACCGCCACTGAATTTGGATTTCCAGCCAATGCAATTGAAGTCCCTTTAACCGGATTTGAAGCATCTGTCAAATCTAACACCGAAACCTCATTTTCTTCAGGGTTAACAATGAACAATTTATTTGTAGCGGCATCAAAAGCGGAGATTTCTGCAAAAGCTTCATCATTTCCATTGGTGAAAGTTCCTATTTTAGAAAAGCTCAGTTGATCGATCGTGATTGGAAATTCGGCATCCATTCCGTCAGCTCCATCTTCCCCGTCGGCACCATCAGCACCATCTACTCCGTCAACACCATCCATACCATCATCGGCACAAGAGGTAAATAAAATAGAAATTCCAAGAATTGCTACACAAAAAGGTCGTAATACATTTTTCATTTTAATACAGTTTGGTTTTAAGTATCAAAACAAAAAGATCAATGTAAAGTTGGGGTTAACTGTGGCGGAAATAATTATTATGAACGCATTAAGTTCTTGTAAACAAGCAATTCTACTTTGTAAAATTCACATTAAGAACGATAATTAAAAATTAAAGCCTACACTGAATATGACACGGTTACCATCTTCCCCATGATAAAAACCTAAGTTACCGGTTAGTGCACTAAAGCCCGAAACCCACACAGAGCCACCGTAGTCATTATGCCATTTTGAAGAAGTATCGTTCTCCGTCCACACTCGTCCATAATCAAAGCCTGCACTTACACCTAATTGAAGCGGAATAAAATTGGTCTTAAATCTAGTTAAACCCACCCTTACATCCGTACTTTGATAAAAAGCCGTTTTACCATTAAACCGCTCATTTCTATAAGCCCTTAAACTCTGGTTGCCTCCTAAAATAGCACCGTGATAAAATTCATAATTCTCACCTATTACCGTTTCGCCCGCAATTTTAGTTGCTATTACAGCAATACCACTGGGATGTAGCGGATATGTTAATTTCAATGTAGGTTTTATATAACCAAAACGATTATCAAAACCATTAATACTAGATCTGTAACCAGTAATAACATCTGCCTCCATAGCCCTATTTGGAAACGCCGGATCGTTTTGGTTTTTATAATTATAACCTAACTCAGCGGTGACATATAATTGATCTTCATATACATCATTATCAGATGTAAAAGCCTGCCCTACAAAACGATCATCATCATTTGACACATCAAAAGATTCTAATGCGGTCCTCACATAAAAACTGTTACCCCTATGTTTATGCACTAAATAAGGAGAGAACTTCCACTGGCGCATGCGCACCCTATTGAAATCTCTATCAAGGTCACCATCAAATGCAGAATTATTTCCTTCTCCAAAATAGTTCATTGTAAAATTGGGACTGGCATAGCGAAGATCGAAACCTAAATTCCAATTGTAAAATACATGACCAAATTCAACATTATAATCGATCGCAAAACCATCTGTAGCAAAAAAATACTCGGCACCTATGGTATGTTGCGCCTCAAAAGGATTATTGACCAACCCATATGTTGTAAAACGATTTTTTAATCCGAATCTGAATCCGGTATCGGCATCATAACCTATACTTGGAAACACAATATTTTCATGATACTTTCTCTTTTGGTAATCATAATTATTAACGCCATAAGAATCTGTAAGCCATTTTCTAGATTTTGAATTTACTATAGTGTTGTTCTTACTTTTATAATCATAGAGTTTTACCTTTTTGGTATTTTTAAAATTATAGGTATCATTTTTCTTCCCTCCCATTATCTTAATATCTATAGGCTTTTTACCATTACCTTCTACAGTAAACGTATCATTACCATCAAGACCATAGACCCAAATCTCATTCGTTTGGGTATTGTTATATGAATTTTGAAAAACCACCGAATCTTTTGCTATAACTATTTCGGTAATGCCACCTGGCTTACGGGTAATCAAGAACTCATCATCATCTTCGGTACCAAGAACTACCTCAAAATTGCTTAAATAATCGTAATATGATTTGGCAATAGATTCTAGTCCGTCTCGGCGTAACCTTAAATTCTTTTTAATCGTTTCTATACTTTCATCTTGAGCTTCTGCGGGCAAAGTTTCAAATGCCGATTCTATGTCCGCATCAGACAGGTTCTCCTGAATAAAATCTACCTGGGATTTCCAATCTTCCCAATTTGCTTTTTTTATAAAAGTTTTATCCAAGGGATATCCTGAAAAATTGAACCACTTCACATTTTTGATATCAGCATCGTAGCTTTCCATTTTTCGCAGTAGTGGAAAACTAAACTTTAACAAAGAAATTATTGGTCCGTCATACTTTGGAAAAGCTTGATCCCAATCGCGAGGTATTGCCTCATATCTTTTTTTGCCATCGGCCGTTTTAAATTCTGCCCAGCGCCATTGATCTTGATGGCGATCCCAGTTACCCACCAGCATGTCAAATAATCGCGCACGTATAAAACTAGGCTCATCAACAAAAGCGTTTTTTGACTCCCTTAGTTCCATACGTAAATCCGTAGTACTTAAAATATCATTGGGCTTCCCAAAGGTTTCAAAGGTTTTATTCTCATCACCTACATGCTCCTCTAACATAAATAGTGCATCGCCATAATCTTCATTATAAATACCCAAACCCTTTTGTTTGGGTACATAATAGATTTTTGGATTTGCATGCAGCACGCCCAAAGACTCAGAAAGTTCATTCATGGAAAACTGCGCATAAGGGTGGGCAGTGGTATAAAAATCTAGTAAATAACGCTCAGCAATAGTGTTTTTAAGGTAGTCTTCAACATAATGATTATTTATGGCGGTTGTCTGCAGAAAACGAACAGCACTTTTACGTAAAGCCCTTAGCGTGTACTCATGTTTATTATCATCGATCAATCGTAATGATCTAGATTGTGTACCGCCTCCCTCTGAAATAGGTTTTACATTACCTGGTAGTTCTTCAATATCCAATACCGGAGCTGAAATTTCTTTGCTGTAAAGATTTCTAAAATGATCTCCCCACAGAAATTTATAGAACCCTGTTTTATCGGTTTCCTCTTTTGTATAAATCGATGCTTTTGTAGTTGCACCATATGCATTCTTCGGATAGGATATCTCATCTGCGGAAAGTCGCTCCCTTTTAATGGTTTTTGTAAAGATTGATTGAGAAGTATTGTCCGTTACTTTAAAAAACTCTACTTGAGAACTACCATCTTTAAAGACCGTCAATTTTGCATATCCTTGCTTTTCACTCTCAAAATGCTCTTCTTTTGGGGCTCTAGCCTTATCTATTTCACCTATTGCACCGCTGATGATCTGTGGAATACCATCATCTTCCAGGTACTGTAGATTACGGTCTTTACCGGAAACGAAAATAACATCTTCAAACTGACTAGCAATAGTTTCCATTCTACCACGCAGTTGTCTGTTTTGACTATTTTGATATGACTGTGGTGTAAAACCACCCATTTTATCAACAACTGAAACCTTGGTATTGCTCATCACCGGTTGGTAGACCGCTACAATTACGGTTTTACCCTGACTATCTTTTAAATCATCTTTAAATTCTGCCAAAAATTGATCTCTTGTCTTATGCTCACATTTTTCATTAATATATGGGTGATCGTCCCAATCTTCTAAAAACCATTGAGAATCTACCATTTCTAGCACCACATCATTATTTATTGTTTCCTTTTCCAATGGGCAACCATCATTGGGCCAAAATTTAGCCTTACTATTATCTTGTAAAAAAGATTCTAGGTCATCTATACTCTGCGGCGCATCTTTCAACCATTCATTTTCTCCAGGGGTCAGGATGACGTTTCCATTAAAATTATCCCATAAGCTCATCAATGGTTTCAGATTATTTTTAACTTCATTTTGTTCATCATCATGAGAAGAAAACCCTTCCTTATCCAATACATTACCAATTAACAACAAGGTAGCTTCGTTATCATTTACCGAGGCGTTATTGATTTGTTCCAGAATTTTTTGAGTTTCGTTAAAAGGTACATTCCCAACATTCGAGGTGATATAAAAAGAATGCGAAACCTCTTTTTTTGAATTAGAATTCTCAGGTTCTGTCCATTGCGAGAACGAATAGGAAAAGCAACATATAATGGAGTAAAATAATAATAGTGAACGCATGTATACCAAGGTTTGTTAGCATTCTACAAAGTTTCGGTTTTGATGATGTTCATCTCAGACCAAATAGAAAATATCCAAAAAAAAAGGAAAAGATGATTTGAAATACCATCGAATACCATCTAAACTGTAGAATTTTTGATTTAGTTTACCAGAATTCAAAGTTAGATATTGACTGATATCATGCTAACCCAAAACATCTTTTAAATGACTTTAAAAATCTGCTACGCCTGTATGTTATGATAGTCTTATATCATTCTTACAGATTAAAGGTAGAAGTATCTTTAACAGAATCAAGAACAAAAGAACTATGTATGGTAGAAATACCATCTATAATAGAGAGCTTTTCATTTATAAAGCTATGAAATGAAGAAATATCATTTACCGCTATCTTTAATAAGTAATCAAAATTACCAGATACTTGGTGGCACTCCATAATATCTGGCAGCAACAATATTTCCTTTTTAAAGTTATCTGCAAGTTTCTTTTGCTGCTTGGAAAGGGTTACTTGGCAATAGGCTATAAGTTCTTTTCCTATTTTGTTTCTATCTACTAAGGCTACATATGATTTTATAATCTCTTGCTGTTCCAGCTTTTTGATTCTTTCATAAGTTGGCGTAACACTTAAACCTATTTTAGAGGCTATTTCTTTGGTGTTTTGCTTAGCATTTTGCTGCAGTTGCATTAAAATTTTTCTATCTGTAACATCCATAGTAGTTTATTATTCTATCTAACAAGATAATCCAAGTTTAAACAGTATTAAAAATCTAAAAATATCAAATAAAAAGATATATATACTAATATTTGATAATATAAAGAATCACAATACCATTAATTGTAATTTTACAATGATAAAAATCCATATTTAAAAAATAAAAATAAATGAATAACGAACAAAAGATAGATGAGCTGTTGACCAAGTTAATTCAAGAAAAAGATAGAGTTATTGGTTACCCGGTTGCAAAGGACTTTGATTATTCTAGGCTATATGAATTTTTAAAACACCCCATAAACAATGTTGGCGACCCCTATGAGGACAATACATACAAAGTACAAACCCATGAAATGGAACGAGAAGTAGTAGACTTTTTTGCCCAACTTTTTAGGGCAGACCCAACCGATTTCTGGGGGTATGTTACCAATGGAGGATCCGAGAGTAATTTATATGGTCTGTACCTAGCTAGAGAATCTCACCCAAAAGCCATGGTTTATTTTTCAGAATCTACCCACTATAGCGTAAAGAAAAACATACACTTGCTTAACTTACCAAGTATTACCATTAGAGCTCAAGAAAATGGAGAACTAGATTATGAAGATCTTGAGAATACGTTACAGCTGAACAGAGATAAACCTGCCATTATCCTTACCACCTTTGGCACCACAATGACAGAAGCCAAAGATGATGTATCTGAAGTAAAGAGAATACTGAAGAAATTGGCTATTCAAAATCATTATATACATTGCGATGCTGCCTTGGCCGGTTCTTACGGTCCATTTATTGAACCCCGCATTCCGTTCGATTTTCAAGACGGTGCTGATAGCATTTCAATTAGTGGTCACAAGTTTATTGGTTCCCCGTTTCCTTCTGGAGTAATCATTGCAAAGCGTTCATTAAGAGATCGTATTGCAAGGGGCATTTCATACATTGGCTCTTTAGACACTACCATAACCGGTTCTAGAAATGGCCATAGTCCATTATTCTTATGGTATGCCATTAAAAAAATGGGCGTAAAAGGGTTAGAAGCACGGTACCGACATAGTTTAGAGACCGCCGAATATTGCAAGGAAGAATTACAAAAAATAGGAATTAACGCCTGGACCAATAAAGGTGCCATTACCGTTGTACTGCCTAAGGTGTCCGAGACCATCAAAAAGAAATGGCAATTGGCTACAGATGATATTACACATGTAATTTGCATGCCCAATGTAACCAAGTCTCAAATTGATGAATTTATAAAAGATTTGGTGGCTGAAAATATGCAACCAAAAGCTGAGACAACTCATAAAGAGTTTCAATTACATTAAAAATTCACAAAGTTTAAACTTTCACCTTATATAAATAACACCCTGTCTCATTTTTTTTGAGCAGGGTGTTTGCAGTAATACCATAATACAACAAGCTAATCTTCAGAAATACTTCCTCATAACATTTTCGAACATAACTAATCGAAAGCAACAGTTCACTCATTTTTCATTGCATTTAAAATTACCTTGGCACAGTTTTGTATTGTAATTTTACTATGATGAAAAAACTATATTTAATCTTAACTGTATTCATGTTTTCACAATTTGGTAATGCCCAGGCAAATAACTCGTACGATCAACTTTGGCAACAGGTAGACAAACATGAGTTGGAGAACAGGACCAAATCTGCACTACAAGTTGTAGAAACGATTTTTTCAAAGGCAAAAGAAGAAAACAATTATGCGCAAACCATTAAGGCATTATTGCATAAGTCTGCTTATGTAATGACACTTGAGGAAAATGCTGAACTGAACATAGTAAATGAGTTTAAATCTGAAATTGAACTAGCAGATGCCCCTACCAAACAAATTCTGCATAGTCATTTGGCTAACTTATACTGGCAGTATTTTCAATACAACCGATACAAATTTTACAATAGAACAACCACCGAAAGCAAAGTTGACCCAATAGATTTTAGAACATGGGACCTTGACACCCTTTTTAAGGAAATAGACGAACATTTTTCGGCCTCGTTAATGAATTCAGAAAAAACTCAAAGTTTACCTATTTCAGATTTCGACGAAATACTACATATTCAAGAAAAAACCAGAATATATAGACCTACACTTTTTGATGTATTGGCACATACCGCCTTAAATTTTTATACTTCAAATGAAAATAGCATTAACAGGCCACTTAATACATTTGAAATAGATGACCCTAAGATTTTGTGTGAGGCATATACTTCTAGCTTTTTGAAGTTCAGCGACCTCAAAAATACATCATTACAAGCCAAAGCTTTAGGCATTTATCAGGAACTAGTAGCGTTTCACTTTGGTAACCCCGATATTAATCCCTTGGTAATGGTAGATATTGCGCGCCTGTTGTTCATTCATAAAAATGCCGTTTTCACCAACAAGGACAATTTGTTTCTAGAGGTACTTCAAAACTCTGCAGAGAATATTAAACATAGTCCGCTTTCAGGGTTATACTCCTATGAAATAGCAAAACATTACCAAGAAATAGGGCAAACATACAATCCATCTACCAGTACTGATCACCAATGGAAACTAAAGCAAGCTGTAGATTTGTTAGATGGTGTAATTGCCAAGTTCCCAAACACCCTTGCCGAACAAAAATGCATTGCCTTAAAATCTGAAATCCAAAAACCCAACATTCAATTAACTACCGAAAAATATTTATCCAAGAATACTGTAGGTCGTATTCTAGTCAACTATAAAAATGTAGAAGAATTAGACCTTACAGCTCGGAACATCACCCAAAAGCAAATAAACAAATTAGATGAGCTTTATGACACTGCCAACAAACAAAAATTCATCAATGCTTTACCTATAGATACTTCATGGACTGCTCCTTTAAAAACGGAACATGATTTTCAAATGCACGGCATTGAAATTTCTTTACCATCACTAACGAACGGCAATTACGTAATTACTGCAACATCTAAGGATGAATTGGGTAATTTCTTTAGTTTTACAACCGTACAAATTACCGACTTAGCTATAGTTGAAACACAGACAGGCACCCACAACCATTATCAAGTTATTGATCGTAGCAACGGAAAACCGATCTATAACGCAGAGGTTGTGCTCGCGTATAAAAAGAATTATAGAGACAATATAAACTCCAAAACCTACCATACAGATAAATACGGTAAAATTATAGTAGCAAAAGGTAAAGACAGTTGGAGCCAGATTGATCTTACTGTCAAAAAAAATAATGAAACTGCCTATTTTAAGAATTACTATTTAAATAGGTATTATAGCCAAAACAAGTCTAGCACTAGGCATTCTTGTTTTTTATTTACCGATAGAAGCATTTATAGACCAGGACAGCCTGTGTATTTCAAAGGTATTGCCATACAACAAGAAAACGGAGTTTCTCAGGTTTTACCTAACAAAGAGATTGAAGTAGAACTGCATGATGTAAACGGACAAAAGTTAGAGACATTAAAGCTAACAACCAATGAATATGGTTCTGTCTCAGGAGAATTCATTTTACCAAGCTCCGGTCTTACGGGCGGCTACTCCCTACACACCTATTCAGATGAATTTGATCTATCGGGCTACGCTAGTATTTCTGTAGAGGAATACAAACGTCCTAAGTTTGAAACCAATTTTAAACCTGTTACAGAAACCTATAAAATAAATGACAGCATAGTAGTAAAAGGTGAAGCAAAAGCGTATGCAGGCAGCGTTATTTCTGACGCAAAAGTAGTGTATCGGGTAAAGCGAGTAGTGAACTTACCTAGATGGTATTACTGGTCAATACCTTATTTTAATATCGCACCTCAAGAAATAACCCATGGTGAAACCATTACAGATGTAAATGGCAACTATGAAATACCATTTATTGCTGCTCCAGACAATAGTATTGACAGTTCTAATCTACCAACATTTAATTTTGAAGTTACTGCAGATGTTACTGATATTAATGGTGAAACAAGAAGTACGACTACCCATGTTGCCGTTGGATACCATTCCTTAAACGTTACTTTACAAGTACCGGAATTCTTTGACAAAACAAAAAAAGATAACAAGATCAACATCGCCAGCACCAATTTAAATGGTGAATTTGCAGCTACAACGGGCGAAGTAACATTATACAAACTACAAGCACCTGATCATGTTTTAAGACCAAGACCCTGGGCAGCACCTGATTATAGCGGTTTTACCAAAAAGGAATTTAAAGAACTCTACCCACATGACGCCTTTAAAAATGAAAACGACCCTAGTCAATGGGAAAAAGAAAAGGTAATCTGGTCATCTAATTTCAATACGGCGGAATCAAAAGAAATAGCTTTTGACAAAACAAAAAATTGGAAATCAGGCAAATACAGACTAGAGCTAAGTGCAAAAGATAAATTTGGACAACTAGTAAAAGATGTTGCCATTATTACATTTTCTGGTGAGGAAAACGTATTGGCAGACAACCAATTGTTTCAGGTCAAAACTGATAAACATCAATATGAAATAGGAGATACCGCAAAGGTCACTTTTCTTTCAAGTGCAAAGAATTTGAACGTAACCGTTGTTATAGAAAAGGACCAGAAAATTACAGATGTAAAAATCCTTGCGCTGAACGACGATTCCAAAACCATTTCCATACCCGTAACAAAGGATGATTTAGGCGGATTCAACGTAAATTACAGCTACGCTTTTGCCAATAACTTTACCACGAACAAGCAGACCATTTCAGTACCCTACCCTACTACAGATCTTCAAATAGAAACCATTACTTTTAGAGATAAGTTAGCCCCTGGTACAGAAGAAACATGGTCATTTAAAATCAAAGGACCTAAGGGCGAAAAGGTAAGTGCAGAACTTTTAGCCAACATGTTCGATGTTTCTTTAAATCAATTCAGACCACATTATTGGAATTTTAATCCATTAAGCAAACCAAACTATTATTCAGAAAGCAGAACCAATGCACAACATAGTTTTGCCACAAGTAGTTTCTATACCCAATTAAATTATGAAGGTGTAAGCTATCCTAACTTGTCATATGATTCCTTTGACTGGTTTGGGCTAAATTTTGTCACTGGCGGCATGTTCTATGAAACACGGTCTACCGCATTGGCATACTCAAAATCTCCAATTAGAAAGGCTCAAATGGCTAGTGACGCAGGTTTAGATGAAATGGTGGTTACGGGCTCAGCTGTAGCATCGGAATTATCTGGAGCAGTTGCCGGCGTAGAAACAGAGATATTGGAACCAACAAAAGAAACGGATTTAGATGCGGTATCCATTAGAAAAAACCTTCAAGAAACGGCATTTTTCTTCCCAAAATTATTAACGGATAAAGATGGTAATATTTCGTTCACGTTTACCACTCCCGAAGCGCTAACACGTTGGAATATTCAATTATTGGCACACACTAAAGCTTTAGAGAGCAGCATTATCAATTTAACCACCGTTACTCAAAAGGAACTAATGGTAACACCAAATGCACCACGCTTTTTACGTGAAGGGGATACCATTACCATAAGCAGTAAAATATCTAACTTAACCAATAAGAACCTTAAAGGAATAGTACAATTAGATTTAACCGATGCGTTGACAGGTACAGATATCACAGCGCAGTTGTTAACCAACGCTCAGCAACAAAATTCATTTTCTATAGATTCTCTTGGTAACACTCAAGTATCATGGAATCTAAAAATTCCTGAAGGGCTACAAACGGTTCAATATAGAATCATTGCAAAAGCAGGTGATTATTCAGATGGTGAACAAAACATGTTACCGGTACTATCCAACAGAACCCTAGTTACCGAAACTTTACCTATGTGGGTTCGTAGTAACCAAACGAAAACGTTTACCCTTGACAAATTGAAAAACACGTCTTCAGCAACTTTAGATCATCATAAGTTAACTTTAGAAATGACGTCTAATCCTGCTTGGTACGCAGTACAAGCGCTACCGTATTTAATGGAGTATCCGTATGATTGCAACGAGCAGACCTTCTCTAGATATTATGCGAATACATTGGCAAGCCACATTGCCAACAGCAACCCTAGAATTCGTGAAGTATTCGATCAATGGGCAAATTCAGATGCATTATTGAGCAACCTAGAGAAAAATCAAGAATTGAAATCGCTTTTAATTCTAGAAACCCCATGGCTCAGAGATGCACAATCTGAAACCGAACAAAAGAAAAGAATAGGGTTATTGTTCAATTTGAACAAAATGAAAAATGAGCAACAATCAGCATTGAATAAACTCGTACAGAATCAGAATTCTAACGGAGCTTGGTCATGGTTCCAAGGCGGTCCGGACAACAGGTATATTACTCAGCATATCATCACAGGTATGGGGCATTTGAACAAATTGACAGACTCAGAAGCTAACGACACCAATGATTTGTCAATTTTATTCAATTCCAAATCAGAAATGATTGAAAAAGCTATTGAATATCTTGATGACGAATTCGTAGCTGAATACGAACAAATGAAGAAATATACCTCCAATATTGATGATGACCATTTAAGTGCCCACCAAGTACATTATTTATATATGCGTAGTTTTTTCCCTGAAATAGAAACTTCTAAAAAAGTGCAGGAAATTACAGCTTACTATACAAAACAAGCACAGCAATATTGGACTTCTAGAGGGTTATACGCTCAAGGCATGTTAGCATTGACCTTACATCGTATGAACGATACCAATACAGCTAATAAAATAATACGTGCTTTAGAAGAAAACAGTATAACCAATGATGAGTTGGGTATGTATTGGAAAAGTAACACCAGTTCTTGGTTTTGGTACCAAGCTCCTATTGAGACCCAATCATTACTCATAGAAGCATTTTCAGAAATTAAACCAACAGATGTTGAAACCATAGACAATCTTAAAATTTGGCTATTAAAAAATAAGCAAACCAATCAATGGAGCACTACAAAAGCTACTACCGAAGCTGTTTATGCTTTATTATTACAAGGCAGCGATTGGTTATCCGTAACCGATGCTGTAGATGTAATTATTGGCGGAGAAAAACTAAAGCCTTCCACTTTGGAAGATGTCAAAGTAGAAGCTGGCACAGGGTATTTTAAAACCACGTGGAACGGTAAAGAAGTTGCACCAAAAATGGGCGAGGTCCAAATAACTAAAAAAGGAAATGGTATTGCTTGGGGCGCATTGTACTGGCAGTACTTTGAAGATTTAGATCAAATAACAAGCGCAAAAACACCGTTGCAATTGAAGAAAAAAATCTTTCTTAAAAAGAATACCAATTCTGGAGAAGTACTCTCTGAAATTACCGATAAAACCTCATTGAAGGTGGGCGATTTGGTACGTATACGTATTGAACTAAAATCTGACAGAGACATGGAATTTATTCACATGAAAGATATGAGGGCAGCAGGTTTTGAACCGGTGAACGTAATATCTAGATACAAATGGCAAGATGGGCTGGGTTATTACGAAAGCACCAAAGATGCCAGCACCAACTTCTTTTTTGACTATTTACCTAAAGGGGTTTATGTATTTGAGTATGATGTAAGGGTCAACAATGCAGGTAACTTCAGTAATGGCATAACCACCATAGAAAGTATGTATGCACCAGAGTTTAGCAGTCATAGTGAAGGTGTTCGGGTATCTGTTGAAGATTAACCTCATTACGAACATAGTGAAGTAATCTGCTTGTTGGCTGACTAAAACTTATTCGTGACCATTAACAGACAGATTGCTTCGTCGCGAAAAACTCCTCGCAATGATGTATCTAAACAAAAAAGGGCGCTACTATGTAGCGCCCTTTTATCTTATAAATTATTGAAAAATTACCAAATACTTACTCTTTTCTCTGGAGCTAAGTACATGTCATCACCTTCTTTGATATCAAAAGCATCGTAAAATGCCTGAATGTTCAACAATGGTTGAGTAGCTCTAACCAGACCAGGAGAGTGTGGATCCGTTTTGATCTGCGTTCTTAACGCTTCATCTCTACTCTTAGTTCTCCAAACCGTAGCCCATGACATAAAGAAACGCTGCTCTGCCGTAAAACCATCAATATCTTCAGGACGCCCATTTTCAGCGTAGTATTTCTGTAAACCATCATAAGCACCTAACAAACCACCTAAATCTCCAATGTTCTCACCTAAGGTAAACTTACCGTTTACATATACATCTGGTAAAACCATAACACTGTCATACTGCACCGCCAAAGCATCGGCTCTTTCTGTAAAAGCTGCCAAATCAGCTTCTGTCCACCAATTCTTAAGATTTCCATCGGCATCAAAACGAGAGCCGCTATCATCAAATGCATGAGAAATCTCATGCCCTATAACAGCGCCAATACCACCATAGTTTACGGCTTCATCTGCAGTATAGTTATAGAAAGGAGGCTGTAAAATTGCTGCAGGAAAAACAATCTCGTTATTCAGCGGATTAAAATATGCATTTACCGTCTGTGGAGACATTCCCCATTCCGTCTTATCCACTGGCTCACCAATTTCTGAGTAGTTCTTTAATTCTCCCCATTTATTAACAGCGGTCATATTCTCAAAATAAGACTTATCGGCAGAAACTTCCATTGTAGAATAATCTTCCCATTTATCTGGGTAAGCAATCTTAACAGTGAATTTATCTAACTTTTCTATAGCCTTTGTTTTTGTAGAATCGCTCATCCAATCCAAAACAGCAATACGCTCTTTGAAAGCATCGATCACGTTGGCTATCATTAACTCTGCCTTCGCTTTTGCTTCTGGCGGAAATTTAGCATCCACGTACAACTGACCCAAAGCTTCACCAACAGTACCATTTACGGTTGCCAATGCACGCTCATCTGCTGGGCGTTGTTCCTTAGCCCCTCTTAGGTATTTGCTATAAAATTCCCAATTGGCGGTTTCAATTTCAGTAGTCAGTTTACCGGCTGCGCTGTTGAACGTATCCCATCTAATCAATGTCTTAATATCTTCAATAGGTGTTGTTTTCAAAAACTTGTCCAAAGCTTCGGTATACCTCAACTGGGTTACCAAAAGGGTATCGAATTTTTTGGTGATTCCTAAATCGGAAATCATCTTTTTCATATCAATTGTCGACATCATCTCGTCAACTTCAGCAACAGTTCTTGGATTATTGTAGTTTCTAGCATCTCTACGCTCTACTTTATTTAAGCGAGGTTCTGCCAATTGTGTCTCCAATGCCAAAATCTTATCCGCTGCTTTATTAGCATCTGCTTCAGAGTCACCCAATTTCTGCAACATTTTAGAAACGTGTTTTTTGTACTCTTCACGAATTTCAATAGATTTTTCATCTTCCTCCAAATAGAAATCACGATCCGGCAACCCTAATCCATTAGCTCCTAAATAAACGGCATTCATGCTACTATTATTTAAATCTGCACCAGCGCCAATATTAAGGAAAGGAGAAGACACCGCGGCATTGGTAGCCAAAACGGTCTGTAAATCTTTTAGATTTTTTATCGATTCAATTTCCTTAAAAGCTGGTTCCAAAGGAGAAATACCTGCCTTGTTTCTGGCTGCGGTATCCAACTTTGTATCAAAAATAGCCAAAGCCTTAGCTTGATCGGTATCTGCAGCGTAGTTACCACTCTCTTTAGCTGTAGCCAATATTTTCAACACATCGTCATCTGTAGATTTACGAAGTACACTGAAGCCTCCCCAACTTGTTCTATCATCAGGAATTTCAGTAAACTTCATCCAATTTCCGTTAACGTAATTATAGAAATCTGATTTAGGGTTTTGGGTAGTATCCATATTGGCAAGAACAATACCAGGAATTTTTTCTGCCTCGGCAGTTGGTTTAGCCTCTTCTTTACAAGAAGCCAATGCTACCAGACCGGCAGCAAATAAATAAACTTTTTTCATTTTGTGAGTTAGTTTTTAAACGTGTCGATGTATAAGACGTACGTTTTGAGTTTTGTTACAAAAATAACACGATTTTATTTTTACATAGAAAAAATAACTACCAATTCACAACATTAACATTTGACTTCTAGCAATTTATAGTGAAGAAAAAAGAATTAAAAAATACGAGCAAATCTTCTTAACTCACTGAAAACACCACTTTACTCATTAGGTGTTTTATAAGAACACCCTTAAACATACTTTAGAAGTATAATTAAAACAACCGCATTATGAAAAGCACATTAACAATTACCGTAAAAGAACCCTGCAAAGAAAAATTTAGTAATTTTAGTACAACTGAAAAAGGAGGCTTTTGCCAAAGCTGTGAAAAAGAAGTTATAGACTTCACCAAGTTTTCAGATAAAGAACTTATACGTTACCTAGGTACTACAAAAAAGAAAACTTGTGGAATGTTCAAAGCCTCTCAACTGAAAACCTATGAAACCAATTCTTTACACGTTATGAACAGTTCAATGATACATAAAGGCATAGCTATGATGGGTTTTTCATTATTAGCTCTTTGCGCAACAGAAGTTAAAGGTCAAGAATCTGCGAGTATTCA
This sequence comes from Maribacter sp. HS, assembly GCF_048059195.1. NCBI lineage: Bacteria > Pseudomonadati > Bacteroidota > Flavobacteriia > Flavobacteriales > Flavobacteriaceae > Maribacter > Maribacter sp. HS. The sequence continues at coordinate 585,955 of NZ_JAYLVV010000002.1, forward strand.
GTCCCCAACAGAAGTGGTTTCCACAGATATAATGGGCGATATTTCATACGTTGAGACAATACAAGAAAAACATACAGTGACCGGTACCATAGTAGATGAAGCCAATGAGCCGTTACCGGGTGTAAATGTTGTTCTAAAGGGTACAGCAATTGGTACACAAACAGATTTTGATGGTAATTTTGAATTTCCGCAACAGCTGGTAGAGAATGATGTATTGGTCTTTAGTTTTATTGGTTACGAAACCAAAACTTACAAAGTAAAGGCTAATGAAAACGCTAATATTAATCTGAACATATCTTTTGACACTTATGATGTTGAACTAATGGGCGAAGTGGTTATAGGCGGTGCATATTCCAGCAAAAGAAATATTTTTCAGAAAATTGGAGATATCTTCAGAAAATGAGAATTAGCCAATTGCTATTCATGTTGCTATGCACTATAACGTGCATTGCCCAACGATCGGATTTTCAGGAAATCGATTTTACTAAAGCCGATAGTATTGCGTTGAAATACAAAGGTGCAAGTCTAAAAAACATTCCTGTACTTACCCACAATCTAACCTCTTCTTTACAAACCGATGTAGAAAAGATCAGGGCAATCTATACGTGGATAGGAACCAATATTGAAAATGATTATTCGTCATACCTAAAAATAAGCCACAAAAGAAAAAGGCTTGCTAAAGACAGGCAAGCCTTTCTAGATTGGAACACTGGTATTACACCAAAAATATTCAAAGCCTTATTGGAACATAAAAAAACTGCCTGTACAGGTTACGCTTATTTGGTTAAGGAAATGACGAACCTGTCAGGATTTGAATGTGATATTATTGATGGCTACGGACGAACCCCTACCTTACTTTTAGATGAAGATAGCTCCCCTAATCATTCTTGGAATAGGATAAAAGTGAATAATAAATGGTATTGGTGCGATGCAACTTGGTCAGCAGGGGAAACTATTATTCTTAATGGCGAACCTATGTTTAACCCAGATTACTTTGATGGATATTTTTTTGCGGAACCAGAATTATTCTCTAAAAACCATTTTCCCATAAATACAGCTAAGCAAGACACTATAAATACCGAAACGTTCAAATCATTTATAAATGCACCAGTTGTGTATAAAGAAGCTTTTATAGAGCCTATAATTTCAATTGCACCAAAGAACATGCATAACCAAATTACCAAGGGAACCAGTGTATCGTTCAAATTGAAAGTCCCCGATGATTTCAATGAAAATATACATCTTTTGTTAAATAAAGGAGGTGGTCAAAAAGTTATAGAACCCACCATTACCAAAGAGGAACGCGAAATCATTTTACAACATACGTTTGATAAAAAAGGAAGCTATGATGTACATATATCTACCAAAGACTATCTTGTAGCAACCTATGTAATCAAAGTAAAATAGTACCTTAAGGCAAGCCGATAAGGCATTCAAAGAAAACAAACTTTTAAATTTGAGGCAAGCCTAGGGGTATTATACCCTTTGGCGACGCCAATAAAATTACTCCGGTGGATACTTACTAAATATCTTATCTACTACCGCTTGTAATTTTTCTGATTTTTCTTGAGGCGAATCCCCCTCACGAAACGGACTTTCACTAATTGCCTGCCAAATAAGAATATCCTTGTTCGCATCAACAAAATCAATTTGTAGTTCGCGGGTAAGTTTAGGTCCACCTACGGGTATGCCTATGGAAACACCACCACCTACTCTACCGCCTCCGCCGCCAAGCCCTACACCAACGTTGTTCCCAGATTGAGATCTAAAAACACTACTTTTAATATTGATAAAAACATCTGGCTCTTCCGCAAACATGTAACCTTTTTCACCGAGAGTGGCATCTAGGGCATCCATGAGTCTTTTTTCGTCCAATTCGCTTAAGCCGGTTTCCATATCACCAAAATAGTTATAAGTAGAATAGGAAGAAAAATCGGTTTGGCTATCATAATCATAATTAACCCTTGCCACACCGCAAGAAGTCAAAACAACCAATAAAGCACCAATTAAAATTGTTCTCATAACAAGGTATTTTCTTAAAATTAAAGAAATTAAAAGATTATTATGTGATTTCACACATGTATTCGATTAAATGTGCTTTCTAAAAATATAACCGTTCTAGTACTCTATGCCAAAACCGCTATTCGTCTTCCTTTTTATCTACAGATTTAGTTAAGGCTGAAGAAATAATTCCTGTTGGAATAGCTACGATACCTAGACCGATCATAAGAATAAAAAATGTAAATACCTTACCTCCAACTGTAACAGGGTAAACATCTCCATATCCCACGGTTGTAAGAGTTATAATTGCCCACCAAAGACTGTCAAAAATTGAGGAAAAATTTTCTGGTTGCACTTCATTTTCAAAATAGTAAATACCAACAGCAGAAAAATAAATCAAAATCAACGTAACTATTAGGAAAAGCAATATTTCTTCTTTTGCCAATGCTATAGCTTTTGTAAAGTGTTTGATAGCTCTATTGTATCGCATCAACTTTAAAATACGGAATAATCTTAAAAACCTAAGTGCTCTTAACGATCTTAAATCAATACCCAACGCTAAATAAAACGGGAGTATGGCCAAAAAATCAATAACGCCATAAAAATTGAATACAAACTTTAATTTATGATCGGCCACATAAATTCTCAGTAAATATTCTATTGAAAAGATTATTACACAAAAAACTTCTATTGCTCTTAACACTTTCCGGGTAGTTACATCTAAATCCGGAATGGTTTCATAAGAAAAAGAGATAATGGAAATAAAAATCAAAGCCTGAATAAAATAGGCAAACACCCTACTTTTTCTATTATCATTAATTTCAACAATATTTTTGAGATACTGTTTCATCAATAATTATTCTGCGTTAAGCATAGCCCAAAGTTTATCTTTTAATTCCACAATACCCATTTGGGCAACTGAAGATATGAACATAAAAGGTGTATCGCCAAACTCAGTATTGAGCTCTGCCTTCATTTCGCTCATTAATTCATCGTCCAACATATCACTCTTAGAAATACAGATAAGTCGATCCTTATCTAATAATTCTGGATTATAGCGGCGCAATTCATCCAACAAAATTTCATATTCCTTACTGATGTCTTTACTGTCTGCAGGAATTAAAAACAATAAATTAGCATTACGTTCTATATGTCTTAAAAAATAATGGCCCAAACCTTTACCTTCTGCGGCACCTTCAATAATACCAGGAATATCTGCCATTACAAAACTTTTGAAATCACGGTACTCCACAATCCCCAAGTTTGGTTTTAAGGTGGTAAACTCATAATCCGCAATTTTTGGTTTTGCAGAGGTAATTACAGATAATAAAGTTGATTTCCCGGCATTGGGAAAACCTACCAAACCAACATCTGCCAATACCTTAAGCTCAAGTAAAAACTCGCCTTCCAAACCATCTACACCTGGCTGTGCATATCTTGGTGTTTGGTTGGTGGCCGTTCTAAAGTGCCAGTTACCTCTACCGCCCATACCACCTTCCAAAAGTATTTTTTCTTCGCCATGTTCCGTAATCTCAAAAAGGATTTCTTTGGTTTCAAAATCCTTTATTACAGTACCTAACGGCACATCTAAATAAACATCTTCCCCATCTGCACCGGTACTTCTGCTCTTACTACCATGTGCCCCATGACCTGCCTTAAAATGCTTTTTGTATTTAAAGTTCACCAATGTCCAAAGGTTTTCATTACCGCGAACAATAATGTGACCTCCACGACCACCATCACCACCATCTGGACCACCTTTGGTAATAAATTTTTCACGGTGCAAATGCACAGATCCCTTGCCTCCTTTACCAGAAGCCAAACTTACCTTAACATAGTCTACAAAATTACCTTCGGTCATTAGTATCTTTTCAGTTCAAAATCCTTGCCGATTAAATTAAGACAAGGTTCTTATTATTTTATATCCTCTATCACTTTGGTTAAACGTTCGGTAATTTCTGCAATTGTACCTATTCCGTTTACACTATGAAATTTACCCTGCGCTTCATAAAACTCTTTTACAGGCGTGGTTTTTTCGTTGTATTCATCAAAACGATTTCTAATCTTGGCAACATCTTGATCATCACTACGACCGCTTACTTTACCCCTTTCCAAAAGGCGCTCTATTAAAATTTCATCATTTGCCTCTAAAGCAATAGTGGCGTTAATGCCCATATCTTTAGACTCTAAGAAATTATCAAGTGCTTCGGCCTGTGCAGCAGTTCTTGGGAAACCGTCAAAAATAAAACCATCGGCATCTGGGTTTTTCTCCACTTCGTCCTGCAGCATTTTAATAGTAACCTCATCTGGCACCAACTCACCCTTATCAATATAAGATTTGGCCAAAGTACCTAACTCCGTTCCATTTTTGATATTGAATCTAAATACATCTCCAGTAGAGATGTGCTTTAAATTATATTTTTCCTTTAAGAATTGTGCTTGTGTGCCCTTGCCGGCTCCTGGCTTACCAAAGAGTACAAGATTGATCATATGTTTTTGGTTTAATTGGTATACTTCTTTTAAGTTTCTTCCTTGCTCGTTGTAATCTAGCCCATATCCTACAATAAAACTATCTGGTATGGCCAGTCCGAAATAATCTATGGCGTACTCCCCTTTGTAAACATCTGGTTTATAAAAAAGACTGGCGATTTTAAACTCTTTTACCTTCGTCTTCGAGAACAAATGCACAAGTTGCTGCAAGGTACGCCCGGTATCAATAATATCCTCTAAAATGATAACACTTCGTCCTTCAATATTATCGGGCACATCCAATAAGGTTTCCACTATGCCCGTTGAAGTTAAACCCTGGTAGGAGCTCAATCTTACAAAAGATACTTCACATGGATGCTCATAAGCCTTTAAAAGGTCAGAAACGAACATAAAAGACCCGTTTAGAACACCAACAAAAATAGGCACCTCATCTTTATAGTCTGCCGCTATTTGATCTGCCACAGATTTAACGGCCTGCAAAATTTCAGACTCGCTTAGAAAAGGTTTGAAAAACTTATCGTGAATTTGTATCAATTTTCATAGATTATCAAGGTTTGCAAAGATAAGGTATTGCCTTGTGTTTTTAATTAGAAAGGAATTGGTTTCTAAGATTTAACCGTATTTTTGTAACACTTAAGGCATTTTATTACTTGCCAAAAGCACAATTATATGAATTATTTTTCTTCAGATTTCAAATTAGGCATTTTAGGAGGTGGTCAACTTGGTAAAATGATGCTTTACGAAACCCGAAAATGGGATGTATTCACAAAAGTTTTAGACGCATCGGCAGATGCCCCAAGCAGAATGTCGTGCAATGAATTTGTACAGGGCAGTCTTTTAGATTTTGATACGGTCTATAATTTTGGAAAAGATGTAGACATATTAACGATAGAAATTGAAAATGTAAATTTAGATGCCTTAGAAAAATTAGAAGATGAAGGTGTAAAGGTATACCCACAGCCTAAGGCTTTGCGTATTATTCAAAATAAAGCAAAACAAAAATTGTTTTATGTGGATAACAATATACCTACCGCAGATTTTCAGCGCTTTGCCTATTTAAGTGAAATTGAGGATAGTATTGGGAACGGAGGATTAAAATTTCCTTTTGTTTGGAAAGTAGCTCAATTTGGATATGACGGACAAGGTGTTAAAGTAGTTAGAAGTTTAGCCGATTTAGAAGGATTACCTACCGGCGAATGTATTGCAGAAACCATGGTGCCGTTTAAAAACGAATTAGCCGTAATTGTTTCTAGAAATGCGGAAGGAGAAATAAAAACCTACCCTGTGGTAGAAATGGAGTTTCACCCAGAAGCCAACCAAGTGGAATATGTAATTTGCCCTGCACGTATTGATAATAAAGTTGCAGATAAGGCAAGGGCTTTAGCACTTAAAGTAGCCGACAAAATAGGCTTGACAGGATTACTTGCCGTTGAAATGTTCCAAACCGAAGATGATGAAATTTTGGTGAACGAAGTAGCCCCAAGACCTCACAATAGTGGACATTACAGTATTGAAGCAAGCTATACCAATCAATTTGAGCAGCACATAAGAAGCATTCTTGGTCTTCCATTAGGAAATACAGACAGTAAAGTAGCCGGGGTTATGGTAAACTTAGTAGGTGCCGAGGGCCACACAGGTAATGTCGTCTACAAAAATATAAACGAAATTTTAGCTATGGAAGGTGTTACCCCGCATATTTACGGAAAAGCACAAACAAGACCATTTCGTAAAATGGGTCATGTAACCATAGTAAATAGTGATCTCAATAAGGCAAGAGCTATTGCCGAAAAAGTAAAGGGAACAATTCAAGTGATTTCAAAATAGATAACATGAGTAAAGTAGCCGTAGTAATGGGCAGCACAAGTGATATGCCCGTAATGCAAGATGCCATAGATATTTTAAAAGGTTTTGACATAGAGGTAGACGTAGACATTGTATCTGCCCACAGAACACCCGAAAAATTGTTCGATTTTAGTAAAAACGCACACACCAATGGCTATTCGGTAATTATTGCAGGTGCCGGTGGTGCTGCTCATTTACCCGGGATGGTAGCATCAATGTCCCCGTTACCCGTTATAGGCGTACCTGTTAAAAGCAGCAATTCTATTGATGGTTGGGACTCTGTACTCTCTATACTTCAAATGCCAGGCGGTGTACCAGTTGCTACCGTAGCATTGAACGGAGCAAAAAATGCAGGTATTTTAGCCGCCCAGATCATTGGTAGCTCAGACAAATGTGTATTGGACAAAATCATTCTTTACAAGGAAGGTTTAAAGCAGAAAGTAATAGATGGCGCTAAAGCTGTAAATGGCAATACTTAAAATATTAGGAATGCACTAGCATCGTTATTAATTAGCCAACATTTCACAAAACAAAACATATGAACAAACCAACCATTGTTTGTATTTCTATAGCTATTTTATTAACGCTCATTCTTTTTATTTATAAACGTAGATTTCACACTAAATACTTAAAACTGTTATTTCGCTTTTTTAGTACATTTCTACTCTTATACTTACTTATTCAATTTTTAGTTTTTATTCGTTGGAAATATTTTGTTCCATCAAACACAAGTAATGATACTGCTAGAAATTTTGCTTTTCTTACAGGAGCTGTTTTTTCATTTACGATATCATTCGTAATTTTATTAATCGATTTTCTCATCAAACTTCTGAGAAACAAAAAAACTTAACATACGGCAATGAATCCATTATTATCCCAATTTGACACCGCTCCATTTTCAAAAATAAAAAACGAGCATTTTAAGCCCGCATTTTTACAATCTATAGAAGAAGCAAGAGCGGAAATAGATGCCATTACAGAAAATACAGATGCACCAACATTTGAAAACACCATTGAAGCCCTAGAATTTTCGGGTCAGCAATTGGATCGCATTTCAAGTGTATTTTTCAATTTGAATTCTGCAGAAACTAATGAAGAGATTCAAAAAATAGCTCAAGAAATTTCTCCACTTTTATCTGAATTTGGCAATGACATTACTTTGAACGAAGCACTTTTTAAAAGAGTTAAAGCCGTGTACGATCAAAAGGATAATCTGGAACTTACTGTTGAGCAAAACACACTTTTAGATAAGAAATATAAAAGTTTCAGTAGAAACGGCGCCAATTTATCTGAAGATAAAAAGAAACGTTTACGTGAAATAGATGCCAAACTGGCGAAATTGAAATTGACATTTGGCGAAAATGTACTTGCCGAAACCAATAAGTATCAATTACACCTGACAGATGAGTCTGATTTAGATGGTTTACCGGAAGGGGCAAAAGAAGCTGCTGCACAATTGGCAACTTCAAAAGGCAAAGAAGATGGTTGGTTGATCACCTTAGATTATCCTAGCTATATTCCGTTTATGAAGTACGCCAAAAACCGCGCATTACGAAAAGAACTTTCATTGGCTTTTGGTAGTAAAGGTTTTCATAATGATGAATTGGATAATCAAGAAAACGTGCTAGAAATAGCCAATCTGCGCTTTGAAAGATCCAATCTGTTAGGCTATAAGACCCATGCCGATTTTGTACTGGAAGAACGTATGGCAGAGACGCCAGAAAAAGTACACTCCTTTTTAAATGAATTGTTAGAAAAAGCGAAGCCAGCCGCAGAGCGTGAGTTTAAACAATTAGAGGATTTCGCCAAAAAATTAGACGGAATTGACCGACTTGAAAAATGGGACAGTAGTTATTATTCCGAAAAATTGAAACAAGAGCTTTTTAATTTAGACGACGAGAAACTAAAGCCATATTTTAAATTGGAGAATGTCATCAATGGCGTTTTCAAAGTAGCTGAAAACCTATTTGACCTTCAGTTTGAAGAGGTAAACGACATTGAAAAGTATCATGACGAGGTTAAAACCTTTAAAGTATATGATGCCAACAAGAATTTTATCTCCTTATTCTATGCAGACTTTCACCCAAGAGCAGGAAAACGTGGTGGTGCCTGGATGACTTCCTTTAAAAGCCAATGGAAGCGTAACGGAGAAAATGTGCGTCCGCATATATCCAACGTGTGCAATTTTACACCCTCAACAAAAAGCAAGCCTTCGTTACTGACTTTTAACGAGGTTACTACCTTATTCCATGAATTTGGACATGGCTTACACGGCATGTTGGCGAACACTACCTACCCTAGCCTATCAGGAACATCTGTATTTTGGGATTTCGTAGAATTACCTAGTCAGGTTTTAGAAAACTGGTGCTATGAAAAAGAAGCTTTAGAACTATTTGCCAAGCATTACGAAACCGGGGAAACTATACCGATGGAACTGGTTGAAAAAATAAAAGAATCTGCAACTTTCCAAGAAGGTATGCAGACGCTACGTCAGTTGAGTTTTGGGTTATTGGATATGTCTTGGCACGGAATAGACCCAACAAGCATTACCAATGTAAAGGCTCATGAAGATGAAGCATTTAAAGATACCAGTCTATACCCAGACACCCCTGAGACTTGCATGAGCACAGCTTTCTCCCACATTTTTCAAGGAGGATATTCATCTGGTTACTATAGTTACAAATGGGCAGAAGTGTTAGATGCAGATGCCTTTGCCTATTTTAAGGAAGAGGGAATTTTCAATAAAGAGGTTGCCATCAAATTTAAAGACCATGTACTTTCACAAGGAGGCACAGAAAATCCTATGGTGCTTTACAAAAGATTTAGAGGTGCTGAACCTAAAGTTGAGGCATTATTAGAACGTGCCGGCCTACTTACCAGTTAACATACTGAAACACTTTATAACAGCTATTAAAATATATAATCAACATGTATTTTAATAGCTGTTCTTTTACCAACATGTGCATGTAGTAGGCTTGAAAACATGTACTGTAAAATATATGTGCATTAAGGCCTACAGCCTTCTAAAAAGACCTAATAATTATAAAAACATACTCTTTTTCAAATATTTAAGCATTATATTGTAAGTATCAATACCAGATTTTACAACTACCGTTTATACCATAAGTCTTAGTCGGCCATTATTAAACACTTTTTGAAATGGAGAAAGAGAACACTCTTTTAGAAAAGAACCAACTATTTTCAGCAACCAAAAAAGTTGCTCAAATTGGTATATTTCAGCTAGACTTAACATCCAATTCCGTTTATTGGAACGATGATTTAAAAGAAATTCACCAAGCCCCTCTTAGCTTTTCTCCATCATTAGAGGAATCATATGGAAATTGTACCAACGTATTTCAAAAAGAACTCCTTTTCAATTTGCATAAAGAAGCTATTAATGAAGGCATACCATTTGAAATATCTTATGAAATTCTAACAAAACAAGGCCAAAAACGCAATTTGCGTACTACTGTTCAACCTATTTTCAAAGCTGGGCGTTGCACTAATCTTCACGGAACCACGGTAGAGGTTTCTCAATTTGAAAATTCAAATATTGAAACGGTTCAATATACAGAGCAATTAAATACCGCGGAAATTCTAGCAAATTCAGGATCGTGGAAATGGAACATTATCACAGATGAATTAATTTGGTCCGATAATTTCTATACTATTTTTGACCACAAAAGAGATACTCCAATATCATATGATGTCTACTTGAATTATGTTCACAAAGAAGACAGAAAAAAAATTTCCGCCAAGTTTAAACGTGCATTAAAGAATAAAATATTTCCAGAATCTATATACCGTATTCAATTAGCAGATGGCACCATAAAGACCCTTAACTCTTCAGGGAAGGTCATAATTAATGAAAAAGGCGATGTTGTTTCCTTAATGGGCACCTGTCAAGATATTACAGAACAGGTAGCTAAAGAACAAGAATTATCTGAAAAAAAACAACAATTAGAGCTTTCTGAAAGCATTAATAAAGCAGGTTCATGGCAATTTACAATAGCAAATGGAGAATTTAAATGGTCAGACAATCTGTATACTATTTTCAACCTAGCTATAGGTGAAAAAATGAATTTTGAAAAATTAAAAAAATTCATCCATCCAGAAGACATAGGACTTATTAAAGAAAAACTTGAAGAAACAATCAAGGAAAAGAAATCTCACACTTTTACACATCGTATTATTTTAAAAAATAATACAATTAAAACAGTTAGGGTAGTCTCAGATGCCTTAACTAATGATAAAGGCGAGGTTGTAGAGTTAATAGGAACCACACAAGATATAACCAAGAGATTGGATGTTGAAAAAGAATTAAAGGAAAAAAATCAGCTGTTAGATTTTGCCGAGAATTTGACAACCATGGGTTATTGGAAATACAAACCGGAAACAGATGATGTGTTTTGGTCAGACAACCTATACACCATATTTGATATTCCAAAAGAGAAAAAGATAACTTTTGATACTTATTTTGATAAAATTCATCCAGCGGACAAAGACATTATAAAAACAAAAATAGACCAATCTATTAGCGAACATAAGTTCCACGATTATACCCATAGAATTATTACGGACAATAACATCATTAAGACCGTTCAAATCTTAGGTAAAGCCACTTATAATGCACAAGATGGTCTACAAGAGCTTTTAGGCGCCTGCTTAGACATTACAGAAAACCAAACCAAAGAATTGGAACTTGCTCAAAAAAACCATCAGCTGAACAGTGCCGAAAAAATGGCCAAAATTGGTTATTGGCATTGGAATACCGCCTCTAATGAAGTGTATTGGTCAGATAATTTACATGCTATATATGGTCACGATAAAAACAAACCTCTAAATTTTGAAACCTATATAAGTTATATACATAAAGATGACCGTGCAGCTATATCCACAAAACTTTCAAATGCCATAATTGCCGGTGATTTTCCAAATTCCACTTATAGAATTCAATTAAATGATGGTTCAATAAAAACGATAAAATCCATTGGTAAAATAGTTAAAAACCAAAATGGGGAAGTTCTTGAGATGTCAGGAACATGCCAAGATATAACTAGCCTTATAAGAACCGAAAAAGAGTTAAAGGAAAAAAACCGTTTACTTTCTGTATCTGAAGAAATGGCAATGATGGGATCCTGGAAATGGAATCCAGGCACTGGGGTCTCAACTTGGTCAGATAATCTTTACCAGATCTACGGTATAGATTTACACACTCCAATTACAATTGAATTATTTTTATCTAGAGTACACCCTAATGATGTGGATAAAGTTAATAATCACATTGCCAAAATTCTAGAAACACGCAAAAGTGAGAAAATATTAACCTTTCGTATTATAAAAGGCGTTAACTCAATTCGATCTTTAGAATTAATCGCTGAAGTTATAGAAGATAAACATGGAAATATTTTAGAATTAATTGGTTCTACACAAGATGTAACCGACAAGGTTAAAGCCCGTAAAGAGATTAAAGAGAAGAATCAACTTCTATCCTATGCTGAAGAAATTTCCAACATGGGATCTTGGCATTGGGACTTAGATCGGGATATTTTAAAATGGTCAGACAATCTGTATAAAATTTATCGTTTAGAATTAGACGCTACCATTAACATGGAAAAGTTTTACTCACAGATACACCCAGACGATATAGCCCAGGTTAAAACGTTAATTACAGAATCCGTCAATGGAGACGAGAAAATTAAATTATTATCATTTCGTATCATTTTAGATGATGGTACAATTCGCTCTATAGAATCACGAGCCGAGTCTAAAAAAAATCATTTAGGTAAGGTCGTTGAACTGGTAGGCACTGCCCAAGACATCACTGAAAAGCTAAAAATTGAAAAAGACATATTGGAAAAAAACCATATGTTAAATTTTGCAGAAGAGCTGGCAATGATCGGGTATTGGCAATTAAACGTCGGCAATGGCTCTTTTATATGGTCCAATAATATGTATAGAATTTTTGGTTTTGAAATGGGCATTACCATGAATTTTGATTTGCTCTTATCCCATACACATCCAGCAGATCGAGAGTTAGTAATGCACAAAAAACAAAACGCCATTGCTACCAAAAAATTTGAAAAATTTACACAACGTATTTTACATGAGGACGGTGAAATAAGGTTCAGCGAAATTGTCGGCAAAGTCATTACCGACAAGGAAGGCAACGCCACAAAAATTATTGGATCAAGTAGAGATATTACCGAAGAAATTTTAGCCCAGCAAAAGATTCTGGAAACCAATAAAAATCTGGAAGAATCTACTGTAAAACTTACTGCCCAAAACAAACAGTTAGCAGAATTCAACCAAATAACATCACACAACCTGCGTGCTCCGGTAAGCAATCTAAATGCTTTACTGAAGCTTTATAACAAAACGCAAAGTGAAGGTAAAAAAATCGAAATATTTGAAAAATTTGAAATTGTAATAGAACGCCTTACCGAAACGTTAAACGCTCTAGTAGAAACCATTACCATAAAAAAGAATGGTGTTGAAATCATACCTAAATTAGATTTTGAGCAAGTTTTGCTCAAAACAAAACAAACACTGGCAGCAACTTTAATAGAAACTAAGGCTAAAATAATTTATGATTTCTCTAAAGCTAAAAACGTAGATTACAACCCTATTTATTTAGAAAGTATATTCTTAAATTTAATAAGCAATGCCATAAAGTACAGATCACCTGATAGAGTTCCGCAGATTTTCATCACTTCAAAAAAAGATAATAATAGAACTGTATTAGAGTTTAAAGATAATGGCTTAGGTATAGATTTGAAAAATCATGGCAATAAGTTATTTGGACTTAACCAGGTTTTTCATAAGCACCCAGAATCAAAAGGAATAGGACTATTTATAACTAAAGCACAAGTATTGGCCATGGGAGGATCAATAACCGCAGAAAGTGACGTTAATATAGGTTCAACTTTTATTGTAATACTAAATTAAAAACAAAATGAAAAATAATATAAACGTATGTATTATAGATGATGATGATGTTTTTCAATACACCATTTTACACACCTTGCAAGTACATAAATCTGTTAACCATATTATTCCTTTCACAGATGGTGCAGAGGCAATGACATTTTTAAAAGCCAACATCAATAATGACCAAGAGTTACCAGACGTCATATTTTTAGATATAAATATGCCCGTAATGGATGGCTACGGGTTCATGCAGCAATACGAAAGTCTAATTCCCAACCTAGCCAAAAAAATAACGGTATATATATTATCATCATCCGTAGACCTTGTCGACTTTGACAAGACTAAGAAGATCAACCAGGTAACAGATTATATAGTTAAACCAATTAGAGATAACCAATTGACGAGAATTCTTGCTGAACTTTAAATCTCAATAATTATGCTGACACTATAAAAAGACTCAGTCCTTACTGGAATAAGCATCATATCCACCCTGTAGGTCTACAACATTATTAAAGCCCAATTCTACCAATCTTGCTTGAGATTTTAAACTTCTACCTCCCTTTTTACAGAAGACATAAATTTTTTTAGTCCTATCAAGTTTTGTCACTTTTTCGTCAAAATCATTAGAAAGCCAGTTAATATTGATTGCACCATGTATACTACCTTCTTTATATTCTTGTGGCGTTCTAACATCTAACAGTATTTCCTTAGCGCTATCAAATCCGTTAAACTTTGATATTGGTTGCGACTCTATTTGTGCTAAAACACACTGACTACTGATAATTAGAACAAATAATAGTATATTTCTCATGATTAAAGTGTTTGTTACCAAAAGTAAACATTATACCTAAAATTATTTTACTTTTGAAATGCAGAAAAAAAATGGAAATACAAAACCTCAATCCAGACAAGTGGGTAGATCTCTATGCAGATTACCTTTTTAATTACGCCATAACTAGGGTAAGCGATGCTGAAATTGCAAAAGATCTTGTTCAAGATACTTTTATTGCCGGATTAAAATCTGCAAAAAACTTTAAAGGCGATGCTGCTGAACGCACATGGTTGATCGCCATATTAAAGCGTAAAGTCATTGACCATTACCGAAAAGCAAATTCAAAAAAAGGAAAGGCCGAGGTTCGTATGAGCTACAGCTCACAAACCGATGCCGAAGGAGATTGGATCGAAGAGCGCATAGCCGATCCCAATAGTAATTTTGAAAATGATCTACTTGAAAATGAAGAACTAGGTCTTGCTATTCAAAATTGCATTTCCAAATTACCTAAAAAACAAGCCGAGGTTTTTACCATGAAAACTATTCAAGGTATGGAAACTGAAGATATTTGTAATGCTTTAGGAATTAATGCGTCTAACCTTTGGGTAATGATACATAGAGCTAGAACTAGCTTAATGGGTTGTTTAAATCAAAATTGGTTTTAATTATGATGATTTCGTGTGAAAAGGCTGCAAATATTTGCAATAAAGCCCAATATAAAGAAGCGACTTTTTGGGAAAAAATAAAGTTGAAGTTTCATTTACTTATGTGTAAAACCTGTGCAAAACACAGTAAAAACAATACAAAATTAACATCGCTTTGTAATCAAGCAAGGATAGCTGTTTTGTCTGACGAAGACAAGAAAAAAATGAAAGAAACCTTCAACAAAGCTAAATAACCAACCTCTCTACAAAAACAAATAACAGCCACCAGAATAAAGGTATTGCCTCTACCCAAAAAGAAGAGAAATATTTACCCTGCTCCTTTTTTGTCATATAAATTACAAGAATTAGTATTGAACAAACTATAGTCATTGCCAACATTCGATTTATGTCCAATTCCGTTTTTAAAAATGAAGCGCCGTAAAAAAGTGCAATCCAAACATAACCTATAATTTTTGCTCCTTTAACACCTACCCTCTGTGGTAAGGTCTTTAATAGCAAGCTATCATATTTTAAATCTCTAATTTCAAAAGGAATCAGAAGTATTAGCACAAACAGAAATCGCTGAACCGTTTCTACCTTTATATTCCACGAAATAGTATCAAGTACTGAAATAGCTGGCAGTATTACGGTTGTACCTGCCCAAACGACAGCGACAATTAAAATCTTCAGTCCGCTTAAGCTTCTAAAGTTTTTATGCCTGGGCAAGACCGGAAGCGCATAAAGCCCCGTAATTGCAGCTAATACCACTAATCCTACAAAAACCCTTTCAGAAAGAAATAACAATTGATAGCCAGCAACAAGCAAGCACCCAAGGCTAAAAAATTGAATGTTTTTTTGATAGGTATTGGTAACTAGAAAATACTTTTCTGCCTCTACTCCAAATTTTACAAAATTGTAGCACGCTATTGACCCAAAAAAGATAAAAAAATAAAGCTCTGGCGGTACGTTTATGTTTAAGGTCAATGCAGTAACATGAACTAAACTAAACACCCCTAAAGACACGTGAATACTAGCATCCAAGTAAAAATCAAAAATCTTTTTGATTATGGTCATTGAACAAAAATAGTTAAAGTGTTTATAACCCATGGTTTTGGTTAAAAACTTTCACCATTAGGCGCCCAACCAAGCACAAATTAAACACATAAAAGTGGTAATTTTGCACTTTATATAACAATCGTATCTATGAAGACTGACGTGTTTGCTCTACGCCATATCGGCATAAGGGAAGAAGACTTAAACAGTATGTTCAATACTGTAGGTGTTGAAAATTTGGAACAGCTTATTTTTGAGACCATACCTGATCATATTCGTTTAAAGGAGCCCTTAAAGCTTGACCCACCAATGAGCGAACATAAGTTTCTTGCGCATAGTGAGGCTTTATCTAAGAAAAACAAGGTGTTTAGAACATACATTGGTTTAGGTTACCATGAAAGTTTAATACCGTCTGTCATCAAAAGAAACATTCTTGAAAACCCAGGCTGGTATACAGCCTATACTCCGTACCAAGCAGAAATTGCACAAGGTAGACTAGAAGCGCTTTTAAATTTCCAGACCATTGTTTCCGATTTAACGGGTATGGAACTGGCAAATGCCTCTTTACTGGATGAAAGCACCGCTGCTGCAGAAGCTATGACTATGCTTTTTGACGTTAGAAGTAGAGAGCAGAAAAAAAACGCAGTAGTAAAGTTCTTTGTTTCGGAAGAAATATTACCACAAACGTTGTCCCTACTAAAAACGCGTTCAATTCCACTAGGTATCGAATTAGTAATTGGCAAACACGATGAGTTTGATTTTAGTTCAGATTTTTACGGTGCATTGTTGCAATACCCAGGAAAATATGGTCAAGTTTATGATTACTCCTCATTTGTATCCAAAGCAAAGGATAATGACATTAAGGTAGCTGTGGCTGCCGATATTATGAGCTTAGTTCTTTTAACACCTCCAGGTGAATTTGGGGTAGATGTTGTAGTAGGTACCACCCAACGCTTTGGTATTCCTTTAGGTTATGGCGGACCTCACGCAGCATTCTTTGCCACGAAAGAAGAATTTAAAAGAAATATTCCCGGTAGAATAATCGGTGTCACCAAAGATACCGATGGCAAACCTGCGCTAAGAATGGCTTTGCAAACTAGGGAACAACATATAAAAAGAGATAAAGCCACATCAAATATATGCACCGCTCAAGTATTATTGGCGGTTATGGCAGGTATGTATGGCGTGTACCATGGTCCAAAAGGATTAAAATATATTGCATCTAAAATTCATGCTACCGCAGTTACTTTAACAGATGCTCTTGAAAATTTAGGCTTGTATCAAGTAAATACTGCTTATTTTGATACTATCACGGTTAAGGCAGATTCACAAAAAGTTCGCCCCATCGCAGAAGCCAATGAAGTTAATTTCTACTATGTGGATAACGACACTATTTCAATTGCGGTAAATGAAGCTACTTCACTAAAAGATCTTAACCAAATTATTTCAATTTTTGCCGAAGCTGTAGGTAAAAAGTCATCTGAGATTACAGAACTATTAAGTTCCACATCAATACCTGAAAATATTGAACGTAGCAGTTCATTCATGGAGAACAAGGTTTTTAATTCCTATCACTCAGAAACAGAATTAATGCGCTACATTAAAAAATTGGAGCGCAAAGACTTGGCCTTAAATCATAGTATGATTTCTTTGGGTAGTTGTACCATGAAGTTAAATGCGGCTAGTGAAATGCTACCGTTAAGTTCATCTAACTGGGGCAATATCCATCCATTTGTACCAGTAGACCAGGCAGAAGGGTACCAAACCATTTTACGTGAACTTGCCAAAGACCTATCTATAATAACAGGATTTGCAGATACTTCTTTACAACCAAATTCCGGCGCACAAGGTGAATATGCAGGATTAATGGTCATTAGAGCATACCACGAATCTAGAGGAGAAGCTGAAAGAAATATTTGCCTTATACCTTCATCCGCCCATGGTACCAATCCGGCATCGGCAGTTATGGCAGGCATGAAGGTCGTAGTTACAAAGACCGATGAAAAAGGCAATATAGATGTTGCCGATTTAGAAGAAAAAGCAAAATTACATTCAGATAAATTAGCCGCATTAATGGTTACTTATCCTTCTACTCATGGCGTTTTTGAGTCGTCTATAAAGCAGATTACCAAAATAATACATGACCATGGTGGCCAAGTCTATATGGATGGTGCAAATATGAACGCCCAAGTTGGGTTGACCAATCCTGCAACTATAGGCGCAGATGTTTGCCACTTAAACCTGCACAAAACGTTTGCTATTCCTCACGGCGGTGGCGGTCCTGGCGTAGGTCCTATTTGTGTTGCACCCCAGTTGGTTCCGTTTTTACCTAGCAACCCTGTCATAGAGACCGGAGGAAAAGATGCTATTACAGCTATTTCTGCTGCGCCATGGGGTAGTTCTTTGGTATGTCTAATATCTTATGGATATATTAAGATGCTAGGGGAACAAGGCTTAACCCAATCCACAAAAATCGCCATTTTGAACGCCAATTATATCAAACATAAACTTGAAGGTAAGTTTGATGTGCTATATACAGGCGAAAAAGGACGCGCAGCACACGAAATGATTTTGGACTGTAGACCTTTCAAGAAAAACGGAATAGAAGTTACGGATATTGCCAAGCGACTTATGGATTATGGTTTTCATGCCCCAACAGTTTCTTTTCCCGTAGCTGGTACGGTTATGATAGAGCCTACCGAAAGTGAAAACTTAGCGGAGTTAGATAGATTTTGCGAAGCTATGACATCCATTCGTGCAGAAATAGATGAATCTAGTGCTGATGAGCCCAATAACGTGCTTAAAAATGCACCGCATACATTAGAAATGACAACAACAGATGAATGGAAATTTCCATATTCAAGACAAAAGGCATCTTTTCCATTACCTTATGTAGCCGAGAATAAATTTTGGCCATCCGTTAGAAGAGTTGATGATGCATATGGAGACCGTAATTTAATATGTACATGCGCTCCTATTGAAGCATATATGGAAACGGAATAACTCTCTAATCACCATATTTTAAAGCCTTTTCTAGATTTTGAAAAGGCTTTTTTAGTTGCATCATTTTGAAAAATAATGAACTGACCATCGTAAAATTTATTATGCATGCATATAATTTTTACGCCATTTCATTATATTTCAATTACAATTCAATAATTACAGATGAGCATATCAATTACAGGTACGGGTAGCTATATTCCTGAACTCAAAGTTTCCAATAAAGATTTTAATGACCACCATTTTTTAAACTTAGACGGCACAGCGTTTAAGCAAGATAACGAGGTCATTATTAAGAAATTTAAAGCCATTACCGGTATTGAAGAAAGAAGATATGCTCCAAAAGAGTATAACGCATCGGACCTTGCATTTTTTGCAGCAGAAAAAGCCATAATTGATGCACAGCTAGACAAAGAAACCCTGGACTATATTATTGTTGCGCATAATTTCGGAGACCTAAAGGAAGGCTATATACAAGGTGACACTTTACCTAGTTTGGCCACAAGGGTGAAACATAAATTAAAGATCAACAATCCCAAATGTGTGGCCTATGATCTGATCTTTGGTTGCCCAGGTTGGTTAGAAGGTATGATTCAAGCTAACGCTTTTATAAAAAGTGGTATAGCCAATAAATGTATGGTAATCGGTGCTGAAACGTTATCAAGAATAGTTGACGACTACGATCGGGACTCCATGATCTATGCAGATGGTGCAGGAGCCACCATAGTTGAAAGATCAGATGACGGAGGTGATATTATCGCCCACGAATCTGCCACCTATGCCAATGATGAAGCCAATTTCCTTTTCTTTGGCGACACCTATAATAAAGAAGATGAAAAAAAGGCATACTATATTAAAATGTACGGTAGAAAAATCTATGAGTTTGCCGTTACCAACGTACCATCAGCAATGGCTTCATGCTTAGATAGTAGCGGTATAAAAATTGACGAAGTAAAAAAGATTTTTATTCACCAAGCCAACGAAAAAATGGATGAAGCCATAGTAAAACGCTTCTACAAAATATATGATAAAGAAATGCCGGAAGGCATTATGCCAATGAGTATATCCAAGCTTGGCAATAGCTCAGTGGCAACCATACCAACACTATTTGATATGGTTAAAGCAGGTAAATTAGAAAATCAGGAAATTAAAAAGGGAGATGTTGTTATCTTTGCTAGTGTTGGCGCCGGAATGAACGTCAATGCAATGGTATACAGAATTTAAACATGTACGAAAACAGCTTTCCAAACAAACGCTATAAACATACTCTTCAGTTTTTACGAAAACATATTGACCCCTCTGAATCTATTCTGGATTTAGGGGTGAAAAATCCGTTTACTGAGATAATGCGCCAAGATGGCTACCAAGTTACTAATACCAAAGGCGAAGATCTAGATTTCAATTTTGATGCCGTAACCAAAACCAATGCAGATGTTCTAACAGCTTTTGAAATTTTTGAACATCTTTTGGCCCCATTACACTTATTGAGCAATACAACTTCCAAAAAACTAGTGGCCAGTATACCTTTGAAATTATGGTTTTCACCAGCATACAGAAGCAAGACCGATAAATGGGACCGACATTACCACGAATTTGAAGATTGGCAATTTGATTGGCTTCTAGAAAAAGCAGGTTGGGAAATTCAAGATTCTATGAAGTGGACCAATCCTGTAAAGAAACTTGGTTTTAGACCATTTTTAAGGCTATTTACGCCAAGGTATTATATTGTGTACGCTACACGAAAATAAGGCACCTATAAACTATGGATTACTACGTGGTGATACCCATACATAATGAAGAGGATTTTCTACCGAAAACCTTAGACTCCGTTCTGGAGCAAACATTAGCACCCAAGAAAGTAATTCTTGTCAATGACAATTCTACTGATAATACTGAAAATATCATAAATGAATACATCCTTAAAAGTAGTGTTTTCAAAAAAATAAATTCAATATCATCAGCTCAGCATATGCCAGGAAGTAAGGTGATAAATGCTTTCAACAAAGGTTTGGAACAGCTTGATGAAAATTACAACTTTATAGTAAAACTAGATGCCGATCTAATTTTGCCCTCCAATTATTTTGAAACCATCAGTAATCATTTCAAACTAAAGAAAAATTTAGGGATTTGTGGCGGATTCATTTATGAGCAAAAAAATAACGGAGAATGGGTTTTAAACCATCCTATGGACAAAGACCACATTAGAGGTGCCATAAAAGCATATTCCAAAGATTGTTTTAAGGCAATAGGAGGCTTAAAAAATGCCATGGGCTGGGATACCGTAGATGAACTATTAGCGCGATATAACAGCTTTACATTGCACACGGATGATGAACTCAAGGTAAAGCATTTAAGACCCACAGGAAAAGCCTATAATGCCAAAGCTAAAAGGTTACAGGGAAAAGCAATGTATAGTATGCGTTATGGAATTATAATCACAACTATTGCCTCTTTGAAAATGGCCTTGAAGAACAATTCCATTAAATCATTCTGGAATAATATGGTCGGCTACATAAATGCCAGTAAAAACAACAATATTTATTTGGTCACAGAAGAAGAAGGTAAGTTTATCAGAAAGCTACGCTGGACAAATATTAAAAGAAAAATAGGAGTATAAAAAAAGCCATCTAAATTTGATGGCTTTTTCTTTATTATCATAGTTTCTATTTAGAAACCTAATTGTTTCTTAACATCTGGTAAAAGATCTTTACCTTTTGCAACGATCAAACCACCACCTGCTTGTGCATCAATTACGTAGTCGAACCCTTGTGCTGCGGCAACTTTTTCAATAGCAGCTTTCGCTTTTTCTGAAATTGGAGCAAACAATTCTGCTTGCTTCTTTTGGAATTCTTGCTGAGCTCTTTGCTGAGCCTCACCAATATTCTTTTCGTAACCTTGTAGTTCTATAGCTCTTTTTTCATTCTCTTCTTTAGACTTAGAAGCTGCTTCATTTTGGTATTGCGTGTATTTGT
This sequence comes from Maribacter sp. HS, assembly GCF_048059195.1. Classification (NCBI taxonomy): domain Bacteria; kingdom Pseudomonadati; phylum Bacteroidota; class Flavobacteriia; order Flavobacteriales; family Flavobacteriaceae; genus Maribacter; species Maribacter sp. HS. Next base: position 607,659 of record NZ_JAYLVV010000002.1, read on the forward strand.
TACGCAATTCTGTCATTGAACCTTCAATATCTGCATTATAAGTCTCTTGTAATTTCTTAAGCTCTGCTTCTGCAGCTTTCATTTCTGGCATTGCAGATAATAATTGAGTAACATCTATGTGAGCTACTTTACTTTGGGCATTTACAAAACTTGTCGTTGCTACGAACAACAATAAGGCTACCACAATTTGTTTTACTTGTTTCATGAGTGTAATTTTAATTCAATTTTGAGTGTTAATGTGCGGTCGTTAAACCTATTTAAATAGTACCGTTATCATCTTTTTCGGTATCGCTATTTTCTTCTTCTTTATTATCGTTTCTTTCCTTTAACTTTTCTTGTCTTTTAGCCTCGCGCTCCTCCAATAACTTCTTTCTTCTTTCCTCGTAGGCTTTTTTACGCTCTTCACGTAATTTCAATTGTTCCGCTTTGGCATCTGCTGCACTTTTCTCCCTAGTTTCAGCCGCCTGTGCCGCTTTATCTAAACGCTCTTGCAAAGCTTCACTAACTTCTTCCTCTTCTTCGCCCTCAAAATCATCTAATCTACTACGATCATTTGACTTTTTAGCAGGTTTGCTAATTTTTCTTGTTCTAGCAATACCCCTAAGCACTAAATCACTAATATCATGCCTTTTTTCGGAATACAACATTACAACATCCGCAGATTTATCAAAAATAAAATCATACTTTTTATTAGCCCCAATTTTCTGAACTTCATTGAACACTTGATCTTGTATAGGCTGAATCAACCTTCTTTTTTGCAACACCAAGTCCCCTTGAGGTCCAAAACGATCTTGTTGGTACTCAATCATTTCACGTTCCAAAATCTGTATTTCTTCTTCCCGTTCTTCTATAAGCTCAGGTGTTAATAACACTTTCTCCGCCATTAAATCCTTTTTCATCTGCTCAACAATACTCTGCTTCTGCTCTACTTCAACTTTCCAACGTTGCACTTTAGTCTCTAACTGTTCTGTTGCCTCTCTGTACTCCTCTACATTTTGCAAGATGTACTCCATATCCACATAAGCCATTCTTACACCACGTTGGGCAAAACCCTGTATTGTCATACAAATGACCGATACAACTAATAGAACTTTTCTTTTTGTACTCATTGTTAATCTCGTTTAATCCTATAGAAAATATCGTGCCAAAATTACTAAATCTTTTAAAATTAAAGGATTAGCAAAAAGCACAATGATAATAATTCAATGAAAATTAAAACTGTTGACCAATGATGAAGTGCGTTTGCCATCCGCTTGGTCCTACAGAACCTGGCACGTAGTCTTCGTCGAATCCGTAACCAAAGTCAATACCAAGTAAACCAAATGCTGGCATAAAGATGCGCAGCCCCACACCGGCCGATCGTTTTAATTCAAACGGATTAAACTCTTGAAAATTGTTGAAGGCATTACCACCTTCTAAAAATGCTAGTCCGTAAATGGATGCAGACGGCTTCAGAGTCAAAGGATATCTAAGCTCTAAAGAGAATTTATTATAAATCAAAGCACCATCGGGTGAAGTAGCTCCTTCAGAATAAGGTGTTATAGATTGATTGTCATAACCTCTTAATTGCACTACATCTCTACCATCTAATGTAAAGTTACCTAAACCATCACCACCAACATAAAAACGTTCAAAAGGCACATCTCCTACAGCACTATTATAATTACCAAGGAAACCAAATTCAGCATTACTACGCAACACTAATTTATCTACCAAAGTAGTGTACCAATCTCCCTTAAATTTAACTTTGTAGTATTCTAACCATCTAAACCTTTCCTGATCTAAATCTTCCAATTCAGATTGTTCAGCTGTGGTTAAACCAACCGAATTCTTTTGATCCTCCAATTCATCAGATCTATCTTTTAACTCCCTATAATCTTTATCACTGAACAAAGACCAAGGAGGAGTAAACTTGGCACTAATTTCAAAATTAGACCCTCCTCTTGGGAAAATTCTACCACCTTGTGTGGCGTTTCTTGAGATACCAAAGGTATACGCTAATGAATTTGCCTTACCATCACCAAAGTTAAATAGACCAATATTATAGTTTCTAAAATCATACAACTGGTAACTTAAGGAATGTGAAATGGTAAAGAAATCATCCGGCCATTGTACACGTTTTGCCAAACCGGCAGTAATACCCGTAATAGAAAATTGTTGATCCTTATCTATATCAATATCACCACTACTATCATAAGAGGCAGCAAATTGCTGTGTTCTAGACATACTAAGGTTAAAACGTACCGGCTTTTTACCACCCAACCATGGCTCAGCAAAGTTTAAGCTATAGACTCTATACGTTTGACTGGCCTGTAAACGCAGTGCAAAGGTTTGACCATCACCCATAGGTACCGGCTTATATTTTTCACCTTTGAATAAATTCTGAATAGAGAAATTACTAAAAGATAATCCTAAAGTACCAATGAAGCCACCGCCACCATAACCACCTTGTAGTTCAATTTGACTTGACCCAGATTCTACCAGACTCCAAGCTAAATCTACAGTACCCTCATTAGGATTGGCGTTCAATACATCTGGAGTAATTTGTTCAGCATCGAAAAAGCCCAACTGACCTAACTCACGAATACTTCTGATAATATCTGCCTTATTATACTTTTGACCTGGTCTTGTACGCAGTTCTCGATAGATTACATGGTCATTTGTTTTATCATTACCAGAAACGGTTACATGGTTTAAAAACGTTTCTTTACCTTCTATAATCCTAATTTCAAAATCAATAGTATCATTAGCGGCAGAAATTTCTACAGGATTAATGGTCGAGAACAAATAACCATTATTTTGATACAAACTAGTGACATCATTAGGGTCTGGTTTAGAATTATCCGCAATTCTCTCACGCAATAACACACCATTATAGGTATCTCCCTTTCTAATACCCAATACTTGATTCAATTGACGATCGGTATAAACTGTATTACCCACAAAATCAATATTACCAAAGTAGTACTTATCGCCTTCTTCCACTTTAATCTTTAAATCGATATTATTTTCATCGACTTTAATAATAGAATCAGAGATTACCCTAGCATCACGATAACCATTTTCAGCAAACTTATCAATCAAAAGACCAAGATCCTCTTCATAATCTTCTTCAATATATTTCGATTTTTTCCAAAAACGACCTAATTTTTTCTGCTTTGTATTCTTTAATGCTTTACGTAATTTTTTATCGGATAATTGCTCATTACCCTCAAAACTAATACTACGAATCTTTACTTTATCACCTTTATTAACGTTTACCACCATATTCTGGGTATTGGTATCCGTTGTATCCTTAGAAGTGGCTATAGTAACCTCAGCATTTAAATAACCTTGCTTCTTATACTTATTAGTAATATAGTTTTTTGAATTGGAAATTAAACTTTCAGTAATTTTCTTTCCTTTTTTTAGATCTGTATCCTTAATAAGACTTTCTACCTTACCTTTTTTAACACCATAAAACTTAACATTGGTCAAGGTAGGTCTTTCAATAATATTCAACTCTAAGAAAACAGTATTCTCCTCTATATTGGTAATGAAAATGTCAATTTCACTAAAAAGTTCTAGACCCCAAAGTTTTTTAATGACTTCACTAATTTGTTCTCCTGGCAACGTTATAGGCTGTCCTACTCTTAAACCTGTATAGGTTTTAACCGTTTGCTCGTTATAACTTTGAAGACCAGTTACATCTAACCCTCCTAAAATATAACTTTTGCCATCTTCATAGGATTGATCCTGTGCAGCGGCAATAAAGGTGGTTAAAAATAAAAGGGTGGTTAAAAATTGGTTCAAGGATATGAACCTAGTCATATCTTTAAGTGAGTTGTTCGCTAGTTTTTCCAAATCTTCGTTCTCTGTTCTGGTAGTTTTTGATGGCCTCCACTAAATGATGCTCTCTAAAATCAGGCCAATATACATCAATAAAATATAACTCCGCATAAGCTATTTGCCATAATAAAAAATTACTGATCCGATGTTCTCCACTAGTACGGATAAGTAAGTCTACGTCAGGCAAATCATGCGTGTAAAGATGGCTATTTATAATGTCTTGGTCAATGTTTTCAACTGAAATTATATTATTTTTAACTTTGGTACTAATCTCTTTGACCATAGACTGTAGCTCTTCGCGAGCCCCGTAACTTAAGGCAAGGGTCAATGTCATCCCTGTATTTTGCTTAGTTTGCTCCATTACATCTACCAACTCCTTATAAGCTTTTGCAGGCAATGCATCTATGTTACCAATAGTATTTAAACGTATGTTATTTTTGTTAAAAGTTTTAAGTTCTTTCTTTAAAGATGAGACCAAAAGGCGCATAAGTGTTTGTACTTCTATCTTTGGTCTGTTCCAATTTTCTGTTGAAAATGTATAAAGTGTAAGAAAATCTATTTTTAATTGAGCGCATTGTTCTACAACTATCCTAACGGTCTTTACCCCATGTTCATGACCAAACACCCTTAGTTTACCACGTTCTTTTGCCCATCTACCATTACCGTCCATAATAATAGCAAGGTGCTTTGGAACATTCAGCTTGTCAATTTCGTTACTATCGCTCATCTTTATATTTACTCAAAACAATCCATACAAGGCTTTCTGCCAAAAGTATAGGTCAAGGTTAATCCAGAAAAAACATACCAGTCATCACTAAAAATGTTTCCGAATTGGAACTCTTCAAAGTTAGAACCTTCTGGATTACTACCATCTAAATTATCGGTAAAGGTATACCTAGCCCCTATTTCGCCTCCAAAAATAAGAAACTGATTGATACGATACTTAAAACCAACGGTCATTGGCACCGCAAAACTACCTTCTTTCTGATTTATTTCTTGAAGAACCCCACCATTAAAATACTGGTAATCATATCTAAAGTAAGTAAGACCGGTATATAAATAAGGTGTAAATGCCGGACCCAGTTTGTGCAAATTATATTCAACAAAATTAAACTCTAGCCCAACCGACCCTTCTAAAATAGAATTATCTATGACATAACCTCTTTGCTGCCTTGCCGTGGAACTAGATTTATTGTCATCTGCAGTGAATTTACCGTACGTTAAGCTCCCTCTCCAAGCATATCTTTTACTGATATTCCATTTGAACAATCCGCCAAAAGCAATATCGGAAGGTAAAATATAATTTGTTCTACCTACATCACTTATAGTATTGGCTCCACCTGCAAAAATACCTACTTCATATGTCTGCGATCGCAAACCCGAAAATGAAAGTAAAAGAATCAATAACGTTATATAACGCATAAAATGGGTTTTTAATTATTGGCACTATAGGGCTTTAAAAAACGGGTACCATAATTTTTATGTTCTCAAAGGATAAACAGAAATTGAAAGTATTTATTGTTCTTAAGGAGGTTCAATTTCGTCTATCTTCACCCCAAAGCAGCTTATTTCTTAAGGTCTTTAAAAAACTTTCTGAAGTATATTCTATCATTTTAATTGTAAAAGGAGCTTTGCTAATGGTTATCTCTTCACCATTCTCCAAAGAAGCTATTCTAGAGTCTAAGGACACCAAGTGGTTATCTTCCCTACCCGAAACCTTTAACCGAATTACCGTATCATCTGATATTACCAACGGTCTTGCATTTAAGTTATGGGGAGCAATTGGCGTTAACACCAATGATTTAGCAGTAGGCACAATGACAGGACCTCCGCAACTTAATGAATACCCTGTTGAACCTGTTGGTGTAGAAATTATTAAACCGTCTGCCCAATAAGAGGTAAGGTATTCATTATTTAAATAGGTCTCCACCGTAATCATAGAAGTAGTGTCTTTTCTGCTGACCGTAATTTCATTCAAAGCAAAATTCAAATCCCCAAACTCAACATCCAACTCCTTGGTATTCAGTTGAACCAAACTACGTTCTACCACAGTATACGCCCCTTGCTTAAATTCTTGCACTACTTTACGAACATCTTCTTTCTTAAACGTTGACAAAAATCCCAATCTACCTGTATTTACACCTACTATAGGTATACCTAAGTCTTTAACAAATGTTGTAGCTCTTAATATGGTACCGTCACCACCAAAACTCACGAACATATCAAAAGTGGCATCCAAACCTTTTTCCATAGTAAATATTGGAAATGTTTCAGATTCATCATGCAACTTATATAGTTCGTAAAAATCTTTCTCTATGGAAACTTCTGCAGATACTTTGTTCAACTCATCTAACAATTCAATGAGATATTCAATAGCATTATCTTGATAGGTTTGACCGTATACCGCTACTTTCATATTATACATTAAGATATTTATCCAAGTAATCTGATCGTTTTTTCAAATCTTCCAGAAACTCATCATCACTATTACCAAATAAAATATGGTAATTATAACGCCTAAATGTCTGTACTACCTTATTATAGTTATTGGCAGTAATCTTTAAGGTCACCTGTACGATATCATTTTGGGTATCGGTAATAAATCCACCAATGAGTTTGGCATTATTACTCTCTACAATTTGTGCAATTTCACTAAAGGAATAATCCTTAATGCCTGTAGCCACTACTAAAATACTACCTGGATCTGTAAAGAAAGGGGTATCAATAAACTCCGCAACAATATCAGTAAGGCAATAGTAACCTACCACCTCTTCTTTTTCATTCAAAATAGGCAGTAAATTAGCCTCGTTACGGGCAAAAACCTCAAGAACATCAAGCCAATTGGTTTCCCTACGGGCAAAAAAACTTTGAAGCTCATACCTAAAGTCTTCTATTTTTGAGTCCGGCAATAAACCGTCCGCATCAATCTCGGAAAATAAACCTAAAAACCTTCCATCTTCCAATATGGCAATATGGGAATAGGTAGTGTCTTGAAAAAACTCCAATATTTTTTCAGAAGTATCCTTGATATCGAATACCGGTAAGTTCGTAATGATATGTTCTTGAATATGCATAAGCCTATTTATAACGCAAAATAACAATTAATAATATCAAAAGGCGTGCCTTATTTGTATTTTTGATGCTCTTAAAAGGTAAATAAGACACAATGACAAAACTTAGCGTTAACGTTAACAAAATTGCAACTCTTAGAAATGCCCGTGGCGGTAATGTTCCAAATTTACTCAAGGTAGCTACAGACATAGAAAGTTTTGGTGCCCAAGGTATAACTATACACCCAAGACCAGATGAAAGGCATATTAGATATCAAGATGCCAGAGATCTAAAAAAAACGGTACAAACAGAATTCAACATAGAAGGCAACCCAATATCAAAATTTATTGATTTGGTACTAGAAGTAAAGCCAGAACAAGTGACGTTAGTACCGGACTCCGTTGATGCAATCACCTCTAATGCAGGTTGGGATACCATAAAACATAAAGAATTTTTAACCGATGTTATAAAAACGTTCAAATCTGCCGGAATCAGAACATCTATTTTCGTAGATCCGGACCCAAAGATGATAGAAGGAGCAAAAGTTGTTGGTACCGACCGAATAGAACTTTACACGGAAAGCTATGCTGTCGATTATGAAAAAAATAAAGAGAAGGCCATACTACCTTTTGTAGAATCTGCAAAAAAAGCAAATGAACTAGGTTTGGGCATCAATGCAGGTCATGACCTAAGCTTGGACAATATTGAATATTTTGCAAAAAATATTCCAAACTTACTAGAAGTATCCATTGGCCATGCGCTAATTAGTGAAGCACTTTATTTAGGGCTGGACAATGTAGTAAACATGTATTTACAAAGATTAAAATGAAACAGATATTACATTCGGTAATTTTAGGCGAAGGCAAACCCCTATGTATTTTACACGGTTTCCTGGGCATGCTAGATAATTGGAAAACATTAGGAGCACAATATGCAGAAAACGGGTTCTGCGTACACCTAATAGACCAAAGAAATCACGGCAAAAGCTTTCATTCACCAGATTTCAACTATGACATTTTAGCCAACGATTTTTTAAATTATTTAGATGCGTATTCAATTGAAACCACTGCTTTAATTGGACATTCAATGGGTGGTAAGACCGCCATGCAATTTGCCTGCACCTATCCTGAGCATATTAGCCAATTATTAATTGCCGATATAGCACCAAAATACTATCCGCCACATCATCAAGATATCATTAACGGCCTAAATGCCATTGATACTACCCATTTAAAATCCAGAAAAGATGCCGATGAGCAATTAAAAAAGCATTTAGCAAACCCTGGTATTCGTCAGTTTTTATTAAAAAATCTTGAAAGGGATGAAAATAAAAAACTACGCTTTAAATTTAATCTAGAGGTTTTAAGTAAAAAAATGGAAGATATTGGGGACAATATCAACAGTACGGACAGCTTTGACGGACCCACTTTATTTCTAAGAGGAGACAAGTCCGAATATGTCACTAAAAATGATTTTGAAACCATACAAAGACACTTTCCAAAAGCTACTGTTGAAAGTATCGATAATGCTGGGCATTGGCTACATGCGGAAAACCCAGAACAGTTCTTTGAAAAATCAATGAACTTCTTTGACCAAGGCTAAACTTTTAACCCTATAAAATATACTCCTATGAAACTAATTTTGAGAATCCTTTTAAGTGCAATTGCTGTTATCATCTTAGCAAATGTATTACCTAATGTATCCGTAGATAGTTTTATGACCGCGGTCATAGTTGCCGTTGTACTCAGTATACTGAATTTACTGGTAAAACCTATATTGGTAATCCTAACATTACCGGTAACGGTAATAACTTTTGGTCTTTTTTTGCTGATCATAAACGCTTTGATCATTCTTTTGGCAGATAACCTCATTGACGGTTTTGCTGTCGGAAACATTTGGTGGGCATTGATTTTTAGCCTCTTGCTATCATTTTTACAATCAATCTTTTTTTCGTTGTTAAAAGAAGACAAGTCATAGTTGCTTGTGATTTGAAATTCAATACTTTAAAAAATTGGTTGACTTTGCAAAATGTAGTATTTTTGCATCCCATTTTACACATGCAAATAGATATTAAGGAATGAATATTACGAAAGAGCAGATAGACGATTTAAATGCAGTAGTTAAAGTTGCTATCACAAAAGAAGATTACCAAGATAAGGTAGACACCATTTTAAAGGATTATAAGAAGCAAGCTAATATTCCTGGTTTTAGAAAAGGCCAAGTTCCTATGGGGCTTATAAAGAAGCAATATGGTAAAGCTGTATTGGTAGATGAGGTCAACAAATTATTACAAGACAATCTTAACAAATATCTTACAGAAGAAAAATTAGATGTTCTTGGTAACCCATTACCAAAACAACAAGACAATTTTGACTGGGACCAAGATGAATTGGCGTTTGAGTTTGAATTAGGGCTTGCACCTGATTTTGAGGTTTCCTTGAAGACCAAAAAAGCAATAACCCAATACAAAATTGTAGCTGACGATAAAATGGTCAACGAGCAAGTTGAGCGTATTCAAAAACAATATGGTAAACTAGTCAGTAAAGATGAGGTTAGCAAAAACGATGAAGTAAGTGGTACTTTTTTCAATGAAGCTGAAGAGATCGATAGCAAAACAATGATCGAAACGGACAAATTGAAAAGCAAAAAAGCTTTAGATGCTTTAAAAGGTAAAAAAGTAGGCGATGTTGTTACACTAAAAACCAAAGGTCTATTTAAAGAAGATCATATGCTATCTAGCGCTTTAGGTATTGACAAGCAAAAAGCCGAAGCATTGGATACCGAAGTTACCTTTACTATATCGGAAATTAACGAAAGAGAAGCTGCAGAATTGAACCAAGAGCTTTTCGATAAGCTTTTTGGTCCTGATAGCGTAAAATCTGAAGAGGAATTAAAAGAACGTATTAAGGAAGATTCAGAAAAACAATTTGAGCAACAGGCAGATCAAAAGTTATTGAACGATGTTACTGAATACTTTATAGAAAACACCAAATTTGAACTACCTACAGGTTTCTTGACCAAGTGGATTCAAATGACCGGTGAAGAACCATTATCTGAAGAGCAAGCAGCTGAAGAGTATGCAAAATCAGAAAAAGGATTGCGTTACCAACTAATTGAAGGTAAAATAATTCGCGATAATGAGTTACAAGTTCAGTTTGACGAATTGAAAGAATTCTCTAAAGGATTTATTCGTTCTCAAATGGCACAATTTGGTCAATTAGATCCAAAAGAAGAGGAGTTAGATTCTATAGCTGCTCGTGTTTTAGGTAACCAAGATGAAGTAAAAAGACTGTCTGAACAATTGATGAGTCAAAAATTATTGAATCTTTACAAAGAAAAGGCAAACCTTAAGACTAAGGAGGTTACCTATGAAAATTTCGTGAAAGAAGTTTACGGATAATTCCAAACAATAAATTAAGTATCTTTACGGTGCCGGAAATATAATTTTCGGCACCTTTTTTTACTCAAAAATATAGACATACAATTTATGGATTACGGAAAAGAATTCAAGAATTTCGCTATAAACGACCAAGGAATCAGTAGCACATATTACGATTCTATAATGAGCAGCATGTACCCAACGAACATGACGCCGAACATTATTGAAGAACGTTCTATGAATATTGTAGCAATGGACGTTTATTCGCGTTTAATGATGGACCGCATCATTTTTATGGGAACCGGTATCAATGATCAGGTTGCCAACATTATACAAGCACAATTATTGTTTTTGGCCAGTGTAGATGCCAAGAAGGATATTCAAATTTACATTAACTCACCTGGAGGCAGTGTTTATGCAGGTTTAGGTATCTATGATACCATGCAGTTTATCTCTCCAGATGTAGCAACAATATGTACAGGTATGGCAGCATCAATGGGTGCCGTATTATTATGTGCAGGAGAAAAAGGAAAACGTAGTGGTTTACAGCATTCACGTGTTATGATCCACCAACCTTTAGGTGGTGCACAAGGTCAAGCCAGTGATATTGAAATTACGGCTAGAGAAATCTTAAAATTAAAAGATGAGCTTTACCAGATCATTGCTGAACACTCTGGTACAGATATCGAAAAAGTACGTGAAGATAGTGATCGTGATTACTGGATGAAGGCAGATGAAGCTCTAAAATACGGTATGATAGATGAAATTTTGGTAAGGGAGAAGAAATAATTTCGACTAACTTATTCAAATAAATAGATGATTTTTAAACCAAAAACGATTTTAAATCGTTTAGGTATAGAATTGAGAAGATAGATAATGGCAAAGGAAAATTTAGAGTGTTCATTTTGCGGCAGAAAAAAACCAGAGACAAACTTGTTGATTGCTGGTCTTGACGCACATATTTGCGACCGTTGTATTGAGCAAGCACATGGTATTGTAGCAGAAGAATCAAAACAAACGAAGACCAACGATCTTTCTTCTGAACTTGTTTTAAAAAAACCACAAGAGATCAAAGAGTTTCTTGACACTTTTATAATTGGTCAAGAACGTACCAAAAAGGTAATGTCTGTTGCAGTATACAATCATTACAAAAGATTATTACAACCTTCCTCAAAAGAAGATGATGTAGAGATACAAAAAAGTAATATTGTTATGGTTGGTCAGACCGGTACAGGTAAGACCTTAATGGCAAAGACAATTGCCAAATTACTTAATGTACCGTTAGCTATAGTTGATGCTACCGTATTAACCGAAGCTGGTTATGTTGGTGAAGATGTAGAAAGCATTTTAACCCGTCTTTTACAGGCAGCGGATTACAACCTAGAGAAAGCGGAAAGAGGTATTGTTTTTATAGATGAGATTGATAAAATTGCACGTAAAAGCGACAACCCTTCCATAACAAGAGATGTATCTGGTGAAGGTGTTCAACAAGGTTTATTAAAACTTTTAGAAGGCACAACGGTTAATGTTCCGCCTAAGGGAGGAAGAAAACACCCTGACCAAAAGTTTATTGAAGTCAATACCGAGAATATTCTATTCATTGCCGGTGGAGCTTTTGATGGTATAGAACGCGCCATTACCAAAAGGTTAAACATGCAAGCCGTTGGGTACAGCGCATCAAAATCCGACAGTACTTTAGACGATGACAATTTGTTACAATATATCATCCCTAAAGATTTAAAGGATTTTGGACTTATTCCTGAAATAATTGGTAGACTACCGGTTCTTACACATATGAATCCGTTAGACAAGAAAACGTTAAGAGCAATTTTAACCGAGCCAAAAAATGCAATCATTAAACAGTATGAAAAACTGTTTGCTATGGATGATATTACTTTTAGCATTACCGACCAAGCATTGGACTACATTGTAGAAAAAGCTATTGAATATAAGCTTGGAGCTAGAGGCTTGCGTTCTTTATGCGAAGCTATTTTCACCGATGCGATGTTTGAAATGCCTAGTTCGGGTGAAACCAACTTTAAGGTAACAAAACCATATGCCGAAGAAATGTTATCTCATGATACCATTAAAAAATTAAAGGCCGTTTCATAAATACCAATGTATACAAAACAAAAAAGCGAAGATTTTCATCTTCGCTTTTTTTATGCATTATATTCTTTTATAAGATAATTACACCACCTTTTTTTTAACCTGTGGCGCAATCTGTGTTACCTCTTGCAATAAGTCCATACAGACTTTTTTAATGATTTTCTCATCGGTATAAAGTGTATGCCCATAACCTGGCAATACTTCCATTTCAACACCTAGTTTATCACCCCATTCTTCGCTAGGTCTAAACTCGTCATTGGTACCGTATACCAACTGAAAAGGAATATTAGGCCTATCGTTCATTTTTCTGATTCTAGTTGGAGATACACCATATAAAGATTTAACAGGCAAACCTTTTTTTGCAGCTTCCCAAACTATGGTAGCACCTGTACTAAAAGCTAAATAGTAGCAAGGCTTCGTTTCTTTCTTTAACAAATGAGACACAGCAGTGTCCGTACCACCTTCAATAAAGGCATTATGTACATTTTCTTCTGTTTGGATCAAAATATCCAAATTTGCCAATTGTTGGCTATCATAAAAAGTAATATCAAAATACTGTTGTAGATACCCTAAATAAGACGTAATCCACAATCCTTTTTTAGCGCCCCACATATCTGAAACGATCACTAATTTTTCTGCCATAATAATAGTATTTATAGTATTGGTTAAGTTTTGCTTCAGCAAGTTGTATTAATTATCCTACCAATCCCTATTTAATTGTCTACAGGTTAATATTATCGATGTAGTTCCTAATTTTAAGATTTATAAAAAAAATGAAACATCAACGTTTAACTGAAAACAAAGTTTACATTAACATCAGCTAATTTAGAGCAAGTGTTGCCAAAAAATAAAATTTTGTTGTGATTGGACTAATATTTAGTGTGTATAGAGCAAATTACTTGTTCATGAGTAAAAGCTCATCTAAATAATCCCTTTTATTAGACAATCTGGGTATCTTATGCTGCCCGCCAAGTTTGTCATTTTTCTTCAACCAATCATAAAAAAGATTTTTTCTGGCTTCATGAATTATGGGAGCATTCAAAGTAATATTATGAAGTCTCTTTGCTTCATAATCAGAATTAAGAGATTTTAATGCATTATCAAAAATCTCAACAAACGCTTTAAAATTTTCAGGTAGTTTTCTAAATTCCATGATCCACTCATGTGCACCTTTTTCTTTATTGACCATAAAAACCGGTCCGGCGGTGTAGTCCATTATTTCTGCGCCGGTTTTTGCACATGCTATTTTTAAAGCTTCTTCGGCATTTTCAATTATAAGCTCTTCGCCAAATACATTAATATGATGTTTTGTTCTACCGGTAACTTTAATACGATACGGGCTTTTTGAAGTAAAACGTACCGTATCCCCTATTTTATATCGCCACAGACCAGAATTGGTCGTTATAACAATGGCATAGTTTTTACCAAGTTCAATATCCCATAACGGTATAGCTTCTTCATTTAATTCGCCATATATGTTCATAGGTATAAACTCATAAAAAATACCGTAATCTAACATCAGCAGTAAATCGTCTGCACCATTTCTATCCTGAATGGCAAAAAAACCTTCAGAGGCATTATAAATTTCGTAATATCTAAAATTGCTTTTAGGAAGTATCTTTTTGTATTGCTCTTTGTATGGGTTAAAATTTACACCACCGTGAAAATAAACCTCAAGATTTTCCCACACCTGAAATAAATTTTCCTTACCTGTTTCCTCTAGCACTTTATTCATAAGCACTAACATCCATGATGGCACACCGGCCAAACTAGTTACGTTTTCATGAACACTTTCATGAATAATGGCCAAAAGCTTACTTTCCCAATCGCTCATTAACGACACCTTGTTACTAGGCGTACTGCTATACTCGGCCCATAAGGGCATGTTATCTATTAGTATGGCAGATAAATCCCCAAACAAAGAACCATTATCCTCGTATAACTCTTTACTACCACCTAAACGAAGGCTTTTACCAGTGAACAGTTGTGAATTTTCATTGTTGTTTAAATAAAGGCATAAAAGATCTTTACTGGATTTATAGTGACAATCTTCCAAAGCCTCTGCGCTCACCGGTATAAACTTACTTTTAGCATTGGTTGTTCCACTACTTTTGGCAAACAATTTAACTTTGGTTGGCCAAAACAAATTCTGTTCCCCTCTCCGGGTACGTTCAATTATAGGCTGAACTTCCTCGTAAGAAACAATAGGCAATCTTTCTTTAAACTGATTATAAGATTCAATAGATTCAAAATCATAGGTTCTACCCACCTCGGTATCTTCTGCAAATTCCAACAATTGCAACAAAACTTCTTCTTGGACTTCTTCGGGATATTTTAAAAAGAGTTCAATCTGGTGAAATCGCTTTTTAAGCAACCAAGAGGCAATAGAATTAAATAGGGTAATTGGCATTTATAGGTATCTTTGTCTTGCTAAAAGTAGCGTATCTAATTATCATTTTCAAATTGACAAATCAATAAGCTAAATTAACATGCAATACGAAGGAGTACTAAGAAAAATGCAGACCGAAATAGGAAGTCCAATTCAATATTATATGCTTTTTGAGTCCGATTTCCTAAACGTGAACCAAGTACTTGACAAATCGCTGAAAATAGAATTTATAAAACACCAATGCCTTAACTGCGGTAACGACAGACCTATATATAGACAAGGCTTTTGTAGAACATGTTTTTTTGAAATACCATCTGCAGGCGACTGGATCATGCGACCAGAGCTGAGCAAAGCCCATTTAGATCAAGAAGATAGAGATCTAGCTTATGAGAAAAAGGTACAACTACAGCCTCACATTGTTTATTTAGCCAATTCTAGCAATGTTAAGGTTGGTGTCACCAGAAAAGCACAAGTACCTACCAGATGGATCGACCAAGGTGCGCACGAAGCTATTGAAATCGTAGAGGTACCTAATCGTTATTTGGCAGGAATTACCGAAGTTGCCCTAAAAGACCATGTTGGAGACAAAACAAACTGGCGAACCATGCTTACCAATAATGTCGTGGACGAAAATCTACAAGAATGGCGAGAAAAACTCAAACAATACATACCAGAGGAAGCATTGCCGTATTACCTAGAAACCAACAAAGAGACTGAATTAGAATTTCCTGTGTTGCAATACCCAACAAAAGTTAAAAGCCTTAACCTTACTAAAACCCCTACCTTTGAAGGCAAATTAAAAGGTATAAAAGGTCAGTATTTAATTTTTGAAGATAATACTGTATTCAACGTTAGGGGTAGCGAGGGTTATTATGTTGGCTTAACCATTAGTTAGTACTATCTTTTTTCTTATTTCCGAATAGGCCTCCTAAAATATCCTTAGCTTTTTCCTTCACCGCTTCTTTCTCAATTTTAGCAGGGGTAGAATCTTTCTTAACGGTTGTTGCTGTATCTTTTTTTGTAGCTAAAATTCCGCCTAGAATATCTTTTGCGCTTGTTTTGGTCGAAGACGTTTCACCGCTTACAGAATCTTGTGCAGCCTTATTTCCGGAAATTAGACCACCAATAAGATCTTTGGCCTTATCAGTACCTTTATTTATTAACTTTTGCTTTTCAATCTCTATTAATTTACTCGTAAGCGCCTTTACACCTGATGTTAGATCGGTTGTAACAGTTGGGCTGTTATACGCCCCGCCAATACTAGCAACAACGGGAATAGTTAGATCGGTTAAAGTAGCATCATCAATTTTAGCTATAAGTTTGGTAACATCAGACCCAAGGTACTTTGCCGGTACCTGTAAAGATGCTTTATAATTCAATTTTTGATCAAAAGAATGGTTACCATCTACATTAATAGCAATATCCTTATAATTCAATGTAAACGGCTTCACCGCAACTACACCATCTTTAAAGGACAATGATGTTTTAATATCTTTTAAATTCAACTGATTTACATCTATAAAATTCAATTTAGAAACAAGAGTGTTTAATACCGGCGCAGATTCAGTATTTACATCTTCTGTCATGATATCGGCAAATAAATCGCCACTCAGGGACAGTAGGTTCGGCAAAAGATCATCTGTCAAATTACCTGATAAAGAAATATCCGAGGTTAATTTTCCATTCAACATTTGAGCTATGGGAGCTATTGCTTTAAAAAGATCTACAGAAGCAAAAGTTTCTTGAATACCCAATTGATTTAGATCTAGCTTCATGTTAAAAGTAGGAGTTTCCGTTTTAGTAGACACTTGGCCATTAAACCCTATTTTCCCACCAAACATTCCGGCAGACATATCACTTAATGTTGCCGTTTCATCTTTAATTTTTAAAACACCGGTTACATCGCTTAAGACGATATTATCATATATCACTTTTTTAGCATCTGCATTGATTGTAGCGTCCAAGAATGAAGGGATTTTAATTTTTTCTTCTTCAACCGTATTTCCTCCAGTTGATTCATTTTCACCTGTAGAAGATGTTGTCTCTGTCTCGGCAACCATAAAATCGCTTAAAGCAAAAGTATTAGACTTCAAGTTGAAATTACCTTCTACCTTTTCATCATTGAACATGAAACCTAAAAGGTTGTTTATAGTTCCTGTTGCATCAAAATCCGTTGTACCTGTAGTACCATTCAGGTTGTTTAAGGTAACTGTCTTAGGGTTAAAGGTTAAACGTGCCGCCTTAAACTTTACCGGATTTGCAAGTTCGTCTGAGTTATATTCAAAATCTGTTAAGCTCAAATCTCCTGTAGTACTCGTTTTCTCATATTGCTCTTTTTCTACCGAAGCCATATCAAAAGCAGTTGTAATATCAGCCTTCAACATGCCTTTTAGATTATATTCAGCTGGTACCGGATATGCTTTTGAGATATTGGCCAAGTTCATATTTCCATCCATATGTGCCTTAACCTTTGTATTACCCATAAGCTCAGTAATATTAGAAGTAAGGTTAAACTTATCTTCATCTATCATGAACGATGCCTTGTTGATATTAACGTAAGTGTCTTCAACAATTCCTGTTTTATTATCTATCTGAACATCAAAAAACACATTTTTAACCGCTTTAGGTAAATCTGGATATTTAAAAGATGCATTATCAGATTTAAGTTCTATGTGAAATTTTGGAATATGGGTTTCATCCACCACTCCGTTAAAATTACCATTTACAGCAAAATCACCTGTTGTGGTCACATTTTCAATATTCTTAGAATAAATTTCCGGTATTACAGCTAAGAAATTTTTAAAATCGGATGACGGAGTTTTGAAAGTTAAATCAACTTCTTGGCTGGTATCGTTCAACTTAACAAAACCATCAAAAACCAATGGTAATTGATTGATTAAGGCCTCATTCTTTAAAAAAGAATACTTGTTCTCATTTAAATCTATACCAATAAGTGCATCTAACTTGATCTTATTCTTGTTTAAGTAATTAACACTATCCATTTCCAAAGAAATAAGAGCGTTGGTATGCGTATCCAATTCAGAAGTTGCCAATGACAGGTCTCCCGTACCATTATGTTGAAAATCATCCAATTTAAAAGCTATACCTGTAGATTTATCGGTATAATAAATTCTTGAATTGGTGATTTCATAAGACTGTAGATCAAAAGAAAAACCATCTGTAGAAGTAGGTTCTTCTACGGTTGTTGTAGTTTCAGAAGCAATGGCAATATCATAATTTGCATTCTCTTCTTTATCGACTACAATATTGACCAGAGCCCCCTCTAAATTGATATCATTAATAGCAATAGCATCGCCAGTACTTTTAAACAACTGCATTATTCCCATGGTCAAATCCAAATTGTTTGCCTTGAACAAGGTGTCACCTTCAAATGGCGCCTTATTAATTAACACCACATCTTTGAAATTCACTTCTGCATTTGGAAAGCTTTTGACCAAACTTAAGTTTGCCTCAGAAAAATCCAAAGTTGCATTTACATTATTATTCACATTATTTTTAATAATGTCTCCAATTTTAGCCTCTAAGAAAAAAGGTGCCGCTATCAATACAATTAAAATTAGCAATAGAAATACACCTACAATCTTCAATATTTTCTTACCCATAGTATAATTTTATACTGTTTAGTTTACTGTTCTTATTCTAATACGTCTAAATCCAATTCTTCATTTGGCTTTAGATTAAAACGTTTTCTCATTATATATACGAAGAAATAGAGAAAAGGGGTGTCTATAAATGCTATAAAAATCTTAAAAATAAATCCGCTCACTACAAGTCCGAAAAAAAGATTCCAAGGCAATACTTTAAACACACATAATAATGCCACAACGGTAAACGTATCTAGAAATTGTGACAGGAAAGTTGAAAAATTATTACGCAACCATAAATACTTTCCTTTTGTCAATTTTTTCCAAAAATGATAAATGGCAACATCTACATATTGCGCCAACAAATACGCGATCATAGAGGCCAAGACCGCTATTGGCGATAAAGCAAAAACTTGTGTAAATGTAGTATCATCTATAGGCGACGATGGTATAGCGGGGGCAACCTCAGCTACCAATATTATACCCATGGAAAAGAATGAAGCAAAGATACCTGCCGTAACAATTTGGTTAGCCATTTTTCTACCGTAAATTTCAGATATGAGGTCTGTAATCAAAAATGTAATCGGGTAAGGCAAAATACCCACGGATATTTCAAAAAGTGACACACCAAAAACAGTGAAATCCCCGAAGGGATTCCAATAAAAAAATTTTTGAAAAATCAGGTTGGAGACTACTAGGGAAGTAATAAACAAAGCCCCTAAATACAGATAAATACGGTGTGCTAATTTTCTATCCTTTAAGGTCATATACTTATTTAATATCTAAAGCAAACGGCATTCTTGCCTGAACCCCACTTTGCTTTTTAAAAGATTGCAATTCCTTAAGTACTTGATAAGCCTCTTCCCCTATTTCATCTTTTAAAAGGTTCTCTTTTATTTTTACGCTTGCACCTTCCAAATCTTCCATAAAACGTTCAAAGCCACTTTTATATTTAGGAAATTTTTTAACTCCGTAAGTATCTATTTCTGCCATTTCTGCCGCCGCAGATATAGCATCGTCCAAATTACCCAATTCATCTACTAATCCAATTTCCAGAGCCTCGGTACCGCTCCACACCCTACCTTGTGCCACACTATCCACCTGTGCCATTGTCATACCTCTACCTTGCGACACTCTTTGCAAAAATGTTTCATAGGTTTCCTCAATACTTTCTTGAACTTGATTTTTAAAACTTTCTTGCATTGGTTCAAATAGCGAATATTCTACTGCATTTTTGTTGGTACCAACCTGTTCTGCGTTTATACCAACATTGTCTGCCAACTCAGTTAAATTGGGCACTGTACCAAATACACCAATAGACCCTGTTATTGTAGTAGGTTCGGCGAAAATTTTATTGGCTCCCGCAGCAATATAATATCCTCCAGATGCTGCCACATTACCCATGGAAACTATTACCGGTTTCACTTTTTTAGCCAATTCCACCTCTCGCCAAATAATATCGGAAGTCAAAGCGCTACCCCCAGGTGAATTCACACGCAACACTATAGCCTTTACCTTGTCATCTTCACGCGCTTTAATCAAGGCCTCATTAATTATACCTTGACCAATGATATTTGGTCCACCTTCACCATAAAATATTTCTCCCTGCGCAAAAACTACGGCTATTTTATCATCGCCAGATTTTAAAGTCTTTTTATTGGAATACTTTACATAATCATCTAAAGAACTATAGTTAATCTTTTCATCCTTCTTTAGTTCCAGCGCATTTGCCAATTTATTTTCATATTGATCATAAAATACTACATCATCTACCAACCCGGATAACTTTGCAAAGTTAGGCGTTCTACCACCTAAAGTATCTGCTATAACGTTGAGGTCAGATTCAGAAATAGAACGTGTTTCTGAAATATCGGTCACCATTGAATTCCAAAGTGACTGCAACAAAGCGGTCAATTGACTCCTATTTGCCTCACTCATATTATTCTCCAAATAGGGCTCAACCGCACTTTTATATTTCCCATGGCGTATAACTTCCATCTTAACGCCAGATTTTTCTTGAAGCTCTTTGTAATAAAGCACTTCAGTAGAAAGTCCTTTGAAATCTAATACTCCTACCGGGTTTATAAAAACAGAATCTGCGACACTGGCCAAATAATAATCTCTTTGCATAAAGAAATCTGCGTATGCGTATATAAACTTACCCTCCGCTTTGAAATCCTCTAAAGAACGTCTAATTGCCTGAGTCTGTGCCAAACCGGCGATAATAAAGTTGTTATTGATACTGATTCCTTTTATACGGTCATCATTTTTAGCCACCTCAATAGCATGGATAATTTCATCTAAACCTTGTGATTCTTCAAAAATACCAGCAAACGGATCAAGCTCATTGCTACCGGTATAATCAGATATTGGTCTTTGTAACTGTAACTCAAGAATAGAATTATCTTTTACCGCAACAGCATCTTCACTACTGCTTACAAGACTTACAAATATTAAAAACATTACGAACAAAATACCAAAAGCAAATAGAGAACCTAAAATAGATGCTAGAAAATTTCTTAAAAACTTCATTTAAATCTTTCTTTTAAATAGTTAACAAAGATAACTAATGTGAATATGTTTTAGTTATTTTGTTCTAACATTATGGGAGTATACAAAACAGCACTTTTATCAATAGGAAGTAATTTGGGTAACCGCCAATTATTATTACAAAAGGCCATTTTTGAAATTGGCAAGGTTGCGGGCGAGGTAAGACAAGTATCTGCCACCTATGAAACCCCTTCTTGGGGTTTTGAAGGCGAAGATTTTTTCAATGCCTGTTTAGAACTACAGACCTTACTTACACCAGAAGAACTACTTGTTAAGTTATTATCCATTGAAACAGCTTTTGGAAGGGAAAGAAAAAACAGCGACGCGTACGAGAGTAGAACTTTGGATATTGATATTATATATTATGAAAAAGAGGTTATAAATACCGAAACGCTTACAATACCGCACCCAAAAATGCAAGAGAGAAAATTTATTTTAAAACCTCTTGCCGATATTTCACCCCAGTTTTACCATCCTATCTTTAATAAAGACACCCGCAATTTATTACAAGAATGTAAAGACAAAAGTACCATTACCAAACAAGTTCCCAGGCTTTTTAAAAATAGACATACGTTTTTTGCCAGTTTACAATATGTAGCTATAGAAGGTAATATTGGTGCTGGAAAAACAACCTTGGCCACAAAAATTGCTGAGGATTTCAATGCAAAATTAATTCTAGAACGATTTGCCGAAAACCCTTTTTTACCTAATTTTTATATTGACCAATCTAGATATGCTTTTCCATTAGAAATGTCATTTTTAGCAGACCGCTATCAGCAATTCACAGAAGATACCAATCAATTAGATCTTTTTAAAAGTTTCATGGTAAGTGATTATGACATTTATAAATCCCTAATATTTGCCAAGGTCACTCTACAACAAAACGAGTTTGACCTATATAGAAAAGTATTCAACTTCATGTACAAAGAAGTTAAAAAACCTAAAATTTATGTTTACCTGTATCAAACTACAGAACGACTATTACAACAAATTAAGCAACGAGGAAGAGACTACGAACAGAATATTGAACTTACCTATTTAGAAAAAATTAACCGGGGCTATTTTGACTTTTTACGCACCTACCCTAAAGAAAACCAACTAATTATAGACGTTAGCGCCTTAGATTTCGTAAGTAGCAGCAATGATTATGAAACGGTTTTAACCAAGATTGAAGACTTCGCCCTGACCAATTTATATCAATAATAAATTACCGGATTTCTTGCGTAAATGAAAAGAAAATCTTTTATTGTGGAGGCATACGTGCAACTAACTAACTCAAACTATACTAAAAAACCTGGTCTACGACCAGGTTTTTTTATGCGTTAATTTTACTCCAGCAATCCCAAACTACGATACCCACACTAACCGAAATATTTAAGGAATGCTTAGTCCCAAATTGAGGTATTTCCAATACTTCGTTACTTGCCGTAACCACATTTTGAGCAACACCTTTAACCTCGTTTCCAAAAACTAGGACCTGCTTCTTTTCTTTTGCAGGAGCATAATCATTCAATTGAGTTGCATTCTCTGCTTGTTCTACAGAAATTACATGACATCCTTCATTTTTAAGCCTTTCAACCAATTCTATTGTATCTGGAACATATTCCCAATCTACACTATCGGTTGCGCCTAGGGCAGTTTTATGAATATCCTTATGAGGAGGAGTAGCCGTTATACCGCATAAATATATTTTTTCAACAAGAAAAGCATCGGCCGTTCTAAAAACCGAACCAATATTATTTAAACTTCTTATATTATCAAGTACAATTATAATTGGTGATTTACCTGCGCTTTTATATGCTTCAACATCTATTCTACCCAGTTCATCATTTCGTAATTTCCTCATAGTCCCAATTCAATTTCATTAGCACAATATGATCGTAAACTTATCCTCAAATATCAACAATAATTAAAATTTCAGGGATAAAACCATATTTTCGTGAAGGTGCAAAATTAATGAGATAAAGATAAAGTGGCGGAAAAAAGAAAAACAAAAAAGGTAACCCCTTTAATGAAGCAATATAACACCATCAAGACCAAATATCCTGATGCCCTATTGCTTTTTAGAGTAGGTGATTTTTATGAAACTTTTGGTGAAGATGCAGTGAAGGCTTCACGTATTCTTGGTATTATACTGACCAATAGAAATAATGGTGGAGAACGAACAGAATTGGCCGGATTTCCCCACCATTCATTAAACACATATTTACCCAAATTGGTTAAAGCGGGGCAACGCGTTGCTATCTGCGACCAATTAGAAGACCCTAAACAGACCAAAACCATTGTAAAGAGAGGAGTTACGGAATTGGTTACACCTGGGGTAGCCATGAACGATGACATCTTAAACTCAAAGACCAATAATTTTCTTTGTTCAATTCATTTTGGAAGGAAAAAAATAGGGATTTCATTCGTTGATATTTCTACAGGTGAATTTTTAACTTCTGAAGGCAGCGAAGAACAAATTGATAAATTATTACAAAATTTTTCACCTAATGAGGTATTGATATCAAAAGCCCATAAGAAAGAGTTTTTAGATGTTTTCGGTAAAAACCACCATCTCTTTTATTTAGAAGATTGGGTTTTCCAAGAAGATTATGCCTTGGAAAATCTTACCTCACACTTTAACACCAACACCTTAAAAGGTTTTGGCGTTGACCATCTAACCTGTGGGATTATAGCATCTGGAGTTGTTTTACACTATTTAGGAGAAACACAGCACAGACAATTACAGCATATATCAAAATTACAACGTATTGCTGAAGATGATTATATATGGATGGATAGGTTTACCATTAAGAACCTTGAACTCTATCATTCCACCAATGTAAACGCGGTGACGCTTTTAGATGTTATCGACAAAACGATATCACCCATGGGTGGGCGAATGATAAAAAGATGGCTTGCACTACCTCTTAAGAACCTGCAAAAAATTACCCGGCGACAGGAAATTGTTTCTTACTTACATCAAAATGAGGTGACATTAGAAAAATTTCAGCACCATATTAAGCAGATGGGCGATATAGAGCGATTGATCTCTAAGGTAGCTACAGGAAAAGTAAACCCTAAAGAAGTGGTTCAATTAAAGAATTCGCTCGAAGCCTTAATACCTATCAAACAATTGGCTACTTCATCTGAAAACGAATCTTTGGCACTTACAGGGGATCAAATACAATCCTGCGACTTGTTAAGGGCTAAAATCAAAGAAATGCTTAGCGAAGAGGCACCTGTAAACATTTTAAAAGGTAGCACTATAGCCCAAGGATTTTCAGAAGAGCTAGACGAACTAAGAGGTTTAGCCACATCTGGAAAGAACTATTTAAATAATATGTTGGAAAGGGAAACAGCTGCAACCGGCATTACATCCCTAAAAATAGCGTCCAACAATGTTTTTGGATATTACATAGAAGTAAGAAATACCCATAAGGACAAGGTTCCCGAAAATTGGACACGTAAGCAAACTTTGGTCAATGCAGAACGCTACATTACCGAAGAACTAAAAGAATATGAAGCAAAAATTTTAGGAGCTGAAGACCGTATTCTAACCTTGGAACAGCAGCTTTTCTCTCAATTGGTTGTGTGGATGCAAGAATACATTACCCCCGTACAGAACAATGCACACCTGGTTGCTCAGTTAGACTGTCTTTGCGGATTTGCCCAATTGGCAAAAGAGAATGCCTATAATTGCCCTACTTTGAATGACTCTACTGATTTAGAGATTACCGAAGGAAGACACCCTGTCATTGAAAAACAATTACCATTAGGAGAACAGTACATTGCAAACGATTTACAGTTAGACAGATCCAATCAACAGTTCATAATGATCACCGGTCCCAATATGAGTGGTAAATCCGCATTATTAAGGCAAACGGCATTAATAGTACTATTGGCACAAATGGGAAGTTTTGTTCCTGCGGAAACGGCTAAAATTGGCGTCGTTGATAAAATATTTACCCGTGTAGGAGCCAGCGACAACATTTCAATGGGCGAATCTACTTTTATGGTCGAAATGAACGAAACCGCCTCTATTCTCAATAACCTGTCTGAGCGTAGCTTGGTACTGTTAGATGAAATAGGTCGTGGTACCAGTACCTATGACGGTATTTCTATTGCCTGGGCCATATCCGAATATTTACATGAGCACCCTGCAAGGGCAAAAACAATGTTCGCCACCCATTATCACGAGCTAAACGAAATGACCAATACCTTTGGCCGTATTAAAAATTTCAATGTAGCCATCAAAGAACTAAAAGACAACGTTCTCTTCTTAAGAAAATTAATCCCCGGAGGTAGTGAACATAGTTTTGGTATTCATGTGGCTAAAATGGCCGGTATGCCACAACAAGTAATTCAAAAAGCCAACAAGATTCTAAAAAAATTAGAAAACAAACATGTAAGTGGTGAGGTTACGGATAAGCTTATAAACGATTCTGACGAAATGCAACTTAGTTTTTTCAATTTGGACGATCCGTTATTGGAAGAAATAAAGGATGAAATAACCCATTTGGACATAGATACGCTCACACCCGTAGAAGCATTAATGAAATTAAATGAGATTAAACGTCTGTTAACCAAGGACAAAAAGGCGACATCATAAAATATTTAATTCTTTTACACTTTTTTACTTTGGAATTTACAGAATTGTATTAAATTTGCACCCGCATCTTTTAAGAGATGCACGTTCATAAACTTGCGAAAATAGCTCAGCTGGTAGAGCGCCACCTTGCCAAGGTGGAGGTCGCGGGTTCGAATCCCGTTTTTCGCTCTGCAAAATGTTGTTCAGCAACATTTTTAAAAAACCAAGTATGCTCGAGTGGTGGAATTGGTAGACACGCCGGACTTAAAATCCTGTGCTCTTTGGGGCGTGCGGGTTCAAGTCCCGCCTCGAGTACCACAAACCCCTGAAATCAATTGATTTCAGGGGTTTTTTATTTTATGTACTTTACAAATTGAAGTCGAAAGTTATTTACTAACTTTAGTATTGAAATAGTTTACATGCCAAAAAAAATTCTCAAAATACTCGGATTACTTTTCATACTGTTAGTATTCGTCATTTTTACATGTAATATCATAATTTCTAAAACCGCTGACGGAAAAACCTTTACCGACATCTCATCAACACCCAAGAACAGAGTAGGTTTAGTTTTAGGAACCTCAAACAAACTAACCAATGGCTCTCCCAATCCGTATTACACTTATCGCATAAATGCCACCAAAGCATTATACAATGCCGGTAAAATAGAATTTATACTTGTTAGTGGTGATAATGGCAGTATTTACTATAATGAGCCAGATACCTTTAAAAAAGATTTAATAAAGGCTGGTATTCCTGAGCAGGTAATTTTCTTGGACTATGCAGGTTTTAGGACTTTAGACTCAATGTTTAGAGCAAAGTTTATTTTTGGTTTGAACAATGTTACCGTAATCTCGCAAAAATTCCATAACGAGAGAGCTATTTATATAGCCAAACAAAAGGGGCTCAACGCTATTGGATTTAACGCTCAAGATGTTTCTACCAGTCAAGGCATAAAAGTGCAGCTAAGGGAATATTTGGCACGGGTAAAGGTATTTATCGATATGCTTTTAAATACCCAACCAAAATTCTATGGCACTACTATAGAAATAAAATAGCTTACTTTTAATCTTACCAACCAATCTTATAAGTAATGCCAAGTTTTAAAACAGTACTGAAAAATTTAGGTCCAGGAATCTTATTTGCCAGTATGGCCATTGGCACCTCTCATTTGGTACTATCTACTAAAGCCGGTGCCCAATATGGTTGGCTTATGATAATACCTATTATACTGGCCAACGTATTAAAGTATCCATTTTTTGAATTTGGAGTAAGGTACACTAACGTCACCAATAAAACATTGATAGAAGGATACCTAAACCGTGGTAAAGGTTATTTATGGTTCTATGCCATCATAACATTTGTTACCACTTTTACCATCTTAGCGGCATTGTACACCGTTACTGCAGGGCTATTCATAAACCTGTTTAATATTGGACATAGTTCTATTGCTATTGTAGCTTTATCGCTTTTCTTGATCATTAGTGCCCTTTTGATTTTTGGAAAATATAAATTCTTGGAGATTAGTTTAAAGTTTGTAATAAGCATATTGTTCATTGCGCTATTGGTTACAACCGTACTAGTGATTGTCAAAGGACCGGTTGACCATGCATTGGACTTTGAACCACTACCTATTTTCAATGAAGTAGGAATTCTTTTTTTAATAGGGTTAATTGGGTGGATGCCAACGACCGTTGAAGCTTCTAGCTGGATTAGCTTGTGGAGCATAGAAAAATGGAAAAATCAAGAAAAGCCAAGTTTAAAAGAATCTTTACAAGAATTTAATATAGGCTATATTATAACGGCAATTCTTGCGGTATTTTTTATGGTCATAGGATGGTATACATTATATGGAACCAACACCCAGCTCAGTAATAATGCCATAAGCTTTGCGGATCAAGTTGTTCGCCTGTTTACTGAGCATATTGGCACTTGGGCCTATCTATTTATAGCAATTTCAGCATTTGCCACTATGTTTAGCACATGCATGACGGCACATGATGCATTGGCAAGGGTAAGTTTGGATATTATTTCCCTATTAAAACCAAAAGAGAAATGGTATAGCACAAAAAACGCTTACACCACAGGAATACTCATCTTGACCTTCATCAACTTTATTGTCATTGCCGCGTTTAGTGCAAACATGGGAAATTTAGTTGCTTTGGCCACTTTTGTATCTTTCGTTGTAGCGCCATTAGTAGGATACATGAATTTAAAAAATGTTACCAGTAGTGATCTAGACCCAAAATTTTGGCCCAATAAGCAGCTAAGATTTTTAACCTATGTAGGTATCTTGTTTCTCACCCTCTTTGCGCTTTACTATTTCTATATTATCATTTTATAGTAGGCAAGGTTTTTTTCCCTATTCTACTACAAAAAGTGTTCGTTCATTTTGTTTATGAAGAAAATCTAAACAATAAGCGCCATTGGTACAATTGTTTACAATATTCTCTTCTCCATACCCAGTAGCCTCAAGTATATTATGTGAACCCAAACCATTGTTCAACAAATACCGCTTAATGGTATTGGCCCTGTCTTGTGACAATCTTTTATTATAAGAACTACTACCCCTACTGTCCGTATACGAAAGAATTCTTAATCTTATTTGCGGAAAGCGTTCTACTGCGTCTATAACTTTTTTCAATTGCCCCTCTACTTGAGCATTCAAAGTTGACTTTCCTTTATCAAAATAAAACTTATCCAATTTAATAACTGTTTTCTCTTCCCGTTCCGTTACCAAATCTTCCATTTTGGCAAGCCCCATATTGTAAGAGGAATTTTGAATTTCCTCCATCCCTTCTTCAGAGTAGGTAGTGGAGAAAATAGAATAACCGTCACTCATTGCCTGTATGGTGACCTGAGACATCCATGGCACCTCGATTCTAAAACTTCCGTCCGAATTAGACACAACTTCCTTTAAAATATCTCCATTTTGATTCAACAGTCTTACCTGTGCTCCTTCCAAACCTGCTTTATTTCTTAGATTAACCACCTTGCCACCAAGTGCAAATGTTTTTAATCCTGGTGATTTATCGAGCATAAATCCATAAAGATCATCCCCACCTTTTCCTCCTTTTCTATTTGAAGCGAAAAAACCGGACAATCCATTACCCTCCTTAGCCTTCTGGATTATAAAGCCGAAATCATCGGATACCGAATTGATACCTTCACCTAAATTTACAGGAATGGTATATGTTTCATTAGCTAGGATATTAGATTTATAAACATCCATACCACCTAGACCATAAAAAATGTCGGAAGAAAAATATAAGCTTCCTTCATAGATATATGGAGCTATTTCATTTCCGGGCGAATTTATTCTAGGTCCCAAATTAATTGGAGCAGACATTATTTGACCGTTATTGGTGTACACATAATATAGGTCTGTACCACCATAACTATCATCAAAATTTGCCGCAAAATATAATCGTTCAGTATTATCATCAAAAAATGGATAATAAAAAGAAGTACTTAAATCCTTTAAGATAAATCTAAATCTACCATTTTCTGAAAGTGTACCAATGGCCAAAGCATTCTTCCCATTTTCATCATATCTTAATTCACCATCTTCGGTGTTGGAAAGAATGTAAAAGAACGTGGACAATTTTGTTGAGTAATAAGGTGTTGATTTATGAAACTCGGTAGCCGGTATTTCTTTAAAAGTTTCTACATCTACAAGCGTATTTGTTGAACTTATTCTAGCAAAATAAATATCCAAATACGATTCGCCCGTAGGCTCATATACATTTTTAGAATTTCTAGATCTACTACTACTGAATAATATTCCATTTTTATAAAACGCTGGGGAGAAATCTCCCTGAGGACTATTAAGCCCTAAATCGCGAATTGTTTTATCTTCATTGCTTGCCGGAATTTCCAATAAGCTATAATTGAACTCTGCGTTTTCTAAAAGTTCTGGAGATAATTTATCCGCTTTTGACCTAAGAAAAGTTTTCACTCTATCTCGTTCTGAATTTTTAGAAAGGCTTTGCAACATTTTATTGAACCTGTTCACAGACATAATAGTGTCATTCTTATTGACCTCTAAATATAGCTCTGAAGCATTATCATATTTACCCGTGCTAAAGTATGAGTCCGCTAAATTCAGTAATTGATAGTTAGTCAATGGTTTCTTTTCCATTTCCTTTTTATACTCTGCAATTGCCTGTTGGTAGCGATATCCATAAAAAAGATTATCTGCCTTGGACTTCTTGTCTTGGGCAAAACCCAAAAGCGGTATAATAATCAGAATTGTTATGAGAAATTTAAATTTCATTATAGTTCTATTTAAAAGAAACGTGGTGAATCTACTTGTTTAGGTTTTCCTTTCGCATTCTTGTCACCACTTCCTTTTGATTTCGCTGCTCCTTGTCTACCTAAATAGAATTTTAGTATTATTTCATGAGAACCATTATTGAACTCACCTAACAAGTTTGTATTGTAATCATAAGAATACCCTGCAAACAATTGGTTTGATATTTGAAAGCCCGCTAAACCACTGAATGCATTGTCTAGACGATAGGATGCACCAGCTGTAAATACATCTGAAATTAAAAAATTACCCGATAAGTTTACATTCACGGGTGAACCTGCAATAGTATTGACCAAAAATGCCGGTTTAAACTTTAAATTATCTGAAAGTTCAAATACATAGCCACCAATAAAATTAAATTGAAGTTTGTCTTCAACTATAGAT
This sequence comes from Maribacter sp. HS, assembly GCF_048059195.1. Classification (NCBI taxonomy): domain Bacteria; kingdom Pseudomonadati; phylum Bacteroidota; class Flavobacteriia; order Flavobacteriales; family Flavobacteriaceae; genus Maribacter; species Maribacter sp. HS. The sequence continues at coordinate 637,836 of NZ_JAYLVV010000002.1, forward strand.
GATACTTCATCATTATACACACCTTCGGTCAAAAAATTAGGAACAGAGGCACCTAAGTACCAATCTTCAGCATACAGGAAAGCACCTGCACCAACGGTTGGATAAAATTTGCTTAACATTTCATCATTAAGGTTCTCACCCGGATTTTCAAAAGTTCCTTTCGAAAAATCAACATTTAAAAAAGAACCTCCTGCATCTATACCAAAAGAAAGCTTAGTCTCATCTGTAACCATAATTTGATATGAATAAGAAACATCTGCATAGGTTTGCGTAGTTGGTCCTAATTGATCACTAACAATGTTTAAACCCAATCCAACTTTTTCATTTTGAAACGGAAGGTTGGCACCAAAACGAAATGTACGGGGTGCCCCGGGAATATCTATCCATTGAGCTCTATACAAACCAGAAAACTCAGGGTTTTCTACCGTACCCACATAAGCAGGGTTAAAGCTACCAATATTGTACATGTATTGGGTATACTGCGGTTCTTTCTGTGAAAATGCATTAAAGCCTATCAGAGAAAATAGCACTAAGGCAATAGTATAACTAGTTTTATTAAAGTTATAATCCATAATTTATTTTATCTAATAAGCTGTATCCAACCCTTATCCAATGTTTCGGGTCCGTTATTGATACTATAATTCATAATATAAAAATAAGTTCCTTTTGGCACTTCTTTTCCTTTATAGGTACCGTCCCATACATCACCGTCATTTACTTTTTCCGTTTCAAATACCAAGTTCCCGTATCGATCATAAATCTTGATCTTATAATGTAAGGCAACATCAATACCGGTTTCAGGATCTGTACGGTTTATACGCAGTACCTCATTCTGATTATTTCCATTGGGAGAAAATTGGTTGAACAAGAAGCCTGGGTCTGCCGGACTTTTTTCAATCACTTCAACCTCAACGGTAGCCTCATTGTTTAACGTATTGCTATCTCTTGGGGTAGACCTTACGATATTTGCCGTATTTGTATACGTACCTGTAGCCGGAACCACAGCCCTGATCCTTAAAGTTGCTGTTTCTTCTCTTTCCAAAGCCGGAATATTCCAATTACCGGTATTCTCATCATAAACACCATTGAAATCAGATTCTGCCGAAACAAACATAAACCCGTTTTCAAGTAATATTTGATCATTCACAATAATATCTGTCACTACATCAGATACAGAAATATTGGTTACCCTGATTACAAATTCAACTTCATCTCCCACTAACACCATATCCGGTCTAGCCTCTTTTGAAATTCTTAGGTCTACACCTTCTGGAGCCTCAGTACTTAAATCTACCGTAGCTTCATCATTATCAGGATTATTATCCGTTGGTATAGATTCTAATAGTACAGCGGTATTTGTGTACGGACCTTGTTCTGCGACAAGAACAGTAATATTCAATTCAACAGAAATACCTGCTTCAAGTTCTGGAATGTTCCAATTACCCGATATTTCATCATAATCGGCAGAATCAGCGGACACAAATTCGAACCCAAGCTCCAATAAATCACCAATTACTATTGACCTTACCGTTCTATCTGATAAGTTAGTGACCAAAATGGTAAATACGATAGTATCTCCAACCAATGCATCAATATTATCCACTGATTTTAACACTTCTAAATCTATAGGCGCATCGCAATTTGGTGTGGCTACCGGATCACAAGGATCATCTGGATCAGAACCATTTGTTTGTTCATCTAAATCTGAAATACCATCACCATCGCTATCACAACTACCATTAAATCTATTAGGTATACATGGATTATTATTTGCAGGATCTTGTTGATCATTAACCCCGTCATTATCGGCATCTTCCGTATTAGAGTCCAATGCATCAATAATACCATCGCCATCCTCATCTAAAGGGTTATTGATATCATCACCTACTTCCTCACCATCCTCAATACCATCACCGTCAGTATCAGGATCATTGGAGTCAGTCCCCAAAACCACTTCCTGACCACCTAATAAGCCATCATTATCGTCATCAGTTTCACAATCGCTTACATTGATCGTAACTTCTACGGTAGGGTTTTCACAAGGAGCCGTAGAATCTGTTGTAGTATAACTAAATACATAAGCACCAGAAGTAGCCCCTTCAAACTCAACAACATTAGTAGAGCTAATAGTCATATTATCAGGACCCGATACAAAAATCCACACACCAGGATCCGCACCATTTAACCTAGAATCTAGATCTATTGCGGTAAGTCCGTTTGCTGCCACATTACATATAGAACCATTTGTTGCTGTCCCGACTGAAGCCTGAGATCCGATTCTTGCTACTACAGGTTGTCTTTCAGTAGTACATTCATTCTCGGTAGCCTCAACATAATACGTAGCAGTAGCATTCAATGAAGGCGTCGTAAACGTTTCACCGGTAGCGATCGGAGTAACAGCATCTAAAGAATCATACCAATTTACAGAGGCACCATCACTAGGTTCAACACTTAATAATAAAGTACCCGGACCACAACGTTCATTATCATTAATAACCGTCAATTGCGGCAATACATTACGAACAATTTGTACCTCTATAGTACCACTTGCACAATTATTATCTTCATCATAGAAAAAACCATAATAAGACGCTGGCAAATCAACATCTTGAGCCTCTGCAACGGTTAAATGCGAATTCGTATTTAAGGGATTGGAAACCCTACTCCATGTTAAAACAGTTCCCGCAGGTGCAGCACTAGAAGTATAATCAAATAAATTAGCCGAAAAAGGATCACCAGCATTCTCAACACAATAAATATTTGAAACAGACTCGTCTAAAATTGGCGCTGCCACACAGTTATCATCATCTTGAATAGTTCCGGTACCCGTACCTCCATTTGCGCGTTGCACATTATTCGTTGGCAACCCCAATTGTACCGTAAAAGTCTCTGTGTTTTCTAAAACCGCATCGTTAATTATAGGCACCGTAATTGCCTGTATTTCACCAGCATCACCATCAAAAGTAAGTGAACCATTGTTACCAGTATAATCTACACCACCACCTTCTGCAGTATCATCAAAAAAGGAATATGAAACCGTTGTACCACCAATAACCTCTAAATCCAATTCCACTTCAAAAACCATTTCACCGGCAGCATCGTCTTCATTTAATGATTCGTTGGAAATTGTCAATATCGCTTGGTCATTATCCTCAATTTCAACCGTAGCCGATTGCGTAGCAACCGAACCTAAAGAATAACCAGTACCATTTTGTAATGTAATTATAACAGTTTCCGTACCTTCTTGAATTGCATCGTTGATTGGCGAAATATCTATTTCTACAGATTGCTGACCGTTTGGAATGTTAACCGCATTTGCATTTATAGCTGTATAATCCGTTCCATTACCAGCCGTTCCCGCAATAGTATAATTAATGGTCATTGTGGTACCCGTATTATTAGGAACACTAAGACCAATTGTAAATTCACCAGGTGAAACTGCATTGTTACTCTCTGCCGCAGTACCATCTGAAGCTGTAATTTCTGCAACATTGGTATCCTCACTAACAATGACTACAGTAGCATTACTTGGACCACCAACAGTATATCCCGTTCCATTGACCAAAGTTAAGATCACCGTTTCATTACTTTCAATGTCATCATCATTAATAGGAGTAATAGTAATGATACCTGTGCTCTCCCCTTCTTCTATTACCACAGACCCCGAAAGATTAGCATAATCATCACCTTGAACGGCAGTTCCCCCAATTGTGTAATCAATTTCTAAATCGTCCCCTGTGGCGTTTACTTTCTCTACATCTACGGTAAACACCCCAACACCAAGAGGGCTCTCATTTGCAGTGGCATCCGTAGATTCAATAGATGCTTCAAAAATATCGGTATCATTTATGTTAACAGTAGCAGTAGCAGAACCTGCATTTCCTAAATTGTATCCGGTTCCTGTTGCCAGATTCAAAATTACAGTTTCAGCATTCTCTACTAAATTATCATTTATGGGAGTTAACAAAACCGTTGCATCTTGGCTGCCATCTGCAATAATAGCGGAACCGCTCAATGCTGAAAAATCTGACCCGGATGTTGCTGTACCTGCAATCGTATAATTTACTGTAATTGGATTACCAGTATTATTTACCTGATCCAAACTGATTGTAAACAACCCGGTATTCGTTACGTTATTTGCTTCTACAGCAGTAGCATCAGTAGCAGTAACAGATGCTACGAAAGCATCGTCATCTACTATTGTAATAGTATCCGTATTAGATGTTCCAATTTCATAAAGCGCACTATTAATACTGTTCAGCGTAATTACTACTGTTTCATCACCTTCAATTAAAGCATCATCTATGGGGGCAATGTTAAGATTGGTGAAATCTGAACCGTCTGGTATATTGGCATTACCGGTAATGGTAAAATCATCGCCTTCTGTTGCGGTACCGCTAATGGCATAGTCTACAGTTAAGGCACCACCCGTATCATTCTCCTCACTTAACTCTATTCTAAATCGGCCATTGTTTCCTGAGCCATTTTCATTGGTACTTGGTCTATTTGCCAAAACAGTAACTTGAGCAAGGTCATTATTAAGAATTGTACCCGTACCCGTATCTCCCGCAATTACACTTGTATTATCATCACTTGATAATGTTGCAATAAATGTTTCATTGCCCTCAACTCGAGTATCGTTACCTGTAACAACTGCCATTTGTTTAGATGTTTGCCCTGGCAAAAAAGTAATTTCTTGTTGGTCGCCATTATAATCGTCCGGATCAGTAAACCCTAAAGTACCTTTAGTTGCAGTACCGCCAGAAAAATCAACTGTTACGGTATGCTCATAGACAACAGCTTGATCAGTACTAATATCAAATACTAAATTATTTCCTTCGGTAGCTTGTACATTATTAATCTGTAAAGTTGTAGTATCATCATCTGCAATAGTTACAGTTGCCTCGTCATTTGCAGAATCAATATTATAATCATTACTTGGTGATAATTTAACGATTACCGTTTCCTCCCCTTCTACAAATAAATCATCTAACACACTAACATTTATATACTCACTACCTCCCCCAAAAAAATCAACAGTTATTGGAACCGAACGACTTAGAGTTCCAAAATCAGAACCTTCTGTTGCTGTACTACTTAAAATCACATCATAATTGACAGTAACATTCCCTGAAAAACTAAGAGAAGCCACGCGAACTATAAATCTCCCAGGTAAAATATTACCTTCAGTTGCATCTCTATCATTTTCAATAGATACAAATTGCGCAGAAACACTTTGGGAGAAAACCCCAAAAACCAACAATGTAAAAACAAAGAAAAATTGCTTAAATCGTTTAGAATTCTGAAAACTCAAAAGACTATAGTATATACTTATTTTCATAGCATTCTTTATCAAACCCCATATTATGATTATAAAAGTTCTACATTCACAACCAAAAATTAGGGTCTCAATATTACAAAAAAATCAAGGTAAACCTCTCAGAAACAGTTGAAAAAAGGATTTATGGGTTAAATGGTAATATTAAGGAAACAAAGGCTAGTCTGTTAGTTGCGGTGATTGCGTTGTAACCGAAGGCTCAATTTTTCTTACCAACCCTTGTAATACTTTACCAGGACCTATTTCTGTAAAAATAGTAGCACCATCATGCACCATTTGCTGCACACTTTGTGTCCATTTTACCGGTGCCGTCAATTGCAACATTAAATTCTTTTTAATTTCATCTGCACTGTGCACCGCAGTTGTAGGAACATTTTGATAGATAGGACAACTTGGCGTTGAAAAAGTTGTATCATCTATGGCCGCAGCCAATTCTTCTCTAGCAGGTTCCATTAATGGAGAGTGAAAAGCACCACCTACGGGTAACATTAATGCACGTCTTGCTCCAGCTTCTTTTAACTTTTCACAAGCTTGTTCTACAGCAGGCACCTCACCTGAAATAACCAATTGACCAGGGCAATTGTAATTTGCAGCCACAACAATTCCGTCAATTTCTGCACAAACTTTTTCTACAACAGCATCTTCTAACCCTAATACCGCAGCCATAGTCGATGGCTTAAGTTCGCACGCCTTTTGCATTGCCAAAGCACGTTGCGATACCAATTTAAGTCCGTCTTCAAAACTAAGGGTATTGTTTGCCACAAGTGCAGAAAATTCCCCTAAAGAATGACCTGCAACCATATCTGGTTTAAACGTATCTCCCATTACCTTACTTAGAATCACAGAGTGCAAGAAAATAGCAGGCTGGGTTACTTTGGTCTCTTTTAAACCTTCAGCAGTACCATTGAACATTACCTTTGTAATTTCAAAGCCTAAAATATCATTGGCTTTAAGAAACAATTCTTTTGCAATAGGGTATTTCTCGTATAAATCTAACCCCATTCCAACAAATTGAGCACCTTGCCCAGGAAAAATATATGCGTTCATAACTTTTAGTTTTGGTGGATCAAAAGTACGTATTTTAGCTAGATTGCCATACCCCCAATTCTTTTTGAGTCAACGATTATTCTTTAAACCAGCCTGAATACATTGTATATGCCTCTGCAATTCTATTAATTTCACCTGAACTGAGCTCAGGGCTAATATCCTTTATCTTCTTTGCGGGCATACCGGCAAAAATACTTCCAGACGGCACATGGGTTCCTTTTGTAAGAACTGCTCCTGCTGCAATTATACTATTACATTCTACAATGCAATCATCCATAATTATACTTCCCATACCCACCAATACGTTATCATGAATGGTACAACCATGAACAATTGCATTATGCCCAATAGAAACATTATTACCAATAGTTGTTGGAGACTTCAAATAAGTACAATGAACAACAGCACCATCTTGAACATTTACTTTATTGCCCATTTTTATATAATGAACATCTCCCCTTAATACTGCATTGAACCAAACACTACATTGCTTGCCCATACTTACCTCACCAACTATTGTTGCATTTTCTGCTATAAAACAATCTTCCCCTATAATTGGTTCTTTACCCCTAACCGCTTTTATCATTTGTACATTAATTAAAATATGATAGAAAATCTTTCTTTTTTGAAGCGGACACCATAACTTCTTTTCCGTTAGACATCACCACGCTGCCCCCTTTACCTTTTTTATACTTCACCACCTCGTTCACATTCACCAAAAAAGATTTATGAACACGCGCAAAAGGATAATTTTTTAATGCATCCTCAAAATACTTTAAGGTTTTACTCACTAATATTTTCTTGTTCAACAGGTAAATTTCAGTATAATTATCATCTGCCTTACAATACAAAATATCGGCAATATTCAGGACTTGAAAACCATCTTGTTGAGGCAAAGTCAATTTCCCCTCTACCCCATTAGATTTTGTACTTAGCACTTCTCCTTCCAAACTTGCCTCTTTTTCACGAACAGTTTCTACATAAGCTACTGCATTTACCAGTTCATCTATATTAATTGGCTTGGTTAGGTAGTATGCAGCATGATTGTTTAAAGCATCTTTTGCATAATGATCATACGCGGTAACAAAAACGGTTTCAAAAGTTCTATCGGGCAGTTGATCCAGTAAATCAAAAGCATTACCGAACGGCATTTCTACATCTAAAAAAACGAGATCCAAACTATTACTCCCAATTAAAGTCAAAGCATCCTTAATTGATGAAGCCTCTCCCAACAATTGAACACTAGGGCAATATTTAAAGATATAATTTCGTAATATCTCCCTACTATTAGCCTCATCTTCCACTATAATTGCATTTAAGCTCATTTCTCCCTTTTTAAAATAAATAAAACTTTAGTTCCGGTTCCGTTCTCTTGTAAATCTGAAATTTTAATATCCACCTTATCGGTATACATATCATTCAATATTGCCACGCGTTTTTGAATAATACCCATTCCTTTAGATTTTTGTTTCTTTTGATTTTGGGTTTTTATTTCTGCAGATTTCTTTCTTCCAATACCATTATCTGTGATTGAAATAATTATAGAGTCTTTACTATTCTCCTTAACGGTAACTAAAAGCTCTCCTTTTTCTTCCCTATATCTTAATCCGTGCCAAATGGCATTTTCAATGTAAGGTTGCAGTAACATTGGAGGTATTTGAAACTTCGACACCTGTACAGCCTCATCTACGGTAATTTGATAATCAAATTTATCTTCAAATCTAGAATGCTCTAGCTTTATATATAATTCCAATTGCTGTAATTCTTTTTCTAAGGGAATAAAATCTTCTTCAGAGTTTTCTAGTACAGAGCGCATTAATTTGGAAAAGTCACTAAGATATCTATTAGCACTGCGCTCATCACTTTTAGAAATAAAATTATTAACGGAATTTAATGCGTTGAAAATAAAATGCGGATTCATTTGAGAGCGCAATGATTTCAAGGCTAATAAGTTATTTGCCAATTTCTGTTGTTGATTACTTCGATAAAAGAAGAAGGCTGCCAAAAGGGTCAATAATAACCCAAATATTAAAGAGTAGATAACCAGCTGTTGTCTCTTATTACTTTCCTTTACCAGCTCTTGCTCCGTTAAAGCTAAATCATATTTACTTTGAGACAGTTCTCGCTCCTGTTCCAAGCCCGTAAGTCGGTTTTGAGCATTTGCTATCTCTCTATTAAAGCGACTAGCCCTAGAGATTTCTTGTTCTTTTCGTACATATAATGAATCTACCAATGCCACGTAGGTCTGGTAAGTTTCCAAGGCCTTGGTAAAATCCCCTTTCACCTTATACACTTCAGACAGTTTTCTTGTGGCATCTTTTTGCACCACCAAATCATCATCTGAGTCAGCCTCAACAATACTCTTTTCTAAAAAGGGAATAGCCTCATTGTACTTATCTTGAGAGATGTAGGCATTTGCAATCTTATAATTTATTCGTTGTGATGTTATCGTATCTCCAAGTTCAAGCTTTTTAAGTCCAACATTAGGCGCGTTCAATCTTTTTAATTCCTGTAAACTGTTTTTACGCATATTGATTTCTTCATTGAACCTACTTTTAGTATTGTAAAAATCCGCTACCTTTTCTTTTTCTTGCAATGCCCTTTTTGGTGCTGATTGTACCGCAAGTTCCAATGAATTTCCATAATAAGCCTCTGCCTCCATAGATTGGTTATCCATAGAATATGAATCGGCCAATTTCGAATTCAAGTCGATCATTTTTGAGGTATTCTGATTTTTTTCGGCAATCAACAGACCTCTGTTATACAACTCTATTGCTTCTTTGGTTTTGCCCTTACCCTTTTTAGCATCACCTAATAGTTCATAAAGTACTGCACTTTGATAAGGCGGCATTGTTTTTACCTTCGACAACGGATCCAATAAACCTATAGTCTCATTGAATCTTGACGTTAAATTGTACGCCCTACCCAACAATAAAGATGTGGCAATGGTCTTATTGTTCTCTATCGCATCTTCATAATTATCAATAGCTAAATCCAATTGCTTGTGATATTGATAGACCTCCCCAAGTTTGGAAAGCGATCGTGCCAATTCCTTCCTTCTCCCTCTTTTACCCAATAAAGCTATAGATTGGGCCACAAAGTCAATACTCTTTTCAATATCCTTGGCTTTGTAGTGTTCTGCAGAATCTAACAGTTGTTGATGTCTTATAGAAATATCAGGCGGTGAATTTGACCTGTCACTAACCGAAGACTCAAAGCCTTCTACCAAGATCAGTACATCATCATTTTTTTCTACATTATACCATAATGTCTCAATATCCTGATGCTCAATTATGAGTTGATCACCAATTCTTGTTTTAATTTCAAATTCTCCCAAGGCATTAGTAACCACGAACACCCCCATATCATTTGATATAGAAACACCGGAAATTGGTTGTCCTGTGCTCCTAACCTCAACCCTACCTTTTAAATTGAATTTTAGTGCATTGTTTTGAGATTGTGAATAGACAACGTTCCACCCCAAAAACAAACAAACCATTATGTAAATACAATAATCTTTCATACTCAATTACTATGGTAAACTTAGCTGATAATTATGGTACTAAAAAATGAAGTAATTGCAAAACACACACTTAATCTAGCATTATTCATAAGTTAACAAACCCATTAAACCACTTTACTAAGCCATAAGGCACCTTCGCTCATTTCAATTATTCTAAGAAAAACTTAGCGGTTAGTTTCGTCTTGAATTTAAAACGAAATTTATGAAAATCTTAAAACAACTTGGATCTATAGGTATTGCACTATTGACCATATCTAGCGTATATGCCTGTAATACTAACGAAAGAAGAAAACCAATTGAACTAATTGCACACGCTAATAATCCTTTAGAACCAAAAAAAGACAATACTGTTCAAATAGCGTTGTTATTGGATACAAGTAACAGCATGGACGGTTTAATCAACCAAGCCAAGTCTCAACTTTGGGATATTGTAAACGAGTTCAGTTTGGCTAAATGCGGAAATGACACTAGACCCAACCTACAAATTGCAATATATCAATATGGGAATGACAATCTTTCAGCAAGTGAAGGATACATTCAACAAGTTCTTGGATTTAGTAGTGATCTTGATGAAATTTCTGAAAAACTCTTCTCATTAACCACCAACGGTGGTGAAGAATATTGTGGTAAAGTTTTACAAACATCGCTACAACAATTACCATGGAACCAAAATCCAGATTTACTACGAATGATTTTCATTGCAGGTAACGAGCCTTTTGACCAAGGAAGGTATAATTATAGAAATGCGACCACCAATGCTAATGAAAAAGGGGTTACGGTCAACACTATTTTTTGTGGAAATTACGAATTGGGCATAAACACAGATTGGAAAAAAGGGGCTTCATTAACAGGAGGAGAGTATATGGCTATTGATCACAATAAAAAAGTGGTTCATATAAATACTCCTTATGATGACATCATAATCAAGCTCAATTCAAGATTGAACACCACATATATTTCGTACGGTACTTTAGGAAGAGAAAAGTACCAGGCACAGAAAGTTCAAGATGAAAATGCTTTAGAGATGGAAGAAGCCATTGCCGTTAAAAGAGCTGTTAGCAAAAGTTCAAGACTTTACAATAATAAAAAATGGGACTTAGTTGATGCCTATGCCGATGAGGAATTTGAAATTAGTACTGTTGAAAAAGATCAATTACCCAATGAGTTGAAGAACAAGAATGAAAAAGAAATCAAAGATTATATTGAATCTAAAAAAGCAGAAAGAATACAGATACAAAAAAAGATTCAAGAATATAACTCTAAACGTTTAGCATATATAGCCGAACATCAAAACACTGATAAATCAGGTGAATTAGAAAATGCCATGATCAAGGCGATCAAAAAGCAAGCCCGATCAAAAAATTATAGCTGGGAGTAAATCAATTTTAATAAAAAGGTCCGTTACAAACTAGCTGACCTTTTTATTTTAATTAGCGGCGGGACAGTAGCAATCATACTTACGCTCTGTTTGTCCAAAATCATACCCTAAGGTAATTTGGTGAAACCCACCATTATCAAAACGATAATCATTCATTTGATACGAATAATTATACGACACCATAAAGTTTTTAAAATTAGCACCAACTATAGGGGTTATCAACTGTAAGCGTTGCTCTCCAAATGAACCTGCATCTTGATATTGAGCTCCATCAAAACTTCTTCTATATGAGAGTCCGCCCCAAATACGACCAAAATCTACATCTTTATAAACCTTGGCGTTAATATCTAAACTCTTCTCCTTGGTAAATTCAGTTAACTGAAAAAGCACTGATGGCTCAAACTGCCATTCACTTCTTCCAAAGATATACCCTGCAGATACTAAAAACCTTCTAATATTATCAATTACCAATTCATCTGGGTTGTCATTTCTATCCCTATAGTACAAATTTCTTTTGCTTCCGGTCAATGCATTTGTAACCGCAAAATGCGCGTAAAACTCTCCATAATTGTATGAAACACCAATATCGACGTTTGCGTAAGAAGAGCTTAATTTGATACCTGAAACGGCAGGATCGGGAGTTACCGATCTAAATTCGGTTTCATCCAAGCTACTCTGTAATATAGTACCGCTAAGACCAAAAGATAGTTGATTTAACTGTCTTACATCATTACCGCCCATTCTTAAATGATGAGCGTATGTAAGTTTAAGTCCGGTTTGAGAATGATAGCCATTAGCATCGTTAAAAACTATTGCACCTATACCACTTGGAGAATCACCTAACCTAAAATGGGCATTAATGGTTTGCAAACTAGGTGCATCATCGACATCGAACCATTGCTTTCTTGCAGTAGCCCTAATTTTTCCACCTTCACCAATACCGGCCATGGACGGAAAAACCAAATAATAGTTATCTGACAAATAATCGAAATATACAGGAATACCTTCTTGTGCATTTGATTTAAGACCAATCACAAGCACGGTAAACAATAATAGAATATGGTATTTCATCTTGGGACATTAAAACTAGGGTTTAGTTTCGCTAATATAAAGTGTATAACGAGTTAACCTCAACATTATTATGTAGCTACAAACTAAGATTTCCTTTGTATTTTTGCTTAAAATTTTTGAGATATGAAAGAGTATTCAATCACGGTAGTAAAAACCAACAACCCACATATATTAAAATTCGAAACTAACCACTTGTTAGTACAGCGAAAAAATTACGAATTTAAAAATATTGACGAAGCCAAGAACAGTCCGTTGGCCCAACAACTATTCTATCTTCCGTTTATTAAAACAGTTTATATTTCTGGAGATTTTATTGGATTGGAACGTTACGATATTGTTCAATGGGAAGATGTAAAAGATGAAGTAGCACAACAACTAGTTGAGTACTTAAATGCTGGTGAGCCAATAGTCATAGAGGAAGATATGGACAAACCCATACCAGTTACCGTATATGCAGAAGTAACGCCCAACCCATCTACAATGAAATTTGTAGCCAGTAAAAAAATAGTAGGGTCTGCATTCGAATTTAAGAATATAGACGAAGCAAGAGATTCTAAACTAGCTACCGAGCTATTTCAATTTCCGTTTGTGAAACAGGTATTTATAGATGAAAATTACGTTTCTGTTTCTAAATATGAAGTTGCGGAATGGGATGATATAACCGTAGAACTACGAGAAGTAATAAGAAATTTTATTACCGAAGGAAAACAAATTGTAGCGGATAATGCCAAAGCTATAGGAGCTGAAGCTCAAGTATCCGAAACTATTACTGCCGAAAGTACTGTTGAGCTTGATGAAACTTCACAAGAGATTGTTGATATTTTAGAAGAATATGTAAAACCAGCTGTAGCTAGTGATGGAGGAAATATTATGTTTCAATCTTATGACACGGACAGCAAAACTGTAAACGTAATTCTACAAGGCGCCTGTAGCGGTTGCCCGTCTTCTACATTTACCCTAAAAAACGGTATAGAAACAATGTTGAAAAATATGATGGGAGACAAGGTAAATGAGGTAGTTGCCTTAAACGGCTAATTATCGATTTAAATGAATTAAAGTGTGCCTTCAATTTTTGTAACTTGTAGGAAATCTAAAAATCATTAATTATGGCAGTTTTAAAAGTAATCGAAATTTTAGCAAATTCTGACAACGGATGGGAAGATGCAGCAAAAAAAGCAGTTGCGGAAGCATCTAAATCAGTAAAAAATATAAAATCGGTTTATATCAACGAGCAAAGCGCTACCGTTGAAGATGGAAAAATCAAAAATTACAGAGTAAATGTTAAAATCACTTTTGAAGTGAAGTAACCATTTTGCTACAATATTAAAAGCGCCTTTTGGCGCTTTTTTTTGCCTTAAATCAAATATTTACACAATGCCCCATTCACAAAAGCATACTAACAACCTTATTAAAGAAAGTAGTCCTTATTTACTTCAACACGCCCACAATCCTGTTCATTGGGAAGCCTGGAACGATAACACTTTACAAAAGGCAAAAGACGAGAATAAATTAATATTGATAAGTATTGGTTACGCAGCATGTCATTGGTGCCATGTTATGGAGCATGAATGCTTTGAAGATGAAGAGGTTGCTGAAACCATGAATGCCCATTTTATCAATATCAAGGTAGACAGGGAAGAAAGACCAGATATTGACCACATTTACATGGATGCACTTCAAATGATGACCGGTAGCGGCGGCTGGCCTTTAAATATTTTGGCCCTACCAGATGGTAGGCCTTTTTGGGGAGCTACTTTTGTTAAAAAAACCGATTGGATTCAAGTACTGAACCAACTTCAAAAACTGTACATAGAAGACCCTAATAAAATTACAGGGTATGCTGAAAATATGGCTCAAGGTCTAAAAGAAATCAATTCAATTACAAAAACCGATAATGACGAGCTCATTAATTCAAACGAAATTGAAAAAATAATACAGGACTGGTCTAACTATTTTGATACGTTTTTAGGCGGATACAAACGAGCCCCAAAGTTTATGATGCCTACAAATATGAATTGTTTACTACATTATGCACACTCCCATAATGATGACACTATTTATGAGTACGTAAACACCACCTTGACCAGAATGGCTTGGGGTGGCATATTTGACCATGTTGGCGGTGGTTTTTCAAGATATTCGGTAGACACCAAGTGGCACGTACCACATTTTGAAAAGATGCTATATGATAATGGTCTATTAATTAGTCTTTATTCTAATGCGTATGCCGCTACCAACAAGCAACTTTATAAAAGTACCGTTGAGAAAACCATTTCATTTTTAGTAGAAGAGCTATTAGACAAGAGCAATGGATTTTACTCTTCTTTAGATGCCGATAGTTTAACCAAAAATGGCAAGTTGGTAGAAGGAGCGTATTATGTTTGGCAAAAAGAAGAATTAATAAGAATACTAAAGGATGATTTTGAAATTTTCGAGGAGTATTTCAATATAAACTCCTACGGCCTTTGGGAAGAAGACAACTATGTGCTAATTAGAGACGGCAAAGCTTTGAACATAGCAATGAAGCACTCCATTACCAAAAAGGAGTTGAAGCAAATTATAACCCAATGCCTTGTTTTATTAAAAAAGGAAAGAAAAAAACGCAACAAACCCAGGTTAGACGATAAGATTTTGACTGCTTGGAACGGACTTGCCTTAAAAGGTCTTACCGATGCTTACAGGTACTTGGAGAATCCTCACTATTTAGATCTCGCATTAAGAAATGCACAATTCATCATTGAAAAAATGTCTGCTGACGACGGTGGACTGTATCGTAATTTTAAGAACGGAGATAGCACCATTAAAGGGTTTTTAGAAGATTATGCATCGGTCATTGAGGCTTTTATTGGTCTTTATGAAGTTTCGTATGATGACAAATGGCTTAACCACAGTTTAAGGCTTACAAAATACGTAATAGACCATTTTACCGATAGTGAAACTGGACTCTTTTACTTCACATCTTCCAAAGAAGATGGGCTTATTAGAAGAACCTTGGAAATTGCAGATAATGTAATACCATCTTCCAACTCTATTATGGCACATAATCTACATAAACTCTCCAAGTATTTTCCAGAGGATAATTTAGATATTCGCTTAAACAAGATAATGACCTCAATGAAGTCTACGATAACAGAAAACCCTCAAAATAATTCTAATTGGCTTCATTTGGCTCAACTAATGGATCAGAAATTCTTTGAAATGGTCGCTATCGGTGAAAATTTTGAACCTATTTGCAAAACACTCATGAAGAACTATCTTCCAAACGTTATATTTGCGGCTTCAAACACAAAAAATAGCAACTTACCTTTATTGATGAATAGGTATGTAATGAACAAAACGCTTATTTATGTTTGTAATCACGGAAGCTGTCAAATGCCTGTTGAAGAACCAAAAAAGGCTTTAGATTTATTGACTACAAACATCTCATAGTTTATTTACCCCACTTTATTTCTAAAATCATCGATATCTGAAAGTTCGTTACAAATAATTTAAATTTCAATGATGGATAAAATCACAAACTTACAAGAACATGCAGATAAAGCCATAGAATGGATATGGGCCGCTTTACCAAGTTTACTTTGGGCAATTTTCCTTTTAATTGCGGGTACATACCTTATACGTTTCATTAATAAAATGATCCGAAAGTTCTTTGCCAGAAAAGATTATGATCTTGCCCTAGAATCATTTTCACAAAGCTTTATCAGTATTGCTTTAAAAATTATTCTGTTCGTATTGGTCATTACCCAGTTAGGAGTACAGACAACATCTTTGGTAGCAATACTTGCATCGGCAGGTTTAGCCATTGGTTTGGCACTACAAGGTTCTTTGGCCAATTTTGCGGGCGGAGTGCTCATACTATTATTCAAACCATTTAAGATAGGAGACTTTATTTCTGCCCAAGGAGTAGACGGAACAGTAAAGGAGATATCAATCTTCACTACCAAAGTAAGTACATTTGGAAATCAGATTGCCATTATACCCAATGGACAACTATCTAACAACACCATTACCAATTATAATGCTCTGGATACCAGAAGGGATAAAATTGATGTAGGTATTGGCTATAGTTCCAACATTAAAGAAGCAAAGGAAATTCTTTTAGCGATTTGTAATGATCGCGATACCATACACAAAACCCCAGCCCCTGAAGTATATGTTGGTGAATTAGGTGATAGTTCGGTAAATCTTACCTTACGTTTTTGGGCGAACAATGCAGATTTTTGGGCCGCACACTTCTATGTTATGGAAGAAATAAAATATCGATTTGATGCTGCCGGAATTGAAATTCCGTTCCCTCAACGTGTTATTACACAAATGAAAGGTTAATAACATAATGAATACCATTAAAAAAGCCCTTGAAACATCAAGGGCTTTTTTTTATGCCTTTGTCTTTTTGGTCCGAAGCACAAAATCTTTTAAATAATATGGTTCAAAATAAGCTACGTCTTCAAAATTAGACGCATTGAATTTAGCAAAAGATAGGCTAGCCATTTCTTTAGCGGATGGCACAACATCACAATGATAAATTATCTTCTCGTCAGTAAAAAGTTCTTTAATCTTCTCGGCTCCACTTCCTAAGAAATGAACAGTATTAGCATTTATGAACTCGTTAAATGAGTTTTCATCAACGATTTCCGCTTTCGTTTCCCTAATTTCATTACCTAGTGAATCAAACACTGCAGAATACACTTCCATACGCCTTGCATCCAAAACAGGTATCAAGACCTCATCTTCTTTAATTTTAATTTGCGTGGCCATACTCTTTAAAGTAGAAACCGATATCAAGGGTATACCTAAAGCGTAGCACAAGCCTTTTGCGGCAGAAACCCCAATTCGCAGTCCTGTATAAGACCCCGGACCTTTACTAACCGCTACTGCTTCTAAAGCTGCCATTTTTAGAGAAGCCTTTTGCAATACCTCTTCAATAAATAAATGTAACTTTTCTGCATGCGAATAGTTTGCAGAATTCAATTCCTTTATTGCTAGTATTTCTCCGTTTTCAGCAACACAAACAGAGCAATTTGTAGATGATGTCTCTAGGTTTAATAGTATTCCCATAATGCAAAGGTATTACATAAAATGAAAAAGCCCGTAACACTAGAATGCTACAGGCTTAATAATCATAAATTACTTTTATCTATTCTAAAGAAATTGGAATACCAAAATAGAATTCTAATATTTTCAATCTGAAAATATAATCATATTTTGTTCTAATCACCTCTGCTTCAGCATTATCTACTCGTGCCTGAGCTTGACTAAAATCAAAGGAATTCATTAAACCTACATCAAATCGCTCTTTTGAATACTGATACGCAAGACTTCTGGCCTCCAAGGTTTTTTGAGCCGCTTCATAAGCTTTATAAAAACTGGTTACATCTACATATGCCTGATTTACATCGGTCTCTAATTGCAGTTTGGTTCTTTCATACTCAATCTGCGCCAAGTCAACACTTATTTGAGATCGCTTGATATTATTTCTAACGCTCCATCCATTGAAAACAGGAATATTCATTTGCGCCCCATATGAAATACCATCATTTATATAGAGCTGGTCTTTAAATGGAATTGCCTCACCTGTAAAAGGATCATTGTTTTGATCCGAATATCTAGTGTTATAGTTAATGAACGCACCCACCGTAGGATATTTTTCTCCTTTTGCTATTTCTAAATCTTTTTGAGCCAGCTCTACACCGGACATTGCCAACTTTATATCATTTCTAAAAGTCAATGCGGTATTGAAAATAACCTTCGCTGAATTATTTAAAATATCAGATGGCGGAATATCAAACTCCTCTTCGGCAATTTCAAAACTCTCATAGTCGGTTATACTAAGTAACTGTGCTAAATTTAATTTGGAAATCAATATCAAATTCTGGGCATTGATTATCTGTTGTTCTTGACCTGCAGCAGTTGCTTCAATTTCCAACAAATCTCCACGAGCTACTACACCGGATTCCACCAATTCCTTAGTACGCTTTAAATCTTGCTCAGTAACCGCCAACTGTGCTTTAAAAACCTTTAAGGATTCCTTATTGGATAGTACCTGTAAATAAGCGTTGGCAACATTAAGTTTGATATCATCTTTTATATCGTCTAAACGATATTGATTGGCAATACTGTTCAGCTTTGCTCTTTCTATTCTATTAAAATTTCTAAGTCCATCAAACAAAGTAACGGACGAGGTCATATTACCTGAAGCAGAAAAAATTGTTGCCGAAACTAAGTTGTTTGTAGTAGGATCTAAAGCAAGACCTGTATTTGCCGAAGCACTTATAGAGCCATTTAAATTTGGTAGAAGTGCTCCAATTGCATCAGACTTATCAATTTTAGCATTCTCAAGATCTAATTGATATTGCTCTACCGTTAGGTTATTTTCTATAGCATAGGCAACACATTCTTGCAAGGTCCATTTCTTTTGTTGTGCCGTACCTATTACAACAGAAAATAATAGTAGTAATCCCGTGATTTTTACTTTCATGTTCTTCTTTTTTAAACCAACCAATAATAGGTTGTTCGATTCGTTTTTTGATTTGATTGATTGTTCTTAGTCCTCATTTGGGGCATCGTCATTACTCTTGGCTTCAAGCTTGTTCCAAATTTTTATTTTAGAATTTTCATCTATGCCAGAGATTATTTCCACGTCAATACCATCACTAACGCCAAGTTCAAGTTCTCTTTTTTCAAACTCATTCTCCCCTATTTCAATCTCTACATAAGGTTTGTTGGTTTCTTTATCAAATTGCAACAAAGCTTCTTTAATAGAAAGCACGTCTTTTTTCTCTTCTAAAACTATTGCAGCATTTGCACTATAGCCAGCCCTAATATTTGTACTATCCGATACAGCTAAATCTCCCTCTATCCTAAATTGAACAGCACCTTCTTCCTCAACTCCCTTGGGAGCTATGAATTTTAATTTGGCATTGAATTTTTCATCTTGTAATGCTCCCATGCTAATCTCTAAAGGCATACCAACTTTAAGTTTACCTACTTCAGCCTCATCTACCTCACCTTCAAATATCATTTTAGACATATCGGCTATAAAGGCAATGGTAGTACCATCGTTAAAATTGTTACTTTCAATAACCTGATCGCCTTCTTCAACAGGAATTTCCAATAATGTACCGGTTACAGTTGCTCTAATATTCGTATTGGCACTAGAGGACCCACCAGCTGAACCAACTCTAATAATTTGGTAATCTGCCTGCGCATTTTGCAACTCTTGCGTAGCTTGATCGTATTGTAGTTGCAATGCATTGAAATCCTGACTGGAAATCACACCTTTATCAAATAAGGATTTGTTACGGTCATACTCTATCTTGGTATTGTTCAACGCTATTTTTGCATTATTGACCCTACCGCGGGCCTGGTTTAAAGATTGCTCATTTGGAACTACCTTAATAGTCGCAATCAAATCTCCCGCTTTTACTTGAACACCTTCTTCCAAGTACACCTTTTGAATAATTCCCGAAATTTGAGGCTTGATCTCAATTTCATCTTGCGGAATTACCTTACCGGTAACAACAACCTTATTGGTAATATCTCTTTTTTCAACGGTTTCCGTTTCATATGTTTTTAAAGGAGTGCTATTCTTCTTTAGAAAATAGACTACCGCAGCCAGTATACCTATAACTGCTATTCCTATTAATGCGTACTTTACATACTTGTTCATGCTCAACTATTTGATTGTTATTTACTTTTATTATTTGGTCTGTTACTCTTCTCTTAATGCGTCTATTGGTTTAATTCTAATGGCTCTGTTCGCAGGTATTAAACCTATTAAAACACTTAACCCTACCATTAAAATAAAAGAACCTATAAACTGGGGAATATTGATCATTAAGTTATAAAATGGCATATCGCTATTCTCGCCAATCATATTATTTGCCAATGCTAAAAAGCCTATTGCAATGGCAAAACCAACAAACCCTGCGAATACCGTAATTACTATTGACTCCAAAACAATTTGTCTCTTTACCACACTTGGTGTTGCACCTAATGCACGTCTAATTCCTATTTCCTTGGTACGTTCCTTAACCGTGATCAAAAGAATATTACTAATGGCAATAACCCCGGCAAGCAATGTCAAGATCCCTACAAAAAATGATACCCCTTGTAATACACCCGTAAAGGCAGATACATTGTTAAACACTTCAGACATGTCAAAACTGCCAATAGCACGTTCATCTGTAGGATTGATATCATATTTGTTCTTCAACAATCTCTTTATCTGACTTTCAACTACAGGTACCTTAGTGTCCGCCTGAACAGAGATTGCCATCCACCCCATTCTATCACCGGAACCAAAAGCTTTTTGAAATGTAGAGAACGGAATATAGACCGAATTCTCACCGTCAATATTGATATTCTGATTTGGTTTATAAATACCAACGATATTAAAGAACACCCCGTTAATACGTACATCTTCACCAATTGCATTTTCTCCTTTTTCAAATAGCAATTTATAGGTCTCTTCACCAATAACACAGACCTTTTTTGACTCGGTCATATCATTTTCGTTCAAGAACCTGCCTTCTACCAGTTTCTTTTTCATGATATCGTCAATGTTAGGGTAATCACCATAAACCGATGAACCACTTGTAAGTCCGTTTCTATATACGGTAACAACACCCCTATGACTACCCAATTCAATTCTTGGCGCTAGCACTTCTATCTCTGGAATTTGTTCTTTTAAGATTGTGGCATCTTCTAACTTGAACTGAATTCTTCGTCCTCTCTCAAAACCTTTATACGGTTCAGAAGTACTTTGGCTCCACACGAACAAACTGTTAGATGCGGTGCCTGCAAAAATCTTTTGAAAACCGTTACTCATTCCGTTTGCTCCACCCAACAACAATACCAAAATAATCATGGCTATAATTACACCAAGCATTGTCAAAAAAGTACGAAACAAGTTCTTACCCAATGTGGCAAAAATCTCTGACCATAAATCTCTATCAAATATCCACATACTACTTATCCGTTAATGCTACAATTGGTTTCACTTTCGCCGCTTTCATTGCCGGAATCAATCCTGCAAGTACGCCCGCTACAACCAATATTACTGTGGCGGTAACTACCATAGACATACTAACCGACGGATTTGCAAAAGCCCCGGTCTTAATACTTGGACCAATTGCCGCCAATAATCCTGTTGCAATTCCTAAACCTATGAATCCGGATAAAGCGGTAATAAATACAGATTCGAACAACACCAATTTTATAATGGACCAAGGTTCTGCTCCCAAAGCTTTACGTACTCCGATCTCTTTGGTACGTTCCTTAATAATAAACACCATGATATTACCGATACCTACAATACCTGACAATAGGATTAAAAGCCCCACGATGATTACCGCAATGTCCAAACCTCCCGTAAAGTTGCTGATGTCTTCAAAAACCTCTGCGTAATTAAATATTCTAATGCCCGCTTGGTCTTGTGGTGCAATTTTGAACCTTCTTCTAAAAACATTTTCCAATCTATCTGAAAAAGCCAAAGCCTCGGTCAAATCATAATTTGGGTTATAGGTCAATGCAATTTGATCAATATGGTCTGTTTGACCGTACATTTTCTGGTAGGTACTGGTTGGCGCATAGATATTGCGTTCTGCGTTGTCATCACCATCATCTGTAAATGTACCGATGACCCTAAAAGGCAAACCGTTGAACTCAACGAATTTTCCTATAGCATCTTCGTTCTTAAACAAATCTTCTTCTACCTTTCTTCCTATTACAGCTACTTTAGACGCATTGATCAAGTCATTGGTATTGATGAACCTACCTTTATTGACTATGGTCTTTTCTATAGCTTGATGATCCGGGTAAACCGCTTGTATATTGTAACTACCAGTTTCACTTTTATAGCGTGCCGATGTATTTTGATAAACCCTAGGACTTATATATTCAATGTCATTTGGAAAGCTTCTTTTGATATATTCAATATCATCATTGGTCATTTGAATTCTTCTACCCGCCTCAAATCCGCCATAAGCCAAAGATGTAGTACCGGTCCTCACAAAAATGGAATTTGTAGCATCATCACTGAACTGTAATGTAAAACCATTCTGCATGCCTTTTACCGAAGCCAATAGCAATACAAGAATAAATATTCCCCAACCAACCGAAAATCCCGTCAAGAAAGTTCTAAGCTTGTTGTTGCTAATACTATGATATATTTCTTGCCAAATGTCTCTATCAAACATATTGCTCGGCTCTAACTTGTTCTATTTTCTTATCCTCAATGATCACCCCATCCTTTAAGTGAACAATACGCTTGCACATATCTGCTATATCGGGTTCATGCGTTACTATCAAAATAGTATTTCCGGCATCGTTAATTTTCTGGATTAGATCCATAACCTCATAAGAAGTTTTACTATCCAACGCACCGGTTGGCTCATCTGCCAACAACACTTTGGGTTCTGCCGCCAATGCCCTAGCAATGGCAACACGTTGCTTTTGACCACCTGACAGCTCACTTGGTAAATGACCTGCCCACTCTTTTAAACCAACCTGCTCCAAATATTTAAGTGACTTTTCTTGACGCTCTTTTCTTGGAACTTTTTGATAATATAATGGCAATGCAACATTCTCTGCAGCACTTTTATAATTGATCAGATTGAAAGATTGAAAAACAAAGCCTAAAAACTTGTTTCTATATCTAGCTGCCTTGGTTTCATTTAGATTTTTGATTGGAACATTATCCAATATATACTCACCGGAATCAGAACTATCCAACATCCCTAAAATGTTTAGCAAGGTTGATTTACCAGAACCGGAAGAACCCATGATAGCTACCAACTCCCCTTCTTCAACATTAAAATTTATGCCTTTTAGAACGTGAAGTGAATTCTTGCCCATTTTATAGGACTTGTGAAGATCTTTTATTTGAATCATGTTGGTTGTTGTTTTGAACAATTTTTACATTGTCTAATCATTAGACTATGCAGTCATAAATTTGTTACATCAATTAAAATATATTTTTAATATTATTCATTATCGGCAAGCTCATCGGGCTTTATCTCGTTCCAAACCTTAATTTTCTCGCCTTCATTTATACCAGAGTTTATTTGAACATGAATACCATCACTAATTCCAAGTTCTATATCTCGTCTTTCAAATTGTTGATCACCGGTAGCTATTTCAACAAAGGGTTTCTTAGTCTCGTCATCAAACTGCACCAAAGCCTCCTTTACGGCTAAAACACTATCTGCACGTGCCAAAATAATGGATGCGTTAGCACTTAGCCCAGCTCTAATAAATACAGAATCTTGTTTCTTCAATGTTCCTTTTATTTCAAATTGTATGGCACCATTTTCTTCGTTTCCCTTTGGGGCTATGTAATCCAAAACAGCATCAAAAGTTTTATCCTCAATGGCTCCTACAGTTATTTCAAGAGGCAGATTCTCCTTTATCTTACCTACTTCGGACTCATCTACTTTGCCCTCAAAAATCATTTTATCAACATCAGCGATAGCGGCTATGGTAGTCCCTTCATTAAAATTATTACTTTCTATAACTTGATTACCTACCTCTACTGGCACTTCTAAAACCATACCATTGACCGTTGCCCTTATTTGTGTATTTGCAGCATTACCATAACCAGAGGTTGTACCGGTCTTTACTATATCATAGCGTTTGTTTGCGGCGGCATATGATTGTTTAGATTGATCGTAACTAACCTGGGCGCGTTCCAGATCTACTTTTGAAATCACTCCTTTAGAAAACAATCCTTTTTGGCGTTCTAGATTTCGCAATTGATCATCTAAATTAATTTTGGCTTCATCTATATTATTCCTGGCATCATTTAGCGCACTAAGGTTAGGCACTACCTTTATTGTACATAATAGATCTCCAGATTTCACATAATCTCCACCTTCCACAAAAATCTTTTCTATAACACCAGAAATGTTTGGCTTGATCAACACTTCTTCCAATGGTAAAATACTGCCCGTAGCCATGGTCTTTTTGATAATGGTCTGTTTAGAGGGCTCCTCCGTTAAATAAACAACAGGGTCTTCTGCATTCTTGGAATAGAGATAGAACATTGATCCACCAAAGGCGAAAACAATTAATAAGAGTACAATAATAGTTGTTGACTTTTTCATTTTATGATCGATTAAATTTTGTTGATGATTTATTCTGTTCTTAATGCTTCTATAGGTCTAATCTTTATGGCACTTTGAGCAGGAATAAAACCTGCCAACAAGCCTGAAAATACCAAGATGATCAGTGCGCTTACCACAATTGCTAAACTTACACTTGGGTTGATGAACATATCTACAGGACCTACGGAATCTAACACTGCATTTACACCATAAATAAATGCCGCCCCGAAAACAATACCTATCATACCCGATATTATTGTCAAGAAAATAGATTCCATTAAAATTTGTTTTTTTATGGACCAAGGTGCTTCGCCCAATGCCCTTCGAATTCCAATTTCCTTTGTGCGTTCTTTGATAACGATCAGCATGATATTACTTACCCCAATAATACCGGATAGCAAAACCAATACCCCAACAAAGTAGGCCACCCACCGCAATGCACCGAACAAACTTTCTACACGATTAAACTGCTCGTAAAGGTCAAAGTATCCTACGGCACGTTTGTCATCTGGGTGAATTTTTCTTTTTTCCTTAACAACGCCAACTATTTTCTCTTTCAAATCGGAAATAGAACTACCATCATTGGCGGTAATGGCCATCCACCCTACATCATTACTTGTATTAAATGCTTGTGAAAAAGCCGTAAACGGCACATATATTTCTTTTTGACCTTCTTCACCACCACCGTCATCTTTCTTTTGATAGGTACCCACCACCATAAAGTTGACACCTTGTATTTTTATATACGTCCCTATTACGGTTTCACCCTGATCGTATAATTCGTTTCTAACACCGTCGCCTATTACCGCAATCTTTCTTTTATCCTGTATGTCATTATGATTCACAAACCTACCCGAGGTTATCGTCATAGGTTCTTGTTTTATGATTTCAGGATAATCCCCATAAACATTAAATGCACCCGTTCTTAATCCGCGGACCACATTATTTGCCCCTCTAAAACCTCCTAATTGATTACGAGGAGAAATAAAGCGAAGATCAGGTACATTGTCCTTAATGGCCTGAACATCTTCTAACTTAAAACTAAAACGCCTACCCTTTGGCAATCCTTTATAGGGCATTGTTGTATTTCTAGACCACATGAACATGGTATTTGTAGCAATGTCCCCAAAATCTGCTCTAATACCGTTCTCCAAGCCTTTACCTGCCGCCAAAAGAATGATTAGTATGAATATACCCCAACCTACGCCAAAGGAAGTAGCCAATGTCCTAAAAACATTGCTAGACAAAACTTCCAAAATTTCTTTCCACCGGTCTCTATTGAACATGGGTCATTGCTTAATTATTATACTCACTCCTTTACAACTATTCATCTCTAAGAGCTTCTATCACATGAATTTTAGCAGCTCTCCATGCCGGGAAAAATCCAGCTATGGCTCCGGCAATTATTAATACAAATACGGTTGTTAAGGCCACATTGAAATTTACCGACGGATTCAAAACATAATCTACCTCTACATGCGGACCTACGATTTCCAACAATCCCATACTTAAAATAAGACCGGTAAAACCCGCTATTGCCGTAATAAAAATGGCTTCGTGCAATATCATACCTACAATAGACCATGGTTTTGCTCCTAATGCCTTACGAATACCTATTTCTCGAGTACGTTCTTTAACTACAATTAGCATAATATTACTTACCCCCACTATACCCGCAATAATGGTACATACCCCAACAAACCAAAAGAAAAATTTTATTCCCCCCATTAAAGCATAAAAGCGCTTGGCTTCTTCCATAGGGTTGTACACTTGTATGGCGCTAGTATCTTCTGGCGCTACCGTATGTGCTTTTTGCAAATATGATTTAAGCTCATTTTTAAATTTAATGGATTGTTGTACAGCTGCTTCAAAATCTTCTTTTGGAGGAAGCGTATACGCAAGGTTATTCAAATAATCCGCACCATTGAAAACCTGTTGTGCCGTACTAATAGGTATATAAATACGATCTTCTTCCCGTTCTCCGCCTATATCCCCATAAACCCCAACGATTTTAAATGGAATTCCGGACAAATCTAAATACTCACCAATAGGGCTTTCCAATTCATGAAATACTTCCCTATTGATCTTATTACTGATAATGGCAACCTTGGCCTTAGAGTCACCGTCTTGTTGATTCAGAAATCTCCCAAGGGTCATAAACTCATTCTCAATAAATTGAAATTGATGCGAAACCCCTTGAACATTATATGCCAATGATTCACTACCAAAATTGACAAACACATCTCTAACAAATAACCTTGGAGATTCATTCTCTATTTGTTCCTGAAACAAAACACCGGCCATTTCATAATTTTCGTTTCTGAATTGAATAGGCCTACCTGGGTTCATACCTTTATAGCCAATTGTAGTTACACCAGGCCACACCCAAACACTTGTAGCAGCATCTTGTTCAAATTCTTTGGCAATTCCATTTTGCATGCCTTGACCAAAACCCAATAAAATTACCAGTATAAAAATGCCTGAAGCAACGGAAAGTCCGGTAAGAAAAGTTCGTAATTTATTTTTACGAATAGTATCGAAAATTTCTTGCCAACGTTCTAGATCGAACATAAGATTGATTGATTAGTATGATTGATTGATGAATGCAACACAAGTGCCACACAATCATAAGACTAACCAATTGAAAGAATGTTACAGTTTTTTTGAAAAAAATTAAAAATGAGCATTATGCCCTCATCTTCCTGTAAATAAAATAGAAAAGTCCTGCCACCAAAACATATGGTACAGCCATTAAATAAACTATGCCATTATTTATACCTTCCGCTGCTTTGCCGGTGGATTCACTCTCTAGCACGGCTCTACACATTGCACATTGAGCCTCCACATCCATTGGTGTTAAAAGCACTAAAAAAAACAATATTAAAAATAAATATTTAGTATGCATAATACGGAGATATCATTAAATAAACCACAACACCGGTAACCGCAACATAGAACCAAATAGGAAAAGTATATTTTGCCAATGCTCTATGGTCTTCAAATTTTCCTAAATAAGCCATTGCATAGGTTCGTAGCACTAACGGAATTAGCGCAATGGATAAAATAATATGGGTAATCAAAATAAAATAGTATACATATTTGATTGCGCCTTCACCCCCATAACTTGTAGAATCCGAGGTCATGTGATAGGCAATATACATTACCAAGAACAATAAGGACAGTACAATATTTGTAGTCATCAAATTCTGATGTAATTTTTCATTACCATTTTTAATAGCCCAAACAGCCACCAGAAGTAGAACCGCCGTTAAACCATTTATTGCGGCGTAAATTGGTGGTAAAAATGACAGAGGTTCTACATTGGGTAATTTAACCCCAAACAAAGCTGCAACAACTATAGGTATAACTATAGAAACTATAGCAATTAGCCTATTGAATTTTTTTTCGTCTTGAACCTTACCTTGCATATATGTACTCTTATTCTTCCAACAACTTTTTAATATCGGCTTTAAGTATGCCTATTTCTTCCGTTTCACCATGATCATTGACGCCCTTATCTTCTAAAATTGCTCCGCGATAATATACAATAGGATTACCGAACTCGTCAATTCTAGATCTTAAGAAACCTTCCTTATCTACTAAAGCAAATAACCCGGAATGTTCAAACCCGCCAGGCGCATCTGGCATTTCTGCCGCAAAAATATTGAATCCGGCATTGGCCAGGTCATAAATGGCTGTTTGATCGCCGGTCATTAAATTCCAATTATGGTCTTGTATATGGTACTTTTCTTGGTATTCCCTTAATACCTTGGGCGTATCAAATTCAGGCGTTATACTAAATGAAGCTACCCCAAAGTTATCCTCACTTTTAAAATGTTTCTGAATATTTACCAAGTTGGTTGTCATTACAGGGCAAATACTAGGACACCTTGTAAAAAAGAAATCCACAACATAGACCTTACCTAAATAATCCTTATCAGAAACCAGAGTACTGTCTTGGTTTAAAAACTGAAACGAAGGTACTTTTCTTCGTTTTCCATTCAATAAAATATAGCCAAGTTTTTCGTTATCGATTTTACTAGAGGTATTCAAACGATCATTCTCAACCACCGAACCATCAGACAATCTATTGACTATTCTTGGAACCACAATAATTCCAAAAATCAGAACAATTAACGAAACCCAAACGTATGTATATTTTTTATTCATTATTTAGATCTATCTGCGTTATTCTTTTTTAGGGCCAAACGATACTCTGCTAAAATGATCTTAATATCATCAACCATTTTGTTGTTTAGATCCGCTACCGAATTAGAATTAAAACCATATTTGGTACCATCATCTTCATCATCTGACCTACCTCTTAAAGTTAAATCCTTATCAATTATAAAAACATAAGGAGTACTATTTTCTGAATCTAGCTCAATATCTGTTTTTAAGCTAGTAAACAGTGAATTAATCTGATCTGTATCTGCATACACAAATTTCCACTTTTCGTTATCTGCCAAGGTGGCCAATTCCTTTTTAAGTTCATTTACTTTTGATTCATCTTCAGAAGATACCAACATTACAAACTGAAAGTCGTTAAACTCATAAAAGCGTTTATATATCTTTTGATTTAAATTAAAGGCATTACCTTTTCTACCTTCAACATTGGAACCCAAAAAACCTAATACGGTTATTTTATTCTTTAATTGAGTCTCAGGTGCAAAGTTCAGCTCCTGAACATTTTTAGTAAGTTGAGATAATTTACCAAAATTGGTTACACCAGACGCAAAGAACATATACGCTACGATAGGCAGCACAAACAAGACAACAAGAACAAAGGTCTTTTTCATATATTAGTAAAGCAATCTATTGAAACACACAACAGATCTTCATAAAACAATTGTTAAATAGAAAGTATACAAAAATAAAAAAGACGGTTATATAACCGTCTTTTAATATTGTTAATTATACCCTAGAAGTTCCAACTTATAAAACCATCTTTATAAACATTATAAATGTAATCAGCTTCAACCAGAAGGATAAACGTCAAATAAATGACCAAGAATATTGGTGTCCAAACTATGGCTCTTCTTAGAGAAGATTTTTCATCACGTAAGTGCATAAAATCCCACGCTATATAATACGCTTTTACCAAAGTTAAGATGATAAACACCCAATTGATCAATTTCATGCCCAATATATAGGTATCGGTTAACGATGCTGGCTTAATGATACCTAAAACTACCTCTACTGCAGTTATTAAGGTCAAAAATGCCAATACTCCCCAGATTTTCTGTGTGTTAGATTTAAACTTTACAAGCCCTCTAAAAATCTCTAATTTATGTCCGTCTGCCATGTTACTTTAATCTAAAATTCTATTTACAGTAATGCTATTTATTGTTAAAAGGATTATACCAAGTAGAAGAAGGTAAATACAAATACCCAAACTAAATCTACAAAGTGCCAGTATAAACCAACCTTTTCTACCATTTCATAATGTCCTCTCCTTTCATAAGTACCAAGAATAACATTAAACCAAATAATAATATTGATCACTACGCCTGAGAAAACGTGAAAACCGTGGAAACCTGTGATAAAGAAAAAGAAATCTGCAAACAATCTGCTTCCATATTCATTATGAATTAGGTTAGCACCTTCCACAACTTGTGTAGCATCTGCCAATTTAGCCAAAGAAGCCTTTCTATCCAATACGGTCTTCTTACCTTCTTCATTGATCAATTCAGTTCTGATCAAAATATTAGGATTAGCCTTAAAACCTTCTACAACTTCATTTAAAGAAACACTTGTAAGTCCTGGTTCTTGATAAAACCAAACACCATTCTTTCTCTCGTGCTCAGTTCTTTCACTTGGAATAGAAGTTGCAAAATCTGACAATGCAACTCTCTTTTCGGTATCACCAGCATCAACAAACTGCAAAATTCTACCACCTTTTGTTTCTAAAGCACCGTAATCACCTTTGATAAAAGTTCCCCACTCCCATGCTTGAGAACCAACGAAGATTATACCACCGATAACCGTAGCGAACATGTACCAGATAACGGCATTCTTTTTCATTTTATGCCCTGCATCTACAGCCAATACCATAGTTACAGATGACATAATTAAAACAAACGTCATAAAAGCCACATAAATCATGGGATAATTACCATGAAAGAAAGGAACGTGTGTAAACACCTCGTCCGCAATGGGCCATGTTTCAATAAACTTAAATCTTGAAAAGCCATAAGCTGCTAAAAATCCAGAGAAAGTCAAAGCATCTGAAACAATGAAAAACCACATCATCATTTTACCATAGCTTGCTCCTAAGGGTTGATTACCTCCACCCCATACGCTTGTTTCCGTTCCCGTAGTCACCGTAGAATTCATATAATTATTTATCGTTTTAATAAAACTTTAGCAAATTTACATCTTTTTGAACTATTTAAAAACGCAATTTGCACCAAAACTAATTTTGATTCACATTTTATTTTACAAAGAACATAAATAACACCAAATAGATCCATAATAAATCTAAAAAATGCCAAAATGTAGCCCCTAAGGTAACACCTAAATAGTTTTCCGGACTATATTTTCCTTTGTTTTGATTGTATAGTACCACTAATAATGATATCATACCCGCCACCACATGTACTACATGCACCATCGCAATTAAAAATACAAAGGAAACCTTTATACCACTTGTTGGCCCTGTAAAATAATATCCTTTGGCCACCATTTCTGAAAATCCAGAAAACTGAAGCAACACAAACAATATCCCTAAACCTAACGTTATCCATAGCCATTTAGTACCACTGGCTTTTTCTCCATCTTTAATAGCCTTTTTTGCCAACATATATGAAACGCTACTAATGATAATAACGATCGTACTATACAAAAAAGCATTTGGCAATTGAATTTCACTAACCCAATCTTCTCTAGAGCGACTAACTATGTAAGCACTTGTCCACCCTGCAAAACTCATTAGAAGGCTAATAATACCAAACCAAAGCATCATTTTTTTCGCCCTAGCTTTTTTCTCTACCTCCGTACCCTGTGTTAAATCCATATTTAAGCTAAAAATTTATCTATTACGTACACTATTTGCATTAATGTTATATAACTAACACTTGCCAACATTAATTTTCTTGCGGAAACGTTATCCCTATTTCTATATAACTGAAAAGCAAAGCCTAGCATAACCGCACCCATCAAGAAAATAATAACAGCTGCCACTATAGACAACTGCAATCTACCCGTTATACCAAATACCGGTATTATAGATACCGCCATCATCCAAATAGTGTACATTATTATTTGAAGTACGGTAGCTGCATCTTTCTTACCTGTTGGAAGCATCTTAAAACCTCCGCTTCTATAATCATCGTCCAACATCCATCCTAAGGCCCAAAAATGTGGAAACTGCCAAAAAAACTGAATCATAAATAGTGTTCCAGGTTCTATTCCAAAATCATCCGTAGCAGCTACCCAACCCAACATAAAAGGTATTGCTCCTGGTATTGCACCTACAAATACCGCTAACGGGGTTATTGTTTTTAAAGGTGTATATACGCTAGTGTAGAGGAATATGGATATAGCACCAAACATGGCAGTTTTTGGATTCAGAAGGTATAGAGACAATACACCCAATAAAGTCAGTACTATAGCCACTGCCATGGCAATATTAACAGACATACGCCCAGCGGGAATTGGTCTATTCTTAGTACGCTTCATTAAGGCATCCAAATCTTTTTCTATGACCTGGTTGTAGGCATTACTGGCACCTACCATACAATAACCACCAAAAGCCAAAAGAAGCACTTGCCCCCATTGTATTTCGTAAGCACCCAAGAAATATCCTGCTAAGGAAGAAAAAACGACACTAATAGCTAATCTAGCTTTGGTAATCTCCTTAAAATCGGCAAAAATCAATGCAAATGCACTATTCTTTGCCGAACCAACGGCCGTCTTCATACTTTTTAAAATAGGTCTGCAAAGATAACGCCCTAGTCATATTTCTGCAACCTAAAACCTTTATTTCTAGATTTATTGAAAATGTCACCATTTGCATTTAAATAAAATTCCAATTAAATCTGATCAACGTTGATGTTTACGTTGGTATTCACAAAAAAGTTGAAACAAAAAAAGATCCTGAGCTGAACTCAGGATCTTTTTACAAATAAATTCTAATATATTGTTACTGTAACTTAAAGTTAATTGGAATACTAAAAGGAACACGTACCGCTCTACCTCTTTGTTTACCTGGTGTCATTTTAGGTAACTTGCTGATAATTCTAGCAGCTTCAGCTTCAAGGTTTTTATCTGGACCACGCATTCTTACGTTACCGATACTACCATCTTTCTGAATTACGAACATTACACTAACTCTACCTTGAACACCCATTTCTTGAGCAATTTCTGGGTAACGGAAATTTTTACCGATGTGCTTTTGAATCATTTTATTGAAACAAGCTCTTTTATCACTTTCGTTTTCACAACCTGGGAATACAGGTACATCTTCAATTACTGCAAAAGGTACATCTACATCCTCTTCAATTTCCTCTACAACAACGTCTTCAACCTCAACGATTTCCTCTTCTTGACTGGTTTCCGTAGACTCAATTACAGTTTCTTCAACCTCTTCTTCATCTTCTACAACCTCAATAATTTCTGGTGCAGCTGGTGGCGGTGGCGGTGGTGGAGTTTTGATCTGTTCTGTCATTGGAACTTCTTCATCTAAAAGATCATCCACATTCATAGAAATATCATAATCGTTTACCTCATCATAAGTTTTCCACTCAAATGCTAGATAAGTAAATAACATTACTGTAAATAAACCGATAACGAAATAAAGACTGCTGTTCTTTGTTAAATCCGCCTTTGGATTCTTTTTAGGTTCCATATATATTCAATTTAGTGATTGCTAATTTAACTAATTAATCCATAAAAATGCAACTAAAATTTTCATTTTAACGACGGGGTTCTAAAAAATAGAAATCTTATTACAAACATTCCTACAAAAGCCCCTATTGAATTTGCAAGTGCATCTAAAGGATCACCGTGACGATCAGTCGTCAATACATGTTGTAATACCTCAATAATTATGCCGTATGTTACAGCAAATAAAACTATGTACCACAACAACTTAGAACGTTTGGCCTGCTGGACTGTTTTGCTCCTCATTGCCAAATAACCTAAGACCACCATAACGGAGTAAAAGGTAAAATGCACGGCCTTATCCATATGCGGTATGTTGAACCTGGAAGTACCAACACCCGATAAAGAAAATAAGCTGAAAAATGTTACGAACATCATCCAGCTTATGAAAAGTACTTTGAAAATAGTGTTTTTAACCACCAATTACCTCTTTATATGCAGCATCACTCAACAAATCATCTAGCTCGCTTGCATCGCTAAATTTAATTTTCACCATCCAACCTTCTCCATAGGGATCAGAATTCACCTTTTCAGGTTCATCTTCTAAACCTTCGTTGAACTCAACAATTTCACCTGATAATGGGGAAAATAAATCAGATACCGTTTTAACCGCTTCAACAGTACCAAAGATAGCCTCACGATCCAAGGTTTCATCTAAAGTGTCTACTTCTACATAAACAATATCACCTAATTCACCTTGTGCGAAATCTGTAATACCTACCGTAGCAATGTCACCGTCTATTTTAACCCACTCGTGATCTTTTGTATATTTTAATTCAGCTGGTATGTTCATTATAATCTATTATTATTTTTTACTTCGGCAAATGTAAAGTTTTCAACTTAGGTTATCAAAATATTTGCCTATGTAATGATTTGTTTAAAAGCCTACATAATTATTGGGGCATACTTTTACGAAACAACCGTATTAATTACCAAAATTATAACGAAGTGTAAAACCTGTATTAATCGTAGTTTGTGGAAAGGCAGTTGATACAGCAAATTTGGAGAATGAATGATCGTAAAAAAACAGGGCGTTCAAGCTTTTACTCAATGCATAATCTGCCGTAAACTTCAATGACATTAAATTTTGACCCGAAGTAATTTGATTGTTATTGATATCCAAATTTCTAATGATGGTAATATTATCTCTTAAAGTAACATCGGCTTTTAGGTTTAAATCACCTTTTAACCTTGTTTTATTACCACCAATATTGGTAACGAATTTTACATCTTTAAAGCGATAGCCCAAACCAACCGTATATTCTTTACCATTGATCTCTGTCATTAAATTATTATCAAAACTTAATGATAAGGCTCTATCTGTTCTAACTTCCGCTAAGACACTTACCGAGTTGATCATTTCAAAATCTACACGGATCAACGGATTAAACTGATCTGTAAGAACAACGTTATTTAATATCAAATCTGGCAAGAGATCTAAATTCTCTTCATTTATTGCAAACTCACCCGGATTATCTTTAACCAATTGCACCTTTTCTAAATTCGTTTGGTACGAGTTTATACTATATGATGCACGATACCCATGACTCAAAGAAAAACGTTTGAATTTCTTTTTAAACCATTTACTCTTCATTAGTCCGGTATACTTAATGTTCCAATTAGGAATAGGAATATCCCTAAAGGTATCTAAGTTTACACGCTCAGCATCTTGCCCTGTATATGCCGCAAAGAACGCTGGTAACAATACCTCTTGTTGCGTTTTACCGTATAACTGAGGAAAATCATCTTCATCTAAATCTCCCACAGGTTGAGATCGATCAGCGATCAACCTATTGGCTATTGTAATTCTATTATCCTTAAACTGCTGAAAAGTACTTGAATCAAACTCATCGCTCTTACCAAAGGCCGTACCTATCATCATAGTAGAAATACTGAAACTACCATAATTATTACCTAACTGTAGGTTGTATTCTTGGTCAACAACATTAAAATTTTCTTGGTAACTATCCGAATATTGACGGTCCGCTACTAAATCTATCGTAATATCTTTAGTAGGTTGTGCGGTAGCGGTAATATTCAATTGCTTATTTGTTCTTTGGATGAATTGCTCATTGAAATCTTCAAAACCAGTTAACCAACCATTTCTAGCAGCTTCAAAACGGACATCTGACTGACTACCGAACAAGAATCCAATGGTAGGTTTGGTAGTACCAACAAACCCAACAGATTGTGTATAACCCGGAAGCACCGTTCCATTGTTCTCACTATAGTTCAGGTTCAATCTTTTAACCATAGTTACAATATCTACTACGGTATTGAACAAATCACTGGTCTTACCTTTTATTTTTTCTTGATCTTCTGCCAATGCACCGGATTTGTCCCTTCGGATAGGTCCTCTTGCACCTGCCCTTGGCGCTTCGCGCTTTTTAAGTCCAAGCATATCATAGAACTTCTGCATGGTCAATGATGACGTTATAGTATGCGTATTGGCGTTCTGTACCGTATTAATGTATTCCCCCGCTACTTCAAACAACGCATCTCCACCTCTTTGCCAATCAAAATTACTGGTATATGAATATTGTGTACTAATGAAATCCAATGCAGGTATTTTGGAAAAAGGCACATCATAATTCAACTGCATTTGCTGAGAATGCCTGTTAGGCTCACCAACATCAAAGAAGCCGTCCCACATTCCCAACTCATTATTAATTCTTTCCGTTGACTCTAAAGGTTCATCTTCGTTCAAATAATTTCTAACTATATTATTGTTAGAACCGGTCAAATTCAAACGTAGCGATTTGGTCAAATTATAATTGACCGCATATTGCCAATTGAACAAATAGTTACGCTGCTGCAATTCTGGCAACTCAAGTCTATCTTCACCATCAGTATAGACATCCCTAAAACGCTGTGCATTAAACTGCCTATTGATATTTGAAGTAACCCCTATATTAGATGGCAACAGGTTTAAGTTAAGATCTTTTAACCATTTCCAATATTTGCCTGTAAAAAGAGAATCTTTTTTAGCAAAAGGCGCTACCTCTACAGGGTCAAAACTATGATTATATACAAAACCGGTATTTACACTTTGCTCCCTTAACTCTGCAATTTCAAAATCTCTATGATCGGTTTCATTATAACTATAGTTAAAGGTAAAGTTTTCAATATCATAAAAATTGGCATCGGCCTCTTCTCCTCTATCCTTTCTAACCCCAATTAAGTTGATACTGGTACGCTTAGTGTAATCTTCAGCTTGTTCCAAAACTTCATCTTTACCCTCTTGGGTATCTTCTGCCGCAATTCTATCCTCTAATTTTAAATCATCATAGACAGGGTCGAATTCCGGTGTAATCAATTGTTCAGAAACACCATAATTAAAAGGTAGCTGTATACCCCATTTCTTGGGCAGCAATTGACCAACGTTAACATTGGTAACCACATCATACGAAACCGCATCTTCACGGGCACGTTCATTTGGCATTTGATCTATAGAACCAAAACCAGATGTACTCTTGCTACCCGTTGCACTAAAATTGGCAAAATCGGCAATATTACCATCTACAGCGGCAATTGCTGCCCACCCTCCATTATTGTCCAAACCTGCCAAACGAAGTTCATTGAACCAAACCTCACCTCTTGCCGG
This sequence comes from Maribacter sp. HS, assembly GCF_048059195.1. NCBI lineage: Bacteria > Pseudomonadati > Bacteroidota > Flavobacteriia > Flavobacteriales > Flavobacteriaceae > Maribacter > Maribacter sp. HS. The sequence goes on from NZ_JAYLVV010000002.1 coordinate 674,784, forward strand.
TAGTATATCTTGGTTTTTTACACCCACCATCATAGTACGTATACTACCTAAAGACGGATTACCTTTTATACCAATACGTAATCTGCCGGGCGTACGCACATCGAACTCACCAACAGGAATAACTTCCCCGTTTTCAATTTCAAAGAAACGAACATCATTAAGATCACCATCCGCGATCCATTGCGATTTCACCTTGGTCAAATCACTAAGTGCAATGTTCATTTCATTATTTTCCGGCCATATTTCTTCATCTGAAACAGCTGTAAAAGGAGTGAATTCCAAAGGCAATTCTATTTGGTAATAGTTTTGGGTAAAATCTGTACCCATTCTTAAAAAACCAACCAATGGTGTAGATGTATCTGCATAATCACTATCTACAATCTTCTCGGCATGAATAAACATTTTCAATTTCTCATATTGACGAATGTCAACATTCAAGTTTTTAAATACTCCGCGTGAATCTTCAGACTCTAGGTTAGATACCGTCAAGGAGAGAGATTGCTCATTCTGTCTAATAATAGTATTGTTATTATTTAACTGCTCTCTTATAACGCCCGGAGGCAGAACGTATGGTATTGGAGTTCTACTACTATTCTCTTCAATATTTACCGTGTTTACATCTAAAGTAGTACCGTCATCAGAAGGATCACTATCCACATCTGGATCTTGCAGCGTATTTGTATATGTACGCCAATCTCCCCTAACCAAATCCAAAGTAGCAAAACGTAGAATGGTAGGACTATTGAAACCCGTCATATACATACGCATAAAACTAATAGACCTAAAATCCGTAATACCACCCACCGCATCGGTAAAGTCACTTAACGGAATCTTATATTGGATCCAACGGTAATTAACCTCGTCTCCATTAGGTATTCTAAAATCCCCACTAGCAGTACCTTCTATAATATCGGTTACATACTCGTCATTAATTGTAGTATTCGGCTTTATGGCAATTCTATACTCATAATAACTATTCACCGTATTCATGGTCAAATCCCTATCAACATCTTCTACGTCAGGTAGGGTTGTAGAACCTCTATCGGTATTTGTTACCGAAACAGGTGAGTTACCTTGTGGATTATTGAAGTCTTGATATCTTTCTAATATGCTACCTTCCCTATTTAAATAATATACATAGTTATCCAATGCAGGGTCATCACCAGCATTGTTGGTATATATATCTACTTCACGTGCATCATCCAAACCATCAAAACCAATATCCTGTAATACCCTGTTATTTTCATCGGCATCAAAAGCATACACTAAAGATTGTGTTGCCGGCACTTCACCCCATGAAGTAGGGGAAACAAAATCATTACTATCAACACCAGGCAAACCGTTTTCATACTGCTTTTTACCATCACGCAAAATATCCTCAGATATATTACCCAAGTTAAGTACCAATTCACCTGCCCCATTTGCAATACCATCTACATAAGGATCCATCACCCAAAACTGAACAAACTCTACATTACTCTGTTCAAAATCCGTACTGCTCAAAGAACGCATCATCCCTCCCCATTTTTCTGTAGGAGCTTCGTTTTCAAAATCTGGATTATTGTTATACGGTCCCTTTACCGATGGATAATATACCATATCCAAAGTGGACTGCACCTGGGTCTGCCCCTGTGCCACATCGGTCTCTGGAAAAACTTCATCTATATACACCCTACGTGTAGCATTAGTAGAGATATCATCATCACTAATAGTAGAAGGCCTTTGCGTAGTATAGAAAATTGGATCAATAGTATACCAAGATAGTTTTGCCCTATTATAACCATTTAATAAATTATTTGGATCATCTGGAGAACTACCAAAAGATTGATCATCATTACCAAACTCCAAAGGCATACTTGCTAAAGACCAACCAAGCGAAGCTCTAATATCTATTAAGGCCTGCGCACCTTCAAAATCATCTAGATAAGTAGTGGTCTCCCCTTCAAAATCCGCGTTTTTAGGTGAACTTGGTATCAAAGCGGCCATTTCTGCCCTTACGGAAATATTAGAAGGCACATCTGTATCTATATTAGGCAGCTTATTTACCATACGGGTTAAAAAAGGAACCTCAGTAGAAAAGTTAGTGTTCAGCCCAAAAATGGTATTGTTCACAGATTCCACTCCGTATGTAGATTTCTGGGTTAGGGGTCTTTCGTTCAAGTTTAACAATGTACCCCCTAAAACAAATTTTTCATTGAATTGATGCTCTACATTAACACCTGTAAAACGACGTGTTTGTTGTCCAAATACCGCGTTGTTTTCTACTGAAATATTAATAGGCACATTGGAAGCCTCTAAACTTGGATCTAAAATTTGAACCGTACCCGATTGATAGTTTACCGTATAATCTATACCTTCTTGTAATGTTCTACCATTGGCGGTTACCGTTACGGATCCCTGCGGAACATTAAATGCCCCAATAGAAATACCATTACTACCTTCTGATTTATACGTACCTTTTAATAAAAACTTATTTTTTTCAGGGTCTTGCAGTGCGGCCGTTTTGGTCAAGGCATACATATCTCTAAATACATACTGCTCTTGGTTGGCATTATAGCCAGAGGTTACATCGTACTGACCACTATTACCATTTTCCAATTGCTCATATAAGAACTCCCCAAAAGGTTCAACTTTGGTAAATATTATTCTACCATTCTGTATATCGATAGTCTGACCACTGATAAAATCAAAAAAACCATCTCCACCGGGCTGAATATCATTGTAGACATTTAACCTATCTAAATTGAATACATTTAATAGAATACGTTCTTCTAAACCTTCTGGCCAACCAGAACCAGGACCTTGTTCAATTGGGGTAATATAGTTTCTTGCGGTAGGATCAGAATATAAGATATTCATCTTAAAATCATCTTGACTTAAACTGTAGGCTCCAGTTGCATAAATGTTCTTCATCATAAGATCCCAAATTGGATCAGTGATATTGGTAATATTACTTTTAAGTAGCTTAAGAATCAAAGTATTGTTTTCAATTACCGTACTTACATCTTGTGTAACCGTAGTAGCTTCTATACCACCATTTGCAAATTCACCTACTTGGTATACTTGACCTTGAAAAGTATACTGGTAAGCAACACCTAAAACCTCATCATTACTTAGGCGTTGGTTTAAAGATATATACCCCAGTTGAGAGTTGAAATCAAAATCCCTGCCTTGTTCCAACTTTCGGGCATTTTCTAGATATGCATAATCAAACCCTTGATTAGGACTGTAACCGCCTGCAAAACTACCGGCATTAAAACCACTTTCTACCGTTGCAATTTCTCTTATGTTATCGTTCAGTGCGCCATTACCGGTCAAAATTAAAGCAGGATTATAATCATTGGCGTTGTTTCTAGGTCTTAAATCGGCAGGACCGTTGAAAAATCCACTTGCACTACCGTTGTTTTGACCAACTCTTGTCTTGGTAATATCTGCCTCACCTAAATCCTGTATGGCCACCACGTTACGCACATTCAAGGTTTGTTGGGTTCTATTCGTAATCCAAACCTCTATACGGGTAATTTGCACTTGACTCTGTATATAAGGGTAAGAAGAAAGTGCATTATCATAGTTATCCCTAAAATATTGCGCTAAGAAAAAGTGTCTGTTTTCATCATAGTCCAACGCAGATAAAGAAAACTCATTTACCGTACCACCACCTTGGGCAACTACCGTATTATTTTGCGAACGTTGTTCTGAAAAAACAGCCGTTACAGAAGTTTTACCGAACTGCAATTTGGTCTTTACACCAAATAAACTTTGCGCTCCTGAAATCAGTGAGCTATTAAGTGGCATATTAACGTTACCTACTTCTATAGATTGGATTATATCATCTTCCGTTGGGGTATAATCCAATTTTACGATATTCTGAAAATCAAAAGTTGCCTCCGTATCATAGTTGGCCGTCACCTGTAGACGCTCTCCAATTTTCCCTAGCATACTAAGACTAATACGCTGATCAAAATCGAACGAAAGGTTAGTTCTATTTCTAGGTGATAAAGACGGATTATCATTCTTTTGCCATATAACCCCCAAATCCATTGCAACGGATCCTTGTGGAATTATCTCAATAGTATTACCGCCAAAAATGGTTGAAAAGAAATCATTATTTACATAAAAATTAGGAAGAAGATTTTTTCGGGCTTCCTCACTACCTTCTTTTTTACCGGCATAAGCGTCTGATTTTTCTTTGAAGTAAGACTTAATACCTTCTTCTTCGATCAGCTTAAAATACTGCTCTGGTGTAAGAATAATCGGATAACCAATATTAAATTCGCCAACACTTTCATTGTAGATATAGCGATCTAAATTAGGGTCGTAAATATATCTAGATACAATACTATCTGGATTCTCAATTAAGATTCTACCCAAATCAAAACCAGTTTTCACAGAATCAATCTCCTGCTCTTCAGTCTCTTGAGCCACAACCGAAGTTATAGAACCCAAAAACATAAAGAATACAAAGATGTGCTTAAAAGAAATTTTAAGAAATTTAGTTACCCCGTTTTTCAAACTTATTACAAATTTTTGAGCGCGAGTTTAATTATATTCTCGACACTTAGCGAAGCATCTTGACCTAGCACTTTATCGACAACCCTCTCTGATTGTTTACGTGCGAAGCCTAGAACTTCTAAAGCAGATAACGCTTCATCTTTATTTGTATTGTTTGTACTTAACGAAAGTTCGTCTATATCGTAAACTTTTAAGACCTTATCCCTAAGATCTAAAATTACACGCTGGGCAGTTTTGGCACCAATACCTTTTACAGCTTGTATTGAAGCAACATCACCATTAGCAATAGCATCCCTTACTTGAGAAGGTGACATTGAAGAAAGCATGGTTCTTGCTATACTTGAGCCAATACCAGAAACAGATAACAACAATCTAAAAATCTCACGCTCTGATTTTTCAACAAAACCGAAGAGTGTGTGAGAATCTTCTTTCACTTGTAGGTGCGTAAATACAGAAATGTTTTCCTGTTCCGGCAACTTTGAAAAAGTATTCAAAGAAATATTTACAAAATAGCCAACCCCACCACATTCAATAATAACATGAGTTGGGTTTTTCTCTACTAATTTTCCTTTTAAGTGGTGTATCATGTTCCTTTAAATTAAAAGGGGAAAAAAGTATGCCTACCTATTTCCCCATTTATGTTATTCAAAAATTAAACTTTTATTTAGACCCTTTTGCTTTTTTTCTTTTTTCTCGTTCTTGAGCATCTATTACGGCCACAGCTGCCATGTTTACAATTTCATCTACACTAGCACCCAGTTGCATAATATGAACTGCCTTTCTTAAACCTACCATTATAGGACCAATTGAATCCGCTCCATTTAACTCTTTCAACAATTTGTAAGTAATGTTCGATGATTCCAAATTAGGAAAGATCAAAGTGTTCACCTTTCTACCGGCAAGCTTAGAAAATGGAAATTTACTTTCATGTAACTCTTTGTTCAAGGCGAAATCTGTTTGAATTTCCCCATCGACTACCAAATTTGATGCAGTTTCATGAAGAATACGTACAGCTTCTCTCACCTTTGTTGCGTTAGGATGTGTTGAAGAGCCAAAGTTGGCATAGCTTAACATTGCCAATACAGGATCAAAACCAAACGTTGACGCTACATTAGCGGTCATTTTTGCAATATCTGCCAATTCTTCGGCATTTGGTTCTATATTAATAGAGGTATCCGCCAAAAATAACGGTCCTCTTTCGGTAATCATAATATTTACCGTAGCTACTTTCTTTACACCGGAAGCTCTACCGATAACCTCTAAAATAGGTTTTACTACCGTAGGATAAGCTCTAGAATAACCAGAGACCATACCATCAGCATCACCCTCAAGTACCATCATTGCACCAAAATAGTTACGCTCGCGCATTTTTATCTTTGCACTGTAAAATGTAACCCCGCTTCTTTTTCTACTTTCCCAATACTTGGTAGCATAACGTACATGACGTTCATCAAACTCATCGGACATTGGATCGATTATAGCTATATCGGCATCAAATTCCAGCTCCTTTTTAAGCTCCAGAATAATGTCTTTTCTTCCTAAAAGAATAGGTTCAGCAATGCCCTCTTCATGAACAATTTGTGCCGCTTTCAACACATCTAAATGATCCGCTTCGGCAAAAACTATTTTCTTCGCATTACTACGTGCCCTACCATGTAATAGCCTAACCACTTTGTTATCGTTACCGGATCTAAGCATTAATTCCTCTTTATACTTATCCCAATCTGAAATAGGCGCTTTTGCCACACCACTATCCATTGCCGCCTTTGCCACAGCAGGTGGTACCTCATGTATAAGTCGCTGATCAAAAGGTTTTGGTATTATATATTCCCTACCAAATGTTAATCTAGTTTCACCGTATGCAATATTCACCTGTTCTGGCACTGGTTGCTTTGTTAATTCGGCCAAAGCTTTTACCGCAGCCATTTTCATAGCTTCATTAATGGCTGTAGCCCTTACATCTAAAGCACCACGGAATATAAATGGAAAACCAAGAACATTATTTACTTGGTTAGGATGATCAGATCTTCCCGTTGCCATGATGATATCTTTACGGGTATCTATTGCCAAATCATATGCTATCTCCGGATCAGGATTCGCCATGGCAAAAACAATAGGATTTGGCGCCATAGATTTTAACATTTCAGGAGATACAATATTAGCTATGGAAAGTCCGATAAAAACATCGGCATCTACCATTGCCTCATCCAAGGTATCTATTTTTCTATCTGTTGCAAATTCTTTCTTCGCTGCCGACAGATTCTCAGCATCTTTTCTAATAACGCCCTTACTATCCAGCATTACAATATTCTCTGCCTTTGCTCCAAAAGCCTTATAAAGCTTTGTACAAGATACTGCTGCTGCGCCGGCACCGCTAATAACTATACGTACCTCTTCTATTTTCTTCTCAGCAATTTCAAGAGCATTTAACAACGCTGCCGCAGAAATAATAGCAGTACCGTGCTGATCATCGTGCATTACAGGAATGTCAAGCTCCTCTTTTAACCTACGCTCTATCTCAAAAGCTTCGGGAGCTTTAATATCTTCAAGATTAATACCGCCAAAAGTTGGGGCGATCATCTTCACCGTTTCAATAAATTTATCAACATCTTCAGTATCCACCTCAATATCGATACCATCTATATCTGCAAAAATCTTGAACAAAAGACCTTTACCTTCCATAACCGGTTTTGAAGCCTCAGGACCAATATTACCTAATCCCAATACCGCGGTACCATTAGAAATAATAGCTACCAAATTCCCTTTAGAAGTATATTTATAGGCATTATCCTTATTCTTTGCTATTTCTAAACAAGGCTCTGCCACACCTGGCGAGTAAGCCAAAGCAAGATCTCTTTGGGTACTATATGGTTTTGTAGGAACTATTTTAATCTTACCTGGTTGAGGTTTAGCATGGTACACCAATGCTTCCCTTCTTTGCTTCTCCTTGCTCATACGTTCTAATTTAAAAGATCAAATTTAAAGGTATTCTTCAAAAAAGAGTGAATAGTAACAGTAATTATGCAAACAAATTAAATAGTTTTCCTTAGGAAAGAAAAAAGCGGACAATTTTCTACAAATCTATAACCGCAGCCTTACTTCTAACATTAAGTCTTAGTGCCAAAATACCCGAAATTGCAAAGAAAGCTCCTGCGAACAACATTGCATTAATTGCATTATTTCCAAGTACATATTTATAGATTGGACCAAATGTCAAAGTTTCTATACCCATGGGTATTACGATCATCATATTCAAAATCCCCATATATACCCCCCTTCTGTCTTGCGGCACCACTTTAGACACCATTGTATATGGTATTCCCATCATTGCCGCCCAGCCAATACCAAATAGGACCATTGGCACCAAAACCAATATGGGATCCGTAATAAAAGGTATGGTGAATAATGATAAGGCCGTACCAAACAAGCTCAACGCATATACTTTTTTACCCCCAAATTTTAAGGTCAAAGGCACTAGCGCCAAAGCTACAACCATGGTAACGACATTATAGGTTAAACTCATTTGTGCAGATTGAGATGCTGCCTCTCCTGTTGAGTATCCCATGGTCAACTTAAATAATGGGGTAGTATATTGCCAATAAATAAACAATGCATACCATTGAAATAAATAAACCGCTCCAACCCTCCACATAAATTTGGGCATTCTCTTAATAGCTTCTGCAATTTCTTTGAAAGGAAACATTATCCGATCCATTAAGGGTTTGGCCCTTGCCGCATTTATCTCCTCCAATTCTAAAGAAGACGGAGGAATTTCGGGAGTTTTTAACACCGAATAAAGTATTGTAGTAATTGATAGAATTGCACCAATATAGAACGAGTAATATAACCACGTAGGTATAGTACCCGCCACTTCTACAGACTCGCCACCAAACAAATACTGAAACAGCACTATTGACCCGTTTGCCAAAAGAATACCAGCCCCAACGAAAAGGCTTTGCATTTGGTAGCCTAAACTTAACTGCTTTTCAGGCAGCTTGTCACCCACAAAAGCACGATAAGGCTCCATTGCCATATTGTTACCCACATCTAAAATCCATAAAAGTCCAACCGCAAACCATAATACCGGACTTGTAGGAAATGCAAAAAGGCACAAACTACCCAAAATTGCCCCAATCAAAAAATAGGGTTTTCTTCTACCCCAACGTGCAGACCAAGTTTTATCTGACATGGCTCCAATAATTGGTTGTACGATCAAACCCGTTACAGGCCCAGCGATATTTAAAATTGGCAACATATCTTCTGGTGCGCCTAGATAAAGAAAAATAGGGTTTATTGCTGTTTGCTGTAATCCGAAGCTATATTGAATTCCTAAGAACCCAACATTCATATTGAATATTTGCCAAAAACTAAGACTTGGTTTAGTTATTTTCATTAGGGCTAACGTTTATAATCTACTGGTTTATTTTAACATATTCACATAAAAATCATGTAATAACTCAGAAAAACATAATTTAAAGTAGCAACCAATATAATATAAATAAACCTGTTGCGCATGATTATCTATTGGAAATGCCTACGAAAACGATTGAGGAAATGAAATTATTTTAGAAATTCAATATTTCTAGTAAGTCCGCCGTACTTTGTTCGTTTAACAGCAGATTTTTTGAAGACCTTTTGAAAGACATCCACTGTTATCTCTTCCCAATCCTTTTTGGTCATGCTTAACAACTCTGGATGAGGATTGAATAAAGGCTCATTGTGTGGTTTAGAAAATCGGTTCCAAGGACAAACATCTTGACAAACATCACAACCAAACATCCAATCATCAAAAGACCCCTTCATTTCATTAGGCAACTCATTTTTTAATTCAATCGTAAAATAAGAAATGCACTTACTGCCGTCTACCACGTATGGTTCAACTATAGCTTGTGTAGGGCAAGCATCTAAACACGCAGTACAGGTACCACAATGATCGGTAACAGCATGGTCATATTCTAAATCAATATCTACGATCAATTCGGCAATAAAGTAAAAGGAACCAACCTGCTGCGTTAAAAGATTACTGTTCTTACCAACCCAGCCCAAACCACTTTTTGCTGCCCAAGCCTTATCGAGCACTGGAGCAGAATCTACAAAAGCACGGCCATGTACCTCGCCTATTTCTTCCGTTATGAATTCTTGTAATTGCCTAAGTTTACCTTTTATGATGTGATGATAATCTTGACCGTAGGCATATTTTGAAATTTTGTAAGAATCTTCTCGTTGGGTTTTTTCAGGAAAATAATTTAAAAGCAAGGATATGACAGACTTAGACCCTTCCACCAATTTTCGCGGATCTAATCTTTTATCGAAATGATTTGCCATATAGCTCATTTCGCCATGCATATTGTTGTTGAGCCATTTTTCCAATCTTGGCGCTTCTTCCTCTAAGAAATCCGCTTTAGATATACCACATGATAAAAAACCGAGGCGTTTGGCTTCGGTTTTAATACTATTGGTCCATTTAGATTTGATATCTATACTCAAAATAATCCTGGTTGAATTCCACCTTTGATTCTTCCTAAATGTTTATAAGCCATTTCTGTAACTTCACGACCTCTAGGTGTTCTCATAATAAACCCTTGCTGAATTAAAAAGGGTTCATATACTTCTTCAATAGTTTCGGCACTTTCAGACACAGCGGTCGCCAAAGTTGTTATCCCAACAGGACCACCTTTAAACTTATCTATAATGGTCGTAAGAATTTTGTTATCCATTTCATCTAACCCATGGGCATCTACGTTCAAAGCTTTTAAACTGAATTTAGAAATTTCCATATCAATAGCACCATTGCCTTTAATTTCCGCAAAATCTCGTACCCTACGCAAAAGGGCATTACATATTCTAGGAGTACCCCTACTTCTACCGGCAATTTCTATAGCAGCATCTTGAGAAATAGGAACCCGTAAAATTTCCGCACTTCGTTCTACTATAGTGGACAACAGTTCTGTAGAATAATACTGTAACCTACTTTGAATGCCAAACCTAGCTCGCATAGGCGCTGTTAGCAAACCTGAGCGCGTTGTAGCACCAATTAAGGTAAACGGATTCAAATTTATTTGAACAGACCTGGCATTTGGACCTGTTTCTATCATGATATCTATTTTGTAATCTTCCATTGCAGAGTACAAGTATTCTTCTACTATGGGGCTAAGTCTATGTATTTCATCAATGAACAATACATCTCTTTCCTCTAAATTGGTCAACAACCCTGCTAGATCTCCAGGCTTGTCCAATACAGGACCAGAGGTAATCTTGATCCCAACACCAAGTTCATTTGCCAAAATATTTGCCAAGGTTGTTTTACCTAATCCCGGAGGACCGTGAAACAAGGTGTGATCCAATGCTTCACCTCTTCTATTGGCTGCTTCAACAAACACCTTAAGATTTTCGAGCACTTGTTCCTGACCAGTAAAATCATCAAAATTTACAGGTCTCAATGCTCTTTCAATATCAAGCTCCTCATTAGAGAAACCTTCCGCAGATGGGTCTAAATACTCGTTCATACACTAACAAAGATAGACAAACACGCGGTAACTTTGAGCCAAATCATTTTCCTAAATAGGATTTTAACCAAACTAAAAATAACTTAAAAGCAGCCCCATCAAAATGAAGACATACCATCTGTTACATTTAAAATAGAACATAGGTATTGTCTATTCAGATGAATTCAATATCAAGTAAAAATTGTAATTTCATTGTATGACAACAGAAATTTATACCGCATCGGTTTTACAGTACATACCTGTATTTTATATTATTTGGTCAGATGATCTTTTATCTGCATCGGAAATTAACGTGGCAGAAAATGCCATTTCAGAAGATAGTTCACTAACACTTGCCGACAAGAAACTATTAAAATCTTGGTTAGATGTTAATAATCCTCCCAAGGATAGTGTTCTTAAATCTTGGAAACAATTAATTGCCAATAGCGGTGTTAAATTGGTGGAGCACAACACCTATCCTTTAACCGCATTCAGCGAGAAAGTGGCTACACACTATCAAGGGGAAATACCATTTAATGAATGCATAAAAAATATTGAGGTCAATTTGGGTATACAACCCAATCACTACAACCATCTTTTTGATGTTCAAATTGACCTAGATCCAAAATCGGCACAATATTCAGCAAAGCATATAGACTCCATTTTAAAAGGTGAACATGCCCAAACGATAGACCAATTTAGGTCTACATTAAATGACCCTATTTTTTCTTGGCAGATACGACGAAACAAAGAAGATTTTAGACAGCACGTTCTAGAACAAGTGAAATTTCTAGCACAAAAAGGTTATGGCGCCATGGCATATTCTGAAGACTATGGCGGAACCGATAATATGGAAGGTTACGCTCATATTTTTGAAAATATGATTTGGGCAGACGGAAGTTTAGCCATAAAATTTGGTGTCCAATTCGGTCTATTTGGGGGGAGCATACAAAAACTGGGCACAAAAAAACACCACAACACGTATCTAGCAAAAGCCGGTGCAGCATCATTGTTAGGATGTTTTGCAATGACGGAAACCGGTCATGGATCCAACGTACGCGGTATTAAAACAACAGCAACCTACAACAAGGAAAAAGATACCATTGTAATACACACACCGGGTAAAAATGACAATAAAGAGTATATAGGCAATGCCTTACACTCACAAATGGCATCTGTTTTTGCCCAATTGATCGTTAACGGAAAAAATGAAGGAGTACACGCCATATTGGTACCATTACGAAATAAAGCCCATGAGCTTTTACCAGGTATTACCGTAGAAGACAATGGTTATAAGTTAGGGTTAAATGGTGTAGATAATGGCAAAATATGGTTTGATCAAGTAGAAGTACCGAAAGAAAATTTGCTAAATAAGTATGGTACTATTCTAGCGAATGGTGAATATTACTCAGAGATAAAAAATCCGAATAAAAGGTTCTTTACCATGCTGGGAACGTTGGTTGGCGGTAGAATTTGCGTTGCGAGAGCCGGACTTGGCGGTGCTAAATTTGCTTTGACCGTCGCCATAAAACATGCTTTAAAAAGAAGACAGTTCAATGATAGTGTAAAAATACAGGAAGACCTTTTAATGGATTATCCCTCGCATCAATTACGCTTAACCCCATTAGTTGCCAGTGCCTACGTTTACCATTTTACCTTAGATAAAATGATGTCGTTATATTGTGACGAGTCTCAACCGGACAAGAGAAAAATTGAGACGCAAGTTGCTGGTTTGAAATCTATCATAACCTGGTATGCCAATGAAACTATACAAGAATGCCGAGAGGCTTGCGGTGGCAAAGGCTATCTTATAGAAAATCGTATTGCAGACTTGAAAGGCGATGTGGATATTTTCACCACTTTTGAAGGCGACAACAATGTGCTATTACAGCTGGCCGCAAAAGGAGTTTTATCAGATTTTAAAGCCGAATTCAATAGCGCAGGATTTTCTACCGTTTTGAAACTTTTAAGCTCACAATTAAGTGATAAACTATCGACCATAAATCCAATGTACTCCAATAAAACCGACAAGGATCATTTATACAATCCTAAATTTCATGTACATGCACTTGAGTATAGAACAAGAAGATTAACCTATACGCTTGCTATGCGCATTAGAGGATATATTAAAAAAGGAATACCCTCTTACCAAGCGTTCTTAAAGGTGCAGACACATTTAATGACACTTGGTAAGGCTTACAGTGCAGAATTGGCCTATAAATCATTCTTAGAGCATACCAACACAATTACGGATCCTGACTATAAAACACTTTTTGAAAAAATTGGAACATTGCATGCTTTATATGAAATTAGAAAAGATGCATCATGGTATCTAGAACAAGGCTACCTGGGAGGAACAAAATCCAAAGCCATACGCCAAAGAGTAGAACGACTATGTACCGAGCTTAGACCTCATTTAAACACCTTAATAGACGGTTTTGGCATACCAGACCACCTTATGACCGCACCTATTGCCAATTAGTTCTTCTCCTTTTCCAATCTAGAAGTATCTAAAAAATCCAAAATGGTAATCTCTGCATCACCGTATAACTTGGTTCTAGTAGCACCTTTAGAACTAAGTTGTATGGTATTTAAGGCACGAACTTCAACATCAGGTGAATCTTCGGCAATTACCAACACATCATTTGATTGTAAGTTAGAAGCTTTAAGGGCACTATTTCCATATAATTTCGCCATTAAAAAATCTGAAGTTCCTTCAACTTTAGCAGAGGCATTTTTATACATATAAATATTATTGCTTTCACCGGTGGTATATAACTTAACATCTATTCTATCCTTTAAAACGATATTTAAAGAATCACTTGCCAAATTAAAATCGCCAGAACTAATTTCCTCCATACTGACATCAATAATATCAGCAGTGGCGTTTAATTCCAATCTTGAAGTGCCAAAAGTCTGCACCCTAAGTTTATCCGTAGAAATAACATCCTTCATACTGATTTTACCGTTCAACATTTTAATACTGTTCAACTCTTGAAAAAAGATGGTGATATCCAGTTTTCTCTTAGAGGTAATATTATAGAATGAGGAGATTTTCAACACCCCGTTATCCACCTTAAACTTTAGCACATCTACCAGATTGTCATCAAGCTCTAGAGCATAACCTTCATGTGATGCCTTTTGAATAACAATGTCCAAATCATCTGCCAACTCAATTCCATAAAACGGTTCTAGGTCCTCTCTTAACTCAATAACATTCTTATTACCTTTAATTTTAGGCTTACGTTGTGAATAGCTTTTAACCCCAACTATTAATGCTACAAACAGAATGGCGAACTTTTTCATATAACTGTATTTTTAAATGAAGGTATTTAAATTTATGCAATAATAGAACAACTTAATAATATCCCAATAGTAATGTAAAACAAAGCCCAACTAAGTATAGTTGGGCTTTTATATAGAATATGTTATTTACTAGTGATTCAATTCCTCTTCATTTTCTTGCAAAGGAATATGTTGTGGTACGTAATCCTGACCAGCGATGATATACTCACCGTTCTCATAGACCTTACTATAATCATAAGCCCATCTGTGTACCTCAGGTATTGGTCCATCCCAGTTACCATGTACATGCTTTTGATCTGTTGTCCATTCCAATGTATTGGATTTCCATGGATTTTTAGGACCTACTTTACCATAGAATATGCTATAGATAAAGTTAGCAACGAATACTAATTGAGCTGCAGCTGCAATAATAGCGAAAACAGTCATCAATACTTGAATATTAGTTAACTCATCGAACATAGGAAAAGCAGTGTTTTCATAGTACCTTCTTGGAACACCAGCCATACCGACAAAATGCATTGGGAAGAAAACACCATAAGCACAAACAGCAGTTACCCAAAAATGAACATAACCAAGATTCTTATTCATTAATTTTCCTTCAAACATTTTAGGGAACCAGTGATATACACCGGCAAAAAGACCATAAAGTGCAGAAATACCCATTACCAAGTGGAAGTGAGCTACAACGAAATACGTATCATGAACGTTAATATCCAAAGTACTATCTCCTAATACTATACCTGTTAAACCACCCGTAATAAAGGTAGATACCAAACCAATTGAAAACAACATAGCCGGATTCAACTGAAGGTTACCCTTCCATAAAGTAGTAATATAGTTAAACGCTTTTACCGCTGATGGTATAGCAATTAATAAGGTTGTAAACGTAAATACAGATCCAAGGAACGGATTCATACCAGATATGAACATGTGGTGACCCCAAACAATGGTAGACAAGAAAGCAATTGCCATAATTGAAGCAATCATAGCTCTATAGCCAAAAATTGGTTTACGAGCATTAGTTGACATTACTTCTGAGGTTATACCCAGTGCCGGCAATAAAACAATATACACCTCTGGGTGACCCAAGAACCAAAATAAATGCTCAAATAAAACTGGAGAACCTCCTTGGTAATGTAAAACTTCACCTTGAATAAATATATCTGACAAGAAGAACGAAGTACCAAAACTTCTATCCATGATCAAAAGTAATGCTGCTGACAATAGAACAGGGAAGGAAATCACACCAATAATGGCTGTAATAAAGAATGCCCAGATAGTCAAAGGTAATCTAGTCATTGACATTCCTTTTGTTCTAAGATTAATTACTGTTACAATATAATTCAAAGAACCAATAAGAGAAGATGCAATAAATATTGCCATAGACACCAACCATAATGTCATACCCATACCAGAACCTGGTTGCGCCATTGGCAGTGCACTTAATGGAGGATAAATTGTCCAACCAGCTGCGGCAGGTCCTGCTTCTACAAACAATGAAATAATCATTATAATACTAGATACAAAGAACATCCAAAAAGAAACCATGTTAAGGAATCCAGATGCCATATCTCTTGCACCAATTTGTAATGGAATCAAAAGGTTACTGAATGTACCACTTAAACCTTGCGTAAGTACAAAGAATACCATGATTGTACCGTGCATTGTAACCAATGCAAGGTAAACATCAGCATCCATAACTCCACCTGGCGCCCATTTACCCAATAATGCCTCAAATACCGGAAAAGATTCACCTGGCCAAGCCAATTGCATTCTAAACAATAAAGACATTGCAATACCAATGAAACCCATTACCAATACACCCATGATAAAATATTGCTTAGCAATCATTTTATGGTCTTGGCTAAAGATGTACTTTGTTACAAAAGTTTCTTTATGATGATGTCCATGATCGTCGTGTCCGTGATCATCTACATGTGCATGTGCTGTTGCTGACATAATCGTAATCTTATTTTTTATTAATTTTCTTTAAATAGCTAAAATGACTTAAGAATAAAAGATTATTCTCCTATTGATACTGCGCTTAATGAATGAACTTCAGGACTAGATTCATCTTTCATCACCGTTTCGGCAAATGTTGATTGACTCTTCATCCATGCATTATATTCCTCTTCGGTCTCTACGATAATCTTCATTTGCATATTGTAATGAGATTTACCACAAATCTTGTTACATAACAAAATATAATCAAATTGCCATGGATCTATAGGTTCACCTGTAGCAGCTGCTTTCTCCGCGCGTATTTTATTTGTTCTTTTCACCTTATCCATGACATCTGGATTGGTTCTCATTTCCTCAGTAGTGTAAATTGGTGTAAAAGAAAACTCCGTTATCATACCAGGAACACAGTTCATTTGTGCTCTAAAATGTGGCATATATGCAGAATGCAGTACATCTTGTGAACGCATTTTAAAATTCACTTTTCTACCAACTGGCAAGTGAAGCTCCTTAACGATAACATCATCATGTGCATATGTATCAGCTTCATCCAAACCTAATACGTTAGCCTTATCAATGTCGATCATTCTAACATTTGCTCCACCTAAAACATTATCATCACCACCATACCTAGCAGTCCAATTAAACTGTTGCGCATATAACTCAACGATTAGTGGATCATCCTCATCATTTACATCCATTATAGTGGTCCAAGTATATAAACCCCACAAAATAAGACCTGCCAAAACAATTACAGGAATTATTGTCCAGATAAATTCTAAACGGTCATTATCAGCATAAAACAAAGCTTTTTGACCTTCCTTACCAGCATATTTATATCCAAAATAATGAAGTAACGCCTGAGTTATTGTTTGTACAATAAAAATGATAATAAAGGAAACCAACATTAAGTTGTCATACTCTTCACCATGTGCAGAACCCGCTTCAGGCAATAAAAATTTACCATATTTCCAGAAACTGAAAATGGTAATTCCGTATATGAAGACCAAGAACCCAAATAACATATATCCGTTATTCTTGTTATCAGTATCAGTAGCTATCTCGTACTTAGTAGTTTTAAGCTGTGATAATTCAAATATTTTAGTCAATTGCCAAATGGCAATTGCTACAAGAACAAGAACAGCTAAAGTCAATAATGTCGTCATCGTATATATAAATGTTATACTTTACTTATTAATCTATTAATAGTGAAAGTGTCTACTTTCTTCAATAAACGGATTTCTCTTTGGTTGTAAAGGTGCTGTAGAAAGCGCTCTGAACACCCAGAATATAAATAATCCAGCGAAAAACAATACAGAACCTATTTCAGGAATACCAATGTACCAGTTCTTACCAACTGTTGATGGCATGATAGCATTGAAAATATCCATATAATGTCCTGCTAAAATTACTATACCTGTTAATATTACAAACCAGTTAATTCTTTTGTAATCACTATTCATTAGCAAAAGTACTGGGAACAAAAAGTTCATAGCAACCATACCAAAGAAAGGAAGTTTATAATCAGCTATTCTAGTTACATAATAAGTAACCTCTTCCGGTATATTAGAGTACCATATCAACATGAACTGTGAAAACCACAGGTAGGTCCAAAAAATACTAATACCGAACATAAACTTAGCCAAATCATGAATGTGACTATCATTAACATCTGGCAAAAGACCTTTTGATTTAAGATAAATGGTAACCATTGCAATCACTGTAATCCCAGATACAAACATACTTGCAAATATGTACCATCCGAACAATGTACTAAACCAGTGTGGCTCTACACTCATAATCCAATCCCAAGACATAATTGACTCAGAAATAAGATAGAATACCAAGAAAGCTGCAGATATTCTAAAGTTTAATTTAAAATTAGCATTATCGTCAGACTCATCCTGAGCTAAAGATAATCTTCTAGAGTATTCTCTATACCCAATCCAACCTGCTAAGAAAATTGCAGCTCTTATTAAAAAGAATGTTGGATTCAAATATCCAGATTTACCTTGCAATAAGTGATCATGAGCAACTACATCTGCATCCATCCAAATAAATAAATGGTTCATATGTAATACAGAAAGCAACAATATAACGAACACAATAATTCCTCCTGGAACTAGGTATGCCGTAATTGCCTCCATTACCCTAAACAGTAATGGCGACCAACCTGCCTGCGCTGCTCTTTGTATAGCATAGAAAGCCAAAACACCTAGAGCGATCATCATAAAGAAGAAAGCTGCAACATATAAAGCTGACCAAGGTCTGTTCTTTAATTGATCTAACAAATGCTGATCATGAGAAGCATCGTGCTCTTCACCATGAGAATCTGCAACAGCATGATCATTTTCCTCTACTGCATGTTCTGCTTCAGCTCCATGTGCATCACCATGACCTTCATCATGACTTGCTACCATTTCTTTCGCTTCTGCTATAGTTCCAGGAGCCATAACAAATCCGCCAATAATTCCTAATGCACCTACTATCATTAGAACTATGGAAGCTATTTTAAGTCTATTTGAAAACGTATACATAGTATTGCTTACCTATTATTTGGTTAAATCTTGTTTCAATTTCATCACATATTCCGATACTTGCCACATCTCTTCAGTATTCATTTGAGAAGCATAAGACCCCATTGAATTCAATCCATAATGGATTGTATAATACGTAGATCCAACCGTCAAGTTTCTTACCGGGTCCGCATAACTAGGAACACCTAATATTTTTTCTCTTTTTACAAGTGTACCTTGCCCATCACCTTTATCACCATGACAAATAGCACAATAAATAGTGTAAAGTTGACCACCTTTCGCTAAGTTCTTTTCTACACTCATAGAATCTAATGGACTTGATTGAAGCCTAGCCAACTCTTTACCCTCAGGGGAGTTTTCAATTTCATATGGCAACCACCCTCTATTAATTGTATTCGCCGGTGGCAACATAGCTTCGGACTGGTTTGGTAAAAAATCTGCCTCGCTGTAAGCCTCATAACCTACAGACTCATACATGTTAGGCATATACTGATAATTAGGAACACTATCATCTTGACAAGAAGTTGCCACAATAGCTAGACCGAATATTATTGCTAATTTCTTAAAACTGTTCATATTTAATGACTGTTTTTTTCTGATATACTAATTTCAACTGCACCAGTATTCATTAATAAATCTCTTAATTCTTGCTCGTTGTCATGGATTTCAATCTCCATTAAAAAGTGATCATCCGTTGTTCTTACATCTGGATTTTCTGCTTCTTTAAAAGGCCACAATCTACTTCTTAGGTAAAAAGTTATTACCATTAAGTGAGCCGCAAAGAA
Source organism: Maribacter sp. HS (assembly GCF_048059195.1). Classification (NCBI taxonomy): domain Bacteria; kingdom Pseudomonadati; phylum Bacteroidota; class Flavobacteriia; order Flavobacteriales; family Flavobacteriaceae; genus Maribacter; species Maribacter sp. HS. Next base: position 694,368 of record NZ_JAYLVV010000002.1, read on the forward strand.
AACCGTTAATTCAAACATAATAGGCACAAAAGCCGGCATGTTCTCCAAATAGCTAAAACTTGGTTTACCACCTATATCTTGAGGCCAATCTTCAATCATGATAAAGTTCATCATTAAAACCGCCACTGTTAAACCTACACAACCGTATAAAAAAGCAGTGATAGCTATTCTAGTTGGCGCTAAACCCATAGCCTTATCAAGACCGTGTACAGGGAAAGGACAATAAACCTCCTCTATATGAAGCTTTGCCGCTTTAACCTTTTTAACGGCAAGCATTAGCACATCATCATCGTCGTAAAAAGCATGTATAACCTTAGATGCCATATTTATCTTTTGTTATTTAATAAAATTGATGCTTGTCCTGCCCAGTCATCACGTTGTGCTCTACCTGGGAAAGAACCTGTAATTGAATCTAAAAGATCATACTCGCTTTCAGTCATTCTAGCGACTTGAGCAAATGTATAGATTCCTATTTCATTTAAAGTAGCCTCCATTTGCGGCCCTATACCTTTAACTTTCTTTAAATCATCCGCTTCTTGTGTAGCAGGATCAAAAGTACCCACAGCACTCAATAAATCAGAAACACCAACTTTATCACCGACAGATGGTACAACTTCACCCATCAATACATCATCAGTTACTGTTTCCTTCACCTCTACTTTAGCCGTTGAGATTTGATATAGAGGTTTCCCAGCATCTCTTAACACTTTGTATTTTTCACCAGAAGATTTCAATATAGATTTCACTTCTGCCTGAGCAATTACTGGGAATGTTCTAGAATATAATAAGAACAATACAAAGAAGAAACCAATAGTACCTATAAATATTCCTATATCAACAAATGTTGGTGAGAACATTGTCCATGATGATGGAAGATAATCCCTATGTAATGATGTAACGATAATTACGAATCTTTCAAACCACATACCTATGTTTACCACAATAGAGATAAAGAAAGAGAACATGATACTTGTTCTTAATTTCTTGAACCACATGAACTGTGGAGAGAACACATTACAAGTCATCATTGACCAGTAAGCCCACCAGTAAGGTCCGGTTGCTCTGTTCAAGAATGCATACTGCTCATATTCCACACCAGAATACCATGCCATGAACAACTCGGTAATGTAGGCACATCCCACAATTGAACCAGTTAACATGATTACAATATTCATTAGTTCAATATGCTGAACCGTAATATAGTTTTCTAGGTGACACACCTTTCTCATGATGATCAACAAAGTATTTACCATAGCGAAACCAGAGAAGATAGCACCTGCAACGAAATATGGTGGAAAGATTGTTGTATGCCAACCCGGGATTACCGAAGTAGCAAAGTCAAAAGATACAATGGTATGTACAGATAGTACCAAAGGAGTTGCCAAACCAGCAAGTACTAAAGATACTTCCTCAAAACGTTGCCAATCTTTTGCACGACCGCTCCATCCAAAACTCAATAAGCTATAAATCTTCTTTTGAAAAGGCAATACGGCTCTATCACGAATCATTGCAAAATCCGGTAACAAACCTGTCCACCAGAATACTAATGAAACAGAAAGATATGTTGATATCGCAAATACATCCCAAAGAAGTGGAGAGTTAAAGTTCACCCACAATGATCCAAATTGGTTTGGAATTGGAAGTACCCAGTAAGCTAACCATGGACGACCCATGTGTATAATTGGAAACAAACCAGCTTGAACAACCGAGAAGATTGTCATTGCCTCCGCAGAACGGTTAATGGCCATTCTCCATTTTTGACGGAACAATAATAATACTGCAGAAATCAGAGTTCCTGCATGACCGATACCTACCCACCAAACGAAGTTGGTAATATCCCAAGCCCAGTTTACAGATTTGTTAAGACCCCAAGTACCGATACCGGTAGAGACCGTATAAATAATACAACCTACTCCCCAAAGAAATGCCACTAAGGCAATGGAAAAAACTATCCACCAGTGCTTGTTAGCTCTACCTTCTACAGGAGCAGCTATATCCACTGTTACATCGTGGTAGCCTTTGTCTCCAGTTACTAGGGGTTTACGTATAGGTGCTTCGTAATGCGACGCCATAGACTTTTGTTATAATTACTTTCTACTATTGTTTATGCTTCGTTGGTGTTTCTAACCTTAACGTGATAGAAAACATTTGGTTGAGTTCCTACATGCTCTAATAAATGATACATACGGTCACTCGCTTTTAATTCTGATACTTTACTCTTCTCATCATTAACATCACCAAATACAATGGCTCCATTACTACATGCAGAAGAACAAGCCGTTTGGAATTCTCCATCTTGAATAACACGACCATCTCTTTTAGCATCAAGAATTGTTTTTTGTGTTTTTTGAATACACATAGAACATTTCTCAATAACACCTCTGGAACGAACGTTAACATCAGGGTTCAATACCATTTTACCCAAATCATTGTTCATATGGAAATCAAACTCGTCATTATTATTATATAAGAACCAGTTAAATCTACGTACTTTATATGGACAGTTGTTTGCACAATATCTTGTACCTACACATCTATTATAAGCCATTTGATTTTGACCTTGTCTACCATGTGAAGTTGCCGCTACAGGACATACAGTTTCACAAGGAGCATGGTTACAGTGCTGACACATTACCGGTTGGAATGCTACCTGAGGATTAGCGGAAGGATCTTCCAACTCACCAAAACCACCTAATGAACCATTATCACCAGACAAACCATCAAAGCCATCTTTTTTAGCGTTGTCACCTTCAAAAGTTTCTTCTGAAGAATAATATCTATCAATACGCAACCAGTGCATATCCCTAGATTTTCTTACTTCAGCCTTACCAACAACAGGAACGTTGTTTTCAGCATGACAAGCAATAACACAAGACCCACAACCAGTACAAGCATTCAAATCGATAGACATGTTAAAATGATGTCCTATTGTACGATCAAAACTATCCCACAAATCAACAGATGTAGCAGGAACCTCTTGGTGATCTAAAGACACCACCGGAACTTCATTCCATTCAGCGTGATCTTTTGTATTAAATATCTCTAAAGTAGTTTCTTTAATGATATCACCTCTACCCATAAGGGTTTTATGTAATTGAATACAAGCAAACTCATGATTACCTGCAACTTTTTCAACACTTACAGATTGAATGTTACTAAACCCTTCATAAAGCTTAAAAGCATTTACTCCTGTCTGCATTTCCTCTTTTAAACCTACAGTTTTACCATAACCAAAAGAAAGACCAACAGTACCTTTTGCCTGCCCGGGCTGAACAACTACAGGAACTTTATCAAGACTAACACCGTTCACGGTAAGCTTAACATAGTTACCATCCATTCCACCGTTAGCAACATTTACATTTTCTACACCTAACTCAGCAGCATCGGCTTTTGAAATAGTCACATAGTTATCCCAAGAAACCCTTGTGATCGGATCAGGGAATTCTTGCAACCAAGGGTTACTTGCCTGCTGACCATCACCCATACCTACTTTAGAATACAAAGTAAGCTCCATACCCTCACTAGTGGTATTCGCCAAACTACGCACCGCTGATGCCAAAGAAGAATTCGGTGCAATTTCAGCCTCATCTTCAACTACATTAACATCTTGCACAACGCCTTCAGCACCAACAACCATGGTATCAGCTGTAAAGACACCATCTTGCAATGCCTGGTTCCAACTTGCACCATTAAGCACACTGCTAGACCAAGTATCTTTTATATAATCATAATACGTTTGCTCACTTCCCAGTAATTCTAAAACAACCGACTGAAATTGCTTAGTATCAAATAATTCTTTAATTGTAGGTTGCATTAAACTATAATGCCCCTTCTTAACTTGAAGATCACCCCAAGATTCTAAATAATGATTTGCAGCACCAACATATTGCACGGCTTCAGTAGTTTCGTTCCAATTTGTCGAAAAAGCAACACTAAGATCCACTTTAGACAAACCTTCCTTGAAATCCGCAGCATTTGGAAGCGAATACATTGGATTCACACCATCCATTAACAAAGCACCTACTCTACCGGCCTTCATATCAGAAATTAAGGCATTTACGCTTTTCACATTACCTTTTCTAATATACTTAGGAGCACTAGCGTCATATGCCTTACTAGACAACATTTCATTTATCGCCAATACAACGGACTGCGCATTTACATCATCCAAACCAGTTACCACAACTGCATTAGAACCTGCTTTCTTGATTTCAGTAGCAATAGAATCTACCAATGCATCATATTCGGATGTATTACCACCCACAGAAGTTCCATTTAACTTACCGTACAACTTAGCTAATACAACTTTCTGCGCACTAGGCTTCATAGCTACACGCTTATCTGCATTAGCACCAGTCAAAGACATATTTGCCTCTACTTGAATATGCCTAGACATTTTACCGTTTTTTGGCACTCGCCCTCTTGAATAAGCAGCATCATAACCACCACCTTGCCAATCAGCAATAAAATCAGCACCAAAAGAAACAATTACCTCAGCTTTCTCAAAATCATAATCAGCTAAAGCCCTTTCACCATACTTATTTTCAAAGGCGGTCAAAGCTGCATCTTCAGAAATTGCATCGTAAGTTACATGAACAACATTTTCATTAGCCGCAACTAAATCAGACATTAAACGGTCAGTTGACGGACTTGCATATGTCTGTGTAAGTACGGCAATCTTTTTTGAAGAACCTTTAAGAGCCCCCATTTTAGATTTTAACGTAGCCTTCAACACATCCCACTCAACAGGCTCTCCGTTTGCCATAGGCCCCTGCAATCTTGTACTGTCGTACAAAGAAAGAACAGAACCCTGAACCCTTGCGTTTGCGGTACCCCCTATTTTAGCCAAAGTGTTATTCTCCACTTTTATAGGACGACCTTCACGCGTTTTTATCAATATACTTGCAAAGTCAAAACCATTTGCAATTGTAGTTGCGTAATAGTTAGCAACTCCAGGAACAATATTTTCCGGCAAAACCACATAAGGAATCGATTTTACAACCGGACCTTCACATGCTGCCAAAGAAGCTGCTGCGGTACTAAAACCAACATACTTTAAAAAATCTCTACGATTGGTATTTGTAGAAGACAATGTTTCCTTATCACCCAAGAAATCATCAACAGGAATCTGCTCCACAAATTCATTCTGCTTAAGCGCCTCAACAATGGAATCGTTAGGATTTAACTCCGCTTCGTTCTTCCAATACTTTTTGTTTGATGCCATACGTATTATCTGTAATTAGCTTCTTAAATTATTATTAATAGTGACACTTACCACATTCCAGACCACCTAATTGTGCTGCTGTCAAATTCTCAACACCGTACTTTTTAGAAAGTTCTGCGTGAATTTTCTCGTAGTACTCATTGCCCTCAACCTTTACATTGGTCTCTCTATGACAATCTATACACCACCCCATAGTTAATGGAGCATATTGGTACATAATTTCCATTTCCTCTACCGGACCATGACAAGTTTGACACTCTACACCAGCAACCGATACGTGCTGAGAGTGATTAAAGTAAGCGAAATCAGGTAAGTTATGAATACGAACCCACTCTACCGGCTGACTTTCACCTGTATACTTTTGGTTTGTTTCATCCCAACCAACAGCTTTATACAATTTCTTAATCTCACCAGTATAAAACTCATTAGTATATCCATTAGCCAAATCATCTTGAGATGGACCCTCTGGATTACCTGTATATTCATATATAGATTTATGACAATTCATACAAACATTCAAAGAAGGAATACCTGATGTTTTTGAAACCCTTGCAGAAGAGTGACAATACTTACACTCTATCTTATTATCACCAGCATGAATTTTATGAGAATAGTGAATAGGCTGAATAGGCGCATAACCCTGATCAACACCAACCTGCATCATCCAACCATAAGCAAAATACGCACTACCCAAAAGCAAGATTATTGCCGTTACCAAAACCAAAAATTGATTTTGAGCAAAAGCCTTCCAAATTGGAGTTCTTTTTACAGCCGCTTCTTTTTCAACTACAATGCCGTTCGCCTGAGCAATTCGTTGCAATGTCTTGTTTACCAACAACAACATTATAACCAACAAACCAAAAACAAGCACCAGCGCCCCAAGAATAATTTCATTGGAAACACCAGAAGCATCACCTGAACCAGCAGATGCAGTTTCTGCACCTCCGGCAGCAGCAGCTGGAGCAGCTGGTGGCGGCGCAGCGGTATATGCCAAAATATTATCTATATCACTATTTGTTAATGTTGGAAAAGCGGTCATTGCAGCTTGGTTGTACTCAGCATATACTTTATTAGCATAAGCATCACCTGACTTAATTACACCTGGACTATTCTTAATCCAAGCATACAACCACTCCCTATCTAAACCTTCATCTTCAGCCAATCTGCTTTCCACATCTTGCAATGCAGGACCTGTCATCTTACGATTTAACGCATGACAAGCAGCACAATTCTGATTAAACAAAGCTTTACCCTTTTTAGCGTCTCCGCCACCCGCGGTTTCAGTAGTCGCAGATTCAGCAGCAGCTTCATCCTGCGCTATTGACGGACTTGCAAAAAACAAAAATGCAATTAGGGATAATCCTAAAATTTTAGAAAACTGATTTCGGTTCGGAACCTTTTTCATATATCGAATATTTCTATCGGAATCTTGGCATGATTTTGGTCATAGATGAAACCAAATTAAAATCCACCAAATGCCTAAATCGGAGACAAAAATACGACATAGACTTTATTTGAAAAATGTTAATGTATCTATAATTTATAATTTAGAAATATTCTAAATAAACAATGATTTATTTGTTTGAACCTTAATAAATTACTTTTGCACTGAAGGAAAATAAAACTTTAAAAAGATTATGAAAACACTAAGTACCCTCGTAATTTTTGCATGTATAACTCAATTTACTTACGCACAGGGCGCAAAAGTAACCATACAGCAAGACCAAAAGATAGACCAACTTCTAGAGGTTTACAAAACATCTTTGAGCAACAATAAGTACTATAGAATACAAGTAGGTTTTGGCAATTACGCCAAAGCGAAAGAAATAAAAGCGAATGTTGAGGAGGACTTTCCTGAATTGGTGTCAAAAATAGATTTTGACTCACCAACCTATCGGGTTAGGGTTGGGAGGTTTACTTCTAAATTGGATGCAGAAAGAAAGTTCAACGAAGTAAGAGTCAAGTACCCAAATGCAATGTTATTAAAACCAAAAAAATCGACCAAATAGGTCGATTTTTTATTGCCTTATCTTAAAAGAACAAAACTAATTCCTTAAACAAATTCTTATTTAGATTTTAGTTTCTTCTTCACCGCAACTTCCTGGAACGCTTCAACAATATCACCTTCAATAATATCATTATAGTTCTTTATCTGAAGTCCACAGTCATATCCTTTTGCAACTTCTCTAACATCATCCTTAAATCGTTTTAAAGAAGCCAACGTACCAGTATAGATTACCACACCATCACGTATTAATCTAATATTAGAGTTTCTAAAGATTTTACCACTTGTTACCATACAACCTGCAATAGTACCTACCTTAGAAATCTTAAAGGTTTCTCTAATCTCAGCTGTACCAGAAATTTCTTCTTTCATTTCAGGTGACAACATACCTTCCATTGCATCTTTAAGGTCATTGATCGCAGAGTAAATAATAGAGTACATACGGATATCTATCTCCTCTTTCTCAGCAATTGCTTTTGCATTACCCATTGGTCTTACGTTAAAACCAATAATAACCGCATCAGAAGCCGAAGCCAATAACACATCAGATTCAGTAATAGGACCTACGGCCTTATGTATAATGTTTACCTGAATTTCATCTGTAGACAATTTCTGGAAAGAATCTGTAAGTGCCTCAACAGAACCATCAACATCACCTTTAAGTATAATGTTAAGCTCTTTGAAATCACCTAGTGCAATTCTACGTCCAATTTCATCTAACGTTATGTGACGTTGTGTTCTAACAGATTGTTCACGTTGTAATTGAGATCTTCTAGATGCAATTTGTTTTGCTTCACGCTCATCTTCCAATACGTAGAATTTATCACCTGCTTGAGATGCACCATCTAAACCTAAAATTGAAATTGGAGTAGACGGACCTGCCGCTTTAATATTGTTACCCCTTTCATCTTGCATTGCCTTGATCTTACCACTTGTGGTACCGGCCAATACATAATCTCCAATTTTAAGAGTACCCGACTGAACCAATACTGTAGACACATAACCCTTTCCTTTATCAAGGAATGCCTCAACAACCGTACCGGTAGCAAGCTTATCCGGGTTTGCTTTAAGCTCCAACAACTCGGCCTCCAACAATACCTTCTCCAATAATTCTTTTACCCCTAAACCTGTTTTGGCAGAAATATCATGAGATTGAATTTTACCACCCCAATCTTCTACCAATAAATTCATTTGGGCCAAACCTTCCTTAATCTTATCTGGATTAGAAGTTGGCTTATCTATTTTGTTTATAGCAAAAACAATAGGAACACCTGCTGCTTGCGCATGACTAATAGCCTCCTTGGTCTGTGGCATAATATCATCATCTGCCGCAACCACAATAATTGCTATATCTGTAACTTGTGCACCTCTAGCACGCATAGCGGTAAACGCTTCGTGACCAGGAGTATCCAAGAATGCAATACGCTCACCGTTCTCTAAGGTTACCCCATATGCACCAATGTGCTGGGTAATACCACCACTTTCCCCGGCAATAACATTTTCCTTACGGATGTAATCCAATAAAGATGTTTTACCGTGATCAACGTGACCCATTACAGTAACGATAGGAGCCCTATGTTCCAAATCTTCCGGAGCATCTTCCTCTTCTACGATACTTTCTTCTATATCCGCAGTAACAAAATCTACTTCATACCCAAATTCTTCAGCTACGATAGACAATGTTTCAGCATCTAAACGCTGATTCATTGTTACCATTATACCAAGAGACATACAAGCCGAGATTATCTCGGTAGTAGAAACTCCCATCATGGTAGCCACCTCACTAGCGGTAACGAACTCGGTCACCTTAAGAATTTTGTTCTCTAATTCTTGTTTTTCAAGATCCTTCTCCGTTTGCTCACGGTGCTGATCTCTTTTACTTCTTCTATACTTAGCACCTTTACCCTTTTTAGACTTACCTTGAAGTTTCTCTAGGGTTTCACGTACTTGCTTTTGAACATCTTCTTCAGTAGGCTCAACTTTTGCCACAGGAGCAAACCTTCCTCTACCTTTATTTCTATCACCAGAGCCACTGTTTCTATTTTGACCAGGACCAGAAGTATTTTTAGTTACAATTCTTCTTCTACGCTTTTTACGGTCAGTATTAGATTTGTCTGCAGCTTTTTTATCTTCTTTCTTCTTCTTAGGCTTCTCAAACTTACTAAGGTCAATTTTTTCACCTGCAATTTTAGGACCTGATAATTTTTGATATTGGGTCTCTATTGTTTTTGGTGTATCATCTTCTGGAGCAGATTCTGCTTCAGTAGTTTTAACCTCCTCTTTCTTAGGCGCTTCCTTTTTTGGCTGTTCGGCTTTAGGCGTCTCAACTTTTGGACTTTCTTTCTTATCCTCTGTTTTTTGAACAGGTTGAGAAACTATTTTTGGTCCTTGCAGAACCACTTTCCTTGTTTCTTTAACCTCTACCTTAGGCGCAGCTTTTTCTTCTACCTTAGGAGCAACTTTCTCCTCAGCTTTAGGAGTTTCCTTCACCGGCTCTTCCTCTACTTTTTTCTTAGGATTCAAGTCAATTTTACCAACCATTTTAGGTCCGGCCAATTCAACTTTACCAACCAAAGTTTTGTCTTCAGCTTCAGAATTTCTTCGCTCACGGGCCAAGCGACGATCTTCCTGTTCTTTTTCCAATTGAACTCGAATTGCCTCCTTTTCCTTACGTTTTTCCTCTCCAACTTCCTTAGATGCAACTTTTTTACTCTTATCCGTCTGGAACTCGTCAAGTAAAACCTGATAAACATCATCGGAAATTTTAGTGGTAGGCCTCGCTTCCACATCATGTCCTTTCCCATTAAGAAAGTCCACTGCCCTATCCAAGGAAATATTAAGTTCACGAAGAACTTTATTAAGCCTTATTTTTGCATTGTCTGCCATAAATACTGATTCCCGTTCTTTTATTTAAGTGCTAATATATAGCTAATCTTCTAATTCTTCTTTTAGGATACGTACAACTTCTAAAATTGTTTCTTCTTCCAAATCCGTACGTTTCACCAAATCGTCTACATCTTGCTCTAAGACGCTACGAGCTGTATCAAATCCAATTTTCTTGAATTCCTCTATAATCCATGCATCGATTTCATCAGAGAACTCTGTTAACTCAACATCTTCCTCTACACCTTCACGGAATACATCTATTTCATAACCAGTTAATTGACCGGCCAATCTAATATTATGCCCACCTCTACCAATTGCTTTAGAAACCTCTTCTGGCTTAAGATAAACTTGAGCCGTCATTTTCTCATCGTTCAACTTTACAGAAGATACTCTTGCAGGACTTAATGCCCTTGTTACCAACAATTGTGGATTTGCCGTCCAATTGATAACATCGATATTCTCATTACCCAATTCACGAACTATTCCATGAATTCTTGAACCTTTCATACCAACACAGGCACCTACCGGATCAATACGGTCATCATAAGAATCCACAGCAACTTTAGCTTTCTCTCCAGGTATTCTAACCGCTTTCTTAACCGTGATCAAACCATCAAAAACTTCTGGTATTTCCTGGAAAAACAATTGCTCCAAGAACTTAGGAGAACTTCTTGACATTATGATAGTAGGCTTGGCACCTTTTAATTCTACACTTTCAATAACACCCCTAACATTATCCCCTTTTCTAAAAAAGTCCGAAGGAATTTGTCTATCCTTTGGAAGTATAATCTCATTACCTTCATCATCAAGCAAAATTATTGCCTTATGACGAATATGATGAACCTCTGCAGTATAAATCTCACCTTCTAAATCTTTAAAGTGCTTGTAAATCGTTGTATTATCGTGCTCATGAATTTTAGAGATCAAATTTTGACGCAATGCCAAAATAGCTCTTCTACCCAAGTCAATTAACTTTACTTCTTCAGAAACATCTTCACCAACTTCAAAATCAGGCTCTATTTTACGAGCAGCGGACAATGAAATTTCCTCATTCGGCTCTTCAACCTCACCATCATTAACTACGATACGGTTTCTCCAAATCTCCAAATCACCTTTATCTGGGTTAATAATGATATCAAAGTTATCATCTGAACCAAACTTCTTTTTCAGCGCATTTCTAAAAACATCTTCCAAAATGGCCATCAATGTTACCCTGTCTATGAACTTATCGTCCTTAAACTCTGAGAAAGATTCAATTAACGCAATATTTTCCATTGGTAATTACAATTAAAATTTTAATACAACTTTTGCTTTAATAATATCTGAAAAATTTACTTCTTCTTTTTTCTGAACGGTCACTTTACCTTTACCTATTGGCTTAGGCTCCCTAGCTTTCCACTCCAACACAATAGATTCATCTTTAACGGCAGTTAAATTGCCTTCAAATTTATCATCGTTGGTACGAACTTCCAGCTTACGTCCAATATTTTTTAAATATTGACGAGGCATAACCAAAGGTGCAGCCGCTCCAGCAGAGGCAACCTCTAAAGAAAAATCATGTTCATCACGGTCTAAATTATGTTCAATAGCCCTACTTATCTTAATACAATCACTGACCGTAACCCCATGGTCACCGTCTATTACCACATGAATGCTATTATCTGCACCCATTGTAAAATCGATTAAAAACAGGGAGGGATCTTCTTGAAGACCTTGTTCCAATAATTCTTTTACTTTTTCCTTTAGCATAAATAATAAGTAATAAAAGAGGGGACTAATTGTCCCCTCATGAATACTTTTATATCCTTTCAGCATTGCAAATATACAACAAAATTAATTTCCTACAATACCACACCCGCACCTAATTCGTTCATTTTGAAAACAATTAATAAAATAATAAATCTTCATTAGATTACCGCATTTTAGAAATTATATTATTTTTAACAGAACACCAACCAAAACAACACCTGATGGAAATTCTATCTTCGTACAACCTAATAATAGGAGCATCCTTAATTGTAGTATTATCATTCTTTTTTAACGGAATTTCCAAGAAAACGAACATACCAGCGGTTTTAATGTTAATTGTATTAGGCATACTTATTAAAATAACGCTTGAATTTTTCATTCCTGAAATACCAGACTTTAAAGGCTCTTTAGAAATTTTAGGTACTGTGGGCCTCATTATGATAGTGCTTGAGGCAGCTTTAGAACTAGAACTGAAAAGAGAAAAGTTATGGCCCATAATTAAATCTATGGCCGTTGCATTAATTGGTTTAGTGGGTTCTGCATATGTAGCAGCATTGATTTTACACCAATTTATACCGAACATGACCATGCAATCCGCATGGCTTTACGCAACCCCTTTATCCATATTATCCAGCGCCATAATTATTCCGAGCGTAGGCGGATTAGCTGAAGAAAAAAAGGAATTTCACATCTATGAAAGCACATTTTCGGATATAATGGGCATAATGATGTTCTATTTTTTAACCGGTAAATTAAACCCCGCAGAAGATACAGGCGTCTCGGGTTTTACCCTAAACCTAGTTCTTACCATAGTTATCGCCCTTGTAGCCAGTTACGCCATAATATTGGTATTCCAAAAAATTAAAAGTCAGGCTAAACTATTCCTTCTCATAGCCGTACTTCTTTTACTATACGCCATCGGTAAAAAGATGCATTTGTCTTCTTTAATAATCATCCTCGTTTTTGGACTTATCGTAAAGAATGTAAACTTGTTTTTTCCTGGTAAGACCAAAATCTTCTTGGAGTCTGAACGAATGCAACAAATATATCACGAGCTACATATAGTAACATTGGAAACTGCTTTTGTAGTACGGACTTTCTTCTTTGTTATATTTGGAATCACCATTGTGCTTTCATCACTGTTAAGTATCAATGTCGCAATTGTTAGCCTACTCATTATCGCATCTATCTACGCCATACGTTTTCTGGTTTTAATGATATTTGTAGGGAAGGATATGCTACCACAATTATTTATTGCTCCAAGAGGCCTTATAACAGTTCTTCTATTTTATGCAATACCTAGTGAAGCTCAAATTGAAAGGTTTGAATCTGGCATATTGCTGTTCGTGATTATTGCCACAAGTTTAGTAATGACCTGGGCAATGATAAAGGACAAACGAAAAATGGGCACTTTACTAGACGAAATAGATGAAGAAATTACTGAAAGAAATTTAACAGAAGATGCCATAAGGGCTTCTGAAGCCATCACACCTACAGAAACTGAAGGAGAAAACCCTCAGACGGACATATTTGAAAATAACCGTTAAATCTTAAAACACAAGCTCCGCTTCTTATTGAGGTCCAAAAGAAGCATGTTGTTCTTGGTGTTCACCGTAAGCTTGTGGTTCGGTATTTTCCAAACTATCCACCTCTTTACGAAAACGAAGTATCATTAAAGTATCTAATTCTTGATCAATGCTATCTTTTAGCACTCGCCAGTTACTAGAGTTCATTTTATTATTATACTCCATGATTTTATTGAACCGCTCTAAATTATAACGATTGGCCTTCCAGGCGTGAGCGGTACTTTCTTCATGTTTTACATCTTGCAAATAGAATCCTATTCCAAATCCAAGCACAACAACGACCAATAATATCTTTAAAACTTTTGGAGAGAGTTTCATAAGGTTAAGTTCTTTAGGGTACTAAAGTATGTAATAACAACACCGAAATGGTTTCTTTTACGATGAATTTGTAACGTTATTAGATTAAATGTACAAAAATACTGACACACTGTTAACCATTTCTTCACATTAGGATACCTAAATTGTATCATTTGCCAAATTTTGCACAAATTTACCACTAGAGAAATGACAGAGGTCATAAAAACAAAAAATCCTAACATCAATTGACATTAGGACTTTATTTGTTCTCTTAGTTGGCCCACAAGGACTCGAACCTTGAATGACGGTACCAAAAACCGGAGTGTTACCATTACACCATGGGCCAATACCTTTTTAAGAGGCTGCAAATTTAAAACAAAGTTTGGTTTCACCAAATATTTTTTAAAGTAAAAATTGAAAAAATCTTTATTGCCTCATGTTAAAGGTTTATAAAAATAGTTTATTCCTTTCTATATTAATTAGTAAATTCGCCACTTAGGTTTAACCCAAGCTTCATGTTTTCAAACAACTACCAAAAGTGGAACACCATACTAGGATGGTCCGTATTTTTTATAGCCCTTATAACGTATTATATTACCGTTGAGCCCACTAATAGTTTTTGGGATGCAGGTGAATATATAGCTACCGCTGCCAAATTGCAAGTTGGTCACCCACCGGGGGCACCTCTATTACAAATGATCGGTGCCTTCTTTGCCATGTTCGCATTAGAACCCAACCAAGTAGCTATGATGGTAAATTTAGTATCTGGGGTATCTAGCGCATTTACCATTCTATTCATGTTCTGGACCATTACCAATATCACCAGAAAACTGATAGATAAAGACGGTCCTTTTACCAATAGTAAGGCTATTGCGGTATTTGGAAGTGCTTTAGTAGGATCCCTTGCATTTACCTATTCTGATAGTTTTTGGTTCAACGCCGTGGAAACAGAAGTATACGCCATGGCCAGTTTCATTATGGCGCTTTTGTTATGGTTAGGTCTTAAATGGACAGATAATTTAGACGACCCTAGGGGGAATAGATGGATTATATTGATCTCCTTTGTTGTCGGCCTTACTTTCGGTATTCAATTTATGGGCTTTTTGGCCATACCTTCAATTGGTCTACTTTACTATTTTAAAACCTACAAAAAAACTACGGTAAAGAATTTTTTACTGGCTAACATTATCGTCATTGCCATTTTAATGTTGGTATATAAATTCTCATTGACCTACGTATTAAAATTATTTGGATGGGGCGAAGTCTTTTTCATAAACAGTATAGGCTTACCTTTTAATTCTGGATCAATAATCATTGGCCTGTTATTTATTGCCGCTTTTTATTTTGGCTTAAACTATACGCGTAAAAACAATTACAAAACAGCAAACACCATTGTTTTGTGCATGATGTTTTTATTCTTAGGATTTTCTTCATGGTTAATGTTGCCCATACGGGCAAATGCCAAAGTTGTAATTAACGAAAACAACCCTGAAGATGCGAG
Source organism: Maribacter sp. HS (assembly GCF_048059195.1). Lineage (NCBI taxonomy): Bacteria > Pseudomonadati > Bacteroidota > Flavobacteriia > Flavobacteriales > Flavobacteriaceae > Maribacter > Maribacter sp. HS. Next base: position 709,616 of record NZ_JAYLVV010000002.1, read on the forward strand.
AGCTCTTTTAGCGTACTATAACAGGGAGCAATACCCAGGTGTGGATAGTCCCGTTTACGGCACCTATTATTCCGATATGTTTGCAGCACCAGGCGAAGATCAAGACGGCAAACCAAAATATGAAAAAGATTATACGCTAGGTAAATATATAATTGTAAATAAATACAAAGATGCCATTCAGGGTCCAAATCCAAAGCACCAAGGTTTATTACCTAGAATGTGGAGCTCTCAAAATGCAGAGAATTACATGCGCTATTTTGGAGCTTTGGATTTCAGGATTACCCAGCCCAACCAAGAATTAAGACAAGCGGCAGAGCAGGTTAAAATAGGTTTTGCAAATGGCGAAATCGGGGCGGATCAATACATCAGTTTCTTAAAACGTTTTGATGAATACATAGAAGTACAACCGCCAACTTTGTGGGATAACATAGAATACATGATCGAGTTTCAGTTCAACTACATGTATTTACGTTATTTTATGTGGAATTTTGTTGGAAAACAGAATGATGTTCAGGGCCGTTATAATGAAAATGGTAATTGGTTGAGCGGAATCAATTTTATTGATAGCTGGCGTTTAGGTAGTCAAGACAATTTACCTAGTGACATACAAAACAATCCTGGCAGAAACACCTATTTCTTTTTACCATTGATTCTAGGAATTATTGGAATTATTTTTCAAGTATCTAAAGACAAAAGACAATTTTGGGTGCTGCTGATTTTCTTTCTTTTTACAGGGCTGGCAATTCAATTTTACACTAATCCAGGCATCTTTCAGCCACGTGAACGCGACTACTCTTTAGTAGGGTCGTTCTATGTTTTTGCCCTTTGGATAGGCATTGGAGTGTATGGTCTTTATGATGGTTTCAAAGATTGGATCACACCAAAAATATTGGCACCTGTTGTAGTCGTTGCTACCTTACTTGCCGTACCAACGGTTATGGCGGTACAAAACTGGGATGATCACGATAGGTCAAATAGATTTACAGCGAATTCATCAGCAAAAGCATATTTAGATTCTTGTCAAGAAGATGTTGGTGCTATATTGTTCACCATTGGAGATAATGATACCTTCCCTATTTGGTATGCCCAAGAAATAGAACATTATAGAACAGATGTGCGCATAGTTTGTACCAGCCTTTTTGAAACAGATTGGTATGTAGATCAAATGAAAGCGGCGGCTTATGAGAGCGCACCTATACCCTCTCAAATAACCCATGAAAAATACAGATGGGGATCTAGGGACGTATTGTACCACCAAGGCATTACCGAAAATAGATGGCCAATTAAAGATTTCATCAATTGGATCGACAGCGACAAACCTAGAACCAAACTAAAGTATTTATTTGAGCAGAATGGGGCAGATTTAAGTCAGTATTCTGAAGATACGCAAAACATAGTTTACTACCCTACCAACAAAATTAGGGTTCCCGTCAACAAACAGAATGTATTAAGTAGTGGTTTGGTGAAGGAAAAAGATGCCGATTTAATAGTAGATTATATTGATATAGACTTACCTGGCGCCATTACCAAGAAAAGCATGATGATGCTTGACATCTTAGCGAACAATGACTGGAAACGTCCTCTATACTTTTCTGGAGGAAGTTTTGATGATGCCGAATATCTTTGGATGAAAGACTACTTACAATTAGATGGTTTAGCCTATAAGTTAGTACCTATAAGAACAGAAAGACCTAATGCTTTTGAATTAGGTAGAATAGATACCGATCTAATGTATGACATTGTAACCGGTTGGGATTGGGGCAACTCTGGTGGTGATATTTACCATGATACGCAAACACGTATTCAGAGTGTTTCGTTCAGAGGCAATTTGGCGCGCCTAACCGAAGGGCTGATCAAGGAGAACAAAATGGACAAGGCCAAGGATATTATTGAAATATCTTTGACCAATATGCCTGTAGACAAGTTTGGCTATTACACTTTAGTAGAACCATTTATTGATGGTTATTACAAAGTTGGTGAAAGCAATAAAGCCCGTGAGCTTTTTGAAAAACTGAAGAAAAAGTATCAAGAAAGATTGGAATATTATGCCTCTACCAGCTTAGACGAACAATATAATAACATTGACGATATTATCGCCGATATGGAAGCTTACAGGCGCAATATTGATATTGTAATCACAAATGACAGTGAGGATATTGCAGAAAAAGAAACATTGATATTCAATGAGTATATTGACAAGTTTCAACACTTCTATAAAGACGAAGATGATATGGGTATGCCGCAAGATGTATTGGAGTCTAATCCAGACATGATGGATACCATGCCAATATCCGATACTATACTACCAGATAATACCAAAACGGATATATTAGAAGATACAATAGATATTTCTACACAACAATAAGCTTTGGGCGAAAGCCCAAAGTGTTTTAGAAATGAAATGAAGAGAGATAGATTACACGTATTCTTTGAGAATACCAATTAAAGTGTTAGCGTCTTGCTCACCGCTTTGGCGCCAAACCATTTCGCCTTTCTTGTAGATCATTAGCGTAGGCAAACCTTTAACCCGTAAGGCCTGTGAAAGTTCTTTGTTCTTGTCCACATCGATTTTTATAACCTTACCTCTATCACCTAAAGCCGCAGCTACATCTCTAAGCACAGGGTGCATTGCAGTTGACTGTTCGTTCCACTCTGCATAAAAATCCAGAAGAACGGGTACCTTTAAATCTATTAGTTCACCAAATTTGGACATATAAAATACTTTTCTATGTTAGCCAAATGTAATAAAAATTGTTAAAATACTACTCTTGCCTATCTATTTGTAGCCCTGTAAAAGGGTTAAAATCATGTTAATGCCTTTTTTCTCAAAGTTATCACCGTAATCTCTGGCCAAATTCCAACTCTACCAGGATATCCTAAAAAACCAAATCCTCTGTTCACATTCAGAAATTGCCCCATCTCTTTATAAATACCTGCCCAATATGGGTATCTCCATTTCACCGGACTCCATTTGATCCACCCCGGTATTTCAATCCCAAATTGCATACCGTGAGTATGGCCGCTTAACGTTAAATGATAGTGGTAAGCATCTTTAATAACCTCCATTTCCCAATGCGAAGGATCATGGCTCATTAATATTTTAAAATCATTTTCATTGATCTGTGAAGCTGCTTTTTTTAAATCTCCAGCTTTCTTGAATCCGCCTTTCCCCCAATTCTCCACACCTACCAAAGCAATCTTATCCTCTCCTTTTTTAAGATACCTATGTTCATTGAGCAAAAGATCAAACCCCATTTGCTTCTGCATGGCTTTAAGATCTTCTAAATTCTTACTCTTCAACTCTTCAGTTTCCCAAGGTATATAATCTCCGTAATCATGATTGCCCAACACAGAGAACTTTCCGTCTTTAGCATCTAGCGTGCTAAACAAATCCGCCCAGGGTTCCATTTCAGAGGTCATATTGTTCACCATATCTCCAGTAAAAAGCAATACATCACTTTTTTGCTGATTGATCAAGTCTATAGCATATTCAATTTTTTTTCTATCATCAAAACTTCCACTATGTATGTCAGATATTTGTGTAATCTGGTACCCATCAAAACTATCTGGAAGATCATCAAATTCTAAATTATACTTCAATACCTTAAAATTGTATTTACCCTTGTACATACCGTACAAAAGAGCACCAAAGGGCACAGCTGCGATCCCCAAAGCCAACAAACTTAAAAATCGCCTACGTGCAGGCAAGCCAAATTGTTTTTCCGCCCCATATAATTTTTGATATAAACCCGAAATAATCCTATAAATATCTTCTGAAAACAAAAATAGAATAGTAATAATATTGAAGGTTAGCATGGTCAACAAAAACCCAAAAGCATAACTTTTAGGTATACTTAAAACACGCCCCGTTTCTTCACCCGCAGTAAACTGATATATAAAATTTAACATAACAGCTAGTGAAACTGCTATATAAAGCCAAGACCACCAAGGCTGTTTTGAAATGGTTCTTAATGCCTGAAGTACATAAAAACTTAAAGCAATGTATGCCAAAACGAAAATAAGCCAACGAATCATGTTCTTTTTTTTACAAAGATATCTGTATAACAGTGGTATGTGCGCTCATTTACATTTTATTTAACCTTGGACACCACAGTCTTAATGTTCTCAAATTGAGTAACGGCAATATGATCATCGCTCAAAAAACCTTCAGAATTCATGGAAATCAATGGTTTTGATGGCAACTTTTGTTTCATAGCGGTACCCGATAAATGTACTGCCTTAAAACCCTTCTCTTTGAACATTTGAACGTTGCCGGCATTTACGCCCGAACCCGGCATTATATCAATTACCGTATTTTGAGCCTTTAATTCTACCAAAAAGTCTATTCCGTCTGGAGCTGAACGCTGTTGACCCGATGACAAAATGTTATTCACTTGCATTCTTTCCAGTTCCAACAATGCTTCCTTCGGGTTCTTAACCCAATCAAAGGCCCTGTGGAATGTAAAGTGCATACTACCGGCCGCCAATTTAAGTTTATGCGTACGATCAATATCCAAGGTAAAATTATTCAAAAGCACTCCAGACACAACACCATCAAAACCTAATTCTGCACAAAGTTCAATATCAGATATCATTATATTCAATTCGTCATCAGAATAGGTGAAATCTCCACTTCTAGGCCTTATCAATACATGGACAGGAATAGAAACCTGTTCCCTAACCGCTTTCAACAACCCAAAAGAAGGTGTTAATCCACCTACCGCCAACTCTGTACATAACTCAATACGGTCTGCCCCAGCACGTTCTGCAACCATGGCAGATTCTAAAGAATTTGCACAAACTTCTACTATCATATTGCTATATTTAAGGTCATTAAAAGTAAAGAACCAAACCCATGAAAAGAAGAAAGTTTCTAAGAAATTCAAGTACAGTTGCCGCCGGTATCGTTTCTGCACCAATATTATCATCGTACAAAGAAATCCCTGCAGTAGGTACAACAGACAATACACCAGTACTACCTATTGCTATTTGTACATGGAATTTTGGAAACGCCACCGCCAAAGCATGGGAAGTTCTTGAAAAAGGAGGTAACGCTCTTGATGCAGTTCACCAAGGAGTTATGGTTGAAGAAAACGATCTAAGCAATAGTACCGTAGGTAATGGCGGAAGACCGGATAGGGATGGCAATGTTACCCTAGACGCTTGTATTATGGACAAAGATGGGAACTGTGGGGCAGTATTGGCTATGCAGAACATTGCAAACCCAATTTCAGTGGCCAGAAAAGTGATGGAAGAAACGCCACATGTAATGCTTGCCGGCAAAGGTGCTGAGCAATTTGCATACGAACAAGGTTTTGAAAAGACAAATCTTTTAACTGAAGAATCCAAACAAGCATGGGAAGAATGGAAAAAAACATCGCAGTACAAACCAATAATAAATATTGAAAATCATGATACCATAGGCATGTTGGCTATTGATGCCGATGGAGACATTGCAGGTGCATGTACCACAAGCGGAATGGCATATAAAATGGCAGGTAGAGTTGGCGACTCTCCTATTATTGGCGCTGGACTTTTCGTAGATAACGAAGTTGGCGGAGCAACAGCAACAGGCGTTGGCGAAGAAGTGGTAAGAACCGTTGGTAGTTTTCTGATCGTAGAATTAATGCGCCAAGGAAAATCGCCACAAGAAGCATGTGAAGAAGGCGTAAAAAGAATTATTGCAAAAAATAAGGACAAACAAGACTTTCAAATAGGCTTTATCGCCATCAATAAAAAAGGAGAAACTGGCGGATATTGTATTCACCCAGGGTTTACCTATAGAACATACACTAAAGAAGGTCATGTTAACAATCCTTCAGACAGTTATTTAAAAAGTTAATTGAACCGTACAACATTTTAGATATAAGCAATAGGCAATTCTCACCTATAGTTTCCCTATCAATTTGTACTTTTATCCTTTTTCATACAATACTTAAAAATGGCAGATCAAAAAAGACTCTTTTTGCTAGATGCATACGCACTTATATTTCGTGGTTACTATGCGCTTATAAAAAACCCAAGAATAAACTCTCAAGGCATGGACACCTCTGCCATTATGGGTTTCATGAATTCCTTATTCGATGTTATTCGCCGTGAAAAACCCGATCATTTAGCCGTTTGCTTCGATAAAGGCGGTAGCGTTGAAAGAACTGAGATGTTTGCCGAATATAAGGCAAACAGAGATGAAACCCCAGATGCCATTAGGATAGCCGTACCCTATATACAAGATATACTTAAGGCTATGCACATACCTTGTGTGGTTTTGGAAGGCTGGGAAGCAGATGACATTATAGGCACATTATCCAAACAAGCCGAAAAGGAAGACTACAAAGTGTTTATGGTCACGCCAGATAAGGACTTTGGGCAATTGGTTTCTGAAAACATATTTATGTACCGCCCTGCGAGAATGGGTAACGGTATTGAAATTTGGGGAATTCCAGAAATTCAAAAACGTTTTGGTGTAGAAAGACCGGAGCAGGTAATAGATTACTTAGGTATGATGGGCGATGCCAGTGATAACATACCCGGATTACCAGGTGTGGGAGATAAAACTGCAAAAAAATTCATTGCCCAGTTTGGATCTATGGAAAATCTATTGGCGAATACCGATCAGTTGAAAGGTAAGATGAAGGAGAAAGTAGAAGCAAACAAAGAATTGGGTATACTTTCTAAAAAATTAGCCACCATATGCATTGATTGCGACGTTACTTTTAACGCTAAGGACTATGAACTTTCAGTACCGGATTTTGAGAAGGTACAAGAGATATTTGAACAATTGGAATTTAGAAGATTAAAGGATCAATTCATTAAAATATTCTCGGAAGAAACAGAAGAAACCGTGACACAGGTTACCAGCACAGCAACTGCTAAAAAAGAAAAACAAGATGCGGGCTCAGGGCAATTCTCCTTATTTGGGGGTTCTGCAGATGCCGGAGCAACCGTAAAAGACTTTTCTAGTAGAAAAACCATTACAGATGTAGCACACTCATACCAAAGTGTAGCTCCTGGTATGGCAATGAAGCTTTTCTTAAAAAATTTAATGCAGCAAACTTCAGTTTGTTTTGATACCGAGACTACAGGTTTAGACCCGTTGACCGCTGAATTGGTAGGAATTGCTTTTTCTTGGGAAGCAACCAAAGGTTTTTACATTCCTTTTACGGATAACAAAGAAGAAGCACAGGCACTTTTAGAAGAGTTACGCCCTTTCTTTGAAGCCGAAGAAATTGAAAAAATAGGTCAGAATTTAAAGTATGATATTAAGGTACTAGATAAATACAATATTGATGTCAAAGGACCTTTATTCGATACCATGTTGGCCCACTATCTAATTAATCCGGATATGCGTCATAATATGGATGTTTTGGCAGAGACCTATTTAAATTACACTCCAGTATCCATTACTGAACTTATTGGCAAAAAAGGCAAGAATCAATTGAGTATGCGCGATGTTCCGTTAGAAAAACAAACGGAATATGCAGTAGAAGATGCGGATATTACCTTTCAACTTGCACAACATTTTAGACCAGAACTAAAAGAGGCAAATACAGAAAAATTATTTCAAGATATTGAGATTCCCCTACTACGTGTATTAGCGGATATGGAGCTAGAAGGAATCAATTTAGACAAGGAATTCTTGAATTCACTCTCCGAAGACTTGAATAACGACATTTCTAACCTTGAGAAGAAAATTTATGAAGTTGCCGGTGAAGAATTTAATATAGGGTCTCCAAAGCAATTAGGTGAAATCTTATTTGACAAATTAAAACTGGTAGACAAACCTAAAAAAACCAAAACAGGTCAATATTCTACCGCGGAAGATGTATTATCCTTTTTGGCTAAAGACCATGAAATTGTACAAAATGTATTGGATTACAGAGGTCTTGCCAAATTAAAAAGCACCTATGTAGACGCATTGCCAGAACAGGTTGAGCCTTCTACTGGAAGAGTGCATACCGATTATATGCAAACCGTTGCAGCTACCGGAAGGTTAAGTAGCAACAACCCTAACTTACAAAACATTCCAATTAGAACAGAGCGTGGAAGACAAGTAAGAAAAGCTTTTATACCAAGAGATGAGAACTACACGTTGTTAGCGGCAGATTATTCACAAATAGAATTACGTATAATTGCAGCCTTGAGTGAAGAGACTACCATGATAGAGGCTTTCAAACATGGAGAGGATATTCATGCTTCTACAGCATCAAAAGTGTTTAATGTTCCATTAGAAGAAGTAACCAGAGAACAACGTAGCAATGCCAAGACAGTTAACTTCGGTATCATCTATGGCGTATCTGCATTCGGATTAAGTAACCAAACGGACCTATCAAGAAAAGAAGCAAAAGAATTAATAGACACCTACTACAAGACTTATCCAAAGCTAAGAAACTACATGAGCGAGCAGGTAGATTTTGCACGTGAAAACGGTTATGTCTCAACGGTGTTGGGTAGAAGAAGATACCTTAAGGATATAAACGGCAGTAATGCAATAGTACGTGGTGCTGCGGAACGAAATGCCGTAAATGCACCTATTCAAGGTAGTGCGGCAGATATCATTAAAATTGCCATGATCAACATTCATAAAAAGTTAGAAGAAGGCAATTACAAATCTAAAATGTTACTGCAAGTACATGATGAATTGGTATTCGATATCTACAAACCAGAATTAGAAGAATTGCAAACACTGATTAAATCAGAAATGGAAAATGCATACAAAATAGCAGTTCCTTTAGATGTTGAAGTTGGCTTAGGTGATAATTGGTTGGTAGCTCATTAATTTTCTTACATTTAAAATTAATACCATATAAATGTCTAGAAATGAAAGCTGTAAAAACCGCTGATCACACTATTAAAAAATTCGAATGTTAATTTTTTATTTCCAATTTATTTATAAAAATTCTCACCAAACATACCTTGTTAGGGTCAAACAACTTATGATATACTTTTCATCATTTAACTAGCATTCCCTTATCAACCTATACTTAAAAACACATCTCTTGATAATTCTTATAAAGGAAAACAAATTATAGTATTTAAATTATTCATTCTTAGAGCAACAGGAACTCCGATGAAATTTAAAGCATTTTAAAGAAAAATGGAACATAAGGAATTTCAAAAATGAGGACTTCTTTCAAGACTCATAAGATAGCAATGTATTAATAGAAAGCAATTTGACTATTCAACCCAATTTGTAAATAAAAAAGTCTTAAAAGTAGGATGACACTCTATTCAGCAAACAACATACTCTATAATATACTGCAGCTACATATACTAATTTTCCCAATAAACCCACTAACCATTTTTGTTAAAAAAATATAGCAAAAATGCCACTTTAAAATAGGTATTTTTATCAATCGATTAATTTTAGAAGCCATTTTTGCCTAAGTGTTAATAATTGCACTTTCATTAATAAATGTTAGGAATATTGTGATAATATTATGAATTTCCACCAACTAATTCAAAATAACTTAAATAATGAAATGCAAATTAACCACCATCTTTACCATGTTGTTTCTGTTCCTTTCGGCGATAACACATGGTCAGGATAAAACTATTTCGGGGACCGTAACCGATCAAGATGGACAACCCCTCCCTGGGGTAACTGTACTTATAACAGGTACAACCAAAGGCGCACAAACTGACTTTGATGGAAACTACACTATCAGTGCCTCAACAGGACAAGAACTACGATTCAGTTATATTGGTCAAACTACTGTAACAAGAAAAGTTGGTTCGGACAATATTATTAATGTACAAATGCAAGAGGATGCCCAAGCGCTTGACGAGGTTATTGTAACCGCGTATGGTACTTCTACAAAAGAAGCTTTTACCGGTTCCGCGGCAGTTGTTGGATCAAAAGATCTCGCTTTAAGAAGTGTAACCTCTCCTATCGCAGCAATTGAAGGTAGGGCTACCGGGGTACAATTTACTTCTTCACAAGGTCCTGGATCTTCCCCAGGGATAATCATTAGAGGTGTAGGAACTCTAAATGGTGATACAGACCCCTTGTATATTGTAGATGGGATACAATATGACGGAGCACTGAACACCATTGCTCAAGAAGACATCGAATCCTTCACCATTCTTAAGGACGCCGCCTCAACATCATTATACGGATCTAGAGCTGCTAACGGGGTAGTTATCATCACCACAAAAAGTGGTCGTAAATCTGGCGGCGTAGTAGTAAATGCTTCATATCAATATGGATTGGTAGATACTTCCGTCCCATTTTACGATGAACTTACTCCTGGTGAATATTATGAAACCATGTGGGAAGCATTAAGAAACACAAGTGCGGCTGAAGGAGACCCTGCCTATGCTTCTGCCAACATCTATAATAGGTTAGGCTACAACCCTTTTAATGTTCCCAATGACCAAATTGTTGGTTTAGATGGAAAGTTAAATCCTAACGCACAGGTTATATATGAAAGTTTAGACTGGTATGATGTATTATCAAGAACTGGAGTTAGACAAAATTACAATGTAAATGTTTCTGCTGGTGGTGAGGATCACAAAGTATTTTTCTCAGCTTCTTATTTAGATGAAGACAGTTATATTGTAACATCAGGATTTGACCGTGTAACCGCTAGGGTTAATGGAGAATTTAATGTAAGTGACAAAATTACAATGGGTGGTAGCGCAAACCTTGCTGTTACAGAGTCAGTAGCTCCAAGTTCTGCAGGAACCGGAAGCATTGTAAATCCATTTGGTTTTGCCAAGAATATTGGTTCCATATATCCAGTTTATGTTAACGATTTAAATGGAAATATTGTAACAGATGTTTTTGGAGATAGAGTGTTTGACAATGGCGAAGGATTTCCAGACTTTAATATAGGTTCAAGACCAATATCACAAGGGCGCCATGCTTTACAAGAATTATTACTAAATGACGAAAGAGACCGTAATAACACTTATGGTTTTAGAATGTTTACAAACGTAGAGATCTTTGATGGTCTTAGTTTAAGAGTAAATTACGGCAGGGATATTAACGAAGGCTTAACTAAAGAATATGAAAATGCCGTTATTGGTGATGCACAGCCAGACGGACGTTATTCTGAAGATCGTTTTAGAAGACAAATAGAAAACTTCAATCAAATTTTGACTTATAATAAAAGCTTTGGAAGTCATAATTTAGATATAACGGCAGGTCATGAAAGTACAGACAGAACCTTTTCGAGTAATGGAGGTACAGCTACCGTACAAGCAGCCAATGGTATCTTTGAATTTGATAATTTCTCAAATATAGTAAGCCTAGAAGGATCTTCCACTCAAAAAACACTTGAGGGGTATTTTTCAAGACTTAACTACAATTTTGACAATAAATATTATTTAAGTGCTTCTATCAGAAGAGATGGTTCTTCTGTTTTTCAACAAGATTTTAGATGGGGTACATTTTACTCCGTTGGAGGTTCTTGGAGAATAGACCAAGAATCATTTATGAACAATGTTTCTTTTATTGACCAACTTAAACTAAGAGCTTCTTACGGTGAGGTTGGTAACGATGATCTTTTGGACTTTTTCTTGTCTCAACCAAGATTTTCTATCACCTCAAACGCAGCTTCCCCAGCAATTATTTTTACCGATATAGGAAACCAGGCCCTGCAATGGGAGACAATTGAAAACTTCGATGTTGCTTTAGAGTTTACACTTTTTGATAATTTTTTAGATGGTACTGTTGAATATTACAAAAGAAACTCTTCAGATTTGTTATACCTACAACCTATTGCATCAAGTAATGGTTTAAATGAATTTCCAGCGAACATCGGTGATATGTTCAACTCAGGTTGGGAAATTGGTTTAACTTCACATCTGATTAGAACTAATGATTTTAGATGGGATTTAACATTACAAGCTACCAACTTTAAAAATGAAATTACCAGCTTACCTGCCCCAACAATTGTAGACAACCAACGCTGGGAAGAAGGACGTTCTAGATTTGATTGGTACGTGTATAGAACTGCTGGTGTTGACCCAGCTAATGGTGACCAGCTATTTTTATTATACGAACTGGACGAAGATGGAAATAGCGTTCCTGTTCTGAATGCAAATGGCGAACAAGAAACCACTAATGATTTCTTAGAGACAGAGAGAGCGTATACCGGTACGAATTCCATACCAGATTTATTGGGATCCGTATCTAATAGTATAACCTACAAAGGATTTTCTTTAGATTTCTTGGTTAACTACGGTATTGGTGGAGAAGTTTTAGATTTTGGTTATGCAGCAATGATGCAAGAAGGAAACTACGGAAGCTCACTTCATCCTGATATCTTAAGAGCATGGAGAGCTCCTGGTGATATAACAGATGTACCAAGATTAGAAAACGGGAATACTGATTTAGTAGTAAATAACTCTGACCGTTTTCTAACAGATGCATCTTTCTGGACGCTTAAAAACGTTAACCTTGGTTATTCTTTCAATAAGAATATTACAGATCAAATTGGCGTTGACAACCTAAGACTTTCAGTATCAGGAGAAAATTTATACTATAAGAGTCAAAGAACAGGGCTGAACCCACAGTTTAATCTGGCGGGCGATGGAGCAGGTAACGACTATAACCCATCTAGAATAATCTCTATAGGTTTAAACGTTACATTTTAGAACAAACAATAAAAATTCAAATTATGTTAAAAAATATAAAAACAACGTTATTTGCAATAATGGCTATAACCATGACATTCTCATGTGAGGATGACTTCTTGGATACTACGCCTACCGATGCTATCTCCGCTTCAGATGCGTTGGCCAATGAAGATAATATGCAACTTGTTTTAAACGGCTTGCATAGAGCGTTATATTCACAATCACAGACCATTTTCCCAGGTGGTAGCACCAACAGAGCAAACAACCATTTCTGGATCCCTATGGGAGACGCCCTTACAGGAGGAATTATACACTCAGCGGATGCCAACAATTTAGGGTGGCGAGATTTGGCTCAATGGAACGAGCACACTTTACCAACCTCGTTAACAACTGAAATTTTATGGTACTCCCGTTACAATATTATTGCAGGAGCCAACCTTCTTATTAACAGAATCAATGAAGGGGTTTTAACTGATTCCGACAAACTTAAGGAAATAGAAGGTCAGGCATACGCTTATAGGGCATACGCATATCTATCTTTAGTACAGCATTATGCAAAAGGTTATTTAGTTGGCAACCCATCAACTGATGCTGGTGTACCAATATTATTATCCTCAGAATCTCCATTTAACAGCGCGCCAAGATCAACCGTTCAAGAAGTCTATGATTTAATTGAAGCTGATTTAAACGCATCAATAACTGCTTTTGACGGTGCAACCACAAGATCAGGAGATGCCGCAGGCAAATCACAACTTAATATAGATGTTGCCTATGGACTTCTTGCAAGAACAGCATTATCAAAAGGAGATTGGCAAACAGCGGCAGATGCGGCGGTAATGGCCAGAGCTGACTACCCTTTAATGGATGAAGCGGATTATAAGTCCGGATTTAACACCAACAATCTTTCAGAAGTTATATGGGGAAGTAATGTAATTGCAGCGGAAACAACGTTTTTCCGTTCCTATTTCTACTTGGCAAGCAATACCTTTAATGGTAGCCAGGTAAGAAACAACCCAAAAATTGCGGATCGTAGATTAGTGGACGCAATTCCTGATACAGATTATAGAAAAGATCTTTTTATAATCAACGCCCCTAATACAAATACTTCTGCCGCTAACGGGCAAGGAGGTTTTGGCAATGACCCAAATTACACTGATGAAGAGGTTTTTGAAGCTACTGTTGATTCATTGAAATCATTATACGGTTTAACCTCTGCGTTTAATTTACACCCTTATATGCATTTTAAATTAAAAAATGCCAATCCGGGTTCAATTGACCCAGATGACGTCATCATAATGCGTTCATCAGAAATGTATTTGATTGAAGCAGAAGCTAAAGCTATGATGAATGATATTGCAGGTGCACAACAAGCTCTCTCCTCACTAGTTTCTGTTCGAGATTCAGCATATGACGTGACAATTTTTAATACCCAAAATTCATTGATGGAGCAAATTAAATTCCAAAGACGCTTAGAATTATGGGGCGAAGGTTTTGGCTATACAGATCACATTCGCTGGGATGAAGGAATTGACCATACAGCAGACGGAGGCTCCGGAGCATCACAGGTACTCTATCAAGATGCTTTTCAGCAAGACCCGCCTAGTACTAACAACGACTGGATTTTCAAAATTCCACAAGCTGAAATAGATGCCAATCCAAATTTAACTTCTGCAGATCAAAACTAAATATATACATTGAGTTAAGCTTGTTTTATTTTAAAACAACTATTGATTTAGTCCAAAAAACCCCTATATATAAAAGATATATAGGGGTTTTTATCTTATTAATTTAGACTAACGCGAGCCTTTGACATCTACAAACCAGAATTAGAAGAATTGCAAACACTGATTAAATCAGAAATGGAAAATGCATACAAAATAGCAGTTCCTTTAGATGTTGAAGTTGGCTTAGGTGATAATTGGTTGGTAGCCCATTAAAGCTAAGATTAGTTAAAGTTTATTTAAAGGGAGACGAAAATACTTTTCTAGAACGTTAGCATATAGCGTACTTCTCTCATGAGGTACGCTATTTTTCATGAAAAGGATTTTAATCATTCTAGCTTTTATCATCTTTAGCGCTACCCAATTAGCGGCACAAGATGTTAAAGTTTTTCCTAATCCGGCAACCAACGTTATCAATGTACTTGGTCTAAAAAATGACAAGAATGCCGTTATAACCGTTAGGGATAGCTATGGCAACCAAGTAATCTTTCACCAATGGGACATTAAAAGAAACTCATTGAACATACCTGTTTTTAACCTAGAAAAAGGTTTGTACATGATTACTATACAATCTGAACATCAGAATATAAAAACAAAATTCTACAAGCAATAAAAAACCCTTGTCATTTGACAAGGGTCTTATTTTTTTTATACTTAGCAAACTTTTATCGTTTTACAAATATCAATTGTCCGTCTTCTGAAAAATTTGGAATATCCAAATCACTGGCATCAACCGTCATAATGTTTCCTTCTATAGAAACACCTATTGCCAACTCATCGCCATTTTCATCAATAGTTGTGACCGTTTCACCGTCAAAGGTATAGGTACTTTCATTAACATCCGAATCTGTAGGGCAAGGAATATCCAAGCCTGTAGCGGTCGCATTTACTTCAATATAATTAGCAGAATTAGATGCGCTTGCCGTTAAATCCTCATTAAACTGTAATGTTATAATGAAGCAGTTATCAGCTGTAAGAAAATCCAATATTTGCTTTCCAAATTTTGCATCATCACTTGCTGTCTCATTATCTATTTTTAGCTCAGTAGCATCCCATGTACCAATTATGGCCGTGCTTTGAACTTCAGCTTCAGTCTGTGTTTCATCCTTATCCGAACTACAGGAAATTAGTGTTAACACTATCCCTGCAATACATAAAATATGCTTATACATCTTTTTGTTTTATTGGTTGTACACCCCTAAAAACGAAAAAAACTAGGTATTATTTCAAAAACCGATAATTGGATACCTTCAAGAATCAATTCTTTATAGAATAAACCTGTAAGTTGCTTTGAGCAAAATTGTATTATCCTTTTTCTGTCCTAGTATTTGTCGATCTAAATTTCTACCCAATGTTTCACTGGGATCACCTGCACCCACAACACCTTGAGACCATACCAAAAAGATTTCCGAACCAGGTATATATTCCCATCTTAGTACAAGGTTTGATCGAAACTGAACATACGAAAAGTTAGGATTCTCTATTTGATAATCTATGGCACCATCAATATCTTCATCTATCAAATAATTATTGGTATCAGCTGATCCTGATATTTGATTTTCGGAAAATAACGTTACACGTTCGCTCAAGTTCTCAGCAATCGGGTTATTTACATAATTAAAATCAGTGTAAGTTCCCCTAGAAATAAATGGCTCACCGTAATACTGAATAGATAAATTCGGGTTGATACTATAATTAAAGCGGATAGCCGTGCTGAATGTCTTTTGATCAATATTACCAGTTATATACCTTGCATTACCATTAAAACTAGTTTCCGTCACATACTGTGTCTTATTCGGATTCTCTTCAAACTCAGAAGAAATAGACAGGTTAAAAGCATCAAAAGGTTGGTAGTATAATCTAAACACATATCGCTTTAAAGAAAAGTTATTTTCAGCTGCCTGGCTATTTACATACCCTAAAGTTAAGCTCATTTTTTTTCTACTATCCGAGCCAAAGAAAAGATAAGCGAAGTTTTCATCAGACCAACGCCAACGAGGTCCGCCACGAAGAACGGTATTTGAAAAAATACGGGGTTTATGGGCAGCACCAACCTCTGTCCACCAATTATTTTTATAGTTAATAAAACCCTGGAATTCATATTGAATTCTATTATAATTTCCATCAAAGTCAAACGTAGAGTATTGACTTAACCCTAAGTTTGCACGTCTATAAAAATTAGTAGGCTTTATGAACAACCTACGAACGTTAGCCGTTTGCTTAATTTCATCTGCCTGCCTTAAGAATCCAATATCATTGAGTTCCAATTCTGGAGACCTCCAAATAACTCCGCCATCATATCGCCAATTCCCACCTCCTGCTTTTCCGAGTGCCAACTTACCACCGCTACCCGTTAAAGAGGTACGATCAGGGTCTACATTAACATGACTAGCATCTACCCTTTGAAATAAGTGCGTAATACTATTCTGTGTTCGTTCAATAGCTTGTTGACTGCCCGTAATATGACTGCCTGCAATATTTCCTTCAACATAATAATTTCTGTTTTTCCAACTATGTTTAAAATCTACCCCACCTGTGTAGGCACTACTTCTTAAAAAATCGAGATTATCTGGAATATTTCTATTCGTTGCAGTAAATATTCCTCCAATAAAAGAATTACGTTCGTTAAAATCCTTTTGTACCCTACCCACAATATAATTTGTAAGCGGCTCTACAAGTTCTGATCTTTCATTTCCTGCAAGATCCTCTATATCTGCATACATGTTGCCCGTGATACTTTGCAATAAGCCCAAAGACCAACCATTTTTGGTTTTACCTGAAAATTTTGCAGCACCCAGTATGGTTGAATTCGTAGGTTGATCTACAAATTCCGTTTCAGTACTGTTTGCAAACCCTTGTGGACTTCTACCAATTCTTCTACTGTAAAAAATATTATCATTACCATCGGCAAATTCAAAATCGAAAATATTTTTGTTTTCAATAAAGAACGGCCTACGTTCTTCAAAGAAGATTTGAAATCCGTCCAATGCAATAGCTCCTGGATCAGCATCTACTTGTCCAAAATCTGGATTAACCGTTAAATCTAGAGTAAGATCATTGGTCAAACCTATTTTGGCGTCTAACCCCACATTTAAACCATAATCACTACCATCACGAAAAGGGTTGCCCGCTTGTGACGGATAAGCATCATACTGATTTACCAAAAATGGTTGAATTTCCAACTGTTTTTGAGGCTGAATATCAATAAGCCCTCTTAACACTCCAAACTCACTAACCCAACCAGGAGCATCTAATGACACAGGTTGCCAAAGTGACCGTTCTTCTTCCCTAAAGAAACGTCTGTTCAATTGAAGCCCCCAAATTTGTTCTTTTTGTTCTCCAAATTTTAATTGACTAAAAGGTATTTTCATTTCTGCCGACCATCCTTCATGATCAATCTGTGTAGCGGTATACCAAATAGGATTCCAGCTAGCATCCCAAAAATCACCATTTTGAGAAATAAATTCATCCCCTTTTACACCGGCAGCAGAAACATTAAACGAAAAACCCGTTCTTTTATCGTTGTAGCTATCAATGTTAATTTCTATCCAATCACCCGAAAAATTATCACGCCTTGCCAGCCTCTTTTCTATCTTAGAAGGTACACTATCGTAACAACGAATACCCACATAAAGAAATTTTTCATCATATGTAATCTTAAACTTTGTTGATTGACTAGGTTTTTCCCCATTATTAGGGTCAAATACGGTAAAATCACTTGCCCAAGGAACGCTGTTCCAAGCCAAATCGGTCATCAAACCATCAATAGCAATGGTCTCACCTAAATTTACTTTTTGTGTAGTATATACTCTTTGTACCTTTGTTGTAACTGTTTGGGAAAAAGCAGTAGCTGAAATTATTAAATATAAAATACTTGTAACTAAGCATTTACGCATCATAATATCTTCTTTGATTGATTGATCGGTTATTACAAGAGACAATGAATATTTTAAATTGTTACAGAATCGGTAATAAAATCAATAAGAATAACAGTACTACGATGGCTATAAACCGGTTAGAAATTACATTTAATTAAAAAATGTAAAAAAATAAGAAACAAGTATTTGCAATTCAAGTTAATAATTGTAGATTTGCAGCCCCTTTCACGGGATTGATTAAAATAATAGTTAAAAATAGCAGTAGTGGATACATTAAGTTATAAGACCGTTTCGGCCAACAGAACAACTGTAAACAAAGAGTGGTTATTGGTAGATGCCGAAGGAGAAACATTAGGACGCATGGCTTCAAAAGTCGCCTATTTGTTAAGAGGAAAGCACAAGCCTAGTTTCACCCCTCATGTTGATTGTGGTGATAATGTTGTTATTATCAACGCAGAGAAAATTGTTCTTACAGGAAACAAGTGGTCTGATAAATCATATATGAGATACACTGGCTACCCAGGTGGACAACGTACTACTAGCGTAAAACAATTGTTGGATAAAAATCCAGAAGGTATTCTTGAAAAAGCAATAAAAGGAATGTTACCTAAAAACAGATTAGGTGCAGAACTTTTTAGAAACCTTAAAGTTTACGCAGGTACGGAGCATGGACAAGAAGCTCAAAAGCCTACTGTTGTTAATTTAAAAGATATTAAATAAGATGGAAGTAATTCATAAAATTGGTCGTAGAAAGACCGCTGTAGCGAGAGTATATCTTTCTGATGGAAATGGTGACATTACCATTAACAATAAAGATTTAAGCGTATACTTCCCAACTGCAACACTTCAATACAAAGTAAAGCAACCTTTCAGCTTAACTGAAAGCTTAGATACTTACGACGTAAAAGTAAACGTTTACGGTGGTGGTATTACTGGACAAGCAGAAGCTATTCGTCTTGCTTTATCTAGAGCAATGTGCGAGATAGATGCTGAGAACAGATCAATCTTAAAACCAGAAGGTCTATTAACTAGAGACCCAAGAATGGTTGAACGTAAGAAATTCGGTCAGAAGAAAGCACGTAAAAAATTCCAATTCTCGAAACGTTAATTCGAGATTACAAGAGTACAGGGCACCCTTTTTGGGTGCCTATTTTTATATTTTATCACACTGGGAAACCAGATTATTAACAAGTTCATTGAAAGTCCGTTAAGGACAATTAAAAATCCTTTAATTCCAAAAAATTGAAGGTAAGATTAGTTTAGCATCTAAATGATGAAGGCTTCTTGATATTATATTTCGAGATACCACTTTGTCATTGCTAATTCAAAAGAACGTAAACTAAATTTAAAATGGCGAGAGTCGAAGTAAAACAATTATTAGAAGCAGGTGTACATTTTGGTCACCTAACAAGAAAATGGAATCCGAACATGGCTCCTTACATCTACATGGAGCGTAATGGGATTCACGTAATCAACCTTTACAAAACAGTTGCAAAATTAGATGAGACCAACGAGGCTCTTAAAAAAATTGCAGCGTCAGGTAGAAAAATACTTTTCGTAGCTACCAAAAAACAAGCTAAGGACATCGTTGCAGAAAAAGCAGCAAACGTAAACATGCCTTACATCACTGAAAGATGGCCAGGTGGTATGTTAACCAATTTTGTTACTATTCGTAAAGCCGTTAAGAAAATGGCTTCTATTGATAGAATGAAAAAAGATGGAACTTTCCTTACACTTTCTAAAAAAGAAAGATTGCAAGTTGACCGTTTACGTGCAAAATTAGAAAAGAACTTAGGTTCTATTTCTGAAATGACACGTTTACCAGGTGCATTGTTCATCGTTGATACAATGAGAGAGCACATTGCAGTTAAAGAAGCTCAAAAATTGAACATTCCAATTTTTGCAATGGTAGATACCAACTGTGATCCTAGAGATGTAGATTACCTTATACCTTCTAACGATGATGCTTCTAAGTCTATTGATATTATCATGACAGAAGTTACCAATGCAGTTGCCGAAGGTTTAGCTGAGCGTAAAGCTGAAAAAGGTGATTCTGAAGGTAAATCTGACAAAAAAGATAAAGGTGCCAAGAAAAAAGCAGTTGCAGACAAACCAGCGCCAACTCCAGAAAAAGTTGACACTAAACCTGCACCAGTTGTAGACAAAGTACCAAATGTTGAAGTAAACGTTGAAGCTACTAAAGAAGCTGTTGCGAACGATACAAAAGCAGAAGCTGATGATTTAACAAAAGTTGAAGGTATTGGCCCAAAAGCTGCTGAAGCTTTAGTTGCTGCCGGTATTGCTACTTACGAAGATCTTTCTAACGGAGATGCTGAGAAAATCAAAGAAATTTTGACAGAGGCAAGTTCTAGAATGGCTCATTTAGATCCAACTTCTTGGCCAAAGCAAGCTAAAATGGCTGCTGAAGGTAAGTGGGACGAGCTTAAAGAATGGCAAGACAACGTTAAAGGTGGTGTAGAATAAGTTACTACATTTGTTATAAAAATAAATCTAACGACCCCTTAAAACGGGTATATTAAAAGTAAAAAAAAATGGCAAAGATTACAGCTGCAGAAGTTAATAGATTAAGAAAGACTACTGGTGCAGGAATGATGGATTGCAAAAAAGCCTTGGTTGAAGCTGAAGGTGATTTTGAAAGTGCAATCGAAATTCTTCGTAAAAAAGGTCAAAAAGTTGCAGCAAAAAGAGCTGACAGAGATTCTTCTGAAGGTGCAGCAATCGCTAAAGTAAATGATGACAACACTAGTGGTGTTATTATTTCTTTGAACTGTGAGACCGATTTCGTTGCTAAAAACGAAACTTTTGTAACATTGGCTACAGAATTAGCAGACTTAGCAATCAACTTTGATTCTAAAGAAGCTTTCTTGGCCGCTGATTATAAAGGTATGACCGTTCAAGAAAAACTTACTGAGCAAACAGGTGTTATCGGTGAGAAAATTGAGATAGGTGGTTTTGAAACGTTAAGTGCTCCTTTTGTAGGTTCTTATATTCACGCAGGAAACAAAATAGCTGTTTTAACAGGTCTTTCCGCTTCTGTACCAGGTGCTGAAGAAGTTGCTAAAGATGTGTCAATGCAAGCTGCCGCTATGAACCCTGTAGCATTAAATGAAGATGGTGTTGACCAATCCGTGATCGACAAAGAAATTGAAATTGCAAAAGATCAATTACGTCAAGAAGGAAAACCAGAAGCAATGCTAGACAATATCTCTAAAGGTAAAATAAAGCGTTTCTTTAAGGACAATACTTTAGTAAACCAAGATTTCATTAAAGATAGCAAACAAAGTGTTGCTCAATATGTAAAATCAGTTGATTCTAATTTAGAAGTAACAGGATTTAAAAGAGTTGCATTAGGTTAATTACAATACAACTAACTCAATAAAAAACCGCCTTACTGCAAAGTAGGCGGTTTTTTTATTTAGCATCATTATTAAACCTTAGTCTTTTAACCAAGCCTTACGTAAGTCTATAATTATCTGGTCTACATTTTCTAAAGGAACAATCTTCTTTACCTTTTTTACCGGTTGCCCTACCTTACCTTCAACCGAAACCAATTCACCATCTCTTTCGACAGTCATACTTACTACAGTTTCTGGCGTCCAACTAAAACTTTCCCCAATAATTGGTCTAAGCGACTCAAGATTAATCTCCTGTCCGTTTATCACCTTAAAAATATCACCTCCCTGTAGTTTTAAATCATCAAAGAAAGAATTCAACTCTATATTCTCACGTATAAAAACAACACTATCATTTTGCACATCAACATCCATATAAGGCACTTGCCCATCAAAAAAGTAACCTGTAGACTCTTCAACATCTTTTGTAGCTAAACCTACCTTTGAAAAATAAACATCATAATCTATAGGTGTATCTCCAATAACATGTTCCTTAAAAAAAGTATCCACCTCCGGATAGGTCATCTGAACAATCTCACCGAATAAAACTTCATCTTCAAAAGGCACATCCGAACCATATTTTTTAGACAGCTCTTTCATCAACCAAAGCATACTCTTTTCGCCGTTGCTCTTTTCTCTTAATATAATATCTAAACACATATTTATTAAAGCACCTTTCTCATATACGTTAGCGTAATTGGGCTCATAAGGTTGCTCTAAAATATTCTTGCTCATTTCAGTGAAAGACATGCTATCATCATAAAATTTAGAGTTGGTAATTTTACCCAACATGCGCTCATAAAAATCCTCTTCAGAAATTAAACCTTGCTGTACCTGAAATAAATTGGCAAAATACTCCGTAGTACCTTCGTACATCCATAAATGTTGTGACATTTTTGGGTCATTAAAATCAAAATATTGTATTTCTTTAGAATGAACGGACAATGGTGTTACAATATGAAAGAATTCGTGCGAAACCACATCTACCATAGCTTGCTCCAAACGACCAATATCCATAGCTTCAGGTAAAACCACCACGGTAGAAGTATGATGCTCCAAAGCTCCAAAACCATGAGCATCGGGCTTATTTACATCAGACAAATACAAAAGAATATTATACTCTTTAGTACTATCTACATCACCAAGAAACTTCTTCTGAGCCTCCATCATTTTTAACATTCTATTCTTTAAATCAGAAGCCTTGTACACGTTATTTGGTGAAAACAAGCTCAATGTTACCGTTATACCATTAATTTCAAAACTTTCAGTATTAGGTTTAGCGTACATTATAGGGTTGTCAATAACTTCAAAATACCTATTGGCAAGAAACGCGTCCCAAAGTGGATCTGGCTTACGGTCAATTTGATCAGAAAGGGTAGTTGTTGCAATTAAGTCCGCTGGCTTTTTAATATGAATAGCATAAGGAACCTCTTTAAACCCATCAAAATAGCCTACAAAACCATGTAGGTTCAGCATAAAATTACTGTCTTTCTCAATATTTGTACCTGCCGGGGAAAATACTGCATCAACCACTTCATTTTCCGTATCATAGGTATCATTTACCCAGTAACGTACTTTATCAAGCTGTGTTCCATTAGAAATACTCCAAGAATTTTCATCAAGCTTAACAAACTGCAATGGATTACCTTTATAATCCAAAGCTTCAAAATCCTGCAAATACTGTCCGTAGTTATCGCTACTATATGTACCTGGCACCGTTTTAGGAATTCTAAAAATAACCGTTGACGAAGCAAAGGCACCAGGATCTACAATCACCTGCACCCTATCTTCTACCACATTGACCAAATCTATTGAAGTAAGAACAGGGCTTTTCTCAATAGCTGCCAATTGCTTACCGGCTCCACAAGCATATAATAGAAGAGCACTTGAAATAATTAATAAGGATTTTTTCATAAAATATTCAATTGTTAATTTTTAAAATAATGATATATCAAAGATAGA
Organism: Maribacter sp. HS; assembly: GCF_048059195.1. Taxonomy (NCBI): domain Bacteria; kingdom Pseudomonadati; phylum Bacteroidota; class Flavobacteriia; order Flavobacteriales; family Flavobacteriaceae; genus Maribacter; species Maribacter sp. HS. The sequence continues at coordinate 733,172 of NZ_JAYLVV010000002.1, forward strand.
GAATAAGTAACCATAGTATCTTGACACCAATCTTTTACCAGAATAAAATATTGAACACGCCCATCAAAAATTTTCATTATTTTTGATGGCAAATTAAAACTAGAATGCACTACAAACGAATTCTTCTAAAATTAAGCGGAGAAGCCTTAATGGGTGAAAAGCAATATGGAATAGATTCTAACCGCCTAAATGAATATGCGGAAGAAATAAAAGAGGTAGTTGAAAAAGGAATTGAAGTTGCCATTGTTATTGGTGGCGGAAACATTTTTAGAGGCCTTACAGGTGCAGCCACAGGTATGGATCGCGTACAAGGGGACCACATGGGTATGTTAGCTACCGTTATCAACGGGTTAGCTTTACAAAGCGCTTTAGAAATGAGTGGTGTACAGACCAGATTGCAAACTGCTATAAAAATTAATGAAGTAGCCGAGCCTTTTATTAGAAGACGTGCCATGAGGCATTTAGAAAAAGGAAGAGTCGTTATTTTTGGCGGCGGTACAGGTAACCCATATTTTACAACAGATTCTGCTGCAGTTCTTAGAGCTATTGAAATAGAAGCAGATGTTATCTTAAAAGGTACAAGAGTAGATGGCATATACACTGCCGACCCAGAAAAAGATAAAAGTGCCACAAAATTTGACACTATTTCTTTCCAAGATGTACTTACAAAAGGACTAAAAGTAATGGACACGACTGCCTTTACCCTAAGTCAAGAGAACGAACTACCAATCGTAGTTTTTGATATGAACAAAAAAGGAAACCTATTGAAAATTGTTGACGGGCAAACCATTGGTACCACGGTCAACCTATAATTTTTGGTACAATTAATGTTATTGCGATAGTAATACACTTATTATATGAACGAGGAAATACAATTTGTTTTAGACGCTACAAAAGAAGGTATGGAAGCTGCCATAGCGCATTTAGAACGTGAATTTTTAAAAATTAGAGCAGGTAAAGCCAGTCCTACCATGTTATCTTCTGTATTGGTAGATTATTATGGCTCACAAACTCCACTAGCTCAAGTAGCCAATATCAACACGCCAGATGGTAGAACAATTTCTGTTCAACCATGGGAGAAAGGTATGCTTCAAGAAATTGAAAAAGCCATAATGAATGCCAATTTAGGCTTTAATCCTATGAATAATGGCGACATGATCATCATCAACGTACCGCCTTTAACAGAGGAGCGTAGAATACAGTTGACCAAGCAGGCTAAAGCTGAAGCAGAACATGCAAAAGTAGGAGTTAGAAGTGCAAGACAAGATGCAAACAAAGAAATAAAGGATTTGGATATTTCTGAAGACCTTCAAAAAAACGCAACCGCAGATGTACAGGATCTAACCGATGCATTCACTAAAAAGATTGATGATTTCTTGAGCAAAAAAGAGGCTGAAATCATGAAAGTTTAAAGTTTATCCAAAATATAGGATCACAAAGCTACCTGAATAGGGTAGCTTTTTTTATTTGTATAAAATTTAAACTTTTCAATCTAGGAACAATTGTAGCTAATAGTTACCTTTGCCACCTGCAAAAACAGTTATGGTAGCGAAACTTACGAAAGGATTTTGGCCTAAAACGGCAAACATAATTCTACGCAACAGAATCCTAATTTTACTATTGATTACCGGTTTTACCATTTTCATGGGCTGGCAATGGCAATACATGCGATTTTCTAGCTCACAAACCAACCTTTTACCAGATGATCACCCGGTTAACATACAATACCAGGATTTTTTAAGCAAATTTGGCGAAGAAGGTAATGCTGTTGTTTTTGCCATACGGGATAGCGCTTTGTTTGAACCTACTAATTTTAACCGTTGGAATAGGCTCAGCAAACAACTTGCCGCTTTTCCAGAAGTTGAATTCGTTATATCAACCGACAACTTAAAAGAGTTGGTTAAAAATAACGACAAGCAAGAATTTGAAATGTTGCCGTTAATCAACGGTGAATTAAAGACCAAAAAAGAAATAGACAGTATAACAGATCATCTTTTTAATGATCTACCTTTCTATGAAAATCTACTTTTTAACAAGGAGAGCAAGACAATACGTACCATTGTCAATTTAGATAAGGATATAGTTAACACCACTGTTAGAAAAGATTTTATTCTACAGGACATCAACACCTTGGTTCGTAATTTTGAAAAGGAAACCAATCTCGATGTTCATATTTCCGGTATGCCCTATGTGAGGACCATGAACTCACAAAACATCATAGATGAAATAGGAAAGTTCATTTTGGCAGCGCTAGGCGTTACCTCCTTAATTTTCTTCTTTTTCTTTAGAAGCGTTAGAGCCACTTTCATTTCAATGTGTGTAGTTATCATTGGGGTAATGTGGGCTTTTGGTTTTCTAGGACTTTTACAATATGAAATTACGGTACTTACCGCCCTTATTCCTCCACTAATTATTGTAATAGGTATACCAAACTGTATATTCTTGATCAACAAATATCAGCAAGAGGTTAAAAAACATGGTAACCAAGCACTTTCGTTGCAACGTGTAATCTCCAAAATAGGAAATGCTACGTTAATGACCAACATTACCACTGCTTCTGGTTTTGCCACTTTTATCATAACCGATAGTACTCTTTTAAAAGAGTTTGGTATTGTAGCTTCTATCAACATCATTGGAATTTTCATTTTATCGCTTTTGATTATTCCTATAGTGTACAGTTTTATGCCATTACCAAAAACAAAGCATTTAAAACACTTGAACAAAAAATGGATAGATGCATTTGTTAATTGGATGGAACGCATCGTAAGACATAGAAGAATTACGGTTTATATAGTTTCTATATCACTATTGGTCTTAAGCATAATTGGTATTTACCAAATAAGAATCTCTGGCAGTCCTATAGAAGACATGCCTAAAAATGCTGAATTCTTTCATGATATAAGATTCTTTGAGAAAGAGTTTAAAGGAATAATGCCAGTTGAAATTGTAGTGGATACTAAAACTCCAAAAGGTGTTTTAAAGCCCGCTACACTTAAGCGTATGAATCAACTTGGAGAAGTAATCGATGAAATACCAGAACTTTCGTCTCCCGTTTCAGTAGTAAATTTGGTAAAATATTCCAAACAGGCCTTTTACAACGGCATACCAAAATACTATCAATTACCTACAAGTCAAGAAAACACTTTTATAATGGACGTTGCCCGTAAATCATCTGACAACGGTAATCTATTGGAGTCATTTGTGGATAGTACGGGACAAACCGCTAGAATAACTACATTCATGCGCGATGTAAACACAAGCCGTATGGAAGAAATAGAGCAACGTTTACTTGAGAATATCACTAAGATTTTCCCGGTAGAACGTTATAATGTTTATATGACCGGTAGCGCACTTTTATTCCTAAAAGGAACTAAATATTTGGTAAAAAACCTGATCATGTCGCTTGCTCTTGCCATTGCGTTGATCGCTTTATTTATGGCATACTTGTTCCGTTCTTTTAGAATGATCGTTATATCACTGATCCCCAATCTTTTACCTCTAGTAATTACGGCGGGTATTATGGGATTTGTAGGCGTACCTATTAAGCCGTCTACAATTTTGGTATTTAGTATTGCATTTGGTATTTCTGTAGATGACACCATTCACTTTCTAGCCAAATATAGGCAAGAACTTACAGCGAATAAATGGCGTATTGAAAAATCGGTTTACAATGCACTACGGGAAACAGGTGTTAGTATGTTTTATACATCAATTGTATTATTTTTCGGTTTTTCAGTATTTGTAATTTCCAATTTTGGCGGCACCGTAGCCTTGGGTTCATTAGTATCGGCCACCTTATTACTTGCAATGTTGGCTAATTTAATTTTACTACCCTCGTTATTGTTATCGCTGGAAAAGAGTATAGCTAACAAACAGACACTTAAAAAACCACAAATAGACATCTTGCCTCAAGAAGAAAACAACAATTAATCAATTTTCATTTTAAGGCAAAGTTTATATAACGGTATAGCCTCTTTATTTTTTAACAAAATCCTATCTTTGGAACTTTAATTTTCAATTCAACATCATGCGTTTAGTCACAATAAAAGAACTACTTTCAAGTAAAAACCTATTACAGGAAATAACCGTTAAGGGGTGGGTACGAACATTTAGAAGCAACAGATTTATTGCTTTGAACGATGGTTCAACTTTAGGTACAATTCAATGTGTAGTTGATTTTGAAAATTTTGATGAAGAATTATTGAAGAAAGTGAATACTGGTGCCGCCCTAAAAATATCAGGTACATTGGTAGAAAGCCAAGGTAGAGGGCAGTCTGTTGAAATCCAAGTTAGCCAATTAGAAGTACTTGGTATAGCTGATCCAGATGAATACCCAATTCAGCCCAAAAAACATTCACTGGAATTTTTAAGGGAGAAAGCTCACTTAAGAATTAGAACCAATACCTTTTCTGCCATAATGCGCGTAAGGTCAACCTTATCTTTTGCCATTCATAATTACTTTAGGGAAAACGGATTTAATTATTTTCATGCACCTATAATTACAGGGTCAGATGCGGAAGGTGCTGGGGAAATGTTTCGTGTTACTACCTTAGATGATAAAAACCCACCGCTTACAGAAGAAGGTGATGTAAACTATAAAGAAGATTTCTTCGGAAAAGAAACCAATTTGACCGTATCTGGGCAATTAGAGGCAGAAGCATATGCCATGGCCCTAGGTAAAGTTTACACATTTGGCCCCACTTTTAGGGCAGAAAATTCAAACACCTCAAGACACTTAGCCGAATTTTGGATGATTGAACCAGAAATGGCATTCTTTGATCTTGATGCAAATATGGATCTTGCCGAAGACTTCATCAAAAATGTAATTTCTTACACGTTAACCCATTGTCAAGAAGACCTTGAGTTTTTAGAGAAAAGATTGTTGGACGAAGAAAAGAGCAAACCACAAGCCCAACGTAGTGATATGGCCTTGATCGAGAAATTAAAGTTTGTTGTAGACAATAATTTTAAAAGGGTTAGCTATACCGAAGCAATTGAAATTCTTAAGAATTGTAAACCGAACAAAAAGAAGCAATTTACTTATCCAATTGAAGAATGGGGTACAGATTTACAGAGTGAGCACGAGCGTTACTTGGTAGAAAAACACTTTAAGTGTCCGGTAATTCTTTTTGATTACCCTGCCAAGATAAAAGCGTTTTATATGCGTTTAAATGAAGACGGCAAAACCGTTAGGGCAATGGATATATTATTCCCAGGTATTGGTGAAATCGTAGGAGGGTCTCAACGTGAAGAACGTTTAGATGTGCTTAAGGAAAAAATAAAAGATTTAGGTATTGACGAAAAAGAACTTTGGTGGTATTTAGATTTAAGAAAATTTGGAACGGCCGAACATAGTGGATTTGGTCTTGGATTTGAAAGATTGGTACTTTTTGCTACAGGCATGGGCAACATTAGAGACGTAATACCGTTTCCTAGAACACCACAGAATGCCGAATTTTAAGCAGATTTGGTTACTTTTACAAGTACTAGAAGAAAGTAATGCTAAAACAACATCTACAATTTAAATTATCCCAAAAATTATCTCCTCAACAGATTCAGTTGATGAAGTTAATTCAGCTGCCTACACAGGCGTTTGAACAACGACTTAAACAAGAATTAGAGGAGAACCCGGCACTAGAGACCGGCAAGGAAGATTTGGATAACGTTGTTGATGAGTATGATGATGTTTATGATGACAATGCCGATAGCGAAACCATCAACACTGAGGACATCAATATAGATGATTACTTAAGTGATGATGAAATTCCGGATTACAGAACCAAGGCTAATAATTACAGTTCTGATGATGAAGAAAAAAGTGTACCATACGCAGCCGGAATATCGTTCAATCAACATTTAATAAATCAATTGAATACTGTTTACCTTTCTGATGAAGAATGGAACATCGCAGAGTTTTTAGTAGGTAGTGTAGATGAAAGCGGTTATATAAGAAGACCTATTTCCGATATCATGGACGACCTGGCTTTTACCCAAAATGTTTATACTGACGAAGAAACCATTATCAGAATATTATCTATTGTACAAGAGTTAGACCCACCAGGTGTAGGTGCACGTACTTTAGAGGAGTGTTTAATAATACAGTTAGACCGAAAAGATGTCACTCCAAGTATTGAACTTGCAACAGAGATCTTAAAAAAGTCTTTTGAACACTTCACAAAGAAACACTATCAAAAATTAATTCAAAAACACAATATTACCGAAACGGAACTTAAGGATGCCATCGGTGAAATAGAAAAATTAAACCCTAAACCAGGTGGATCCTATTCCGGAAATAATAGAATAGTTGAACATGTAGTTCCGGATTTTGCAATAAGAATAACCGAGGGAGAACTAGAGCTAACCCTTAATGGTAGAAATGCTCCAGAATTACATGTGTCTAGAGAATACAGCAATATGCTAAAAGGCTATAAAGAAGCTAAGGACAAATCTAAATCTCAAAAGGACACGGTTATGTTCATAAAGCAGAAATTAGATGCCGCAAAGTGGTTTATAGACGCTATAAGACAACGACAACAAACCCTATTCATCACTATGAACGCCATCATGCAGTATCAAAAAGAATACTTCCTGACTGGCGATGAGCGCAATTTAAGACCAATGATCCTTAAGGATATTGCAGATGAAATAGGAATGGATGTTTCTACGGTTTCTAGGGTTGCCAATAGTAAATATGTAGATACTCCTTACGGTACCAAACTAATTAAAGAGTACTTCTCAGAATCTATGAAAAACGAACAAGGAGAAGATGTTTCTACACGGGAAATCAAGAAAATTTTAGAAACGGTTATTCAAAACGAAACCAAAAAGAAACCGCTAACCGATGATAAATTAGCGGCTATTTTAAAAGAAAAAGGTTATCCCATAGCCAGAAGAACTGTTGCCAAGTATAGAGAGCAATTGAATATTCCTGTTGCACGCATGAGAAAAGAAATCTAATGAAGGTTTTTTCACAAGTTATCTCATACTTACTTCATCCCCTATTCATACCCATTGGTGGCACTGTAGCTTATTTTCTCATTACACCCAAGTATACACCAATAGAAATAAAAAGTGCCAGTATACTGCCTATATTCATTCTTACTGTTATAATTCCAGTAGTAACTTACCTGATATTAAAAAATTTAGGTTTAGTAAACTCTATAGAGTTAAGTTCTATTAAAGAGCGCAAATATCCACTTTACATTCACGCTAGCATCTTGTTGTTAATCTTATATAAAGTGATACCCAATAATTATGTAAGCGAGCTATATTTCTTTTTCACCGGTTTATTAGGAGCTACGATAGCATGTATATTATTACTGTTTTTTAACTTTAAAACAAGTTTACACACCGTTGGTATAAGTGGTCTATTAATGTACCTATTGAATTTGAGCATTCACTTTGAAATCAATTTAATATTGGCAATAAGCTTCTTTATATTACTAACAGGTGCAATTATAACAGCGCGTCTTTATTTAAAAGCCCATACAGGTATTGAAGTCATTATGGGTCTACTAATTGGCTTATTGTCCCAGTTACTTACCGTACGCTTTTGGCTATAGAATATAGAAGATCAGACCAATACGTAAAGGTCTATATTGCAACACTTCTCCATTAACAGATGCATTGCCATTAAACAGTTCGGTAAGCGCATAATACGCATGTAAATTAAAGGTATTGTACCCAAAACTTAAGGTTAGTCCATACTGAAATTTGGTAAGATCGGTATTCTTAAAACCCTCACTTATATCACCAAGATCATATTTTGACCTAGCACCTAAAATATAAGCGGCCTTGATACCACCATAAATACGCCAGAATTTGTATTCATTTGCGGTGGAATTCCGCCATCTAAATTCCAATGGGAATTCCAAAAGGTGAGTTTCTAACTTACTTCTAGTTATATCATCATTGATACTATAACTAATATCATCGTTTAGAACATCTGCAACCAAGTTTGAATAATAACTGTTTAACGCCAAACCAGCTCCTATCCCTATAGCCTTAGTTCCAGCTTTATTTAAAGGAATATCTTTGATAATACCACCTTGCAGACCATATGATAAATTACGTTGATTAGACCCCTCCGGATGGTTTAAAATGAAATTATACGAAAGACCAACATAGAATTGATCCTCAAAATATCGGGGGTTATCTATTGTATCTAAAACCTCTTGGGCATTAGATTGTATTACCACCAAGAATAAAACAATACAGAAACGCATAAAGTAAAGTTAATGAAATAAAAAACGCTTCAAATAAATTTGAAGCGTTTTAAAATAAGTAATATTCTACTAACTAACTATTGTAGATTATTGAAAGCATCACCTTCATAGGTAGTATAATTTACCTTTAAAGCGTTAACCTTTCTTAACTCTTGTTTAATATCGGATATTAATCCCATACTTGCGTTCTTATCGACTTTAAGTGCCGTGGTCAAAACGTTTTGAAGTTCTTGTGGCTTTTTAGCCCTTTCCATCAAAATGTAATCACCAACTTCAGATGGACTAGATAATTTATCGTTTAATTGAATCTTTGGCTCACTACCAAATAATTTCTCATATTCTTTAGTTGGCTTACCAACATAAATATAAATTACACGATCCTTCTTTTCAAGCTTCTTTACCTCACTAGCATTAGGAAGTACATTTTCTACTTTCAAAGAACTATCCTTCATCACGGTTACCGTCATAAAGAAAAACAAAAGCATAAATACAATGTCAGGAAGGGAAGCTGTTGATACCGCAGGTACCTCTCCATCTTTTTTCTTTGCAAATTTTGACATAGTGTTACTTTTATTTTAATTAATTAATCACTTGAAGTTTCGGCCTCAGACAATTTCTGTGGAAACAAATCTTGAATCTTCTTTACCTTTTCCTTCAACTCTTCCTTTACATCGTCATCAGTTTCAGGGTTAAGATATTCAGCTTCCATATCAACGAAGTTCTTCTTATATAAACGCTGTGCCTCTCTATTTCTTAGATCGTTGTAAGCTCCTACAAGTTCGTTCTGCACAGTTATGTAAGTACTATACTTTGTTTCACGATCGTTCTTTAAAGAGATAATCGCTTTAGAAGGATTATCTGAAGATTCAGCATTCTTTCTTCCTTGACAATAAGAACATGTTCCATCACCACCATTATCTAAAAAGGCCATGGCTTTTGATCTTAGGTCTTTAAGCTCAATCAATTCATCATCAGCCAATAATTGACCGTTCTTGTTGATGTTTACTTGAAAGATGTTCTTTTGTTTAATTACTACATCCGTATCGGGCGGTTCAATTGGTGGAAGCATACGATCCAATCCTGCATCCGTTTCAATAGTAGTTGTTACCAAGAAAAAGATAAGTAAAAGGAAAGCTATATCCGCCATGGAACCGGCACTTACTTCTGGTGCTCCTGCTCTTCTAGCCATAGTTTTCTATTTTTTATTTACTAAACATATTTTTAACAGCCGGTATAACCAAAGAAAGTACAGCGATAATAGTCAGAATAAAGAATACATTCAATCCCATTCCAATCTTTTTAATCGTACTCTCATCTTCCATTGCCAAGAATTCAGGATCAACATCCGTTCCACTTGCCAAGACATAAGAAACACCAACTACCAATAAAAAACCTCCTACTACAAACAATGTCTTTTTAAGACCTTGTGGGTTAGAAAATAAGTTTTTTAAAGTAAACACTAAACTAACCACAACAGCAATACCTAACAAAAGGTAAGTAATGATAAACATAGTGTTCATAGCTCCACTTTGAGCAGCTTCAGCTGCCGGCATATCTGCACTTGGTAACAAGTACCAAAGCACTGCACTTAATACACCTATAGCAATTAATGCTATTTTAATAATTTTTTGCATAATTTTTAGGTATTAAAAGTGAAACTTATTTTTTGTGATCTACCAACATATCGATCAATGTAATAGAAGAATCTTCCATATCATTAACGATGCTATCAATTTTAGCGATAATATAGTTGTAGAAAATTTGAAGTATAATAGCCGTAATAAGACCGAATACCGTTGTTAATAATGCAACCTGAATATCACCTGCAATAAGAGATGCACTTAAGTTACCAACAGCAGCAATCTTTTGGAAGGCCTGAATCATACCAATTACTGTACCCATGAAACCAAGCATTGGTGCAATTGCAATAAATAAAGACAACCAAGAAACGTTTTTCTCCAATTGACCCATTTGAACACCACCGTAAGCAACAACAGCTTTTTCAGCAGACTCAATGCTCTCACCAGCTCTGTCCAAACCTTGGTAGTAGATAGAAGCAACAGGTCCTTTTGTATTTCTACAAACCTCTTTCGCAGCCTCAACACCACCTGACGCCAATGCATCTTCAACTTGTTGTTTCAACTTGGCAGAATTTGTACTTGCCATGTTCAAATAAATAATTCTTTCAATAGCAACTGCCAAACCAAGGATCAAACATAAAAGAACGATACCCATGAAACCGGCACCACCTGTAATAAACATTTCTTTTAAAACCTGAGTAAATCCTTTTTCCGCTTCAGGAGCTCCTTCTTGAACTAGCAACGCTACTGCTGCTACTTTTGCACTTACAATATTTGTACCTGCTACAAATGCCCCAGCGACTGCTAGGCTTGGGAATAATTTTTTCATTTTTTCAAACTTAAATTAGTTAGTTAATAGGGTTAAAGATAAAAAAAAAACAATATAAAAAAAGTAAAACTTACTTGCAGAGAGGAAGGGATTCGAACCCTCGATACCCTTTTGGGGTATACACACTTTCCAGGCGTGCGCCTTCGACCACTCGGCCACCTCTCTAAGTTACCTTTTTTAAGGGTGGGCAAATAACAAAAAAAATATTAGTTATCGAAATTAAACTACTGTTAAATTTACAGCATTTCTCCACGCAAAGAGGTTTCGAAAACGGTTTTAAACAGGTCATGGGAAACACCACTACCCAATAGATACATAGCTTTGGTTATAGCAGCTTCAGTCGTAATATCCTTACCATTAACTACTTGCATTTTCTTTAATCTGGAACTTGTTTCATAATGCCCCATCATAACCGCACCACCAGAACACTGGGTGACATTAATTATATGAATTCCTTTATTTATTGCATTATTTAATTTCTTTAAAAACCATTCTTCCATTGGAGCATTTCCCGACCCATAAGTTTCCAAAATCAGCGCTTTTAAATTTTTGGCGTTTAAAATTGCGTCGATAATATTTTCATTAATTCCCGGAAAAATTTTTAAAATAGCCACATTGTTATCCATATTTTTATGTGATTTTAACGGCAATTTTCGTTTTTGGGGCAGTAAATATTCTTTAAAAACCGATAAATGCACTCCCGATTCTATTAAATGAGGGTAGTTCAAAGAAGCAAAAGCTTGAAAATGTTCCGCATTTATCTTAGTAGTCCTATTTCCTCTATACAATTTATACTCAAAATACAACCCTACTTCTTGTATTACCGGTTTTCCTTTTTCATACAAAGCTGCAATTTGAATAGCAGTAATAAGGTTTTCTTTAGCATCTGTTCTTAAGTCTCCAATAGGCAATTGAGATCCTGTTAAAATTACCGGCTTTGAAAGGTTTTCCAACAAAAAACTTAAAGCAGACGCCGTATAACTCATAGTATCACTACCATGCAACACTACAAAACCATCATATTCATGGTATTTATCAGCGATAATATCTGAAATAGCGATCCAATGACCAGGGTTCATATTGGATGAATCTATAGGATAATCAAACGAAAAGCTTGATATCGTACAATCTAACTGATTAAGTTCTGGTATATTTTTTTGTAATTGCGAGAAATCAAAAGCCTTTAACGCTCCAGATGAATAATCTTTCATCATTCCGATCGTACCACCTGTATAAATCAATAAAATGCTTCTTTTATCCATATTACAACTACCTATTATTCATTCACCTTTAAATACCGAACACTTCTCTAGAATTGTTGGTGGTTACTAACGCAATTTCTTCATTTGAAACCCCATAAACATCAGCCATTTTCTCCAATACATTGATGATGTACGCACTTTCATTTCTTTTACCTCTATATGGAGTTGGCGCCAGATAGGGTGAATCTGTTTCCAGTACAATATGCTTTAATTCTATCTCCTTTAAAAATGTATCTATTTTACCATTCTTAAATGTGACCACACCACCTATACCTAATTTCATATCATATGAAATAGCTTTTTTTGCCTGTTCAAGTGTACCGGTAAAACAATGAAAAACACCTCTTAGTCCATTACCCTTTTCCTCCTCCAATACTTCAAACACCTCATCAAAAGCATCACGACAATGTATGACAATAGGCAAATTCTTACTTTTAGCCAGTTGTATTTGCTTTTTAAAAGCAATTTTCTGCTCTTTTAAAAACTTCTTTTCCCAATATAAATCGATACCAATTTCACCCACTGCATAATAGGTATGTTTTTCAAGCATTTCCTCTACATGTAAGAGCTCTTGCTCAAAATTCTCATTTACATGTGTAGGATGCAATCCCGACATCAAAAACATGCGTCCCGGAAAATCCTTTTCAAGTGCCAACATGCTTTCCGTATAGGAAGAATCTATAGCGGGAATAAAAAACCTTTCCACTCCCAAATCAATTGCTTTCTCAATCACTTCTTTTCTATCTTCATCAAAAGCCTCACTATATAAATGCGTATGCGTATCTGTTATAATCATGCGGCAAAAATAGGCTTATCTTTGAAAAAAATGAATTATGAGTACCCTCAAAAAATTTTTGAAGGATAAAGATTACGTACGCATTCCCTTAGAGTTAACCGCAACCGATCATTTTGAAATCTATGCCGAAATAAATTCGGTGCCAGGCAGATTTATATTGGACACAGGCGCATCGAATACCTGTATTGGTATGGATAAAATTGAGCATTTTAAATTAATTTCTGAAGAGTCTGTTATAAAAGCTGCCGGTGCCGGAGCCACGAATATGGAAACATTAGTCTCTAAGAGCAACACCATCAATTTAAATTCATGGGAATTTCACAATCTTGAAATTGTGCTTTTCGATTTAAAACATGTAAACGAAGCCCTTACCGCACATAATGCAGAGCCGGTAGACGGAATTATAGGTGCCGATATTCTAAAAAAATCCAAAGCCATTATCGACTACGGTAAAAAATGCATCTATTTAAAAAAGAAAAAGCGTTGAGTGACCTCAACGCTTTTAACTTTATTCTAGTTTTAGAAAATTACATTTCCAAAGCTTTCTTAACGTTATTGTCCATCAATATTTCTACCGGATTTTCTATTGCTTCTTTGATTGCCACCAAGAACCCTACAGATTCTTTACCATCAATAATACGGTGATCATATGACAATGCAACATACATAATTGGTGCAATAGCAATAGCCCCGTCACGTGCAATTGGTCTTTCAACTATATTATGCATCCCCAATATAGCACTTTGCGGTGGATTGATAATAGGGGTAGACAACATAGAACCAAATACACCACCATTAGTAATAGTAAATGTACCACCTGTCATCTCATCAACGGTAATTTCACCTTCACGAGCTCTAATTGCCAATCTTTTCACTTCTGCTTCCACCCCTCTGAAGGTTAAGTTTTCAGCGTTACGAATAACAGGTACCATTAAACCTTTAGGACCCGATACCGCAATACTGATATCACAGAAATCATAAGAAATCATTTCCTTACCATCAATCATAGAATTTACGGCAGGGTACATTTCCAAAGCTCTCACTACAGCCTTTGTAAAAAATGACATGAAACCTAAACCAACCCCATGTTTGCTTTTGAAATCTTCTTTATACTTATTTCTTAGCTCAAAAATTGCAGACATATCCACTTCATTGAAAGTGGTCAACATTGCTGTTTCATTTTTTGCAGAAACCAATCTTTCGGCAACTTTTCTACGCAACATTGATAGCTTAGACCTAGATTCCCCACGACTACCACCTGTAGGCGATCCCATTGAAGGCACTGCATTTACAGCATCTTCCTTGGTAATTCTGCCATCTCTACCTGAACCGGAAACGGCACTACTATCCACACCTTTTTCATCTAAGATTTTCTTAGCTGCAGGTGATGGTACACCAGAAGCATAAGTTTCTTTAGCTTGAGCTGGCTGCGGAGCTTTTTCTGTTTTAGGCTCCTCTTTTTTCTCTTCTTTTGGTGCGCTTGCGGTTTTGGCTTCACCATCTGGTTTGGCCGCACCCGTATCAATTAAGCAAACAATGGCACCTACTGCAACAGCATCACCTTCCTCTGCTTTTAAAGTAATTGTACCACTTGCTTCAGCAGGCAATTCTAAAGTAGCTTTATCTGAATCTACTTCTGCAATCGCTTGATCTTTTTCTACATAATCACCATCTTCTACCAACCATTCTGCAATTTCCACCTCTGTGATAGACTCTCCCGGCGATGGGACCTTCATTTCTAGAATCATTCTTTCTATAATTTGATATGTTATTTTATTTTTTTGGTTTGGACATATTGTCCTTCGTTTTATCAAAAACGTAATCTATAACTTGTTGATGACGTGCTTTTGAACGCACAGAACTACCTGCTGCCGGAGCTGCATAAAAACGCCTTGAAGCAACCCTAAAAGTTCTAGCTTCGTCAAAATGCATTAATAAATGACTCCATGCACCCATATTTCTAGGTTCTTCTTGAGCCCAAACAATATCGTCTGCATTCTTATATTTTGCAATGGCTTCCTTCATTTTCTTTTCCGGAATAGGGAACAATTGTTCTACCCTTACCAGTGCCACATCATCTCTACTGTTCTCTTCTTTAACAGCTAAAAGATCATAATAGAACTTACCTGTACAGAATACCAATGATTTTACTTTTTTAGCATCTGCAGTCTCATCATCTATGACCTCTTGGAAACCACCACCTGTTAAATCCGCTATCTTAGACACTGCCTTTGGATGCCTCAACAAACTTTTAGGGGTGAAAATGATCAATGGCTTTCTAAAATTAGCCTTCATTTGTCTACGCAAAATATGGAACATTTGTGCTGGTGTAGTTACATCTGCTATATACATATTATCTTTTGCACACAATTGCAAGTAACGCTCCATTCTAGCGGAAGAGTGTTCTGCCCCTTGACCTTCATAACCATGTGGCAAGAGCATTACCAAACCATTTTGAAGTTTCCACTTATCTTCTGCGGCAGAAATATATTGGTCTATCATAATTTGGGCCCCATTACTGAAATCCCCAAACTGAGCTTCCCATATCGTCAATGTTTTAGGGCTGGCCATGGCATAACCATAATCAAAACCTACAACACCGTATTCCGATAAAAGTGAATTATAAATCTGAAACTTTGCTTGCTTATCAGAAAGCTGGTTCAACAAGATTACTTCTTCCTCGCTCTCTTCAACCTTCATTACGGCATGACGGTGAGAGAAAGTACCACGTTCTACATCCTGTCCGGACATACGCACAGCATAACCTTCCTCTAAAAGAGAACCATATGCCAATAATTCACCCATGGCCCAGTCCAAATTATCCGCTTCAAAATACATATTGTAGCGATCTTTGACTAGTTTTTCTACTTTACGTAAAAACTTTTTACCCTTTGGCAACGCAGTTATCACCTTGGCAATTTTATCTAATTTGGTCTTGGTGAACTTGGTATTCACCGGGTCCATCATTTCCCATTCACGAACATTTTCAAAACCTTTCCATTCATCTGCCATGAACGGGGTTATTACAGTTTTATCTTCCTTACGTGAATCTTCAAGTTTTTCCTCTAATGAATCTTTATACTGTTTTTCCAATTCAGAAACATAGGTATCGTCAATAACACCTTCTTGAATTAGTCTTTCAGCATAAATATCCCTTGGGTTCTTATGCTTGGAAATAGCTTTGTATAGTTTTGGCTGGGTAAATCTTGGCTCATCACCTTCATTATGCCCATACTTTCTATACCCTAACAAATCTATAAATACATCGCTCTCAAATTGCATCCTATATTCCAATGCAAAAAGTGATGCATGTACCACAGCCTCGGCATCATCAGCATTAACATGCAATACTGGACTCAAAGTAACTTTGGCTACATCTGTACAATAGGTAGATGTTCTAGCATCTAGATAGTTAGTGGTAAATCCAATTTGATTGTTTACTACAATATGTATAGTACCTCCGGTTTTATAACCATCAAGACCGGCCATTTGCACAACTTCATATACCAAACCTTGACCTGCTATGGCGGCGTCACCATGTACTACAATAGGAAGCACTTTTGAAATATCATCTTGATAGTCCGCATCTTGCTTTGCCCTTGCAATACCTTCAACCACTGCACCTACAGTCTCTAAGTGAGAAGGGTTTGGTGCAATGCTCATGTTAATTTTATTTCCGTTATCAGATTTTCTATCTGAAGTCCAGCCTAGGTGATACTTAACATCGCCATCAAAAATCTCTTGCTCATAATCCTTACCATCGAATTCACTAAAAATATCTTTAGCGGATTTTCCGAAAATATTGGTGAGAACATTTAATCTTCCACGGTGTGCCATACCCATAACAAACTGCTTTACGCCCATTTCTGCGGCACGCTCAACAATTACGTCTAAGGCAGGTATCAATGATTCATTCCCTTCCAAGGAGAATCTTTTCTGACCTACATATTTTGTATGCAAAAAAGTCTCAAAAGAAATGGCATGATTCAACTTTTTAAGAATATGCTTTTTTCTATCCGGCTCAAAATCAGGATGGTTGTCATTGACATTAATCCAGTCTTGAATCCATTTTACACGCTCTGGTTTTCGAATATACATATACTCAACACCAATAGCATCGCAATAGATACTTTGTAAATGTCTAACAATTTCTTTGAGGTCACTTGGACCTATACCAATTATATCACCAGCATTAAAAACGGTTTCAAGATCAGACGATGAAAGTCCGAAATTTTCTATTTCCAATGAAGGTTCATAATGTCTTCGCTCACGAACCGGGTTTGTTTTCGTAAATAAGTGACCTCTGCTTCTATAACCGTCAATAAGTCTGATTACCTGAAACTCTTTTTGCAAGGATTCTGGCATTTCACTCTTATTACCGTTTACTACAACAGTAGTTCTGTTCTCATCAATTTCAAGTTCATCTAATGAACTTTCCATCCCAAAGTCGAATCCTTGAAAAAAGGCTCTCCAACTTGGTTCTACACTATCCGGATTTACTAAATACTTATCGTATAACTCTGAAAAAAAAGAGGTATGAGCGGTATTCAAAAAGGAATATTTATCCATGAATTACTTTCTGTATCTTTAGAATAAATTTCTAACAAAAATACAACATTTACAATATCTAACGATAGAATGCCAAGTATTATTGAAAAAAATGAAACTTTAAAACAAAATCGCCCTATGAGCTTAAAAAAAATGATATTCATTGGTTTTATCACATTAAATATCACCTTTTCACTGGCCCAAACCACTAGGAACAATTCTGATTTCTGGAATAACGTAAGATTTGGTGGAAGTATTGGATTAGGATTTACAAATAACGGATTCAATGGGTCTATTTCCCCAAGTGCCATTTATCAATTTAATGAGCAATTTGCTTCTGGTGCCAGTTTAAGTTTCAACTATGCCAAATTTGATGAAGACAAATTTCTAGCATACGGCGGGAGTGTTCTTACTCTCTTTAACCCTATTCCCCAACTTCAAATGTCCGCAGAATTTGAACAGCTTAGGATCAACAGAACAATTGCGACCTCAACTATAGATATTGAAGATAACTACTGGCTACCTGCATTTTTCATAGGTGCGGGTTACAGCACCCGAAACGTTACTATGGGATTGCGATATGATTTACTGTACGACGACAACAAAAGCATATACGGAAATGCACTAATGCCATTTGTACGCGTGTACTTCTAAAAATTACTACCTTACCAATACCAAACCAACCAACATGAATACATTGAAAAACAGGTATCTTTCATTAGATGTCTTTAGAGGCATGGATGTCGCTTTAATGATCATTGTGAATTCCCCCGGAAATGGCGATACCAGTTTTGGCATTTTAAAACATGCGGTCTGGAACGGATTTACGTTAACGGATCTAGTATTTCCTACTTTCTTATTCGTAGTAGGAAACGCTATGAGCTTTAGCATGAAAAAATACCAAAATGTGGCAAGTTCTGAATTCTTAAAAAAGGTTTTTAAACGTTTTGCCATTATTTTCCTATTAGGGTTTTTAATGTATTGGTTCCCATTTTTTGAAAATGGGAGTTTAAAACCAATTGCAGAAACCAGAATTTTTGGTGTACTGCAGCGTATTGCCCTCTGTTACCTATTTGCATCGATCTTATTACATTATTTCAAGACTAAATCTGTTTTGATCTTTAGCGCCATTGCTCTTATTGGTTATCATATTATCCTAATGGTATTCGGAGATTTATCACTAACCGGGAATGCCGTATTAAAACTTGACAAATTCATTATTGGAGCAGACCATATGTACCAAGGCAATGGCGGTGTTGCTTTTGACCCAGAAGGATTATTAAGCACATTGCCTGCCATTGTAAATGTTATAGCCGGATTCTTTACTGGTAAATTCATTCAAAAGAACGGTCAGAATTTTGAGACCATTGCCAAATTGATTATGGTTAGCGGACTTCTCATAATAGCAGGATTTGCATGGGACCTCACATTCCCTTTCAATAAAAAACTATGGTCCAGTTCTTTTGTTTTGCTAACCATTGGAATAGATATTTTTATAATCTCCATTCTTATTTACCTATTAGATATGTCCAAACCTGGAAAATGGACTTATTTCTTTGAAGTATTTGGCAGAAATACACTGTTTATCTACCTATTATCTGAACTTTTTATCATTAGTTTGGCAGAAATATCAATGAAGGGCACAACCGCCTACAACTGGATTGCAGATAACATCTTTATACATATAGCAGGTGACTACTTTGGCTCGTTATTCTTTGCTTTATGGATAATGTTCACTTGCTGGTTAGTAGGTTATATCATGGATAAAAAAGGCATTTATATAAAGGTGTAATCTTGATATCATCTTATTGATACCTGTTACGGTACCACACTTTTTTATATTCCCGCTTTAAAATCAAAAAAGTAATTTGATCAGCTACATCTACAGTATCCGTAATTTGAATATGCTCAAACTCCTTTTCAGGAATATCTATGATATACATAAGATTGAGGTATTCTGCGAAATGCTCCATCATTAAGTAATAGACCTTTTCACGAATAAGGGCAATGAAGCTAACGCCATCTATAGTTTTCGTGATTTTCAATGGATTATTGGCAAGAATGAAATCTTTCTCCACTTGTTTAACCAATTTTTCAAAAAGGGAGTCACCTAATGCTATTTGCACCAACTGCCTACTAGTATCAATATTGATTTTCATGCAAAGCTTATTTTCAAGAATTAGCTGAACCTTCTATACCATTATTGTTTATAAACGACCCCTTCTTTCATCACAAAAACTACATCTGTAAGGGTTTCCACATTATTTAAAGGATTTTCATTTACAGCAACAATATCAGCAATATACCCTTCTTTAATTTGTCCTAAATCAGCCTCGCCTAAAAGCATAGCATTGGTTATTGTAGCTGAACGTAATGTCTCAATAACGGGCATACCCGCCTTGTTCATATAAACAAATTCCTTAGCATTATCACCATGGGGAGACACCCCTGAATCTGTACCAAAGGCTATACTTACCCCTTTCTTATAAGCTTTTGCAAAAGTTTCATTGAGTTTAGGTCCTATTTCCAAGGCTTTCTTAGCCACTACCGGCGGCAAATAGTTAGGTATTTTGGCTAACCTAGCAGCCTCTTGACCAGCAGAAATGGTAGGCACCATAAAAGTATTATGCTTGATCATAAGATCCATAGTTTCCTCAGACATTAATGTACCATGTTCAATAGTTTTAATTCCGCCTAAAATAGCTCTTTGCATACCTTCATCACCATGTGCATGTGCAGCGGTAAGCATACCATAATCATTTGCAGTATCTGTAATCGCTTTTATTTCTTCAATAGTAAATTGTGGATTTTGACCACTTTTAGCTACACTTAAAACACCCCCGGTTGCGGTAATCTTAATAACATCTGCACCATCTTTATATCGTTGACGAACTGCTTTTCTGCCATCTTCCGGAGAATTGACCACCCCTTCTTTTGGTCCTGGATCACCCATTAATTCTTGACTTCTTCCGTTGGTAGGATCCGCATGTCCACCTGTAGAAGCAAGAGATTTTCCGGCGGTGAAAATTCTTGGACCAACTATTGTTCCTTTATTAATTGCCTTCTTGAGGGCAATGTTTACACCAGAACCACCTAAATCCCTAACTGTTGTAAAACCGGCCATTAAAGTCCGTTTAGCATACACCGTAGATTGAAATGCCACATCAGCTTCGTTCAAGGTAAATGCTTCTAAATATCTAGATGGGCTAGATTCGCTTTCTATATGCACATGCATATCTATAAAACCCGGTAATATGGTCTTGGATTTTAAATCTACCACCATATCCGTATCATTACCCGATACATAACCATTCTTAATCTCCTTGATCTTATTACGCGATACTATAATTGTCTTTTCAGATAAAATTTTACCAGATTCAACGTCAACAATTTTACCGCATTGTAAGTAAGTGTCCTGTGCATTAGCCAGACCTATAACAAACAGGAACAATACAAATAGAGATTTTTTCATAAGAGGTGGTATTTATATTGATAGTATCAAAAAATCAATCCCTAATTTTCTGCTCCCAGATCCAAGCGTAATTCATTGCCTCTTCTAAAGTATATTCAGCTTTCCAACCTAACACTTTATTTGCCTTGGTAGTATCTGCATATGCTGTTGTAATATCTCCAGGTCTTCTATCTACAATTTTATAATTCAATTTTTTACCTGAAACCTTTTCAAAACTCTTAATAGCCTCTAAAACCGAGCTACCTTTACCCGTACCTACATTAAACACTTCGTAGTTAGATGCATTGTCACCATTAAGCAAGCGCTCTAAAGCTACCACATGTGCCTTGGCTAAGTCCACCACGTAAATATAATCTCTAATACATGTGCCATCAGGCGTAGGGTAATCGTCTCCAAAAACAGATAACTCTTTTCTAAGTCCAATACCTGTTTGAGTAATGAACGGCACCAAATTTTGTGGAACCCCTTTTGGCAATTCTCCAATATTCGCACTTGGATGCGCTCCCATAGGATTAAAATATCGTAAGGCAATAGCATTAAGACCAGGAGTAACTTTACAGGTATCTGCAATAATTTCCTCACCCATTTGTTTGGTATTGCCATATGGAGATTCTGCCACCTTGACCGGTGCATCTTCGGTAATTGGCATTTTATCTGCCTGTCCGTATACCGTACAAGAAGAACTAAAAATAAAACTTGCCTTATTCTTTTTACAAAGCTCCTTTAATATGTATACTAAAGTACCAATGTTGTTTTCATAATACAATAATGGTTTCTCAACACTCTCTCCCACCGCCTTAGACGCAGCAAAGTGTATAACTCCAGTAACATCTTGGTATTTTTGAAAAAAGTCCTCGACTTTTTGTTTTTCCTTAAGATCCAGTTTTTCATAAAGTGGCTTTTTACCGGTAATGGCCTCAATACCCTCTAGCACACTTTCATCAGAGTTAGAACAATCATCAATAATGACCACTTCAAACCCTTTATTCTGTAATTCTACTACAGTATGTGAGCCAATAAAACCTAAACCTCCTGTTACTAATACTTTCATCTATTATATTATTTGAACGTTGCCAAATTAAAAAAACTTTGCACTACCCATTAACAAACCCGATAACCAACTGCGTAATATGGTTAATCTGTTCTTCATCCAATTCCGTATGCATCGGTAAGGAAATTACTTCTTTCACCAATTGATTGGTCACAGGAAAATCTGCCTCATTATACCTATCATCCAAATATGCCTTTTGTTTATGCAACGGGATAGGATAATATACACCAAAAGGAACTTCATTCTTTGCTAAAAATTGTCCCAGCTCATCTCTTTTGCCATTTGTTATTCTCAACGTATATTGATGAAACACGTGACAATCGCACACATCGCAAATTCCCTCACAATTATTCACGGTCACCGGGGTTATGATATGCTCTTGACCCTCAAACGCTTTGGAATATGCTCTTGCCGCATTTCTTCTTGCTTCGCAATAGCTATCTAATTTTGGCAATTTTGCCCTAAGTACCGCAGCCTGTATAGAATCTAGTCTAGAATTTACCCCAACCACATCATGATGGTAACGCTCATACATACCATGGTTAACAATACCACGAAGTGTATGTGCCAATTCATCATCATTAGTAAAAATAGCGCCGCCATCACCATAGCAGCCCAAATTTTTAGAAGGAAAAAAAGAAGTGGCACCAACATGCCCAATACTTCCGGCCATCTGCTTAGCACCATCTTTAGCATAATACCTGGCACCTATTGCCTGTGCATTATCTTCGATAACAAATAAATCATGCTTTTTTGCCAAATCTAGAATTGCATCCATATTAGCACATTGCCCAAAAAGATGTACCGGCACTATAGCCTTTGTCTTAGGGGTAATCGCCTTTTCGATCGCTTCAATGTTAATATTAAAAGTATCTGGATATACATCTACCAAAACCGGCGTAAGTTGTAACAATGCAATTACCTCAACCGTAGCGGCAAAGGTAAAGTCGGCAGTAATCACCTCATCCCCAGGTTTTAGACCCAACCCCATCATTGCAATTTGCAAAGCGTCTGTACCATTTGCACAGGGAATGACATGCTTTACCTGTAAATACTCCTCCAGTTCCTTTTGAAATGCATGAACTTCTGGACCATTAATAAATGCTGATGTCTCTAATATCTGAGAAATTGAGTTATTTACCTGTCCTTTAATTTCTTGGTATTGACCACCTAGGTCTACCATTTGTATCTTTTTCATCTGTTGTAATTACATGAAGTGCAACAAAAATACGAAACGGGCAACACTAATTTTATGGAAAGAAACGTAATTTAGCCCAAAAGCATCAGTTTGTATATTCTTTATAACTTCATAGCGGTAATTGCTTCTGTAATTTTAAAAGGCTTGGCATTGGTAAACACTAAGCTTTCCCTTTTTGTAAATGGTAGAAAAAATTCGCTTTCCATTATTGAAAAGTCCATTTCTAAAGAAGATAAAGTAATTTGGATCCATGCCGCCTCTTTAGGTGAATTTGAGCAAGGGTTACCAGTATTGGAGCAATTAAAATTATCATATCCACATTACAAAACCCTACTTACTTTTTTCTCTCCTTCAGGGTACGAAGTAAAGAAAAACAGCAAAGTTGCCGATGTAATATGTTATCTACCATTAGACACCAAAAACAATGTAAAATCATTTATAAAAATGGCACACCCAGATATTGCCATTTTCATCAAATATGAAATTTGGCCTAATTACTTAGCCGCCCTTAAAAATTTGAATACCCCCACTTTTTTAATTTCTGCCTTATTCAAAAAGAAACAACCCTATTTCAAGTGGTACGGTCATTTTATGCGTAAAGCTTTAAAAAGTTTCACTCATATTTTTGTTCAGAATTCCATGTCTTCAGACTTACTAAAATCTATTGGTCTAAAAAATGTGACCGTTGCAGGAGATACTCGATTTGACAGGGTGCTTGAAATAACAAAGCGCAATAACGACCTGGAATTTATGAAATTATTCAAAGATGAACAGTTCTGTTTTGTGGCAGGTAGCACTTGGCCAGAGGATGAAAAACTACTAATTGATTATATCAACCAAAGTAAATATGCTATTAAGTATGTGATCGCGCCGCACACTATGAAAGCTGATCATATAAAAAATATAGTTTCATCTATTGATAAATCTGTTATATGCTATTCTGATTTAAATGAAAAGGTAGTATTAAATGATTACGATGTTATAATTATCGATACCATTGGATTATTGACCAAAATATACAGTTATGCAGACATTACATATGTTGGTGGTGGTTTCGCTACAGGATTACACAACACCTTAGAACCTGCAGTTTTTGAGATACCCGTAATTATTGGAGAAAAATACGAAGGTTTTGCAGAAGCGGAAGAACTAGTTACGCTAGGCGGTATTATTACTGTAAATAGCTTTTTAGAATTAAAAAAGCAAGTAGACGAATTCTTCAACGACAATGATAAACGGGAATTAACCGGACAAATCAATTCTAAATACATTAAAGAAAAGGCTGGGGCCACACCATGTATACTGAATGAATTAAATTCAGTTTTAGCGACAAAAAATTGAAGTATTCACACCAACCAAACTTATAAACTACCGAATATTTAGTTTAAAAATTAGACTACCATAGACTCAATTTGGGTGCATTCCTCTGATTATATGATACGTTAATCGATTTTACATCACTATATTACAGCACTTTACACTTCTAATACTTATATTGAGAACAGAACAATATAAGTATGATTATGGAACAAGAACTAACTTCTGGAGTGAAAATGCTCAACGGATTTCTCAAATTAATGATTACATGTTTAATTCTAATTCTTCTAGCAGTACCACTTGCAGGTATAGCAGATTGGTTAGGACTGATCAAATAATTACAAGTAACATTTACATCAAAGCTTTTAAAAGTTGACTTCAAAACATTACTGATAGTTCAACATCGATGAAACACCAATTTTACGGATAAAATGCATCTATCAAGAACTATCAACCACAAATAAGTAAGGTTTTACGTCGTTTTTGTAAGTTTTTACAACAATTACTAGGTAAAAGTTGCTCATTTCAACTAACTTTAGTAGAGTAACTTTAAAGTAGGTAATGTTATGAACAATTTATCATTTAAAACAGGGGTAGAAACTTATCTATCCGTACTTATTATAGCAATGAATGCTTTTTTGGCTGTTGTTGCGGTAGGTGCAATATTAACCCTTTTAGGGATTGTCTAATCTTTTAAATTAAAGCTTATTGCAAAAAATTACATTTTAAAAGCCCCTTTGAAAGGGGCTTTTTTATATTTATAACATTCCGAACATTAGATATCCGAGAGTAATAACACAAAAAAAAGACTGTCAAATAAAACCTGACAGTCTTTAAAACAAAATTAACTAACTGTTTTTACTGATAGACCCTAACATAGTCTACTTCCATTGTATCTTGTGTAAACGCTGGGTCAATTGAACCTCCAAGAGTACCTCCCATAGCTACATTCATAATCAGAAAGAAATCGCTATTAAACGGTGTAGTTCCATTATTGACAAAACTATTATGCACTACCTCATCATCTACTACAAACTTAATGCTATCCGGTGTCCATTCTACTGTATAATTATGAAATTCTGAAGTAGCCGTCGCTACCGGGGTAGTACCTACAACCGCATTACCTGCTGAATTACCAGGATAATGCAATGCGCTACTGACCACATTATTATTGTTGCCAACATGTTCCATAATGTCTATTTCACCACTTGCAGGCCAGCCTACTTCATCAAAATTAGCACCTAATGCCCAAAGTGCAGGCCACGTACCCCCACCTGAAGGAAGTTTAGCTCTAATTTCTACTCTACCATAAGTAAACTCGAACAGATTTTCCGATTTAATTCTACCTGAAGTAATTCCCCCAGCTGGCGATACACCAAAATCAAAAAACAGCACTACTCTATCATAAGTTCCGGCAGGAGCGGCACTAAAATCAAAGCTCAGTGTTTCCCATGCATTTGCCGTAGCCGTATTAACACTTACTTCTACATTCTCATCTGAATTGGCTTGATTTTCTAATTTCAGAATTATGTTAGCACCCACGGAAGGAGACCAGGTTTTAAGACTAATTGTTGTATACGTCATTAAATCAATAGGAGACGAAAGGTCAAAGAAAGATCCTGCCCAAGTTTCTGCCCCTAAAGCTTTTGTAGATTGCGCAACATTAGCGGAAGTATTTTCGCCACTGGCATCTGGATTGGCCACTACGGTTGTTTCAGAACCACCAAAACCTGTAAAAGTTGGCGCAGCACTTTCAAAGTCTTCTAATATTTGCTCGGTGCCACCAGCATCGATCAACGTCATTTCATCAAAATAATGAACAGCAGCTTCACCTTCACCTGCAATGGCGGTTATTTTCAAGACACCATCTTCAACTTTTACATTTTCTGAATCATTGGTATAAGTCTGAGCCTCACCGTTGCCCCATCCGCCAGCACCTAAGTCATAGGTCCAGTTTAATGGATCAGGAGCGCCATCTACATCAAATTCATCTGACCAAACCAAGTTGGTATAAATGGTCTCCAGGTTTTCATCACCACCATCAATAGCCGCTTCTGCGGTAAACTTATGATACCAAGCTAAATCAGCATTTTCAGTATCATAAGTACGTACATATAGAAAGTCATCTTCTATTGCCAATATCTCATAGACCGAAGAACCAACATAATACCCCATAAAACCACCATCTGCAATTGTCATTTGTATTCCAGTAGTTTCTTCATCTGGCACATTGCCTTCAACAGGGGATAATACAACGGATTTTGTACCACTGGTATCAAAATCATAACAAAAATCAGAATCTTCACT
Source organism: Maribacter sp. HS (assembly GCF_048059195.1). Lineage (NCBI taxonomy): Bacteria > Pseudomonadati > Bacteroidota > Flavobacteriia > Flavobacteriales > Flavobacteriaceae > Maribacter > Maribacter sp. HS. Next base: position 759,757 of record NZ_JAYLVV010000002.1, read on the forward strand.
ACCACCAACTACGGCTCTATGACCAACATTAAAATAAGTTTGCCCTTTATTATCAAGCTCAAAAGTTAAATTACCGTTAGCATCCTGCGCAAAAGTTATCTCATCATCACATAAACAATCAGAATCTTCACTACCACACTTTTCAAATGCCGAAGCCACATACCATTTAGGATACCACCAATCTCCATCTATACCTTCACGAGCTGGCCCTAAGCCTAAATGCCCTTGTTGAGACGCTGCAAGAAACCAAGTTTTTGAACTGTCATTGGTTAACAAAGAAACCGTTTCAGGGTCAGAAAAAGCAATAGAAACAGAAACGTCTACAGATTCTGAAATTTTATTGCCTTCTGTGGAACCAGCTGTTACCGTTACTGTATAAGAATTATCTCCAATCATTTCATAGGTTTTAGATGCCTCTCCTGAAGTACCTAGGGCAGATGTGCCGTCGCCAAAATCAAAATGATAATAATTTGCATTATCTGCAGTCGCTGTAAAATTGACAGTTCCGCCGCCCATATTTTGGGCATCCACAATTAGGTTAGATGGTAACACAGAAACCGGAATATCAATATCATTTTCGTCACAGCCGATCAATGCCGTGAACATACATATTGTGATGTACATTAATTTTTTCATAGTTTAAATCATTTGTTTGAGTTAATTATTTGATTCTTGCCTCTATCCTATACAGCTTTTCAACAACTGTTAATTTTGATAGTAACACTTATGCAATATAAATTCAAACATTAATAATTTCTAAAAAATTACCTATACAAAAAACATACAATTCAAAAAATAAGCACTTTAAATAGCAATTTAACAATTTAACCTACTAATATCTAAGAATCCATATCATTCCTAAATCATTAGTAAATCAATAAAAATAACCTATGTTGTGGTAATGTTGTGGTAAATATGTAATATGATAAGGAAATTATATGTTGATGATGTAGTCGGTTAACCCGTCATCATGCGAAAGATTCATTTTTTTCCTTAAACGATATCTTTTTACTTCTACACTTCTAACCGAGATATTCAACAATGGCGCTATTTCTTTGGAAGAAAGATTGAGTCTAAGATAAGCACACAAACGAAGATCGTTTGAAGATAATTCCGGATGCTTTTCTCTTACTTTCTTTAGAAAATCCTTATCAGCATTATTAAAGGCATTTTCAAAGAATGTCCAATCATCGTCATTATTAATATTCCTGTCTATGGTTTTGATCACCGATCTGACTTGGGCATCATCTTTTAAATCTTTTAATTTTTCTTTTATAGCATTTAAAAATTCATTCTTTTTAATAATACTCATAGTGGAGATAGCCAGTTCTCTATTTTTACTATCCACAAGCTCTTGTAAGCGCTCATTTTTTACTTGAACCAATTTCTTTTGATTCTTTAATTTCCTACGTTTTAAACGTTTCTTATTTTCCTTAATTAGCTGCATCTGCTGTTTCCTATAGTAACTTTTATAAATTCTATGAATTAAAATGGAGCATAAAATAATCATAAGCACATAGCTTAAAAATGCCCAAAGTGACATATACCAAGGTCTTTTTATTACAAAAGAATAACTGACCTCATTTAAAGTAGGTGTATTGCCCACTTTTGCACGCACCTTTAATGTGTACGAGCCATAAGCTAGATTTTCTAAAGCAATGGAGGGCTCAGTTGACCAATTACTCCACTGATCATATCGACCATCAAGCATATATTGATAATTCACTTCTGTAAACTTATCATATTCAGCTACATGAAACGAGAAAGAAATATTGTTCTCTGAATAGTCAAACTCTTTATTTTCAACTATAGGTATTGACACTTTAGGGCTATTATAAGAAGTTCTAGATATACCGTTTAATTCGATACGATAATTTCTATCATGTTTCTTATCTAAATCTAAGGTCACATAACCGTTTGACATACCTATCAAGTAGTTTTCCTTTTCCAAATGAACCACAGATTCAAAACCCAGAACGCCCATACTCCTTCTAAAAAAAACAGGGATAGAGATTTTAATTTCTTCGGGATTATTTGTTAGATTCCCAGATGACACACTTATAATATTATTATTGGAAAAACCCCATAACCTCTTAGACTCATTAGTAGATTGAACAATACCAATGATACTATCTTGAGCATTAAAGAACTTTTTGGATAAAAGTGAATCTCTTATAAAATCTTGCTTTTTCGGCTTGTAATCAAAGACCCCATTTATAGTTGTGTAAACAATTTCATTCCTAAATCTCATTAAACTTGAGCCATTACCTTTTGAAGGTATTTGACCAACATTTAAAGCTCTAGTATAATCAGTATTCAGTTCTAAATTATAAACACCCTTATAATCATGATTTACAAGAATTTTATTTTGATCAATAAACTCAAAAAACCTAGAAGAATTATCAAAACCCTCTATTCTATTTTTGAATATCCATTGCCCATTAATAAATTGCAATATACTGAGCCCCTTATAATTACCTTGAATCAATAAATTCGGATATTCTTTGATTTCCTGAATATCCCAAGTACCAAGAAAATCAGAAATTTTTGTAGCAACGGCATCATTTATTGCGTACGTACCATTATGATGACCACAGAACAATGTGTTTTGAAGCTCTTTCAACATCCAAACTTGACCTTCGGTACCTTCAACCATTTGAAAGTCTTGGCTATCATCATTCTTATAAAACAAGCCTTGATTAGTTCCCAAATAAAGTAGCTTCCCAATTTTCTTTGCAGCGTATACAACCCCAATGGTACCTAATTGATCTACGTATTCCTTAAACGGAGAATTTAAGTTCAGAATACTTAGACCATTATCCAAACCTAACCATACATTGTGATCTGCATCTTCAAATAATGATAAAACGGTGTTATTGTTGAGACCCTTCTCTTGATTTATATGATATATTAACTCCCCATTTTTATTTAAATGAAATATACCCTTAGAAATGGTACCTAAAACATAAGATCCATCATGCAATTTCAAGGTGCTATATACTTTGGTAGCATTCAAGTCAACCTTTGCACTTATCTTCCATTCTTTTAATTCTCTATTATCAAAATGAAAAAACCTACCTGTTTCGGTTATGACCAACATATAATCCTGAACAGAAAATGCCCCAACAATTATTTCATTCTTAAAAATATCATGATCTGAAACTAGTACTAAATTTCCATCACTTAAAGTAAACAAACCTCTTTCCCCGCTTTGAAAGTATAATTTGTTCTTTACATTAAAAATCTTCGCCCTTTTGGTTACCGTATCGAAAACCTCAAACAATTTAGTTTTTGAATTATAGATATAAATTTTATCCAAAGATTGAAACAAAACCCAGTCTTTAAAACCTGTAATGTTCCAAAAATCTTCGTCTTCTACCAGCTGATTTTTTATTACACTGGATAAAGAAGTATAGGTTAGGACCCCTAATTTATTTCTTTCCCAATAACCGAATTCCATATAGCTACCAGTGTACACTCTTGCTTTAATGGATAATACCGATTTTACAGGTGTTCCATACGGTGATTGGTACAATTTCCATGAAGTACCGTTGAATTCAAGTAAACCATTATTATTTGCAATATACATGGTCTTAGACTGAGATTGGGTAAAAGACCAATTTTGATTGCCCGCCTCATATTCAATAGGAGTATAATTTTGAATAGGGGGCAATTCTTGAGCCGAAACAGCTACGGTTAATAAGGCAAATAAAAAATGCAACGGTTTAAATACCATCTAATAGCGAATCATATATTGACAAACTTAAATATAGGTATTTAAAATTTACCTAATTCTGTTATGAAGCTTGCAAAAAAGCATATAGTTTTATCACATACAACTCATACTCTTAGTATATTTTACTTTATAATGCTTTTCATAAAATCCTCTTTATAGGCTCTACCAATAGGCACTCTCACATTCCTTTCCAATACTACATGATTTCCAATCACTTTTTTAATCTTGCTCATATTTACGATGTAAGATTTATGCACTCTTAAAAACTTAAGGCTATTTAAGTGCTCTTGCCAGTATTTCAAGGTTTCTTGCGACAAATATTTGTGTTTTATCAAATGAATCTCTGTATAGTCCGCATCGGACCTAATATGACTTATATCCATCACTTCAATCTTAACATGTTCATATCCAGATTTTACAAAAATCACATCAGGTAAAACATTATCATTTTGAGCTGTTCCATCCATTAAAAGATTTTCTTTGGTTGGCACTTTATGGACCGCTTGCACAAATCTCTTAAATGAAAACGGTTTTAAAAGGTAGTCTACCACCCCATACTCATAACTTTCCAAGGCATAATCTGAAAATGCCGTGGTCAATATTACGCTAGGTTTTTGCTTTAAAACATTCAAAAATTCAATTCCTGAAATCTTAGGTAAATGAATATCTAGAAAAATAAGGTCTACATGCTCCGTTTTTAGATACTCCATTGCCAGAATTGCATCGGCAAACGTAGCTTTTAACTGCAAGTTGCCTATATCTGAAATATACTTCTTAAGCACTCTTTGCGCTGGCGGTTGATCTTCTATTATAATACACTGCATCATAAGCTTGCCTGTATCAATTGTAATTTTAAATGTACATAATAAATATGCTGTTCCTTTTGAATATGTAATTTATGCGCGTTTGGGTATAGTAATTCAAGTCTTTTCTTCACATTTTGCAAACCTATACCATTTGAAATACTTTGGGTATTAGATAGTTTTAAGAATGAATTTCTACATTCAAAATTTAAAACTCCCTTCTCATCCAATGACACATTTACATCTATAAAAATACCATGAGACTGACTTGCCGTACTATGTTTAAAAGCGTTCTCTATAAAAACAGATAGAATTAAAGGAGCTATTAGATAGCCGCTCTTTATATTTTCGGTTTTAAAATTAACACTACCCCGTTCCTCTATCTGCATTTCATTTAGTTGCGTAAAGTTCTTTAAATGTTCCATTTCTTTGGGCAAGGCTACATACTTTTCCTTACAATCATAAAGCATATATCTTAGCACTGCAGACAATTCAAGAATAATAGAAGGCGTTTTTGAGGATTCTTCTATGGCATAAGAGTAAAGGTTATTTAAATTGTTGAATAAAAAATGTGGATTGATCTGTGACTTTAAAAACAACAACTCACTTTCCTTAACTGAAGTACGCAACTCTTCTACCTCCAATTGTTTCTTAGAGGCATCCCAAGCAAATTTGAACCCTACTAAAATTAATATTACCGGCATTACATCTAACAGGCTATAGACCACTCCCGGAAAATACACTGCACGTGTATTGGGATAAAAAATTTGCTCTAGAACCAACTCTTCAAAAGATATAATAGCACTAATTAGAATAACCAGAAAAAGAATAAACTGTAAATATCTTTTCCTATAGTAATATTTGGGCAACAATAGGTAATTGATTACAAAGGCACCTATGGCGTAGTTTAAAAAAGCCAACACTTTAAAACCTTCAATTTCAGGTTCATTTCTATCGAACGTAAAAAAAAGAAAGACCACAATATGCAGTAGCACTTGAAAGATAATTTCTTTGGTTGTACTATTTTTAAATTTAGAATTTATGGTCATTATTTAAAAATACTACATAATTGGATTACGCTATTTATTAAGGCTGTCATCGACATTATTTTACTGGTAAACGCCACGTCAAAAAGAAATGTCGTTTGCACTACTACAAATGTCGTTTGCAGAATTTAAGAATAAAACAAAATTAGTTATGTGCACTTTTACGGTTCAACTTATCAACCTTTAACATGTACAAACCAATTTACTACTCATTTTTAATATTAGTTTCAATGCTTTTTAGCCAAACAGCATTGGCACAAAATACAATTACGATCACTGGTAAAATTATAGAGACCAATAATGGCGAACCCATAGAATTTGCCACAGTTTTGGTTGGCGATCCAATTAACCAAAAGCCAATAGTTGGCACAACTACCCTGCAAGATGGCAGTTTTGTTCTTGAAACCACGGCTTCTGATTTTTATATTGAAGTCAGTTTTATAGGATTTACCACCCAAAGATTTGACAACCCTTCTATTACCAATAACAAAATTGAATTAGGCACTGTTTCCATTTCAGAAGATTCACAACAATTAGATGAAGTTGTCGTAGAAGGCGAAATTAGCCAAACCGTATTTAAACTGGATAAACGTGTTTTTAATGTTGGGGCAGACTTAAGCAGTACTGGCGCCAGTGCATTAGAGGTTTTAAACAACGTACCATCTGTTAACGTTAATATAGAAGGAGCCGTAAGCTTACGTGGAAGTCAAGGTGTACAAATGTTGATCAACGGTAAACCTTCCGTAATTGCTAATGAGCAAGGGAACGCATTGGGAACCTTAACCGCAGATATGATAGAACGCATTGAGGTAATTACTAACCCATCTGCAAAATATGATGCAGAAGGCACATCGGGCATTATAAACATCGTCTTAAAAAAAGAGGAGAAAAAAGGACTTAACGGTGCGGTTACCCTAAATACAGGTGTACCCAACAACCACAGTTTGGGCCTAAGTCTTAACAGACGAACAGAAAAATTCAATTTATTCAGTCAAGTTGGTTTTGGTCGTAGAACTTTTCCAAGTGATGAGGAAACTGAAAACAGAAATTTAGAAGATGGTACCTACATTAGCAGTTTTGGAGAAAATGACAAAAACGAGACGTTTTTCAATCTCATCTTAGGAACCGATTATCATATAAACGATCTAAACGTCATTACCCTTTCAGGAAATTTTGCCTATGAATGGGAGAAAGAAAATGCAGATGCCATTTTTAGCACATTTGATGCAAGCAACTCGTTGACCGATGCTTTTAGAAGACAAGAAATAACCGAAGCAACCAACCCAAAATACTCGTATGAACTTCAATACAAAAAAGACTTTGAAGGTAATGAAGAACAATCTCTACTATTAAGCGCTACCGGAAATCTGTTTGCGAAAGACCAGACCAGTAATTTCACGAATACTACAACTTTTGGCAATGAAGATGACATGCTTCAAAAAAGTAGAACAGATTTTAGCCAGGCAGAATACACGTTCAAAGCAGATTATACACATCCTTGGTCAGAAAAATTTACATTGGAAACCGGTGCACAATATCAAATTAATGATGTAGAAAACGATTTTGCCATAAGTAATTTCGACGGTACAAATTTTATAGCAGACCCAAACCTGACCAATATTTTTGAGTGGACCCAAAAGGTATTGGGCATTTATGGCACTACAGCTTATGAAGGTGATAAATGGGGTCTTAAAGTAGGGCTTCGCTTTGAAGATACCGATGTTGCCACACTATTGAGAAACACCAACGTTGCCAATGACAACAAGTATAACAACTTATTTCCTAGTGGGCACACTTCTTATAAAATCAATGATGACCTTTCATTACAAGCAGGGTATTCTAAACGTATATTTAGACCACGACTATGGGATCTGAATCCGTTTTTTAATATTAGGAATAACTTTAGTATCAGTACCGGTAATGCAGATTTACAAGCTGAATTCACGGACAGTTTTGAGGTAACCAGTATCTATAAAATTGGTAAAATGTCTATGAACCTGGGCGTGTTTTACAGACATACCGAAGATGTTGTGGAACGGATCGTAGAATTTGAGGACAACGTAAGTATATCCAGACCAGAAAATGTGGGCACAAGCAACACTACTGGTATTGAATTCAATGCTAAATACATACCTGCAAACTGGGTGTCGTTTACAAATGATTTTAATTATAGCCACTTTGCCCGTGAAGGGGATTTTGAAGGAAGCTCATTTGATTTTACTGGAGACCAATGGTCTACACGACTTACAGGTAAGTTTAAATTACCTGCAGATATTGACATTGAACTTATAGGTAATTACCGATCAAATTATAGAACCTTGCAACAAGAAGTATCTGAAAATTTATTTATGGATTTTGGGGCAAGAAAAAAGATTTTAAAAGGTAAAGCTATTGTAAACTTGAGCGTACGTGATGTATTTGCGTCGCGTATAAGTGAAAGTATAACCACACAACCTACCTACTACCTAAGAGATTATAGTAAGCGCGGAAGATTTATTACATTGGGTATAAGTTTTGGTTTCGGTAAAGGAGAGGCTATGGAGTTTTCTGGACAAAAACATTTTTAAGTTAAAACATATAAAACACATGTTCAGCTATTTTTAAATAATCTAAATACATACTACTGAAATACAGCAATTTAAATTGCTTCTAAACGTATGTGAATGTAAATTTATTAGGAACTTAAAATAGAAGATTATGTCGATAAGATTTGGAAATAGTTGTGTTAATTGTGATAATTTGGTTGAAGGCAACACATGTAAAGTGCATGGCGTAAAAGTAGGAAATAGTTATACGTGTGATAGTTTTGAAATGAAAGCAGCCTTAAAAGATGAGACTAATTGTGTAACCTGTGTAAAGTTTGAATCTAGCGATTGCGCTAACCCACAAAAAGCAGCTCCAGGTATGTCATGCAGTCACTGGGCACCACAGAATGCCACAGCATAGATAACAATACAAGCTTAAAACAAAAGGACCGGTTATTCCGGTCCTTTTTATTTCACTTTACTTCTACCCCTTTCCAAAAAGCGATATACCCTTTAATACCTTTTGCCAATTCTGATACTTCTGGATAATACCATGCGGCATCTTTGTTGACATCACCATCAACCTCTATATCATAGTAAGATGCTACTCCTTTCCAGGGGCAACTTGTATGTGTATCCGTAGTTTTAAAATATTCTTTTTTAATTGTTGAAGGTGGAAAGTAATGATTGCCTTCAACCTGTACCGTAGCATCACTTTCTGCAATTACCGTATTATTCCATATAGCTTTTACCATATTATTTTAGTTTATTTTATTTAAGTTTTGTTATTATCACCGATGTTGCGGACAAGGTTTTATGTACAGGACATTTATCTGCAATTTCCATTAACCTATTCTTTTGACTATCGTCTAAATCACCGAACAATTCTATACTTCGTTTAAAAGTATCGATCTTTTTAATAGTCGAGGTATTTTGAGAATCAGGAGCATGTTCTTTACCGTGATCAACATGTACTATAACCTTTTGTAAGTCCCATTTTTTTCTTGAAGCATACATTCTCAACGTCATGGCCGTACAAGCACCTAATCCTGAAGAAACATAATCATAAGGGGAAGGACCAAAGTCATTACCGCCAAAATCCTTTGGCTCATCTGCGATCAACAAATGATTACCAGCCACTATTTCAGAGGTGAAACCCTCATTACCAATACTTACTGCCACCTGGTGAGATGTTTTTAAAGGTGTACTTTTAGGAATATCCAAATACCGCTCTGCCCAACCTGCAATAACATTACCTACATAGGTAGAATCTACACTATCCATTAAAAGATGATCGGCCTTATCAATAGAAATAAAGCTCTTTGGATGATGAGCATATTGGTACAATTCTTTTGCATTTTCAATCCCTACAATGGTATCTTGAGGAGAATGCAGCACCAAATACGGTTTTCTTAAATTCTTTAGGACCTCTTTCATGGGTTTAGATTCAATATCATCTATAAAATCCTTTTTAATGGTAAAATCGCGTCCTCCGATATTCACTTTTGCTTTACCTGTTGCATTTATTTCATCTACATTGGACTTAAATAAATGTTGTACATGAGCTGGTGAAGATGGCGCCCCAATGGTAGAAACTGCAGCAACAGAATCTAATTCAGACGCAGCAAATATTACGGCAGCACCACCTAAAGAATGACCAATTAATAAAGATGGAGCTTTATAATTGTCTTCTAAAAAATTCGCCGCTTGTTTTAAATCTGACACGTTAGAAGAAAAATTGGTTTCTTTAAAATCACCTTCACTTTCTCCTAATCCTGTAAAATCAAACCGTAATACGGCAATCCCTTTATTAACCAAAGCCCTAGAAATATTACGAATAGCAGAGAAATTTTTGTTACAAGTAAAGCAATGCGCAAATATTGCATAACTATGCGCTTCTTGATTTGTTGGCACTTCTAACCTGGCTGCTAATTGTTTTCCTTGAGAATTAGTGAACTGTACTTTTTCAAAACCCATACCTTCTGTTTCCTTTAGAATTTATCGAATACTTGTATTAGAAGTAAGCAACCTTTAAAACTTACATTAATTGTTTAACATGGTAATAATTTTAAACGAAACCTTAGAAATATATCTTTTAAACAAGACCTTCCAATTTAAAATTCTAACAGTTTACTTATTAACGTGACCATGTTTATAGGACCAAATTCTTAATTTTGATAAAAATTTCATCCTTAATTATAAGGTGTTCTTTGATATTCGATGAAGTTGTTTTAAAACAATGAGAGCTGTAAATATTACTAATGACAGGTAACACATAGGTATACCAGAAGTGGTTTTTGGACATTCGGCATTACCCATAAATTGGATTATAGAAGCTACAAGTGCAATTAGAGCAGCTAAACCAGTTAAAAGAAAATATATAAGGTTCCATTTATTTAAAATATGCGAAATAAAGGGAAGCACAAAACAAAAAAGAATAATTACACAAGCAGGCACAGTTCCAAATTTAGGACAACCATTTCCTGTTCTAATTTCTGTTAAAACAAGACCACCCGCTCCAATAATACCTATTACAAACAATAAAGATATAAACCAAAATAACCTTTTATGCGCCTTCATCTTTGTTTATTACATGACAGGTAGGACATTCTAATCCTGTTATTTTACTTTTTAACTGAATACCTTTTAAATTGGTAACAACAAAATCTTGAATAAAGGCATGTTTACTGCTATGGTTATTTACTTCAATTTGTAAATCTTTATATTTTTGACGAACTACGTTACCGTATTCTTGATCACCCCAACAATTAGGGCAAACCCCTTGGGGCACCTCATCAAATGCATCAGGTCTTTTGCTGAATATATTCTTAAGCGATTTCATTATTTTTTTATTTTAGGTTAGTAATTACCGTGTCTTGCATCATCAACAAACTTCGTTCTTTCATTACATTAACGACTGTATTTATTTTAGGAGCCTTAATTTCATCTACTTTACCATTGGAGTAGTTAACCATTATTTTCTCAATACTTTGTGCCGTTCCTAAACCAAAATGTAGCAAAGCTGTTTGATCACTTGCCAAGCCTTCACCGGTCACTAACCAATCTGTCAAAGTTGTATTTGGTGTTACAATGGTTACTTTAGCCCCCATAGCTTCTGCATTATCTACCAAATCTACCTGAACAAAATTATTGGTATTACCTTTATTTATATAGGCATTTGATGGACCATCAATATTCGTCCAAATTAGGTCTAAATGACCATCTGTATTAAAATCACTAACAAGTGCTGTAATTCCATATAAAGGATTTTCAACGCCACTTTCTTTTTCAGTCGGAACAAAGGTGTGATCTTCTTTTTGAATTAATAATCGACCAGGAAGTTTAAATATTTTACTAAACGGAAAATCAACATAATTCTCTGCAACCATTAAATCTTGCAGTCCGTCATTGTTCATATCTGCAAACGTACATCCCCAAGAGAATTCATAACCAGCAATTTTTGCTTCCTCTGCTGCATCTGTAAATTTAAAATCACCTTCATTTTTAAATAGAATCCATTTGTCGGTGTACAAACTCTTATCTTTAATATCGCCACTTGCCATAAAATCTGGCGCCGTTGTACCAACATTGGAAAACATAAAATCTACCAAGCCATCATTATTATAATCACCAACAGCAAGCCCCATAGGATAAGCAAACCTACCTGTTAATGGGTTGGTTTTCATTGTAAAAGTTAAATCTCCATTATTTTTATATGTTCTAGCTTCACCTGTATCATGTACAACAACAAGATCCAACCAAGAATCATTATCAATATCTACCAAAACACCTTGGAAGGTATTATGTATATAATCTAAGCCAGCAGATTTGGTAATACTTTCAAATGAATTATCACCTTTATTTAGTAACAACTCACTAGTTGAACCATAATCGTAACGTTCAAAAATGTTCTGCCCCTCCATCAATTCCTTTTTAAGGTAGGTCGCTAAAAAAATATCCAAATCTCCATCTTTATCAATATCACCCAGAGTAATTCCTGCAGGGCTTGATTTTTTATTCATAGGAGTTTCAACTACTTTTTCCGTAAACTTCTTTCCGTCATTATAATAGATACGAAGACCGTCTTCACGACCTATAATTAAGTCTGTAAAACCATTATTATCCATATCACCTGAAACCACACCAAGAGATGTTGTGGTATTTCCTTTTTTGGGTAATCCTACTTCATCAGAAATTAAAACAAATTCATTATTACGATAAGCATAAATTGCATCTTCTTGACTCATTCCTCCACCAAAGAACACTTCATCTATATTATCGTTATTGATATCAATAAGTGCAGAAGGCGCTATAGGTAATGATTTATCGCCTGTGTACTGGTGTACAAAACCTAAAGGAACATTTGTAAATTTAGGAATTTTAGTTGTTGCGATACTAACATCATATTTATCAGAATCTGAATCACGCCAAAACTTAAACATTACCATGATAACCATTAGTGCTAGAAGTATCCCTATTATTTTGAGTAATTTTTTAATCATTCTGTACAGGTTTTATAACATTATGTAATTGATATAACGACAGGCTAAATAATATAAAGTGTGTTACATTCATTAAAATTGGTAAAGTATGTTGCCCTATTAAAGGAATTGCAAGACCTGTTAACGCCAAGACAATTAAAATTACAATAGGGTTAAATATTGCCATCCATTTATTGTAGTATGTACCACCTTTAAGTATGGCAATGACAAAAACAATAGATAATAATGCCACAATAACCCTCAATGCTTGTACTAAAACTTCCATATGTTTGGTGTAGTGCGTTAACAATATATTATACGCCTCTGGATTTATAGATTCCTTTAAGTGGACTGTATTACCTATGGAAGATCTTGAGCCAATCCATATACCACCGACAGCAAAGGCGATGAACCCTATACCAAGCACCATTCTTGCTAGGGTTTCATTTCCAGGTCTTAGCATTTGATAAATATGAATATAACCAGCAAAATAAAAAGGTAACCCAACTACCGCAAAAAAGTGACCTACCGTCATGTGGCTTAAATCTACAAATGCAAAAAATTCATAATTTTCAGCGTGTCCTAAAATATTGGGAGAATAATGAAGTAAATATTCACCTATACCCACTAAAATAGAGCCGATAAGACCTAAATAGCCAAGAAATTTAATAGTTGGTTTTGTAGTCATTGGATTGATTTACCTACTTTGACGAAAAACTTTAAAATTTCTTTCAACGAAAAAGAAAATAAAATTATAATGTACTACAAACTAACAGGTTTCGCAATAAAATCAACACAACTTTGATTAGAAAAAATAATGATTCTCTATTCACAAACACAGGTTAAAAAAGTACCACTAAGGAAAATAATTTAAGAGAACACATTCATACAACGAACTATGTAGTTTTTATGTAATAGTAATTGAATATAGACAAAATGTTAATTTTGTAGCGTATATAAAAAAAGCCTCTTGATTTCTCAAGAGGCTTTCGTTGTACAGGCGGAGAGACTCGAACTCTCACACCTCGCGGCACTAGATCCTAAGTCTAGCGTGTCTACCAATTCCACCACGCCTGCATACTTTCCAAAATCACGATATGTGATTATCGGGGTGCAAATATAATGCAAAAAATCAATTCTCTAAATTTTAGCTATTTAAAAATTACGCTTTTTGTACTTTTATCAAAAGTCAGATAAAAAATTGCATGAAAAACGTAAAGAATTATATCTCCGAAAACAAGGACCGATTTCTAAATGAAATCATAGAACTACTTAAAATACCGTCTGTTAGCGCAGATCCTGCCTTCTCTCAAGATGTATTAAACGCTGCGGAAATGGTAAAGTCAAAATTAGAAGATGCAGGTTGTAATATTGTTGAAATTCATGAAACAGCCGGTTACCCTATAGTTTATGGTGAAAAAATCATAAACAAAGACCTACCAACGGTTCTAGTATATGGCCATTATGATGTACAACCGGCCGAACCATTGGAATTATGGACTTCCCCACCTTATGAACCGGTAATCAAAAAAACCGATTTACACCCAGAAGGAGCCATTTTTGCACGTGGTGCTTGCGATGACAAAGGGCAAATGTACATGCATGTAAAGGCATTGGAATTGATGGTAAAAACCGATCAGCTGCCATGTAATGTAAAATTCATGATCGAAGGCGAAGAGGAAGTTGGGAGTAATAACTTAAGTATTTATGTTGCCGAGAATAAAGAAAAATTGGCAAACGATGTTATTTTAATATCGGACACGGGCATGATTGCCAATGATGTGCCGTCAATTACCACGGGTTTACGCGGACTTAGCTATGTTGAAGTGGAAGTTACTGGACCTAATCGTGATTTACATTCTGGTCTATATGGTGGTGCAGTTGCAAATCCTATCAATATTCTAACCAAAATGATTGCCAGTCTACATGACGAAAACAACCACATTACCATACCTGGTTTTTATGATAAGGTAGAAGAACTTTCTACTAAAGAACGAGCTGAAATGGCAAAAGCACCATTTAGCATAGAAAAATATCAAAAAGCTTTGGATATTGATTCGGTGTATGGTGAAGCAGGTTATTCTACAAACGAACGTAACTCCATTAGACCTACCTTAGATGTCAATGGCATTTGGGGCGGTTATATTGGGGAAGGAGCCAAAACGGTTATAGCAAGTAAAGCATATGCTAAAATATCTATGAGATTGGTACCCAACCAAGATTGGAGAGAAATTACCGAGCTATTTAAAACTCATTTTGAATCTATTGCACCTAAAGGTGTTACCGTAGTAGTAAAACCTCATCATGGTGGTCAAGGTTATGTAACGCCAATAGATACTGATGCATACCAAGCAGCATCAAAAGCATACGAAACCACATTTGGAAAAAAACCGATACCGCAACGTAGTGGTGGTAGTATTCCTATAGTCGCTCTATTTGAAAAAGAACTAAAGAGTAAAACTATTCTTATGGGCTTTGGTTTGGATAGTGATGCCATACACTCCCCTAACGAACATTTTGGGGTATGGAACTACTTAAAAGGCATTGAAACCATCCCTTATTTCTATCAATATTTCACTGAAATGACCAAAAAGTAGTTGACAGCTGACAGCTGACAGTTGACAGTTGACAGTTGACAGTTGACAGTAAATTAAAAAACGTCTTTGCTTACAAAGACGTTTTTTATTGTTGAAGTATATTTTGTTGATGATAAATTGATATCGAGAACCAATAATGAACAACTATATTTTTTTCACGTATTTAGTGATGATTACGGTAAGGGTAGGTCCTACTTTGCCTTCAATATATTCAGCATTTTCCCTATCTAACGAAATTCGCCTTACTGCAGTACCTTGTTTGGCTACTTGACTAGAACCTTTAATCTTTAGGTCTTTCACCAATACAACACTATCACCATTTTGTAAGGTTACACCATTGACATCACGGTGAATTATCTTCTCACTTTCTGCCAAACCTTCTCCCGTAGCCTTTGCCCAATCTAAAACCTCTGGTTCTAAATACATCATATCCAACAAATCTTTGGGCCAACCTTCAGATTTTAATCTAGATAGCATTCTCCACGCCACAACTTTTACAGAATCATACTCGCTCCACATACTGTCATTTAGACAACGCCAGTGATTAGCATCCATTTGTTCCGGGTCTTCAATTTGAGTACGACACGTTTCACATGCCAATATACTAGAATCAACTCCACTTATAGAAACTGGTTCAACTTCAAAAACGTCTAAGTTATTGGTTCCGGTACATAATTCACATGTGGAACCACTACGTGCTTCTAAATCATCTTTTACGCTCATTCTAGGTTGCTTTTAGGCTGCAAATTTAATCTTTTAAAAGGGAACAAAACACACCAAAGCCTATTTGAAAACACTTAAAACTTTTATTCGTCGTTCTACATAGAAACCAAAGAAGTAAAACTTTTGATTATTAAGGAAAAAAGCAACCGATTTCTAAGACTAAGCATTGCCTTGGCTTTAATTGCCATACTCTTTAAAATAATGCATTGGCCCTATGCTGAAATATTATTGGTTATAGCAGTTGGTGGTATCGCTATTTTCTTCATTATAGGGTTTTACAAGAAACCAATCAAAAACTGGTTAGATTATGCCAAGTTATTTTTATTAATTTCCTTTTTACTTCATTACTTATTTAGAGTTCTGCATCTAAATTATGGTTATATATTTTCCTATATTTTTAGAATAGCCTTGGTAATTTTCATCATTGCCTATATAAAAGATGTATTTTTTTCAGATGATAATTCCTCCAAATTAGAAGAACAGTCCCCTACTTCAAAGAAGAAAATCATCAACATAGTATTATATTCAACTGCGGTAATTTGTATTATTATTGGTGCTCAATTTAAAATTCTACACTGGCAATTTGGATTCATAAACGGAAACTTTCTGCTAGCCACAGGCCTTATAGCTACTGCCCTTTTTTGTTATATTAGGTTTTAAAAAATCTTAGTACACCCAAAACGCATTTAACCTCTACATTTGTAGAATTAAATTATTTATTCTATGTTTGTAGAACAAATTCTAAACTTGTAAAAAATGCAGTTATCCAAATCGGAAGAAGAATTAATGAATATACTTTGGAAGCAAAAGAAAGCTTTCATGAAAGACTTATTGGATGCTTACCCAGAACCAAAGCCCGCCACCACCACCGTAGCCACCTTATTGAAAAGGATGACCGATAAAAAGTTTATTGACTATAAAAGTTATGGCAGAAGCAGAGAATATTATCCGCTAGTTAAGAAAAAAGACTATTTCTCTAAACATGTAAACGGACTCATTAAAAACTTTTTCAACGATAGTGCCAGTCAGTTTGCATCATTTTTTACGCAAGAAACCAATTTAAGCAAAGCTGAATTGGAGGAATTGAAGAAATTAATAGACGTTGAAATAGAAAAGAAGTAATTATGGAGATCTATCTTTTAAAATCTACGGCATGCATGGGCATTTTTTTAGTGTTCTATAAACTTTTGCTTGAAAGGGAAAGTATGCACCATTTTAAAAGATTCTTTCTATTAACTGCGCTTATAGTTTCTCTTATAATTCCACAGATTGTTTTTACCGAATATATAGAAGCAGAACCAACCGCTGCTGTCACTCAAGTTTTAACTATAAATGAACAACCAGAAATAACACCTATAGTTCATGAGATGAAAGAATCGCCCATGAATTGGTCCTTAATTCTTTATACTATTTACGGTTTGGGAGTTACAATTTTTGGATTTCGTTTTCTTTATAACATTGCCAAATTATGGATCCGTGTTAGGCGCAATACCCAAATTAAATTTAACTTCTTGGTAAAAGTCTTGTTAAAAGAAGAACTACCGCCACATACATTTCTTCGCTATATATTTCTTAACAAGCAAAAATTTGAATCTAAGAGTATACCAGCTGCTGTAATATTACATGAAGAAACCCATGCTAAGGAGTGGCATAGTTTAGATGTTCTATTTATTGAATTGCTACAAGTTTTATTCTGGTTTAATCCGCTGATTTATGTATTTAAAAGAAGTATAAAACTCAATCATGAATTTTTAGCCGATAGTGCCGTAATTAAAGGGCAAGAAAATAAATTACACTATCAAAACACTTTACTGTCGTATTTATCAAACGACAACTCTCACACGCATCAATCCGTTGGCATCGCAAATGCCATAAATTATTCATCAATCAAAAAACGAATCATCATCATGAAAAAACAAACATCAAAAAGAGGTATTTTAATACGAAGTCTTTTAATATTGCCCCTATTATCCTTAATGCTTTACGGCTTCAGTCAAAGGAACGTGGTATCTAAAAACACTATCAAAGACATTAACATTGAAATTACAAAAAGTGGAGATTTGCTAATCAACAATGAACCGACAACTTTAGAAAATCTTTCAACAGAAGCAGAAATGGTCAATCATAATTTTGGACCATATATTACTAGAAACTATATAACCGCTCATATACTTTATGATGAAACTCAATATAAATTAATTGACCAAGTACAATCAATACTACGAGCTTCAGGTATTTCTAATATTGAACATTTTAGTAAAAGAACTAATACGCTTCTTGACAAAAACGAATTTGAACCAAGCGAGTATCATGATAAAACAGTAGATGAAGCAAAAAATATCAGAAGGAATAATGTTTTCAATGAACTTAAAACCGATGTTAATAATGAACCATTGCTAGAAATAGTATGGATAGAAATAAAGAATGGAAATGAAATTTGGTTCAATAACCAACAAATTCAATTGTCAAAGCTAAATGAAAAGATAAAGGCAGAATTTCCTTTGGCGGTTAAGAATAACATATTATCAGCGCAAATTTATACCCAAAGAAGTATAGACTCAAGTTTTACAGACGCCATTTCACAAGAATTGAGAAAGCTAAAGACAAAAAGCATTACTGTTTTTTCTAATAAGTATATCATGCCTTTAAAGGAATATAAAGATACCGTAAACGTTACTCCAGAAACTGTTTTCGTTAGAACCAAAAATTTAAACTTACAGTCAAATGATATTGTACGTTTTAACACCCTTGCCAAAAAATATAACGCTATTCCCATTGCTAAAAGAACAATTCCTTTAAATGATTTAAAAGTGTTGGAATCTATTTATAGAAACATGAGTGATGCCGAAAAAAAGTTGGCAGATCCATTTCCGGAATGTTTACCTAAACAAAGTCAAGATGGCGCAAGTAAAGAGCAATTAGTCTACTATAATGAGCTTGCAAAAAAATACAACCGTATGATAGCCGATGGTGGCAATATCCGCATTCTGAAATCTGATGTAAATCAATTAAAACATATTTACGGATTAATGTCCAAAGAGCAAAAAGAGCATGCTGAACCATTTCCTGATTTTCCAGAACCACCACCAGCGCCCAAAGCTCCAAAAGCACCGAATTATGCAGATAATCAAATTAAAGAAATCATTGAAAATCAAGACCCTTATGATCATTTAAACCTCAATGTAAAGTCTACAAACGGAATTCCTTCAAACACCCAAACTTTTTATTCTAAACCTAACAGTCCGGTTGTACCCACTCCTCCTACTCCGCCCTCTCCTCTTGACTACGCTATAGACATGGCAAAAAAAGGAGCAATATTTTATTTTGAAGGCGAAAAAGTAACGTCTGATAAAGCGATCGACTTACTTAAAAAGAACAAAGAATTGAATATGGAATCTCGTAAGAAACTTGGAAAGACCGAAGTAAGAATCACTACCGCACCTGTAACAATACGATAGACACAACGTCAAACATATGTTAAAGCCCTCTTTTCGAGGGCTTTTTACGTACCAAAAACAAAATAGTTACGTTCACCCAGTATACATCATCATCAATCAAAAAACGAATTTTCATCATGATTCAAAATTTCTTCATTCTTTGTTCTGGCGCCGACTCAGAACTTTTAAAAACATGTTCTAAAGGCGAACAAAACAAATACGCAGGTATTGGCGCTACAGTTTTCTTTACTGCGGTAATGGCATTTATAGCAAGTAGCTATGCTCTGTATACCGTATTTGACAATGTCTATGCCGCCGTATTTTTCGGACTCATTTGGGGACTCCTAATTTTTAACTTGGACCGTTTTATAGTATCGACCATAAAAAAACGAGGCAATTTTGGGCAAGAGTTTTTACAGGCAGTACCACGAATAATTCTTGCCGTTATCATTGCTATCGTAATTTCAAAACCTTTGGAAATGAAGATTTTTGAAAAAGAAATCAATCAGGTTTTATTAGAGCAAAAGAATGACCTTACCCTTGCCAATAAAGATCAACTTGCCTTACAGTACACACCTAAGATAACGCAGTTAAATAACGACATCACCAACTTAAAATCTGAAATAGCAGAAAAAGAAAAAGAAACCAATACCCTTTATGATATTTATATCAATGAAGCAGAAGGCACGGCCGGTACAAAGCTATTGGGCAAAGGACCTGTATATGCGGAGAAGCGGGAAAAACATGATGCCGCACTTGCTGAACTACAAGCATTAAAGACCACTAATGCAGAAAAAATTACAGATTTAGAAGCCCAAATAACGGCATTGAATACTGAATATGCAGACGTGGTGAAAAACTCACAACCTATTATTGATGGTTTCGACGGATTAATGGCAAGAATTACGGCTCTAAATGAATTGCCATGGATGCCATCATTTTTTATATTTCTACTGTTCTTAGCTATTGAAACTTCGCCCATAATTGCGAAATTACTTGCTCCAAAAGGTGAGTACGACATTAAATTGGAAGAAGAAGAAAGTGTTTTAGCTACATGGGTTGCCCAAAAATTGGCGCAACGTAAATTAATAGTTGCTACAGATGGAGAAATCAACCAAACAATTTATGAAGATTTAAAGGGCGAAGAAGAGCTATACGGATACAAAAAGAAAAAAGCGGAAGAATTGTTACGCTTACAGGCAGATAGTTTCCATAATGTTCAAACCAAGGGATTAAAATAGAAAAAGACCAATATTTCTATTGGCCTTCTTCGGTTTGGGGGAACTACCTGAACAACTTCTTTACACGGTCATAGCCTCTAAGATCAATTCTGAATTTGTAACGTTATAGGTACATATTTCATAAATTTCCTCTTGGTTGGCAGTTTCAAAATAACCTAAGCATCTATTTGTGTTAATTACTGTTTTCATATTTTTTAGTATTGGTGATTTTTTGAGTTAGTCATTAATTACACTCCAAAGGTACCTCATCAATTCAGCTTAGATCTTTGATTTCTGACCGGGGCAATCTAAGTATAGGCCAATGGACCATAAGTGTAGACGAACCTATTTTTCTAAAGCTATCCTTTGATAAATCAAAAACAGTAATGGACTCTCAACATGTTCTATACCGATAATCTTCTTAGTAAATAAGCTAATTTTATATATTGGTAATCTTAACTTTGCATTTTAATGGCATCATTGAAAGAAACCAAGAAAAAGAAGAGAAGGTTTTATAACCTTATGATCATCATAGTTCTACTAATTATAATTGCTACAGGTTTTATGGCACAGCTGGGATCGTAACAGGTTTGAGCTTAAAAATTGAATGACTGTATTCAATATTATATTGTTTTCCTTATGGCCAACGAAAATCTGAAATTCAAAAAATACCTAAAGCGCATTGGAAAAATTCTCCTTGGACTAATTTTGCTATTTTTTGTTTTAGTCCTGATAGTACGGACACCTTGGGCACAAAATGCCATTGTATCTAAGGTTACCAATTATATTTCTAGCAAAACACATACTAAAGTAGAAGTTGGCAAATTGTACATTACCTTTTCTGGTGATATACAAATAGAAGGTGTTTATCTAGAAGATGTTAAGGGAGATACCCTATTCTATTCAAAATCGTTACAAGCGGACATTCCAATATACCCTGCCATTTTTAAAAATGAAATTTCAATTGATGATGTTATATCTAAAGGTGTTGTTGCCAAAATAAATAGGGAGAACAACCCAGATTTTTTCAACTTTACGTTTTTAATAGATGCACTGACTACTACGACAGATACGACCGCTACTACTGGTGAACCCATGAATATAAATGTTGGCAGCTTAGATATCACTGATTGGAAATTGAATTATTCCGATGCCTATCTTGGAACAGATATCAACCTTATACTTGGCCAATTAGATATTGACGTATCGGAATTCGACTTGAATTCCATGAAATTCTCTTTGGATAATTTTAAGTTGAGCAATACCCAACTCCAGTACGTTCAATCTCATGAATTCCCAATAACCGAAGACACCACAAGTACAGCTCTACCACATATTGAGGTGGAAGATTTTAATGTAAATAACGTAAATATCACCTACAACAGTCAGCCAGGCGGTTTACAGACCCAGTTAAAACTTGGTACCATTGAACTTACAGAAATACTGGCAGATGTATCCAAAAATAGATATGAGATAGATGACCTTGTTTTTCATGATTCAGAAATAGATGTAAAACTAAGGAGTGAAGAAACTAAAATAACTACCACCAATACAGCTGAATTTGAATGGCCGGAATTCATCATTGCAGCTAACGATATAGACCTAGCCAAGAATACATTCAGTTATTCCATAAATGGCAACCAGCAAAGCACGGAAAGCTTCAACCCCAATGCATTTAAAATTGAGCAGTTACAACTACTTTCCAAAAATTTAGAATATCGCCCAGAGCAGTTCAATTTAGATGTTTCTAAATTCTCCTTCTCAGAACCTAGCGGTATACATTTAAATCAATTGGCCTTTAAAGCTGGCTTAAACAATACCAAGGCATCACTGTCAGATGTCGTTTTTCAAATAAACAATAGTTCTGCAAATGCAGATCTTAACGTTCAGTTCAATTCGTTGAAAGATGCATTGGAAAATCCTGAAAAAAGCACCTTAACCGCAAACATTGCCGATCTAAATTTAGAGCTTGGCGACCTCTTAAAAATTCAACCGGAACTTGCCCAAAATCAATATCTAGATTCCTTATCAAAACATCCTTTTACCGGTCATTTAAAAGCAAGAGGAAACCTAAGAAAAGTTGATGATCTCAGTACAGAAATACAATGGGGGCCAGACACACATCTTGTGGCAAAAGGCAGTATTGAAAATCTTACCCAAACAGATTCACTTTTTTATAATTTGAACAATATTAGCTTTAGAAGCAACAAAACCGCTATAGATAAATTAATATCCTCCAAGGAACTAGGAATTTCTATACCTAAAACCATTGTAGCCGAAGGCAGCTTATCTGGTGGAACTAGCTGGGTAAAACCAAACATGGCCCTAAAAATTCCAGAAGGGAATGCAAGTATAAATGCCCTTGTTGACTTTGGGGAAATCATGAAATTTGATGGTACCGTTTCTATAGACAGTCTTCAACTAGGGCAACTGTTACAGAACGATCAGTTAGGTGAAATTTCATTGCAAATAAATGCTAATGGCTCTGGTAACGAAACAAGCAATTTAGATGCCAACATAACCGGTAACATTTCGCAATTTCAATACGGCGGTTACAGTTATAAAGCGATTGATATTGACGGTATTCTCAATAATGGCAAGGGTAACATATCCGCAAACATCAACGACCCCAATTTGAATATGGATGCAGGTGCAACTTTGCTTCTTACATCTAATGACAATGATATTCAATTCACTTCAAATATTATTGGGGCAGATTTAAAAGAGCTTGGACTTACAAAGGAAAACATTAAGGTTGCCGCTAATATAAATGGTGATTATACAGGTACTCCATCCAATTTTACGATAAACACCGTTATTGATGATGGTATTGCGGTGGCGGATAACGAGCAATATCAAGTGTCAACCATCATTCTAAAGGCACATGTTGAAGATACCATAACCGACGTTTCCGTTCAAAGTAATTTCTTGAACGGGCAGTTGGCATCCAATGCATCGCCTAATCGTATTACCAACGCATTAAAAAAACAATTGGAACACTATTTCTCAACAGACGACACCGTCTATGAGGTCGAAGATACTATTGAAGCAAAACTGGCGATTGCCATAATACCAACACCGGTATTGTCTAAAGTATTTTTTAACGGAGTAGAAGATTTAGATTCCCTGAATATAGATGCCAGTTTTGATTCTAAAAAGAGAAAAATTTCCGCTCAAGTGAAAGTACCGCACATATCGTATGCCGGTAGTTCTGTAGATAGTTTAAATGCCTATGTAAAAGGAGATTCTGTAGACCTAAAATTCTTTGCAGGCCTTGCAGATTTAATTTACGAACCCATTCATCTTAAACAAACCTATTTAGAAGGTAGCTTAAAGAATAAAGAATTATTACTTGATTTCAATTCAAAAAATGACACGGTACAGGTCATGCACATAGCATCTGGTCTAGTATTCCAGAAAGACACTTTAAAACTCCATATTGACCCAGAAGATTTAATCCTTAATAAAAAGCAATGGGAAATTCCAGAGGACAATTCTATAGTGATCAGTGAATCATTTTCAGATTTTGAAAAAGTAATCTTTACTCGAAATTCTCAAAAGATGGAAATATCCAATACATTTCCAAAGATGGATACGGAACATATTGGAATCCTGTTCGAGAATTTTCAGTTACAGACATTTCTCAGTTTTTTCAATCCTGATGAAGCCTTGGCAATAGGTAAGGTAGAAGGCGATTTTGTAATCATTAATCCCTACACCGCGTCTGGGCTTGTTGCCAATTTAGATATCAAAGATCTTCAGGTACTTCAAAATCCGTTAGGCACCCTTACCTTAGATGCAACTTCTAAATCGTTATCAGAATATGACTTTGACCTCGCCCTAAAAGACGGTGGTGCAAAGCTTAATTTAACCGGAGATTATACCGCAAAACAAAACACCGCCTACCTGAATATGGAACTGGATATTCAAAAGCTGGAAGCCAGTATAATAGAAGGATTCTCTAACGAACAATTAACGAATGCCAAGGGTTATCTAGACGGAAGCTTATTGGTAAAGGGCACCCTGGCAGAACCAAAATACTCGGGCAGAATAAACTTTAATGAATTTAGCTTAGCCTTGGCGGCCTATAAGTCTACGTTTGCCATAGATGATCAATTCATAGATATTGACCAAGACGAAGTAAGCTTTAATTCCTTTGCCATAGAGGACATTAATCAAGGTACATTGACTATAGATGGAACGGTTTACACAGAGAGTTTTGTCAACCCAAGTTTTGACCTAACGGTGAAAACAGATCAATTTAGAGTGTTAGATTCCAAAAAAGGAGATGATGAATTGGTCTATGGAATTGCAAGTATAAAAGCAGATGTAAAAGTACTGGGAGATTTAGAACTACCCGTTATAGATGGCAGGTTACGCATTCGCGATATTACCGATCTAACTTATGTTGTACCTCAAGACCAATTGGACATTCAGGAGCGAGACGGTGTTGTCATTTTTGTAAACAGGGAAAACCCTGATGCCATACTTACCAGATCAGATGAAGAAACCACGAATTCCTTTTTTGCCGGTATGGATATCAATACGGTTCTAGAAATTGGGAACGAGGCTAAATTTACCATTGTACTTGATGAAAAAACCCAAGACAAATTGCAGGCATCCGGTAACGCTACATTGAATTTGAACATAGATCCAAATCAAGACATAAGACTATCGGGCAGGCTAGAATTGAACTCGGGCTTTTACAGAACCAGTTTATACAACTTGGTTAGTCGCGAATTTCAATTACAAAAAGGTAGCAGTATTGTATGGAGCGGTGACCCATTCGATGCCAAAATGGACGTAACCGCTATTTATGAAATAGAAACATCTGCTTCTTCATTAATGTCTTCCATTAGTTACGGAACGGACAGCAGTGTTTCCGGCTCCTATGCACAGTCTACACCATTCTTGGTATATTTAAACATAGACGGGCAGCTTATGCAACCAGAACTCTCCTTTGCCCTGGACATGCCAGAAAATGCGCAAGGTAACTTTGGTGGTGCCGTGTACAGTCGTATTCAACAATTGAACGAGCAAGAATCCGAATTGAACAAACAAGTCTTCTCGCTCTTGGCACTGAACCGTTTTTATCCTACCACAGGAAGTGATGGTAGTAGTGGTGGCGCTGTGACTATTGCCAGAAACAACGTAAACAAAGTACTGTCTAACGAACTTACTTCCATTTCCAATAAATTACTGGGCAATACCGGTTTTGAGCTCGGTTTTGACTTGGACAGTTTTGAGGATTACGAAAGCGGAAGCGCCCAAAGTCGTACACAATTGAATATCAATGCCAGCAAAAGACTATTTAACGATCGGTTGATCGTTACCGCAGGTAGCGCAGTAGATGTTGAAGGAAGTGCATATTCCAGCGAAAGTGAAACACCATTGATCGGTAACGTAACCTTGGAGTACCTATTAAGTGAAGAAGGTACGTACAGACTAAAGGGGTTTAGAAAACAAGAGTATCAAAATATTATTGACGGTCAACTTATAGTAACGGGTTTAGCTTTTATCTTTAATCGCGAGTTCAATAAATTCAGTCAATTGTTCAGTCCGCTGAAAAAAGAGAATAAACCGTCTAAAAAAGACGCGAACAAAAAAGAAGAATAACGGTACATTGAAAACGAACAACTGCACATATAGAACTTTAATTTGTTTGGCATTTTTGCTGATATATTCATGTGGCATTGAAAAATATATTCCTGAAGGAGAGCAACTGTACACCGGTGCAGAACTTGAATTACTTTCCGAAGGTGAGATAGATGACAGTAAAGAGGTAAAGACCGAATTATTAAACCTTATTGAACCTAACCCGAATACCACATTTTTAGGCATGAAGCCTGCCCTATTTTTTCATTACAAGGCGCAGCGAGAAAAACCTGGATTTCTATATAAATTTCTGAATAAATCTTTTGGGGAAGAACCGGTATATTTTTCTGAAGTAAATACAGACCGTGTAGAAGAATTGATTTTAAATCGCTTGGACAATAATGGATTCTTCTATAGCAAATCATCTTCTGAAGTAGTCAACAACGACAAATTCGCTTCGGTCAATTATAAGGCCAGTATGCCGCAGCCCTATGTTTTGGAAAACTATCATCTTGAATCTGACTCATTGCCAATTTATAAAGAAATAGAAAAAATGCTTCCGGAAACCTCTTTGGCAAAGGGAGATAGATTTGATTTAGATTTACTGAAGGCCGAAAGAGCAAGATTAAACAATGGATTAAAACAAAAAGGGTTTTATAACAGTCAAGAAGATCTACTCATTTTTGAGGCAGATACCAATCAATATAAAAACAGAAAATTTGACCTTTTTCTTAGACTAAAAAAAGATGTTCCCGCGCGGGCATCAATTCCGTACACTATTGATTCCATTACCGTTTACCCCAATTATACCATTGAAGGTGACACACTGCCTTTAACTGAAGAAAATGTAACCCAAATAGACAGTATTGATTTTGTACAGAATGAGCTATATTTTAAACCAAAGCTTTTAGAATCCTATCTATTATTCAATGAGGGTGACCTATACAATGCCAATATTTCCAAACAAACAAGCAATAGGTTATCTGCATTGGGCAGTTACAAATATGTAAACATTCAGTACACGGAACTGGATACTACGGCTACCGATGGTAATGGCGGTTCATTGGCAGCAAGCATTTATTTGGCACCATTGACCAAACGCTCCATTAGGGCAGAAATACAGGCGGTTTCAAAATCTAACGGCTTCACTGGTCCCGGTATTCTTCTGAGCCATACCAACAGAAATGTGTTCAACGGTGGTGAAACCTTTAGTGTTTCTGCCAATTTTAGTTATGAATCGCAATTATCAAGTGGCAGTAATTCCAGTTTAAGCAGTATAGCAGGTGGTATAAGTGCCGACCTAGTAATACCCAGGTCCATACCGTTTTCACCCAGTAGGTTTCAGTATGCCGTACCAAAAACAAAAATATCTTTAGGTTACGATTTTTTACAGCGTAGCCAATTGTTTACCTTAAGTTCTGTAAATGCATCTTTTGGCTATACCTGGCAAGAAAACCAATACGTATACCACACCCTAGACCCTATCAGTATAAATTACTCAAGGCTATCAAATGTAACCGATGAGTTTCAGGCAATTTTAGACGACAATGAATATTTGAGTCAAAGTTTTGAGCAGCGTTTTATAGCAGGATTGCTCTATAGTTTCACCTATGACGAAGTATCCAAGCTTAGTAAAGAGGCTCCTATTTACTTTTCAACCAACTTTGATATTGCCGGTAATATGCTAAATCTTATTAGCGGTGGTTCAGAAACTATTTTTGGCTCTACATACGCCCAATATGCAAAAGCCGATGCAGATTTAAGACTGTACCTACGTTGGAAAAAGGAGCGCACCTTGGTATCTCGTATTTATGCAGGTTGGGGCGTTCCATACGGCAATAGTTCAACATTACCCTTTGTTAAACAGTTTTATTCCGGCGGTCCATATAGCGTTAGAGCGTTTAACATCCGTTCTTTAGGACCCGGTAATTTTAATGCGGAAACAGAAAATGCCACTACCGATTATTTTGACCAATCCGGTAACCTTAAGCTAGAAGCTAATGTAGAATATCGATTTCCACTTTTTTCCTATCTAAAAGGCGCTTTTTTTGTTGATGCGGGTAATGTGTGGCTGACCGGTGATTACTCTGAACTAGAAGAAGACCAACTGAACAGCAGTTTTTCCGAAACACTTTTTACAGATGGTAAATTTGAAAAAGACTGGCTTACCGAGGTTGCTGCGGGAGTAGGGTTTGGTTTACGATTAGATGTTCAAAATTTTGTTATCCGCCTTGATCTTGCGTCTCCATTAAGAATTCCCTACGAAGCTAAAAACGAGCGATGGAACGTACCTTTCTTTGGAAATGCCGATAATAACATGACCTTAAACTTTGCTATTGGCTATCCTTTTTAACACCTAATTTCCCCACATACGCTTCCAAAGGGCAGTCATCAGTCGTTTTGCATCCCGTTTAAATTTAGGTCTTTCTTCCACAATGAGATCTTCCCCATTGGGCACCAGTTTATAACTGAAGGCAAATTGGGTTTCGTTTTCATCTAAGCTTATGAGTCCAAATCTTAAATCATTGAAATAAAGGTCCCCTTCTCTTTCGGTAATCGTATACCAACCTTCTGTTATTTTAATAAGTCGTACTATCTTATCATTATCCGCCCATTTACCCAACAGTTCATGATTCTTTGGAAATGCAGAAAATGAAACATCCTTAGTATCAAAAAAAGAATAATCTCCCATCAAATACGCATCTTCAGTATCTATATTCGCCATCCATAATACCGTATTCAATGGCGCCGGGCGTGTATTCATATCACTGTAAACAATACCTTGTTCCATTAAGGCATTATCAAATCTTTGAAAAGCGATTCCTTTTAAAACAAGGGTAAATAGCAAATATGCTGTACTAATAACAAGCCCTAAATGAACATATTTTTGACGTTTAACGGAAGTTCTTTTTTTGAATATTGCCATAATCAAAAAAATGATAAAAGGAACAGTGTATAACGGGTCTATTACAAAAATGCTTTGAAATGCCAACCTCGTTTTAAAGGGCCAGAACAATTGTGTTCCCCAAGTGGTAAAAGCATCTAATAATGGGTGAGTGAACAATCCCCAGAACATTAACCATGACCATTCTCTCCAGGTAGCAGATTCTTTCCTGTTTATCTTCCAGACCAACCACCCGAACACAGGAGCAAAAAGCACAGAAAAGAATATGGAGTGACTAAAACCCCTATGCCATTCCGTTGCTGTAACCGTATCAAGGAAATAACGTGTAATAACATCCAAATCTGGTATGGTACCGGCAATAGCTCCATACAACATTGCCTTATTACCCACTTTTTTACCAAGCACGGCTTCACCAACGGCTGCCCCTAGTACTATTTGTGTTAATGAATCCATTTAGTATATCATTCAATTATGAGATTTCTCTCAGCAGAAATTAATTGACCTTTCGCCCCCATACCCTCAATAAAAAAAGTGACATTAGATTGAAACGTATTTAAAATTTTAAAGGTCGCAATACCGTTTTCATTAGTAATTAACTCAGGAACCCAGTGTATGGTTCCAAAATTTTCAAATTCATTGGAAAAGTATGACGTGTATTTAGGAGTATAAAACTTCTTTACTTTTTCAAACCCTTCTTTAAACTCATACTTAAAAATAGTATTATCTGAACTACCTTGATCCGTATACCCCCTTGGTAACCTGCGCGTATATATTCTTATAACACCTCCAGAACCCCTTACACCTTCACCAGCTCCTGTTTTATCAATTAAAAAACTTTCCACTTCGTTAGTTGGCATTCTATATAAAAGGTCAAAAGTATTTAATCGTACATTATTCAAATAAATAGCAGGTACAGGCATTGCCCTTTTAGATTCAAACGACTGTACGGTACGTATTCTAATAATGACACGATCTGTACTACCAAAACTTAGCTCTTCTCTTACATAGTAACCTCTAGACCTAATTATATCACTTACTAACGGAAAATTTACTTCTATATCTTCTGTTACTTCGGTCATTTTGCCTTTTAGGTATTTAGGGATAAAAACATTGTTTTCTACCGTTGTTTTCATCCTTTCTTCAACCACGGTAACCTCATTTAAATTAATTGTATTATCGGCAGAAATTAAACCCGACATCTTAATATTTTCGTTAAAATCTTCAGGTTTAGGAATAACTTTCTCATTCCAAATTTGATCTAATTTTTCAGGCAGTTCGGCCGTCACCATATTTATCCCAACAGTGGGCTTTCTTAATGTTTTATTATTTATTAAAGTGAATTCCAACATGTCTCCTTTCTCAGGAAAATATTTTGAAATAAGAAATTTATTATCTAAAATATCCAAATACCTACTTCTATTATCAGGATAACTAACCAACAGTTTATCATTAGAAGAAACTTCTTGTCCATAAAGAGTACCTTCCAAATCAATTCCATTTTCAAATTCATAAAATTGATTTGGAGGTCCTCTAAAAATATCATTCCAATCGTACCGAGACCAACCTTGTGTCATTAACAAAAGGTCTAGCTCATTCTGTTTTTTTGTAGTTATATCTTCAAAGTAATATTTAGGATTTTCTATAAAACCTTTTATATAGGGTTTTAAATAAAAGGTGCTATAAATAGAGTTTTTTTGATTGTGAGAAATTGTGTTACCCGGTAAAACAGAGACACTTAAGTTTTGCTGTACTACATCAGTATCAAGCAATTTTACTTGTATTTTCAATGAATCGGTTTCTAAAGCCAATTTGCTTACTTCTAATTTAGCATCAAAAAGATCTGTATAATTAAAAATTAATCGTTCAGCTATGGGCTTACCGTCAGAATTAAACAAGGTCAAGATATTCATTCCCTTATTAAGCACTTCCTTGTTTAAAACCTTAGATACAAACTGACTATTTTTAGGAAAAGCTAACGGTATTCTATTTGCGTGGCCATCTCTATGCACCAACAAATAAAACCGTTGGTTATCAGTAATCTCCTTAGTGGTTTCATTTGTAGTCAAGGTAATTATAAACCTATCGTCATCAATATGCTTAACCCCAAAAGCAACACCCTTTTTCATAGGTTTTTGCAGTGTCACTGTCTGTACGTTGCCATCGCTAAATTCTAATTTAGCGATATAGTTTTTACCAACTTTTGGAATAAAATTAAATTTGCCCAAACCAAAAATTGAGGTGTAAAATCTTGCCACTTGAGCATTGTCATCATCAAAAACGGAACCTTCTATAATTCTTACGCCATAACCATTGCCATCCGTAACCTTAACCCCCATAGTACTTGGAGTGCCTTCAATTAAATTACCTCCTTCTGGCAAAAATTGGATATCATAATCACGAACAGCAGATTCTTTTTTTAAAGGCTTCTCATTTAAGATGGTAATCTTTTGTATATGAGAATCATCTTCCTTAAAATTCTTCATCCAATTGGTACTGGAACGTAAATAATACTCACCACTTACCAGCATAGAATCCACTACTATATTCCCTTTAAAATAACCATCTTTAGCCTTAAAATGATAATTTTTGAAATTCTCTCCTTTGGCATTAAACAAACCTACATGAACCGTTGTAGTTTGATGAAATGGTTTTTGAAGATGCCTGTTATATACATACCCTTTTAACCATACTTCTTCATTAACTATATACGTTGTTTTATTAGTGTGAAGAAATACAGACTCTCTAGGTAATTCAAAATAATCTAAGAATTTATCCTTGACCAATTTATGACCTACATCATTTTGGGCTACAACATTACTTGATACAAATAGTACGATTAATAGCAAAAATCTATGCATAAATGAAGGTAGAAAATTTTAAGACCGTTAAATCTATGAATAAAAAAGTGCTATTCTATAATCCGCATCTCTTTAAATAGGAAAGAAGCATTCATATTATCATAAATATCTACTTAAGAAGTATAGTGATTTTTGAAACATGGTGTTAATCGTCCACTTTGCAAACAATAGATTTTGCTATATTATCAAATTTAAAATCATTCAACCACAAGAGTCTGTTCAGCAGAAATTAATTGACCTTCTGACCCCATGCCCTCAATAAAAAAAGAGACATTAGATTGAAACGTATTTAAGATTTTAAAAGTAGCGATACCATTTTCATTGGTCTGTAATTCAGGAACCCAATGTATAGTGCCAAAATTTTCAAATTCGTCAGAAAGGTATGATGTGTATTTAGGGGTATAGAACTTCTTAACAGGCTCAAATCCTTCTTTAAGTTCGTACTTAAAAACATTTTCATCCCTACTATACTGATTATTGTAATCTCTTGGCAATCTTCTAGTATAAATTCGAATTACACCACCCGCTCCTCTTGCTCCTTCAAATGACCCAGTCTTATCAATCATAAAACTTTCTATTTCGGTTGTGGGCATTTTATATAAAATATCAAAAGTTGGTAAACGGGCATTATCTAGGTATATAATTGGAACAGGATAAATATTACCTCCAAGAAAGGAAGATGGTGAAATTGCCCTAATAATAACACGACTTGTACTACCAAACTGAAGCCCCTCAAGCACATAATACCCCCTAGACCTAATAATATCAGTAACATACGGTAAGCTAAATTCTAGATTTTCAGTTACTTCTGTCATTTTTCTCGACAAGTACTTAGGAATTAAAGTGTTTTTTTCAACAGTAGTTTTAAGCTTTTCTTCAATTACAGTCACCTCATTTAGGTTTATAGTATTATCGGCATAAGTTATGCTAGGTACAATTACATCTTCAGAATCATTATTGTTGATAAAATCTGCCTTTTCTTTCCATGTGGTTTCAATTTCATTGGGTATGCCCCCCAACCTTATATTTAAATCAATATTAACTTTCGCTAATTTTCTATTCTCACTGATCAAAGTAAATTCTAAAGTCTCACCTTTAACCGGAAAGTTCCTTTGAATTAAAAATCTATTGTCCAAAATATCCAAATACCTACTACGGTTATCTGGGAAACTAACTAAAAGTTTATCATTTGAAGTAACACCTTTATTATAAATAGACCCTTCCAAATCAATTCCATTTTCAAATTCAAAAAACCGGTTTGGTGCACCTTTAAAAATATTGGTCCAATCATATCTAGACCAACCCTGGGTCATCAATAAAAGATCAAGATCTTTCTCTTTCTTAGGGGTAACATCCTTAAAATAATATTTAGGATTTTCAATGAATCCTTTTACATAAGGCTTTAAATAAAAGGTACTATAGATAGAGTTTTTTTGATTGTAAGAAATTGTATTACCGGGTAAAACAGAGACACTTAAATTTTGTAGTGCTTTAGCAGTATCAAGAAGCTTAACTTGAATATTCAATGAATCTGATGCTGTAGACAATTTGCTGATCTCTAATTCGGCATCTAAAAGATCAGCATAGTTAAAAATCAACCGTTCAGCAATTGGCTTACCATCTGGATTAAATAGTGTCAATATATTCATCCCTTTATTAAGCACTTCTTTATTTAAAACCTTTGACACGTATAGTTTATCCTTTGGGAAAGTAATTGGAATTCTATTTGCGTGGCCGTCTTTATGTACCAACAAATAAAACTGTTTTTCATTAATAATCTCTTTTGTTGCAACGTTTGTAGTAAGACTTATAATGAACTGATCATTATTAAAACTCTTTACGGTAAAAGAAATACCAACCTTAGAAGGCTTTTGTATTTTGGTCGTTTTTGTACTACCATCGTCAAATTTTATTTTAGCCACATATTCAATACCCGCCTTTGGATTAAAATTAAATTTCCCTAAACCAAAGATTGATGTATAAAATCTAGCAACTTGCGTATCATTAGTATCGAATACCGACCCTTCTACTATTTTTACACCATAGCCATTAGCATCAGTCACCTTTACACCCATAACACCGGGTGCATCTTCAATTAAATTACCGCCCTCAGGCAGAAATTGAATATCATATTCCCTAACTGATTTAGCCTTTTCAATTAGCTTCTCATTTAATATGGTAATCTTCTGAACAAATGAATCATCTTCTATAAAATTCTTCATCCAATTGGTACTTGAACGAAGATAATATTCGCCACTCGCTAGCATTGAATCTACAGCGATATTACCTTTAAAATAACCATTGCTTGCTTTAAAATGATAGTCATCAAATTTCTTGCCGTCAACATTATACAACCCTACGTGAACCGTTGTAGTTTCACTGAACGGTTTACCATTATGCCTATCATACACATAACCTTTTAACCATACTTCTTCATTGACTATGTACGTTGTTTTATTAGTATGTAGAAATACAGACTCTCGTGGTAATTCAAAATACTTTAAGAATTTATCCTTGACCAATTTGTTACCAATTTCATTTTGGGCCAACAGAATATTTGAAATCAGAATAAGAAATAAAAGCGTTATTCTATGCATAAAAAGACGGAAAAATATTACACCGTTAAATCTATGAATAAAATATTCTTACTCAATAATCCCCATCTTTTTTAACAGAAAAGAAGCGTTCATATTTTGGCATATACCATCTTTGAACGTATAATCAAAATGCAATTCGTTATCTATGATTTCAGCATCAAAATAATGGTTTTTAACCGCATTATATTCATTGGCGACTTCACATAGACTAAGGTCGTGAGTGGCTATAATCCCTGTAGATTTACTTTTCACCAAGCGTTCCACAAACTTTCGTGATCCTAATGCCTTATCAGTACTATTGGTTCCTTTTAAGATTTCATCCAGTACAATAAAGTAACGGTCAACTTGTATTTCATCTACTATATAACGTAAGCGTTTTAACTCAGAAAAGAAGTAAGACTCATCATCTGTCAATGAATCTGTAGTACGCATACTAGTAATTAATTTTATAGGGGAATAACTGACCTCTTGGGCACATACGGGCAAACCAACATTCGCCATCATAATCTGCAAGGATACCGTTCTTAAAAACGTACTCTTACCTGCCATGTTAGCTCCTGTGATAATAAAGAACTGTCCGCCCTCTATAGTAATATCATTCAAAATACTTTTCTTAGGATCCAATAAGGGGTGACCTGCGTTTTTAGAATTCAACACCACCTCATCATCAGTAATTGTAGGATACGTAAAATTTGGATGGTTAAAAGCAAAGTTCCCTAAACTATTATAAGCATCAAAAAATGCGATAGTATTGAACCAGGTTTCCACGCTTTTACCGTGTTCTTCGATCCATTTTTCCACTGCAAGACAATCAGTTAACGAGCGAAGAAAAAATCCGTTAGCAAATATTAAATACAATAGATTATTATTACGGTCTAGATTGCTCAATAACGAAGCAAATTTCTTTAACACCTTAGAATTTTGCTCCCCATTACTTAGAATATTCGCCTTCTGCCTCTTTAATAAATTTGAAGTGAATTCAGTCTCTTCAATCATTGCCAAAAGCTGATTGTACTGATCAAAGGTAGACTTCATTTTTGAGGCACTTTGACCTAAATTGGTCACTTTTTTAGTAAACAAACCAACAATGACCATTCCTAAAACCAGCCATGTAATCAACACTGATTCTGGTAGATAATCCAAAAAGTACGCTATGAATATAGTTACTGAAATAATAGAAAATACGGAAGGAATAAATTTCATCGCCTTTGGCACAAAGGACTTATAGTTCTTTAACCAAGTAGCGATAGTACGTGTAGAAGTTTCTGTTTTCGTCAATGCTGCCATGGCTGAAAACTCTTGCCTCCAATCTACTTTCTCCGCTATCTCGGCAATAGCTTCTTGTTTTTCCTTTATCTCATTTATGGAATTTTCCTTATAGATATCTGCCAACAATAAGCTACCCTCGGCAAGTTTTGTTCTATTGGAAACTTGATAAAAAGAACCTTCGCCAAAAAGATCAATATCTTGACTGAAATAATGAATATCGTCAGCATATTCCTTTCCGTTGGGAAGGTTAGAATAATCCCTATTCAACACCTGTAACTCTACCGCATTAATTTCCTTTAATGCCTCTAATTTTGATTTTTGATGTTTAAGATTCGTGTATTTGCTCACCAGATACAAGAACAACGGTATACCCACACACAATACACCAATGACATATTTAGCATCTACAGATGCGAAATATATGGCAACAATGGTCCCAAGAAATATTAGCAAACGAAGTATACTGAACGTAAATAACTGTTTGTTCAGTGCCTCGATCTGTTTTTCAAAACCGTTTACTTTAGTGGTATAAAACTCTTGTAAATTATTCATTCAAATAAACCCTTTAAAAAGGTAAAGATAACCTTAGAAAATGGTTTCTATAAATGGAAAGTAGTATTAAAGTACTTCAAGCTCCGCCTTAACCTTTTTGGTCAGTTTAGAAACTACCAAATCGTACGAATGGTCAATAAGCTCTTTTGTTAAGTCTTTAGAGATGCTATCAAGGTAGACCGTATTCCAATGTTTTTTGCTCATGTGCCAGCCTTCTATAATACCATCATGTTCTTCACGAAGTTCTATAGCCCAATCAGGATCACATTTTAGGTTAATACGCAAAGGCACATGATCCAAACCACATAAGGCGAACATCTTGCCCATTACTTTGAATACCAGGGTAACCTCATCAAAAGGAAAGGATTCTGTAACACCCTTTTTCGCTATGCAGTACTCCCGGTATTCTTCAACATTCATTTTATGATTTTTTGGCTTTTAAATTTTCTAAAAACGCTGAGGCATTTTGCCAATAATATCTGATTTTTAAAAAAGTCTTATCTCCAATATCATTAGACTCAACAGTTTCCATAGCAACGCCACCTATTTTTTCATAATAGGAAATCGCAGCGGCGTTGGTATCTAAAACCCATAGGTAAAAACCATTTTCACTTTTCCGCTTTAGAATCTCTTCCGCTAAAGCGGCCATTAATTTTGTACCTACACCTTTTCCTTGAGTATGTAAGCCTACATGTAAATTATCCAGTAATGTACCGTATTGGGCATCATGATTAAAATAGGCACACATAAAACCCAAAAACTCGTCATCCTCCTCCGCTATAACAACAAATTGATCATCTGACGGATTTTCAAAGCGCTTTTTCCATTCAAACAATCTATTATCGAATGCCTGATGATCTAAAAAATGATCACTAAAGGAGTCTCTATAATTTTGCTGCCAGCTTATGGAATGTAACGTTGCAATGTGCTCAACATCAACTTTAGCAGCCTTTCTAAAAACCATAATATCGATCTTAGATTCCTGTGGAATCGTAAACGATTACCTTAGACCATAGCTTTTCCGACTCTTCTATAAACAGTTTATGAGGAGCCTCATCTTGATAGGCTTGTTGAGATTCCGCAGAATCAAAACTTACGATCAATGAATAGGTAAAAGAACCATCTACTACATCTCTACTAGCCTTTGGAGGAGTGCCAATAAATTTTGTCTTCGCATAACCAGAGTTATCTAAAAATTTACGCAAAGAAGTTTCAAAAGCGGTTCTGTCTGCTTGATTATCAGGATTTTTCAACCAAAAAAATACAGTATGGGAAAAATTAGCATCAAATTCTGTCATTTTATCATCATTTTGACCAAAGGTTACAGTGGTCATTAGTGTTATTACAAGGATACAAATTACGTTTTTCATTTTAAAATTCATTTTTAATTACTGTTTTTCTTCTAATAGTTCTATTTGTTTTTGTGGAATTTTTAGGGCAGTATAATCAAGTGTCCACCCAATAGTTTCCACAATTTTTTCCATGATCAAAACGGTTTGCAAGGCTTCTTTTCTGGCCGTATCCATCAATCCGCTTTCCGGTATTTTCTCTCTAATGTGACTCTTGGCTTCTGCGTTCAATTTTGTAAGATCATCAGGAGCAAAAAAGTTGAAAAATCCGCTTTTAATATCATAAAACTCCAATTCTGGTTCAATACTCAATACTTCTGGTTGAGGAAAATTATCAAGAATAATTGTTTTTTTACCCTCATCTGCATGCATTAGTATTTTACTTAGATCATAACCAATATGGGCCTTCGCTTTTATAACAACAAGTGCTTTCTTTTTACTGCTTACCAAACTCATGAAATCCTTTACATTTTCATATTTGTAGATTTCGGCAAATTCGCCTTCTACAGAAATCAATTTGCAAACGCTTTTCATTTTTTCTAACAACACGGTAGATTGGTGTGTTGTTATCTCTTTACTTTTCTTGCCCTTAAAAAAATTAAAGAGCCAATACATACCAATGGCCCCTAAAACCAGACCTAGAATCGTATCAAAAATATTATCCATTTTTATTTCCTATTTCGCCTAAATGCGTAAACTTAAAACCTTTATCGTATTTAAGTCCGTAACCAAAGATACGGTCCATAGCCGTATGTATAAAAAGAATTGTACCTATTAATTGAACAATGGGTAGCATAAAGTAAATACCCACAAAATACAAAAGCACGGCAAAACCCCTGTGATGAAATAGGTTATAGGACATTGCCCCAATTTTAGCACCCAATAAATAACCTAACATAGAAACATCTGGAGTAAGTATCAAAACCGGCAACCACCACCATTGATAACCTAATAGACCAAACATAAAAATACCAAGAACCATTAAGGCGAGTTCCTCTAATTTCAGTAGATTTTTCATAATCATTCAATTTTATAAAGCACAGGTCTGCTTGGGCTGGCATCATTTTCAAAAGGTGCCACCTGTAGATTTAAAAAGTATAAACCGTCAACAATCGATTCCGGAACATAAATAAATTCTGTAATCGTTGCATTTAATCTTACTTCCCCATTAAAATTCCAAAAGGCCTTGTGTGCCAAAAGAGCACCGTTGTCCTTTTCTTTATCTACAGAAGGCAAATCTATTAGTAAATGTTCAACACCAAGTTCTCTCAAAAACACCATGGCATCTTCTAAAATGTATGGCGGATTACTATTGGAGTACTGTCGGTTTAATTTCATAGCTGTATTGGGCAAAGTTCTTATCACCAATGCGCTAGGAGCTGTTCCACCTAATGCTTTTTGTAACTGTTCTTTAGTAATGACCAAATCTTGGTTTTCTTCCGATGGTGAAATAGTAATGACCTCAGCCAGAAAGAAAAACTGTTGTAAATATTTGTTTACAGATTGATGTTCAGCTGATATATGCCCTACACATTCAGTATGCGTACCATGCGAATGCGGATTAAACCAAATATCATAAAAGTTAGTACTGGCACCTGCAGGAATACTACCAACAAAATCCTTATCCCGATGCGGTTCTATTTTGGGAGCATCAATATACCATGCGTTGACATTATCCTTTTTATTGGTTATGGCAATAGAAATATCCAATGGTTTAGACAGGTCAATTTGATATTGGTTAGCATTGTGGGTAATGGTAGTTTTCATTCTAATTATGCTCAAATTACAAGGTTGTTTTGAGATAAGAAATTTACGACTTTTTGTGCGGTTATGATTAAAGCATATTGATGAGATAAGTATTCGCGTTCCGGACCCGTTCTCGATACAATTTTTCATTTCCGTTTTACTCCAATAAAAAATCACTCGAACTGACAGTACATTTTACTTTTACCTTTACAAACGGATTATTTCAAGCACCAATGTCACTTCGAATAAATTTACGAGGCACAAGGAAATTTGCTTGCCCGCCGTTGAGGAGGGTATCGAGAAGCGCGTGTTCCAAAACTCGTTCTCGATACATTTTCTTGTTGAAAACACTCGAACTGACAGTTCATATTTATTCAACTTATTATTTTAATATTTACTTGATGTTACGATGTCACTTCGAGTGGATTTACGAGGTACGAGTAAATTTGTATCGAGAACTTTCTTGTTACTATCTAAATCGTATATTGAAAATGTGTTAACTTACTATGTATATATATTAGAATGTGCTGACAACAGCTTTTATACCGGAATAACATCTAACCTAACTCAAAGGTTAGAATCTCATCAATCTGGAAAATATAAAGATAGTTACACAAGTAAGAGAAGACCTGTAAATCTTGTTTATTATTGTGAATTCACTGATCCTAATTTGGCTATAGAGATGGAAAAACGAATAAAAAATTGGTCTAAAGCGAAGAAGAAAGCCTTGATTGCTGGGGAATATGAAAAATTACCGAATCTTTCGAAAAAGAAATTTCGGTAAAACGAGAGACTGTCATGTTCCAAACCTGTTCTCGATACAATTTTTCATTTCCGTTTTACTCCAATAAAAAATCACTCGAACTGACAGTACGTTATACTTCAATCTTTACAAACAGATTATTTCAAGCACCAATGTCACTTCGAGTGAATTTCGAGGCACGAGGAAATTTGTATCGAGAACTTTTTTGTTACTATCTAAATCGTATATTGAAAATGTGATTACTTACTATGTTTATATATTAGAATGTGCTGACAACAGCTTTTATACCGGAATAACATCTAACCTAACTCAAAGATTAGAATCTCATCAATCTGGAAAATATAAGGATAGTTACACAAGTAAGAGAAGACCTGTAGATCTTGTTTATTATTGTGAATTCACTGATCCTAACTTAGCGATAGAGATCGAAAAACGAATAAAAAAATGGTCTCAAGCGAAGAAGAATGCCTTGATAGCTGGGGAATATGAAAAATTACCGAATCTTGCGAAAAAGAAATTTCGGTAAAACGAGAGACTTTCATGTTCCAGACCTGTTCTCGATACAATTTTTCATTTCCGTTTTACTCTAATAAAAAATCACTCGAACTGACGGTACGTTAGACTTCAACCTTTACAAACAGTTTATTTCAAGCACCAATGTCTCTTCGAGTGAATTTACAAGGCACGAGGAAATTTGTATCGAGAAGCTCGAGTGTTCCAAATCCAGTTCTCGATACAATTTTTCATTTCCGTTTCATTTCAATAAAAAACACTCGAACTGACAGTACGTTATACTTCAACCTTTACAATCGAATTATTTCAAGTACCAATGTCACTTCGAGTGAATTTACGAGGTACGAGAAAATTTGTATCGAGAACTTTTTTGTTACTATCTAAATCGTATATTGAAAATGTGATTACTTACTATGTTTATATATTAGAATGTGCTGACAACAGCTTTTATACCGGAATAACATCTAACCTAACTCAAAGATTAGAATCTCATCAATCTGGAAAATATAAGAATAGTTACACAAGCAAAAGACGACCTGTAATACTCGCTTTTTATTGTGAATTTACTGATCCTAACTTGGCTATAGAGACCGAAAACCGAATAAAAAAATGGTCTCAATCGAAGAAGAATGCCTTGATAGCTGGGGAATATGAAAAATTACCGAATCTTGCGAAAAAGAAATTTCGGTAAATCGAGAAACTTTCATGTTCCAAACCTGTTCTCGATACAATTTTTCATTTCCGTTTCACTCCAATAAAAAACCACTCGAACTGACAGCATATTTTGTACTATTTCAAATTCACCATAAACAGATCTGCCGCAATGCCATCGGCTAAAAACATGCCTTTTTTAGTGGTTTTCAAAATATCACCATCCACGAACAGCAAGTGTTCTTCTATAAATTTATCAGCTTGCAGTAAAACGTACTCTTTGTATTTAGGTCCGAATTCGGTTGAAATTCTAGATAAGGAAACTCCCCATATAGTACGCAAGCCCGTCATCACATACTCGTTATACTTATCGGTCGAAGAAAGTACCTCAACCTCCATGGGTACTATGTTCTGTGCTATGGATTTTATGTATTTGGGATTGTTATTGATATTCCACCCACGTTGCACACCGTCAAAAGAATGTGCGGACGGACCAACACCTATATACTTTTTCTGTTGCCAGTAGGCAGAATTGTTTTGGGAGTAATAACCGGGTTTCCCAAAATTGGAAATTTCGTAGCAATCAAATCCTGCTGACAATAAGGTTTCATTCAATACGTTGAAATGCTCTTGCGTTTCTTCGTCGGTAGCGGGAGTAATCAATCCGTCTTCAACAAATTTCGCCAATGCCGTTTTTGGCTCAACCGTTAAGGCATAACTTGAAATATGAGGAATACCGAAACCTAATGCTTTATCAATATTTTGTTTCCACCGATCTAAGGTCATATTAGGCATTCCGTAAATAAGGTCAATTGAAATATTATCGAAATGTTCGCTTGCCAATTGCAAACACTTTTCAGCTTCCAGAGCGTTATGTGCACGGTTCATCAGCTTTAAATCCTCCTCAAAAAAAGATTGAATGCCAATACTCAATCTATTAATTGGGCTAGCTGCTAATTGCAAAATTTTCTCTTCGGATAAATCATCAGGATTCGCCTCTAATGTAATTTCCGGACGGTTCACAACATCATAATGTTCCCGAACCGCAGCAATCAGTTGTTCAACCTCTTCCGTCTCTAAAACCGAAGGTGTACCACCACCAAAATAAATAGTAGCTACCTGTTCACCTGAAAAATCGGCTTTGCGCAATGCCAGCTCTTTACACAATGCCTTCACCATTGCTTCTTTCTTCCCCATTGTGGTAGAAAAATGAAAATCGCAATAATGGCAAGCCTGTTTGCAAAATGGGATGTGGATGTAGATTCCGGACATAATATCAGTTTTCAGTGGGCAGTATCAGTTGACAGTACCTGTACTTGCTTTCAGTAATAGTTTTTTGTACTTATTCTGAACCAAATTTACTTGGGTTATTAATCATATAATTTAAAAGCCTACCTACTTCTTCACTATCACTTATTAAATCATTAAACACTTTTTGTTCAATATACTCACACTTTAATGCAAACTCTAACCATGTTTGTGTTTCCGAATTCTCAGCGTCACTATCGGTTAACTTACTTACAAAATGTTTAGGATAACTTCTTTTACGATATGCTTCTGCAATATTGGCACTTACACTTCTAGATGAACGTCTTATCTGATCAGTTAAAGAATATTTCTCTTCTTTAGGAAAGTTTTTTGATGCATGAAATATCTTCATAGCAAGCGCAAAAGACTTCTTATAAGACAATAAATCCTGAAATTGCATAAAATGTTTTTACTTATTATTATTACTGCTAACTGAAAACTGATACTGCCAACATAACCCTACTTCTTAACACGTTTCGCATTCTGCTTCACGAATGCATCCCAGCCAGAGTAGCTTTTACCGACAACATCAACTCTGCTTTCATTATAAAAATGACAAACGG
Source organism: Maribacter sp. HS (assembly GCF_048059195.1). Lineage (NCBI taxonomy): Bacteria > Pseudomonadati > Bacteroidota > Flavobacteriia > Flavobacteriales > Flavobacteriaceae > Maribacter > Maribacter sp. HS. The sequence goes on from NZ_JAYLVV010000002.1 coordinate 802,994, forward strand.
CAGCAGCTAGTCCGTCCGTGCTATCTAGGTTTTTAGGGAGTGTTTTAAGTCCTAATACACTTTGCAGCATTCTTGCCACTTGTTCTTTACTGGCGTTACCATTACCGGTAATGGCCATTTTTATTTTTTTGGGAAGATATTCCGTAATAGGAATTTGACGCGAGAGTCCGGCTGCCATAGCAACACCTTGTGCTCTACCTAGCTTTAACATAGACTGTACGTTCTTACCAAAGAAAGGAGCTTCGATCGCAATTTCGTCTGGGTGATAGGTATCTATAAGTTCTATGGTTCGTTCAAAAATCAGCTTCAACTTGGTATATGGGTCGTTATACTTTTGTAGAAGCAATTCGTTCATTTGAACAAACTCCATTTTTTTACCCACCACTTTTATGAGTCCAAAACCCATAATAGTAGTACCAGGGTCAATACCCAAAATTATTTTTTCGTTCGCCAAAATGCTTAGTTTGTTTTTAATTGAATGGGTATACGATATTTGGTATTTACCGGAATTCCCCTTTTTATAGCGGGTGCAAGTTTAGGAAGATTCTTTAAGCTTTGGGTAACCACACCGTCAAATTCTGGCATTTGATCTAGCACCAATACATTCTTTTCTATGTTGGACACTCTTATCCTTCCCAAAGTATCTATTACAAAGATGACATCAACGGTTTCACTTTCCTTATCCGTTAAGGTAAATTCAAAATCATTTAGGGTTTCTTCAAAATGAGAGATCAAGGTTTCTTCAAAGCAAATTTTCTGTTGGTCTTTGGTTACTGCCTCATCACAGCTATAGAAAAAAGGATAAGAATCTACACTGTTCCAATCTATATGGCGTAATTCTTCATTAATAAGTTCTTGCGTTCTTTTTTGTTTAGAATCAAAGAACGAACAAGAACTTATAAGAATTAACACAAGAAAATAGATAACTCGTTTCATTACACCTGTTCTACGGGTGAAATTACGATTTTTTTGAGGAGTTTAATCTTTCGTAAAATGGATTTCTGACTTTAATTCAGAAATACGCTTTCTGACCATTTCATAGTAATATGGATGTTCGTTTGGATATCGCTTTAAGAAAATTTGATAATAGGCTAGTTTCTTTTGCAAGTCGGCACCAAATTGATCGTAGGTAGTGACTAAATTGTAGTAAATTCGAACGTTTGCTCTATCTTCTTGGTGAGCCTTTTCATAAAGTTCAAAAGCAGATTTAATATCTTTTTGCTCGCGTGCTATTTCTGCCAATCGATTGTAACCATTAGCAAAAATCGGTTTTTGAACTTCCATTGCTTTGTTAATATAAATTTTAGCGCTGTCTAATTTGCTTTCTTTCTGATAAACACTCGCAAGGTCAAAATACGTCTGTGAATTGGTATCGTCTCTTTTTATCAAAATATGATAAGCTTTTTTTGCTTTACTAAATTCCCAATTTCTGTTATACGAAAAAGCTAATTTCTCGTACACATAATCTTTGTCCTCCCCTAATTCTAAAACCTTTTCAAACCATGGAATAGCCTTTTCATATTGATAATCGTTAAAGAGAACCAACGCATGTAAATTAATGAGCGAGACATCATTCTCATAATAACGCAATCCTTTTAAAATATACGTTAATGCATTGTCGCGCTCTTGTTTAATAGTGTAATGCTTTGCAAGCTGAAACAGACTTCTAAGATGTGTACTATCTAATTTAAATGCTTTTTTGTATTGTTTTAAACTTGCGTCTGTAGCATTTAAATGACGATTGACTTCCCCCAAATAAAATAGAAATTCCGGATTAGTTGTATTGAGATTAGACAAATTTGTAAACACTGATTTTGCCTCTTCAAACCTATTTACTTTCAGCAATAATTTCCCAAGTTCAAATTGTGCGAGTTGATTTTTGACATCTTCCCCAACAACATATTTATACTGTGTGATAGCTTTCTCATAATTGCCAGTAGCGTTATAACTTCTTGCTATCTGTAGCGCAGCAGAAAGTCCGCCAACTTTAGAATACTCGTTAATTGCCTTAGAATAATTACCTATTGAATATAAACTGTCGGCAACAACGGAAGCCGAGGTTTGCGCCTCGGCTTTAATTTGTATTAATAGCAGTATTAAAATAAAAAATAGTTTCAATTATTCTTTTTTAATTTTAATCTCGACAACACCGTTTTCACCCTCTTTTCCATACTTTTCTATAGCCTTTTTATCTTTAAGAATAAAAATACTTTCTATAGTATTTGGATCAATAGCTTCCATTTCTAGTTTAGTTATTTTTTTATCATTAACATAGTACAAAGGCTCAACCTCATTTTCTTTCGAAATTTCAGAAACCATGTTTGCTGTATTTAATGTACTATCATCCTGTAATTTAAACTGTACAGGAATGGAAAAAGGAACATTTACAGCTTTACCTTTATGCTTTCCAGGTGTCATTTCTGGTAATCTCTTAATAATTCGCTCTACTTCCTCATCCAATAGTTTATCGGGACTACGAGTAGATATATGGCCTATAGTACCTTCTTTTGTAATTACGAACATTGCACTAACCCTACCTTGAATACCTTTTTCCTGTGCTTCTTTTGGGTAATTAAAATGTTTACTAATATGCAGCTGCATTTTCTCATTAAAGCAACCTCGTTTATCAGTAGCATTTTCACAACCAGGAAAAATTGGAACCTCATCTACAACAGAAAAAGGTACATCATTATCATAGATGTTTTTTTTAACTTCCTCTTCAGAATCATCACTATCCTTTAACTTAAATTGTACTGGAATAGAAAAAGGAACATTAACGGCTTTACCAGATTGCCTGCCAGGAGTCATTTTCGGCAGCCTTTTTATTATGCGTTCCACCTCATCTTCCAATAGCTTATCTGGACCTCGCATTTTTATGTTCTCTATAGTTCCTTCTGAAGAAATGGTGAACAATGTACTTACTCGCCCTTCTATATTAGCATCTTGGGCAGCTTGTGGATAATTGAAATGCTTACCAATATGCCGCTGCATTTTTTCGTTAAAGCAAGCGCGTTTATCATCTGCATTTTCACAACCGGGAAAAATTGGAACTTCTTCTACTATTGCAAAAGCAACACTGACATTATCCATATCTTCAAATTCTTCTTCGCTTACAATCTCAACACTTCGAGATTCAATGCTACCCCTTAAATCTTTAATATCGGTCTTTATTAAAAAAACATTTGAATCATCAGAAAGAATGATATTCGTTAAATAATCAGGTTCATTTTCTAAACTAACCAACAATTCAATGAATTTTTGCAATTCATTTGAACTAAGCTTCGATGTATTTCTTACTTTAAACTCTAGAAAATCTGATGGATAAGCTCCTAAACCATTATCGTAAAAAGTAATATCCTTTCCGAATGCTTTAACCGATGATTTTAGGTCATTATCTATTAATTTATAAGCTTTTCTTTGACCTACAAAACTATTATATCCATCAGTAGAAGGTGGCTGTAACGTTGCTAACTTAATGTTTTCACCCGGGTTTTCTTTAATATAACCTTTAAAAACCTTCTCCATTACTTCATTTTGTAAGACTTTATATAGAAAAAATTCATGTTTGGTAATTTCTTGGTCAATATCCTCATATTTTTCAGCTAATCCAGAAGTATATAAGTAATTCATATCCAATTTATTCACTTTAATTTCATCCTTTATTTCTGAAATTAAAAGCTCATCATTTTCATTGATTACTTGATTATCCGTTGTGGACTTATTCATTTTACAACTAGTATATAGAAGCATTCCTAACACCATTGGTACTAGCAGCAAATACTTCAACTGCCATACTTTCTTTGATTTTGATTTTTGTAACATGACGATTCGTTTTTTGATTAATGATTTAGTAAAAAATTGATTGATGAATGATATATGTTCGGTTTGAAAAACCTGAGCCAATAACTGCTCATAATGTTCTGATTGGTGCTCTTTTGATACTTGAGCATCGGCAATAAATTCATGTAATTCTGAAATACGATTTTGATACACGTACACTAGCGGATTAAACCAGCCTACCACTCTCATAAACTCAAAGAACAATAAATCATATGTATGTCCTTGTTTTATGTGTACCAATTCATGGGCAATTATGGTATCGTGTTTCATTTTCAACACCTTGTCTCCAATAAAAATCGATGTAAAGAATGAAAAAGCTATGTTGCTATTTGTTATAATAATTTGAGTAAATGATGGATAAGTAACCTTCTCTCCGCTCCTTCTTAAAAGGTATAATTGTCTAATCTTCAATCCGAATAACAACAATGCCACTAACATTCCGCCATAAAGAATACCTTCTTGCCAAGTAATATTCCAGCCCGATGATTCTTGAACCTGCGCTACAACAGCTTCATTTTGCAATTTCCATAAATACTCAGGATATGGAGCAAAGGTTTGTGGCACATGTTGCTTAAAAGCTTCTATTTTTACCCAAGGCAGAACCAAAGACAATACAAACGTTCCTAACAGATATAATCTGTTCCATTGAAAAAAGGTTTCCTTTTTCAAGTAAAAATCATAAACAACCAAGAAAAGAAGCTGAAAGGCAATGCTCTCTAAAATGTATTGTATCATGGTTTTTCCTTTTTAATTTCATTTAGTACCGATTCTAATTCTGACAGGCTCATATCATTCTTCTTCATAAAAAATGACACCATACTTTTAAAGGAACCTTGAAAATAGCCGTCTACCAATTTGTTGATGGACTGATTGCTATAGTCAGATTTCTTAACCAAAGGAAAATACAAATAGCCTTTGCCCAGTTGTTCATGATCAACAAAACCCTTGCTCTCCAGTATTCTTACAATGGTAGAAACGGTATTGTAAGCGGGTTTTGGTTCCGGTAATTTTTCAATGATCGATGCTACGTTACATTTCTGCAATTCCCACAATACGATCATTACTTCCTCCTCTGCTTTCGTCAATTGTTTCATTCAACTAATCTTTTAGTTCTATAATCAAATATAACTAAATATTTAGTTTAAACTAATTTTATAGTTGAAAAATTTTATTTTGATTACCGTTCATGTAACAAATGCACCCTATATTAGTCTTATAGGCAACACTAATTATTTACAATGGATATTTTTTTATTAGTTCTTGGGTTTGTTTTAATGCTCGTAGGCATTCTGGGCAGTTTTTTACCTGTACTACCTGGACCACCAATTAGCTGGGTAGGTCTACTTTTACTCTACTCTACTAGCGCTATAGCCATGAACTGGACCTTCTTGGGCATTACCTTGGCGATTGCATTGATTGTTTTTGGGTTAGATTATGTAATACCAGCCATGGGCACCAAAAAATTTGGTGGCACAAAAGCCGGAGTTATTGGTACTACCATAGGTTTATTGGTTGCCTTATTTTTCCCAGTTCTAGGACCTTTTGGAATAATTATCTGGCCCTTTGTAGGTGCCTTGGTAGGAGAGTTATTAAATAAGGCGGATAAAAAAACCGCTACGAAAGCGGCTTTTGGTTCTTTTCTAGGTTTTTTAACGGGGACATTTTTGAAATTCATGGTCGCCATAGTTTATTTGGGACTCTTCATTTCAAAAGCATGGGAGCATAGTAATGCGTTGTTTCCTTTCTTCAGTTGAAGAAAGGAATTACTCGGTAATCCATTCGGTTTTTGCTTTAATAGACCCGCGTTTACCCTTATTTAATTCTCCATCAAAATTGCCCATGTAGAAGAAACCTAAGCATTTTTCACCATTGGCCAGGTTTAAAAACTCGCCCATGTGTTTTATCAGCCCTGGTGATGACCAATAGGACCCAATGCCCATTTCCGTGCATTGCAACCACATATTTTGTACGGCCATAGCCACTGCTGCAATCTCTTCCCATTCAGGTAATGATTCTTTAGGATCTCTTTGCATGCAAATAGTAATAATAGCAGCTGCCTTTTTCGGGTTCTCCCGTAATTTTTTAATCTTGGATGTCTTTGGCTTTGGGTCTAACTCCTTATACTTTTTTGCCAAAAACGCACCAAGTCTGCCCTTAGCATCACCTTGAATTACCTTAAATCGCCACGGCTCTGTACACTTATGGTTTGGTGCCCAGTTCGCCGCTTCTAACACCTTCTCTATATCTGCTCTCTCAATGGGCGTACCATTATATTGTACCGGAAATACCGATCGTCTCTTCTTTATTATATCTAATATCATAATTATCGTTGTTCGTTTGTTCGCTGCACGCTATACGTTAAGCGCATCACGCTCTATTTTCTCTATTCTATTTTCTATTCTCTCCGTTATACTCAAAGTAAAATTAAGATTTGAAAACCTCATTCTATGTTAGATTAGTATTAAAACTTATCCTTCCAATAGCAACTCCATACAATTCTTAAGAACAGGATTGGTATGTTCCTTTTTCCAAATGACGGACAAATTAGCTCTTTGGGGTATATCCTTCAACTCAATAAACTTTACCCGCATTTGAAAGCCATTTTGTAAAGATGTGGGCACAATAGCTATGCCCATATGATTCTCTACTAATTTAAATATGGTATGCGCGTGAACCGATTTATGAGAAATTTTTGGAGCAAATCCCGCATCTTTACATATACTGATAATAGTATCATAATACAGCGGACTATAAGCCTGACTAAATAATATAAAATCTTCATTCGCAAATCGATTCATTCCATCAAACTCCCTTGTCAACATAGGATATCTTTCTGGCAATACCAGAGAAAAAGTATCGGTAAATACCGTTTTCATTTCCAATGTACTAGGCACCTTACTTACACGGACAAAACCCATATCTAACTTATCCTTTAAAACCGCATCTACCTGGGCAAAATTAGAAAGCTCTTCTAAAGATGTTTTTACTTTAGGATAATTATCTTTTATCCGTAAAAGCATTTTTGGAATTACCTGTTGCATAGCAGATCCCAAAAAACCTATGCGTAACTCGCCACTATCACCATCTCCTACCAATTTCAACTGACGCTCTACTTTTTCCATGTGGCTGAATATGTATTCAACCTCTTTTTTTAAATAGTGCCCCGCAGGTGTTAAACCCACCTTTTTCTTGTTTCTTTCAAACAATTGGGTTTCAAGAATTTCTTCCATTTGCTTTATTTGCCTGCTGAGACCGGGTTGGGAAATAAATAATTTTTCCGCGGCCTTTCTAAAGTGTAATTCTTGGGCTACCGCTAAGAAATACGTAAGGTGCCGCAATTCTATTTGATTACTCATAGTTATGAATTGATGATAAAATTAATATTACCAAGTATTAAAAATAGATATTAATTTTAATAAAATTCTTGAAAAGCAAAAGCTATGGGGAAACAGACCTTTAAAATAGGAGAAGATTGGCTTACGGCGGGCAAAGCCATGCAGATCGTAAACAATGAATATGCGGTAACACTTTCCAGAACTACAGAACAAAAAATAGCCGATAGCTGGAAAATAGTTCAAAACATTGTAGATAAAGGTCACCCAGTTTACGGCATAAATACTGGCTTTGGCCCGCTCTGTACGACCAAAATATCAAAGTCCGAAACCAATATTCTACAGACCAACATACTTCAAAGTCATAGCGTTGGTGTTGGTGAACCCGTAGACAATGACATCGCTAAACTAATGCTGATCCTTAAAGCCCAGTCACTGGCCAAGGGATATTCGGGAATAGCCATTGAAACCTTAAACCGTATAATCTGGCACATTGAAAACAATGCCACACCTGTGGTCCCCTCCCAAGGATCTGTTGGTGCTTCTGGGGATCTAGCTCCGTTATCCCATTTATTTTTACCATTAATTGGTTTAGGTAAAGTGCAATACCAAGGTGAAATAATTTCAACAGCATCACTTTTCAAAAAAACAGGGTTAGCACCTATTGCCTTAGGACCAAAAGAAGGGTTGGCACTTATAAACGGTACTCAATTCATAGCGGCACATGCCGTAAAAGTGGTTGTACAATTACATGCTATTTTAGCTCAGGCAGATGTTATTGGCGCTATGATGATAGAAGGTCTACAAGGGTCAGTAAAACCATTTTACAATGAACTACATGCGCTACGCCCATTTAAAGGAAATGTTCATGTTGCAAAAAGGGTTAAAAAATTACTGAAGGGTTCAGAAATTATGGAAGCCCATGTAGATTGCGAAAAAGTACAAGACCCCTACTCCATTCGCTGTATACCACAAGTTCACGGTGCCTCAAGAACAGCATGGTTACATCTTAAAGAATTATTGGAAGTAGAATTAAATTCGGTTACGGACAACCCTGTTATCATCAATGAAGAATTAACCATAAGCGGTGGTAATTTTCATGGTCAGCCTCTAGCAATGGCATTGGATTATGCATGTTTGGCCGCATCGGAAATCGGTAATATTTCAGACCGTCGAATTTATCTTGCACTGGAAGGAAATAGTCCCGGTGTACCCAAATTGCTCATGAACGATACAGGTATCAATTCCGGATATATGATCTTACAATACACCACTGCGGCTTTGGCAAGTGAAAACAAAGGACTATGTTTTCCGTCGAGCGCGGATAGTATTCCTACTTCACTTGGTCAAGAAGACCATGTTAGTATGGGCTCCATTGGCGGTAGAAAAGCATTGCAGGTAATTGGCAATGTTGAAAAAATATTGGCTATTGAGTTATTGACAGCCGCCCAAGCTTTTGAATTTAGAAAACCATTGAAATCTGGCATTTATTTAGAAGAGATTCATAATGCCGTTCGTGAGCGTGTTGCCTTTGCCAGTAAAGACCGTGTATTTGCAGATGATATTGAAAAGGGTATTGCAATGATCAAGGATCGGACAATACTAAACGTTATAGACCGCGTACAAGCAGAACATAACATATCTTTAAAAACAAAACACTCAGAAGAGTTCGAAAATTACTAGTTGCATGACACAGAGAACACTCATAGGTCCGTTTAAACAGATTATTCCCATGACGGGGCTAAAACTAAAAGGCGCCATTTTAGACAATGAACTAAACGTCATTGATGATGGCGGTATGGTATTAGAAAATGAACAGATTTTGGCAATAGGCAATTTTGAAGATTTAAAATTGAAATTCCCAGAAATAGCTATTCATCAACTAAAAGGAAATCATGTTTGCTTACCCGGTTTTATAGATGCTCATACCCACATCTGCTTTGGCGGATCACGCGCTAAAGATTATGCCATGCGAAATGCCGGAAAATCATACCTAGAAATTGCTCATGCAGGTGGTGGTATTTGGGATACCGTTACCCAAACCAGAAAAGCAAGTATAGAAGAATTGACCAAAAACACCATAAAAATAGCCAATCGTCATTTAAAAAACGGTACCACAACGCTAGAAGTTAAAAGTGGATACGGATTAACAGTAGATGAAGAATTGAAAATACTCCGCGCTATTAAAGAAGCCGATAAAGTGGCATTGCCTGAATTAATAACTACATGTCTTGCCGCACATATGTTACCCAAGGATTTTAAGGGAACCGAAACAGCGTACTTAAAAATGATCAGCGAAGAGTTATTCCCAGTTCTCAAAGAAGAAAATCTAACAAATAGAATTGACGCTTTTATAGAACAGAGCGCTTTTTCTTCGGAAGATATAAAAGCATATTTCTTGAAAGCGAACGACCTGAATTTTGACATCACCGTACATGCAGACCAGTTTTCAACAAGTGGAAGCAAGGTTGCGGTGGATTACAATGCCATTAGCGCGGATCATCTTGAAGCTAGTACGGACATAGAAATTGAACTTTTAGCAAACAGTGATACCATAGCCGTAGCCTTACCAGGTGCTTCAATAGGACTTGGGTGCAATTTTACGCCCGCAAGAAAATTATTAGATGCCGGTGCAGCACTTGCCATAGCCAGTGACCACAACCCAGGTTCCGCTCCAATGGGCGATTTATTGACCCAGGCCAGTATATTGGGAACTTTTGAAAAATTGACCAATGCCGAAGTATTGGCAGGAATCACTTTTAGAGCCGCAGCCGCTTTAAAATTAGAAGACCGCGGTAAATTGGAAGTGGGACATTTAGCTGACCTTGCCGTTTTTCATTCGGATAATTATCAAGATATTCTTTATAACCAAGGAAATTTAAAGCCCTGTATGATATGGAAAAATGGGGTCTTGGTTTTTGATAGGCATAAGTAGTTGTTGGTTGTTGGTTGTTGGTTGTTGGTTGTTGGTTGTTGGAAAATAAATTTAAAGGTTCTAAACCAATTTAGACTTTTCGAAATTTAAAATATTAAAGATGGATTTTAAAGCACAGATACAGATGGGAATACCTACTGAATTACCTCCAAGAAAGGAGCGTTCTTCTACGGTAAGCCATGCACCTAACCGAAAGCAAATACTCTCAAAAGAAGAGAAAAAATTGGCGATCAGAAATGCGCTACGCTATTTTCCGGCAGACTGGCATGCCGTTCTCGCACCTGAATTTGCAAAGGAATTGCAAAAACATGGTAGAATATACATGTATCGTTTTCAGCCAGATTATGATATGCATGCGAGAGCTATATCAGCATATCCGGCACGGACCAGTCATGCTGCAGCGATCATGTTAATGATCCAGAATAATTTAGATCCAGCGGTAGCCCAGCATCCACAAGAACTCATTACCTACGGTGGCAATGGTGCCGTTTTTCAGAATTGGGCACAATACCTTTTGACCATGCAGTACTTATCTGAAATGACCAATGAGCAAACCTTGCATATCTATTCTGGCCATCCTATGGGTTTGTTTCCTTCATCAGCAGATGCCCCAAGAGTTGTCGTTACCAACGGAATGATGATTCCCAATTACTCTAAACAAGACGATTGGGAAAAATACAATGCGCTTGGTGTAACCCAATATGGTCAAATGACCGCGGGTTCATATATGTACATTGGTCCGCAAGGCATAGTGCACGGCACCGCAATTACCGTAATGAATGCATTTAGAAAAGTACTGAAGGCGGATGAAAATGCCAACGGAAAAATATTCTTAACTGCAGGTTTAGGCGGAATGAGCGGCGCACAACCAAAAGCCGGTAACATTGCCGGATGCATCACCATTTGTGCAGAAGTGAATGCACTTGCCGCAAAGAAAAGACACGAACAAGGCTGGGTAGACGAATTAATAGACAACCTTGATGATTTAGTAGAAAGAACCAAAGAAGCCCAAAACAAACAAGAAATAGTATCATTGGCTTTTATTGGCAATGTTGTAGACGTATGGGAACGTTTTTTTGCAGAAGAATTATTCATTCACCTAGGATCTGACCAAACCTCTTTACATAACCCATGGGCAGGAGGGTACTACCCAGTTGGGTTAACTTTTGAGGCGTCTAACGAAATGATGAATAAGCAACCTGAGGTATTTAAAACGAAAGTGCAAGATTCGCTACGTAGACATGCCAACGCTATAAACTTACACACCAAAAAAGGCACCTACTTTTTTGATTATGGAAATGCCTTTCTACTCGAAGCCTCAAGAGCAGGTGCAGAAGTAATGGCAGAGAACAATATAGATTTCAAATATCCGTCATACGTACAGGATATATTAGGACCCATGTGTTTTGATTATGGTTTTGGACCGTTCAGATGGGTTTGTTCCTCTGGTACATTGGAAGACTTAAGAAAAACAGATGCCATTGCCTTACAAGTTCTAAAAGAGATTAAAAAAGACGCTCCATTAGAAATACAACAACAATTAGAAGATAATATTAAATGGATTTCTGAAGCAGAACAAAACAAATTGGTAGTGGGCTCTAAAGCTAGAATATTATATGCAGATGCAGAAGGAAGGGCAAAAATTGCATTGGCTTTTAACGAAGCAATTGAAAATGGAGAATTAAGTGCTCCGGTAATTTTAGGACGCGACCACCATGATGTAAGCGGCACCGATTCTCCATACCGAGAAACTAGTAATATTTACGACGGCAGTAAATTCACAGCAGATATGGCCATACACAATGTCATTGGCGATAGCTTTAGAGGTGCAACCTGGGTATCTATACACAACGGTGGTGGCGTAGGCTGGGGCGAAGTCACCAACGGCGGATTCGGTATGGTACTAGATGGCTCTACAGATGCAGAGCGCAAATTGAAAAACATGTTGTTTTATGATGTCAACAATGGTATTGCAAGACGAAGCTGGGCAAGAAACAAAGAAGCAATGTTTGCATTACAACGAGAAATGGAAAGAACGAAATTATTTAAAGTAACATTCCCTACCTTAGTAGAAGACCAACTTATTGATAAATTATTCTAACAATATATGTCACATTATACTAAAGCAAATAAAGAAAATTGGTTTGGTCGAGTATCTGGTGAAGAACTCTATTTACATGAGAAAATTAGATTCTCAAGTATAAAAGATCCTATCAATATATCAGAGCACACAACCATTGCCATACTAGGCTATAGTAGTGATGAAGGTGTTAAACGTAATTTAGGAAGAATTGGTGCTGCATTTGGACCTAACGCTATTCGGAAACAGTTGGGTAAAATGACCAATCATTTAAAAGAAAACTCACAATTATTTGATTTTGGAAATTTAGAATGTGAAGAAGATGACCTTGAGGCTTTACAAGAAGATTTATCCAATACGATCACCTCTTTACTTGATAAAGGTGCTAAACCAATAGTACTTGGTGGCAGCCATGATCTTGCCTATGGTCATTACAACGGACTAAAAAAATATCTAAAGCCAGATAAAAAATTAGGTATAATCAATTTTGATGCACATTTTGATTTGAGAGCCAACACTGAGGGTAACAATTCTGGCACTCCATTCTATCAAATTGCGATAGAACAGGAAGCTAAGAACGAATCTATAAAATATATGGCCTTAGGTATTCGAAAAGATGCAAATACCAGAGTCCTTTTTGATTTTGCAGAATCGCGCAATGTCAACTATCTACTTCAAGAGCATTTTAACATTAATTATTTAGAACATGTTCAACTAAGGCTTATTCAGTTCATGGAGGATGTAGATTATATCTATACTACCATTGATCTTGATGGATTCTCTTCTGCCTATGCACCAGGTGTAAGCGCGGCATCACCTATGGGCTTTTCTCCAGACATTGTGCTAGAAGGCTTAAAGTTGATTATTGAATCTGGCAAACTATTGGGATTGGATGTTGTAGAGCTAAACCCCAATTACGATATAGACGACCAAACTGCAAAACTTGCTGCGTCTTTAGTACACTATGTTATTCATAAAATTTAGGGTAAAAACAAAAAAAGCCTCCCTTAATGGAAAGCCTTTCATTGGGTTCTATCGGTTGAATCCGATAAACACAATTGCCTCAAATATTCTTTGAGACACAACACAACGCCGTAAAGGTAATAAAGCTTTTTAAATAAAAATAACGGTCTGTACAATTCTTGTAAAAACTAAGATCTATAAACCTATTGTTGATCTTCATCACCCTTAAAAAGCTTATAAATATATTGCTTCTCTTTCAAGGTAAATTGTTTGTTCTCAAACCAGTCATGCACCTTGATCTTTTCATTTTCTATCTGGGCATTTCTAATGGCTTTTAAAGACACAATGTGCCAATGAGTACCCTTGTTACGAGAAACGGAATACCCAACATCTTCCATAATATAAGATTGTTTAGGTCTATTTATTAATCGGACTCCGTTTTTTAGAACGGCTAGTGTTTCTGTTAATCGTACAACTTCAGAAAAAGAATATCTGGCAAAATCGTTGAAACCATTCTGCTCAACATTATATAATTTATCTCCAATTTTAAGGGTATCCATAGCTTAAAAAAGCTACAAATTTAAAAGGCTATGTCTGTTAATGAAATTAATATTAGGTATAGTTATCCACAAAATAAATGAATAAAAAACATAACCAAGTAAATGTTACGCCATACCCTTCATGGTCAACAAGGTAGTTGCCCAAACGATAACCGAAGATAAAAAGATGCCTATGGTATTCGCTAAAAAAGCTTTCTTTCTTTCTATTTTAAATAAGTAACTAGCAATGCTACCTGCATAGACACCTGTACCCGGCACTGGTAGCATTACAAAGAATATAAGTCCGTAAAACCCATACTTTTTAATTTTATCACCAGATCCCGTTTTTGCCCGTCTTGCCACAAACAACGCATTCTTTTTATAGAAATGCCATCTTAATAAATATCTATTAACGGTATTTAAAAAAAACATCATAATAGGAAATACCAGAACATTCGCTAAAAAACAAACTGCCAATACCACGTAAATATTTACTCCATGAAATAAACCATAGGGTATACCAACTTTAGCCTCTCCTAAAGGGGAGATACTCCAAAGTGCTGCTATAAGTATATCTTTCAACAAAACGTTCTTTTTAAGCGAATGCAAAATTACGTTGTTCTTGAAAAATTGTTTGCCATTTATATCATAAATGTTGTCAATTACCAATTTATATAGATAAACTACTTAAGTTGAAAAATTGTTAGCGCTTAAAATCATGTAATCTCAAATTATCCAATCATGATAACCTAGCAACATCATTTATTTGGTATTTTTAATAGCTAACAACAACTAATATCAACACAAACAACATGGATCAAAAGAATTCCAGAAGATCATTTTTAAGACAAGCATCTTTAACCACTGCTGCACTTGGTACAGCCCCCTATTTATTATCGGCATCAACAAATAAAGTACAACTACTACATAGAGAATATTCGTTAGATCAGTATGGTAGTAACGACCATATAAATATTGCACTAATTGGTTCAGGAATTCAAGGTATATATGATACACAAGCCGCCTTAATGGTAGATGGTGTAAAAATTGTAGCTGCTTGTGACCTATATACGGGTAGACTTGATCGCGCCAAAGAATTATGGGGCAATGATATTTTTGTAACAAGAGATTATCGAGAAATATTAAGTAGAAAAGATATTGATGCCGTGTTGATTGCTACAACAGACCATTGGCACCAAACCATTACAGTAGCAGCATTGAAAGCTGGAAAACATGTGTATTGTGAAAAACCAATGGTTCAAAATTTTAACCAGGGCCAAGAAATTATACAGGCGCAAAAAGATTCAGGCAAAATCTGTCAAATAGGTAGCCAAGGCATGGCTTCCCTTGGTAATGAAAAGGCAAAAGAACTATATGAAGATGGTGCCATTGGTGATATTGTAATGCTAGATATGTACAATGATAGATATTCAGCCGAAGGTGCTTGGCAATATCCCATACCAACGGATGCCAATAACAATACCGTAGATTTTGACACTTTTTTAGGAAACGCACCAAAGGTACCTTTTGACAATAACCGCTTTTTTAGATGGAGAAATTATCAAGATTATGGGACCGGAGTAGCCGGTGATTTATTTGTTCATGCCTTCTCTACCTTAAATTTTGTAATTAGCTCAGATGGTCCCAACAGAGCCATGGCTACAGGCGGGCTACGCTATTGGAAAGACGGCAGGGATGTTCCAGATGTTTCCATTACATTATATGACTACCCTAAAACCGAAACACATTCGCCTTTTAATGCGGCATTTCGCATCAACTTTATTGCGGGCAGTGGAGGCGGTGGCGGTTTTAAATTAATTGGCACTGAAGGAGAAATGGAAATTGGTCAAAATTCGGTAACCGTTAACCGTTCTAACCTAGGCTTAGAACCCAGTGGTTATTCAATGATTTCATTTACTGAAGGCATGCAAGCGGAAATAAGAAAGGAATATGCCGCTAAAAAATTAAATACTAGAGCAAGTAAATTGTCTACGGGATCAACAACTTGGCAAGCACCACGTGATTATAAAGGAGCGCATTATGACCATTTTTATAATTTTTTTACCAGCATAAGAGAAAATGGAAAAGTAATACAAGACCCAAAATTTGGACTTAGGGCATCAGGAGCAGCTTTGTTGGCAAATGAAAGTTATACTAGAAAACAACCGGTAAATTGGGATCCTACTAAAATGAAATTGATCTAGTTAATTTTCTTCTGTTTCAACAAATTGGATATGGCGTTCCAAGTTTTCTTCAATTGAAATAAAAGATTCTATACCACGTATTCCAGAAATACTCAGAATTTCGTCTTGATATACCTGCTTATAATGAAAGCTATCCCTTGCATGCATTTTTATGAAGACGTCATACTTTCCGGTTACGTGGTGTATTTTGACCACCTCTTCAATTTCGTTCAATCTTTCCATTACCTTTTTAAATAAACTGATCTCGCTTAAGAAGATTCCCAAAAATATGGTCATCTTCCACCCCATTTTTGCATAATCAAGACTTAAGGTTGCCCCGGTAATAAGACCCATTTCTCTCATTTTACGCATTCGCATGTGCACCGTACCTGGAGAAACAATTAATTTTTTAGCAACATCTGTATACGGGGTCTGGGCATTTTCTGCCAAAATATTTAAAATACTGAAATCTACGTGATCAAGTTTATTCCTCATTTTTCATAATCATTTGAAATATTCATTGAATTATTACAAGGTTTTAATCCATTTTAACAAATTTAATTTATAATTAGTTAAATTTTAGTAATTATATGACAATAAAAAGGCTTAAAAATGAGGTTTTGTTTATAATTCTCTAATCAAATTGACAAATACATAAAAAGAGGGTTTTAGAATAATTATGCCGTATCCGCACATTTTCAACAGTGAACAAATCACTTCTTAAATTATCGGTATAATTTCAAACAAAATCTAACTATTATTCAATAAAACAAGCTACACACCCTGTATTTACAAGCCGTTGTAAGCATAGGCTATTTCCATAATCCTTGAACATTCAATAATATTGTTTAGCACTAAACATGAACATTTACCATAGTAGCTAACATGTTTATATCGATAAATAAAATTGATGTTTGGTTACTTTATTTATAAGGAACAAACAACCCATTACCAACATTTCAAACTTGAACAAAGATGAAAACAACAGTAAACAGAAGAGATTGGCTTAAAAAAGGAGTTCTTTCAGCTGCAGGAGTTATGGCAGCACCTTATTTGACTTACGGGGCTTTTCCGTCACAACCTATTTCGTTAGATGCCAACGGTAATATTCCCTACACTCCTTTTTTTAAGGAGTATTTACCACAAGCACCAATGCAACCTTTAGCCTTGGCGGCTAAGCTAAATGCAAATGAAAACCCTTATGGACCATCACCAATGGCTGTTTCTGCCATGCAGGAGTACGCACCAAAAGGAAATCGTTATGCATGGAAAGAACTATATCAGTTAATGGATAAGATTGCAATTGAAGAAGGTGTTAAGCAAGAGAATATAATGATGGGGCCTGGCTCATCTGATCTTTTGGAAAAAACCGCCATGGTATTCTTTCAAAATGGAGGAAATATCGTTTCTGCGGACCCGGCGTATATGTCACTTATTAAAGTTGCAGAAGCAACGGGTGCCACTTGGAAACCAGTTCCACTTAAAAAAGATTGGTCACATGATTTGGCTGCAATGGAAGCAGCTGTAGATGATGACACCAAGTTGGTATATATATGTAATCCTAATAACCCAACAGGTAGTATGACAGACCATGATGAACTTATTGATTTTTGCTCTCGTGTTTCTGAAAAGACCCCCATTTTTGTTGATGAAGCCTATTTAGGATTCTTGGATGACGCCACCAAAAAAAGTATGGTATCACTGATCAATGAAGGTAAAGACGTAATCATAGCCCGTACATTTTCAAAAATACAAGGTATGGCAGGTTTGCGTGTTGGCTATATTGTAGCACAACCAGAAACTCTAGGAATTATTCAAAAAATTACACGTGGCGGCATGGGAATCTCCTTACCATCTGTTTACGCTGCTATGGCAAGTATGGATGATGTTGCCTTTAAAGATAAATCCAGAAAACTAAATAAAGAATGTAGAGACTATGTATATGAAAATCTTGACAGATTGGGGTTTGAATATGTGCCTTCTTCTACCAGCTTTATTATTTTCCCCATACAAATGGACGGTAAACCCTTCTTAGAGAAGATGACCGCCGAAGGTGTTGGTGTAAGAGCTTTTGAAATCTATGGTAAAAATTGGTGCCGCGTGAGCATGGGCACTATGGATGAAATGAAGTTGTTTACAACTGCACTTGAAAAAGTGCTCGTTTAAGTTTGAATTAGTCCGGGAGTTGGGCATATAAAGCATTGCCTTGACACAAAGCCAAAGTTCAACTCCTTTGGGCTATTTCTAATTTACTTTACAACATCAAATCCCAATGAAATTTTCAACAGCATGAATTTTGCACTACAAAAAACCCTAGAATTAATACTGATTATAGGACTTGGACTACTACTTCAAAAGAAGGTGGCAAAGCAAGATTTAAAAGGGATAAAAGTTCTGATTTTAAGCGTTGCACTACCTGCAACTATTTTTGTTGCACTATTAAAAATAGAACTTAAGGGAACCTTATTGGTGTTTCCCCTAGTTGCATTAATTTTTAATCTTATAATGTTGGCAGCAACAAAATACTTCTTAGCTGCATCATTACACAAAGAAGAACAGAGCAAAAAGCGAACATTGATGATGTTGTTACCCTCAACAGCACCTGGGCTATCATGCTTTCCATTTATTGTAGCTTACTTAGGTGACGACACCTTAGCCTTAGCTGCACTTGCAGATATTGGAAACAAGATATTTGTACTTATCTTACTATACATGCTAGCCATGCACTGGTATCGTAAGAACTCCGTAATCAAGAAACAGGAATCTTCTAAAAGTAAGCTTAAAGGACTATTTATTTCATTGATCAATGAACCTATTAACTTGGTTATCGTCATAGGATTGATCATGCTAGGTTTAGGACTTGATCTTTCATCACTACCAACCTTTTTTCAAAATACCGCATTGAGCATTAAAGATTTAATGACTCCGTTAGTGCTCTTGTTCATAGGTATGGCGGTAAGAATTAATAAAGGCGAGTTTAAATTGATACTTGCTATGCTGTTACGCAGAATGGGCCTGGCATTTTTAATAAGCGGTG
The DNA here is from genome assembly GCF_048059195.1 of Maribacter sp. HS. NCBI lineage: Bacteria > Pseudomonadati > Bacteroidota > Flavobacteriia > Flavobacteriales > Flavobacteriaceae > Maribacter > Maribacter sp. HS. The sequence continues at coordinate 821,903 of NZ_JAYLVV010000002.1, forward strand.
TTTTTGCCTATACAATACCTGCATTAACGCCTGCTATGATTCTACTTTTAGTAGTCTTTCCGCAAAGTGCCTGTAGCTTTTGGCCTTTTGCCCACATGAGTGCCATACAATCTATGGAAGAAAAAGACGAACAGCCAAAACCTACATTCGATGTCAATTTTGGGTTGAACATTTTGGCTTGTTCCCTACCCTTTTCAACACTATTAATAATTGGCATATTCTCATTTAGCGAATACTTCATCAACCCGCTTACACTTCTTGGTCTAGGCGCAATAATTTTAGGGATCACATTTGCCCCCGATATTTTTAAATCCACCAGTTTTATGCTCGACAGAGAGCGTAAGAAAATGCCAAAATCAGTTAAACCAAAATCTAAGCTTACCATCGCAAAAAACGATTTTAAACATAAGACCGAGAAAACAATGAATGAAGCTAAGGCCAGCTAAACTTTAGTATGTTTCTTTCATCCATTCATAAGGCTTTCTTTTGATCCAAAGTCCCCTAGTAAAATCAGGAAAATCCTGGGGTTCGCCATTATTGGCAATAGAAGCCTCTGATAATGGTGTAACAGCACTCCAAGCAGCTGCATCGTAAGCGTCTAAAGGTGGCGCTATGTTTTGTTTTGCAGATTCAACAAATGAGTTAAGTACAAAGAAATCCATACCGCCATGACCAGCATTTAAGGCATACGCTCCATACTTTTTCCAAAGTGGATGATCATATTGTTCTAACCAAGGTTTTGCATCATCCCATTGATGTGGTTCAGACTTTCCTTCCACATAAATACGACTTCCGTCAACCTCCCAGAGTCCGTTTGCACCTTGCACGCGAAAACCTAATGAATAAGGCCTAGGCAAATTACAGTCGTGTGTAATGATTATTGTTTCGCCATTTGCGGTATTAATGGTTGAGGTAATGACATCACCCTGCTTAAATTTAATTTTTGCATTTGGGTGTTCTGTCCCCCCCTGGCCAACAACATAATTGTGCAAGCCAATACCTTTTGTTGCATGTGAAGTCATAGATACAAATCTATTGCCCCTATTGACATCTGCCATTATAGCAACCGGCCCTAAACCATGTGTTGGGTATACATCGGCATTTCTCTTTACAGAATGTTCCGTACGCCATTTAGATTCAGAAATACCCTTTTCACCAAATTCAACACCTTTGCCATAAGCCGTTTTGCCATCATTGAACTTTACATGACGTAAATCATGCTGATATCCGCATCTATAATGAACCATTTCACCAAATACATTTTGCTTTACCATATTCAGAACGGCCAATACATCTCGCCTATAATTTACGTTCTCAAGGATCATCATATGGGTACCGGTACGCTCATGCGTATTCACAAGATCCCAACATTCTTCTAAGGTATTAGACGCAGAAACTTCAACACCTGCATACTTACCCGCTTCCATGGCATCTACCGTCATTCGGGTATGCCATAACCAAGGCGTAGCTATAATTACGGCATCAACCTCTTGCAGAGCTAAAAGGTTTTTATAATCATGCTCATTAGCCCCAAATACTTTAGGACTCTTACCATTTGCACCTGCAATATGCTTTTTGGCAATTGCTATCCTATTTTCGTCTATATCACAAATTGCGGTAACGTTAACGTCTTTTCTAAGTAATAAGTTCTGTAAATGATTAGTTCCCCTTAAACCTACACCTATTAAACCTACATTTAGTTTATCCGTTACACTAAATTTTTTATGTGCAAAACCAGGTACTGTAACAATACCCATACTTGCTATTGATGTGTTTCTAATAAATTTTCTTCTCGTTGTCATTGTTGGTGGTAATTAAGAACACTGAATTTAAAAAAAGAAACTGACTCATATTAATTAATCATCAATTTTAAAAGGGATACATCTAAAATTAGCCACAATTTCTATTAGCATTTCATATTTTTGGCATTTAAACACAAAAATCATGACATTACTTTTAATGGCTGCCGGTAGTGGTAGTAGATATGGAAAACTAAAACAATTTGATGATTTAGGTCCTAATGGTGAATTCTTAATGGAGTTTGCTATATATGATGCTATTCAGAATAACTTTGAACAAATAGTAGTTATTACCAAAAAAGAAAATGTTTCTTTTTTGGAGGAACATCTTTCAAAAAGAATTCCTAGCAATATTCAATTGAACGTTCTTGCTCAAGAACTTACAGATTTACCTGACGGAGTTACTTTTACAGGTGAACGTAAAAAACCTTGGGGTACCGCTCATGCAGTTTGGACGGCAAGAAATGTGATCAACGGACCGTTTGTAGTGATTAATGCAGATGATTTTTATGGTCAGTCTGCCTATAAAAAAGCTGCGGATTTCATGAAATCGGATGATAGTGCCTATGCACTTTTAGGTTATACCCTTAAAAACACTTTATCTGAGCATGGTTCTGTATCTAGAGGTGTTTGCGAAGTAAATGGCGATAACCTTGTATCTGTACAAGAGCGATTAAAACTGGTACAACAGGGAGATAAGATTATTGATGAGGATACCAATTTAGAATTTACAGGTGATGAACAGGCCAGTATGAACTTTTGGGTTTGTAGACCATCTATCTTTGATAAAATAGAATCTGAATTTAGAATTTTCTTAAAAGATGATGACCGTATCGCTAACAGCGAACTATACATTCCTTTAATGATACAAGAAATGTTACAGGCCAACGAAATTGAGGTTAAATGTATACCTTCTGGTGGAGATTGGTTTGGTGTAACATATGCCAGTGACAAGGAAAAAGCAATGAACAGTTTAAAGGAAAAATCCGATTCAGGAAAGTACCCTGCGCCTATTTGGAAATAACCCTTTTCAACATATACCAGAACCCATTAGATTTTAATTTAATGGGTTTTTTTATGTTTAAAACCGACTTTAACTAAAAAGAGTCCGATCTTATCAGACCGGACTCTTTTACGAGAACACTATATGAAAATGAAAAAATTTTATTCGTTTTTAATTACATTGTAAATATATAGGTAAGGTTAATTATTAGAAACAAATTGATGTCAACCCCCTATATTTTGTTGTCAGATGGGCTATTTTTGTTGTGAACTGAATCTATAGCTATGAAAATTAGAATAAAAGGCGATTCTGTACGGTTTAGATTAACCCAATCTGAAGTGAAAACATTATCGGAAAGTGGAGAAATTTACGACAGTACAAATTTTGGAACTACAAAATTTAACTATGGTGTAGTATTAAAGAGCGATATTGAGCAATTACATATCAATTTTGAAAACAGTAGTATTATCCTTTCTATGCCAGAGGCTAATGGCAGATCTTGGTTTTCCAATGATATCATAACTTTTGACCATACCTTGAAAACAACCGCTGGCAACAACCTGTACTTGCTATTGGAAAAAGATTTCACCTGTTTGGACAATACTATAGAAGACCAATCTGACAATTACCCCAATCCTAAGTTGAGTTAAAATATCCCATTTTAATCATTTGGGTTACAGTTTTAATAGAAATGATTATAAACGTTACTATTACATTTCTTAAGTTTATTGCATGAATGCAAAAAACGAACGCAACGTCTCTTTTAGAGGGTCTGAAGAATTTCTGGATATTGAAGTAAAAGAACCTATAACACATGCTGCAGGTTATTTAGGCGTACGTGAAGCCCTAAAGCATACATTCAAAGAAATGGGCGTATTACGATCAATGCGCACCTTGCTGAGCATGAACCAAAAAGACGGTTTTGATTGCCCAAGTTGTGCTTGGCCCGATCCCGAACACCCATCACCAGTAGCTGAGTACTGCGAAAATGGAGCCAAGGCCTTAGGTGATGAAGCTACTACCCAACATATTGGTGCAGATTATTTCAAAAATAATTCGGTAGAAGAACTTTCTCAACTTACTGATTACGAACTCAACAAGTTTGGTCGCTTAATTGAACCTATGGTATTAAGACCCGGCAGCGTTCATTACGAACCAATTTCTTGGCAGGTCGCATTTGATCTGATAGCAGCTGAATTAAAAAAGTTGGACAATCCGGACGAGGCTATCTTTTACACTTCTGGTAGATCAAGTAATGAAGCTGCCTTTTTATACGGTATGTTTGCGCGTGCATTAGGCACCAACAACCTTCCGGATTGTTCTAACATGTGCCATGAGAGCAGCGGTGTTGCCTTGGGAGAAACCTTGGGCATAGGCAAGGGTTCGACCACTTTAGAGGATTTATACGAAGCAGAGGTCGTATTGATAGCCGGGCAGAACCCAGGTACCAATCACCCTAGAATGTTATCCGCATTAGAAAAATGCAAGCAGAACGGTGGTAAGGTCATTAGTATAAATCCGTTAGAAGAATCAGGATTAGTGAATTTTAAAAATCCGCAACATCTAGGCGGATGGATCGGCGGTGGTGAGGACATGGCAGATATTCATTTGGCGGTCAACATTAACCAAGATATACCCCTGGTAAAATTAATTTTAAAGAAAATAGTTGCATTAGAAGAAAAAGGAAATACAGTTTTTGACCACGCATTCATTGAAAAATATACAGATGGTTATGAGTCTTTGATCTCTGATTTAAGAAACTACAATGCAAAAGACCTATTGGCGCAAACTGGCGTATCCGAGGAAAAAATAAACGACACGGTTGCACTATTGGCGAATAAATCTAAAATTATAGTGTGCTGGGCCATGGGTCTTACTCAACATAAGAATGGCGTAGAAAATATTAGAGAGTTCATAAATCTTCTATTGTTGAAAGGAGCTATTGGAAAACCAAATGCAGGTACATGTCCGGTTCGTGGTCACAGTAATGTTCAAGGTGATCGCAGCGTTGGTATTCAGCATTTTGTAGATAGTGCCATGAACGAACGTATTAAAGAACATTTAGGGTTTACCCCACCTGAGCATGAAGGTGTAGATGTTGTAGGCTCCTTAAAAGCGATGTATGAAGGTAATGCCAAAGTATTCATGTGCTTGGGCGGAAATTTTTTAATGGCGGCATCTGATACAGAATATACCGCAAAGGGAATTCAAAATTGCGATTTAACGGTACAGATCAGTACCAAATTAAACCGTACACATTTAATCACCGGTAAAACCGCCTTGATCTTACCGACTATTGGAAGATCTGAAAAAGATTTGAAAAATGGCAAGCCCCGTCATTTTACGGTTGAAAATAGTATGGGCAGGGTAAAAAGATCCAAGGGAATATTAAAACCTGCCTCGGAGACCATCATGAGCGAACCAGAGATTATTGCCAATTTAGGGCATACCTTGTTCGGCCAAGAACACCCTATGAACTGGAAATCATTAGGTGAAGATTATGAATTGATCAGAAAGCGAATTGACCAAGTTGCAAAGGGGTTCAATGATACCGAAGAACGTTCAAAAGGCGCAGGCTATTACTTACCAAATAATGTACGTGAATTGGATTTTAGCATGTTGCCCAACGGTAAAGCACAATTTACCATTAACAAACTTCCTGAACACACCTTGGCAAAGGATGAATACATGTTGATGACTATACGTTCTCACGATCAGTTCAACACCACTATTTACGGATTAAATGACCGTTACAGAGGTGTTTACAATGCAAGAAGAGTGGTTTTTATGAATATAGACGATATGAAGGCCATTGGTGTAAACAAACTGGACATTGTTGATATTACCAGTACTTATGACGGTATTGTAAGAACAGCCCATAATTTTAAGATCGTTCCATATAATATTCCATCTGGAAATCTGGCTTCTTATTTTCCGGAGACCAATGTTTTAGTACCCTACAATCATTTTGCCGATAAAAGCAAAACACCAATAAGCAAATCTGTAAAAGTTAGACTAGTAAAGAAATAGTTAATAAATACATTTCTGAAATTCAATTACTTAACAATCTCGTAACCGAATAATAAGTTAACAGTAACCTTTCTATAATCATAAATTTTGAAACTTTACGGTCATAAGTTTCAGCATATGAAATCTACTGATTTGGCCGCCTTATGTATTGCCATTCTTGCATTTAATGTCAAGTTTGAGGTGGTTCTATCTCTTTCTAATTTTCTAAAATTCCCAAGAAAGGAATCCCTCATTCACTTATGAAAAAAAGACCGGTTGATATTGTCGTCATTTCCGATGTTCATTTAGGAACATATGGCTGCCACGCCAAAGAGCTTTTAAAATATTTAAAGTCCATTAAGCCAAAAGAGGTAATCCTTAATGGCGATATTGTAGATATTTGGCAATTTAGCAAACGCTATTGGCCCAAGTCTCATATGAAAGTCATTAAACTATTATTGGAATGGGTGGCCAAAGGAATTCCGGTACATTATATAACAGGTAACCACGATGAACTTTTGCGGAAATTTTCGGGCAACAGTATGGGTTCATTAAATATTGTCAATAAAATGGTGATTCCGCTTGAAGATAAAAAAGCTTGGATTTTTCATGGTGACGTGTTCGATGTTACCATGCAGCATTCAAAATGGGTAGCCAAACTTGGTGCAAAAGGATATGACTTTTTAATTCTATTAAATAGAGCCATTAATTTTATAAGCAAAAAAATGGGCAAGGGTCCAATTTCAATGTCCAAGAAAATTAAGAACGGTGTAAAGTCTGCCGTTAAGTTCATAAACGACTTTGAACAGATTGCCGCAGATATTGCCATAGAAAATGGTTATGACTATGTTATTTGCGGTCACATTCACCAACCGGAAATTCGCAATATAAAAACAGATAAAGGAGAAGTCGTCTATTTAAATTCTGGAGATTGGATAGAAAATTTAACCGCACTTGAGTATCATAATGGTCACTGGAAACTATACTCTTATCTTGAAGATCAATTAACCATTGACCATAAAGAGGATAGTAAGGAAGAAACCTATGTATTGGAAAAAGCTGAACTGTTTCAAAGCTTGCTTGAAGAGTTTAGAATAAGTGGAATGACGCAACAGAGTAAATGAGAATACTATACGCAATTCAAGGTACCGGCAACGGACACTTGAGCAGGGCTAGAGATGTAATACCTGCAATATTAAAACATAATGTTTCATTAGATCTTTTAGTGAGCGGCATTCAAGCAGATATAAAACTACCCTACCCCATTAAGTATCAGCTAAAAGGATTAAGCTTTATTTTTGGCAAAAAAGGAGGTGTAGATGTTTGGAAAACCTATTACAAGGCAAACTCTATGCGTTTGCAAAAAGAGATAAAAAGTATACCGGTTGAAGATTACGACCTCATTATTAATGATTTTGAACCGGTTACGGCGTGGGCGTGCAAGTTAAAAAATATACCTTGCTATAGTTTTAGCCACCAAGCGGCAGTACTCTCTAAATTAGCTCCAAAGCCTAAAAAAACGGACAGAATGGGCAAATGGATTCTTAATAATTATGCACCCACCAGCCATCAATTCGGACTTCATTTCAAACCTTATGAACCTAATATCTACACACCTATAATCAGAAACGATATACGATCGGCATCAATTTCCAAAGGCGAGCATTATACCGTATATCTACCATCTTACAGTGATGAGAAATTGTTGAAGTTTTTAAGTAAGATGAAAAGGGTAAAATGGGAAGTATTTTCAAAGCACAATACCTATGAATATTTTAAAAAGAACATTCATATAAAGCCAATAACCAATGAGGCATTTGTAAAAAGCATGGCAAGTAGTAGAGGAATACTATGCGGTGCAGGTTTTGAAACACCAGCTGAAAGCCTACACATGCAAAAAAAGCTAATGGTAGTGCCTATGAAAGGGCAATATGAGCAGCAATGTAATGCAGCTGCCTTGGCAGATATGGGTGTACCGGTAATAAAATCGCTTAAAACAAAACACTTACCCAAGTTGCAACATTGGTTAGATACCGAAACCATTGTGCCGATAGACTACCCAGATATTACCGACCAAATTGTGAGCCAACTATTAGAGAAATCTCTAAAAACACATTAAAAAGCCACTACTCTATTGAGAGAACAAGAAGAATTCTTTTTAAATGCCCATGAATTTGGCAAAAATTTCACTTGGGGAGTTTCCACCGCAGCATACCAAATTGAGGGCGCGTACGACACCCATGGAAAGGGACCCTCTATTTGGGATACATTTACCACCAAACCAAATACGGTTTTAAATGGTAACAATGCCAATGTATCTTGCGATTACTATCATAAATACAAGGAAGATATTCTATTGATGAAGTCCATGAATATTGACAACTTTCGTTTCTCTATTTCTTGGTCAAGAATTTTACCTAATGGTATTGGCTCTGTAAACGAACCAGGTATTCAATTTTATAATAATGTCATTGACTTTTGTCTAGAACAAGGTATTACCCCATGGGTAACCCTATACCATTGGGATCTTCCACAGGTGTTAGAGGGTAAAGGCGGATGGACGAATAGAAACATTATACAATGGTTTTCAGAATTTACCAGCCTTTGCGCAACTTCTTTTGGAGATAGGGTTAAACATTGGATGGTTTTGAACGAACCCATGGTATTTACGGGTGCCGGTTACTTTCTAGGCGTACATGCACCTGGAAAAAAAAGATTGAAGAATTTTCTTCCCGCCGTGCACCATGCTGTTTTGTGCCAAGCGGAAGGTGGCAGATTACTTCGTAAACTAGTACCCAATGCCCAAATAGGCACCACGTTTTCATGTTCACAAATTTCACCCTACAGACAAAATAACAGAGACAAGAAAACAGCTGTTCTGGTTGATGCCTTATTGAATCGGTTATTTATTGAACCAGCATTGGGTTTAGGTTATCCAACCAAAGAAGCTCCGGTTTTAAAAAAACTACAACCTTACATTCAACCTACTGATATGGAAGATTGCCTGTTTGATTTCGATTTTATCGGAATTCAAAATTACACTCGAGAAAAAGTAAGATATAGTCTTTTGGTACCGTACATTAGAGCTAAAATTGTAAAGGCAAGTAAGAGAAATGTACCTACAACATTGATGGATTGGGAGGTATATCCGCCTAGTATTTACAACATGATCAAGAAATACAGTTCATACCCGCAAATTAAAAAAATCATCATCACCGAGAACGGTGCTGCTTTTAAAGATTCCATTGATGGAGAAATTATAAATGATATCGCTAGGGTAAATTATTTGCAGCGTTATTTAAACCAAGTGCTTAAAGCCAAAAAAGAAGGGTTGAATATCCACGGATATTTCGTGTGGACCTTTACGGATAATTTTGAATGGGCAGAAGGGTATTACCCTAGGTTTGGCTTGGTACATATTAATTTTAAAACCTTAAAAAGGACTATTAAAGCCTCTGGTAAATGGTTTGCCGATTTTTTATCGCGAAAAAATTAGCATTAAAAAAGCCGATGTCTCCATCGGCCATAGCTTATATCTAAAAAAAACATGCACACATCTTACACGCGCAAATCAAAGATAGATGGTGTTCAACAGTTAAATGTTATGCCCATTAAAGCAAACCGTTAAATTATTGAAAAGCAGGCATTCCAGTAATATCCGCCCCTGTAATCAGCAGATGAATATCATGAGTACCCTCATAGGTAATTACGCTTTCCAAATTCATCATATGCCTCATTATACTATATTCACCGGTAATACCCATACCACCTAGAACTTGTCTCGCCTCTCGTGCTATTTTAATGGCCATTTCTACATTATTCCTCTTGGCCATAGATATTTGGGCAGAGGTTGCCTTCCCTTGATTCTTTAATTGACCTAGTCTAAAGGCCAATAACTGGGCTTTGGTGATCTCCGTAATCATTTCTGCCAATTTCTTCTGCTGTAATTGAGTTGCAGCAATAGGTTTACCAAACTGAATACGTTCTTTGGCATATCTTAATGCAGTATCATAACAATCCATAGCAGCACCTATAGCACCCCAAGAAATACCAAATCTGGCAGAATCCAAACATCCTAATGGCGCCCCTAGACCAGATTTATTAGGTAATAGGTTTTCTTTAGGGACCTTTACATTATCAAATATCAATTCACCGGTAGCCGAAGCTCTCAATGACCATTTGTTATGGGTTTCCGGTGTTGTAAAACCTTCCATTCCACGCTCCACGATCAAACCATGAATACGTCCTTCCTCGTTCTTTGCCCATACTACCGCAATATCACAAAATGGAGCATTGGAAATCCAAAGTTTGGCTCCGTTCAAAAGATAATGATCGCCCATATCCTTATACTTGGTTTCCATACCACTAGGGTTAGAACCATGGTTTGGTTCGGTCAACCCAAAAGAGCCCATCCATTCGCCAGTAGCCAACTTAGGTAGGTATTTTTTACGTTGGTCTTCGGTTCCATACGTATAAATAGGATACATTACCAAAGAGGATTGTACTGATGCCGTAGAACGAACACCACTATCTCCCCTTTCAATTTCTTGCATAATAATTCCATAACTAATTTGATCTAATCCCGCACCGCCGTACTCCTCAGGAATATAAGGTCCGAATGCACCAATTTCAGCCAAGCCATTTATTATCTGCTTAGGAAATTCAGCTTTTTGGGCATATTCTTCAATAATTGGGGATACGTCTCTTTTTACCCATTGACGTGCGGCATCACGTACCAACAAATGCTCTTCAGATAATAAATCATCTAAGTGATAGTAGTCTGGGGCTTCAAATAAATCTGGTCTCATAACTATGCTTTTATCAAAGATAAATAAAGAAATATAACAACATGTAACACTAAAGTTACATTTTTAAATAGAACTCCTTAGTTAAGGCTATATAATCATCAGTATAAGAGTGCCTTTCAGTTTCAATGACCAATTCTGACGATTCTAATGGTGTTTTATTTTTTGAGAATGCCAATAATACCCGTTTCACCTCTGCAATAGTATTACCCTTTACATAAGTGCATTTGATAAGATAAAGACCTTTTTCCTCTGCCATGGCGACAAACTCATCTTTCTCTTTATAGGGAATTACCGTTGTAAACAATCCATTTTCCGCCAACAAAACAGCAGCCGAGGCAATAAGCTCGTTAAAAGGTAAAAAACCGTTCTGGCGTGCTTGATCCCGCTGTAAGTTGCCAGAACTGACATTTTCCGAATAAAAAGGAGGATTACACGTGATCAACTCATACTGGTCTTCGATTTCATCAACAAATTCATCTAAGCCGGCGTGGTAACAGTACAACCGATCTCCCCATGGGGAGCCTTCAAAATTCTCAACACATTGTTCATAAGCATCAGCATCTATCTCAATGGCATCTACCACATCCGCATTGCTTCTCTGGGCCAGCATTAAAGCGATGATTCCTGTACCGGCGCCAATATCTAAAATAGATTCCAATGATGTGTCCACTGGCGTCCATGCACCTAACATCACACCATCTGTACCAATTTTCATGGCACAACGATCTTGTTCAATACTAAATTGTTTAAATTTAAATAGTTGGCTCAAGGCAATTTAATTCTATAGTGAATAAGAAATTTTAATCTGTAAGGTTGTTAAGTATTCTGCTTTTGGCATCGGCTAAATAGCTTCTACCTATGGTGTACCTAATACCGCCAATTTCAACGCTATTGCCCTCAACCACACTTACCTTATCAACAGCAATAGTATAGGAACGGTGTATTCTTATGAAATTATCACCTGGTAACTCATCTGTAAAACTGCTTAAGGTTCTGTGAATTATATATTTTGCCGTTGGCGTTATGATCCTAATGTAATCTTTTAGGCTCTCTATCACCATAATCTCGTCCAAATAAATCTTTTGTAACTTCTTTTTGTCAACCTTAACAAAAATAGAAGGCTTCTCTTCTTTTTCAGCACTACCGTTACTACCTATTTTCTTAAGACCTATAATACGATCTATGGATTTAAAAAATCGAGGTAATGAAATGGGTTTCACCAAATAGTCAATGGCTTCTAGTTCAAAGCTTCTTAATGCATGTTCTTCATGAGCGGTGGTCATGATTACAAACGGTTTTTTGTGCAAGGTGCTTAAAAACTCCAATCCGTCCAAATAAGGCATATTGATATCTAAGAACATGATATCTACCTCATTGTCCCTCAAAAAGGTCGATGCATCCAAGGCATTGGAAAAAGTACCCTCTAGCTGTAATTCTTTTACCCTAAGTATATAGTTCTTAATCACATTTACTGCCAACGGCTCATCATCTACTACTATTACTTTTAAAATCATATTACCTTAAGCTTTAAAAACACATTGAACATTTTATCCTCTTCAAAAATCTTTAAATCGTACTCACTCTTAGCGTAGCCCAGCTCTAACCTCTTTTTCACATTAGAAAGACCAATACCTCCTCGTTTTACCGGGTATACATATTCTTTTTTTACTACTGGTATGGAATTGGATACTTTAAAATCCATAAAACTATCGTCAACATTTACATCGATCTTAATCTTCATATCCCCAATATTCTTACTTGCCCCATGCTTAAAGCAATTTTCAATAAGTGGTATCAATAACATAGGTGGTATTTTACAATTGTCAAGGTTGCCCGAGATATTCATATCAATTTTCAAAGAATCATCGAACCTTATACGTTCCAAATCTATGTAATTTCTTATACAATTAATTTCACTGGTTAGATCCTGTCGTTGCTTTTTGGTTGCGTACAATAAGTAACGCATTAGCTCTGAAAGTTTTAAAACCACCTCTGGAGCTTGGTCAGATTTCTCCAAGGTCAATGAATATATATTGTTCAAGGTATTGAAGAAAAAGTGAGGTGATACCTGTGACCTCAAAAATCTAAGTTCGGTCTTTAGCTGTCGTTTTTCAAGATCATGTAGCTTGCTACTTTCCCTTAACCAATCTATGGTCAATTTAATTGCTGTAAAAAACGATATCACATAAACCTCACCAATCATTGTCTGCACGGCATACCCAATGGTCAATGAGTTGATAACATCCTGTGCTTCGGGCATAACATCTGTACTTACCAAGTAATACGTTAGGTTATACTTCACCAAGAGCATTATGAACAATGACAGAAGTATATATACCGTATACTCAAAGTATCTTTTGGTATATATAAATTTTGGCATTAGGTAATAGGCATTTAAATACGCCAAAAACATATGAATGGGAAAACCTATAAGATTGGTACGTAAAGAAAGTAAAAAGTCGTCATGTATAAAGGTCCACCTAAACGTATTAAAGATAAAATAGACAGACCAAAATAAAATATGGTGCCAAGGTTTAATTTCACTTGTACCAAAAAATTTGGGCCTTCTCAAAAACTTCATTAATCTAATGTCCATAGGCTACTAAAACCAATTTATTTTTTCCGTTTTTTTGACGTTGAGCAACAATCTACGGTTGTTAAGCTAAAAACATTCAGTTTACGAAGAATTTTAAAAATATTCAATTATAATCTCAGAATAGCCTCCTTAGCTTAATTATTTCTAAATGTAGTTAAAAACGGCCTAAGCAAAAGTGTAATTTGTAAAATTGAAAAGCAACTTCATCGCTTAGTTTGTGCATTCAAAAACTTTAGAAAAGCTTAGCATAATACAGAAGTAGCAGATTATTCACTACTTACAATTTTCTATTCTTAGGATTATAAGATCATCAACAAGTACAGGACAGACTATTAGGCTATGGATATAATCAATAAAAAATCTTTAAAAACTAAAAAAGCCATAGCATTATTATTGTTTCTACTATACCTAGGAGCAATTTCCCTAATGGCCCAAGAAACACCACGCTCATATATTGCAGAAAATACACTTGAAAACATATCCATAGATGGCAAAATGAATGAGAGTGCATGGCAGACAACCAGTTGGTCTAGCGATTTTATTGATATTGAAGGCACTAAGAAACCCACGTATAACACAAAATTTAAAATGCTATGGGACCAACAATACATTTATTTTTTTGCAAAAATTGAAGAACCACATATTTGGGCCACATTAAAGCAAAAGGATACCATAATATTTTACAATAACGATTTTGAAATATTCCTGGACCCAGATGGCGATACGCACAACTATTACGAATTTGAAATAAATGCCCTAAATACCATATGGGACCTCTACTTATCAAAACCATACAGAAATAATGGGCACGTTACCGATGCTTGGGATTTTAAAGGCATTAAAACCGCCATACATTGCAACGGCACATTGAACAACTCAACGGACATAGACCAAGGTTGGACTGTTGAAGTAGCCATACCATGGTCTTTTACTACAGCCCCAGGTGGAACTACCAAAGTACCGGAAAATGAATATTGGAGAATAAATTTTTCTAGAGTAAACTGGGATTTTGATCTTGATAATGGTACGTATTCTAGAAAGAAAGATAGCAATGGTAATTTTTTACCAGAATACAATTGGGTATGGTCACCACAGGGAGTCATTAATATGCACGAGCCAGAACATTGGGGATATGTCTATTTCAATAAAGGTAGCAAAACCACCAAATTCGATATACCTGATGATGAACATATAAAATGGTATTTATACAAACTATATAGAAATGTAAAGACCAAAAACGACCAAGAATGGTTGTCCGTACATGGGGAACTGCAAAAAAAGCCGATTTTAATACAGGGCAAACCGGTTGTTGCTGTTTTAGAAAAGAACAACTTTGGCTTTAACATATGGGCAAAAAGCCCATTCACGAACAACAGACTAATTATACATACTGACGGAAAATTTACAACTGACTATGACCAAACCAACTAAGTTTTTACAGGCATTACTTCTTGTACTTATTACTCTTTTCATCTCATGCGGAACAAATGAACAAAAAAAAGAGAAAATAGCCACTACAGATACTTCATCTAACACTGAGACATTTAAATTATGGACATGGATTACTGCTGACAAAGCACGGACAAATGAATCTTTTGATGAAGAGTTTAAAAAGTACGGAGACAATGGTATTAATGCAATACTTATAAATACCTACGGAGATCCAGAATTACTGGCTAGGTTGGTACCAATAGCCAAAAAATACAATTTAGAAGTCCATGCTTGGATGTTCACTATGAACCGCCCTGGCGATAAAGTTGCAGAACAGCATCCAGAATGGTATGCTGTAAGTAGAGATGGCAAGTCTTGCTTTGATGAACCACCCTATGTAGGATATTACAAATGGCTTTGCCCCACAAGAAAAGAATCTCGCGAACACATACTAAGTTTAATTGAAGGATTGTCAAAAGTAGAGGGTGTAGCAAGTTTCCATTTAGATTATATTAGATACTCGGACATTTTTTTACCTATAGGTCTTCTTCCTAAATACAATTTAAAACAAGAAACGGAATTGCCCAGATATGACTTTTGCTATTGTGATGTTTGTACTTCGGAATTTGAAAAAGAACATCATAAAAACCCAAATGATTTTAGCAATCCGGCAATAGATATGGAGTGGAAAAACTTCCGTTTAAATAAAGTAAAAGCCATTGTAGACGAAGCTTACAAAATTACGCATGCAAATGGCAAAATACTTACCGCAGCTGTATTTCCTTATCCAGAAATGGCAGATCACATGGTTCGTCAACGTTGGGATAAATGGAATATAGATGCAGTTCTACCCATGATCTACAATGTCTTTTATAATGAAGAAATAGATTGGATCGGGTATGCAACCCAGCAAGGTGTTATTGATTTAAAAGGGAAAAACACTGAGTTACATACTGGCATATATGTGCCGGGCATGACACCAGAACAATTGCAGGAAGCTATACATCAATCTATTAGCAACGGTGCAAAAGGAGTATCTTTCTTTGATGGACCTGCCATAACTGAAGAACAATGGCAAGTAATTAGAGCATCACAAAACCCTCAATAATTGTTTCATTCCTAAAAATTTCCTATTTATTAACATGCTGTTAAGCTTTTCATAATTGTTATTTGTCGAAATTTTTGATAATTAACTGGAATATGGCTCACCTTATGACAGTATTTTATACAAACTAACTTAACTCAAACATTTATGAATAAAAAAATCTCAAGTTTTTTGACCATTGCTGTGCTGCTGTTTTTTCAAGCAGTAATAGGTCAAGACAAGACCGTATCTGGTGTAGTCACAGATGACACCGGTTCACCTTTGCCAGGTGTTAACGTCGTTGAAAAAGGCACAACAAATGGAACTTCTACTGATTTTGATGGTAATTACTCCATCAACGTTGATGCAAATGCTACATTGGTTTTCTCTTCTTTAGGATACAAAACCAAAGAAGTAGGAGTAAATGGTAGATCTATAGTAAACACTTCAATAGCGGAAGATGCCAGCGAATTGGACGAAGTAGTTGTTACAGCACTTGGTATACGTAAAGAAACCAAAGCATTAGGATACTCCTTAACTGAAGTAGATGCAGAAGAAATTGCAACCATTAAAACTCCAAATGCAATTAATTCTTTACAGGGTAAAATTGCAGGTGTAAACATCTCTCAAAATGCTACTGGTGCCGCCGGTTCCAGTAGAGTAGTCATTAGAGGTGCAAGTTCATTATCCGGTAACAACCAACCACTTTATGTAGTGGATGGTATTCCTATCGGAAATGGTAATAACGGTTCTGCCAGTTTATGGGGTGGATCAGATGGTGGGGACGGTATCTCTAGTTTAAATCCAGATGATATTGAATCTATCTCCGTACTAAAAGGTGGTGCGGCTTCTGCGCTGTACGGTTCTCGTGCTGCGGGTGGTGTTATTATCGTTACCACAAAATCCGGTAAGGGCCAGGAAGGTTTTGGCATTGAAGTAGGTAGCTCCGTAACCTTTGACAAGGTGGACACTTCATTACAAGATTTTCAAACAGAATATGGACAAGGAGTTAGAGGTGTAAGACCATCTTCACAAAGCGCCGCATTAGAAGCAGGTAGTTCTTCATGGGGAGAAGCTTATGATGGTGTAAATTCTCCTCAGTTCGATGGTGTATCAAGACCTTACTCCTATTTAGGTAACAATGTTGACAAATTTTATAGAACAGGGTCTACTTTCATTAACACGGTTGCCATAACCAGTGCTAAAGAAAATTTGACCTATAGACTTTCTGCATCTAATTTGGATAATGCGGATGTATTGCCAAATGCAGGATTGAACAGAAAATCTTTTTCTTTCAACTCCAGTGCTATCTTAGGAGATAAGATAACTAGTAGCGTAAATGCCAAATATATTATAGAAAAGGTACAAAACAGACCTAGACTTTCAGATTCCCCTGGTAATGCCAACTTTTCAGTGGCTTTGCTACCAGGCAATATAGATGTAACTACATTACAGCCATCTACCAATCCTGATGGTTCTGAAAGACAATTCTCAAACAATACATTTTCTACCAACCCGTATTTTGCCGCTTATAATTTCAATAATGAAGATGTCAGAAATAGAATAATTGCATCAACATCTCTTCGTTATGATATATTGGATTGGCTATCGCTAACCGGTAGAATTGGTATTGATAATGATATTATCAGAAGAACTTCCGTTGAACCTTTCGGTACGGCTTATAAACCATTGGGAGGCATTAACGAGGAAGAAAGAAGATACAATCAAGTGGATGCCGATTTAATTTTAGCGGCAGAAAAAGATATTACAGATAAGTTTGCCATTTCTGCATTAGTAGGTGCAAACAACAACCACGTTAAATCTGAAAATTTATTTTTAGGTGGTAACGACTTTATTGTTCCAGGTTTAGAAGACATAGGCAACACAGTTAGCCAATCTCGTAGCAGAGAATATTCAGAAAGAAAAATTGGTTCTGTTTACGGTTCGTTGGAATTATCTTATGACCGTTGGGCATATGTAACGTTTACTGGTAGAAATGACTGGTTTTCTACGTTATCATTCCCTGGCAAGACTACACCAAATGATGATTTCTACCCTTCTGTTAATGGTAGTTTAATATTATCAGATGCTTTTAATATGCCTTCTTTCGTTAGCTTCTTAAAATTAAGAGGTGGTTATTCAGAAGTTGCAGGTGGTGCTCAAGATCCTTATACATTGGCTTTGAACTATGAAATTTTCGGAATCCCGATCAGCGGTCAGCCATTAGGTAGAGTTTCCGGTAGCATTGTTCCTAATGCCAATTTAGTTGCTTTTAGCAAAAGTGAAACAGAAATTGGTTTAGATATGAGGTTCTTTAATAACCGACTATCTTTTGATGTTGCTTACTATAGCAATGAAACTACAAATGATATTGTAGATGTATCAACATCTATATATTCTGGTTATACCGGGGCTAGCGCAAATTTAGGTAAGGTAACCAACGAGGGTGTTGAATTTTTAATCAGTGGTACACCGATCAGAACTAATGACTTCTCTTGGAATATGACCGTAAACGGTGCTTATAATGAAGGACTGGTAGTAGCTACAGATGATGTTAATTCTGACGTTAACTTAGATGAACCAAGAACACAGAATGTAAGAATTACCCACATCGTTGGTGAAACTTATGGTTCTATAGTTGGTGTTTCTTATGAGCGTGATGAAAACGGTACCATAGTTTATGAAGTAGGTGATGATGGTGTACCTAGAGCTGTTGAAGGTGAGCGTAAAATCTTAGGTGAGGGTGTACCTCCATTAACGTTAGGTTTTTCAAATTCATTTACTTACAAGAACTTCAACCTTAACTTCTTGATCGACGGAAAATTTGGTGGACAGATCTTTTCTGGCACCAACACTATACTTTATAGTAATGGACTTCACAAAAACACTTTAGAAGGTAGAGAAAATGGTTTAACCGTATCTGGTGTTGACCAAACCGGGGCTGCATTTACTACGACAGTGGCACCTGAAAATCTAGCTGACTATTATGGTGAAATTGCAGATATCGCAGAAGAATTCGTTGAAGACTCTGATTATATAAAATTCAGACAATTAAGCCTAGGTTATTCATTACCAAAGAAAGCCTTAGACAATGTATTTTTAACCAATGTTAATGTATCACTAATCGCTTCTAACTTATTCTACATAAAAAGAAGTGTAGATAATATTGACCCGGAAAGTGCATACTCTGTTGGAAACTCACAGGGTCTGGAATATTTTGGAGTTCCTTCTTCTAGAAGTTACGGTCTAACTATCAATGTAAAGTTTTAAAAGAGAACTATGAAAAAATCAATATATATACTAATGTTTGCACTACTTTCTGTAGGTGCATGTGATGATGGTTTTGAAGATTTAAATGTAAATCCAACAAAACCTACCCAAGTTGCTGCGGGTAATAAGCTAACTGCGGTGATGAAATTTATATCTAGTGAAAGATATGACAACTGGAGAGCGGCCATGATCTATCAATCTACCATGATGCAACATGTAGCTACAACTGCCGGTTACTGGAGTGGTGATAAATATACGTGGAACAAAGGTTATGCTTCATCCTTATTGGATCGCTATTATGAGAATGCCATTAAATCAATTGAGGATTTAACCTTTCAATTAGAAGAGGAAGAAGCTCCTGAAGAAATGAAGGCAATTGTAAAAATACTACGTGTCTTTGCTTATTCCAGACTTACCGATCTATATGGTGATGTGCCGTATAGCGAGGCAGGTAAAGCAGTTATAGAAGGTATTTTTCTTCCTAAATATGATGCGCAAAGCGAAATATACCCAGATTTGTTAAATGAACTGGAAGAGGCTTCTGCTGCATTAGGCTCTGGCATTTCTGAATTTGGTTCTGCAGATGTCATCTATAATGGTGATCAAGCAAAATGGAAAAAGTTAGCTAATTCCTTGATGCTACGTTTAGGTCTTAGGCTAATTAAAGTAGACCCTACCGCTTCACAAGCTTGGGTTACAAAAGCTATTGACGGAGGTGTAATGACATCTAATGATGACATCTTTTACCTACAACATGATGCAGACAATAAAAATGGAATTGGCGAAGTGTTTACGGCTGATGGAAATCCAAGAATGAGCGATACGTTCATCAATTTATTAAAAGATGCAAATGACCCAAGATTAACGGTATTGGCATCATTACCTGCACAGAAAATAATTTTCAAAGAAGACCCTGATAATCCTGGTCTGTTCATAGAGGATTTTAGAGAAGATAGAACAGTGGAGGAAAGACTGGATCCAGACGCACAAAGAGGTCTGTCCAATGGTAAGGATCTTCCAATGCTACAAGAGCAAGATGTTGACCTTGATAATCTTTTCAGCAATTTAAACGACTACTCTGAGCCTAATCGTCTTTTAATTACCTCAGAAACTGCCCCTATGATTTTTCAAACTTATGCAGAAGTAGAGTTTATGCTTGCAGAAGCAAATGTAAGATGGGGTCTTGCAGGTGATGCAGAAACACATTATAACAATGGAGTTACCGCTGCTATGAAACAATTATCACTTTATGGTGATGCCGGTATTATTGCAGATGCCGACATTGCAGATTATCTTGCTGCCAATCCTTATGATTCGGCTAATGCACTAGAGCAGATCAATACACAATATTGGGCTGCCACTTTCTTAAATGAATATGAATCTTTCTCTAACTGGAGAAGAACAGGTTTCCCGGCACTTACACCGGTAAACTACCCTGGTAATGTTACCAACGGTACTATACCAAGAAGATTAACGTATTCTGAAAGTGAACAAAGTAACAACCCTGATAATTATGCCGCTGTAATAGCCGCTCAAGGTCCAGATGTTCTTACCACTAGAGTGTGGTGGGATGTTGAATAATAACAATTAAGTTTGGTTTTTGAGTGAAACCTCTCATAATAGTTTTGAGTTAATTTTTTATTGAGTTTGAAAAGGAGGGGAAACTCTCCTTTTTTTGTATAAAATAGTATCTTGTAATCATGAAAATTAGGCATTTATTATACTTCTGCTCCTTACTCGTTTTATGTTGTGAAAATGCTCCTGAAGAGACCAAGGCAACACCAAAATTATTTACACTTCTCAGTTCCAATGATACAGGAATTGACTTTAATAATATTATTAAAGATGATAAGCATAAAAACATATTTGCCTATGCCAATTTTTATGGCGGGGCAGGTGTTGGTGTGGGCGACTTTAATAATGATGGACTGCAAGACATTTTTTTTGCAGGGAATATGGTACCTGATAAATTATATCTGAACAAAGGAAATTTGGTTTTTGAAGATGTTACCATAAAAGCTGGCATCAAAAATTTTGATGGTTGGTCTACCGGAGTCACCATTGCTGATATCAATAATGACGGACACCAAGATATTTATGTCAGCAGAGAACTGTATGATGAAAACCCGGAGTGGCGAAGAAATTTAGTGTACATTAACAATGGAGATGGCACATTTACAGAGAAAGCCAAAGAATTGTCTATTGCAAATACCGAAAGAACAAGACACGCAACATTCTTAGATTTTGATAAAGATGGACTATTAGATCTTTTTCTATTGACGCAACCACCAAATCCGGGAAGTCTTTCTCAATATCACAGTGCGGACAATTTACTCATACCGGAATATGCACTAAAACTGTATAAAAACAATGGCAATACCTTTGAAGATGTTTCTAAAGCTGCTGGTATAGACCGCACCGGTTTTCCAAATGCCGTATCGGCAAGTGACATTAATAATGATGGATGGCCAGACCTCTATGTGGCCAATGATTTTTATGCACCAGATTTTCTATTTCTAAATAATCAAGACGGCACGTTTACAAGCATTGAAAAAAACGCTTTAAAACAAACGTCTTACTATAGTATGGGTGTAGATGTAGCCGATATCAATAATGACCAAAATTTAGATGTATTTGTACTGGATATGGTGTCTGAAGATAATTTCAGATTAAAATCTAACATGAGCGGTATGAACATTGGTGCTTTTTGGAAAGTAGTAGAAGACGGTGGCGGATATCAATACATGTATAATACACTACAGCTAAACAACGGTAATGAAACCTTCAGTAACATTGCGCAATTTACCGGCATGTCCGCAACAGATTGGAGCTGGTCTAATCTTATAGCCGATTTTGACAATGATGGTCTAAAAGACACTTATGTCACCAACGGATTATTGCGTGATATTAGAAATACAGATGCGGATAAAAATGTAGCCCATTATATAAATACCACTAGAGCACAATGGCTACAGAATAATCCCAATGCTCAAAACGTAAAAAGCATATGGGATATCGTAGACCTTGAAAAAGCGGTTAGCATGGTCCCGTCCCAACCTTTAAAAAACTACGCCTATCAAAATTTGGGCAATTTGGAATTTAAAAATACTTCCACTGAATGGGGTTTGGACAATGAATCTTTCTCCAACGGATCAGCATATGCCGATTTAGATAACGATGGTGATCTAGATTTGGTGGTCAATAACATCAACAGTGAGGCATTTATTTACAGAAACAATTCGGAAGCAAAACCAAACAGTAACTATCTAAGAATACAATTGGTCGATAAAAACAACAGACCAACATTTGGAACTAGGGTAAACATATACACTCAAAATGGTGTACAAACCTTAGAGACCACAAACGTACGTGGTATTTATTCTACCAGTGAACCTACGCTACATTTTGGATTAAAGAATTTGACACAAGTAGACAGTCTAACGGTTGTTTGGCCCAATGGAAAAAGTACTGTAAAAAGAGACATCTCGGCAAATCAACTGTTAGAAATTTCATCTGACGAATCTGAAATTTTAGAAATCAAAAATGAAGGAACGGATAAGACTCTTTTTGCAGATATGACCAATGTTTTTCCTGTAAAATTTAGACATCAAGAGAATCAATTCGATGATTTTAAGAAACAAATACTGTTGCCACATAAGCTTTCTCAATTTGGACCAGCCCTGACCGCGGGAGATATCAATGATGACGGATTGGATGATTTCTATATTGGCGGTGCCGCCAACCAAGCACCTACCCTATTTATTCAACAAAAAGATGGCAATTTTGAAGAAAGTCAGGTTGCATTTTGGCAAAAAGAAGCCGATTATGAAGATGTAGATGCCTTATTTGTGGACATCAATAATGACGGATTAAAAGATTTGTACGTAGTAAGTGGTGGTAATGAGTATCCAAAAAACGATTTTCACTATACGGATAGAATCTACCTAAACCAAGGTAATGCGACCTTTAAAAAAGGAGCCATTTTAAATGCTAACAGAATTAGTGGCTCTGTAGTAAAATCCGCCGATTATGACGGTGATGGTGATATGGACCTTTTTGTTGGTGGCAGACATACTCCGCAACAATACCCAAACCCATCTTCTAGCATGTTATTGGTAAACGACAATGGACAATTGGTGAACCAAACAGAATTATTATCCCCACAATTGTTGCAAATAGGAATGATTACCGATGCCATTTGGAGCGATTATGACAATGACCAAGATTTAGATTTAATGATTGTTGGCGAATGGATGCCTATTACCATTTTTGAAAACAATAATGGCAACCTAACAAAGGTTGAGAAGGAAAACTTTACATCTAGCTACGGCTGGTGGTTCAGCATAGAACAAGGAGATTTTGACAATGATGGAGATTTGGATTATATAGCGGGTAATTTAGGTCTTAACTACAAGTACAAAACCAGCTCTGACAAACCTTTTGATGTATATTATAATGACTTTGATGCCAATGGTAATGCAGATATTGTCTTAGGATATTACAACAAGGAAAAACATTATCCATTAAGAGGGTTTTCATGTTCATCGGAACAAATTCCTGCCCTAAAGAAAAAAATAGTAAAGTATGATGCCTTTGCCTCTATGGAACTAAAGGATGTATATGGTGAAGAAAAACTGAAAAACTCCCTACATTACAGCGCAGACACTTTTGCATCGGTATACATTGAAAATCTAGGCAATGGTCAATTTAAAATAACGGACTTGCCCAATGTAGCTCAACTATCTAATCTCAATGATATGCTTGTAAGGGATTTTAACGGCGATGGGGCATTAGATGTTCTTGCCATAGGCAACTTATACGTTTCAGAGATAGAAACCCCTAGAAACGACGCTGGAACAGGACTACTGTTATTGGGAGATGGTAACGGGAGCTTTTCTGCTAAAAGAGGGTCAGAGATAGGATTCTTTGCAGATAGGGACGCCAAAAAACTGGTTACCTTAAGCAATGTTCAAAATGACTATTTCTTGGTGGGCAATAATGATGATGTCCTTCAGATTTTTGAATTACAGAAAAACTAATTAATCAATACGCCCGGGAGACCGGGTTTCACTACCCTTTATGTCCAAAAGGGAATCGCCCAATTTGGCTCGCATATCATCCGCCAATTTTTGTATGGTCTTTACCACTTCTGGATGAGCTGCTGCTACATCGGTAGTTTCGCTTTCACCCTGTTCTAAATCATAGAGTTCAATTTGCTCTAGATCAATCATTTTATACACCCCGGGCAATCCATCTTTACCAGGAGTTTGTCCGTTCATAGTTCTGTACTTGTGAGGAAAATAAAGCTTCCATTTCCCATACCGCACCCCAAACAGCTCATTTACGCGATAATAAAAGAAATAGGCTTCTTGCGGACTCTCATCTGTTTTGCCTGTAAATAAAGACCATGCGCTTTTACCGTCTATCTCTTTCTCTGGCAAAGGAGCATTGATAACGGCTGCTATTGAAGGTAAAATATCTATTGCCATAACAGGTGCCTCAATAGTAATTCCCGCTTTTATTTCTTTCGGATATTTAATGATGAACGGTTCACGTTGACCACCTTCCCATCCAGTGCCCTTACCCTCTCTAAATGGTAAAGCACTTCCGGAGTGATTTCCGTATGCCAACCAAGGTCCATTATCAGAAGTAAAAATTATAATGGTATTTTGGGCTAATCCATTCTTATCAACAGCCTTTATAATTTCACCTACAGACCAATCCAATTCCATAATAACATCACCGTACAATCCTCTTTTAGACTTTCCTTTAAACTTATCGGACACAAATAAAGGCACGTGGGGCTGAGGATGCGGTACATACAAAAAGAATGGGTTTTCTTTATTACGATTAATGAAGTCAACACTACGCTCTGTAATCTCAGTAGTCAAATTCGTTTGATCCGTTAATGTATCCAATACCTTTTCATTCTCATAAAGAGGCAAGGGACCAAAATTAAAAATAGGACCTTGCTGCGGATGTAACGGCCACATATCATTGGAATAAGGTATACCATAATATTCATCAAACCCTTGATTATTGGGCATAAATTTTTTTGCATCTCCCAAATGCCATTTTCCAAAAACAGCCGTAGCATACCCTTCCGCTTTCAATAATTCTGCGAGGGTAGTTTCATCAGGATTCAAACCTACTTTACTATTGGGCATAAAAGCGTTATGAATACCGATCCTATTAGGATATGTCCCCGTTAATATACCTGCCCTTGAGGCGGAACACACAGCTTGAGCAGCATAAAAATGGGTAAGCATTGCACCGTCTTTAGCCATTTGGTCCAAATTGGGAGTATCTATGTCGTGAGCACCAAAAACGCCCACATCATTGTAACCTTGGTCATCCGTAAAAATTAAAATAACATTAGGTCTATCATTTGCAGCAACTCCGGTTTTCTGAGCCAAAAGACGCTGCCCCTTAACCAATAGGAATATTATAAAGTAAACTGATCTTAAACTCATAACTATTATTTTGACTCTATTAATGGACATTTCTCAATACTATACCCTTTTTAATTCAGCACTACTTCATCAATAAAAATCCAGCTTTTACCACCAGGATCAGTGTGCCAATCAGGGTTTTTCAAGGGACTCTTAATGGATAGTTTTACATACTTTGCTTGGGTGGCAGGTATGTCTAAATCGAAAAAAGTGAGTTTCACCTCGGCATTGGGTTTCTCTTCTCCCATATCTTTTCTCCCTACTTCCTTAAAGTTAGTACCATCATTGGAAACCGATACCACAAAAGATGTGGGGTAAAAAATCCAACTTGCAGGTGCGGACAATGCACCAATAGATACTTTTGAAATGGCGTTCTGCTCTTTCAGCTCCACCACGGCATTCAAGTGCTTTCCTTCAAAACCCAACCAGTTGCCATCTACAAAATTGGTAGACCCACGCTTTTGATCCATTAAAGTTTTACCTTTTTTTCCTTGATACTTATCATTGGGCACCGTTAATAAATCTACATCGGCATAGGCTATATTGTTCTTAATAAACGTTCGCTCGGTGATGTTGCTTGGCTCCCATTCTTTTTTTGCAGCAATCGCTTTCACATTTGCCGTTGTCTCTAATGTGATCGCACCATCATACTTCAAAGAAGATTCCGTGGGCTCAGAGCCATCAAGCGTATAGTAAATCTCAGTACCATCAAATAGGCTTTCAATAGCTATGGTTAAACTATCACTAAAAAAACTACGGTCACTTATAATGGTGGGCGGATCTAAAACGGTTGCCTTAAATACATCTGCCCCAATTTGCTGAATGGTCACTCCCGGTAAATTCTGCTGTAATTGTACCAGTCCGTCTTCGGAAACATCAGTTTTCCATAAATAAATATTACGAAGCTTTTTATTTTCCTTTAAATCAAGAATGATCTTATCGGTAACAGCGGTACCATATAAATTTAATGACTCTAACAGCTCAAGATCACTAAGATATTTCCCAATAGCATCGGTTACTTTAGTGTGCTGTAACTTTAATTTCAACAGATTTTTAAACGGTTTCAATTCTGAGGCAAGATCATCGTTAAAATTGCTGAACCCTAAATCTAGTTCCACAATGTTGGATGCATATTCTTCAAGCACTTCTAACGTATCGTCAGTAATAGAATCCATACTTGCCATATTCACCGAGAGCAAGTGATTCTCACTAGATAAGGTTTGAACCGATATACCGGCGCGCCTAACATTTTGCAACCATTCCTGTGGCACTTCCATTGCTTCTTTAGTTAATACGGCAATTGCAGAAGTGTCTTGCTCCAATGAAGTTAATATTCCAGCTATATTTCCTTCCCTAGTCAGTTCATTTACTTTACACTCAAAGCAATTGTTATTTTCCATCCACCATTCAAGCAAAGCCTTTTCATTATCGGTCAATTGCACCTTACCTTGTGGTGGCATATGTTCATCATGATCTAAAGGCAGATGCACCCTTTCCAAGAACAAAGATTTTTCTTGACCTGAAATAGTATCTAAAAGACTACCCGTATCACCACCTTTAATAATATCATTAGGTGAACCCATAAGCAAACCGCCTTTAGCCTTGCTTTCATTATGGCAGCTTACACATTTAGCGTCAAAAATAGGTTGTATGACTTGGGCGTAAACCTGAGCCTCTTCAATATTTGTAATGACAATAGCTTCTTTTTCATCTACAAATAAATAATCTTCTCCATGGGTCATATTACCGCCAAAGTGACCGGTAAGGCTAATTAATGCCAATACCAATAAAAACGTTGGAATATAGGTTTTTCTAACCCACCCAATTTTACTTCGTTTTACCAAATAGAGAAGTACTGTTGTCACGGTAAACGCAACAGCCATCCACCTATGTAGAAAAAGGGAATCTTCATCATAACCACTTTCCTCTCCGAGCAACCACCCGGTACCCAGTGAAAATATTGCCGTAATACCCGCTACCAAAAGTGTAAATTCTACTACCTCAGCAAAAGATCCTTTTGATTTTAATCTACCATAAACCTCTAAAATAAAGGCAAGCATGATGATACCTATGGGCAGGTGAACAAAAAGCGGGTGCAGGTGTCCTATTTGTATTCCTAATTGAATCATGCTATTGTATAATTATTTCATCTATAAAAACCCAAGGCGTTGTTCCTTTTCCTTGGTGCCATGCTGGAATTTCGCTTAGCGGATGTATTACTACATTCAACGTATTGTACATTCCTGTACTCACCGGTACATGTAAAAATGTGGGACTGTTAGGTGTTTCTTGTTCACTCTTTGCAAACGTCCTTTCTCCTATTAATTCGCTCTCATTAAAAACTTCAATTTTACCAGGTGCGAATATCCAGTTGGATTGATTGGTCAATACACTGACCACTATTTTATTGACCGTGCTATTCTTTTCTAGCTGAAGTGATGCCGTTATCATCTCCGTTTGAAAACCCATCCACTGTTTATCCCCTGCAAATTGTGCACTTCCTTTTTTCAAATCTGATAACCCCATGGCACCCATACCTGAATATTTATCGCTAGGGTCCGGTTTAATTGCTACCTGCTTAATAGCACTATTCTTGGCAATCTTTACCACTTCTACTACAACTTCATCACTTTCTTTATAATCCGGATGAAACATTTTAGCCTTGATTACGGCACTTTCCTGTATTTTCAATGGTCCAGAAAACACCTTTGCGTTTTTATTTACCGAAATTCCATCCAAGGTATATTTTATAATCGAATTTGGCATATCTACGCTGAAATTGAGCATAGTATACGAATCGAAAAATATGGACGACACTTGAACACGAGGGTTGGATAGTTTAAATAAGGCTGTTGGTGCATGTTCCGTATTTTGAGAAAAACAGGCTTGGCACAATACTAGAATTATAGCTATTGAATAGAAAATTCGTTTGATCATATTCTATTCAGTTTTATAGGATACGTCTTCCCTGAATTCCACTGGGCAACATATAAATTATCTTCATCATCTACACATACATCATGCGGATGCGTAAATATTTTGATGGATTGATACATGGGCTCCAAACCATTTTTCCCATAAACAGGAGTACATCCGCCAGGTGCGGATGTAAGTTTATTTTGCTTATCCAATATGGAGATAAATCCGGTACCATCAGACCCATCACCAGACCAGATAGTTGCCAAATAAATGGTATCACCCTTAATTACCGGTCTACAAATATATGCTCCGGGTAAATCTACACTTGCTATAAATTCCCCATCCATGGTAAACCGTTTCAACTTATTTTGCTGTCTTGCTGTTATTAAAAGTTCGGGAGACTTCCCGCCTCTAGTATCTATACAAATACCGTGGGCATTATTAAAAAGGTGATCTGTATCGCCTTTACCGCCAAAAGTCTGTAACAACTCCCCTTTGGCATTGTACCGCATAATGTATTGAGCGCCATAACCGTCAGCAATATATACATCGCCATTTTCAGCAATAGCCGTTTCTGTAGGTATGTATTGCTCCTTGGCAGTATATTTTCCTGATTCCTTGGGATACGAAAAAACTTGTACCACCTTACCGTCTATGGTTGTCTTAATCACCTCATGCCTATTGTTATCCGCTATGTACAGAAAGTCCTCACCATTTTCAACATTCAATGTTAAACCGTGCGCACCGGGATAATCCGTTCCCCAGGTTTCCAACAATTTACCAGAACGGTCATAAATAATAACATTGTTCTTGGTATGGTTGGTTAACAATAAAATCCTGCCCTTGGAATCTTGCACCATTTCATGGCAATCGTTCACCGGATGGTAATTAGAATTCAATGCACCCCAGTTCAAATCTATTTTATACCGGTGACTGCCATGACCAATAACGGCATCTTTATATTCCAATATACTTGCGCCAAAAGAAGAGCAAGTTAAAAGTCCCGCTGAGGCTGCGGCGGTATTTTTTATAAATGTTCTTCTCTGCATTACGATAAAATATCTTTAACCACATGACCTTCAACATCGGTAAGCCTAAATCGTCTACCTTGATATTTATAGGTGAATTTCTCATGATCAATACCCAATTGATGCAACATAGTAGCCTGAAAATCGTGAACATGCACCGGGTTCTTGGTAATGTTATACCCAAAATCATCGGTTTCACCATACACAATACCCGGTTTAATACCGCCACCTGCCATCCACATGGTAAAACATCTTGGGTGGTGATCTCTACCATAATTGGTATCTGTGAGCAAACCTTGGGAGTAATTGGTTCTACCGAATTCTCCTCCCCAAACCACCAAAGTATCTTCTAGCATACCACGTTGTTTAAGATCTGCCACTAAAGCCGCCGATGCTTGATCCACATCTTTAGCCTGTTTTTCTATAGCCCCAGGAAGATTATCATGCTGATCCCAGCCCATGTGGTACAATTGTATAAAACGAACATCTTTCTCTGCCAAACGTCTTGCTAAAAGACAATTAGCTGCAAAAGTCCCGGGAATTTTAGCATCCGAACCATACATTTTATAAATATAATCTGGCTCACCATCCGTATTCATAACATCTGGTACAGAAGTTTGCATTCTATATGCCATTTCATACTGGGCAATTCTACTTTGAATTTCAGGATCGTTAGATTCTTGGTAATGTTGATCATTGAGTTCTGCCAATTTATCCAACATAGATCTTTTAACATCTGCCGTAGTTCCTTTGGGGTCATTCAAATATAAAACAGGATCTTTTGCCGCTCTGAACTGTACCCCTTGATGAAGGGAATGTAGAAACCCGTTACCCCAAAGTCTCGTATACAACGGTTGCCCGTTAGGTCTACCCGAACCTCTTGACAGAAGCACCGTAAAAGCGGGTAAATTTTCGTTCTCGCTACCCAGCCCGTAACTTAACCACGAGCCAATACTTGGTCTACCCGGTTGCTGTGATCCTGTTTGAAAAAATGTTACCGCAGGATCATGGTTAATAGCTTCCGTGTACATTGATTTAACAATACAGATATCATCTACAATTTTGGCGGTATAAGGCAAAAGGTCACTGATATAGGTGCCATTTTTACCATACTGCTGAAATCCGAAATTAGAGCCCACCAAAGGAAATCTATCTTGACCGGAAGTCATACCCGTTAATCGTTGTCCGTTACGAATAGATTCCGGCAGATCTTCACCTCTACGTTTGTTTAAAAGCGGCTTATAATCAAACAGCTCCAATTGCGAAGGACCACCACTTTGAAATAAATAAATAACCCTTTTAATTTTCGATGGATGATGTAGCGAATCCAATACTCCCTTTACTCCAGTAGGTCCGCTATCTGCCGTATATAATCCGTTTTCACCTTTTCTAAATAAGTTTGTACCCAATAAGGAAGCCAATCCAATTCCACCAACTCCCAATGCAGCTTTTCCTAAAAAAGACCGTCTGTTTAAAATTAGCGACCGCTCTTCAACTATTTTCTTTTCGCTCATAATCAGCCTCTATTTATAGTTTCGTCTAAATTCAAAATTGTGTGTGCCGTTAAGGTCATTGCCACTAACTTTTCTTTGTTTAAACCCGTAGGTACTTCACTTCTGCCAATACTTAAATACTCGCTTGTAGAAATTTCGCCGTTCTCAACTTTCGACAACATTTCAGTATAGTAATCGGTCAATGACTGTATCTCCGTTTCATTGGGCATACGAGAGGTTGCTTTGTAAAACAGGGTTTTTATCTGCTCGCTCTCCGCATTGGGGTTTGCCTCCATCTCACCTACGGCAGCTACCCTTGCGGCTTCAACTATTTGTGGATCATTTAATAATACCAAAGCTTGTAACGGGGTATTGGTCTCTTGCCTTTTAACCGAACAATAATCTCTTGAGCTACTGTCAAAAGTCATCATACTTGGTGGTGGAACGGTACGTTTCCAAAACGTATAAATACTTTTTCTATACACATCTTCACCCTCACTTAAGGTATAGGAAGCCGTACTACCACCACCGCCACCCGTGGTTTCTTCCCAGATACCTTCTGGCTGATAGGGCTTAACACTAGGACCGCCCACTTCCCTATTCAGTAATCCACTAAACGCCAAGGCTTGATCACGAATAGCTTCAGACGAAAGTCGTAAACGAGTGGCGCGCGCCAAATATTTATTCTCAGGGTCTTGCTCCAACTTCTCGGGACTAGCCTTTGTATCTTGCTGATATGCCTCGGACATTGCAATGTATTTCAACATTTTTCTGGTATCCCAACCTTCAGTTTTGTATTTGATTGCCAGATAATCCAATAATTCAGGGTGTGTAGGCAACGAACCTTGATTACCAAAGTCGAAAGAAGATGCTACAATACCACTACCGAACATTCGCTGCCATAATCTGTTCACCGCAACCCTTGCCGTAAGTGGGTGCTCATCATCAAACAACCATTTTGCCAATCCTAATCTGTTCTTCGGATAGTTATCAAAAGGTAAAATGGATTCCGGAGTATCAGGAAATACCTCATCGCCATATTGATCATAAATACCTCTTTTTAATATAAATGAAGACCTAGGCTGATCCATTTCTTTCATCACCATTACCGGCACCTCTTTCATCTCACTTTTCTCTAGGTTGATGAATCCTAGAATATCGTTCACTTCTTTCTGCGTCACTTTAATGTAAGGTTCTGGCAAATCTGCAGCATTATCCAACAAGCCTTTTTCAGGTATTGTATTGAAGAAGCTATAAAACTGAAAGTGATCTTTTTGACTAATGGGATCATACTTATGGTCATGACATCTTGCACATTCTAAGGTAAGCCCCAAAAACGCCGTACCCAGCGTGGTATTTCTATCCTCTACGTATTCAACCCGGTATTCTTCAGGAATCACCCCACCTTCGGCAGTTATCTTGTGATTCCTGTTAAAACCGGTAGCTAATATTTGTTCTAGATTGGCATTTGGCATTAGATCACCCGCTAATTGATAGGTAACGAACTGGTCATATGGCATATTCTTCTTAAAAGCGTGAATAACCCAATCTCGCCAAGGCCACATGGTACGTTCAAAATCATCTTGATACCCGTGGGTATCTGCGTATCTGGCAATATCCATCCATTCTGCAGCCATATTCTCGGCATAATCTACCGTTAACAGCAATGAATCTATAACCTCTTCATATTTTTGCTGTGAAGGATTTGTCGCAAATTTTTCTATTTGCTCTAAAGTGGGTGGCAATCCGGTTAAGTCAAAAGTAATTCTACGCAATAGTTTTTCACTACTTGCCCGAGAACTAGGGCTCAACCCTTTTTCGGTCAATTTATTTAAGATAAAAGCATCTATTTCATTGCTGCCCCAAACTTTAGCACCATCATTTTCCGGTACTTCTTGCGGAGTAGGTGGTATAAATGCCCAATGTGTTTTATACTCGGCACCTTGAGCTATCCATTTTTCTAGAATAGCCTTTTCAAAATCCTCTAAAACCAGGTTAGATTCCGGTGGTGGCATGATCAAATTAAGATCATCACTGAAAATACGTTCTACCAAACTACTTTTAGCTGCATTACCGGGCACAATGGCCGCATGGTCCTTAAGTTCGCCTAAAGCCCTATATGCTTCTTCGGCGGAGTGAAGAGATAGATCACCTTCAACGGCATTCTTATCTGGTCCGTGACATATAAAACATCGGTCCGATAGAATAGGCTTAACATGAAAAGTGAAATCGATTTTCTCGGGTATGGCCGTTTCTTTATTGCCATCTTCCAGTGCAATTGTCTTATCAGCTTCAGAAGCACAACTGCATAATATACAGCTTGCAAAAACAAAAGCAGCAATGCTGAACAATTGGCTCATTACATTCTTGGTCATTGATGGTGGTTTTAAATCTGTAATGAACTTACAAACTTTACCATTTTATAACCGTTAAAATTCGACCAATAACAAAGCAAACAAGCTAAATAATATCAAAATTCGTAAAAATGAAATCATAAAATATGATTATCCTAAAAAATGCTTGAAATACTTACAAAAACAGCAATATGTAGTAGTGTTTGATTTTAAGATAGATACAGATCTACTAGACCTTCTGGTGTAGTTACAAGAATACGCTTATTCTCACGATCTACCTTAGTGATGATATCATCACTTATGGGTATCAATAACTGCGCGCCATCTTTTTCTACCTCAAAGAGCGCTTGTGCAGTTGTATCGTTAACACTTTGTATAATACCAATATCACCGTGAACGGAGTCGATCATAGCAAAACCGATAATCTCATGATAATAGAATTTGTTGCCGGTAAGTTTTGGCAACATGGTAAGGGGCAAATAAAGTCCAGATTTCATGATGCGATCTGCATCTGATTCTGATTTCACCTCTTCAAAATCTATACGAAGTAAGTTAGATTTATGAAGTCGGCATCTTTTAATAAAAAATGGAACCAGATTGTTTCCTAAAGAAACAAATACTGATTCCATATTTTCGTATATCTCAGGATCATCGGTATCTAGCTTAACCAATACCT
Source organism: Maribacter sp. HS (assembly GCF_048059195.1). NCBI lineage: Bacteria > Pseudomonadati > Bacteroidota > Flavobacteriia > Flavobacteriales > Flavobacteriaceae > Maribacter > Maribacter sp. HS. The sequence goes on from NZ_JAYLVV010000002.1 coordinate 855,825, forward strand.
CACCTTTGAAACTATATTTTGAAACGATATTACCTAGGTAGAAACAATCTTCCTTTCGCATCGTTTCTTAAAAATTATGCTTTATCGTCTTCAGCAGGAGCTTCAGTAGCTTGTTCTGGCTCACCAGCAGCTTCAACAGCTTCTACTTCTGCTTCAGCGTCCTCACCTTCTGGAGTCTCTGGCAAAGCAGCAGCGGCAGCTTCAGCAGCACGCTTATCGTTTACTTCTTTCTCAGCCTTTAATGCAGCAGCTCTAGCTTCTGCTTTCGCTTTATCCAATCCACCAACTTTATCTGCAATTGCAGCTTCTTTTTCAGTAACCCAAGCGTTGAATTTTTCTTCAGCTTGCTCTTCGGTCAATGCTCCTTTACGAACACCTCCTAATAAATGATGCTTTAAAAGCACACCTCTATAAGAAAGAATAGCTTTAGCTGTATCCGTTGGTTGTGCACCGTTTTGTAACCACTTTACAGAACTATCAACATCAAGTTCAATAGTTGCAGGGTTTGTATTAGGATTGTAGATACCTAATTTTTCCAAAAATTTACCATCTCTTTTAGCTCTTGCATCTGCAGCAACTACCCAATAGAATGGTTTACCTTTTTTACCGTGTCTTTGTAATCTAATTTTTACTGGCATATCACATTAATTTGTAGGGTGCCCGACCCCTGATTATTAATTCTAGTTTTTTAACTCGTTCGCCACCAATAAGCAAAGCTCATCTGAAAGCGGGTGCAAATATAATTCAAAATGCTGAATTGGCAACAATGTTTTAAAGTTATTTGAATCAACAAACCCAAAATTCTTTTCAAGCTCTAAAAACACTCAAATTCAATTATTTAAATCAGGAATAGCCCAAATAAAAATAGCTAAAAAATCACCCGTTGATAACTCTTAGCAACTACGTTTTCACCAACACCTCCTTTTTCGTAATTTTATAGGCACTTTTTAGGTCAAAATTCTGACCTCTTTTGAACACTCAGAAAACACGATATGTACCTTATTTTTGATACCGAAACCACCGGTCTTCCAAAAAATTGGAATGCCCCTATTACTGACACGGACAACTGGCCACGTTGTATACAGATCGCCTGGCAGTTGCATGATGAAATGGGTAATTGTATTGAACATCAAGATTATTTGGTGCGCCCAGACGGATTCAACATTCCCTATGATGCTGAACAGATCCACGGTATTTCTACAGAACTTGCGGAGCAGCAAGGTGTATCTCTTGCAGAGGTTTTAGAGAAATTCAACATTGCTATGTCCAAAACAAAATTCATTGTTGGGCAAAATGTTGGATTCGATGTGAATATCATGGGGGCGGAATTTCACCGTTTAGGTGTTGAAAACCCATTACAAGAACTACCCGTTTTAGATACTTGTACAGAGCACACTGCACAACTATGCCAAATACCCGGTGGACGTGGCGGTAAGTTCAAATTACCCACATTGACAGAACTGCATGAATTTTTGTTTGGCGAACCATTTGGTGAAGCCCACAATGCAACCGCCGATGTTGAAGCTACCACACGTTGTTTTCTAGAACTTATACGAAAGCAACAATATACCAAAGAACAATTAGACGTTCAACCCGATTATTTCAAGAATTTCTCCGAAGCTAATCCGCAAGAAATTCAACTCATTGGTCTTAAGCATATCAACCTTAAAAAAGCATCGAAAAAAATTGCCGATGCCCTATGGGAAAAAGATACGGGCGGAGTTTCACAAGAAGAAATACAGGAAAACCTTGCGACATTAGAAAATGCAAGTTTTGCGCATTTACACAACCATACGCAATTCTCTATTCTACAGTCCACCATTAGTGTTCCTGATCTAGTAGCGGCCGCCGCCAAGGCAAAAATGCCGGCAGTAGCTATGACGGACCATGCAAATATGATGGGCGCCTTTCATTTCGTCAACGGCGTACTCAATCATAATAAAGGAGTAGTATCCAGGAATGAAGCCAACCAAAAGCGCTATGAGGCTACCCAAAACGGAACGCTGGAAGAAGGTCAAGAACCTTTAAATGAGTTGCCCGAACCAGAACAGGAGATCACACCCATAATTGGTTGTGAATTTCAAGTATGTGAAGACCATACCAACAAATCTCAAAAAGACAATGGATACCAAATAGTCATGCTTGCCAAAAGCAAAAAAGGATATCTAAATTTGGCAAAAATGTCTTCAATAGCCTTTGTAGACGGTAAATACTACGTACCACGTATTGATAAGAAAATTGTTGAGCAGTACAAGGAAGACGTCATGGTACTTACCGGTAACTTATATGGTGAAGTTCCAAGTAAAGTACTGAACGTTGGTGAAAATCAGGCTGAAGAGGCATTGCTTTGGTGGAAAGAAACCTTTGGCGATGATCTCTACATAGAAATTATGCGCCATGGTCAAGAAGATGAAGACCGTGTGAACCAAGTTTTAATACAGTTCGCAAAAAAGCACAATGTCAAGCTCGTTGCTACCAATAACACATATTATGCAGAGAAAGAAAATGCCCATGCGCATGATATTCTTTTATGTGTAAAAGACGGGGAAAAACAATCAACTCCCATAGGTCGTGGTCGTGGTTACCGCTACGGTTTACCCAACCAAGAATACTACTTTAAATCATCTGATGAGATGAAGGAGCTTTTTAAGGATATTCCTGAAGCCATCATCAATATTCAAGAAATTATAGACAAGGTAGAAACCTTTACCCTAGCACGTGACGTACTGTTACCTGCTTTTGATATTCCAGAAGAGTTTCAATTCGAAGAAGATAAATTAGACGGAGACAAACGTGGTGAGAACAAATTTCTAAGACACATTACCTATGAAGGTGCTAAAAAGAGATATGGGGAAATTACGCCCGAAATTGATGAACGTTTAGACTTTGAACTCAAGGTAATTGAAAAGACCGGCTACCCAGGGTATTTCTTGATCGTGGAAGATTTCATAAGGGCGGCAAGGCAAATGGATGTATCCGTTGGTCCGGGTCGTGGATCGGCTGCGGGATCTGCAGTTGCCTATTGCTTATGGATTACGAATTTAGACCCTATTAAGTACGATTTACTTTTTGAGCGTTTCCTAAATCCGGATCGTGTAAGTATGCCCGATATCGATATTGACTTTGATGACGAAGGGCGAAGTCGAGTTATGGACTATGTAATTGACAAGTATGGATCTAACCAGGTGGCACAGATTATCACCTATGGTACCATGGCCGCAAAATCATCTATTCGAGATACGGCAAGAGCGCTTGATCTACCTTTAGGTGATGCGGACCGTATGGCGAAGTTGATCCCGAACATGTCCAAGCTGAAAAAAATTATCGGCATTGATGAAAAGGTACTCCGAAGCAAATTCAACAGTGAAGAACTCGAGAAGATAAACGAGCTTTTGAACATTTCCGAAGGCGACGGATTAGAATCTGAAACCTTAAACCAAGCGTACGTATTGGAAGGCTCTGTACGTAACACCGGTATTCATGCCTGTGGGGTTATCATTACACCAGATGATATAACCAAGTTCGTACCCGTGGCACTTGCCAAAGATTCGGAAATGTACTGTACCCAATTTGACAACTCGGTAGTGGAAAGCGCAGGGTTGTTGAAAATGGATTTCTTGGGATTAAAAACGCTGACCTTGATCAAGGACACCGTTAAAATCGTAAAGGCAAAACATGGTATTGAACTAGACCCAGAGAATTTTCCGCTTGACGATGTAAAAACATACGAGCTCTTTCAACGAGGGGAAACAGTTGGGGTTTTTCAATACGAATCCCCCGGTATGCAAAAACACATGCGCTCATTAAAGCCAACGGTTTTTGCGGATTTAATTGCCATGAATGCCCTGTACCGCCCAGGCCCAATGGAATATATACCTAGCTTCATTGCCCGTAAACACGGTACAGAAGAAATTGTATATGATTTGGATGCTTGCGAAGAGTATCTAGCGGAAACCTACGGAATTACCGTGTACCAAGAGCAGGTGATGCTCCTTTCTCAAAAACTGGCCGACTTTACCAAAGGTGAGGCCGATGTTTTGCGTAAAGCCATGGGTAAAAAGCAAAAGCACGTTCTGGATAAAATGAAGCCCAAGTTCATTGAACAAGCTTCAGCAAAAGGGCATGCCGTTGATAAATTGGAAAAAATCTGGAAAGACTGGGAAGCCTTTGCTGCCTACGCCTTTAACAAATCGCACTCTACCTGTTACGCTTGGATTGCGTACCAAACTGCCTATTGCAAGGCCCACTACCCTGCCGAATATATGGCCGCGGTATTGAGTAACAACATGAACGATATTAAACAGGTTACATTTTTCATGGAAGAATGTAAGCGTATGGGCTTAGATGTACTTGGACCAGATGTAAACGAATCTTACTACAAATTTGCCGTAAACGATGCCGGTGCGGTTCGTTTTGGTATGGGAGCAGTAAAAGGCGTTGGTCGTGGTGCCGTTGAAACCATAGTTGAAAACAGAAAAGATGTAGGTCCTTATAAATCTGTATTCGATTTTGCCAAGCGAATAGACCTACGTGCAGCCAATAAAAAGGCATTTGAGAACCTTGCCGTTGCAGGTGGCTTCGATTCTTTTGGTACTACACATAGGGCACAATATTTTCATGACGAAGGTGACGGTATTACATTTCTTGAAAAAGTCATTAAATACGGTGCCAAGTATCAAGAAAACGAAAACTCTTCACAGGTAAGCCTTTTTGGTGACGCCAGTGAAGTACAAATACCAGAACCCGTTGTACCACCTTGCGAAGAATGGGGAACCATGGAAAAACTCCGTCGAGAAAAAGAAGTGGTAGGTATCTATATATCCGGACACCCTTTGGACGATTTTAAAACGGAAATCAAAGCTTTTTGTAACGCAAATGTGGGCTGCGTAAACGATTTACCAACATATGTAAACAGAGAACTTACGTTTGCAGGAGTCATTACAGATGTACAGCATAGGGTTTCTAAAAACGGTAAAGGCTGGGCTGCGTTTACCATGGAAGATTATACGGACTCTTTTGAATTTAGAATATTTGGTGAGGAATACCTGAAATTCAGACATTTCTTAATGATCAATTCCTTCGCGTATGTAAAACTCTATGTACGAGATGGATGGACAAATAAGGATACGGGAAAGAAAGGAGATCCAAGAATGCAATTCAATAGCTTTATGTTATTACAAGAAGTCATGGAAACCTATGCCAGAAAATTGACCATTAAACTTAATATTGCCGAGTTAAAAGAAGAAAAAGTCAGGACCTTAAAAGACACCTTTGACAACCATAAAGGAGACCATGCCATTAATTTTATTGTCTACGAAATGGAAGAAAAAATTAAGGTGAATTTGAACAGTAGACGACAAAAAGTGCAGATTTCGAGCGAATTATTACAACTTTTAGAGCAACAAGACGTTCATTTTAAGCTCAACTAAATAATGCATTTATGAAGTATTAAGCTAAGAATATGCGTTTTACAAAACATCATTACTGCAAATTATAACTTTTATTTAGCAGTAAAATGTAAGAAAATAGCCCTAAAAATTGATAAATTAGCTTGATACCCGTATAGGCAAAACGAATTGTTGGCACGTAAGGAAACAGAAGAATAATTGACTAAATTTGCATAATCAATAAAAGTAAATAAAATGGCATTAGAAATAACAGATGCTACTTTTGACGAGGTAGTTTTAAAAAGCGATAAACCTGTAGTAGTAGATTTTTGGGCAGCATGGTGCGGTCCTTGTCGTATGGTAGGTCCTATCATAGACGAAGTTAGTACTGAATATGACGGCAAAGCTGTTGTTGGTAAGGTTGATGTAGATGCAAATCAAGAGTTTGCTGCAAAATATGGTGTACGTAATATACCAACAGTTTTAGTTTTTAAAGACGGCGAGATAGTAAGTAGACAAGTAGGTGTTTCACCTAAGAAAGTGTACACAGACGCTATTGACGCAGCTTTGTAAGCAACTGTATCACGTTATAATAAAATAAGTTAGGAGAGCCGGCAAATGCCGGCTTTTATTATTTGCAGTAATTTTAATTCTTTCCATTTATATAGTTCAGCCGTCTTCACTATCTTTAGTAATGTGAATCTACAATCAGAATTAAACAAATCGTCGTTATTCTCCAATTTAGAGCTACTTGCCAATCAAGTTGTAGAAGGCTTTATAAGTGGAATACACCGCAGTCCGTTCCATGGGTTTTCTGCGGAATTTGCGGAACATAAAATCTATAACAATGGCGAAAGTACCAAGCATATAGATTGGAAACTATTTGCCAAAACAGACAAACTCTACACCAAGAGATATGAGGAAGAGACCAATTTAAGATGTCACATGATTTTGGATAACTCTGCTTCTATGTATTATCCTGAGGTAGACAATTTAAGTATTGATAACTTAAATAAAATTGGTTTTAGCGTCTTGAGTATAGCAGCGTTGATGAACGTACTTAAAAGACAACGAGATGCTGTTGGGCTTAGCATATACTCCGATGCTTATAACTATTACGCCCCAGAAAAAGGCAGCGAACGTCATTTTCAGATGCTTTTAGCCCAATTAAGTAGTGTGGGAATGGCAAAGAATCCGCCTAAGGAGACCAAAACGTACACCTATTTACATCAGATTGCAGAGAATATTAAGCGTAGAAGTCTCATTTTTTTGTTTACCGATATGTTTCAGACCGAAAAAAATGATGCAGAATTGTTTGAAGCGCTACGTCATTTAAAATATAATAAGCATGATGTGGTACTTTTTCACCCAATGGATAAACAGCGAGAAATCTTCTTCAATTTTGAAAACACCCCCAAGAGATTTGTCGATGTAGAAACCGGAGAACATTTAGACCTCTATGCAGACAACATAAAAGAAGCTTATAATGAACGGGTTACAAATTACTTAAATGATATAAAAATGAAATGTGCCCAATATAAAATTAAATATGTGGACATAGATATACACCGAGATTTCTCTACAGTGCTCAATACTTTTCTTGTAGAGAGAAATAAGTTTCTCTAGTTTGAAAAAAAATAAAGAAAAATGTTTGTGCAATTGAAAATGCGGTGTATATTTGCACTCGCTAAACGCCACGGTCTGGTAGTTCAGTTGGTTAGAATACCTGCCTGTCACGCAGGGGGTCGCGGGTTCGAGTCCCGTCCAGACCGCAAAAACAAATCCTAATTAGTTACTAATAACTAGTTAGGATTTTTGTGTTTATAGCGTGTACGGTATTTGTACGGTAACACTTTTCCTAGCTAAAATTACACTCATATTTATTTCTACAAGCTGTCCGTCCTTAGAGACAAGATGATACAATTGGTAATTTTAAATATTCGATTATATCGGAGGCTATTCACAATTATCCAAGATTAGATATTCTATTGACCATCAACAGAAACTCCAAATTGTAAAAAAATCTACCTTATGTTATCGCAAGTATGTTTGTTAAGCAGAGAAATTTTCTAAAACTTAGCCGTCCGCGGGGCAAGCAATAATCTCTGTAGGACCTAATCGAAACGGGCATCCGGATGGTAAGTATATTAATTTGCTAAGATTATTAAACCAATATTCTCAAAACTAAACAAATAACATATGTCATTGATTTATGATTGCACTACATGAAAATAAAAAAAATTTTCGTTTTAATTACATGTAAAAAGTAGCTAACCCCTTCCTGTGTTAAAAAGAAATAATACGTAGAGAGCAAAACATGTTGTGAATACCCGTGATTATGTTTTTAAAAGCAATGAAATTATATTTTCGTCGTTAAACCAATTTAACAAACAATCAAATTATGCTTAAAAAACCTATTGCACTTTTTTTATTGATCTTGTCTTTTTTAGGATGTTCTAAAAATGAATCCGATGATTCGCCTAAAATTCCAGAAGAGGAGGTTTTGAGTGATGCCAAAGAGATTCTTTCATTTAAAATAAGTATTGACAATGAAGATTATACGGCGGCAATCAGGAACGACAGTATCTTTTATACTTTTCCTTCTACCACGGATTTAACTGCTTTGGCACCGATAATCACTTATTCCGAATTGGCGGATATAGATCCAGCTTCGGAAGAAACGGTAGATTTTACAAGTCCGGTTAAATATACGGTAACAGCTGAGGACGAATCCCAAAAGGAATATACGGCCGTATTGGACAAATCTGATTCCGAAAATGAAATTACATTGGTAACTTTTGAGAATTCGGGTAGTTATAGCACAGGTTTTTACGGGCAAAATCCGGCAGATATAGATACATTGTACTACACGTTCACCTTTGCCGATATAACAGATTTAACAGCACAGATCGAGGTTTCTGAAGGATCTACTTTGGAGCCTGATCCCGCCGGAATAACTGATTATTCTTCTCCGGTCAAATATACAGTGACAGGAGCCGATGGTTCAACAAATGAGATTCTTGTTTTGGCTAAGAATCGGCTACTTCAAGAAGTGAGAATAGATGGTTTTGTTTCAAGTGAATTTGCTGATGTGCCTTTAGGAGGCGATATAACGTTCGAGGTGAATGAACTCACACCTTATCGCGATAGTATCCAAGTACGGTTGTTCAGTGATTTGGAGTCCTTTGACCTTGAGGTAAAGAGTATTAATGAAGAAACCAATGAAATAACGGCAACCCTACCCGAATCCTATACAAATAACAGATTTGCACTTGAAGTTTCGATAGCAAGTGAAAATACCGATGAATCTGACGGATTTAGGTTACTTAAAGGAAAATCGAATTTCACAAGGGTAGTAACCCCTTATAACGATGGCAATCCAATACCTGTTGAGAAAGCAATATGGCCGGGACATATTTTTGATTTGTTTGTATATATAAAGGATGATGCTGTGGATGATCATGAATTTTTCCTTTTAAAGGGTGGGGTCTATTATGAATTGATTAAAAAAGATGAGTATAATACATCCATTACATCAGGGGTTAGGGTTGAGATGCCGGAACTTCCAAATGTATTGCCGGCAGAAGGTACCGATTTTAAATTGGTCATACGAAATGCCGATGGGGATGAAGTATTTGATTTTGTCAATAGCGAAGGAAACAAAATAGAGGTTGTTTTTGCCAAGGAACCGGTAGTTAATTCTATAAGTACTACTTCGGTGCGCAAAGATGGAACTTTTAAAATATTGGGGGAAAATTTGTTTAATGGTCCAGTTATTGGTTATACCAACTCAAACTTTTTAAGGGAAAGAAGTAATGTGTTGCTAAGTGATGGTATGGGTAATTACTATTATGTTTATAGTGAAGAAGTAGATGCTAACGGAAACCTTATCGTTGATCTTTCATCTCGCCAATACATGCCAACGGGAACCTATAACGTGGCTTATTCCAGTAACTATACGATCTATCCCTTAGAATACATCGGTTATAGCATTACTATTACACAACTGCCTTCAGAGCACCCAACTTTAGAGGTTGCTGAGTCTAAGCTATATAGCGATAGCAATGCTACTTCTGCAAAACAGATTCTTTTGACTTTCAATGAAGATATTGGGGATTATACTATAAAAAGAATCGTAACAGGTAAAAATGAAAATGTTGTTGTAGAGAATTATTTCACTTATCCCACCACGGTATTAACAGGGGCTTTATCCAATGAAGATTATGCCTTAACGGTGAATGATCGCGACGGTTATGTTGTGGTAGAGGATAATGGCGTTGAGTATAAAATCTATTTTACTATGCAACTAGAGGATTAAAATAAATTGAGTAAATATATCAATGCCCCATATATATGGGGCATTTTTTGTTTCTGTTCTTTTGAGTACGTGATAAACTAAAAAGAGTCCGATCAATCAAGACCGTACTCTTTTATGCATATTTTTTATAATCAATAAGCCAACTTTTAAATTTCTTAAATACAGACATATTAATTTCAGACACTTTATAATTCTTTCCATCTGAAAATTCAGGATATTCCAAGATAATTCAAGTCAGGTCCAGACCGCAAAAAGCACTCAAGAAATTGAGAGCTTTTTTTGTTAAAGCCTTTTCTTAAGTTTTATGACTCACCACAAATAAATAACACGAATTGTAGCAGTAATAATTTTACTCCATTTAAACCAACATAACGAACTACTAGTAATAAAGACACATAAAAACTTACAACTACAAGCGATGAATATACTTTATATATATTATATGTTTACTACCTCATGATACTTTAGAGAACTTAGCATCTACAAGGTGTTTTGCAAAGACCACTCCATAGAACAAATACCGTTTAGACATACGCTTAGGTTCTTTTATCAGTCGTCCAAACCATTCCAGACCAAAACTTCTCCAAATCTTTCCCGGCCTGTCTACTGTACCAGCGTAAAAATCAAAAACAGCGCCAATACAGCAGATAACTTTAACGTTAAGTTGATCTTTATGTGCATAACTCCATTTCTCCTGTTTGGGAGCAGTCATACCAACAAACAGCACATCAGGGTTAAAACTATTAACCGCCTCGATCATTCTTAGATTCTCTTCTTCGGTAAATTGTGCTTTAAAAGGTGGTGAATAACTTCCAAATATTACATTTGGATATTCATTTTTAAGTCGTTTCTCTATTTTAGCTAAAGTTTCATTTGATGCCCCTAAATAAAAACACGATCCATTTATTTCATTTAATCGCTTTAATTGAAACTCATGAAAATCTGCTCCTGCTATTTTTTTAATTGAAGTACCATTTAACCATTTAGCCGCTAATGTAATACCAATACCATCGGGCAGAATAACATCACTACCCAACAACGCTTTTTTAAATTCAGCGTCTTCTTCAGCTATACAATAAGAGTATTGATTGATTGTATTTACCAATAATTTAGATTTTAATGGTAAATTATCAAGTGAAGAATTGTAAATAGGATAACCAAGGCATAATACCTTTGAGTCAACTTCAGTAAGCATCATAAATTTCTAAAAAAGCCCTAATTATAATTTTATTCACCCTAAACATGTACGTAATGTTCGCATCAATCTTCAACAACAATTATAATTGTACCGGGAGTTAATGGTTGTTCAGACAAATATATTTATTTGGCATGCAACCACAGATTACTTCTGTTAACGTGTAGTAAATTATAGTTATAGCGCAGCTTAAAACATATGCCCTTACACTATCAAAAAAAACAATTACCAAACTTGTAGTATTATTCAAACAACTATTGTAAGTCGGTAATCCGAATAAATTTTTAACTTTTATTATACAAGTTGAGGACTGCATTTTACATTATAAAATTTATCTTAGCATTCTTAATCATTTAAGAATTAACACATAAGGGATTCCAAATTTTTATTCTGCTTATATTTCCCCCAAATCATATTCTGAATAACAATTTTAAAAGACCAAATTGCTCTTATAGAAATTTTAATGGCTTTCAATTATAAAGACATTAATGAATACTTAAGAATTATGATAAGACCTACTTCATTAAAAAACACATTGTTCTTTTTTACAACCCTCCTAGTATTTACATGTCTATTTGAATCTTGTGCCTCTGAAAAAGACCATGTAGAAGATGGGAATACCACGCATGAACAATCAGAAGAGCCCAAAATCATCACTTTTAGTTTTTTAACTACAGACAATAATGGCTTAACCACCAATATTGCTGCAACCCTTGATGAAGAAACAAAAACTATCTACGTTGAGCTTGATCCATTAGTTTTAAACATAGACCAACTAATACCTACCATTACCTTATCATCTGGATCTACGGTTAGCCCTATATCAAAATCTGAACAAGATTTTAGCCATGAAGTTACCTATACGGTTACTGCAGAAAACGGCACAACAACTGTTTATAAAGTTGTACCGAGTATCATAGGAAATATTTGTACTTCTAATCTAATAGATTCCGGTCCTATTGTAGTAAGTACGAATAACCAACGCATAGAAAACCTTTATATTAGAACATCTAATCAACATGGTATTGAGATCAACAACCATACAGGTGTGGTAGTCTCTAATTGTATTATTGAATACACCGGGGCTTACATGGGAATAAAGTTCACCAGTGCCGATAACCTGACCATAAAAAACTGTTATATAAAATATACCAATGCGCCATCTAGCGGTCCATTAGCCGATTCTGAAAGAAACTGTATTGAAGGTATAGGTTCGCAAAATATTGTAATTGCGAATGTTAAATTAGAAGACGGTTCAACGGGCATACGGTTGAACCAATGTGATGATTCGGTTTTAAGATATATTGAAGGCCATAATATGAGAGGTCCTTTCCCTAGGGGACAATTAGTACAATACGATAAATGCGCCGGTGGGCTTTTGGAAAATTTCTCCGTGATCAATGATCGTGAAGTGGCTTGGACAGAAGACAATATAAGTATCTACAAAAGTGGCGGGCAACAGATCAAAAAAGGATTGATCGTTGGCAATAACAGCCCTACTGGTGTTGGTGTGTTATTTGAAGATCAAAATACCGAAGGTGCACGAGGTGGTTACGGCGGACTTGTAGAAGATGTAGATTTTTTGGAAATGGGTAATGGTGTGGTCTCCTCTGTGGAAGGCTCTAAAAATGTGAGTTTTACAAGAATACGAGCCAAACAAATCATTTGTGGCGATTTAGGACAAAACAGGGGAAAATCTACCTCTAACTCATTAATATTCGGTGCTTTTGGCACTACGGCAAATACCGGTGGAAATAGTATAAATGATTGTATCGTTTATAATTCCTGTAACCCCACCAATATTGTTTGGCCAGAACACAATTTTGATGTTATTGACTATAGAACAGATATTGATTTTGAACCTAGAAACCCTATTGTGCTTAATTTCAACTGTGATTAAGGTGGTAATGGCAATTAGACATGTTCAAGGAAAATACCACTACATTACCCTTCAGTAGCATACCCGGGAATTCTTAGAAAGCCCAGTATTTTTCTGCGTACTATAGTGTCTTTAAAAAAATATTTAAAATACCTTCTATCTGCCTTTATATCCCTAATAATAAACTTAGGATGCGCTAACGGAAAATCTATTTCCTGTGCTTCATTATATTGCCTAGCATCATTGGCACTAACGGTATGTGTAGCATCTTCACCAAACCCAACATTTTTGATCATATTTTGGTTTGGTATTATTGACAAGCCAGAGTTGACCAGTTTTGTATAGTCCCACTGATAGTCCCACCAAGAGACTTCTTTAGCATTGATCGTTTTTTCTATTTTACTAAGTCGATATTTCCTTTCGATGATGTTTGAAAAGTAATTGTCAAAATAGCCTTTCTTTTTAAGTTCTGGAAAGCTTGAACATTCATAATCATAGTTTTTCCAGGCTCTTCGCCAACTTGCCCAACCCCACTCATGACTAAAATAAGAGAAGTAATACGAATAATCTGAATCTGAGATATACCCATTCTGAAAGTTAGAGCCCCCAATATGCATAATCTGGTTATTGTCTCTATATCTTTCCAATAATTCTGAACAAAACTTGAAAAAACTCAAAGACGGCAAACAATCATCTTCTAGAATAATGCCTTCTTCCTCATTTTCAAAAAACCAATCTATAGCAGTTTTAGGTCCTAATCCACAACCTACATTTTCTTCCCTGAACAGCGTTTTAACTTCACAATCCCAATCTACTAAATCTACAATTGCCCTAGTTTCTTTGCATTTTTGATCATCCTTACCGTTTCTACGTGGACCATCTGCCGCAACATAGAGTTTTGCTGGCTGGGCTTTCCGTATCATTTCAAAAACCCTTTTCGCCTGTTCTGGTCTATTAAAAATGATAAATAGTACCGGTGCTTGTGCTGTTGCTGTTTTCATTTTAAATAGTCTTCATTTTTAAACAATTGCCAAATGATGGGAAATAAGGTTTTACCCCACAACAGTAAGAATGCCTGTGGTAGGTGAAACGGAAAATGCACCTTAATAAACTTTAAATATTCTTTATACGATAAGCCTGTAGGGCTATATAAATATGCTATTCTTTGTTTTAAATTACTTTTTTGACTTAACCAATTTACCCCATGATCATTTTTACAATAACCACAATAAGCACTGGCAACATAGGTGAAAATACCGTTGTCCAAAGCTTTTAAGGTGTAATCAAAATCTGCAATACCGTGCGTATAGGTTTCCGTTAAAGAACCGATAACTTCGTAGACTTCATGAGGTACCAGCATGATATTGGCATTGCCCATTTCGCACTTCTGCGGAAATTTATCATTAGGCAATACCATTTTACTCTTAAATGATAGTTTGTTTAAAATTTTATGTCCGCCATAAGAAACCTTCTTAGTATCTGGATCTAAGGTAGGCCCCACGATGATACTTTTAGGTTCGTTTACCTCTTCTAAGTCACTTAACAGCCTGGTCAGTGTATCCTTAAAAACAATGGTATCATCATTTAAGAGTAAATAATAATCTGAATGCCTGTCATTATCACGAGCCGCTTTCCAAGCCGTACGCATGCCACCTGCCCAAAATAAACTACCTGATCCCTGTATGATATGAAGGTTTTTGAAATTACCCTGAAGGTATTCCGTAGTACCATCTGTACTACCATCATCTACCAAGTAGATTTTTAAATAGTAACTATCATCATCTAAATCACAGTTTAAAAGCGCCTCTAAACAGCTATACGTTTTCATCTTACGATTATGGCACGTAAGTAAAACCGTTATTAATTTCTTTTCTTTAGTTGACATCATCTCTAAACTTTTTCAACTGTTAAGCTGATAACTTTCTGTTTTTTCTCATTTCTACATACACTTGGTACGGTGCAACAATTAACCCATTGACATTAGTTACCACAATTGCCATACAGATACCAAAAATTCCATAACCCATTTCTACCGATAGGAAATAAGCTATTGGTACAAAAAATAGGATTACAAAAATGGAAATATAGAATTGTAAATTGACCTTACCCATGCCGTTCAACACACTTATAAATATTTCTGAAAAGCAATTTGACAGCACTATTAGAACAACACCCAATGAGGTTATAAACGGTATGGTTATAATATCACCGATCCATAAGTTATAGATGGTAGGCGCCAATAATAATCCAATGATACATCCTACGGCAATTACGCTCCAAATGAGCAATAGCTTTTTTATCAATTTTGTAATCCACGTGTAATCATTGTTTACCTGGGCATTGGTAACAGAACTCCACACCGGACTCAATATGATACCAAATATTAAAGAAGCAACGCTAAACAGCTTAAAAGCAATATTGAACTCGGTTACCTTTTCTGGTCTAAAGTATTTACTGATCAAAAAATTACTGGTTTGAAACTGCACCATATAGGCAATGTTCAAAAAGAAAAATTTGATTCCTAGAGAAAAGATAGACCCTAAGGTATCTACCGTAGGCTTTTCTATTTTCTGTATTAAATCCGGTCTTTGTACTACAAAGAAATATGCGGTAAAGAGAAATATAGAAAGTACATTACTACCCATGACCACAAAACCTAAATTAAATAAAGAAGGCTCAGAAAATTCCCTTAAATACAGAATACCAATTAAGCCAAGCACATTGCCCAATAAGATAGTTCTCGCAATCATTGCAGGCTTTTGCAGGGCAAATTGGATAGGATTATATATTTGAAAAATAAACTGTAAGCTAAAAAAGGATATCAAAAGAAAAACCAACTGTTGCAGTTCTGAACGGTAAGATGCATCTACTCCTAAAAATTCATCCCATTTTAACTGATCTGTAAATATGACATTTAAGATAAATATGATGGTAGAGATCAATATTAATACGGCTGCAGTGGTATGAACCAATTTTCGCTGCTCTTTGATATCATCCAGAGCTACGGCTTCTGAAAATTTATTGCGTAGACCGTTACCAAAGCCAATATCCAACAAGGTAAACCATGTTAACACAGAACTAAGCGTTAACCAAATACCGTATCGTTCAGCGTTGACAAAATTTATAACCAAAGGAACAAACAAAAAGTTTATAGCCGTACCCAAGCCTCTTAAAATCAATGAAAAAAAAACATTCTTAATCAACAGATTAGTCCTAGAATTTCCTTGAAAATAAGACTGTATGATTACCTTAATGGAGTTAAACCTTTTGATCATTATATTGTGTTAGGTCTTTTTAATGGTAGGTACTTTGACCTATAATCAAATGACAAAGCTGTAAAATCTTGTTTTTTAAATGTGGGCAAAAATATAAATATGACACAAATAGGTAGCATTAGTATGGGTTCACCAAAGCTTAATATCAGTAAAATTAATATGGAATAACATACGTATTCGGTTTTTCTTAAATACCCCCAGCATAACTTACCATATCTATAGAGTAAAACCATAAGTCCAACCAAACCGAACTTAGTTACAAAGTCCATAATACCGTTAGAAATATTAACATTAAACTCATTAATATAGTACTCATCATATTGATTACTGACCCCTAAAAAAAGTTTCCAGTTAAACTGTTCGTAAAGAAAAATTACACTTGCAAAACGGTTTAAGGGTATTTGCCTTTCCACATCTTCATAATACACCGATAATTGCTCCAGCTCTTTTAAATCACGTATATCTTGCTCATAAATCTCAACCACCTTCTCCCCTAAAAAAGGTACGTTGGGTATGGCCAATGCAAATATGACCGCAAAAATTATGATGGTAATCTTACTGCCCCTGCTCAATACACGATACCGAAGAAAATACAATATAAACGCACCTAAATATGCCGTGGTAGATACCGTTGTTAAAATGGTTAAAGTAATTATCAATGCCTCTTTGTTCAGTTTAAAATCATTGATTAAAAAATTGAACATTAATGCCAATGTCAAAAACGAACCAAAAGCGCCAGGCTCCCAACAAAATCCGGAATTTCTATAGTAATGGATATCATCAAAAGTGAAAAACACAAAATTGGTATATCTAAAAGAGCCGTCATCTACCGTTAAACTTTCGAATGTAGTACCTATTGCCTTTACAATTGCGCCATTTTGAAACAATTGAATACTATAAAACACCAGGGAGACTATGGCTAAATGCGAAATTACCTTTACCAAATAATACAAAGCCTTTTCTCGTAGTATCACACAAAACAAATAGGCCGTAAATGCAAATTTGAAAAAATAGAATACATCGCTTGTAAAATAATCCGCAGGTAGTTTATTCAGTTTGAATCGAACGGTGATATATAGAAAGTACACTGCCAGGCAAGTCAAGAAATACTGAATATCGCGCTTTTTAACCTTCTTCAATCGAAACGCAACGATGATCATAAATACCTCAAGCCCGAACCAAGCCGAATTATAACCAACTAAAAAATTGGCTTTAGAAGAAAACAATAAGAAAAGTAAAACTACAATGTAATATATATTCATTTCCGTTTTGTCTTGTGCAAATACTTATAGATGAAACTATTTAATAAAACCTACATCGTTAAAAACAACCATTGGATTTTTAAACTTCTTATTACGCTTAGCTTCTTCCAAGATTGCCAGATCATCTAAATGGGTGTAATTCTCACGTACCATAAAAACACAACAATCCGAATATTTAGAAAGGGCAAGCGTATCTGCCAGTGTGCCAATTGGGGCGGAGTCTATGACAATATAATCGAAGTCATTTCTTAACTGCTCCATAAACTGAACCATTTGCACCGAATTAAAAGATTCCAATCCGTCTACTTTTTCGGAACCCAACCCTATGGCAAACAAATTGTCATTGTTATTTACCGGCACCAACAAGTCGTTGATAGAAATAGTACGTGTACCTGGTGACAGGTAATTTGAAATACCAATTTCTGAATTAACAGCTCCCAATGTCCCCATTAATTCTGGATTGTGCTTATCTAGTTCTAAAATCACGACTTTAGAGTTTGAAGAAGCCAGTGCCACCCCAATATTTGAAGAAAAGAAAGTTTTTCCCTCCCCTTCTTGGGCAGAAGTAACCAAAATAGTTTGCATCTTCTTTTTAGGTAGATGAAAACTCATATTCATACGCATCATTCTAAAATCTTGAGCCAATCTACTACTCTCCTCTCCCTTTTCAATAAGATTCTTACCTAATGCATTATGTGTTATTTCACCTATTAAAGGCACACTAATTCTTTTCTGAACATCTTTCTTATCGGCAACTTTAGTATTTAATCCATCCTTTAAATGAACAATACCTACAGGAACGGCAAGACCCAATAACAGGGATACCAACATGAAAAGTTTTTTACTGGGAGATTTTGACTCAAAATCAGTAATAGCCTTATCGATTACGGTAAAGTTATCTTGCCTAACACCAACCATTAAAGCCGCCTCTTCCCTCTTTTGTAATAAGTACAAAAACAAGTTTTCTTTAATACCCTGCTCTCTACTAATTTCCAATAATTGCCTTTGCATAGATGGTATTCTTTGCTTTTTGGCTGCAAATTGATTGGACCTACTTCTAATACTACCTATAGTACTTCTTAAACTTTGCCTAGATGTAGAAAGGCTACCAAGAATATTTCCTTTCAGCTGCTGTAACTGATCCCTAATATCGATCATACGCGGGTTGTTCTCAGGAACCGTTCTTTGCAGACTTTTGCGCTCTATCTGTAATCTATTATAATTATCTATTAAATACACCAGATTAGGGCTTGATACACTTAAAGAATTTAAAGTAGATTCATTATCCCCATTTCTTAAATTACGGTCTATAGCACTTAAAACTTTTAGTTCTATTTCAGCTTCGGTCAGTTTTCTACTATAATCTATTTCTTGCTCAGAAAATGAATTTGCATCGAACTCTACATTAGCCAGTTCATTTTCTGTTTTGAACTGGGCAACATTTTTTTCTACCTCATTAAGCTCTACAGATAATGCATTTAAACGCTCATCAATAAACTTTACGTTATTTAAAGCCATGGCATTTTTCTCTTGATATGCCTTTATACCATATATCTCAACCAATGTATTTATGATATCCTCGCCTTTCTGAGGATTTTGCTCTTTTAAAACAATGTTGATAACAGAAGCATCTTTATTGATTACATACACACTCAATGCTTTTTTCACATAATCATGTGCCATTTCATCTATATCCCTAAATTCCAGTAAAAATTCAGTACTCTTTACGTTGGACTTTTCATTGGGCACAATCTTAAAAGTTCCATACGGTTTTTCAATCTTATAACCATAATTATATCTATTGTAGCCATAACTTGAGCTAATAGAACTTGCTGCATCTAAGTCACCTTCAAAATCTTGCGATATACTAAAACTATCTTTTCCTTCTAACTTGATTTTAATAGAAGTATCATAAGCCGATGGATATAAGGTGTCTACAACAATTTTAAATGGCAACTCTGAACCATACAATTCCGTTTCAGAAAAAGTCTCTGGAGTACTAACTTTACATTGCAAGGACAAACTATCTAAAACAGAACGCATTAAATGCACAGAAGTCAACACCTCAATTTCATTGTTAACCCGCTCTGAGTTACTAAACGGATTATTGCTGACCATGTTATTACCAGAGGCATCTATATTAGATGTTTCATTTTTCAATAAGATCTTACTTGAAACCTCATATGAGGTGTTTATGAACTGCAGGGCAAGAGCTGTCAAGCCAATAAAAATCAGAAGAAACAATAGAAATAGTTTCCATGATTTCAGGTATTTGCACAACAATGCCTTTACATCAAAATTTTCTTCATTATCAGAAGAAGATAGCCTTGAGTCAAAATATTCCTTTTCAGTCATTGTATTCAATTTATCGGGATAAATAAGCCTGACTATGAACAGTCCTTAGCTTAAGAATTTTTTAATTGTATGGATTGATTAAAAGCTGGCAATAGAAATTACCGCCAATGACAACGAACCTAATATTACCGAGAACCATTGCGTAGCATTAGAAGTATTTCTAACCTTTCTATCATTTGGTTGTACGTAAACAATATCATTTGGTTGTAGGTAATAGTTTGGTGAAGTAAATAATTCATCTGAAGTAAGATCTATTCTTCTAGTACTTTTAATACCGTCTTCCTCACTTATTAATAACACATTATTTCTTTGGGCATAAATAGTCATATCGCCCGCCATACCCAAAGCTTCTAGAAGTGTAACTTTTTCATTTGGTATGGTAAAAACCGCAGGTTGATTTACTTCTCCTAAAACAGAAACTTTAAAGTTCATAAATCGTATATCAACTATTGGCTCCATCAACAATCTTTTAGATATCAACTCTTCTCTTATGTATTCTCTCAGTTCTTTCTTTGTAAGACCGGCTACCGCTATTTTACCCAAAACCGGGAATCTTATAAATCCATCTTGATCGATCAAATAACCAGGAGTTTGTATACCGCCTACGTTATTGGCAATATTGAACATCTCGGTAACCTCAGCATTTAAACTGGTAATATTGATACTCAACAAATCATTCTTTTGCAAAATGGGCTCTAAGGGCTCATAATATGATGCAAATGTATTATTACCTACTTCATTGAAATAAGATGATTTTTTAGCGCTACCACATGATGTCAATTGCAATGCCACAACAAGCAACATTGAAATTTTCAGCAAATAAGATTTAGTGTTGTGAAAGTTAATTGGGGAAATACTAGTTTTCATAAATTAATTGTTTGCAGCTTATAGTTACTGTAAATGGTGAACATCAAAATTAATTGAAAGAGAAAATTGAACGACATTAATTCCGACATCCTAGTTTATATAATCGTCGTAATTAAGATAACAGGGCATTTTACCCATTGTTAGCAGAAAATTTTAAAAGTAATTAGGCACTTTATCGTATTTACATGGTCTTACAACAATTCACCGAATAGTTTTGAATAAATTGGAACCCATAAAATCCGCTATTTTTTCTGGGCTTACATGAGTAATCTCCGTACTGGAAAATTCATTTAAATGCTGTGTAGCAATATGGCATTTATATTCTGCAGTAAGATCAATTTCTTCTAAGTAAAATACTTCTTCACCTATTGTAGATGATCCGTCAATAATTTCAATAGAATCCAAAGCTACATTCAAACCGGTTCCATAAGCTTTTAAAACTGCTTCCTTCTGTGTCCAAAATTCAAAAAACTTTTCTTGCACATGTAAAGAACCAACCATATTGTCATATTCCGATTTTGAGAATTGTAATCTAAAATCATTTATATCTACATTACTTATTTTCTCTACATCTACACCTATACCTCCATGAGACGTAAATGCACAAACTATAAAATCATTTGAATGGGAAATGTTAAACTGAACCTCAGAATTTTCTAAAAAAGGTCTTTTATCTTTAGAATATTCAATGGCAATATCATCGGCATTAATGCTATAGAATTTTTGCAAACCATATGCCAACAACAGTCTGCCTAAAATAGTAGACTTAGCATCTTGCCATCTTTTATATTTCGAATATTTAAGCACAAATTCTTCAGAAAACTTCTCTTGTGCCTGCGCAAAGAAAATTTCATTGTCAATAGGTGTTAAGCTAGTACATAAAAGATGTGTCATCTAAACAGGTAAACAATATTCCCAAACCATTCTATATCTCTAAATATCAATTTTCAAATAGCCATTTTCTTTTGTGGCATCTGCTACGTACCATGCTGGCTGCCCATTCTCATCTCTACCTAAACGAGCACCTGGCACAGGTGGCGTGTTCAACCTCTCAAAAGAATTTTGCATTGTAACGGCATGCCCATTGGTTTCCTTTTTTAATATCCCAACAGTTACCAATTCATCAATGGCGTCTAAAAGTGTTTTCTTCAAAAAGTCCACATCCTCATTGGTATATGCCGTTGTTAAAAAACAAGGGAAGCCATCCCAAATATGTATCCCTTTCTCGCGCATAATTACAAACAGTAATTCTGAATACGGAATTTCTTTCTTAAACTTTATCCTCCATAAAGACCCAAAATAATTGATCTCTAATGGCAGGCCGTTTTTAGCAAAATTTTCATTTAAACTAACCACCATTTGTTCTGTCATGGCAGAAACATTTGCCTGCAAACTTGGTCCTTGTTCTTTCATATGGAGCAAAGCCGCCTTCGCAGAGGCTAATGCCAAAGGATGGCGAACAAAAGTACCGGCAAAATAAGTAACCCCAACTTCTGGGTAAGAATCATCTCCATACTGCCAAAAGCCACCATCAAGTGCATCCATATATTCTTTTTTACCCAATATAGCACCGATGGATACACCACCACCTATGACCTTACCATAGGTTGCAATATCCGCCTTAACATCAAAAAGGGCCTGGGCACCACCCGGATGCATTCTAAAACCGGTAATAACCTCATCAAAAATAAATGGTATTTCTTCGGCTGCAGTTATCTCCCTTACTTGCTTTATAAATTCTATGGGTTGAAATTCCGGTCTACGGCTCTGTACCGGTTCTACAAGAACGGCCGCCACTTCATGTGCTCTATCTTTAATAATCTGCAAGCTTTCCTCAGTACCGTAATCAAGAATCAACATATTTTGAACCGCTTCTGGCAATATTCCTGCTGCAGCCGGAAAAGTTTTCTTTTTCTGGGTTCCCCTTACGATACCCTCATCATTAATTCCGTGGTAAGACCCCGTAAAAGCAATAATAAGCGAACGCCCGGTTACGGTACGTGCAATCCTCATGGCACCCAATACAGCTTCTGACCCTGTATTACATAAAGCAGCCCTGTCATGACCTGTAAACTCTAAAAGTAAATCACACACTTCACCAGCCAACGGATGTTGCGGCCCAACCTCATATCCTAGATCCACTTGTTTGTGCATTGCCTCTTTAATAAAATCTGGCTGGTACCCAAAGAAACACGAACCAAACCCGTTCAAAGCATCTATATACCGGTTGCCGTCTAGGTCCCAAAGTCTATTTCCCTGAGATTTACCGATCACTATGGGATATACCAAATCTTTGGTCAACGGTTTAAAACCCGACACCACTCTTGGATCTGCCATTTTTGCCCTGTGATTCTGAGCATAATTTTTACTGCCAATGGTTTTCTTGTTATATCTAGCAGTCAATTCATTTAAGTATTGAGACTGAGCTTGATCTAAACCGGTTATTTGCTTTTCTATTCTTGGTGAAGCTCCAAACGGTTTTTTATGTTCTTGTTTTTCCTGTTCCGTACGTATATCCGTACTACTTGCGCCATTGACCTTTTCTGGTTGTTGAGGAGCACTTGGCACAACACTTGGTTGTACAGTAGCTACCGAACCACCTTGTAAAAGCTGTAATTGCTTGCTAAGCAGTTGAAGTTGCTCCCCAATTAGACCAATAGCCGTTTGGTTACCAGCAGCAGTAGCATATTGGGCTGCGTTATTTTCTTGAACCTGATGTACTGCAACTGTAGGCTGTTGAACCACTTGTGGTTGTGGTTTTAGAACTTCTTCAGGTAAATTAGCATCTAAATAGCTTGCTAAAAGTTCTGGTGTATTAATATCCTCATTAAGCTGTCTAAATGTAATTGGAATTTTAAATTCTCTCTTACAAGTAATAGCCATTTGAGTAAGGATAAGGGAATCTAACCCTAGTTCTAAAAAGCTTAGATTTTTGTCATTGGCTTCAATTTCAATACCATAATTGTTTGAAACTAACTCCGAAATTTTATTTAAAATGGTCACGTTTCTCATTGGTGTAACGCTTTTTGGTTTTTCTGTTAAGCTTTGTATTGTTGGGTTGGTATGAACACTAGTTCTTTCAATTTTTGATTGAGTGACAATAGGGTCTATCCAACATGGTTTTCGGTCAAACACATAGGTAGGCAATCTTAATCTATGTCTGCCCTGTTTGTCATAAAAACTAGTCCAATCTATGGTTATACCAGTTAACCATAATTGTCCTAAGGCATTAAGTATACCGTGGTAATTACTTTCATTGGTTTTAGGCACCGGTAATGAAGCTATAGACTTAATTTTTCTTGCTTCTTTGTTCTGACGACTTAGCGTAGTAAGAGTATTACCCGGACCTACTTCTAACAATACCACATCTTCTAATTTCACCAGGGTGTCCATAGCATTAGAAAATTTTACGGTATCGCGTAAATGATTGGTCCAATATATGGGATCCAGGGCCTCCTCATTGGTCAGCCAAGTACCTGTTACCGTAGATACTATGGGTATCTGTGGAATCTTTAAATCGATATTTTCAACAATAGCGCCGAACTCCTCTAAAATAGGGTTCATCATTGCGGAATGAAAAGCATGGCTTGTAGCAATTAATTTATAAGGCAGGTTTTCTTCCTTAAGTACCTCTGCAAATTTTTTAATTTCACCATCCTCACCAGAAACTACACAAAGTTTATGGGAATTAACAGCGGCTACAGATAAGGTTTTTGGCAATATTTTATGGAGCGATTCTTCATCTATACGAACGGTGAGCATACTACCCTTAGGAAGTGTACTTACCAAAATACCCCTCATGGAAACTAGTTTTAATGCATCTTCCAAGCTAAAAACGCCAGCCAGATGAGCTCCAACAAACTCCCCTAAACTATGACCGCAAATTACGGTTGGTTGAATTCCCCAACTGATCCATAATTGAGATAATGCATATTCTATGGTAAACAACGCCGGTTGTGTAAACCGTGTATCGCGAAGCTTATTTTCCGCTTCCTCGTTTAAAGATTCCGGGAAAATTATTTTTCTGATATCCAACTTTAGGGTGTCCAGCAACAAGTTGGCACAATTATCCACAGCATCTTTAAATACACCTTCGCTACTATACAACTCCTTGCCCATGTTCAAAAACTGGGAACCTTGCCCTGGAAATAAGAACGCCACTTCATTAGGAACTGCCCTAACTACTGACGATTGTGCTGTTTTATTATCTTTATCAAACAGTACATCTGAAGCCTCTTTAGTGTTCGATGCCAATATAAACCTTCTAGTACCAAAACTAGTTTTAGTAGTACTCAACGTATAAGCCACATCTGCTAAATTCTCCTCTTCACCAGCATCAAAATGAGCTTTCAAGGCACTTTCATAACCCTCTAAACTTGTATTCGTTTTTGCGGAAATAGGTAAAAGCTGTACCGGTCTTTGTTCCACAGGCTCTTTTACCTTCATCTCATATTCTTCTAATACCACGTGTACATTGGTTCCGCCAACGCCAAAAGAACTTACCCCGGCTCTTCTAGGGCCTTCTACGTCCCATGAAGCCAAAGTATTGTTTACATAAAACGGACTATTATCAAAATCTATTACCGGGTTAGGTTTTTCATACCCTAAAGAAGGTGGTATTTGTTTATGGTTAAAGGCCAATATCGTTTTAATCAAACCAGTTACACCTGCCGCAGCGGTAAGGTGGCCCATATTACTTTTTACCGAACCTAGTCCACAATAGTTTTTCTTGGGTTGCTCTCCAAAGGCAAGATTGAGTCCGTCCATCTCAATAGGATCTCCTAAAGGCGTGGCCGTACCATGAGCCTCTACATAGCTAATGGTTGCAGGTGAAATACCGGCATCATTAATAGCGCTCCTAATAGCGTTGGCCTGCCCTTCTGCGCTAGGAGCCGTAAAGCTACCCTTGCCACCGCCATCATTGTTAATACCTACACCCTTAATCACTCCATATATAAAATCCCCATCCTTTTTAGCTTCCTCCAAGTCCTTTAAAACAACCACTCCTGCACCATCGCTGAACACGGTTCCTTTTGCTTGAGAATCAAATGGCCTACAATGACCGTCAGTACTGAGCATTGATCCTTCTTGATACAAATGGCCACTATTAATTGGTGCCGTTATACTGGAGCCCCCAGCGAGAGCAACCTCACAATGTCCATTTCTAATAGCTTCGACCGCTTCGGCAATAGCCAGCAAAGATGTGGAGCATGCGGATTGTACACTTACCGCCGGACCTTTTAGATCTAAATGATAAGCCGTTCTTGATGATATATAGTCCTTTTCATTTACCGTATCCAGTTGTAGCTGACCAACGGACTCTATCAATTCATGGTTCGGTAAAATGTTCTTTTTATAATACGTATTGGTACCCGTACCGGCATAGACCCCAACCCTACCGTTATAATGTTCCGGAAGATGACCAGACTCTTCAAGTGCTTCCCATGCAAGCTCTAAAAACAAACGTTGCTGAGGATCCATGGCGGCCGCATGTTTAGGCGTTAAGCCAAAGAAACGTGCATCGAACATTTTAACAGAAGGCACTACACCTCTTGCAGCTACGTACAAGCTATCATTTCTTAAGGTTTCAGGAATACTTTGATCCAATTCTTCTTTGGTGAAAAATGAAATAGTTTCCTTTCCATTTTTTAAGACCTCCCAAAATTCATCAATATTCTTGGCACCAGGAAATCTGCCCGTCATACCAATAACGGCAACATCGTTAGATGAAGCATTATTTTTCTCTTTTCGCTTATTGGATAATATAGCTGGTTCTTTGTCGCCCTCTATAAAATTCACAAGTGCTGCAATGGTCGTATGTTGATAGAGCTTGGTTACCGGAATTCTCTTATTCAGGGTTTTCATAATGGCATTTACGACTTTTTGTGCCATAAGCGAGGTACCGCCCATTTCAAAAAAGTTATCATCAACACCAATACCCGAAAGTTTTAATTCCTTTTCCCAAATAGCAGCTATACTCTTCTCTACCTTGGTACGTGGTTTTTTAAAGATCACATCTGAATTTGACCTAAGATACCCAGGAGCCGGTAGCTTTTCCTTATCAATTTTCCCATTGGAGTTTGTAGAAAACTCATCTACCCACATTAAAAAAGTGGGGACCATAAATTCTGGCAACTTATTGATAAGCGCTAGTCTAATACCGGTCATTTCAGGTTTCTCACCAACAGCCTGCATATATGCTACCAATCTGGTTTCACCTTCCTCATTTGTATTTGGCAACACTACAGTACGTGCAATACCATCTAAAGCATTTATGGTAGATTCTATTTCCCCCAATTCTATACGGTGTCCGCGAATTTTAACTTGATGGTCAATTCTGCCAATATATTCTAGAGTACCATTTGAAAGTCTTCTTACCAAATCTCCTGAGCGATACATTTTTTGCCCAGGTTCAAACGGATTCGCAATAAACTTTTCACTGGTCAATTCCGGTCTATTCAAATAACCTCTTGCCAATCCATGACCTGAAATGCACAGTTCACCTATAACCCCTACAGGTTGTAACTGGTTTTTGGTATTCACCACATGTGAAGTTAACGATGACACACAATTACCAATATTGGAAACATTGGTTCTTACATCCTCATCATCAATGATTTTAAATGTTGTAAATATGGTAGTTTCGGTAATACCATAGCCGTTTACGAATTGAATACCCGGAAATTTACGGTACCATTTTTCTAAATATTTTGGAAACAATGCCTCACCACCAAAAATGACGTATCGCAATTTCAGATCGATATCACCTGAAGGTAAGCTACCCATGATATTTAAAAATGATGATGGTGTTTGGTTCAGAATGGTCACCTTTTCTTTTATGAGCAAGGACATAAATTCAAAAGGATCCTTAATCACTTCACTGGAAGGAATTATCAATTTACCCCCAAACAACAACGCTCCGTAAATCTCCCAAACAGAAAAATCAAAACAGTACGAATGGAACATGGTCCAAACATCGTTCTCATTAAAATCATAGAAAGGATCATCGTTAACAAATAAACTAACGATATTTCTATGTTCTAACATGACACCTTTAGGGTTACCTGTAGTTCCTGAAGTGTAAATGATATAAATCAAGTCGTTAGGCAATAGCACTACACCTGTTAATGGGGCAGTTGTAAAACTAGCCTTAGTTGCCTTGAACTCTTCAATTGCTGCGGCATCTACCGTTATATTGCAATTGCTATCGTTTTTAATATATTCTTTGCGTTTTTCCGGGTAGTTTGGGTCAACAGGCACGTATGCGGCACCAGTTTTCATAATCCCCATCATACCAATAATTAGCCATTCACTCCTATCTAGAATCAAACATGCCAGGTCCCTTGGTTTAACCCCTTTCTTTTGAATTAAATAATTTGCAAATTGATTGGACAGCTCATCTAACTCCCTGTACGTTAATGTATGCTCCTCAAAGGCTACAGCTATACGATCTGGAGTTTTTAGAGCTTGCTCCTTAAACAAATCAACCACGGTTTTATCCGTTGGATAGTCTACGGTAGGTGTATTGAATTCATTTAATAATATATCACGCTCCTTTTCTAGAAGAAAATCTATACTTCCTATTTCAGAAGTTGAATTTTTCATTAATGGAGAAATGATGCTCATATAATGCATCATAAACTGTTCAATAAAACTATTTTCAAATACCGCATCATTATATACGACATCTAACCTAATAGTATCAGCATTAATCTCAAGATTAATTTCCAAATTAGATTTGACATGGACTTCACTTATCCTTTTAATCTCATTGAATGTATCAATATCATTAGAGACAGAAGTATCATCAGTTTTTATAGCGTTAATGGAAAGCACGACATCTTGTAGTGCATTGTGACCATTGGTATTGATTAAATTAAAATCTGCCAATAGCTCTTCAGAAGGATAAAAATTTTCTTGATTTAGCGATAACCTTTCAGTAGTGTCTTTATTTACCCTATTAAAGTTAAATTCAGCCTCAATGGTATTTCTAAATAAAGATAGATTTTGATCTAACAATAGTCCAAAAGCAATATCGTTCTGATTTGTATACCTATGAAAGAGTACAGCTAATGCAGAAATTGCAAAAGTCGTTATTTCATTAGGGGAAGAAGTATTTGATTTCAAATAACCAGACAACTGTTCAGAAAAATAAGTACGCAACAAAACCCCTTTTGAAGCGGTATCGTTTACTTTTAAATTTCTATTGGGCAAGTCAAGCAATTTTATGTCGTCTGACAATAAATTTTCCCAATAGATTTTAGCGCTACTGGAAACAGCCCCTTTATTTTTGGCATTCATATCTTACTTAATGCTATAATTATCAACTAAGTTCAAGTACTTTTCAAATTGCAAATGCCCAAAACATACTGCATGGATTATTGAATAGGTTAAAAGAAAATTGTTTTGTGCTAAAAGCTTAAACAAGCATACCTATTTTTATAAAATATTTGAATGTATCATTGAACATTATAATAGTAGTAAAATTAGTGAATCTATTGTATAAATAAGATTTCAGCTAACGGCAATCAATGAACAATTTCAATCAAAATTAGATTGCAAATAATTGATTATCAATTAATTAAAAAATTATACATCATCTATAACTGAAACATAAATTATTTCATTCCTATAATTTCATCGAATAAAAAAAGACGTTCTTCGATATACAATTTCACTCAAATATGACTAGGTAGATGAACTGTGTTATATTTAAGATAATCGGCGATTTCAAATAGATATATTGTTTATTTTCACAAGTAAATTACAACAAGGTTAAAATGAAAGGAAAGCTTATATATCTCATAGGTGACTTACTCATATTATTGATGCCAAAAAAAGCTAAGAAACTTGCAAAAACCGGCATGACAATTACCGATAGAAATAAAATTACCCTGATTGAGCTTTTTATGCGCAAGTCGCTATTAAAAAAAGTAGAGGATAAATCAGACTACAAAACACTATCAGAATTTCATAAGGCATATTGGAAAAACAAAGGAGATGATTTCTTTACGGCCACCGATGACTCCTTTGAAAAAAACTTCTTACCCGAATGTTCTTTTATATTTGACCTTTTAAAGAACAAATTATCTATAGAAGAGGAAGATTTTAACACCCTAGTGGAGATTGGAACCGGCAACGGAAAAGTTTTAAATTATTTAAGCGAACAATTTCCACAAATAGACAGGTTCGTAGGCATTGACCTAAGTGAAAATCAAATAATTAGTAACCAAAAAACATACAGCAAGAACCAAAGACTTGAGTTTGTTGCCTACGATGCTTTTGATTGGATAAACACGTATGCTAATAAGAATATGATCTTTGTTACCTCTAGAGGTGTACTTGAATACTTTACCGAAAGTAAGCTCTTAGACTTTTTACAACAGATAAATAGATTAGGAAACACCATTTTTGTAGCTATTGAACCTAATGGAGTTAATCATGACCTTAATGCTAATACCGGTTCAGAGCCATATGGGTATGAGCGTTCATTTTCCCACAATTACAAGGTACTTTTTAAGAAAGCTGGTTTTAACCTATGGCATAGCTCAACAAAAGACAGCACCCTTGATCATTATTTTAGTTATATGGGTGCTGATAATTATAGTAAAAAAGCTGTAATGGCAGCCTTAAGATAGTCTGGTATGGCTATCATTTTTACACCTAGTTATTTTTATCTAGAACGTTTTGGAGCGTCTTTGACAAAATTTTATCATTAGGTGGTGAAAACATTGTTAAATGCTCTCCGGGTACATAATGAACTTCTATACCATTTTTGGCATATGATTTCCACCCCAAATTTTTAGGATCATGGGTATAATCTATTACATCTTGTATTCTGAACAGATCTGCCTTAATGGGCAAAGGTTTTAAATGGTATTTATCCACGACCTTATTGTGTTCAATAATTCTGCTTTCATATTCCCAATCGTAATCCATTTTAGACAAGGTATTCTTATCCTTTTTCAACCTTAGATAAAACTTCTTCAAGTTTGCCTTGGTAACGCCTACTCTATAATTAAAGCCCTCTCTGCTTAACAACAATTGTTTTAATACATGCAAAGCCTTATTCGCTATATAATTACCGAATGCCAATTTTTTACCCAAATATGTATTACGCCCATAATGTGCATACGCATAGGTATCTAATAATGCCAAGGTAGATATCTGTTCTCCTCTGTCCATCAACTGCTTTGCCATTTCATAAGCAATAATACCCCCAGAGGAATAACCCGCTAATTTATACGGTCCTTTAGGTTGTGTTGCCAATAACGCATCATTATAATGAGATGCTATTTCTTCTACAGAAGTCAACATAGCTTCTTTACCGTCAAGACCTTTTGCCTGAAAACCATAAATGGGTTGCTCTGGATCCATATGGTCCTTTAGGGTTTTAAACGAAAGAATATTTAAACCTGCTCCATGCACAATGAACAAAGGGGGCTTAGAACCTTTTGGTTGTATTGGCACCATAGAATCCCAGGTTACGGTATTTTCTTCTATTTTTAATAAACTAGCCAGTCCTCTAACTGTAGAATACTCAAACAATGAAGAAAGAGGTAAGCGTTGACCGGACTTTTGCTCCAAACTGGTCATTACCTTGGCAGCTATTAATGAATGCCCGCCAAGCTCAAAGAAATCATCATCTAGATGTACTTGGTTTAAAAACAAGCATTCTTTCCATACTTCACAAACCAATTCTTCTGCTTTTGTTAATGTCCGAGTAGGTTCATTTATATTGGCTTCGCCATTTAAAACAGTATCGGGCAAGCTCTTTCTATCTAACTTGCCGTTTATGGTTACTGGCAATTCCTTTAATCTTATATATTCAAAAGGCAACATAAAAGAAGGCAATTGCTCAGCAAGTTGATTTTTCCATTGCAGCACACTTGCATCCCAATCCTCATTACTTCCATTAAAAACAATGTATGCTTTTAAAGCATGATTTCTAACATCTGTTGCAGCAGCTGAAACTCCCTTTAATTTCAGTAGTGCGTGTTCTATCTCGCCAAGCTCAATTCTATGACCACGAACTTTTACTTGACCATCTTTTCTACCCAAACACTCTATTTGACCGTTAGGCAAAAGTTTACCTAAATCGCCCGATAAGTACATTTTAGATTGCCCGTCACCAACAAACGTATTATTCACAAAACGCTCATTAGTTAGTTCTCTTTGACCTAAATACCCGTTTGTTACTCCCTCACCGCCAATAACGATCTCACCTACCATACCTTTTGATACAGGATTTCGCTGGTCATCCAGGAGGTAAATTTGAGTATTGGCAATAGGCTTACCTATTGAAATAGGATTATCATTTGCCGTAATTTTAGTAAGTATACAGCATACCGTGGTTTCGGTAGGACCATAAATATTCCATACTTCATTACATTTTTCCAATAATTGTAATGAAAGTGCTTTAGGCACAGGTTCTCCACCGATCAATGCTTTTATAGGTAATGGTTTTTCCCAACCGGAATCCAGTAAAATTTGCCAAATGGTTGGCGTTCCCCACATCATGGTAATATTATCGGCAATTGCTTTTTGCAATAAAAGATGTCCGTCTTTTCTAGTGTTTTCATCTACCAATACTACACTTGCTCCGTGGATTAATGGTAAAAATATCTCCATGACCATAGCATCAAACGAAATGGTCGTAGTTGCGAATATTCTGTCATGTTCTGAAATACCAGGCTCAGAACCCATTGAATATAACAAGTTAATCACATTTTTATGCGTTACCTGTACACCTTTAGGTTTGCCCGTAGATCCCGAAGTATAAATGATATAGGCACCCGAATCTGCAGAAACATCTATTTTCTGAAAATCCTCATTACCGTTGGCTACAATATCCTCTACAAAAATTGTTTGACAACTGTGACCCAGTGCCTTCTTAGATGTATTGCAAATGAAAAAAGTGGCATGAGCATCTGCTATCATCAGTTTTGTACGAACATCCGGATAACCGGTATCTATAGGTACATATCTAGCTCCACATTGTAATATGGAAAATAGCGCAACAATTAAATCTGGAGATCTTTCTAAGGAAATTGCAACCGTAACCCCTGGTTTAATGCCTTTTTGCCATAAATAACCGGCAGTAGCATTGATCCTATTTTGCATTTCTGCATAGGTGATTTTCTCTTTATTAAACTCCAGTGCAGTTGCATTTGGAGTAATTACAGCTTGTTTATGGAATAACTCGTGTAAGTTGGTATTAGGTAAAGCCATTGAAGCACCTTTAATACCGATCTGCTTTGGTTCTTTTTCAATTATTTCAGATAGTTTGGCATTGGGGTTTTCAACCAACTGGTTAATAATGGTCTTAAAAGCATTACCTAAGTTTAGTATCGTGTTCTCTTCAAATAAGTTGGTATTGTAAGACCACTCAAGTGTTATATTATCATTGGAGCCTGTAGCATTCAAGAACAATTCAAAAGTTTCGAAATTACGAGCATTACTATGATAATCATAGGTTAACCCTTCAAAAGCAACATCATCATCCAAATTCATGTCCACATTAAAAACAACTGGAACCAAGGGAATCCTACCTGGTGTTCTAGGGATGTTCAGTTTTTTCAACAGGCTACCAAAGGTGAGTTCTTGATTTTCGAACGCATCAAAATTGTCAGATTTACGTTTCTTTAAATAATCAATAAAACTATCATCATCATTAAACTCACTTTTCATAGGAAGCAGCTTAACGCAATGACCCACTAAATTTTTAACGCCCATGTTAGATTGCCCCGCAACAGGAAGCCCCAATACTATACTTTTTTGAGCTGTAGTTTTGTAGAGCAATATTTCAAATGCGCCCATTAAGGTCAATACTAAACTAGAGCCAGCTTTAATACCAGTATCTTTTATGCGCTTTACAATTTCTTTATCTAAAGTTTGATTTATACGAGCACCGTTATAGGTTCTTTTCGTTACTTGTCCAAAATCGGTAGGTAAATTTGTTTTAGGAATCCCATCTTTAAAAAGGTTCAACCAATACGTTTCAGCTCTTTCAAACTCGCCATTGGTTTTTAATTCCTCTTGTTGAGACACATAGGCAGTGTACGGTGTTGCTACCGGAAGATTATGAGATTTATGGAGTACTTTAGACGAATATAACGCGCCAATTTCCTGCATAATAATACCAACGGACCATCCGTCGCAAACAATATGGTGTGCGGTAATTATAAAATTAAAAACTTCCTCATCAAGTTTAAGCAATGCGAACCTGATCAATGGTCCTTTGGTAAGATCAAAAGCAGTTTTCGTATCCTGTTCAGTATAATTATGTGTTGCCTCCTTGGCTTTCTCAACTGAAAGTTGACTACAATCTACCATGTCGATATTGGTAAACACCGATGAAAAAACGTTAATATACTTACCATCCGGGCTAAATGAAGATCTTAGTGACTCATGACGCGCAATCAATTCATCTACCGCCAATTGCAAAGCATTTACATTGAGCTGTCCTTGCAGTTTTATAGTAAGGGAAAGGTTGTAAGCAATATTTGCCGCCTCACCACCAAAATAACAAGAATACCAAATTTCCTCTTGCGCATCGGTCGTTTGCAAAATATGCTTAATCTCAGGTCCTTCAAAAGGATTAAAAGGTGTTAAAACTTCCAAGATTTTATACTAAACAGGTTAATTATTAAGATAAGGGGAACACGTTTAAATTCACACAACTTCACCTTAATGGGTGTAATTATTTAAATCTTGGGATAAATATATTTATATTCCTAACAATTTGGACTTAGATTCGCTAATCTGTATATAAAAAGAGTTGTTTGTAAAAAAGCGAAGATTTTAGGGTCCTACTTAAGACCCTTAATAATGATGTATACAACACCAAAAAAAGGTATAACCCAATAAAGTTTGGAGTATACCTTTTCATTATAAATTACCAGGCTGGTATTTATAAATACTTATATAATTTATCAAAAAACTGTATTAGCCTTTTAACAACCTTTCCGTCATTAATTTGGCATATATTATTTGATTCTGTTCAACGAGATTAGGAGAATTTTGATCTCTATTACTTTGAAATTCCTTCTGTTTAATAGCAGAGGAAGATGTATTAAACTGCAAACTTGTTTTAAAATTAAAATAAGGCTTAAGTTGCTTATAGCAATCTTCAAGAGAAACTAACTTTTTACTTTGATAAGAAGATGTTAGCTTCCCATTTAAAATGTTAGATATCATCATATGGTGGTTTAAGTTGATAAAATAACGAGGGGAAACAATAAATATTCTACAAGAGATGACTTAATTTTATAATTTAAGTAAGAGAAAACTTATAAAAGCTAAACATAGCATAAACAACAATGCAAATACTAAAAAAATTATATTTTATTTATTTTTTAACTAAATTTTTAACTATACAACAACAATTTGCTTATAAGTTTTAATTTAAATATTAAGACTAAAACAAAACTTCACCTAATAAGTTTAAAATTATGTACAACATTTAAGAAGATAAATTGGCATGCAGTTATTACCATCCATTTGTCAATTGAAACAAAATTGTATCTAATCGGGCTTTACTTCCGATAAACTAAGCTTTCGATCATTTAAGAAATAATTCTTTTTACCGCCCAAGTAAATAATATTCAATAGCAATTATCATTATTTAACTAGAATATTCTTAGAAAACCTTAAAATATACAGGTCATAAATACACTCTTAATAATAATTGAGAACAACATTTTATATAATTACACTTTATCGAATAAATGATTAATTTGTCTATAGTTTGATTTTAACAAGGTGAATTAGGTAAATATTATCCTAAATTTGTTTCACAACCATTAACCACAGTCATTTTAGGCGATTTAACCTATGATGAACTTCATACTTATTTTGTTTTAATCTAGGTAGTGGTAAAACATAATTTTACTTTTAAAACCAGTTTATTAACGAATTAAACGAACATCTTTTCTCATATAAATTTAATGAATACGCTAAGTTTTTCACAGGAAAAATGTTTATCACCTAACAATTCAAACAATTTAGAACAAAATTTGGATTCTAATTAAACATAAAATATTATTTAAATTCATTTCTCAGCACTATGAAAGTAGCATTAATCACAGGAGTAACAGGTCAAGACGGCGCTTATTTGAGCGAATTTTTACTAAAAAAAGGATACCAAGTTCACGGACTTAAAAGAAGAGCTTCTCTTTTCAATACTGATAGAATAGATCACCTTTATCAAGACCCACATGTTGAACATAGAAATTTTGTACTTCATTATGGTGATATGACCGATAGTACTAACCTGATTAGATTAATACAAGAGATTCAACCTGACGAGATATATAACCTTGCGGCCATGAGTCACGTTCATGTATCATTTGAAGTTCCTGAATATACAGGAAATGCGGATGGATTAGGTACTTTAAGAATATTGGATGCAGTTCGTCTACTAGGGCTAGAGAAAAAAACAAGAATCTACCAGGCGTCTACTTCAGAATTATACGGTAAGGTACAAGAGGTACCACAATCTGAAACTACTCCTTTTTACCCAAGAAGTCCCTATGCAGTTGCAAAAATGTATGCATTTTGGATTACGGTAAATTACAGGGAAGCATATAACATGTTTGCTTGTAACGGTATTTTATTTAACCATGAGTCGCCCATTAGAGGGGAAACTTTTGTTACCCGAAAAATTACTAGAGCTGCGGCACGTATTGGTCTAGGACTACAGGACAAAGTATACTTAGGGAACTTAGATGCACAGCGTGATTGGGGCCATGCCAAAGATTATGTACGTATGATGTGGATGATTTTACAGGCAGACGAACCAGAAGACTGGGTTATTGCTACTGGTAAAACTACTCCGGTTAGAGAATTTGTACGAATGGCATTTGCAGAAATGGGTGTTGAAATAGAATTTAAAGGTGAAGGTGTTAATGAGAAAGGATATGTAAAATCTTGTAGCAACCCAGAAATTCAACTAGAAATTGGCAAAGAAGTACTAGCTGTAGATCCTAAATATTTTAGACCAACAGAAGTAGAATTGTTAATTGGCGATGCTACAAAAGCAAACACCAAATTAGGATGGATCCCGGAATATGATTTACAAGGCTTGGTAAAGGATATGATGGTACATGATCTAAAACTAATGAAGAAAGACCAATATTTGAAAGAAGGCGGCTATGTAACTTATAACTATTTTGAGTAAGAAATAAACAATTGTTCAAGTTAAAATTTCAAAATGTTAGATAAAGAAGCTAAAATATATGTTGCAGGTCATAGAGGTCTGGTCGGTAGTGCAATAGTTAAGAACCTTAAAATAAAAGGCTACTCGAATTTAATTTTCAGAACACACAAAGAGTTAGATTTGACCGATTCTGTAAAGGTTTCACATTTTTTTGAAACCGAAAAACCTTCATATGTCATACTTGCCGCCGCAAAAGTTGGCGGCATAGTTGCCAACAATACATATAGAGCTGATTTCATTTATGAGAATCTCATGATTCAGAATAATGTGATTCACCAAAGCTATAAACATGGTATAAAAAAATTACTTTTTTTAGGTAGTACCTGTATTTATCCTAAAAATTGTCCACAACCCATGAAAGAAGATTATTTGCTGACCGATACTTTAGAGTATACCAATGAGCCTTATGCTATTGCTAAAATTGCTGGTATAAAAATGTGCGAAAGTTATAATCTGCAGTACGGAACTAATTTTATTTCTGTAATGCCTACTAATTTATATGGTCCTAATGACAATTTCGACTTAGAAAAATCACATGTTTTACCAGCATTGATAAGAAAAATGCACTTAGGAAAAGCCCTAGAGAATGATCATTGGGATGCTATCTCATCTGATTTAAATGCCTTACCCATTGAGAGAGTCAATGGAAACTCATCAAAAGAAGAAATTTTATCAGTTCTAGATAAATACGGTATCAAAAAGAAAGATGATAACATTCATTTAGAAATCTGGGGAACAGGAAAACCAATGCGAGAGTTTCTTTGGAGTGAAGACATGGCAGACGCCTGTGTTTTCTTAATGGAACAAAGAGATTTTAATGACTGTTATGACCAAGATAATAAAGAAGTTCGCAATACACATATTAACATAGGTACTGGTGTAGATATCAGTATTAAAGATTTAGCTGAACTTATTCAGCAGAAAATAGGTTTTAAAGGCAATTTATATTTTAACACAGAAAAACCAGATGGAACCCTAAAAAAACTAACAGATCCCTCAAAACTACATGACCTTGGATGGAAACACACCGTTTCATTATCACAAGGAATAGAACAAGTGTATTCTTGGTACACCACTAAGAAATAGTTGTCATTTACCTACAGATTTCTATCAAACTCAAATTTACCTGTTATCCATTGATTGACACCAATGGATAACAGTAATAACCTATCATTAGCTCTTAAACCAACCATTATTAAAAGCTGAAATGAAGAAATCAATTTTCATTATTCCAATTTCATTTTTTGTACATATAATGTTCATAAACCTTACATTATACGTATACATACCTGAAACCTATCTAAATATTTATGGCATACTATATTATAACTTAACTTGGTTAATTGTTGCATACCACATTAACTTTTACCCTACTGCGAGAAGGGATAGTTTTATGACAAATTTCAAGAATTTTGTCGCACAATTTACTGTGTACGGGTTGGTTTATTTTACCTCTTTTATATTCTTTAACCAACAAACGTATACCCCTATTTATTTAGTTCTAGTATATCTTCAGATTTGTATTTTACTCACAGTTTTTAGAATACTATTTTACTGGGCGAGAAATTTATACCGTAAAAAAGGGTATAGCGAAATTAGAACGGTAGTAATTGGGCGAGATAAAAACTTACAAAAAGTAAAACGCATATTTGACAATCCTGAATACGGCTATCGTTATATGGGGTATTTCGACAATATTAAATCAAAAAATCCTTTTTATTTAGGCAATATTGAAAGTTCCTTTAATTACATTTTTGAAAATAACGTAGAAGAAGTGTATTGCATGGCTTCTAGACTCTCAAAATCAGAGATTCAATATTTAATAAACATTGCCGATAATAGTCTAAAGAAAGTGAAAATAATACCAGATAATAAAGAACTATTTTCAAGGGCAATGTCTTTAGAGCTTTATGGACATGTGCCAGTACTAAACCTTAGAGCATCTCCTTTAGATCTAGACTATTCTAGCATTATAAAACGTTTATTCGATATTTTTTTCTCAAGCCTAGTAATTTTACTAGTACTATCATGGTTAACTCCTATCATATTTATCCTTATGAAGCTTGATTCTAAAGGTCCTTTGTTTTTTAAACAAAAGCGTCATGGGGTTAATAGAAAAACTTTTTGGTGTTACAAGTTTAGGTCTATGACCAAAAGCGAAAATAGCGACACCAAAATGGCTACAAAGAATGATATGCGTATTACTAGGTTAGGTAAAATTTTACGAAAAACCAGTATTGATGAATTACCTCAATTTATCAATGTATTGTTAGGCGACATGAGTGTGGTTGGTCCCAGACCCCATATGGTCGTACATACCGAACAATATCAAAATTCAGTAGACAAATATCTGGTACGGCATTTCTTAAAACCAGGTATAACAGGCTTGGCACAGATTCAAGGGTACAGAGGTGAAATCATATACAAATCGGATATCATTAACAGAGTACGTTATGACATTTTTTATATGGAAAAATGGTCATTGGGATTAGATGCAAAAATTATATTCATGACTGTATATAATGCCATTAAAGGAGAAGAACGTGCATACTAAATGACTAAACCCAAGAACCTATTTTTTGAATATTGATTTAACTCCTTTAAAAATCAACAGAGCTACAAACCCCACTACAAGTCCAGTTAAAAATTCCATAATAATACTTGGCACATTAGGTAATAAATGATGTAAAAATTCAATATTGTGTACAAATATTCCCCCAGAAACCAAAAGTAACGCTATTGTACCAATTACAGCAAGCGCTTTAATCACCTTAGGTAATGCGCTTACAAAAAATTGCCCTATTTTATCTGAAATGGTATTGGTCTCTTCATTTATATTAATTAATCTAGCTCCAAACTCATCCATACGAACTATTAAAGCTACAATACCGTATACACCAACCGTAGCTAGCAAAGCAACAACTGAAACCACGGCTATTTGAGTAGCCAAAGGCTCTTCAATTACAGTTCCTAACGCAATGATCACGATTTCTATGGACAAAATAAAATCCGTTAGAATAGCAGATTTCACTTTTGACTTTTCCAGTTCTAAAATTTCCGCCTTGCTCATTGGTTTAGTATCGGCAGAAACATGGTCATGCTTGTGAGGTACAATAAATTCATAAATTTTCTCGGCACCTTCAAAAGCAAGATAAACACCTCCTAAAATTAAAATCACTGTAACCGCCCAAGGCAAAAAAGCACTCAACAAAAAGGCGATAGGTAGAATTATAATCTTATTGAGCAAAGAACCCTTAGTAATTGCCCAAAGTACCGGTAATTCTCTTTGAGAGACAAATCCTGATGCTTTTTCTGCATTTACCGCTAAATCATCACCGAGAATACCAGCCGTTTTCTTAGTAGCTATTTTACTCATTGACGCTACATCGTCCAACAATGCCGCTACGTCATCCAATACTGCAAAAAATCCTGATGCCATTTAAATCATTTTACACAAAAATAATTCAACAAATTCATTATTAAGAATTCTATACCTAAAAAAGATAACCCATCCCTAATTTGTAACTTTAGTAAGAAATAAAAAGAGCCTTAAATGAAAGAAATTAATTGGGGAATAATTGGTTGTGGAGATGTTGCCGAAGTAAAAAGTGGACCTGCTTTTCAAAAAGTGGAAAACTCCAACTTGCTAATGGTCATGCGCAGAAATGAAGCTAAAGTTAAAGATTTTGCACAACGCCATGAGGTACCGTTATGGACTACCAATGCTGATGATATTATACAGGACCCATATATTAATGCAGTATATATTGCCACTCCCCCATCTTCTCACCTTACCTATACCATACAGGCTCTAAAGGCAAATAAAAATGTGTATTTAGAAAAACCAATGGCACTGAACCCAAATGAAGCTAACCAAATTTGTGAAGTATTAGTAAATAGCACAGGTAAATTAACCATGGCTCATTACAGACGTAAACTACCCGCTTTCTTAAAAGTAAAAGAATTACTAGAAATTAATGCTATTGGCAATGTGCTTCACGTTGGATTACAAGTTTTACAATCTAAAAATGAACTATTTACTTCTGACAAAAAAGAGAATTGGAGAATACAACCAGAAATATCAGGTGGTGGCTATTTCTATGATCTAGCTCCGCATCACATAGATTTAATGCTTCACTTTTTTGGAGAAATTGATCAAATGCACGGCTTTACCAAACAATCTAACAAGAATCATGTGGAAGAAATAGTGAATGGGGTTTTATCTTTTAAAAATGGAGTTCAATTTCAAGGCATATGGAATTTTAATGTTTCCGAAGTGGATCAAAAAGATCAATGTATTATATATGGCACGGAAGGAAGTATTGCCTTTTCCTTTTTTGGCTCCAAAGTTCACCTTAACACTGAAACAGAGAATAAAGAATATAAGTTCAACAATCCCAAACATGTTCAAGAACCCATGATAAAGGCAACTGTAGATTATTTTCTAGGATATAGCAAAAACCCTTGTTCTGCATTAGATGGATTAACTGTTATGAATACTTTAGAACAATTAAGTGGCAATAAAGATAAGTTTTCAAACTAGCTACATCAAAACAATTAATTGGAATAGCATCTGTTCACATTATTTGGATTACTTTTTCTCGTAATACCAACCATCAAAACTCTTAAATTGCACCCATGAAAAAATTAATTCAAATTATTGGTGCGTGGTACGGCGCAAAGAAAATAGGTGGTGGTAAATGTGGCTGCATAGGAACCGTTTTTGTATTTCTTATTCTGTATTGGATATTCGGTTACGTATTAGAGGCTTTTTGAGGATGGTTGTTAGTTGTTAGTTGTCGGTTGATGGCTTTTACACTGGGCGCATTGCGCTGGACATTATAAGACGCTTTATCTGCGCAGAGCATATAGGGCTTTGCAAATAGCGCTTTCTCTATTCTCTAACTTCTATTTTCTCTTTTCTTTCCCCCTCTTGCTCATTCGTTTTCTTTTGGTCAAAAACCTTGGTGCTGGTTTTCATATCGGCATATCTGGGGTCTTGTATAAAATCTTGCTTTTGTAGTTTTATAACTTCTATACTTAGAAAACCAAATTCACTAACCACTTTACCATAAAATCGATAAATTCCTCGTCCTTTAAACATATATTTTGCTGCCACCGGCGGAAATAAGACCGTATCAAAAACCTGTCCCTGTTGATCCAATAGTGTTGCAAAGTACATGGCTTTCTTTGTATGTGTTCTGGTGCGCTTTACTGTAATTAAATATCCGTAGATATCTATATTCTCACCTAAGTACCGCTCCAAATCTTTACTACCACAAGTGTTTAACGGCTGCTCTAACAACAACTGAAACGGACTGCATAAACTAAAGCCCAACAACTCTAATTGTGTAAAGGCAACTTCTAAATGGGTGCTATATAAAGTCGGAATTTCAAAATGTTGGTGTCGTGGCGCAAACAATTTAGGGTGATCCACTTTTTTAGTCTTATTCAAAAACAAATGTGCTTTCCATAATAATTCGTGCTTATTGGTTTCTGTAAACCTAAAAGCATCAATCCGTATTAAAATACTCACTTGCTCTATAGAGATAATCAACCGATCTAAGAAATCTTCTAACGAATGAAACTTCCCATTAAGAAAGCGCTCTTTTAAAATACGCTCCATAACCCGTTGTTCCAATTCTCGCAGATAGCCTAACCCTAAATACAAATCTTT
Source organism: Maribacter sp. HS (assembly GCF_048059195.1). Taxonomy (NCBI): domain Bacteria; kingdom Pseudomonadati; phylum Bacteroidota; class Flavobacteriia; order Flavobacteriales; family Flavobacteriaceae; genus Maribacter; species Maribacter sp. HS. Next base: position 898,259 of record NZ_JAYLVV010000002.1, read on the forward strand.
ACCATAAATGCAATTACCTACATTACTTCTATTTACGCAAGGCGGATGTATGGTTGCGCCCAACATACGGGCTTCGTGCACATAGAATTCGGGTTTGTAGAATCCGCCACCATTATTAAGCACCGCCACCATATATTCTAGCGGATAATACGCCCTTAAAAACAAACTCTGGTAACTTTCTACTGCGTATGATGCCGAATGTCCTTTTGCAAAAGCATAGCCGGCAAAACTTGCCACTTGATCCCACACCTCATTAATGAGCTTTTCTGTATAGCCTTTTTTACGACAGTTATCTATAAATTTATCCTGTACTTTTTGAAACTCTTCTCGCGAGCGAAATTTACCGCTCATACCACGCCGTAACACATCGGCTTCACCCAAATCCAAATTGGCAAAATGGTGGGCAACTTTTATCACATCTTCTTGGTACACCATAACTCCGTAAGTCTCTGGCATAATTTCTAGCATCACCGGATGAGCCAACTCTTCTGCCCTGCCCTTGTTACGATGCCGAAGAATATATTCCCGCATCATACCACTTTTAGACACTCCTGGGCGAATTATAGAACTTGCCGCTACCAAACCTAAATAGGTATCCACCTCTAGCTTTTTCAACAACATACGCATAGCGGGAGATTCTACATAAAAACAACCCATGCACTGCGCTGTTTTTACCATGTTATTGATTTTGGGGTCGTTTTTAAATGCTTTGATATCGTGAATATCGAATTTGGCAAATTCTTCAGGGCGGTCGCGTTCCAAAATATCGAGCGTTTCTTTTATTTTGGAGAGTCCGCGCTGGGCAAGAATATCAAATTTAAAAATACCGACATCCTCGGCGATCACCATATCAAATTGTGTGGTAGGAAAACCTTTGGGCGGCATATTGGTTGCCGAAAACCAGTGAATAGGTTGTTCGGTAATTAAGATTCCCCCGGCATGTATACTCAGGTAATTGGGCATGCCGTGTAGCAACTGAGTGTATTTTAATACCAAAGCCGATATATTATCTAACCTGCTGGCTTGAAAATCACCGTTACACAATACATCTATTTCATCTTTTGGCAATCCAAATACCTTACCCAATTCCCTGATTACCCCTCTAGACTGAAACGTAACATAGGTACCCAACAAAGCAACGTTCTTAAACCGATTAAAAATATACTCCGTCATTACCGGTCTGTCCCGATGCGAAAAATCAATATCAAAATCGGGCGGATTTACACGATACAGATTAATAAAACGCTCAAAATACAGGTCGAGCTCCATGGGATCTACATCCGTTATAAAAAGCAAATATGCCACAATACTATTGGCACCACTACCACGACCCACATAAAAGAATTTCTGCTTACGGGCATAAGAGATGATATCCCAATTAATAAGAAAGTAAGAGACAAAATCCATTTTTTTAATGAGGTAGAGCTCTTTCTCTAAGCGATCCAAAACAGCTTGGTTTATTTCTGGATACCGCTTAGGCAAGCCTTCTTGACATAGCTGTTCTAAAAACACCTCATCTTCTGCCTTGCTCCCCAAATACACATTTAAATTCTGTGGTTTTCGCTCCAAGCTAAAATCGAAATGAATAGCGCAATTATTCATTAAACGCTGGGTATTTTCTAAAATAAAAGGATGCTCGGAAAAATGTGCTGCCAAATTTGATACGGCATACATTTTCTCATCTTCACTAGCTTGCTCAGTAACCGACAGCATACTCAACAAGGTGTTATTAGCAATGGAGCGTAGCAACCTGTGTGCATTAAAATCGCGCTTATTACGAAACGTTACGGGTTGCAATAGCACAATTTTATCGCGCTGCTCCAATAATTTTGAAAACCGAAGTCGTTTTAGTTCATTGACGGAAACCCCAATAAATTCATGTTCGGCAAAGGTTTTCTTTTCACTCTCTAAAACTTTCTCAAAAGGATAAATAACAAAGACATTTTTAAACTGCGGAGCTATTTCAGGAATGTTCTTTTCATGATGAATGTGATGCGATAAAAAATCGTTGAGTTCTAAAAACCCTTCGTTATTCTTGGCAACACCCACAAAACAAGGTTCAACCCCGTTTCTAAAATCGATTCCTAAAATGGGCTTTATATCATATTCTGGAGCTTTACGAACAAAATTTAAACAAGCCGATGTGTTATTGATATCGGTCAACACCAGTTGTGCAACCCCATGATTTTTTGCCAATTGCAACAGCTCCAATTCCGAGAAGGTTCCGTAGCGAAGGCTGTAATATGTGTGACAGTTTAGGTACAAAATTCGTTGTTCGTTTTTGGTTGATGGTTTTTTTGCGCTGAGCGCTTCACGCTAGACGCTATGCGCTGTTTGCTTTTCTCTTTTACTTTTCGCTGGATGCTTCATGTAATGGTCTATTTTGCGAATGGCGTGTGGCGCTGGGCGCTTTCTCTCCTCTCTATATTCTAACTTCTTTTCTCTCCTCAATAACCTATATTTCATTTCCCCTTTGGGGCTAGGGGGCTTACAGCTTCCGATGTGCCAGTACAACAGGTGGCAAGCCATTAAAAGGATTATGCATTCTACCAATGGTCTTTGCCCCCATGCCCGATGCCCGCAGTACACTTTTATCTCCGTAGCGTTTTCGTATGTTATCCATAGCATTGTAAAGGCTTAGAATTTCTTCGGTATCATCGAACAAATTGATCTGGTAATTACCCGATACTAAATGACTAAAACGTATACCTATTAAGCGTACTAGCAACCTACGGTTATACAGGTTTTTGAACAGATCTAAAATTTTAGGTATTAAAATATGATCTGCGCTGGTATACGGAATACGCATTTGCTTTGAATAGGTATTAAAATCTGAATATCTGATTTTTACCGAAATACAAGCTGTTAGCTTCTCGCCTCTTCGTAATTGGTAGGCTAGGTTTTCGGTCATAGCAATGAGAATACCGCGCAGCCTGTTGACATCAATAGTATCTTTGTCAAAAGTTCGTTCTGTAGAGATAGACTTTCGTTCGTTGAACGGAATCACGGGTGTATTATCAATACCATTGGCTCGTTTCCAAATAACGCCACCATTGGCACCCAACACACGCTGCATTACCTCCATGGGCATTTCTTGTACGGTACGTACTTGGCGCAATCCTAAATTTCGTAATGTTTGATAGGTTTTATCGCCCACCATAGGTATTTTTTTGATGGACAGCGGTGCCAGAAAAGGCTTTTCCAATCCCTCATCTATTTTTAATTGATTGTTAGGTTTTGCCTCGTTCGTAGCCACTTTAGAAACTACTTTGTTTGCTGAAAGTCCAAAAGAAATAGGAAGCCCCGTTTCCCTAATAATCTTCTTTCGCATGTCAGATGCATATTGGTAGCAACCAAAAAAACGGTCCATACCGGTGAGGTCTGCATAAAACTCATCTATGCTCGATTTTTCGAATACGGGCACATACTCTTTTATAATTTCGGTTACAATATCTGAGTGCTTACTATAGTCACCCGCATTACCTCTAATGACAACAGCTTCGGGACAAAGTTCTCTTGCCATTTTCATGGGCATACCAGAATGTACCCCAAAGCCACGGGTTTCATAGCTACACGCTGCCACTACACCACGGTCTCCTGTACCGCCTACCAACAAAGGTTTATGCTGTAACTCACGATTATTTAATCGTTCTACGGACACATAAAAAGTATCTAAATCTATATGTAAAATGGTCTTGCTCATAACTACCCCTATAAAAAAGCGGGATAGCTAAATTATGGATTATTTCCAATTATTAGGATTATTTCCATTTTTTTAACATTGAAAAATGAAGAAAAAAATTCTGAACCAAAAGGACCATATACTTAAAGCCTATTGCACTATAAACTGCTTACTATCAATACAATAAAACATACAACTCACCTTCCTTTGCAAATATTCATCCTCTATATTATTTCAAAAAAATAGTAGCATTTATATTAAAATAATATAGTTTTTCGTTAAATGCCATATATCTTGTAGATTACAAAGGTCTTGAACAATTGGTTCTATAAGACTATCTTTAGGGTAAGAACGTACATATGCGCCAACTTCATTTTATATTTTTATTTGTTTTATTATTATCATCTACTATTGCCCACACGCAAGAGATATCTACGATAAACATTACTTCTCCAAATGAAAACACAATCTGGAATATTCCAGAAAAAATAACATTAGAGTGGAATACCGTAAAAATAGATACCAGTAAGTCTATTCGTTTTTTTCTAGTTAGAAATGAAATGGTAGTACAAGAACTAGGCTCTTTTAAGAACGATGGTTTTGAAAGCGGAATAGAATTAGCAAAAAATATAGGTTCTGGCAATAGATACCAGGTAGTTGCCATAGAATTATTTCCTGATGACAAATACAATATTGCCAAAAGGGTAACACCTTTTTTTACCATTACCAATGCAGCCTCTGACGAAAGAAAGAAAAAACAGCAATTAGCAAATGCCAATACGGTTACCCCTAAAAAAAAGAGAAAGAAATCTAAAGTAAAAACAAAGGAACAAGTTGCCCCGGCGCAAACAGAAGTTGCCCAAGCCCAAAAGAAACCTGAAGTAAGAGAAAGTTTTGATGGAAGAAAAATCTCCTATACCAAAGAATTTGAATTCGATTCTGAACACATTATTGTAAAAATCTGGGACCATGGCAGGCAAGATGGTGACATCGTATCTATTTACCTTAACGGAGTACAAGTAGTAAAAAAGTATTATTTAACCTATTGGAAAAAAGAGTTTAAAATTAAATTAGACCCCAATAAATCTAACGATCTTTTTCTCTATGCCCATAACCTAGGTGACTCGCCCCCAAATACCGTAGCCGTGGAAATCACCGACGGAAAAAAATCAGAAAATATTGTTCTTAACTCAGATTTACAAAGTTGTGAAGCGGTTTTGATCAGTGTAAAATAACCAACACTGAGTATGCCCATCCATTGCTATTTTGATGAACATGATAATTATAAAAATCAATTCGATTTTTATGAACAGGGTGGCTCCCCTTTATTACTTCAAGAATTTATACGCACTATTGAAAAGGACAAGAACAATATTGAGGAAATCAATATTTCATGGTACCTGTTCAACAATCAATATTTGTACGACTATCTTAAAAAGCTAGCCACCAATGGCATTACGGTAAATGTAATTACTATTCCGCTAGAGGGCTATGACAACAACAATCCTAAAGTTTTAAAAAACCTTGATACCGGAAAAAAAACAACTCAAGAACTTACCAAATATAATTTAGCAAGAAAGATTTTTGGGGAAGTTTACAGATCTACATCTCTCAAAAATTTTCATTTTTATGTATTCTCCCATCTTTATGTTCGCAGCGCGAATATTAAAAAATTCTCAAGGGGCACCTTACCGTATTCCCTGCATATAAAATCTGCCTACATAAAAAAGGAAAACGGCTATTTATTATTAATGAGCTCATCTAATTTAGCCGTAAGGGATTTAGTGAAAAATGAATCTATGATCTGTATTGAAAACGAACCTGGTTATGAAGAAACAGCCAACACGTTTTACAAGAATTTGATAGAGCGTTCTATTGCCATAAAAGATTACAGGTCTTCACTGAATACAACATGTAATACCCATGATAAGGCAGCATTTCAATTTTCCGATTCAATATATATCACCGCTCCTTTTTACGACAACTCTGCTAACCACCTAGAAAAAACTTTGATCAATTACCTAGAAGCGGCAAAAGAAAAAATAATCATTTGCGCGCAACATTTAGCGGCATTTAATTATAATTTCAACGCCACACATCCCTCTACTTTACAAAAAAATGAAACCAGGCAAGGCATATTGGGCGTGGTACTAAAAATGGCAGACAAAGGAATCAGCGTCACCTGTTTATCTCAAACATTTGCTCCATTACCCCAAGACGAACAAAAATTTAAGGATGTAAAATTCAGAAGTCCGGTAAACACCAGGAATTTCCAAAAATTTTACACTCAGCTTAAAAACACCAAAAACGTAACATACTTTATCAATAATGACATTCACTCAAAATATATCATCATAGATAATCTTCTTATCTATTGCTCTTACAATTTTACCCCTACACAATTTATATATTTAGATGATGTGAACATCCCTACATTTAAGAATATGCCAAATGTAAGTTATACCGGTATTCATTGCGAGGTGGGAATGCATGTTGTCATAAAAGACCGTAAAATTATTAAGTCTTTTGAAGCCAATGTAGCGAATATTAAAAATAAGAAGCAGACCATACAAGTGAAATAGATACTTGGTTTAAAAGCATTTTGAAAATCTAAAATGTATTTTTGTAATAACAATAGCATTTAAAATCAAGATATTGTTTAGAACAAAAACAATTGAATAGCACAAAAAAATGAATGTAGTATCCTTTTTTGCCGGAGCGGGCGGTTTAGATCTTGGTTTTGAACAAGCAGGCTTCAATGTCATTTGGGCAAACGAATATGATAAGGATATTTGGGAAACGTACGAGAAAAATCATCCGGATACTATCTTTGACAAAAGAAGTATTGTAGACATCCCTGCCAATGAAGTTCCCGATTGTGACGGAATCATTGGCGGACCGCCTTGCCAAAGTTGGAGTGCAGCAGGTGCTGCCAGAGGCATTCAAGATAAACGAGGGCAACTCTTCTATGATTTCATTAGAATTCTTGAAGCTAAACAACCCAAATTCTTTTTAGCAGAAAATGTAAGCGGTATGCTTATTCATAAGCACAGCACCGCTCTTGATGGCATTAAAAAACTTTTAAAAAATGCAGGTGTAGGTTATGACCTATCATTTCAAATGCTAAATGCAAGCGACTACAATGTACCACAGGATAGAAAAAGGGTGTTTTTTATAGGTATTAGAAAAGATTTGAATTTTAAATATGAATTTCCTACCTATACCTTCCCCAAAGTAACTCTTGAAACTGCCATACATGACCTAAAAAGTAACGCCATACCTGCATTGGAATATAATAACACCAATGGTACAAATTGTAAGGTAGCCAATCATGAATATATGATCGGTGGTTTTTCTACCATGTTTATGTCAAGAAACCGGGTTCGTAATTGGGACGAACAATCTTTCACCATACAAGCTGGCGGCAGACATGCCCCTATACACCCACAGGCACCCAAAATGAAACTGATAAATAAAGATGTTAGAATCTTTGTCCCAGGAAAAGAACACCTTTACCGAAGGTTAAGTGTACGCGAATGTGCCAGAATACAAACTTTCCCCAATGATTTTACTTTCCATTACAAAAAAGTAGCAGCAGGTTATAAGATGATCGGTAATGCCGTACCTGTGAATTTGGCAAAATTTTTGGCTGAAAGTATTATGGAGCAATTGAAGGTAAATGAGAAAATTACACCTAAAAAGGCAAGAGCGAAGAAAATTAAAATGGATAGCATAACAAGCTAATTAAATAGCAAGTTCAATTATTCCACAAAATCAACATTAGCAATATCAGAATTTTCCAAAAACAAAAAACTCCCTTAATCATCTGATTAAGAGAGTTTAGAAGTACTCGAGGTGGGAATCGAACCCACACTCCGAAGAACTGGATTTTGAATCCAGCGCGTCTACCAGTTCCGCCACTCGAGCATATTTGCCATTCAAAATTGGCATCCTATCAAAATAGGACTGCAAAATTAAATAATAATTTTCTTTCTACCACTAAAAATATCAATATTTATGCATTAGCAACCAAAATTAATTTTTAAATTTGCACCTTCTAAAAAACAAGTACTTCCCACCACACAAGGAAGTAACTGTTTGGAAAACAATATACAAAGACATGCCATACCAAGTTCCACAACCGAAAATATTTGCTTGTACCCAAAGTAAAGTCTTAGGAGAAAAAATTGCCAAAGCTTATGGTGCAGAAATAGGCAAAATATCGTTTTCCCGCTATAGTGATGGTGAATTTCAACCTTCTTTTGAAGAATCAATAAGAGGAACCCGTATATTTCTTATTGGATCAACACATCCCGGTCCAGAGAATTTAATGGAAATGTTATTAATGATAGATGCTGCCAAAAGAGCATCTGCGCGTCATATTACAGCCGTTATGCCGTATTTTGGCTGGGCAAGACAAGATAGAAAAGACAAACCTAGAGTGCCTATTGCTGCCAAATTGGTCGCTAAAATGTTAGAAACAGCTGGGGCAACTAGAATTATCACCATGGATTTACATGCTGATCAAATTCAAGGCTTTTTTGAAAAACCGGTTGACCACCTATTCGCATCAACATTATTTTTACCTTATTTAAAAAATTTAGGATTAAAAGATCTTACCATTGCCTCACCCGATATGGGCGGATCAAAAAGAGCTTATGCATATTCCAAAGCTTTGGATAGTGATGTTGTAGTATGTTATAAGCAAAGAGCCAAAGCCAATGTTATTTCCCATATGGAACTAATTGGTGATGTAAAAGGTAAAAATGTAGTACTAGCAGATGACATGGTAGATACGGCAGGTACATTGACCAAAGCAGCAGACCTAATGATGGAACGTGGCGCTTTGAGTGTTAGGGCCATTGCTACACATGGTCTATTATCAGGAGATGCTTACGAGAAAATTGAGAAATCAAAACTTACGGAATTGATTATTACAGATTCAATCCCGGCGGAGGTAAAGAGTGATAAAGTAAGGGTTTTAAGTTGTGCAGATTTATTTGCCGATGTCATGGACAAGGTACACAACAATAACTCCATATCTTCTAAGTTTTTAATGTAACGAAGAAGTCAAAACAAGAATATTAATTTTTAATACATATAATGAAGTCAATTACAATTAAAGGATCAGAAAGAGAAAGCGTGGGCAAGAAGGCAACGAAAGCCCTACGTAATGCTGGAAAGGTTCCTTGCGTGGTATACGGAGGGGATAAACCATTACACTTTTCAGCAGATGAACTAGCGTTCAGAGACTTGGTTTACACTCCAAATGCACACACAGTTGCAATTGAATTGGAAGGCAAAGAAACTGTTAACGCAGTATTACAGGATATTCAATTTCACCCTGTAACAGATGCCATCATCCATATTGATTTTTATCAGTTATTCGATGATAAAATGGTTACTATGAACATTCCTGTAAGATTACAAGGGAATTCACCAGGTGTTCGTAATGGTGGACGTTTATTGTTCAGAAAACGTAAGCTTGCAATCAAAGCTTTACCTAGCAAATTACCAGATTTCTTCGATATCGATATTTCTAAATTAAGAATTGGTCAGAACATTTCTGTAGCATCATTATTAAATGATGACTTTAGCATCTTACACCCAGACAATCAAGTTGTAGTACAGGTTAAAACAGCACGTACCGCTGTTGTTACTGATGATGAAGATGAAGATGAAGAAGGAGCTGAAGGTGCAGAAGGTGCATCTGAAGAAGCTGCTCAAGAATAGACTTAACGGTTTAAAATTCATTAAAAAGCATCCTGGTATTTGTATCAGGATGCTTTTGTATTTTTACGCACTAAATTATAGTTCAAATGCTCCGTTTACTTAAATCTTTTTTTACCAAACAGAGTATTATTATCGAAGAAAAAGATCCCATGAAAAAATTTTTGATCGTTGGCCTTGGAAATATAGGAGAAGAATATACCGAAACCCGACACAACATCGGTTTTAAAATACTGGACGAAGTAGCCAAAACAAACGACTTTACCTTTGAAACGGCAAAACTAGGCGACATTGGTTCTTATAAGGTAAAAGGAAGAACTATTATTTGTCTTAAGCCCTCAACATATATGAACAGAAGTGGCAAGGCATTGAAATATTGGATGGATAAAGAAAATATTCCGCAAAGTAACGTCCTTGTAATTACAGATGATATTAATCTGCCATTTGGAACCATTCGTATTAAAACAAAAGGCAGTAATGGTGGCCATAATGGATTAAAGGATGTAGAATTATTTCTACAGACCATTCAATACAACAGGTACCGCTTTGGAGTAGGTTCAGATTTTGGTAAGGGTAGACAGGTTGAATACGTGTTAGGACAATGGAACAGTGACGAGCAAGCATTGTTACCAGAGCGATTAAAAAAATCAACTGAAATTATAAACTCTTTCGCTTTAGCCGGCATTGCCAGAACAATGAATCAATTCAACAATTCTTAGCATTAAAGCACCTTAAAACTATATACCCCGGTATTAGATCTATTACCTTCTGCATCTATAACAATTACACGCCAATAGTAAACCGTATCTGAAGATACCGAAACTTTGATATTGGTAACATCTGATGAAAGCGTACGTATAAGATCAATTGGTGGCGTTTCTACCGAGAAATAGACTTCATAACCGGTTATATCATTATCCAGATCAGATGCAGACCAAACTAGCTCTACCTCATTATTGATGTCCTTAAAAACACTTGAAGAGGAAGCCGGACTCTCAATAGTTGCCGGAAAGGGGGCAAATGTAGTTCTAGACCCTGCATTATAAAAGTACCATTCTTCACTAGAAACAGTTTCTTCTACGTCACTATTACGTGATCGTACCAACCATGAAAACTGCTCTCCTTTGGCCAAAGGCAGCTTTGCTGAATTTGAAGTAGACACAATGGTTTGCACCGTACTCGTAGCAATATTGGTAACACGTAACTCATACGTTTCCGTATTATCCGCCAAGTTCCATCTAAATTCTACCTGACTGGTTTCAGTACCTAAGCTTACACCGGTTGTACATTCAGAATTCTCTTCGGGGAATACTAAACTTACTGCTTCTGGAGGTGTTGCAGAACGCTTCTTTTTACAGCTAGAAAAAGCTATAACTACGCAGAAAGAGAACATTAGAAAACGTATCATTCCTTAATTACTTTTGTTGTTCCATTAATTGTATTTCCCTCATACCTTAAGTAGTATATTCCCGCGGCCAATGCACTTAAATCTAACTGAATTATGCCATTCACCAAAGTGGTAGTTTCATCATAGATAAACCTACCGTCTATACTAAAAATACTTACAAAAACATCTTCTTGCTGCCCACCTATATACACCTGCACTACATCTTTTACCGGGTTTGGAAAAACTACCGGGCGCTCATAAAAACCTATTTGCTCTTCATAAACTCCTTGACAAGCGATTGGAGTATATACCTTTAAAGAATTTAGTCCTTTTTGCAATTCTAATTGCACAACTGAATCTTCCGTTTGTATGGCTATACCGTTCAACTCTATCGTATAAAATGAAGACCCGGACAAATTCAATGTCACTAAAGACCCATCATCCGCAATTTTAGAAGAAACGTTTAACGGACCAGGTTCGGTTATTTGTACTTCAACACAATACTCTTGATACACGACTGTACCATCCGTACCCGTAATACATAACGTATACGTACCCGCACTTAAGTTTGCCAAATTAAAGCTATTGGAAAAATTTTGCGTTAAATCAACCCCATTACCCGTCACGGTAATTTGATAATCCAATGCCAATTTAGGGGCAATGGACAAAGACCCATCATTATTATCGCTACAGGTTTCACTTTCTAAAGTAATTACAAAATTCTCTGAAGGAAAGCGGTAAATTGCACAACCGGAAGCATCTACTTCCTGCCCTTCCGGGGTATTTAGACAAAGGTCGTCACCATCATCGAATACACCATCATTATCTGCATCTGGTCTAAAGTCACCTTCAACACAAACCTCAAGAGCAAAAGAAACCAAGCGTCCACCATCAGAAGGCGCATTATCTTTTACCTCCAAAGTCCATTCACCCAGTATAGATTCCCCATTAAAGGAACTTAACGTACCCAATGGTTTCACAGACCCACCTATTCCAGGATTTACACCACAATTAAAAGCAGGGCTATCATCATCGAAAATAGCATTGATGTCACTTGCATCACCACAAGAATTAGAAACCAAGGTAACGGTTGTACCTGCCGGTGAAGTTAAGCTGACCACCAAATCAGCTAAAAAAGTATGCTCAATATCTAACTGCACATTAATATCCGCAATGGGCAAATCTTCTAAAAAAATCAATTTAGACGTTATTACCGGTGTTCCGCTGCTTGATATTGCTATTGGCGTATCAGAAGATTCTTTTGTGGTACAATTAAACTGTACGGTAGAGAAGCTAAAGGCTTCACTAAAATCTCCCTCACCACAATTGTTCTTAGGTTTTACGCGCCAATAATATGTGCTATTATTATCCAAAAGGGTTGGCGTATAGGAACTACCCGATACGGATACAGATTCTACGATAGAAGTAAAGGCAGAATCGCTCGCAATTTCCAACTCGTACTGAGTATTACCGATCGATGTACCCCATTCCAAAAGAATATCTGTAGAAGCATTTGCAAAACCATTTGTAGGAGCTACTAGAATAACATCTTCAAAATTGTCTTCGAACACCCTTACTTGAAGCGTAATTTCTTTAGTGACCGTAGCGGATGTAGCTACCACCTTTATAGGGTACTCTCCTACGTTTAGACCCGCCACACCTTCTATAGCTATACTAACTTCGGTATCTGTTGCATCTGCGGTCGCCGGGGTAAAGGTTGCCGTTAGGCCTGCCGGCAAATCCTGAACACTAAATGTACTTTCCTCGTCAAAACCCAAATTGGTTTCGTAATTAAAGGAAACATTTAAATCATTAGGCTTACAGACATCAAATATTACCTCATCAAAATCCATTACAATTTCAGAAGGTGTTATGGAAAATAAAGCATCGTTTACTGCAAAGAATATATTATTATCCGCCATTACCATTATACGCCCTGTACTGGTAGGAAGGTTCGGTATAATAACTTCATGACTTCCATCATTTAGTATATTCTCTGCCAATATTTCAGTAAAGGTAATTCCACGATCCGTAGATAATAATATGGTAACCGTTTCCGCATTGATCGGTGCTACGTTCGTATTGGCTACATCCCAAGTTATGGTTTGTACCGATCCAGCTTCAAAGGTCTCTTGTGTACTTTGTGAACTCACCAAAAAAGGACCGGCTTCACCGCTCACCGAAACTGTCATTTCATCAGAAACAGATTGCCCTCCGTTCAAGGCATTATCCCTTACGGTCACTGAAAAATTGAAATCCCTGCCAACGTTTGACACAGTCTCCCAAGCATCGCCAATTGAAGGTAACGCCTCTGTAAGTTCCCCGCCCAAAATACGGGTAAGGTTAGGAAAATATCGTTGTGGAATTAGTGAAGGTGGTAAAGACCTAAAATTGGCTCCTGCCGGATTTGTAGGTCCGAACGTAGATTGGGTTACAATACCGTTATCTATTTGCTCCCATGTATAACTAAGCACATCACCGGTATCTACATCGTTAGCTTCTGCAGTTAGCACAAAAGGTGTGCCTTTTGGAATATTATAATTCACCAATGGACTTAACGTTGGAGGTGTATTTCCAAGTACCTCGGTACTACCACATGAAACTGTTTCCAAATAATCCCTGATCTGTACAATACTTACGTAGTGAAAATAATCATCGCTATTATTGGCCACATTATTATTCCCCGTAATACCGGCATACCCCATAATAGTTGTACCACTGGCAGGTTCCACTTGTACTATAGTGCCTTCCGAAGTATGTGAAAAAGAGTGATTGGCACCAAATTGATGCCCTATTTCATGCGCTACCAGATCAATATCAAAAGCATCGCCTATAGGAGAAGACAAAGTAGTATAACCACTACCTTTTCTTCCGTCTGCGCAAACGGCACCGATAAAGCCAGAATTACCATCTAAAGTATTATCCTGTTGGTTGAATAAATGCCCGATATCATAATTTGATTCTCCTATGACACTTGTTAGGGTGTTTTGCACCTGAGAGCTTAAACTACCGGTGTAAGGATCAGTATCTGCATTGGTATATATAACAAGATCTGTATTTGCAATCAACTCTAAAGTAATAGCCAAATCTCTTTCAAAAACGGCGTTGACCCTTGTCAACGTAGCATTTATGGCCGCTAATGCATCTGCCTTGGTTCCCCCATGAAATTCTGTGTACTCACCTGATGCAGAAATAGCTATCCTGAATTTTCTCAGTGTTTGATCATCTACCAATTTAGCGGTTACATTCTGAGAATACTCCTTAACCTCCGGTACTGTTTTACAAACAAAATCTATATCACTCTCCTCTTGTTCCGTTCTACGGTACAACACATAAATATCATCAGTAGATTTTTGCATGAACAAAGCCCCATTTTCACCAGATGTACTCATTGTACTTTGTATACCCTTTGGCGACATACTGAACCTTATGTGCGTTGTTGCATCGTTCAAGGCAACTCCCTTAAAAGATTTTATGGAAGGGTATTTCTCGGCTAAACCTTCAGCAAAAAGATGTGCATCTTCCACTAAAAAGGGAATTATTTCACCCAACTCGTTAGGGAAATAAACAATTTTAGATGATTTACCGTCGTTTAATACCTTCGTAAATTGTTCTTGATCTAATTTAAAAGCCTTGCTTTTATTTACTTTTAAGCGTTGTTTGGATAATCGCTTCGCCGCTCCGTTCAACTCCGTATTTTTCCAATATGTAGATTGCGCTACACCGGAAAAGGAAAGAAATACTATGGTAATTGTAAAAACTAGGCGTAATTTTGCAATCATTAAGGGACTTTTAACCAAAATCAAATATAAGTCTTTTTATTTTCTATCATAAGGTGATTACAGTCCGCAACATTTCCAAATACAAAGAAGAGTATCCTACGGTCATTACCATAGGCACCTTTGACGGGGTACATATAGGTCACCTGAAAATACTTAATAAAATCATAAATCATGCCAAAAATACGGCATTGAAATCATCGGTTCTTACGTTTTTTCCGCATCCAAGAATGGTTTTACAGAAAGATGCCAATATAAAACTCTTGAACACTATAGATGAGAAAATTAATATTTTAGAGCGCTTAGGGTTAGATGTTCTTATTATCCACCCATTTACAAAAGAATTCTCTAGACTTACGGCAACGGAGTTTGTCCGTGATATTTTGGTAAACACCTTAAATACCAAAAAAGTAATTATTGGCTATGATCATAGGTTCGGCAGAAATCGTAATGCCAACATAAACGACTTGGTCACTTTTGGTAATACGTATGAATTTTCAGTAGACGAAATACCCGCCCAAGAAATAGATGATGTATCGGTAAGTAGCACCAAGATCAGAAAAGCTCTGGAAGAAGGTGATATTGAAACCGCCAACAGCTATTTAGGCTATGAATACATGCTTACCGGAACAATCATAAAAGGCAAGGGAATTGGCAAACAACTAGGTTACCCTACCGCCAACCTTTCCATTGCGGAAGATTATAAGCTAATACCTAAAAATGGAGCCTATATCGTAAATAGTACTATTAACGGTAAAATAGTTTACGGAATGATGAATATAGGTTTTAACCCTACCGTAAACGGCACCAAACAATCCATAGAAGTCAATTTTTTTGATTTTGATGCGGATTTATACAATCTTAAATTACAAGTTAATATTTTGGTTCGTTTACGAGATGAACATAAATTTGAATCTGTTGATGCCCTAAAGGCTCAATTGGCAATAGACAAAGAGAAATCTCTTCACTATATAAATAAGTAATTATGCTTAATAGGTTATTATTTCAACGCATAGATAATAGCTCATTGATCATTTTTAGAATCTTTTTTGGCATTCTAATCTCACTTGAATGTTTTGGCGCTATTGCTACCGGCTGGGTAAATAGAAATTTAATTGCCCCAAAATTTAAATTTCCATTTATAGATTTCGATTTTTTACAACCTTTACCAGGCAACGGAATGTATTTCTACTTTGGTATAATGGGTCTAATGGGCATATGCATTGCATTAGGTTTTAAGTACCGGGCAAGTATGATAACGTTTACAACCATGTGGACGGCTACTTATTTAATGCAAAAGACCGCCTATAACAATCATTACTATCTTCTTATTTTAATTTCGTTGATCATGTGCTTTTTTCCTGCCGAAAAAAGCCGTTCAATAGACGTTAAGCTTAACCCCAAAATAGAAAGCAATGCAATGTATGCATACATAAAATGGATCGTGGTACTACAACTTTTCATTGTTTACACATACGCATCAATTGCTAAAATATATGGAGATTGGCTAGACTTCAGTACCATAGCCGTTTTAATGCATTCGAAGAGGAATTATTGGCTTGTTGGCGATATTTTACAGGAACCTTGGATACATACTGTTATAGGATCTGTTGGTATTTTGTTTGATTTACTCATTGTACCGGCATTACTTTGGAAACCGACCAGAAAAGCGGCTTTCTTTCTTTCATTGTTCTTTCACCTATTCAATTCGATCATATTTCAAATTGGTATTTTCCCTTATTTATCCATAGCCTTCAGTGTTTTCTTTTTTGAGCCAGAAACCATCCGCAAAATTTTCTTTAAATCTAAAATTCCGTTGACCACATCAAAAGTCATCATCCCAAATTATAAAAACAGCTTATTGATTGTAGCTGCAGTATACTTTTTAACACAACTGTTATTACCCGTTAGACATTATACTTTTGAAGATGATGTGTTATGGACCGAAGAAGGACACAGAATGAGCTGGCGTATGATGTTACGCAGTAGACAGGGTAAAGGAAGGTACAAGGTAGTGGACAAGAATACCGAAGAGGTTTTTATAATCAACCCCAAAGATTACGTATCTCGTAGTCAAGAGCGAAAGATATTTGCTTACCCAGATTTTGCCTGGCAGTTTGCCCAATATCTTAAAAAGGAATTCAAAGAGGAAAATAGGGACGTTTCCGTATACTTAGAAAATTCAAAAATTAGCATAAACCGTAAGCCGTACGAGCCCTTTATAGATTCAAAGACCGACTTGGCGGCCGAGGCATGGTACAGATCAAAACACCATAGCTGGATTCTTCCATCCCCTTACATCAAATCAGAAAAATAGATAATTGATGTTTAGTCTTAAAAAGTAGCTACTTAAAATATTAGATTAAGTAAATTTGCAGCCAAATACAATTCTACAATGTTACAAATACAGACCATTAGAGATAACAAAGAAGAAGTTATCCTAGCTCTTGAAAAAAGAAATATTGATGCACAACCATTAGTGGACAATGTGCTTAGATTAGATGAAAAAAGACGTGCTTCACAAACTAGTTTAGATAACGTTTTAGCTGAATCTAACAAGATTTCTAAAGAGATCGGCGTATTGTACAAGACAGGTAAAGTTCAAGAGGCAAATCTGTTGAAAGAACAGACCGTAAAACTTAAAGAGGAGTCTAAACAATTAGGCGACGACTTAAGTGCAGCTGAAGAAGAGTTAAAATCATTATTATATCAATTACCTAATACTCCGCATACCTCGGTAATAAAAGGTTCTTCTGAAGAGGATAATGAAGAAGTATTCAGTGAAGGCGAAGTGCCAAAGTTGGATGAAGCTTCCTTGCCACACTGGGAGCTTGCCAAAAAATATGATATCATAGATTTTGAATTGGGCGTTAAAATTGCCGGAGCGGGATTCCCTGTATACAAAGGCAAAGGTGCAAGGTTACAACGTGCACTAATAGCTTATTTTTTAGATAAAAATACTGAAGCGGGCTATACTGAAATTCAAGTACCACACTTGGTAAACGAACTATCTGGCTATGGTACTGGGCAATTACCGGACAAAGAAGGGCAAATGTACCATGTAACCGCAGACGACCTTTATTTGATACCAACGGCAGAGGTTCCTGTAACCAATATTTTTAGAGATATTATTGTAAACGAAAGCGATTTCCCAATAACTTATACAGGTTACACGCCATGTTTTAGAAGAGAAGCAGGTAGTTATGGTGCACACGTACGTGGACTAAACCGTTTACATCAATTTGACAAAGTTGAAATTGTTCGTGTAGAACACCCTACAAAATCCTATGAAGCTTTAGACGGCATGGTTGAGCATGTGAAAAATATTCTACGTGAATTAAAATTACCCTACCGTATACTAAGACTTTGTGGTGGTGATTTAGGATTTACCGCTGCGCTTACTTTTGATTTTGAAGTTTTCTCAACTGCGCAAGATAGATGGCTTGAGATTAGCTCTGTATCGAACTTTGAAACCTACCAAGCCAATAGATTAAAATTACGCTTTAAAGACGAGAACGGTAAAAACCAATTGGCACATACCTTAAATGGCAGCTCATTAGCATTACCACGTGTATTAGCTGGTATTTTAGAAAACTACCAAACTCCAAATGGCATTAAAATACCTGAAGTATTAGTACCATATTGTGGGTTTGATATGATTGATTAAATCCTCAAAAGCCAACTTTTAAATATTGGTTGATTTAACTTGTTACAGCAATCATTAAAACGTCATGAAACTTATAAATTTCATGACGTTTTTTTTGATACCAATTAATTCTTCGACCTTTATATTCAAAAATTGTTACTTATGAATTGGATATTATTAATTATCGCTGGCATATTTGAAGTAGCATTCGCTTTTTGTTTAGGTAAAGCAAAAGAATCTACCGGTAATGAAATGTATTTATGGTATATCGGTTTTTTAATAGCCTTAGCTATAAGTATGATACTCTTGGTAAAAGCAACGCAAACTCTTCCCATTGGCACTGCATATGCGGTTTGGACAGGCATTGGAGCCGTAGGTACGGTTTTAGTGGGCATATTTGTTTTTAAAGAACCCGCTACTTTTTTACGAATACTATTTTTAACTACATTGATCGGATCTATAATAGGCCTTAAAGTCGTTTCACACTAGCTCATATCACTATGGCTTAAAACAATATTGAAAAAGTATGAACCTAAAAGTGGATGATTTTCTGAACGAACAAGTAGTATGGAAGAATGAGCTTTCATTGCTCCGAGAAATAATCCTGGAATGCGATGTTAAAGAAGATTTCAAATGGAAACATCCTTGCTACACCAAAAATGGAAAGAACATTGTTTTAATTCACGGTTTCAAACAATACTGCGCTCTTCTATTTTACAAAGGTGCCCTGCTTAGAGACCCGCATTCTATTTTAATACAACAGACAGAAAACGTACAAGCGGGCAGGCAAATAAGGTTCAAGAATACAGAAGATATTTTAAAAATGAAAAAGGTGATCAAAGATTACATTTTTGAAGCCGTAGAAATTGAAAAATCAAATCTAATAATACCCACGAAAAAAGTTAGTGACTATGAAGTCCCTGAAGAATTGAAAATAATTTTTAAGGAAAATCCCACTTTTAAAAACGCATTTGAAAAATTGACCCCTGGTAGGCAAAAAGGATATTTATTACATTTTTCAAAAGCCAAACAATCTTCGACCAGGTTAGCCCGAATCAATAAATACACCAATAGAATTTTAAGCGGAAAAGGTCTTAATGATTGTGTTTGCGGACTTTCAAAAAGAATGCCCAATTGCGACGGGTCTCATAAGGGTACCGGAACCATTTCATAAAATATGCTGTGATAATATATGCTTTGTAACAACTTACAGCATTCTATGTATCTTTGAGTATGCGGTTTATCCTTTTTCTAATTACATACATAACCTTTACAACATTTTGTTTTGCCCAAGATGATTTTTTGGCCAAACAATATTTTGCAGATGGTGATTTTGAAAAAGCTGTAGTATTCTACGAAAAATTGGTAGAAAAAAATCCCCGAAGAACAGAGTATGTGCAAGACTTAGTTGCTTGCTACCAACAGTTGGAAGCATACCAAAAAGCAGAATCTTTTTTGAATGCACGGTTAAATGACCGCAATCCTTACCCTACCCTTTTAATTGACCTTGGTTACAACTATGCGCTACAAGAGCAGCAAGACTTGGCGCAAAAGAATTACGACAAAGCTTTGGCCATTATAGATAAAAATCCCAATTACGGATATGCCTTGGGACTTCAATTTCAGAAATACAACCTTTTGGATATGGCCATAAAGGCTTTTCAAAAATCAATGGAGTTAAATCCCGCTTTAAACTTCAATTTTCAATTGGCAAGAATTTATGGGGAACAGGGCAACGTTGAGGCCATGTATAACTCGTATTTAAATCTTGTTATTGATGGTAAAACTTCCAAAAGCAATATTCTAAGAAGCATAGACGATTTTGTATCGGAAGAACCGGAAAACCAAAATAACATTTTGCTAAAAAAAGTGTTATTGGAACGCGCTCAAAAGAATCCTGATATTTTATGGAACGAGTTATTGAGTTGGTTATTTGAAAAACAAAATCAATACGGTAGTGCATTTAGGCAAGAAAAAGCCATTTTTAAGCGTATGAATGGCAGTTCTACCAGTCGTTTAGAAAATTTAGGACAAAGCGCTCTGGAGAATGAAGAATATGAAATTGCTAAAGATATTTACAGCTATATCATTGAAAACACCAGTGATAAAATAGTTCAACTAGATGCAGAATTAAATCTAATTGATATTGAATTGGTAGGCGCAACGGACAGTACGTTAGACGCTATTCAAAAAAAATATGAGGAACTTGTGGATATTTATGGGTACAGATCACAAACCCTTCAGCTTCAGGTAGCCTATGCCAATTTTCTGACTTTTAAAAAGAACGACCCGGCACCTGCCGAAAAATTATTGAAAAACAGCCTTGAACTGCCCATGAGCGATAGAGGCACTGCCTATTTAAAATTGGCACTAGGAGATATTTTAGTGTTCAACAAAAAATTCAATGAAGCACTCATCTATTTTTCACAGATTCAGCAAAAACTTAAAAACGACGTTTTAGGTCAGAATGCACGGTTTAAAGTTGCGCAGACCAGCTTTTACAAGGGAGATTTTGATTGGGCCTTAACCCAACTAAAAGTTTTAAGAAGCTCTACCTCACAGCTTATAGCAAATGATGCCATGCAGCTGAGCCTCTTGATATCTGATAATTCATTAGAAGACTCTACTCAAACAGCATTGAAAAAATATGCACGAGCAGATTTTTTAGCCTACCAAAATAAAAACGATGAGGCGATCAATGCCTTGGGTGACATTCTAGAAAATCATAAGGGAGAAAAAATTGAGGACGAGGCTTTATTAAAGCAAGCCCTATTATACGAGAAACTTAAGAAATACGATGATGCGCAATTAAATTACCAAAAAATCATCACGTTCTATGGTAATGGTATTCTTGCAGATGATGCTTATTATGCTTTGGGAGAACTTTACAGAACAGTGTTCAATGACCCCATAAAAGCAAAAGAGCAATATGAAAAAATCATTTACAACTATCAAGATAGTTACTACTTCCCAGAAGCCCGCAAGAACTTCAGAATTTTAAGGGGAGATTCCATTAATTAAATTCAAGGGATATCTAATTCATAGTCAGGTCTAGTTGAACTAACTTTGCAATTCAATCTGAACAATAATACATGTACATATATAACGTTACCACCAATATAGAGGAAACAGCACATGACTCTTGGCTGCAATGGATGAAAGAGACCCATATACCACAAGTACTATCTACCGGTAAATTTTTGAGCGCAAAATTCACCAAGGTTCTAGTAGAAGAAGATATGGGAGGCTATACGTATTCCGTGCAATATACGGTGCCCGATAAGGCAACATTAGATCGTTACTATGAAGAAGATGCCCCGGCACTCATAGAAAGTATCCAGAAAAAATTTGCCGGTCAGTTGGTTTCTTTCAAAACAGAATTAGAAGTTGTAGATGAATATTTTGTACAACGCGCTACTGCAACACACTTTTTGTTTACGTATGGCACTTTACAAGAAAGAGAAGTTCAATTAGGAGTTTTTGCAAGACCTTTGAACGGATTTGAAGATGAATTACCGTCATATATAATATCCGACCAAAAAATAGCAGACCTCTACCCTACTTTGCAACATACAGGAAAAGCGGAAGATTCCATTAAAGGCCAAGTGTACACCCTGTCTCATCAAGAATTGCAAAAAGCCGATGTATACGAGGGCGAAGCATATGAAAGAATTGAAATTCAATTGGCTTCCGGTAAAAAAGCGTGGGCTTATATTGCAAAATTTTAAGCTTTTAAAATAGATTTATGGGAACAAAGAAAAAGAAATACAAAGGAGATAAATATGCTCAAAAAAAGCATCAAGAAAAAGGTCCCGTAAAAGCAAAAAAACACCTTGGCCAGCATTTTCTAAAAGATGAAAATATTGCCAAACAAATAGCAGATACGTTATTACAGAAAGACTATAAAAATGTAATTGAAATTGGTCCAGGTACGGGGGTATTAACAAAGTACCTACTATTACGCAACAGTAATTTAGTGGCCATGGACTTAGATACCGAGTCTATCACCTACTTGAACGAAACTTTTCCACTAGAGCATCCAAAGGCATTTCAAGGCGAAGGTTCTTTTAAGGTTATTGAAGCGGATTTTTTAAATTTTGATATCTCCACCTTATTTGGCAATGAGCAGTTTGGCATTACGGGTAACTTCCCCTATAACATCTCAACCCAAATAGTTTTTAAAATGTTAGAGCTACGAGATCAAATTCCAGAATTTTCGGGTATGTTTCAAAAAGAGGTAGCACAACGTATATGTTCGTCAGAAGGTAGCAAGGCCTATGGTATTCTTTCCGTATTGTCACAAGCATTTTATGATGCCGAATATTTATTTACCGTTGAAGCCGATGTCTTTGACCCCCCACCAAAAGTGCAATCGGGCGTTTTAAGATTAACCCGAAAAGAGAATTTTAAACTCACTTGTGACGAACAACTACTTTATAGGGTAGTAAAAACAGCTTTTAACCAAAGAAGAAAGACATTACGTAACAGTTTAAAAACATTCACTTTATCAGATAATCTAAGAGAAGACACTATATTTGACCTTAGACCAGAACAATTATCGGTCGAAGATTTTATTGCATTGACGAAGAAAATAGCAGATGACACCCTTTAAACTTACAGACGAATTAGTTTCAGAAATAGAACAGCTCATTGAACAAAATAATGACGCTGAACTAAATGCTATGTTGGGGACCGTGCATTATGCAGATGTTGCGGAGATCATTAATGAACTGGATAAGGAGCAGGCAACTTATTTGATCAAATTATTGGACAGCGATAAAACATCGGATGTTCTTACAGAACTAGATGAAGATGTCCGTGAAGCTATTCTTAGTAATTTATCAACGAAGGAAATTGCAGGCGAGCTAGAAGAACTTGACACAGATGATGCTGCTGATATTATTGGTGAATTACCAAAAGAACAAATACAGGATGTTATCTCTAAAATTGAAGATAGGGAACATGCCAAAGATATTGTTGACCTTTTAAGATATGCCGAAGATTCCGCAGGGGGACTCATGGCAAAAGAGCTTGTAAAGGTGAACGAAAACTGGAACGTGCTTACATGCGTAAAAGAAATGCGCACACAAGCGGAGAACGTTACCCGCGTACATTCTATCTACGTAGTAGATGATGAGGATAAACTAAAAGGTCGTTTATCCTTAAAAGACTTATTGACCACATCTACCAAAACCCACATAAAGGATGTTTTTATAAAAAATGTAGATTCGGTCAACGTTAATGAAGATCCAGAGGAAGTTGCCAGGATCATGAGCAAATATGACCTTGAAGCCATACCTGTGGTTGACGAAATTGGCAGGTTGGTGGGGCGTATTACAATTGATGATATTGTAGATGTCATTAAAGAAGAAGCGGAACGAGATTACCAAATGGCCGCGGGTATTTCACAAGATGTTGAGGCAGACGATAGTATTTGGGATTTAACTAGAGCTCGTTTACCATGGCTGATCTTAGGGCTTTTTGGTGGTGCAGCAGCCGCAGTAATTATGGGCGGTTTTGAAGAAATGTTTCGTGAGTATACCGTACTTTTTCTATTTACACCATTAATAGCGGCAATGGCAGGTAATGTTGGTGTACAATCTAGTGCTATTATAGTACAAGGTCTGGCCAATGACGACATTAAAGGAAGCATCAGTAATAGATTGATAAAAGAAATGTTATTGGCATTATTGAACGGGTTTATCCTGTCTTGCTTACTGCTTATTTTTACTTGGATTTGGAAAGGGGATTTTCCCACCTCATTGGCAATTTCCATATCACTGATCGCGGTTATTGTAGTAGCCGGTTTCATAGGCACATTTGTGCCATTGTTTTTAGACAAAAGAGGTATTGACCCCGCCATTGCAACAGGACCTTTTATTACGACCAGTAATGACATTTTTGGTATATTAATTTACTTCTCTATCGCAAAATTGATTTTGGGCATATAATTAACCCACTATCTTTTTTAGAATACTAAGGCTTTACGTATCTTACTGTATTCAATTTTACCTTAATTAAATCATTCTTTGCCATACCCTTCAAAAAGGATAAGGCAAACAACCCTATGAAAAGCATTAATCTTAAAGAAAAACATAAACTTGTAGATGGGTATTGGCATCCACACAAAATTGGTGTCGTGGATAATATGCAGGTATTATTGGCTAAGCTTAAAGGTGAATTTGTATGGCATTCACATGACAATGAAGATGAACTATTTCAAGTGACAAAAGGTACGCTATATATGCAATTTAGAGACCGTACGGAAGTGGTAAGACAAGGCGAATTAATTATTGTACCCAAAGGTGTAGAACATTGCCCTTTAACCAAAGACAATGAGGAAGTGCATATTATGTTATTTGAAAAACAAGGCATAGCACATACTGGTAATGTAATAGACGAAAAAACAAAGACAGAATACCCCAAAATATAATTGAACATAAATGAAAGTATTACACATAGATATAAACCACCCATTAATAATTGAACAGTTTGCTGAACTAGGTTTTACGAACGATGAAGATTATACTTCTTCAAAAGAACAGATAGAAGCAAAAATAGCCGATTATGATGGTCTGATCATTAGAAGTAGGTTTACGATAGACAAACAATTTCTTGATAAAGCAAAAAATCTAAAGTTCATTGGCAGATTAGGAGCCGGACTTGAGAACATTGATACCAAATATGCAAAATCATTGGGTATTTTCCTAGCAGCTGCACCTGAAGGCAATCGCAATGCCGTAGGCGAACATGCCTTGGGTATGCTTTTATCGTTATTTAACAAATTAAATACTGCCGACAAGGAAGTTAGAAATGGCAAATGGGACCGAGAAGGCAATCGCGGAATTGAACTAGAAGGAAAAGTAGTTGGTGTTATCGGTTATGGCAACATGGGCAAGGCCTTTGCTAAAAAACTAAAAGGTTTTGATGTGGAAGAAGTGATCTGCTACGATATTAAAGGCGGCGTTGAAGATGACAACGCACGCCAAGTTGGTATTATGGAATTTCAAAGCAGAGTGGATGTCATAAGCCTCCATGTACCCCAAACAGAGTTAACCATAGGCATGGTAGATGCAGAATATCTAGATAAGTTCAAAAAACCTATTTGGATTATTAATACTGCCAGGGGAAAATGTATAAAAACCAAAGATTTAGTTGATGCCTTAAAATCCGGTAAAGTTTTAGGGGCAGGTTTAGATGTATTGGAATATGAAAAAGCTTCTTTTGAAAACATGTTCACAGATGATAATCTTCCTGAGGCATTTCAGTATTTAATTGCATCTGACCAAGTAATGCTATCGCCACATGTAGCCGGTTGGACGGTAGAAAGCAAAATAAAATTGGCTCAAACCGTAGTTGATAAAATAAAGGCAAAATTCGAAAGCTACAATGAAGTACAAAGCTAACACACCAGACGAATATATTGCTCAATTACCACAAGAACGTAAAGAGGTAATTGAAAAGTTAAGGGCAATTTTACTTAAAAATTTACCTAAGGGCTTTACAGAGCAATTGAGTTATGGTATGCTGGGCTATGTTGTGCCACATTCGCTTTATCCGGCAGGTTATCATGTTCAACCAGAGCTACCTTTACCTTTCATTAATTTGGCATCGCAAAAAAATTATATTGCACTGTACCACTCAGGCATTTATGCAGACAACACATTAATGAGTTGGTTTAAGGACGAATACCCCAAATATTGCAAACGTAAATTGGATATGGGCAAAAGCTGTATACGATTTAAAAGTATGGATGACATCCCGTATTCCTTAATAGAAGAACTGTGTACTAAAATGACCGTAAAGAATTGGATCGATCTGTACGAAAATACTATTAAAAGATAAATAGATATGAAAAAAAGAGTTACGGGACTAGGTGGCTTTTTCTTTAAGACCGAAGATCCCGATCATTCAAAAAATTGGTACAACAAACACTTAGGTTTAAATACCGATCAATATGGCTGTACTTTTTGGTGGAAAGACAAAGAAGGAAACGACTGTTCTACACAATGGAGCCCTATGAATAACGACACTACCTATTTTAACCCTAGCAAATCTAGTTTTATGATGAATTTTAGGGTTGAGAATCTTGTAGAACTTTTGAAAGTTTTAAAAGAAGAAGGAGTCACGGTAATTGGTGAGATCGAAGAATTTGAATATGGAAAATTTGGATGGATTTTAGACCCTGATGGAAACAAGATAGAACTTTGGGAACCAGTTGATAAAGCATTTTTATGATGTTAAAATAATTGCTACATTTAACACTTATTAACCACCAAACAACAATTAAAATGTCAGACGAGAATAAAAATTTCGGAGATAAGGCTGAAGATGCTTTTGATAACGCAAAAGAATCGGCCAAAGAATTTTCTGAAGATGCAAAAGAATCAGCTAAAGAATTTAGTGAGAATGCCAAGAAAACTGCCGATGAATTTACTGCTGGAGCCAAAGAAGCTTTTAGTGGAGCAGGAGGAGAAAACAAAAAAGTTTTAGTAGGAATTTTAGCAATTATATTAGGTTCCTTAGGAGTTCATAAATTCATATTGGGATACCAAAAAGAAGGTTTTATTCTTTTAGGAGTAACAATATTAGCTTACGCAACGTCCTGTCTTGGTATAGGTCTACTATTAGTGTGGATTCCTTACGTTATAGGACTTATAGAAGGTATCATCTACCTAACAAAATCAGACGAAGAATTTTATAACACGTACCAAGTAGGTAAAAAACCTTGGTTCTAAAAAACTTGAGCCAGATATGATCTATCTGGCTTTTTTTTAATTTTATTAATATCGTAATATTGCTATATACAAATATCTTATGGGATTAACGAAAACACAAATATTCAATGCAGAGCAAAATGACCTAGCTATTATTTTTAAAGTACTTTCTAATCCCGCTCGCATTGCCATACTACAATACATAAGTCGGCAAGATGCTTGTATTTGCAATGATATTGTTGATGAAATAGGTTTGGCACAACCAACAATATCGCAGCATCTAAAAGAATTGAAGAGTATTGATATAATTAGAGGTGAAATTGAAGGCAAAAAAGTTTGTTACTGTATAAATCTCCAAAAATGGACAGCAATACAAGACTTGTTGAATTCATTTTTTAATACTACTAAAAGTAATTGCTGCTAATGAATCTTAAAATCATTGAATTCCATTAAAGCTAATAAAGTATGAATAATATAACCATAAGAGCAATGTTGGCTACTGATTGGAATGCTGTATCAGAAATATATGTAGAAGGTATTTCAACCGGCATTGCCACTTTTGAAACATGTGCACCAACCTATGAAGCATGGGACGCCGCCCACATGAAAAACTGTCGCTTTGTTGCTGAAAGCAATGGTGAAATATTAGGTTGGGTTGCCCTCTCTCCCGTTTCCAATAGATGTGTCTATGGTGGTGTAGCAGAAATTAGCGTTTACATTGCTGGTAACAATAGAGGTAAAGGTCTTGGAAAATTGTTACTGGAACACGTCATAATCGCAAGTGAAAAAGAAGGCATCTGGACATTACAATCTGGCGTATTCCCTACAAATTATGGAAGCATAAAAGTTCATGAAGCAACAGGTTTTAGAATGATAGGTAAACGCGAGCGTATAGGAAAATTACATGGCAAATGGGTAGATAACGTGCTTTTTGAAAGGCGTAGCAAAATTGTTGGTATAGATTAAATTATACTTCGTTATCAGTATTTTGACCTTCAAGTAATCGTCGCTCCAATTCAGCTTGAAATTCTTCCATAACAGGTTTAACCGTGCTTTCCGGCAGATCTGCTATTTTAATATACATTAATCCGTCTACAGAATTATTAAAAAGTGGATCAACATTAAAAGCCACCACTTTTGCATTTTGCTTAATGTATTTTTTAATTAAAACCGGTAAGCGTAAATTACCAGGTTCTACTTCATCAATCAAGCGATCAAACTTATTTAAGTCGGCCTGGGTTTCATCAAAAACAAATTCTTTATCGGCATCCTTTAGTTTCACCTTAAACTCCTTTTTAGGTCTAATGTATTGTGCCACATAGGGATCCCAGTAATTGGACTTCATGAACTCGATCATCAAAGACTTAGAAAAATTAGAGAACTGGTTACTTATACTTACCCCTCCTATTAAATACTTATGCTCTGGAAAACGCAAAGTAGTATGCACAATACCTTTCCATAACAAAAATAAAGGCATTGGTTTTTGCTGGTATTCCTTAGTGATATACGCACGGCCCATTTCTATGGAATGCTTCATCATATCATAAAGTTCTGGCTCTACCCTAAATAAATCTTGTACGTAAAACCCATCTATACCATGAGCAGGAAATATCTCTGACCCCATACCCATTCTATAAGCTCCAACAATACATTTAGCATCATCGTCCCAAAGAAAAAGGTGGTGATAATAGGTATCAAAATCATCAAGATCTATTGCCTTATTGGTACCTTCTCCAATAGCCCTAAACGTTACCTCTCGCTGTCTACCAATTTCTTTTAAGATAAACGGCATATCCTTTTCTTTGGCTAAAAAAACCTCATAGTTCTTACTCTGCAGTAGCCTACAATCCTTCTCCCTTAGCTTCTCAATTTCACCCTCCATAACCTCTTTACGAACCGCATCCGCAATTTTCTTTGGTTGCTTTGGCAGTTTAAGTGAAGTAGGTATTTGATCAATTAAACGCTCTTTCTCATAGGCGTTAGAGAGCATGTATGTTTTACGGCGCAGAAGATCAGTATACTCTTCTATACTTTGCTGTTCTTGCTGGGTGGTAAGTGAAATAGGTTGACCAATTCTAACTTTGATCGGTCTATTGCTTTGAGAAAAAACCTGTGAAGGTATCATGGCAGTTCTTAAAGAATCGCCCAACTTAGAGATTCTATAGAACAAAGAGCTGTTTTTAGCATGAAAATATATGGGTACTACGGGTACATTTGCCTTTCTGATCAGTTTAATGACCGCTTCTTCCCAAGGCTTATCAACAATTAGCTTACCGTCTCTATACGTAGATACTTCGCCCGCAGGAAATACACCCAGTACATGACCATTCTTTAAATGTTCTAAGGTTTTCTTGAATCCGGCTAAATTGCTTCTAGCATCTTTATGGTCATTAAAAGGATTTACCGGTAATATATAAGGTTTTAAGGGCACCATTCTCTCTAAAAGAAAATTCGCCATTATTTTATAATCGGGGCGTTGACGCAACATTAGCTTGAATAACAGAATACCGTCTATTGCCCCCAAAGGATGATTACTGATAGTAACGTATGGTCCTTCTTTAGGCAGACGTTTGAAATCTTCCTCAGGAATTTCATAGTCAATATCAAAATGCTCTAAAATGGCATTGGCGTAACTTTCCCCCTCTAAATGGGCAATAGAATCATAAAATCTATTGATAGCCGATATACGTGTAACCTTCATTAACACCCAACCAACAAAGGTTCCCAATACCCCATATTTGGAGAGGTTAATGGCTTTGGCTATTTCTTTTGCGGTGACTAAACCCATATATTCATCCTCATTTTAAAATGTAAATATAGGCAAATAGCCAAAGTAGCTACCAATAATAAATTAGTGAAATAGTGACTGTATTACTTCACTACCAATTGAACGGTTTCCGTACCGCGCTGCTCCAATAACAACTCATGTCCGTTTTGCAAGGTCTCTAAAGCCTTATTGTCAAAATGCCTTATGGTATATAAAGAAACATTCTCGTGGTGTACCACTTTAAACTTACTTTTTAACTGTTGTAATAACGCAGCCAATCCTCCAAATTTATTGTCGATACAAACAGAAAAGCTAATAGCGGAATTCTGAATTAAATCTACCTTAATTTTATGCTGATGGAATAATTTAAAAAGCTCACTAATACTGTCTTCTACGATAAATGAAAAATCCAATGAGGATAATTTCATTAGTACCTGATTCTTCTTCACTATAAAGCAAGGTACTTTTGGTTCTATACCAACACCCTTACCTACCGTAGTACCTTTATCCTTTGGGTTGACAAAAGATTTTACGTGCAAAGGAATTTCCTTGCGCTGTAGAGGCTGCAATGTTTTAGGGTGAATAACGGATGCCCCATAAAAAGCAAGTTCAATAGCCTCTCTATACGAGATATTGTTAAGTAATTGTGTTTCTTCAAAATATCTAGGATCCGCATTTAAAACGCCTGGAACATCTTTCCAAATGGTTACGGAATCCGCATTTAGGCAATAGGCCAAAATAGCTGCCGTATAATCAGAACCTTCACGTCCCAAGGTTGTTGTAAAGTTATTGTCATCACTGCCTAAAAATCCTTGGGTTATGTTAAGAACCTTTTTATCAATATTGGTAACGTTCTTTTGCGTACGTTCCCAATCTACAGTGGTATCTCTATAACTACTGTCAGTCTTAATATAGTTTCTTACATCTAACCATTGGTTTGCAATGCCAATTTCTTTTAAATACGCACTAATTATTGTTGTAGATAACAGCTCACCGTAACCTACAATTTGATCATAAACAAAATTATAATTAGGAGATTTGTTCCAAACCAAAAAGCCGTTTATTTCATCGATCAATACTTTTATTTCTTTATAAATGGTATGTGAAGCATTTGGAAATAATTCTGACACTATAGCATGATGATAATCGACCAACTCAGAAACCTTAGCTGGTATTTCTTGTTTATCATTAAAATAGGCATTAATTATATCTTCCATGGCATTGGTGGTTTTCCCCATTGCCGAAACTACCAGTAACGTATTATCATACCCTACTTCCCTTAGAACCTTAACTACATTTTTAACCGCATTTGCATCTTTTACAGATGCTCCTCCAAATTTAAAAACCCTCATATTCAATCTATATCTAATCTATTTATTTTCTTTTTCCTTAATTCTTATGCAATGGCATTTAAATATGCTTTAATACCTTTTTGATCTAATTGAACTACATCCCAATCTCTCATTACATTGGCTCCTTTACTTTCATAAAAACCTATGGCAGGTTCGTTCCAATCCAGTACTTCCCAGCAAATTCTTCTTACCCCTAATTCATCACCATACTTCACCACTTCATCTAAAAGCGCCGTACCCAATCCTGTACCGCGCATTTCTTTGGTGACGATCAGGTCTTCTAAATGAATAACCGGTCCTTTCCACGTAGAATATCTTGGGTATACCAATGCCATACCTACAATTTTTTGATTCTTTTCTGCAACAAAACAGTGAAACAATTTCTGTTTACCAAAACCATCTTCCTTTAAATCTTGTACACTAACCTCAACGGCGTGTTCTTCCTTCTCAAAAGTGGCCAATTCTTGAATTAATTGATGCACTTGTTCCATGTCCCCTGCTTGGGCAACTCTAATTGTATACTCCATAATTGTTACAAATAAAACACAAAGTTATAAATTTAAAAAATGTAATTAAAATGAAAATGAAACGTTTAACAAAATACACGATATTTGTATATAACCATAAACTAAAGAATGTCTCCAAAAAGAAATCAGACCCTAGGGGAGTTTATTATTGAAAATCAAGATTCATTTCAGTACTCTTCGGGCGAATTATCAAAACTTATTAATGCCATTAGATTAGCGGCCAAAGTTGTAAACCATGAGGTAAGCAAAGCAGGACTAATTGATATTCTAGGTGGCGTAGGCGAAACCAACATTCAAGGTGAAGACCAACAAAAACTAGATCTTTTCGCGAACGATAAATTTATTCAAACATTAAAAAACCGGGAAATTGTATGTGGTATCGCCTCGGAAGAGGAAGATAGTTTTATCAGCATCAACAGTAACGATGATAACCACCAGAACAAATATGTAGTACTGATCGACCCTTTAGACGGCTCGTCTAACATCGATGTAAATGTTTCTGTGGGTACCATTTTTTCTATTTACAGACGGGTTACCCCTATTGGAACACCTGTTACTATGGAAGATTTTTTACAGCCTGGTCACAAACAAGTTGCCGCCGGTTACGTAGTTTACGGCACCTCTACTATGTTGGTATATACCACAGGTGATGGTGTAAACGGTTTTACCCTAAACCCTGCATTGGGTACTTTTTACCTATCGCACCCAAATATGCAATTCCCTGAAGATGGTAGAATTTACTCCGTAAACGAAGGTAATTATGTGCATTTTCACCAAGGCGTAAAAGATTATATCAAGTACTGCCAAATGGAAGAGGAGGATAGACCCTATACCTCAAGATATATTGGATCCTTGGTTTCAGATTTTCATAGAAACATGATCAAAGGTGGCATTTACATGTACCCTAAAAGTAGTGTTACAGAAAGCGGTAAATTAAGGTTATTGTATGAATGTAATCCTATGGCATTTTTAGCCGAACAAGCGAACGGACTTGCAATTGGCGGCAAAAATCGAATTATGGACATACAACCAACAGAACTGCACCAAAGGGTTCCTTTCTTCTGCGGAAGTAAGAACATGGTCATAAAACTTCAAGAATTTTTAGATAAATATCATTAATAAAAAAGGGAGCTAAAAGCTCCCTTTTTCTTTACCCTTTCTTCAAGGCTAAAAATTATTTCTTTAATAAATACAAGTAATCTTCAAAATCGAATTTTCCTCCAAAAATAGCTACTGAACGCTCAATAACCTTATCTGCTTTATCACCGGTAAAACCAAGACCAATAGCATACTTTTTAATTAAAATTCTTTCTTCGTCATCAATTTCATGATCAGAATAAACAATTCTAAATAGGTCATATAAACGCTCCAATCTTTTTTCGGAATCTGGCGTTGAATCTATTGGATATTTATTTTCTTTCTTAAAAACCTCCTCATACTCAGATTTGGTGATATCTAGTTTCGTAGCAAAACGATCTAGCATTTTTCTTTCCTCTGTACTAATTTCACCGTCTACTGACGCTAAAGTTGCCAAAGCTGCAAAGTGGGCCAAATTTCTTCTGTGCTCACCGCTAGTATATAAATCTGCAAAAGACATATCTTATTTTTTAATTATTGAGCAAATATAATTTTTTTAGAGGTCATAGTTTACTTTGACATCAACTTTGTTAAAATACAAAATTTGTAACTTGACAAAGCTATGAAAACTCCCTTACTACAATTTACCAACAATGGTATTTATTGCGAAAAAGCCAATGTATACATAGATCCGTGGAAACCGGTAGGCCACGCCATAATCTCTCATGGGCATGCAGACCATAGTAGATATGGTCATAAGAAATATATAACGCACCACCGCAACGTACCAATAATTCAACATCGTTTAGGTGAAATAAATGTTACCGGAAAAGAATGGGGAGAAATCTTCACGGTCAACAATGTAAAGTTTAGTCTTCACCCAGCCGGGCATATTATTGGCTCGTCACAAATTAGGGTAGAACATAAAGATGAAGTATGGGTTTTTACAGGAGATTATAAAACTGAAAATGACGGCATCTCCACACCGTATGAACCTATAAAATGTAACACCTTTATCACAGAATGTACCTTTGGACTACCTGCATTTAAATGGACACCCCAAGAAGAAATTCTAGAAAACATCAATAATTGGTGGGCAGAAAATAGAGCTGAAGGTAAAACATCCATACTTTTTGGATATAGTCTAGGCAAAGCACAACGATTATTAAAATACCTAGATACCGACATTGGAGAAATATACACCCATGGCGCCATTGAAAATATGACCCAGGTACTTAGACCGATGGTAGATTTTCCTAAAACCACTTTAATTACCAGAGACACCAAAAAAGAGCAGCTATTGGGCAATATAGTATTGGCACCACCAAGTGCACATGGTAGTACTTGGATCAGAAAAATGGTACCCTATGTTACTGCTTCCGCAAGCGGATGGATGACCTTTAGGGGAGCAAGACGAAGAAGGGCTATTGACAAAGGTTTTGTTTTAAGCGATCATTGCGATTGGTCCGGTCTTTTAGAAAGTATTGAAGCTACAGGCGCCGAAAAAATTATATGTACACATGGTTATACCGATATATTCTCGAAATATTTACGGGAACAAGGTTATGATGCCCGTACGGAAGCTACGCAATATAGCGAAGAAGAAACAGAAGCTCCGTTAGCTTCAAAATCTACCGCATCTGTATGAGAAATTTTGCACAGCTTATAAAAACCTTGGATAGCACCAACAAAACTACGATTAAGGTACAGGCATTGACCGACTATTTTCTTAAAGCCGATGATGCCGATAAGGTTTGGACCATAGCAATTTTATCGCATCGTAGACCACCAAGACCGGTAAATACAACGCTATTAAGAACTTGGGCTTCAGAATTGGCAAACATTCCACTGTGGTTATTTGAAGAAAGCTATCATATTGTTGGTGATCTTGCAGAAACCATAGCATTGGTCATTCCGGCAGCCGACCAATCGTCGGACAAAAGTTTAACCGATTTTCTTCAAGAAATGATTGCCCTTAAAAAGAAGACAGACGAAGAAAAAAGAGCATATCTCTACGAAAATTGGAGTGTTTTAAACTATTACGAACGGTTTGTGTTCACAAAACTGATTACTGGCGGATTCAGAATTGGGGTAAGTCAAAAACTAATGACACGTGCCTTGGCAAAAGCCACCCAAATTGATGAAGATATTCTAGCCTATAAATTAATGGGCAACTGGGACCCGAATAAAATCACTTTTCAACAATTGGTTTTAGAGGAAAATGAGAGCGATTACCTTTCAAAACCTTATCCTTTTTATTTGGCTTATGCCATTGAAGGTGAAGTATCAGACTTAGGCGATATACAAGAATGGTCTGCAGAACATAAATGGGATGGAATTCGTTCTCAAGTGATCTTAAGAAACAATGAATTATTTGTTTGGAGCCGTGGCGAAGAATTGGTAACGGATAAGTATCCCGAATTTGAAAAATTCA
This sequence comes from Maribacter sp. HS, assembly GCF_048059195.1. Lineage (NCBI taxonomy): Bacteria > Pseudomonadati > Bacteroidota > Flavobacteriia > Flavobacteriales > Flavobacteriaceae > Maribacter > Maribacter sp. HS. The sequence goes on from NZ_JAYLVV010000002.1 coordinate 933,357, forward strand.
TAGGCGTTATTCCTAACGGTACGGTTATAGATGGTGAAATTCTCCCTTTTCCAAAAGGTGGTATCGGCACCTTTAACGATTTACAAACCCGCATTGGTAGAAAAAACGTAACCGCCGCACTTTTAAAAAAAGTTCCGGTAATCTTAAAAGCATATGATATTCTTGAATGGGCAGGAGAAGATATTCGCAAATTACCTTTTATTGAACGTAGAGAAATTTTAGAGCATCTATTTAAAAATGTCACTGAGCAAAACCAAAGTGGGGTCACTGAGCGTAGCCGAAGCGAGGTCACTGAGCGTAGCCGAAGCGAGGTCACTGAGCGTAGCCGAAGTGATGTTCCCCTTCACCTCTCTAAAACCATGTATTTTAATTCATGGGAAGAAATGGCTGAAGAAAGAGACCGCTCTCGCGAAATGCACAGCGAAGGACTAATGCTAAAAAGAAAAGATTCGCCCTATTTAGTAGGTCGTAAGAAAGGCGATTGGTGGAAATGGAAAGTTGACCCACTGACCATAGATGCGGTTCTTACCTATGCCATGCGTGGTCATGGTAGGCGAAGTAATCTTTTTACAGATTATACTTTTGCCCTTTGGAAGGATAATGAAGTAGGAGAAAAAGAACTGGTAACCTTTGCAAAAGCATATTCCGGATTAACCGATGCGGAATTTAGAAAACTAGATGCTTGGATAAAGAAAAATACCTTAGAAAGATTTGGACCCGTTCGTAGTGTTACTCCGCATCACGTATTTGAAATCGCCTTTGAGGGTATAGCATTATCCAAACGACATAAAAGTGGTGTTGCTACCCGTTTTCCTAGAATGTTACGCTGGAGAAAAGATAAGAACATCCATGAAGCAAATACCTTGGATGAATTAAAGGGATTAATTCCGAGCGAAGCGAAGGAATCTGTTAAATAAAAAACGAATAATTAATTTACATCTGTTGATTTCACAAGCTTAAATAAAATGAAAGGATATGTCTATATAACAACCAATAAAAATAAAACAGTTCTTTATGTTGAAGCTACAGATGATATTAAAAGGAGAGTTAATAAACTCAATGAATCCTGAATGGGGTGATATTTCCATTAATTGGTTAGATGATAATTTTAAGTTTCGGAACAAAAAATAAAATTCAAGAATAAATTAAACAGATTGCTTCGCTTTACTCGCAATGGTAAAAAAACAAGAACTCTACGATATAGCCGAAAACTGGTTTCAGGAACAAAACTGGAAACCCTTTAAGTTTCAAAAAGATACTTGGAAAGCTTTTCTACAGAGTAAAGACGGACTATTAAATGCTCCAACCGGTAGTGGTAAAACCTATGCTTTATGGTTTCCTATTGTTTTAAATTACATAAAGAACAATCCAGATTACAAGACCAAACATAAAAAAGGGCTAAAAGCTATTTGGATAACGCCATTACGTGCATTATCGCAAGAAATTAAGCAATCGGCAGAACGCATTACGCAAGACCTGGGCACACAGATGACCGTGGGTATTCGCTCTGGAGATACTACCACCAAAGAGCGGGCGCAGCAAAAAAAGCAAATGCCCGATCTGCTGATCACCACTCCAGAAAGTCTTCAGTTACTGCTTGCTACAAAAGGTTATGATAAAATTTTTAAAGACTGCTCGGCAATTGTAGTAGATGAATGGCATGAAATATTGGGCACCAAGCGTGGCGTACAAATGGAACTTGCCTTATCACGTTTAAAAAATATATCCTCGCAATTAAGAATTTGGGGCATCTCTGCAACTATTGGTAATCTAGAACAGGCACGAGATGTTTTGTTGGGCATTGATTCTAAAACAATTGAAAACTCGGTACTCATAAAAGCCAAACTCAATAAAAAGATTACGGTTAAAAGTATTATTCCCAAAAAAATGGAAACCTTTCCATGGCGTGGTCATTTAGGTTTACACCTTTTGGAAGATGTTGTTCCCATCATCAATAGTAGCAAAACCACTTTACTCTTCACCAATACCCGTAGCCAATGTGAAATTTGGTTTCAAAAAATCTTGGAAAAGCACCCAGAATATGCCGGAGAAATGGCAATGCACCATGGCAGCATTAATAAGGAAACTCGCGTTTGGGTAGAAAATGCAATTCGCAATGAACAGTTGAAAGCAGTGGTTTGCACCTCAAGTTTGGATCTTGGAGTAGATTTTGCCCCTGTAGAAACGGTAGTACAGATTGGAGGACCCAAAGGTGTTGCCCGTTTTTTACAACGTGCCGGTCGCAGTGGTCATAGTCCCGGTAAAGAAAGTGTCATTTATTTTTTACCCACCCACGCCATTGAACTTATTGAAGCATCGGCTTTGCAAAAAGCAGTAAAGCTGAATACAGTAGAAGACCGTATACCTTACCTTAACAGCTATGATGTGCTTTTGCAATACTTGACCACTTTGGCCATATCTGACGGATTCTACCCTAAAGAAATTTTTGAAGAGGTGAAACAAACTTTTTGCTACCAAACGATGACCGAAGACCAGTGGCAATGGTTATTGAATTTTTTGGTGATGGGCAGTCAAAGCCTACAAAGCTATGATGAATACAAAAAAGTAGAAATTGAGGAGGACGGGAAATTTAAGGTCAATAACCGTGGTGTTGCCATGCGGCATCGTTTTCAAATAGGCACTATTGTTGGCGATGTAAACTTATCGGTTAAATATCAGAAAGGAGGATATATAGGGTCTATAGAAGAGTTTTTTGTTTCTAAACTCAACAAAGGCGACGTGTTTACATTTGCCGGCAGAAATCTAGAATTCATCCGAATAAAAGAAATGACGGTGCAGGTGCGCAATAGCAATAAGAAAACCAACAAAATTTCTAGTTGGATGGGGAGCCGACTCACCCTTTCCGCACAAATGTCAGAGTTATTGCGAAATGAATTATACAGTTCAGGTGAACCAATAAAAAATCAATCTGAGGAAATAAGGGCTTTGGCACCACTTTTTGAAAGACAAAGACGAGACAGCATTGTACCCAAACCATCAGAATTTTTAATTGAAACCTTTAAGACCAGAGATGGATATCACCACCTGTTCTACCCTTTTGAGGGTAGATTTGTTCATGAAGCCATGGGCAGTTTACTGGGGTATCGTATTAGTTTACTATCCCCTATTACATTCTCTTTGGCATTTAATGATTATGGTTTTGAACTTCTTTCTGACCAACCCATAGACGTACAACAGGTGCTGGACAACGACCTGTTCACTACAGATTTTATGCTGGATGATTTGCAAAAAAGTCTGAATGCCACAGAAATGGCTCGCCGAAGATTTAGGGATGTTGCCATTATAAGTGGTATGGTCTTTACCGGATACCCAAAAAAAGGTATTAAAATGAAGCACTTGCAAAGCAGTTCTCAACTATTGTTCGATGTATTTAGGGACTACGAACCAGAAAATTTACTCTTCCAACAAGCCTTTACGGAAACCTTTGAACACCAGTTGGAAGAAGGGAGATTACGATTATCGTTAGAGCGCATTGCCACGCAAGAAATTGTTTGGAAAGAGTGCGCAAAACCTACCCCGTTTTCTTTCCCGCTGATTACCGATCGTATGAGCAGGGAAAAATTGTCTAGCGAAAAGCTAGCAGACCGTATTAAGAAAATGGCAGCCTTATTGATGAAGAAATAGGTAATTTTGCAGTAATGACCCATTCTATTACCCTACATGATCAAATTTTTGAAATGCATTTTTCTGGCGCATTATTTTGGGAAAAGCATTCCATACTTTTAATTAGTGATGTGCATTTGGGCAAGGTTTCCCATTTTAGAAAATATGGCGCTGCGGTACCACAACAAGCCGTACAGCAAAATTTTGATGCGTTAACAGCGGTTGTTGAACATTTTAAACCAAAATCCATCCTTTTTTTGGGCGATTTGTTTCATTCTGCCTTAAATATAGAATGGTCACTTTTTGAGCAATGGGTGCAAACTACATCTCAAGAAATTATATTGGTAAGTGGCAATCACGATATCATTTCTCCGCTGAAATATGAAGCGCTAAATATTAAGGTAATTCCGGAATTAACACTTGATTCTTTTCTACTTACACATCATCCAGAAGAGCGCGATGGTTTCTTCAATTTTTCAGGGCATATTCATCCTGCCATTAAATTAAGTGGATTAGGTAGGCAATCGGTACGTTTACCTTGCTTCTACAAAACGGAACACCAAATGATCGTACCTGCTTTTGGAGAATTTACGGGCACCTATACCCTAGAACCTTGTGAGGGCTGTGAAGTCTATGCCCTTTTGGGTGATGCCGTATTACCCGTACCTATAAAAGAAGTGAAAAAAAGGCGGTTTAAACGAAAATAGTCCATTTAATATGCTAAAGGGCATACCTTTATAAAATATCTACCATAATTTTATAGGGATGAAAAAAAAGTTATCCATACTTAATTTGGTATCTGTCGTTTTGGTAATTGCCGTGAATTATATTTCACAAGCCTATTCACTTAACGACACCACTATAGGTGAAATGAGTAGGCGTTATGACAACTTATTTACCCCTGCCGGATATGCTTTTGCCATATGGGGCATTATATTTCTAGGCTTATTGGGCTATGGTATTTTTCAGGTAAAGAGAGCCTTCTTCAGTAACCAGAAAAGCAATTTTATAGAACAGACTGGGTACTGGTTCTTTTTAGCCAATATATTGAACTGTTGTTGGGTGTTTGCCTTCATGTACAATTACACAGGATTTTCAGTAATTATCATGCTCGGGATATTACTGTCACTGATAAAAATAATTCTTAATACAAATATGGAACGTTGGGACGCCCCGATTTCCACAATAGCTTTTGTTTGGTGGCCTATATGTTTTTATAGTGGATGGATTTCTGTAGCCACAATAGCCAACATTGCGGCATATTTAAGTAAACTAGATTGGAACGGGGGCATACTTTCTGAACAAGCCTGGACAATCAATATGATTGTAGCGGCTACGATCATTAATCTATTTATGATTTGGAAAAGAAATATGCGAGAATTTGCCCTGGTAGGCATTTGGGCATTATTTGCCATTTTTATAAGACACAACGGGTTTAATATGTACATTGCCTATGCAGCTATTACGGGAGTTATTATACTTTTTGTTGCAACTACGATCCATGCCATGAAAAATCATGAGACCAACCCATTTAAAAAACTGAAAGAAAGATTGAGAGATAAGAATTAAACCATACTCTTAATATCATTTACCCACGAAGGATACGTAAAAATAGTCGACTTAATATCCCTATCTGTCATTTTATTATTTATAGCCATGGTAAAAATGTTTATGGTCTCACCAGCATTAGGACCAATTAAGTGAGCCCCAACAATTTCTCTTGTTCTTTCGTTTAAAATTACCTTGTAGGCATACAACGGTGCATTTATACGCTTGGCATTGAACCAATCTGTAGACACCTCATAATTAACAATGATATTTTTATATCTAGCACGGGCTTCTTCTTCAGAATAACCTACGGTAGCCAAATTTGGTAAGGTAAAAACAACAGAAGGTACTACAGGCACTTCCAATTCTTTTTTATTTCCGTTGATAATATTCTCTGCAACTACATAACCTTGTCTTCCAGAAAGAGGGGTCAAAGGCAAATTTTTGTCAGATACATCTCCGCAGGCATAAACATTGACATTGCTCTTACTTTGCAAAAAGTCGTTGGTAACTACTCCGCTATCTGTAAAATCAACATTACCATTATCCAAATCTAGCTCAGCCAATGCCGGTACACGACCTGCAGTATTAAAAACCATATGGGCTTCAATAGTTTTTATACCACCTTTGACCTCATAGCTTAAAAAATGTTTCTTTCGTTTCTTTTTAAGTGAAGTTGGTTTCGCCTCAAAAATGAAAGTAATACCTAAAGATTCAGAATACTTTTTCAGTGCTTTAACCATGTCCGGATCAAATGCATGTAATGGTCGTTTACCCGTATCTACAACAGTGACCTTTGCTCCTGCGCGTGCGGCCATATGGGCAAACTCCATCCCAATGTAACCACCACCGACAAAAACAATATGCTCTGGCAATTTTTTAAGGTTCAGAAAATCATCACTATTCTTAAAATGTTTTGAGCCCTTAATTTCTATTTTTCTAGGTACTTGCCCTGTAGCAATCACAATTTTTTGGGCACTTATTTTTTTACCCTCCACCAGTAACGTTCGCTCATCAATAAACTTTGGAGATTGGTGAAAAAGGTGAATACCTTTCTCTTTTAAAACCCGCTCTGTGGCAACAGGCACGTTAACGGTGAAATTACGTTTATACTTTTGCAACTTGCCCCAGTTAATTTTAGGTGTTTTGGCAACGCCTTTCCCCTTCAAATTTTCACTAAGTTCATAAGCCTCCATTGCCCCCAATAATATTTTTTTGGGATCACAACCTCTGTTTGCACAAGTACCTCCAAATTCGCGGTTATCGGCTATTGCAACTCTCAAACCAGCTTCAACGCATGATTTTGCCACGGTTTGCCCGGCGATACCACTTCCTATTACAAAAACATCAAATGCATTTTCTTCCATAAACCTTACTTTATTAGCTACACCACAATTTCCAACTTTTTAAGGGTAATGTGTAGCCCATATGTGATAATAATGAGTGGTATCCATTAATTAGGTATACGTATATTTGCAAAAATTTAAACTGTTGAGTCATTCTTCTATCCAACAACGGTATGCCCAGTCTCCCCAAATAGGGAAACTGCAAAACGCTATTGCCGAATCTGAACAATCAGGAACAAAAAATATTCAACTTAAAGGTCTTGTAGGGTCATCGTTATCCTTTGTACTTTCTAGTATTTTCGAATCTGAAGACCGACCGTTTTTGGCGATATTCAATGATAAGGAAGAGGCGGCCTATTACCTTAACGATCTAGAACGGTTAATTGGTGAAGACCATGTGCTATTCTACCCGGGCAGTTATAGAAGACCTTACCAAATTGAAGAGACAGACAATGCCAATGTGCTTTTACGGGCAGAGGTATTGAACAGAATAAATTCCAGAAAAAAACCTGCGGTAATTGTCACCTACCCAGATGCGCTGTTCGAAAAAGTGGTCACCAGAAAAGAATTGGACAAGAATACCCTAAAAATGAAGTTAGGGGATACGCTTTCTTTAGACTTTTTAAATGAAATACTTTTTGAGTATAAGTTTAAACGCGTAGATTTCATAACAGAACCTGGTGAGTTTTCAGTTAGGGGCGGTATTGTTGATGTCTATTCGTTTTCTAACGATGAACCCTATAGAATTGAATTTTTTGGAGATGAAATAGACAGCATACGTACTTTCGATGTTGAGTCGCAGCTTTCAAAAGAGAAAATAAAATCAATTACCATAGTGCCAAATATGGCAGATAAGTTTTTGGTTGAAAAACGCCAAAGCTTTTTAACCTATGTTGCCTCTAAAACATTAGTATTTGCTAAAAACACCGATTTATTATATGACAGATTAGATGATTTCTTCGGCAAGGCAAAGGAAGCATTCACAAAACTCTCAAAAGATATAAAACATGCCGAGCCCGAAGAACTTTTTATGGGAGGCAATGAATTTAGGGAGCAACTTTCCGGTTTTACGGTTTTAAGTCAAGATGCCCATAAAGATGCGCCCAACCTTGTTGAATTTCACTCAAAACCTCAACCATCTTTCAACAAAAAATTCGATTTATTAATCGAAAACTTAAATGGTTATAAAGACAAAGAATACACCAATTTTATATTCTGTGCCAGTGAACAGCAGGCAAAACGTTTTCATGACATTTTTGAAGAAGTAAACCAACAGGTTCATTACCAAACCATTGTTTCGCCCCTTTTTCAAGGCTTTATAGATGACGACCAAAAACTGGTTTGCTATACTGACCATCAAATATTTGAACGTTACCATAAATTCCACTTAAAAAACGGTTATGCCAAAAAACAGGCCATAACGTTAAAAGAGCTGAACAAGCTTGAAATTGGGGACTATGTAACCCATATTGACCACGGAATTGGAAAATTCGGCGGATTACAAAAAATAGATGTTGAAGGTAAAAAGCAAGAAGCCATTAAATTAATGTACGGCGAACGAGATATTTTATATGTGAGCATACATTCTTTACATAAAATATCCAAGTTCAACGGTAAGGATGGTGCTCCGCCAAAAATTTACAAACTTGGTTCTGGTGCTTGGAAAAAAATAAAGGATAAGACAAAATCCAGGGTCAAGAAAATTGCCTTCAACCTTATTAAGGTCTATGCAAAAAGAAGATTGGAAAAAGGGTTTCAATATAATCCAGACAGTTATTTACAGAATGAACTAGAAGCTTCGTTCATCTACGAAGACACGCCCGATCAAAGTTCAGCTACCGAAGACGTAAAGCGCGATATGGAAAGTGAACGCCCTATGGACCGTTTAATATGTGGCGATGTAGGTTTCGGTAAAACCGAAGTAGCCATAAGGGCCGCGTTCAAAGCAGTGGATAATGGCAAGCAAGTTGCTGTTTTGGTACCCACTACTATTTTGGCTTTTCAACATCATAGAACTTTTTCCGAACGTTTAAAAGATATGCCGGTAACCGTAGATTATTTAAATAGGTTTAGAACGGCAAAAGAGAAAAAAGAGACCATTCAACGTTTAGGTGAGGGCAAAGTAGATATTATTATTGGTACGCATCAACTGGTCAACAAAAATGTCCAATTCAAAGATTTGGGACTTTTAATTGTAGATGAAGAACAAAAATTTGGGGTTGCCGTAAAAGACAAATTAAAATCAATTAAAGAAAATGTAGATGTTTTAACGTTGACGGCTACGCCAATACCAAGAACACTTCAATTTAGTTTGATGGCAGCCAGAGATTTATCTACCATAACCACAGCGCCACCAAATAGGTACCCCATTGAAAGTCAGGTAATCCGTTTTAACGAAGAAACTATTAGGGATGCGGTAAGTTATGAGATTGAAAGAGGTGGACAAGTCTTCTTTATTCACAACCGTATTGAAAACATAAAAGAAGTGGCCGGTATGATCCAGAGATTAGTGCCCGATGCAAAAGTAGGTATTGGCCACGGTCAAATGGACGGCAAAAAACTAGAGGCGTTAATGCTTGGTTTTATGAACAGTGAATTTGACGTTCTGGTTTCAACAACAATTGTGGAAAGCGGTTTAGATGTGACTAATGCCAATACAATTTTCATTAACAACGCCAATAACTTTGGTTTAAGTGATTTACACCAAATGCGTGGTAGAGTTGGTCGTGGTAATAAAAAGGCATTCTGCTATTTTATTACACCACCGTATGAAGTAATGACAACCGATGCCCGCAAACGAATTGAGGCTTTAGAACAATTTACAGAACTGGGCAGTGGTTTTAACATTGCCATGAAAGATTTGGAGATTAGAGGCGCGGGAGACCTATTGGGTGGTGAGCAAAGCGGATTTATCAATGAAATTGGTTTTGAAACCTATCAAAAAATTCTTGCCGAAGCTATAGAGGAATTAAAAGAAAATGAATTTAAAGACCTTTATGATGAAGTTGAAGGCAAGCAAGAAAAGATATTTGTAAAAGAAACACAGATAGATTCTGATTTTGAATTACTCTTCCCGGATGACTACATCAATAATATAACAGAAAGACTAACGTTATATACAGAACTGAATCAAGTAAAGGATGAGGAAGCCCTTCAAAAATTTGAAGCACAGCTTGTAGACCGTTTTGGCGAATTGCCCGATGAAGCTCAAGATTTACTGAATTCAGTACGTATAAAATGGATTGCTAACAGCATTGGTTTAGAGAAAATTGTAATGAAACAAGGTAAAATGATCGGTTATTTTATAAGTGACCAACAATCGGCCTTTTATCAAACTTCAACATTTACCAAAGTATTACAATATGTACAATCACATGCTCAGCAATGCAAGATCAAAGAAAAACAGACCCGTAACGGTCTAAGACTTTTATTGGTTTTTGATAGTATAAGATCAATTGACAGAGCTTATTTAGCATTAAGACCCTTTGAAAGTAAAGAAAAAACAACAGTATAAAATGGAATTTGACATCTCAGAAAAATTGGCGATCGTCCATCTTATAGACTCTGTAATCATTGCAGACGGTAAAGTACATGAAGGTGAAATTAATGCCCTTAGCAAATTAATGCCCATTATTGACTTTGATAGTAATTTCTTAATTCAGGCACGTACCATAGACATTGATCAAAGTGTACTTATTCTAAAGGAAATGACTGAAGATAAAAAAAGTAAGCTAGCAGAAATCCTAGAAGAAGTCGCTATTTCAGATGGCTATGTGCATGAAAAGGAAAGTGATGTAATACGTCATGTATTTTCAGAGATAGGCGTTTCTAAAAAAGCTTAATCATATCCTGTTACAATAATTGTGTTGACTCTATATTAATTTATTATCCGTAGCAACTTATGTATCTTAACGGTAGAATTTAAATAAACCGTTTTGAACCACACCATAGTTTCTTCACAAGAAATGCAAACTGTATTGGCGACTTTGTTCACCAAATACAATTTTCCACAAGAACAGGCAAAAACATTGGCCCGTATACATACCGAAAGTACAATTGATGGCATATATTCACATGGTATCAATAGAATACCCGTATTTATAGATTACGTAAAAAAGGGGTTAATTAATATAGACACCACAGCAAGTAAAGTTACTGCTATGGGAAGTATAGAAAGGTGGGATGGCAACCGTGCATCTGGCGTACTCAACGCCATAAAATGTACGAACAGGGCTGTTGATATGGCTAAAACGTACGGCATGGGCTTAGTTGCCCTTAGAAATACCAATCATTGGATGCGCGGTGGCACTTATGCCTGGCAAGCAGCTGAAAAAGGATGCATCTCTATACTTTTTACAAACACGATACCTAATATGCCAGCTTGGGGCGGAAAAGAAAATAGGATTGGCAATAACCCATTAGTCATTGGTATTCCACGTAAAAATGGACATGTAGTTTTAGACATGGCACTATCACAATATTCTTTCGGGAAAATGCAAAGTTTAGCTTTAAACGACCAAGATTTACCCTTTGACGGTGGATGGGATAATGACGGAAATTTAAGTAAAGACCCAAAAGCCATTATTGATTCTGGTAAGGCATTACCCGTTGGCCATTGGAAAGGATCTGCACTATCAATGATTTTAGATATGTTAGCCACTTTATTGTCAGCAGGAAACTCAACGTATAAAATAGGCTTAGAAAAAGATGAAACCGCGTTATCACAAGTATTTCTATGCATAGACCCATCAACCTTTAAGGATACAGAAATTCAAGAAAAACTACTAAACGAAATTATTGGTTTTACCCATGACAGCAGTCCAATCTCAAAGGGAGACAGAACCTACTACCCAGGGGAAAGAACTTTAAAACAAAGGTCAAAATCCATTAAAGAAGGAATGCAGGTCAACACGGTAATATGGAAAAAAGTTCATGAGCTTATTGCGTAAACAATTAATTGCCAAGTGTATAATTTTATACCTTTAACTGTTTCACCACCAATGTACTGTTCATGAAAAAAGTTCTACTCCCACTTCTCGCCTTATTGATTGTTTGCTCTTGTAAAGAAGAACCTAAGGGCAAAGCACCTGAGAAAGTTATAATCCATAACAAAATAATTACCACTACTGCAAAAGCAAGAATAGACTCGGTACTCAACGCTTTCGTACAATCTGGAAATATTGCCGGTGCTTCTGCACTCATTTTTGAAAATGGAGAAGAGGTATATTATAATGCTTTTGGTTATGCCGATATCGCATTAGAAAAACCAATGCAAAGAAATACTATAGTTCAAATATACTCCATGACCAAGCCAATTACGGGTACGGCTCTAATGACTTTATTTGAGCAGGGAAAATTCAAACTAGATGACCCTTTATCAAAGTACATTCCCGAGTTTGAAAATATGACCGTGTATGCTGGTGTAGATGAAAATGGCAAAATGAAAACCGAACCACTTAAGAGAGAAATTTCAATTAGAGATCTAACCAGGCATACCGCTGGTTTTCCCAACAGGGACGACATTCCTGGTCTAAGCAAGTTATTTCGCAAGGCAGATGCTATGAATAGAGAAAATACACTTACTCAAATGGCGGAAAAAATGGCAAAAGTACCTTTATGGTTTCAGCCAGGTGCACAATGGGAATATGGTCCCAGTGTAGATGTACAAGCTTTATTGGTAGAAAGAATTTCAGGAATCCCCTACGGTGAATACGTACAACAACATGTATTATCTCCTTTAAAAATGGATGAAACCAGATATTTCGTACCTAAAAAAGATAGAGATAGATTCTCAAAATTATATATTAGAAAAGGTGAAGGTGAGTTAGTTAAAGATACTACAACCTATAGTAATTATACGGCACATTGGCCACTTACACGTGGTGGCTCTGGACTTACCTCAACCTTAGATGATTATATGCGTTTTGCACAAATGCTAGTCCATCAAGGAAGTTTAGATAGCGTACAGGTATTACAACCAGAAACGGTAAAACTTATGGCTACCAACCACTTGCCTGATAGTGTTACCAAACGTTCTTGGTTGCCCAGCAAAGGTCAGGTTGGTTTTGGCATTGACTTTGCCGTTAGGGTGGCACCACCAAAAACGCCAGAAGAAAATAACGGTGTGGTTGGCGAATTTTATTGGGACGGTGCAGCGTCTACCTTATTTTGGGTAGACCCCGTAAATCAATTAACGGCTGTATTGTTCGTACAACTTTTTCCTTATGACCAGATAGGGTTACATAAGCAATTTAGAGATGCAGTATATGGTCCTTACCCCTTTTAAGTTAATATAGCCTCCATAATATTAGTGAATAACTAGTAGTTAAAGTCAATAAGATATCCTCTTGTTTTTCTTATCTTTCAGCTCCAAAAAAAAGCACATGGAGTTTGAAGATTTTGTAAAAGCGGCCTTTGTAAAAATGATTTATGAGGTTATAGAGGCAGACGGTAAAATTCACCCCGCGGAATTAGAAACCTTAAACAAACTAAAGGACATTATCGGTTTTGATAATAAATTTTTAGAACGTGCAAAGAAATTGGACTATGACAATGCCTTAATAACCCTTTATAATTTGCCTCATGACCAAAAGAAAGCTTTGGCCCAAATTTTAGATGAGGTTGCTATCTCAGACGGTGCCATTCATAAAAAAGAAATGGATCTAATCATAGAAACATTTATAAATATAGGCTTAGGCGAAGAAACGGAATAACTAAAGGTATGGTATGATGAATTATACAAAGGAAGAAAAGCTAGCTGTGGTAAAAATGGTTGACTATGTTATTTTAGCCGATAGCAAGGTTGCTCCTGCAGAAATGCAATTTCTTACCCAACTAATGGATCGCTTTACTTTTGACAGTTTCTTTATAGGTCAAGCCCGTAATTTAAATAAAGATTTAGCCTATAAGATTTTAAGTGCAATGTCCCTGCCCAAAAAAAAGGCTCTTGCCCAACTCTTAGATGAAGTTGCATTATCAGATGGCTTTGTACATGAAAAAGAAATACTAAAAATTTCAGAGGCTCTTGGCCACATGGAAATTGAAAAAGAATTATCATAACCTTTTCAAAATTAAAGCTTTCAATTGCGGGTCTATTAGTACTTTTATACCGTGAATATTAAAATCTTCACTTCGTCAATGACCAAAACAATACCTTTTAAATCAACATCTTTATTTACAGGTGCTAACAAGGTAATTGGTATAATAATTGTTTTTTAATTCAGCATGAGAGTATTTTTACGTTTTTGCATCTTTTTTATTACCATTAGTATACAAGCGCAAGGTTCTATAAGCGGCAATTTTTCCCCGGCAAAAGATTTTAAATGGCTTATTGCCTATGAGCTCACCCCCAATGGTGAACGCTACAGTAAAGACACCGCTGTTAAAGACGGTGCATTTACCTTAGAAATGCCCGTGACCGCACAGGCAGGCATGTACAGACTAGTTTATGCAGTACCACAAGATGAGTTTTATATTGATATCATCTATGATAAAAAAGAAGAGGTAAAATTCAATTTTGACCTTCAAGATGGGCTGACCATAACCAACTCAATAGAAAATAAATGGTACAATGAATATTTTTCAAAAATAACAACTGCACAAGACCGTTTATTGGAATATTATGAACTAGGCAAAGATTCAAAAAAAGAATACATGGCCATTCTTAAAGAGTTACAAACACTACAAGATACATACGAGGAGAACCATGCCAATACAATTGCTCATAAATTTATAAAGGCCAACCGTAGTTATTTGCCCACGGAATATGAGAATCTAGAAACCTTCCTGAAAAATAAAAAACATCATCATTTTAATCATTTAACTATCAATGATCCTATACTACAGGGCTCTAATTTTTTGACCGATAAATTTGCCAGTTACGTTTTCTCAGCATTACCGGTGAATATTACCACCAAAGAACAATTAATTACAGAAGTCATTAAAAATGTAAATGTTACCGCTTCTAAGATTGCGAATACATCTACAGGTTTTCAAGTAAGATCATTTCACCAATTATGGAATATTGCAGATGCCAACGGTATGGCAGAAGTTCAAGATTACATTTTTAAAAATTATTTAAAAAAAGCAGCAATAGCTAACAATGACCAAAAACTTGTAGATGAACTAGAAATGGCTTCACGATTAAGAATTGGTGCAATATCCCCCAACATAACCTGGGAAATCAATGGTAAGAAGAAATCACTTTCAACCATTGACCCAGCAGAAAACTACTTACTTATTTTTTGGAGCAGCACATGTTCTCACTGTCTAAAAGAACTACCTACACTTCATAAAGAACTTAAAGAATATGAAGATTTAAAGGTAATAGCCGTTGGTTTAGAGGACGATGCCATAAATTGGAAAAAAGTATCTGCCACATTACCTGCATTTAACCACGCCATTGCTTTAGGCAAATGGGAAAGTGATTATGCCAAAACCTTTGGTATTCAAAGTACACCAACCTATTTTATCTTGGATAGCGAAAAACGATTTTTAGCTAAACCAGAATCTGATAAAGAGGTGGTTGAATTTCTAGAAAATTAAAGAGATTTTAAATCCTTAATAGTTTTGAATGCCATATCTACTTGTTCGTCATTAACAAGAATAGTGAACTCATTGGTTGTAGAAATTACTTCATAAAGTACAATGCCTTCCCAAGCCAAGCGCTGAAAAATAAAATAATAAATTCCGGGTACCGAAACATTTTCAGCAGGTAATTTTACCGTTATGGAAGAAAGTTCCTCTGCTTTTTGTGTACATTTTTCATCCTTAAAAAGCTTTTCAACCGTTTTGTCCATCACATTGCTAATAACAATGTTTATTTCGTTAACACCACGGCTAGAGGTATAGAATACATCTTGGTTATCGTTGATCTCTTCAAGAAGCTTAGCTTGGTGCACCAATATTTTGTCCGATGCCAAAAAAGTATAATCGGTCAAAGAAGACCTTACGGTAATCTCACCAATATTCTTTAATACTTTAAGAATTTTGTGGGTTGCTCTAAATTCTAGGTCATCGGACAAGCGTTTTAGTGCCATTACAATTGCACCATTACGAATATCCTTACCTAATTCATGCTCAATTTCTGGTTTTACTATTCTAGATAGCGATGTAAGATTGATGATTCCCTGAGCAAGAGCACTTTGCAAAAATGGTTTTTTCTTGATGTACTCTTCAACGACTGACGATATTGTTTTCATTTTTATAACTGGTTGTTGTGCAAATATAACAACTTGTTATAAATAAAACAAAATGTTTTTATATAAATCTACTAATTAAGTAGATTATTCAAAAATGAAAGAATGCAGATTCTATATGTTCAAGTTGAAATTGTTTGGTATTTTTAAGGATGGTAATAATATCAAATCGAACCTCAACATCCATATTATTCTCGTTAACATAATGGTCAGCTGCCATGACCAATAGTTTTATTTTTTTCGGTGTAACCGTTTCAGCAATATTCTCTAGAAAATCTGAGCTTCTTGATCGGACTTCAACAATGGCCAGCACATCATCCTTTCTAGCGATAATGTCTATTTCCGCCTTTAAGTACCTATAATTTTTGTAGCAAATGACATACCCATTCTTTATAAGGAAGTCTACCGCTAATTGTTCTCCTTCCTTTCCAAATTCGTTATGTTTTCCCATGTAGTAGTGCTCAAATTGTGCAATTCATCGAAAATATAGGAATTTTGACGCCATTATAAGGATAATTCTCGTTATTTGATTCCAGATTATCGAAAATAGATAGTTTTAAATACTATACCAAATTTCGAAACGTTTAGCATAGAAGCCCCAACTCTACGAACGTAATACAAATGCCTATTTTAAGACTATGGAATATTTCATTAATTGTAATACTTCTACTCTTGCTCCGTATACAGCTAATTTAGACCAGCTTAGAGCATCTCATTTATATAGACGATTAGGGTTTAGCGCCTCTGTCGCCACTATAGACCAAGCCACGGGACAAAATGCCGGCACCTTGGTTGATCAGTTGATTGATGAAGCGTTGAGTATGCCCACAATAACTGCTCCTACCTGGGCAACATGGACCAATGCTAATTATCCTGAAGATAGTGACGCTAGCAATCAATTAAAGAGAGAACAAAAGAACGAGTTTCAGCTAGCATATGCCAATAGCTTGTTGAACAATAATTTAAGAGATAGGTTAAGCTTTTTTTGGAGTAACCATTTTGTTACGGAATTAGAGGTGTATAACTGCAACTCCTATTTATATGAATATATAGAATGTTTACAAAGAAACTCAATAGGTAATTTTAGAACCTTTACCAGAGAAATAGGGCTTACAAATGCCATGTTGTATTACCTAGATGGTGTATATAACAATGGTAACAACCCCAATGAGAATTATGCAAGGGAGTTGTATGAGCTCTTTACTTTAGGTGAGGGCAACGCTTATACGGAAGAAGATATTATTGAAACTGCCAAGGCTTTGAGCGGTTATGTAGAACGTGGTGAAATTGGTTGTTCTCCAGTAGCCTTTGATGCTACCAAGCACGATGCCGGTAGTAAAACCATTTTGGGCCAAACAGGTAATTGGGGCTATGATGATGTCATCAATATTCTTTTTGAGCAAAGGGCTCCTGAAATAGCCGAATTTATTTGTAGAAAACTATACGAATTCTTTGTTCACCCAGACTCTAGGGATGATGCCAATAACGCACAAGTTATAATCGATGGCATGGCAGCTACTTTAGTCTCCAATGATTTTGAATTAGCACCGGTTCTAAGACTTTTATTCAAGAGTCAACATTTTTTTGATGATGAAGCTATTGGGGTTATTATAAAGAGCCCTGTAGATTTCTATTTTAACACGCTCAACGAATCTGGTTTTGCTTATACCGATACCAATGTAGCCGAAATGGTAAATTATAGCGCATTGCTAAGTCAAGAGATTTTTGAACCATTTGATGTTGCCGGTTGGCAAAGAGACCGATCTTGGATCAACACTAATTTTATGATCGGGAGATGGCTTACCATAGAGAGTATTTTAGAGAATTTCTACATGGCCGATAATGAACAATTTAGGTCTTTTGGTTTAGAAATATCCGGTAATGCAGGCTTAACCAGTTCTAACCCAGATGAAGTTGCAAGGCTAATAATCGATTTTATTCTCTCCAAAGGACTTTTAAATGAAGATGAATATGCCAAAGCGTTTACAATTTTCAGGAGTGATGTTGAAGATGTGTATTATGAAGGTGGCAACCAAGAATCTTGGACCTTGGCCACTTGGCCACAAGCACCTTTTCAAGTATATCTACTTTTTCAATATTTAGCGAGACAACCTGAGTTTCAATTAAAATAACACCTACACCTATGTGCAATACACACCATACCCCATTTAAAGGCCTACATCACGAAGGTCATGATGAAGAACATAAAACATGGAGCAGACGCTCTTTTTTACAAGCAATGGGCATTGCGGGATCAGGCTCAATGATGTTAGGTTCCAACATGCTATCAGCTTCTGCCCCTTCTGCATTGTCTGCAGGTATATCAGCAGCAGAAACAGATAATATTCTTATACTCATTCGCTTATCTGGTGGCAATGACGGGCTAAGCACCGTTATTCCCATTGAACAATATGATAGTTACGCAAATGCAAGACCCAACATATATATACCAGAAAGTAAAGTACTTAAATTGACCGATGAATTTGGTGTTCCTTCCTATATGAATTCCATTGCCCCAATGTGGGATCAAGGTCAGTTTAAAGCTGTTCATGGTGTAGGATATGAAGGTCAAAGTTTATCACACTTTACAGGTTCAGATATTTTTGCCAATACAGACATAGAAACTACGGGTTTTAGTGGACTAAATACTGGTTGGATGGGCAGGCACTTTGAAAGTATTTACCCAGATTATTTAGTAAATCCGCCAGCAGCACCTGCTGCCATTCAAATTGGACAATTCGGTAGTTTGGTCTTTCAAGGGGACGAAACCAATTATGCCTTTGTCACCTCAAATGTGGATCAATTAGAAGAAATAGCCGAATCTGGTGTAGTTTATGGTCTAGAAGATACTTTGTTCAACAATTGTATGTACGGTGATCAATTAAAGTTCTTAAGAGGTGTTGCCAATACAACCTATGAATATTCAGGAATTATTCACGACGCTTACACACGTGGACAAAACCAAGTTGAATATCAAGATAATAGTTTTGCCCGCCAACTGGCTCTTATAGCAAGATTGATCAAAGGTAATCTGGGTACTAAGGTTTATATGATTTCTATGGGAGGATTTGATACCCATGGCAATCAACCACAGGCACATGCACGTTTAATGACCAACTTATCTGTAGCCGTAAATAACTTCTATGAAGATATTGCATTTACTCAACAAGATGATAAAGTATTGAGCATGACTTTTTCTGAATTTGGTAGACGTATTTTCGAGAATGGTTCTAATGGTACCGACCACGGTAAGGCCACACCAACATTGTTCTTTGGATCAGGCTTAAACGGTAGTGCTTTTGTAGGTGACCATCCCACTTTAGATGACCCGGACGGAAGAGGTAATTTAGAATATACAATGGATTTTAGAGATCTGTACGCCACGGTATTAGCAGAGTGGCTATGCGTTGACATTCCATTGGTAGAGGCACATTTATTGAATTACAAACCCTATGTTCCGGTAGATTTAGGTTTTAGTTGTAGTGGAGAACCATTTCCAGATATAGCTTACAGTGATGGTGAAGTTACACCACCGGTACCGCCAGGGGAAGAGGCCGAAACACCTATAACTCCAGACTTATTGAATGCTGTGGTACATAAACCATTCTACCCAACGGATCAGACACCACATATCTACCTAGAAATGCCATTTTCTGCACACGTAGATATTCAACTTTATAATATTTTAGGACAGAAAGTAGGCACCGTTTTCAACGAAATGATGTTAGAAGGTTCTACAGAAATAAATATACGAGAGCGCATGCCCGAACAGTTATCTACAGGTAAATACATCTATAGAATCAATGTACAGAATCAAAAGATGAGTAAATCTGTTATGGTAGCCTAGTTTGTTTCCCACAAATGAAAAAGCCCTATTTGCAACATGTAAATAGGGCTTTTTTTATGTAAGTTTAGAATTGTTCATCTTAGATTCAAATCTTAATTCTTTAATAACCCTATGGTTTTTGTTCTTGTGAACCAAAGCCACATTCTTAATGTTTTTCTCAACGCTCTTTCCTTCTATATCTAACTTTTCTAAACTTTTATCTAGCTTTAGTTTTTTTGAATCACCAACTGCCATAGCTTATATATTTTAGTTAAAAAATAAGTTTTTTCTTACAATAGAACTTTTTTTTATTCGTTTTAGTATATTTTTCAGTAACCTCCCTAATATTTACTTCACTTACCAATCCTATATTGACTATAGTTTCATTAGGACGATAACTTCAATTGCTCGGATATTAGTAATTCTCCCAGCAAATTCAGTATTTTTGTGGCTTAATTTATTTTGATGTCCGATATTAAATCACCCTCTAGATATACGATTACTGCAGCACTACCTTACACAAATGGTCCAATTCATATTGGTCATTTGGCCGGTGTTTATGTGCCTGCAGATATTTACGCCCGTTACTTAAGATCAATAGGTAAAGATGTCGCCTTTGTTTGCGGTAGCGATGAACATGGTGTTGCCATTTCAATGAAAGCTAAAAAAGAAGGCGTTACCCCAAAAGATATTATTGACAAATACCACGCAATAATTAAGCAATCGTTTATGGATTTTGGTATTACGTTCGATAATTATTCTAGAACCTCCGCTCCCGTTCATCACAAAACAGCATCGGATTTCTTTACGACACTCTACAAGAAAGGAGACTTCATAGAGGAAACTACAGCCCAATTATATGATGAGGAAGCCCAGCAATTTTTAGCTGATCGTTTTGTAATAGGTACGTGTCCAAAGTGTGGAAATGAAGAGGCATACGGTGATCAGTGTGAAAATTGTGGGTCAAGTTTAAATGCGACGGATTTAATAAATCCGAAGTCGACCATTACCGGAACAGTACCAACCACCAAGGAAACAAAACACTGGTTCTTACCATTGGACAGATATGAGGATTTTCTTAAAGATTGGATATTAAAAGGACATAAGGACGATTGGAAACCAAATGTTTACGGTCAATGCAAATCTTGGATCGATGGAGGCTTAGAGCCAAGAGCTGTCACCAGGGATTTAGACTGGGGTATACCGGTACCTGTTGAAGGCGGAGAAGGAAAAGTATTATACGTATGGTTTGATGCCCCGATCGGATATATTTCATCTACCAAAGAATGGGCTGCTCGTGAAGGCAAAGACTGGGAACCATATTGGAAAGATAAAGACACTAAATTGGTGCACTTTATAGGTAAGGATAATATTGTTTTTCACTGTATTATTTTCCCATCCATGCTAAAGGCAGAAGGAAGCTATATTTTACCGGAAAATGTACCGGCAAACGAGTTCTTGAACTTAGAAGGAAACAAGCTTTCTACATCTAAAAATTGGGCGGTTTGGTTGCATGAATACTTAGTTGATTTTCCAGAAATGCAAGATTCGCTACGTTATACACTTACAGCAAACGCACCGGAAACAAAGGATAATGATTTTACCTGGAAAGATTTTCAAGCACGCAACAACAATGAATTAGTTGCCATTTTAGGTAATTTCATTAACAGGGTAGTTGTACTGACCAACAAATATTATGATGGCAAAATACCAGCTACAGGTAGTTTAACCAACGTTGATGCAGAGACACTTGAGCAATTATCAAAATACCCTGAAATCATTTCAACTTCTATTGAGCGTTACCGTTTTAGAGAAGCTGGTCAAGAATTAATGAACCTTGCCCGTTTGGGGAATAAATATTTAGCCGATGAAGAACCATGGAAGGTCATTAAGGTAGATGAAGAACGCGTAAAAACAATTATGAACGTGGCTTTACAAATAGCTGCAGGTTTAGCTGTTTTAAGTGAGCCATTTTTACCGTTTACTGCTAGCAAATTAAAAAACATTTTAAATACCGATGCCAACCTTAACTGGAACGATATTTCTAATAAAGAAGCATCATTACAGCCAGAACATCAAATAAATAAAGGAGAATTACTTTTTAGAAAAATTGAGGATGCTGAAATACAAACTCAGTTAGATAAATTAGAAGCGACCAAAAAAGCGAACGAGAACGAAAACAAACAAGTAATGCCACAAAAAGATACGATTACCTTTGATGATTTTTCTAAATTGGATATGCGTGTAGGTACCATTATCGAAGCTGAGAAAATGGCGAAGGCCAAAAAGCTTTTAGTACTTAAAGTTGATACCGGATTAGATGTTAGAACCATAGTTTCCGGTATTGCAGAAAGCTTTAAACCAGAAGAAATAATTGGTAAAAAGGTAACTGTTTTAGTCAATCTGGCACCAAGAGCACTGCGCGGTGTTGATAGCGAAGGTATGATTTTGATGACAGAAAACGCCGATGGAAAATTAGTGTTCGTTAACCCAGATGAAGATGGAGTTGGTAATGGATTGACCATTAATTAAACCAAACAGAATATATCATTAAAAGCTTTGGTTAATCACCAAAGCTTTTTGTTTTTAGATAAATAGGTCTACACCTTGATTTCAATACCTAATAATGGGTATTTTTAAAAGTTCTAAACGATTTTACATGCAATTACTGCCCTTTATACTTAAACACACCCAACTGCCCGAAAAAGGAATACAGAATACCATTGAGCTTTTAAATGCCGATTGCACCATCCCTTTTATATCAAGATACCGTAAAGAAAAAACCGGCAATTTAGATGAAGTCCAAGTGGGAGCCATAGTTCAATTCAAGGAACAATTTGAAGCGCTTGAAAAACGTAAAAAAGCAATTATAAGGGCAGTTGATGAGCAAGGCGTACTTACAACGGAACTACAACAAAAATTTGAGCGCGCGGAAGATCTCACCCAATTAGAAGATCTTTATTTACCTTTCAAAAAAAGCAAAAAAACAAAAGCCGAAGTTGCCCGTAAAAACGGACTAGAGCCTTTGGCAAAAATCATTATGGCGCAACGTAATGATGATATTGAGTTTACGGCATCTAAATACCTTAGCAATACTATTGAAAATGAAGATGATGCTTTAGAAGGTGCGCGCCATATTATTTCTGAGTGGATCAATGAAAGAACAGATATTAGAGCGTCTATCAGATCTCAATTAGCAAGATTTGCCATTATTAGCACCAAAGTGATTGGCACAAAAAAAGATGATGAAAAGGCGCAGAAATTCCGTGATTATTTTGATTGGAGCGAGCCTTTGAACAAATGTCCGTCACACAGATTATTAGCCATACTTCGCGCCGAATCGGAAAAATTCATTCGGGTTAAAATTGAATTGGATGATGAACGATTATTAGACCGAATAGAAAACAGAATTATAAAAACAAATAATGCCTGTGCCCAACAAATTGAAATGTCTTTGACAGATGCCTATAAGAGATTATTGTTTCCTTCTTTATCCAACGAACTTTTAAAAGTGGCAAAGGAAAAAGCAGACGATGATGCCATTGCTGTATTTTCCAATAATCTTAGACAATTATTATTGGGCGCTCCTTTGGGAGAAAAACGTATACTTGCCATTGATCCCGGCTTTAGAACGGGCTGCAAAGTGGTTTGTTTAGATGCCCAAGGTAATTTGCTACACAATGAAACCATATACCCACATGCACCACAAAACGATGTTGGCGGAGCTATCAAAAAATTAAGCTCATTGGCAAATGCTTATAAAATTGAGGCTATTGCCATTGGCAACGGCACAGCATCAAGAGAAACAGAACAAGTTGTAAAGAAAGTACTATTCAACAATCCCGTTGAAGTTTTTGTAGTGAGCGAAGCTGGTGCCTCTATCTATTCCGCATCTAAAATTGCGCGAGAAGAGTTTCCAGATTACGATGTTACCGTACGTGGCGCCGTTTCTATTGGTAGGCGTTTGGCTGATCCACTTGCGGAACTGGTAAAAATAGACCCTAAATCTATTGGTGTAGGGCAATACCAACATGATGTAGACCAAAACAAGCTAAAAACTTCGTTAGATACGGTAGTTGAAAGTTGTGTAAATTCCGTCGGCGTAAATATCAATACTGCCAGTGTTCCACTATTAAGTTATGTATCTGGTATTGGTCCTAAATTAGCGGAGAATATTGTAAGCCAAAGAAAGGAAAAAGGAGCTTTTAAAAGCCGAAAAGATATTATGGATGTTCCTCGTTTAGGTAGCAAAGCGTTTGAACAAGGGGCGGCATTTCTACGTATTAAAGATGCTGAAAATCCGCTTGACGATTCTGCCGTTCACCCAGAGAGTTACGGTATCGTAAAACAAATGGCAAAAGATAAAGGAACCGAAATTCTTTCCTTGATTGGCAACAAAACGCTCCTTAAAGACATAGACCTACAAAAATATTGCACCGCTGAAGTTGGACTCCCTACCCTGGAGGATATACGTTCAGAATTGGAAAAGCCCGGACTGGACCGCAGGGAAAAGGCAAAAGTATTCACCTTTGACCAAACTATTAAATCGATCACCGATCTACACAGTGGGCAATTACTACCAGGTATTGTCAACAACATTACCAACTTTGGGTGTTTTGTGGATATAGGTATTAAGGAAAGCGGATTGATCCATGTTTCAAATCTTTCGGACAGCTTCGTTAAAGATGTTAACGAGCATGTTCATTTACACCAACAAATTATTGTAAAGGTATTAGATGTTGATGTTTCAAGAAAACGAATTCAATTGAAGCTTCACAAATAGAAATGTAATGCTAAAAATAGCCTATCATCCTATTTACAAACATCCATTGCCAGAAGGGCACCGGTTTCCAATGCTAAAATATGAACTGCTACCACAGCAACTTATTCATGAAGGCACATGTACCGAGGCTAATTTCTTTGAGCCAGAAATACCAAATGACAAGCATATTGTAGCGGTACACGATCCTGAGTATTTCTATGATTTATTGAACATTATGATTTCGCCAAAAATGGCACGAAAAATAGGTTTTCCGCTATCAGAAGAACTGGTAGAACGAGAACGTATTATTGCCGATGGCACCATAAAAGGCTGTGAATATGCATTAAAAAATGGCATTGCCATGAATATTGCCGGTGGCACCCACCATGCTTATAGCGACCATGGTGAAGCCTTTTGCATGCTGAACGATCAGGCTATTGGCGCAAGATATTTACTGAATAAAGGGCTGGCGAAAAAAATTCTCATTGTTGATCTGGATGTGCACCAAGGCAACGGAACGGCAGAAATATTTCAAAATAATGAATCGGTTTTTACGTTCTCCATGCATGGAGCCGGTAACTACCCGTTCAAAAAAGAAGAATCTGACCTTGATATTGCCCTACCTAAAGGAACCAACGACGAGACCTATCTTTCTATTTTAAAGAAAGAATTACCTCAACTAATTGAAAATATACAACCAGATTTTATCTTTTATCTATGTGGGGTAGACATTCTTGAAAGTGACAAATTAGGAACTTTAGGTTTGACTTTGGAAGGATGCAGAAAACGGGACGAGTTCGTTCTAAGCACCTGCCATAGACTAAAAATACCCGTGCAATGCAGCATGGGTGGTGGTTATTCTCCAGATATCAAGATTATTGTAAATGCCCATGCAAATACATTTAGAATAGCACAGCGTCTATATTTTTAATGTCTTTTCAATAGTAATAGGATCAAACATTGTTCTAATTTCACTATATTCTAAACGACCAACCCATTAAATTTGCACCATGAAAAAATTATTGATCCTTTTAGGCTTTATTTTATGTATTTCATTAAGTGCGCAAGAAACCAGTAAAGATTCTGTTGAAACAAGATGGAATATGTTCAAGTATGATATTGCCACCATGTTTCAAGGTGTGGGATATTCTTATACAAGACCTCTACATTGGGAAGGAAATCAATGGGCTCAATTTGGTGCGGTCGTTGGCGGTACAGCTTTGGTATATTTAGCAGATGATGATACCTCTAGGTTTATTAGAAATAACAGGGAAGGAGTACCGCAAGTAATTCGTGATTACGGAGAATTTTATGGTAGCCCGTCAAACAACTACATGGCAACTTCTGGTGTTTATGCAGTGGGATTAATAACCAAGAACGAAAAACTAAGAAGAACCGGTGTGCTACTGATATCCTCAGCCACCTCTGCCGGATTATTACAGCAGGTCTTAAAATCGGTCGTGGGCAGAGCAAGACCGCTCGCCGATCTAGGTAAGGATACCTTTGATCCATTTAACTCCAGCAGAAATTTCCATTCTTTTCCATCTGGACATGCCCTACTTGCATTTACGAATGCATATGCCATAGGTAAGCAATTTAAGAGTCCATGGGTAAAAGCAGGAATTTATACCCTAGGAGCAATACCTGGTATTTCACGTGTTTGGGACGGTCAACATTGGTTGAGCGATATGGTCTTTGCTTTTGCCATAAGTATTGCAACAGTAGAATCCATAGACAGATATTTGGACAAAAAATATGACCAAAAGTACAACGACCAAAAGAAGTTGGTCAGTTGGAACTTAAATTTTGGTCCAGGCACTATGGGTGTGACCGTTAATTTCTAAGCATCTAACATATACAACGCAAACTTAATTTTCCAATAAGGCACCTTTTCTTCAAAGTATTCAAAATAATCTTTCAACCCTGTAGCATCGGTTAATTCTGATTTGGCTTTTTCTATTTGTGCTATTTCTTTAGCATCAACAAACTGATCTAAATCTAGCTCCTCACCTTCGGCATGTTTTTTCATTAAATGTCCGTAAATGGTGTTTTCAGATAGGTTTCTTTGCGTGGCTATCTCAGAAACCGATAATCCGTCAGAAAACAATTCAAAAGTTTGATTGTGAGTTTTCTTTTTAGATTTTTTAGTGCCTACATGCTTTTTAATTTCCTGCAAAAACACATCTGCATACTTCTCCAATTTCGCCTGCCCTACTCCGGATACCTCCATAAATTCCGTTTCGTTCTTAGGTAACTTGGCTTCCATATCTTTTAAACTGGCGTCACCGAAAACTACATAAGCAGGTACATTCTGTTCTGTTGCGATCTGTTGCCTTAGCAATCGTAGTTTTTCGAATAAATCGGTTTTCTTCACTTTTGATTTGGATGGTGCCTTTTTCTTTTCTACGGCTTTTTGTAAAACGGCCAATTGTATTTTTTTACCGGAAAACAAAACTTCGTTTGCCAAAGGTGTTAACCCAATCCTAGCCCCTTCCCTAAAGTTGATTTCCAAAATACCTTGGTTCAACATTTGAATTACATACTGCTGTAAATCTAACCATGCAACATCTGTTACGGCACCATAGGTTTTTATATGCTGATATCCCTTCTCTAATACCTGTGCGTTTTTTGCCCCTCTTAAAACATCAATCACCATACCCATAGGCTCACGCTCCTTTAGTCTGGCAACTCCGGAACATACTTTTTGAGCCAATACCGTTGCATCAAAATAAGCAGGCGGTGCGGTACATATATCACAATTACCACAACCTTGGGTAACTTGTTCTCCAAAATAGTTCAACAATGCAATCCTACGGCAACTTAAGGCTTCGGCAAACTGTTGCATGCGCTCTAATTTAGCATATTCAACATCTGAATTTTCACCTTGGGTTATAAACCTTCGTAATTGCGCTACATCTGCAAAACTATAGAACAACAAGGCATGTGCTGGCAGTCCGTCCCTACCACCACGACCAATCTCTTGATAATAGCCTTCTATATTTTTAGGTAAATTATAATGTATGACCCAACGCACATTACTTTTGTCTATACCCATACCAAATGCAATGGTGGCAGCAATGATCGGTACTTTGTCCGTAATAAATTCTTCTTGCACCAATGATCGCTCTTCTGAAGACATACCTGCATGGTAAGCTTTGGCCTTAAAACCCGCATTGCGCAATTTCTCTGCAATAGCCTCGGTACTTTTACGGCTAAGGCAATAGATAATACCGCTTTCAAAAGGACGCTCCTCTAAAAATTCTAATATATGCTTTATTCTATCTTGGGCAGGTTTTACATCCAAATACAGGTTAGGTCTATTAAAAGAAGCTAAATGGCGATTGGCGTTCGGAATACTTAATTGATCAACAATGTCATCTTGTGTAGTTTTATCGGCAGTTGCCGTAAGAGCCATAAAAGGAATATTAGAAAACCTTCTTTTCAATCCGCCGAGCTGAGTATAAGCCGGTCTAAAATCATGTCCCCATGAAGAGATACAATGTGCCTCATCAACTGCGAAAAGACTTATTTTTAAGTTCCCGAGAATGTTATTAAAGAAGCCTAAACTTTCAGGAGCAACGTAAAATAGTTTCAACTCTCCTCTCTCTAACTTCCCTAAAATTTCTTGTTGTGTTTCTACAGACTGGGAGCTGTTGTAGTACTCTGCAGCTATACCGTTAGCTTTAAGCACATCTACCTGATCTTTCATTAACGCTATAAGTGGTGAAATCACAATAGCGGTTCCTTCAAGTGCCAGAGCCGTTAATTGATAGCAAAGGGATTTACCACCACCTGTTGGCATTATCGCCAATACATCTTTTTGTTGCAATGCATCTTCAATAATTGATAATTGATTCGGTTTAAAGGAATCATAACCAAAATATTTCTTTAATAAGGGAAGTAACTCTTGCTCTTGTGTCATCATGTTTTGCAAAAATAAGAAGTTTGAATACCATAAAGGTCTTTGGACTGTATTAAGACTTGCATTCATCTACATTTATAATGCCGATTTAATGGTGCCAAGTGAACTTTACACATAATTAACTCCTAATATTCAGATGTGTGTCAACCCGTTTTTAGCACAGTCCAAAGACCTGATACTCATTATTACTTTCCTAACATCAACAGTTCATTACATCTAACTTCGGTAATATATCTTTTATCACCTTCTTTGGTTTCATAAGAGCGATGGGTTAACTTTCCCTCTATGGCAACCTGTTTGCCTTTTATCAAATAATTCTCTACGATTTCAGCAGTCTTACCCCACGCTACAATATTATGCCATTGGGTATCGTCTACTTTTTCTCCGTTTGCATTTTTGTAACTGTCTGTGGTAGCAATGGAAAATTTTGCCAATTTGTTACCTCCTTCCAAGTTTACAATTTCTGGGTCTTGCCCTAAATGTCCAATCAACTGTACTTTGTTCTTTAATGCGTTCATTTTACTAAAATTTAATGGTTTAACAGTTCATACTATCAAGCTACTATAGCCCAACACCGCAAACCTAGAACAGCATTGAAATTTTATTCGGTATGTAAACGTTTACTATCGTTTGTTGTCGTTTACATTCGTTTATAAACGTTTTTATTATTGATTTACAGTAATTAAAAATCACAGAGCAGTTATATTATTTTCTACGATATAACCACCAATTCATATCTCTAGTTAAAGTATATCCTAATTTTTCATACAGAGGTATTGCAGAGTTACCCTTATTGGTGTGAAGAATGGGCTTCTTATTCTCTTTTAGAATCTCCTTTGTTGTATGTGCAATTAGTTGTTTTGCAAGTCCTCGTCTCGTAAAATCCGGATGGGTGACAACGGCACTAACCTCAATAAAAAGATCTGTTTGCATTCGTTGACCTGTTATTGAAACCAATTTACCTTCCTTAAAAATACCGTAGTAATTACCCATTTCAAAAGTTCTTCTTCTGTAATATCCGGGCATTACCAACCAAACCAAATCATATATTTCATTGATATGTTCATCTCCCAATAAAACAATTTCCTCAGTGATAGAAACATCTGACAACTCATTCAGAACCATTTGACAACCATCTATTTTCTTTTCCAAAAAAACATTGGCACTATCAACTTTTGGAGTATTATTTTCTGATACAAAGAAAAAACTATCAGTAGTTTTAAGGTATTGGTTTGAAGCGGCAGTGGTTCTATCTTCATCAAAAAATGCACCAAAAGTGCACACTTCTTGATCATAAAATAATACTTCCTTATACTTAACCGCAAATTTTTTGTGTGTTTCATTTAAGGAATACCACACCGGATTTTTAAGTTGCTGTTCTAACGCTGTCATTATATAAATATAAACAGTACAATTTAAATCTTAGCTAACTATAAAATTACGACTAGTAAAGATTTTTGTTAAATAACTATCACTAACATGCTTTTTAATACTAAAACATGAACATTGTTTAATTAAATTAGCTTTTTTATCTATTTTAAACATAGAAATAAATAAACCAACCATTTTGAAAACCTATATTCTATATGTTCTGGAATAGTATAGGCAAGAAGTTACAATGAAAACTTCTTTTTGTATCACCTAATACACCTATTGCACTTATGAACGTTATTGATTATCAATATTTTGAAACTTTTATTTTTACGGCAATATTTGGTGTTTTTGCTATCTATCACATATTACTTTACATAATTCTAAGGTATAAGGCATTACTTTACTACTGTGTTATTTTAATAGGCTTAACCGCACATTTTACGCTCTATTTATTGCTATTCGATGCAGATAAGAGCTTTTCTCTACTAGTTCAAAATACATCGTTGATCACGGCTATGGTTACCACCTTTGGGTTTTTAATCTTTACAAGGAATTATCTTACCATAAACCAGTATAAGACACCAAGGTTAAACAAAACCTATAAATTTCTAATTGTAGCAACAATTGCCTTAACCATTATTCATATTCTTAACATCATTATCGCTGGCTACAATACCTTTAGCAAACTTCTAGAATTATTAGCCGCTTTTACCGCATTGGCAACCATGATATTAAATATCATCTCAGGAGTTAAATTATTTCATGCAGAAAAATTCAATAAATACTACCTCTATTCCTACACACCTTATCTTTTAGCCTCGATCTTATACGTAATTACCTGGTTGTTAAGTTATTTTTTCAATATCAAAACTGACTATATATTATTAATCACTTCAATTTTAATAACCTTACAGATCATACTTTTCTCCATATTAATGGGTTTCAAATTCAAATCTATTCAAGATGAAAATAAGAGAATACAGGTAGAGGCCAATAATAGATTAGAATTCGAAGTTGATTTACAAACCAAACAATTACAATTAGCCAAAAAGGAACTTGAAATTCAAAATAAAGAACTTGAAACGGTAAATAAATTAAAAAACAAACTATTCTCCTTGCTTACGCATGATGTAAGAGGGCCACTCAACAATGTTAGTACCTTAATTGAATTGATAGAAAATAAATTATCAGATAGTCCATTAAAGGAAATTACATCCAAATTAAAAAGTGATGTCAATGACAGGGTATCAATGATCAACACTTTGTTAGACTGGTCTTATAAACAACTAGAAGGCGTTAAGGTCCATAAAGAACAATGTGATTTAAATGCAATTTTCATTACTATCATAAAGGAATTTGAACGGGCTGCACTTGATAAAAACATAACCATAGAACAAGAGGTTTTATGTCCCGTTATTTACATAGACCAGAATATGTTAAAGGTTATGCTACGTAACCTTTTATCAAATGCTATAAAGTTCAGTGAACACGGTCAAAAAATTATGTTCTCTTCAAAATGTAACTCCGATACAATTGACATCATCGTTGAAGATTTTGGAACAGGTATGCAAGTAGATTGGTTCAATTCAAAAAACGAACATTGTCCCCAAACCAAAAAAGGCACCAAAGGTGAAGTCGGTACCGGTTTTGGGCTTTTGATTACAAAAGATTTTGCAGAAATGAATGGTGGAAAAATAATATGCGAAAGCGAAATCAACAAAGGCACTAAGTTCACCCTAAGTTTTGAGAACATTTTACCAGATTAAGATACCTTACAAAGCATTGATGTATAGGCTCACCCTACAATACAAAGTAACATAAACCTTCTCAAAAGCTATTGTGGCTTAAAAGAGTACTGTTTTACAAACCAGTTCCAATTATCTTCTTAAAAGAATCATTTTTTTCCTAACTTAAAAATTCTAAAATCAACAACTTAAAAATGGAAGAAAACAAATCAAATGACCAATGCGTCACCACTATTATTGTAGCCAACAACGGTCCTTTAAAAGTTAAAGGAAACCTAGAAATACAATTGGCCTCAGGTGAAATTGTAACTAAAGAAGGTACCACAGGTTTTTGTCGTTGTGGCGCATCTGAAAACAAACCGTTTTGCGATGGTGCCCATAGAAAAATAGAATTTATAGGATAATCAAAACAAATCTGCCTAGCCATGGAATTAGCCATACATAATTGGATGCGTGCCGAGACTTTAGAACACACACTCAATAGGATCAACAAATTAGATTACACGCATATAGAAATACAAGGAACCCCAGAGAATTACGATATTAAAAAAGCTCAGTTACTTTTAGACCTCTACGGAATTAAATGTTGGGGATCTGTAACACTTATGTTAGAACAACGTAATTTACTTGCTAAAGATCCCGCGCAACGGAAAATGTCTATACAATACGTAAAAGATGTTGCCAAAATGGTATATGAATTGGGCGGTAAAGTCATTTCTTTAGTGCCGGCAACCGTAGGCAAAATTGTCCCCGATGCCAGACCTGAAGAAGAATGGGAATGGGCGGTAGAAGGCATTAAAGAAATTTATAAATATACCGAAGACCACGGTTTACAAATAGGCATTGAGCCCATTAACCGTTTTGAGACCTATTTTATCAACAGGGGCGAACAGGCATTGGCACTTGCAGAAGCCGTTGGCCCTAATTGCGGTGTTTGCCTAGATACATTTCATATGAATTTAGAGGAGGTCAATATATTTGACACCATTAAAAAAGTAGGCAAGCGTTTGGTAAATTTTCACGTTGCCGATAATAATAGAATGGCACCGGGCATGGGGCACCTCAACTGGACTAAAATCATAAATACGTTAAAAGAGATTGAATATGACAAGGTGCTATCAGTAGAATTTTGTTCCCCGTTAGATAGAACACCTGCCAATCCGTATCCGAATTCCATAGAAACAAATCCTGAGGGACTCACTGCAGAACAAAAGAAATTCTTGGAAGACCACGGTAGCTCAGCCGTTACCGATGAGTTTTACACTATGCTGACCAAAAAATCCATAGACACCCTAAAAGAGCTTATTAAATGAAAATCACCAATATAGAAGCGTTTTGGTTACGCTGCCCAATACCCAAAGAAAAACAACATTTTTCAGATTATGGTCTATTGACAAATTTTGATATGACCTTGGTAGTCGTAACGACCGATACTGGGTTACAAGGTTTTGGCGAAGCAAAGGCAGCTGTAGGTTCTTCCGGGTCTTGTGCCTCAATTGTCAGCTGCATAGAAAACGAACTAAAACCACAATTAATAGGTAAGGATGCCCGAAATATCTCCCGTATTTGGGAACACGTATACAACGGCACACGAGATCATTATTCCCTATCACGAGGTCGTAAATTTCCCATTTTAGGAAGAAGGGGATTGACCATTTCTGCCATGAGCGGAATAGACACCGCACTGTGGGACATTAAAGGAAAGGCTTTAAAAGCTCCTGTGGTAGAATTGTTGGGTGGTAGCTGTCGCGATAAAATGCCAGCATACGCCAGTGGTGGTTGGGCAAAAGCCGATGCTATTGGCGAACAACTGTTGGGGTATACCCAAAAAGGGTTTAGCGGTGTAAAAATGCGTGTTGGTATTATGGATCAAACCGTTGCCGAAAGTGTAAAAAGAGTTCAAGCAGCACGTGAAGCCTTGCCCGATCACATAAAGTTAATGACCGATGCCCATGGTACTTTTAGCGTACCCGAAGCCAAGCAGTTTACAAAGGGGGTAGAAGACTGCAACTTATATTGGTTTGAAGAACCTATTAGTCCAGATAATAAAATAGGTACCGCGGAAGTTCGCGCAAATACCTTTATACCCATTGCCGCTGGTGAAAGTGAGTACACCGCTTTTGATGTTCGCGATTTAATAGCCGAACGTGCATTGGATGTGTTACAACCAGATTGCGCCATAATTGGCGGTATTACAGAAGCCATGCGGGTTTCACAATTGGCACATACCTATCAACTGGAATTGGCTCCGCATTGTTGGGGATCAGCATTTTCATTTATGGCGGGACTTTCGGTGGCATTCGCTTCCCCTTCTGCCAATGTAATAGAGTTTTCCTTGGGCGGCAACCCTATGATGTATGATTTGGTAGAGGAACAAATTACGGTGGATAATGAAGGTATGCTCAATGCACCCACCAAACCCGGACTCGGTTTAACCCCTAATTGGGATTTTGTAAAAGACTTTAAACAATAAACTATGGCAAAGGCAGTACATATTAATCACGTTGCACTAGTGGTAAGCAATTTAGAAGAAGCTTGTAAATTTTACGAGGAAGAACTCGGTTTGGAAGCCATACCCGCATTCTTATTTGATTATCCCACGGCATTTTTTAAATTCAACGAGGAGCAACAATTACATTTAACCGAGTGGGAAGATGCGTATTCGTTTAGAGGTCACATCTGTGTTCAGGTAGATGACATCAATACCTTATTCTTTAGAATGAAAGAGCTCGGTGCCATTGATATAAAACCGTGGGGCAATGTACGTCAACTACCGGACGGCGCCATACAAATGTTTGTTCGTGACCCATCGGGGAATTTGGTAGAGCTCTCTTCCGTTCCCGGTGATTATATAGACCCAAAGATTTTTGAAGACGAGTTGTTCAAAGAAGGAATTTATGTCTCGGGCAGAAATGATTTCCGTGGATACAAATCCAAAGACGCCACGCTTTACCATAAATCAGATGAATAGAAAAAATATTCTTTTACTAGAAACGGTTGCCGAAGATGCTATGAGTATGTTGGAAAATGCTTCGGACATCAATATTTTGACAGGGTTTGATGAAACATCACTGAAGCATCAAATAGAAAACAACGTGATTGATGCCATCATTACACGAGGGAAGGGTCAAGTACGTGATTCGTTCATGGAACAGTTGCCCAATTTAAAAGTAATATCCCGTTGTGGTGTTGGTTTGGACAACATTGATGTATCAAGTGCCACCAAACGAGGAATCAAAGTAGTGAACGCCCCAAATTCCAATGCCGACACCATTGCAGAACACACTATTGCCCTGCTATTAATGCTTCAGCGGAATTTGTACAATGCCGTAACCATGGTCAAAGAAAATAGCTGGGGAGACCGGGGAACGTATGTTGGCGATGAAACCCATGGCAAAACTTTGGGGATTATCGGTATGGGAAATATTGGAAAAAAAGTAGCACATATCGCCAAGGCCTTAGGCATGAATGTCATTTATTGGAGCTCAAAAAAAGAAGATGTACCCTTCCCATTTGTAGAATTTCAACACCTTTTAACCACTTCAGACGCAATTAGCTTACACCTGCCTTTGACCTCTAAAACAGAAAAACTAATTGATTCCGCTGCCTTTTCATTAATGAAAACCAATGCGTTGTTGATCAATACCGCCAGAGGAGGAATCATAGATCAAAAGGAGTTGTTCACTGCCCTGCAAGGCAATAGCATAGCAGGTTTCGCTGCCGATGTTCTGGCAGATGAACCACCAGTGGAAAATGACCCATTACTTCAATTAAAAAATGTATTGATTACGGCACATTTAGGCAGCCTAACCAAAACAACGTATACTAAAATGTGTACAATGACGGTTAAAAATACCTTGGCAATTTTACGTAATGAAGCTTCTATGGAAAATTGTGTTTTTAATAAAAAAGAACTGGACAACAACTAAAGCATAATATTATGAGAAACAATGAACCTATAATTGTCACTCAGCTTTTTAACACTTCAATGGAGCAGGTATGGGAAGCATTGACACATGTGGAATACATGCGAAAATGGTACTTTCCTGTTATTCCGGACTTTAAGCCAGAAGTTGGTTTCACCACCAGCTTTCTTATTACCAACGAAGGAAGAAATTTTACCCACAACTGGGAAGTAATAGCAGTAACACCGCCATCAAAAATAAGTTATCGTTGGACGTTTGATGAATACCCCGGAGAAAGCATCAGTACTTTTGAGTTGTCCAAAAATGAACTAGGCACCCTTCTTACCCTTACCAGTGAAGTCATTAAAGATTTCCCGACCGATATTCCTGAATTTAAAAAAGAAAGTGGCAAAGCGGGTTGGGAGTATTTAATTCAGGAAAGTCTTGTCCAATTTTTAAAATCCCATAAATTTTAACAGCGGGCTATCGCCCTTAAATGAGTACCTTAGTTCAAAGAACTAAACTAACTTGAACATGAAAAAAGTACTACTCATTGGGGCATATTTCCTATGCTCTACATTTGCGATTTCACAAACGGTAGAAGATATGGTCAATGCCATAGAGAAAGAAGGCATTGAAAATTCTCAACTAGAACAATTGGCTTACGAATTAATGGACCTCAACGGTCCAAGATTAGTAGGTACGCCAGAAATGAAAAGTGCCCATGATTGGGCGGTAAACACCTACAAAAAATGGGGGATTTCTGCAGAAAACCAGCAATGGGGAACCTGGAAAGGATGGCAAAGAGGTATTACCCATGTAGATATGGTTTCACCTCGTGTAGCCTCATTACATGCAACACAATTGGCATGGAACCCAAGTACTAGCTCTAAAGGTGTTACGGCTTCATTAATTACACTACCAAGTTTTACAGATTCATTGTCCTTTGTAAAATGGCTACCTAACGTAAAAGGAAAAATAGTAATGATGAGCATGTTGCAACCTACGGGCAGACCAGATGAAAACTGGGAAGAATACGCAACCAAAGCATCTTTTGAAAAAATGAAAAGCGAGCGCGATTCATTGGAGAAAATCTGG
Organism: Maribacter sp. HS; assembly: GCF_048059195.1. NCBI lineage: Bacteria > Pseudomonadati > Bacteroidota > Flavobacteriia > Flavobacteriales > Flavobacteriaceae > Maribacter > Maribacter sp. HS. The sequence goes on from NZ_JAYLVV010000002.1 coordinate 969,704, forward strand.
AGACAGAATATTAATAATACGGGATATACCAGTAGAAACATCAATGCAGCATTTGAAAAAGCCGGTGCTGTAGGTATTGCTCAATCAAGATGGTCCGAAGGTTTTGGAGCCAATAAGATTTTTAGTGCAGGTACTGAAAAAATTCCTGCTGTTGATATTTCATTAGAAGATTACGGAATGCTGTACAGGATGGTAGAGCATGGTACGGATACCAAAATTAAAATAGTGGCAGAGTCAAAAGACTTGGGCGTTGTACCAACTTTTAATACCATAGCCACCATACCCGGCACCGAGTTCCCTGATGAATATGTGATTCTTTCCGCTCATTTTGATTCATGGGACGGCGGTACAGGAGCAACCGATAATGGTACAGGTACCATTACCATGTTAGAAGCAGCACGTATTCTGAAAAAAGTATATCCAAACCCAAAAAGGACTATTCTTGTAGGGCATTGGGGAAGTGAAGAACAAGGTTTAAATGGTTCTAGCTCATTTGTTGAGGATCACCCAGAAATTGTTGCCGGTGTACAAGCATTATTCAACCAAGATAATGGTACGGGCCGTGTGGTTCGCCTATCCGGGCAAGGATTTCTTCATGCATATGATTATTTAGGGCGATGGTTAGAAGCCGTACCGGAAACCTACAAAAACGAAATAGAAACTACATTCCCTGGTTCGCCCGGTCGTGGTGGATCAGATTATGCTTCTTTCGTAGCGGCAGGTGCCCCTGCGTTTTCGCTAAGCTCGTTGAGTTGGGATTATTGGAACTATACTTGGCACACCAATTTGGACACCTACGATAAAATTGTTTTTGACGATGTACGCAACAACGCCATATTAACTGCTATTCTTACCTATATGGCATGCGAAGACCCAGAAAAAACATCTCGTGAAAAAGCTGTTTTGGGCATTAACCCAAGATCAGGCAAAAAAGGAGAATGGCCAACACCAAGAACGCCACAACGTAAAGGCGGACAAGATTAACGGTACCATCTAAAACTGATTTTCAAGCTCAAGGCTATCCGCTGCCTGTAATGCTTTTTTAATAGCAGTACTCCACAGTGCATAGCCTTGCTTGTTCAAATGTAATCCGTCAGAAAGGTATAACTCTGGAATAGGCCTATTATCCGTAGTGATCATTTGTGCAAACACATTAATGTATTGGGAATTAAGCTCAGAAATAAAATATTTTGACAGCATTAAATTAGTTTCCATAATCAGCGGAATCAGATGTTCACGCTCTACACTTGGTTTTAAACTTATAAGCGCCAATTCTACATCTGGGTATTTATTCTTGATCAATTCTACCAGCTCCATACACCCAGAAAGAACTTCTTGGGGTGTCTTGCCATCATTTAAATCATTTTCACCGGCGTACAACACAATTTTAGACGGATTTGCCTCTACAAATATTTCATCAAAATAATGAATACACCAAGCAAAAGTAGAACCGCCAAAACCCAGGTTAACCACATTGAACGGGCTCAAGTCCCTTTTCATATTCACCCAAAGCCGTACAGATGAACTACCATAAAAGGCAATTAAATTATCTTGGGTAGGCAATTTGGCCACTCGTCTTTTAAGTCGCTTTATTTCATTACACCATATTGCGGGTGGCTCTTCTAAACTATCGGCACCTGAGCTAGATACGTTCAATTGCTCTGCTCTTTCAATTGCCGCTTGCACATACCCTTTATATTCCTCTTGGTATTGCTCCATAAAAGCATATAGATCTTCATCGTTTTTAGAAGGCACCTTTTCACTCAAAAGAAAAGGTTCTTTAATGGCACAATAATATAAAGATTTACCAATTCTGTGGTCAAAATTCACCATGACTATAGGAACAATGTATGGTTCCGGCTCTGTATGCAACGCTAATTTAAAAGCACCCATTTTAAATGGTCCAGGAGATTCCTCAGTTCTATAAGATGTACCTTCTGGGCTTATGATCAGGTTATATTCCTGCTTTAAGTGCTTAGAAGCCTCGCTATAAAATATGCTTCGCGCCTGTTCCTTTTTATTACTTGTCGTTTGTTCAGATTCTTTGGTGTAAACATTGATATAGCCTAGATTATTGTAATAATTTTGATGTCCATACTCCTGTCCTTGCCCAATACGAACAGTTCTAATACCCGGTTCTCCATATTTCTTATACAGTACCATAGCACTTAGAAAATGAGAATCTAAGGTTATTTGAAAATTATTGTTCAAGGTATAATGTGCATCATTGATCAGGTGATTATAAATGAAGATATTCCCTGTTTTATCAGGTAAATTATCCCATCCTTCAATAATGTAGGGTACGTTTTTAAAGACCTTCATAGTCAATTCCGCACATACCTTTCTATTCAGCATTACATCATTACTATTCTTTTCCGCAACGTTTTCATACATCTGCTGTAACCCACTGACAAAATCGTGCTCCTTTTGATCTTCACCCAATAATTCTAAACTCAATGAAGCTATATGACGTTCTAACGCTGTACCGTTTTTTAACAAATTTGCAAGTGCTTCATAAGCAAATTGCTTTGTAGTCATACTCTTTAAAAGATGTGGCACTTGGTGTAAAGGCGATGAAAGCAATAAGCGCGATTTGTTGTTCTTGATCAATTGATATACGGCTTGCAAACTATGTTTTCCCAACAAACCAACATACCTAACAAATGCCGCATTCAGTTGGTTGCCCATGAGCCAAAGCAACCGTTGATAAAATTGACCTTCAAAAGCATCATCTCTCTGAAACAATTTCATGAGATCACATTCCGGTATAAAATAGGCAGATGTCTTTGTATTGGTAATCGCAGAACAAATATCTTTCTCCCTTAAAAGACAAGACCACCCAAAAACAAACCCAGAGTTTTTTATAGAGCGTTGTTTAATTTCAATGGTATTTTCAATTCTTTTTATAGTAACCTCGCCATGAATTAGAATAAATAACCCGTTACTAGAACCGTCTTGCACATACAACACCTCATCTGGTTCATATTCACGCCTTTCCGCCAAGGCGGCCAGTGCCATTAAATTTTTCTCCTCAAAAAAATCTAAAAACGGAGAACGTCTCATCAATGAGACTATTTCTTCTTGTTCCGTTACCGGGGAAATAAAAAACTGCCTATCCTCTACAAAAGGCTGAAACCTTGCCGGGCTCAACAATTCCGTTTGTTTCAATAATGCAGTACGCAAAACGTGATATAACTTGGCACCTATGTTTTTCAACAGAACGTTTTGGTGCCCCTTTTTTAAGTATGCATCAAGATCGTTAAAAGGAATTTCAAAGAATGAAGCTTTTGCAGACGCCACCGTTGCTTTATAAGTAAAGCGTTTAGGCGTGTTAAATCCGTTTAAACCAATAGTTGAAAATGGTTCTGAATTTTGGCAAACCAAGATATCGCTCTCTGGGCTATCTAAAGAAATATAGTAATTGACGCTTCCTTCAATAAGCCATCTAAAAGTGTTTACCTTTTTGTGAATATAACTAATAGCATACCCTTTTTCGTATGTTTTTATTACTCCTTTTGGGAAGTATTCCTTAAGTTTTTCAGTACTTATTTCTTGTCTTAAAAGTCTAGTTTGGTGTGTCATGCGCCTTCTAACTTAACCAGATTAAACCTAAAAAAGAAACCCTACACACATTAAAATCAATTTATCATTTTAAGAAAATAATATTGGTCAAAACCATAAAAATGGCACCCTTAAAATTAGAATTACCAAATTAAATTTTCCCACTCACTTTTTACAAAGGCTTTTGTTATCTTACCTACTCAACAACTAATTTGACCACACCATGAAAACCATCAAATTTCTATTTGTGCTATTGATGATTGCACCTATGACCTTACAATCTCAACGTAGAAAAAGTAAAATCACCCAACCATCAATTACATTAAATGACTCTGTTTTTACAGGATTAAAATGGAGAAATATTGGTCCATTTAGAGGAGGTAGAAGTGTAGCATCAACCGGTGTGGTCGGTCAACCCATGGTGTATTATATGGGAACCGTTGGTGGTGGAATTTGGAAAACCACGGATGATGGAATCACATGGAAAAATGTTTCGGACGGATTCCTAAAAACGGCAACCGTTGGCGCCATATCTGTATCTGAAAGTAATCCGAATATTGTAATTGCCGGCATGGGAGAACATGCGGCAAGAGGTGTGATGACCTCTATGGGAGATGGTGTTTACAAATCTACCGATGCGGGTAAAACTTGGAAACACATAGGGCTAGACAAAACACGGCACATTTCTGATGTCATTATTGACCCTACAGACCCAAACATCATTTTTGTTTCGGCACAAGGTGCACAATATGGACCTTCTACTGAAAGAGGCATTTATAAATCTACCGATGGCGGTGATACTTGGAAAAATGTACTTTTCCTAGATAATACTACTGGAGCATCTGGTCTTACAATGGATATGACCAACCCAACCATACTATATGCCGCTATGTGGCAACACAGACGATATCCCTGGACAATGGAATCTGGTGGAAAAAACTCAGGTATCTATAAATCTACCGACAGTGGTGAAACTTGGCAGCAATTAACCGAGGGGTTACCAAAAGAAATGGGTAAAATTGGTATTTCTGTATCTAGGGCCAACCCTGAACGTGTATTTGCAGTGATCGAGGCAGAAGGAGAAAAAGGCGGAGTATACCGTTCTGATGATGCCGGTAAAAAATGGAAATTGATCAATAAAGACCGTATTAATATTGCCCGGTCTTGGTACTATATGGAAATTTTTGCAGACCCCCAGAATGAAGATATTGTCTATGTGCTAAATGCACCGGTCACAAAATCAATAGATGGCGGTACATCTTTTTCACCGTTGCCAACACCACATGGCGATAATCATGACTTATGGATAGACCCTTTGAACAACAAGCGCATGGTAAACTCTAACGATGGTGGTTCTAACGTTTCCAATAGCGGTGGAAAGAGTTGGAGTACGCAACAAAATCAAAATACCGCTCAATTTTATAGGGTGATAACGGACAATTTGGTACCGTACAATGTCTATGGCGGGCAACAAGATAATTCTACCGTTGCCATTGCGTCAAGAACAAACGATAACGGAATAGATTGGAAAGATTGGTACGCAGTTGCAGGTGGAGAAAGCGCCTTTTTAGCTTTTGACCCAGACGACCCAAAATTAATTTATGGTGGCACATACCAAGGAAATATCGACAAGTGGAACGCAAGTACCAAAGAGTCAAAACCCATTAAAGAATACCCGGAATTAGGTTTAAGTATATCACCAGAAAATGCAAAATACCGTTATAATTGGAATGCCCCAATTATTACCTCTCCACATGACAGAAAAACAATTTACCACGGCGGCAATGTAGTTTTTAAATCAACCGACGAAGGTCAAAGCTGGTCAGTTATTAGTCCTGATTTGACCCGTAATGAAAAAGATAAGCACGGACTTGGCGGTAGACCCTTTACCAATGAAGCCGCAGGAGGTGAAATTTATAACACACTTACCTATTTGACAGAATCTCCACATGAAGAAGGCGTAATTTGGTCCGGTAGTGATGATGGTTTGGTACATGTAACCAAAGATGGTGGTGCCAATTGGTCAAATGTTACTCCTACAGACGCCATGGAAGGGATTATTAATAGTATTGAAGTATCTCCACATGATCCGGCAACAGCTTACATCGTTTTAATGCGTTATAAGTCGATGGATTTCAAAAATTACATTTACAAGACTACGGACTATGGTACTACTTGGACAAAAATCACCAATGGCATTACCGGTGACAACACCTTTACCAGAGTGGTTCGTGAAGATAAAAAGGTAAAAGGTCTACTATATGCGGGTACCGAAACGGGCTTGTTTGTTTCTTTAGATGATGGCACGCATTGGCAACCTTTACAGTTAAATTTACCTTTAACCCCTATTAACGACCTTATTATTCAAGATAATGATTTGGTTGCTGCAACGGCCGGTCGTTCATTCTGGATCTTGGATGATTTAGCCGCTTTACAAAATGCCAGTGCACCAAAACAGGCATTGAACATTTTTAAACCCAAAGACACCTATTTATTCATTGGAGGATATAGCGAAAAACCCGTGCCAGGCTTAGGAAGCAACCCCAAAAGCGGCGTTACTTTTGATTATTACCTGAACGAAGCACAAGATAGCACTGAGCTAAAATTAGAAGTTTTAAAAGATGGAGATGTAATACGAACGATTACCAATAAAAAAGACAAAAAGTTTAGTTCTTGGCCAGGCGGACCATCAAAACCAGCCGTATTGCCTTCTAAAAAAGGATATAACCGTTTTACTTGGGATTTTAAAAGAGACCCACTACCCGCAGTTGACAAAGTATTTGTACTGGGCGGATTAGATGGTTCTATTGTTGGCCCAGGAGATTACCAACTTAGACTTATATTAGAAAATGAAACCGCAGAAACCTTGGTAAGTATTTTACCTCTCCCCAACATTAAAGCGACCATGGCAGATTATGAAGAGCAACAAAATATGTTGAAAACCATAGAAGCTACCGTAATAGAAATACATACTGCAGTGAATGATATGCTATCAGCAAAATCTCAATTAAAACAGTATAATCAATTACTTGAAGACCACACAAAAGCAGAAGCACTTTTAAAACAAGGCGATTCTTTGATCAAACGAATTTCATCTTGGGAAGAAAATCTTATTCAGCCCAACCAAAAAACCTTTCAAGATGTTATAAATTTCGAAAATAAACTAAACGCGCAATTATTGAATTTAAGAGGATATATTGACGTAGCAGAACCCAGAGTTACAATGGGCGCAAAAGAAAGATTGCGTGATTTACTTGCTATATGGGGCAGTTTTAAAACAGAACATAATGCTATCATCAATACAGAAATGAAGGCATATAATACCCTATTCCAAAGTTTAGAAATCCCTGCAATTATATTACCGCAAGCACAAAATTAAAATTGAGTTGGAAAAACTAATACTAGACCAGACTTTTAAAGGAGAAAATTATACCATTTCCCGTTTGCCACGTGCAGAATATGAAAATTGCATTTTTGAAAGATGCGATTTTTCCAAAGGATACTTGGACAACCAAATCTTTTTGGAGTGCGAGTTTATAGATTGTAACTTAAGTAATGTGAATTTGGTAAACACCACTTTTAAAGAAGTCAAATTTTCACATTGCAAACTTATGGGTTTAGCATTCCACACGTGTAACAGTTTTTTAATGGACTTCTCCTTTTATGATTGTAATTTGAATTTTTCCATATTTTCCGAATTAAAATTAATTGGTCAGGTATTTAAAGCCTGTAACCTTTCAGAAGCAGATTTTAGTGACTGTGATCTAAGTAATTCCAAGTTCGTAGATTGTAATTTAGAACGTACCATTTTTTCAAGAACCAATTTACAAAAGGCAGATTTTAGCACAGCAACCCATTTTAACATAGACCCAGAAAACAACATGGTAAAAGGCGCCATCTTTTCCAGTGACATGCTAGAAGGTCTATTGCATAAGTATAAATTGAAGATATTGAAGTAATTTTAAATTATAAGTATATGTATGAATATCAATTTGTTAAAATAAACCTTGGAGGCATTTTTACCGCAAAGCCCAGCTCAAATTATAAAGAAATTATATCATCTAAAGCAAAGCAAGGGTGGCGATTTGTTCAAATTTTCGCACCAGCGACCTCAGGGTATGGAGCCGCATCTTACTTTGAATTGATTTTTGAAAAAAAGGTAGACTAGCATCGTCATCCATTTTAAACGCTCTAACTGTCCAATTCGTAAAGTGATATCCGCTAATTATTCAACTGCCGAAACCCTCCAAATAACACCACCGTCATCATCATTTACCAAAAGAGATCCATCTGGGGCAACGGTAACTCCAACTGGTCTACCATACACTTCACCAGCTGCTTCATCAGCAATAAAACCAGTTAAAAAGTCAACTGGTTTTTGGGGTATACCGTTTTGAAAAGGGACGAATACCACCTTATAACCAGCAAATTCCGCTCGGTTCCATGAACCATGTTGACCAACAAATGCTCCATTTTTATACTTCTCAGGAAATTGTGAAGCGGTATAAAACGTAAGCCCTAAAGAAGCGGTATGGCTACCCAAAGGCACATCGGGAACTATGGTCATATCTACAAGGTTTTGGTGCGGATCATCTTCCCATCTTGGATCATTTATGTTTCCATAATAACTATAAGGCCATCCATACCACCCTCCTTTTTTCACACTGGTTAGGTAATCGGGCACTAAATTATTACCAATCTTATCACGTTCGTTAACAGCCGTCCATAATTCACCAGTAACCGGGTTCCAATCCATCCCCACCGGATTACGTATACCACTTGCGTATATTATTTCGTCAGACCCATCTGTATTTACCTCTAAAATGGCAGCACGTCTTTCCTCCTTATCCATACCCTGCTCCCCCACATTACTTGCCGATCCAACCGAGATATATAACTTGCTACCTTCCTTATTCGCTATAACATTACGTGTCCAATGGTTATTATAACCACTTGCAGACAAAGCAACTATTTTTTCCCCTTCCCCTTCAAGCTTGTTCTGACCTTCCTTGTAGGCATACCTATAAAGCCCATCTGTATTAGCGATATAGAAATATCCATCTAAAACCAACATCCCTAAATTTTGATTCAGTTGATCTTTAAACACATGTCGTTCATCTATTACACCATCCATGTCGTTATCACGTAATAATGTAATCCTATCAGCGCTATTTTTCGTGTTAGATTCTGCGACAAAAATGTCATTATTAGGTGCAACGTATGTCCACCTCGGATGATCCAAATCTTGAGCAAATATTGCAACTTCAAAACCCGTTGGGGCTTTGGGCAATTTGTTTGATGACCACGCTATAATTTTACTGTTTTTAGTAACCGATTCAGATGAATATGGAGGTACTAATTCCAAAGGTCCAATAGCGGTTTCCACAACCGATGATCCCGTATTTCGCCATTTTTCTTTTGAATTTTCAGTCAACTGTTTTTTACTACTACAGCTCATTAAAATTGTAGTGGACGCTAGTATATATAGAATTGTTTTCATAGTATAGGTTTACTCTCAAAATTATAGCAACCGTATTAAAAAGTATATCATATACATCTGTTTATAAATACTTTAACAGATTTATAGAAAAAGTTTAAAATATTGATTATTAAGACTCTAAACAGGTAAAATTCAATTTTTTAAGGTTAATATTATTCATTTTAATTGAGTAGCGAATCAAGTTAATTTGAGCCCAAATTTTAAATAATTAACTTTCTTTCATAATTAGGATTGATGACCAAAGAAATAAAAGCAAAAATCATTCAAGTTTGCGATGCTAAAATTGCAGCGAAAGGGGAAAACGTAGGGCTGTCTTTCTATGCCTTTTTTAAAAATAAAAATGACCATCCAGAACTTTTGATGGAAGTTGCCCAATGGTGGATATTAGAAAACAAGTTAGACCATTTTGAGAAGGCGATAAAGATAAGGGATATGATAAAATCTTTAAATTAACCTGTAATGAAAAACAGTTTTCATGTGCTACTTCTACTGTTGTTTCTAACTAGTTGCCAGCAACAAAATGTCAACCGTACCGCAGTAGTTAAATCATATTACAGTGCTTTTGATTCAGGAAATTACAATGCTTTAAAAGCAATTACCAATGATAGTGTTACAATAATTTCTGGCGACTTTACAACAAACTATGATAAAGAAGCTTTTTATGAATTCTATAAATGGGATTCCATTTTTAAACCTACTTACAACACTATTGAAATAGAAGAAGAGAACAATACTGTTTTAGTTACCGTTGCTCAAAAAAATAAAAGAAACAGTTTTTTACAAAACAACCCTCTAAAATTTAAGGTCAGGGTTTCATTTACCAGTGGAAAAATCTCCAAATTAGAAGAACTTGAATATATCAGTGTTAATTGGAATGAATGGAACCAGCAAAAAAACGCCTTAGTAGAATGGGTACAACTGAATCATCTAGAATTAGATGGTTTTGTGAATGGCATGACCATGAAGGGAGCTATGGATTATTTGAAAGCGATTGAATTGTATGAGAAAAAGGAATTATTGAACTAAGTTACTTTTATTTGAAAACGTGAAATGAACAAAATACACCATACCGCTATCATTTGCTCCAATTACAAAATTTCCAAAAAATTCTACACCCATGTTTTGGGCTTAGAAATAATTCGTGAGGTGTATCGCCAAGAACGACAGTCTTATAAATTGGATTTAGCTTTGAACGGAGATTATATTATTGAGTTGTTTTCTTTCCCTAATTCACCAAAGAGACCTTCAAGGCCAGAAGCATGTGGTCTACGACACTTGGCTTTTGAAGTAGATGATTTAGAAAAGATAATTGCCCATTGCAAATCCTACAACGTCATTGCAGAACCTATTAGAATTGATGAGTTCACCAACAAACGATTTACTTTTATTGCAGACCCTGACAACCTTCCTATAGAATTTTACGAAAAGTAAACCAATCCGTTTGTAAACGTTTAATTTGTATATTGTTACAAATACCGAAGTATGAAAATTCTACTATTACTCTTTCTATCGGCCACTGCTATGGTCCATGCACAGAACACCATATCCTTTGAGCCTGAAATGACAAGTCCTAAAGCCAAATTAAGTCAGATAGAATGGCTGGCAGGTCATTGGAAAGGAGAAGCATTTGGTGGCATTGCTGAAGAAATATGGAGTCCTCCTACAGATGGTAGCATGATGTTTTCTTTCCGACTAATTGATAAAGGCGCTGTAAGTTTTTATGAATTCGGACACATTATCGAGGTAGATGACACATTATTATTACAACTAAAACACTTTGATGGTGATTTGGGCGGTTGGGAACAAAAAGATGAAACCGTAGATTTTATATTGGTAAAAGTCGAAGAGAATAAATTTTACTTTGACGATTTTACTATTGAACGTATTTCTGATACAGAGATAAACATGTATGTGGAAGTCAGTGAAGAAGAAGGCACATCAAATGAAATAACTTTCAACTATCACAGACAATGAAAAGAGAATGTTTAGAATGCGGTTCAGAAGTTATTGGTAGAATAGATAAGAAATTCTGCAATGATTATTGCCGCAACATATATAATAATAAAGTAAACCCTGCTAGCAAGCAGCTTATAAGAAATATCAATAATAGGCTACGTAAAAATTACCGAGTACTGGATAGTTTTCAATTAAAGGATGGAAAAACCAAAACCACGGGCACACGCTTGATCGATAAAGGCTTTGACTTCAATTATGTTACCAATTTATATACCACCAAAAAAGGTACTACCTATTACTTTCTTTATGATTTAGGATATCTCCCATTGGATAATGATTTCTATATGATAGTAAAGAGAGAATAGCAAGCCCCCTAGCCCCCAAAGGGGAATATTATTGATATAAAAAAGGTTTCCTAATAGGAAACCTTCATGTATTTTAAGCTCCCCTTTGGGGTTGGGGGCTAGCTCTATTTCCAATTATGACCACTTAATTTTAGAGCGGCCACAACAATGTCTTTTCTACTAATTTGCCCTACTAAGATATCATTACGCATTACAGGTAATCTTCTTCTGTTGTGCTGGGCAAAAATACCCGCAGCATCAAAAATGGAGATATCATGCGGAATAGTTTCCACCGTTTTGGTCATAAACTTCTCAACACTTTTATCTAAAATAGGCTGATTGAAATACCTACTTTCAGAAATTTGTTTCATACAATCGGCTTCAGAAATGATACCTACTAGAAAACCGTTGCCGTCTAAAACAGGTCCACCAGAAATGCGATGTTTGGCAAATTTCTCCATAACGTCTAAAATTGAATCATCTGGCGAAAAAGTGATTAACTTAGTGGTCATGTAATCGGCCACAAGAATTGGTGCTTCAAATTCTTTTTTAAATACCTTTCTAACGCCTTGAAAGCTTTTGATTCCCATGATAGTATGTTTAGAGGTTGATTACTAAAGATAATAAATAAAATGAAATTTGCTAATAATTTTCGATGTATGTCAATTAATACTCAAAATTTTAATACATTTTAAAAGAATATCGCAATTATGAAAAAAACACCAACCGTATTAACCCTACTACTTATTATTCTTGCCACTTATTGGAGTTTTAGAGTGCTTTTACCTCAATATACGGAAGGGGAAACCGTTGCTGAGACTCAGTTTTCAACAGACAGAGCCTTAGTACATGTAAAAGAAATGTCTAAAGAACCACATGGTGTTGGTTTTCCTGCACATACCACGGTACGTAATTATATAACAGAGCAACTACGATCGTTAGGGTTAGAAACTACATTACAAGAGGGCTATACGGCCGGGGATTGGGGCAACCTAAGCAAAGCCGAAAATGTACTTGCTAGAATTAAAGGCACCGAATCTGGAAAAGCACTTTTGTTATTGAGCCACTATGATAGCAATCCTCATTCATCATTAGGTGCCAGTGATGCTGCAAGTGGAGTTGCCACTATCATAGAAGGTATACGTGCATTTTTAAAAACTAACACACCACCAAAAAACGATATCATAATTTTAATTTCAGATGCCGAAGAATTAGGGCTCAACGGAGCAGACCTTTTTGTTGATAAGCATGAATGGTTAAAAGATGTGGGGCTAGTGCTCAATTTTGAGGCTCGCGGTAGTGGCGGACCAAGCTATATGCTCATGGAAACCAATAGGGGAAACAGCAGGTTAATTTCTGAATTTATAGCCGCTAAACCTGATTACCCCGTAGCAAATTCATTGGCATACAGTATATACAAAATGTTACCTAATGACACTGACCTAACCGTATTTAGGGAAGATGGCGATGTTCAGGGCTTCAATTTTGCGTTTATAGATGATCATTTTGACTATCATACCCAAATTGATAATTATGAAAGACTAGATAGAAATACGCTTGCACACCAAGGTAGTTACTTAATGCCCTTACTAAAGCATTTTAGCAACACTGACCTCACGAATTTGAAAAGTTTAGATGACAATGTGTATTTTAACGTTCCCTTTTTTAAAATGGTTTCTTATCCGTTTAGCTGGATCATGCCAATGTTGATACTTGCCATTCTCATTTTTATTTTATTACTGATTTTAGGATTCAAGAAAAAAGTATTGAATGCCAAAGATGTATTCAAAGGATTTCTACCTGTACTATTAACCTTAGTTGTCAATGGCATTGTTGGGTATTACAGTTGGCAATTTTTAAAATGGGTGTATCCTGGGTATACTGATATTCTTCATGGTTTTACATACAACGGTCATGCCTATATCTTTGCATTCGCCCTATTCTCACTTAGCACATGCTTCTATGCGTATTATAGGTTTAGAGTGATCAAGACAGCTAATCTGTTAGTTGCCCCGTTTATTATCTGGATAATTATTTGTGGCTTGGTTGCCTTATATTTAAAAGGAGCCGCCTTTTTTATTGTGCCTTTATATAGTTTTTTGGTCGCATTTTATGTTCATATCAACCAGAAAAATCCGGATCCGTTTTTATTGTTGTTCTTAGGTATACCGGCACTGTTCATATTTGCTCCGTTCGTACAAATGTTTCCTGTTGGCCTAGGGCTTAAAATGATGGTTGCATCTACCCTATTTACTACACTCATCTTCTTTTTGTTACTGCCATTAATATCAAAATACAGAAAAAAGGGTGCTTTGGCATTTTTAAGTTTTCTGTTGTTTGCCGGTTTTATGGTATCGGCCCATATGGATTCTGGGTTTACTAAAGATAGACCTAAACCAACAAGTTTATTGTATGTATTAAATGCAGATGACAATACAGCTATGTGGGCAACCTATGAGCATAAATTATCTGATTGGACCGCACAATACATCATAGATAAGCTTGCTGTACCACCACAAATAAACGAAACCATTAGCAGTAAATATGGAACTGATTTCACCTATACATATGAAGCTCCACTTAAAAACATTCCAAAACCTACTATTGAGGTACAGTTAGACACTGTAATCAACAGTGTACGTTCTATACGATTATGCATCACGCCCAATAGACCAATAAATCGTTTGGAAGTTTTCACTAATCCAGTTGACATCCTGAAGGCAGATGTAAACGGTATTCAATTGTCTGACCATTTTCTACAAAACAGAAATAGTGGTAGATTGATTACCAACTACATCAGTGATAAAAATTTTACCGATATTAATTTAGAATTTCCGGCAGACTCCCCTTTAGAACTGACATTTTACGAAGCCTCTAATGATTTATTAAACAACGAATTATTCTCTATACCTGAACGTAGAGAAGATCAAATACCAATGCCTTTTGTGTTGAACGATGCAATAGTAACCGTACAAAAATTAAAATTTGGTCAATAAAATAGGAATAATAGGTTGTGGTTGGCTTGGGTTGCCCCTAGCCGAAAGTTTAGTGATCGGCGGTTTTGAAGTAAGGGGAACTACCACTTCTAAGAACAAAATGGCCGTTTTAGAGGAAAAAGGGATCCAACCATTTCAAATTTCCATTTCCGAGAAGGAAATCAATGGAGATATCCATACTTTTCTTTCATCCATAGAAGTCCTAATTATAAATATTCCGCCTAAACTGCGTGGCAAAGGTCCCAAGGAAAGCTATATTGATAAAATAAAACTACTGTATCTGGCCATTAAAAAGTCTGACGTAAAAAATATCATATTCGCCAGCAGCACCGCTGTATATGGTGATGCAAAAGGTATCGTGACCGAAGAAACCAAGCCCCTACCTACTACAGCATCTGGCATACAACTACTGCAGTGTGAAAACCTACTGAAAAACGACAAAGAACTGAATACCGTTATTATTAGATTTGGTGGGTTAATAGGTCCTGATAGGCACCCGGTAACGATGCTATCCGGCAGGCAAAATCTTAGTAACGGAGATGCCCCTATCAATTTAATTCACTTGGATGATTGTATCGGTATCATTAAAACGATTATTGAACATAAGCATTTTAACGATGTCTTTAATGCCGTATATCCAGAGCATCCTACTAAAAAAGAATACTATACCCAAGCAGCCATAAAGAGAGGCTTGGAACCACCCACATACCATTCCACCGGCAAAAACCTTAAATTAATTCAATTTTGTAAGATTTTTCTTATTAACAATTATCATTTTCATACCCCGCTAAATTGATCATTTACAACACTAGAATATCCTTTCACAACAAAACCTGAAAATCAGCGTTAATATAATGTTGACTTTCAACTACTTATCGACGTAATACATACCTTTGTTTAACAATATAAAACCATAATGTTATGAAGAAAGATAAATTACGGGAGAGGGTTTTAGTTGAATTAGAGAAGCTCATCTCCCTAAGTTGTAAGAACCCAACAGGTTCTAAAAAATATGAAGATTTGCATGTAGCACTTTTAAAAAAGCATTACAGTGCTACCAATGTAACCATAGACTATCACCGTCATAGAATTCAAATGGAGGTTATAGAAGATGTTAGTCTATATGACCCTAAAACGGTAAATACATATTTACCTACATTCTACACGAATCTATTATTCAACAATCTATGTAATTTCTTGATTTCATGTGTAGAAAAGGACAATAAAAGTATTGGTTTTTACACCCAACTTTTAAACTCTTTCAAAGGTTCAAAAAACCAATTAGAGTTAGCTTAAGAAACCCTATTCGTTGTAAAAAAAAGACGCCATAAGAGGCGTCTTTTTTTGTTTGGAACATTTAAACCTTTCCTTAACAAGATCATACAGAATAATTTAATAGTTTAGCGCACTTTAAAAGAATCAGATAAATGAAAAAATCAGTTTTAATATTAGTAGCGGCCATTTTACTATCGGGCAGCTATGGATATGCACAGACCAAATCAGAATTACTTAAACATTACGAAGCATTTTATGACCAAATGAGGTTACAAGGTGATGTAGATGGTGTAATTAATGCACTAACTCACCTAAACGTGCTATCACCATCAAAAGAAAGAAATGATACCCTAGCCTATATTTATGCCAATGACAACCAACATTTACAGGCATTGAATATTATAGGGATTGAAAAACTGGATTCAGATTCTAACTTGGCCATACAGGTAAAAGCGGTTTCTTTAAAAGCTTTGAACCAACCAAAAAGGGCGTTAGAACAATTTGAAGCATTATATGCCAGAGAGCCAAATGCCTACCTTGCTTATGAACTAGCAGACCTTAAGGTACAAACAGGAGATAATGTAGGCGCAATGAAACATGTTGAATATGGTATTGCAAATGCCAAAGACGATATGAAATATGCATTTTATGAGCGTCAGCAACCATACGAAGTACCTTTAAAAGCCGCCTTTATTCATGTAAAGGCACTTATACAGTACAATATGGACAAAACTAATATTGACCAAGCTATAGCTACTTTGGACGAAGCTTTGGCCATTGATCCCAATTTTAATTTGGCCAGCTTAAGCAAGCAAGCATTGACTTCGCGAAAAGAAGCACCTACCGAGAAAAAATAATGTCACTTAAGTTTAAAAAAAAGGCGAATCACTTGATTCGCCTTTTTTTATTAATTTGTTTTTAGCTTTTCTAAAAGAGTATTGTCCGTTTCTTTTTTCAGCTCTACCAACTCATCTACCAAATCATTAGGTACCGCAATAGACAGCACATAATGTGCTACCTTCCATTGTCCATCTATCTTTTTCAATACTCCCGATCCACGGCAAATTTTCATTTGTGTATCTAAAAGCTCATCGAACCATGCGAAATCGGCTTCATTATTTATATAAATATTACGCTCAACCGCAGTAAAATTCCAAGCTTTTCCTTTATCAAAATAAGGTTTTGAAAAACTCATAAACGCATCTCTTTGCCAATTCTCGGTAGCATCGGTACCTATAAATACAGCATCATTCGTCATTAAATCAAAATAGGCGTCAAAGTCTGCAGAACCGGCCGCTGCATGCCAACTGTTCAAAGTTTCGGTAATTTGTGCTTTCTCATTATTCTGTGAAAAAATAAATGAGGAGAACAGTAATATAAATAGGCTAATTTTCTTCATTCTTAAGTAGTTCTTCTGGCAACGTATTGTTGACCACAACGTTAAATTGATTTCTAAGATCATTATAGGCCTTTATCATCTGAATCATAGATTCCGTAGGATTTTGTCTATACTCCAAATCGCCCTTGGTTTTTAAAACAAAGGTTTTGAACAGTTTCTGCCTACCCTTAATTTGTTGGATATTGAATTTTTCAGGGTATTCGCTTTCTTCTAGTTTTTTTTGATTTTCTATAATCTCATCGATCACAAGTTCAAAATCTTCTATGTAATCAGAGGAATACATTTTGTCAAAACTTTTATCCAAGGCGTTATATTCCAACCAATCTTTTAAAATAGCATGGGCTTTGGTATCTAAGCCAATTTTTACGGGCAGGCTGTCTTTTGTAGACTGCCAAAGAGATTCATGTACAACCGTGGTTTCCTTTGCTTCCTCTTTGCAAGAGGCAACTAGGACTATGAGTGATAAAAAAAAGATAATTTTGGACATAAGCGAATGTACAAATTTTAAGAAAAGGTATCTTTATCTCAAATTCATTTAACGAAAAATTTAATGCCGAAATATATTTTGATTATTGGGGCCTGTGGTCAAATTGGAACAGAACTAACCTTAACCCTTAGGGAGAAATACGGTAGTGAGTATGTAATTGCCAGTGATATTAGGGAAGGTAATGAAGATTTAATGCAATCTGGACCATTTGAAATATTAGATGCCACTAATTATGACGCGCTTGAAGAGGTCATTGCCTATTACGAAATTTCTGAAGTGTATTTAATGGCCGCTATGCTTAGTGCAACGGCAGAGAAATTTCCGATGCGTGCATGGAATTTGAACATGAATACCCTTTTCAATGTATTGAATTTGGCAAAGGAGAAAAAAATAGATAAAATCTTTTGGCCGTCTAGTATCGCCGTTTTTGGTCCGAATACACCAAAAGACGATACTCCGCAAAATACCATAATGGAGCCAAGTACGGTTTATGGTATTAGTAAGCAAAGCGGTGAACGATGGTGCGAGTATTATTTCAAAAAATTTGACGTAGATGTAAGAAGCATTAGATACCCAGGCCTTATTAGCTGGAAAACCATGCCAGGTGGCGGAACAACTGATTATGCCGTAGAAATATACCATAAAGCACTTTCAGAAGGCTCATACACCTGTTTCTTGGAAGAAGACACTAAATTACCTATGATGTTCATGGACGATGCCATACGTGCCACATTACAGATCATGGAAGCCCCATCTGAGAACATCAAAGAGCGTTCTGCCTATAATTTGGCAGCAATGAGCTTTACGCCCAAAGAAATGGCCGAAAATATAAAAGCTGTGATCCCTGA
This sequence comes from Maribacter sp. HS, assembly GCF_048059195.1. Taxonomy (NCBI): domain Bacteria; kingdom Pseudomonadati; phylum Bacteroidota; class Flavobacteriia; order Flavobacteriales; family Flavobacteriaceae; genus Maribacter; species Maribacter sp. HS. The sequence continues at coordinate 988,070 of NZ_JAYLVV010000002.1, forward strand.
ATTTGAAATGGCCTATGAACCGGATTTTAGGCAAGAAATTGCCAACTCTTGGCCAAGTAGTATTGATGATAGCAGTGCCCAAAAAGATTGGAATTGGAAGGCAGAATTTGACCTTGAAAAAACTACTGAAACAATGTTAGAAAATTTGAAGAACAGGGTTTAGCCTGTTCTTCAAATTAATATTTAGTTAATAAACTTCAATCGCTTTTCAATTGCCATGATCATGGCATTGGCGATATCTTTACCTGTAGCATTTTCAATACCCTCTAAACCTGGTGATGAGTTAACTTCCAATAATAACGGTCCTTTGTTAGATCGTATGATATCTACACCCGCAACGGCAAGGTTCAATACTTTAGCGGCTTTTAAAGCCAACTTCTTTTCATCAGCTGTAATCTTAACGATTGATGCCGTACCACCTTGGTGAATATTTGCCCTGAACTCCCCCTTTTGGGCTTGACGCTGCATACTGGCCACTACTCTGCCGTTCACCACAAAACAACGGATATCTTGTCCGTTTGCTTCTTTAATGAACTCTTGTACCAATATGTTCGTGTTAACGCTCTTAAAGGCATTGATTACACTTTCAGCGGCCTTATTGGTTTCGGCAAGAACAACACCCTTACCTTGCGTACTTTCCAAAAGTTTAATGATCAATGGTGCACCGTTGACCATTTTGATCAAGTCTTTGGTATCCATAGGTGATTTTGCAAAACCGGTAATAGGAATATGGATATCATAGTTTGAGAACAACTGTGATGCAAACAATTTATCTCTGGATTGTGTAATAGCCTCTGCCGAATTCTGACAGTATACACCAAGATTGTTAAACTGACGGATCAATGCGCAACCGTAAAATGTTACGGATGGCTTTATTCTTGGAATAACCGCATCATAATCTTTAAGAATAATACCACCACGATATCTAATTTCGGGCGAATGGGCATCAAGCTTCATATAGGCTTGCTCAACATTTAAGAAATGTATTTCATGACCCCTTGCCTCTGCGGCTTCCATGATTCTCTTATTACTGTACAAATTTGGATTACTGGCCAAAAGTGCAATCTTTAGTCCTGATTTTTCTTTAAAATAAGGAGCGTAAAACTTATTGACCTCTTGATCTTCAAACGATCCTAATTGATAGTTTACCGCAGGGTTTACAATAAAGCGCTCATTTAAAGCCTCTCTACCTAAAAGCATACGGAACTCCATAGTATCTCTATTGGCCAAGGTCAATTCAATATCAAATTTGGCATCACCTAAGGTAACCGGTGTTTTTATCACCAGACGTTCTTCTGATATACCCGATGAACTTTTAACCATACGACGGGCAATCAACCTTGCTTGGCATTCAATGGCAATACTACGGTTTTCTTGAAGCGGACTAACCTCAAATTTAACCCATTCCTGACCTCCTTTTGATACTATTTTTAAATTAGTAGCTTGTATGGAAGATGTTTTTGCTCCAGAGTCTACCCTGGCTTTAATTGCCGGTATACCCAGGTCATTGAACACACACCACTCTTCACTACCTATTATTTTTAAATTATCCAATTCTGTTTGTTTTTGACTCCTTTTTATAATAGGAGCTTTCTTATTTCTTTTTTAACTCAAATAAATCTGTTCTTCTATCGCGAAGATTACGTACTGCACCAAACTGATTTAGTTCACGTAATAAACTAATATCAACATCGGCAATTAAGATCATTTCTGTATTCGGTGTTGCCTCTGCTTTGATTCCGTTTGTTGGAAAAGAGAAATCGCACGGTGTAAAAACCATAGACTGGGCAAACTGAATATCCATATTCTGAACATTTGGCAAGTTACCTACACTACCTGCAATAGCAACATAACATTCATTTTCTATTGCTCTAGCCTGCGCACAATTACGCACTCTAGAATAACCATTTTGGGTATCTGTCAAGAAAGGAACGAACAAAATATCCATACCTTCATCTGCAAGCAGTCTACTAAGCTCAGGAAACTCAGAATCATAGCACACCAACACCCCAATTTTACCACAATCAGTATCAAAAGCCTTTAATTGATTACCGCCTTGCATTCCCCAAACCTTGGCTTCATCTGGTGTTACGTGAAGTTTTTCATAGCGCTCCATACTACCATCCCTTCTACATAAATACCCCACATTGTACAAGCGACCATCGATCATTTCCGGCATACTACCTGTAATGATATTAATGTTGTACGATATGGAAAACTCAGAGAATTTTTGGGCAATTGCCTGTGTATGCTTTGCCAATTCACGAATAGCATCTGGCGTAGACATGTGATTGTTAACCGCCATTAAAGGTGCGTTGAAAAACTCAGGAAACAATGCAAAGTCTGATCGGTAACCAGAAACGGCGTCGATAAAATACTCTGCCTGCTCCAACAATTCATCTAGATCCTTATACGGTCTCATTTGCCATTGAATCAACCCTAATCTAATTACGGTTTTTTTAGTAGCGGCTTTTTTAGACGGTTTTTGGTAATAGATATTATCCCACTCCATCAAAATAGCAAAATCTTGTGAAGCCTTATCGCCATCTAAATACCCTTTCATTACCTTGGCAGGATGAAAATCATTACTGATCTGAAAATTCAGTACAGGATCTTGAATCTCTTTTCTACGGACCTTATCAATGTATTCTTTTGGTGATAGTTTTGATGCATAGGCATGGTAATTTGGCATTCTACCACCAAAAACGATGCTTTTTAAGTTTAACTTTTCACAAAGCTCTTTTCTATAATCATATAAACGACGCCCTAAACGAAGACCTCTAAAGCTTGGCTTTATAAACACCTCTATACCATAAAGCACATCACCCTCATTATCATGGGTGTCAAAAGAGTATTTGCCCGTAATCTGCTCATAGGTATGATTGTCATCAAAATCATCATAATCTACGACAATAGAAAGGGCTACCCCTGCAAGTTGACCATTGATCTTAATAACGACCTGACCCTCAGGAAATTTTTCGATCAACGATTTTATATGTTTCTCTTTCCAATATGAACCCGGCATATTGGTGTAGGCAGAAATCATAGCAGTTTTAAGTTCTTGATAATCATCAAGGTCCAAAAACTTTAATTCAATATTTTCAATTTCATCAATTTTCATATACCTGTTGTAAGCACAACGATATTTAGTTTATAGTTTTATTGGTAATCCATTTTGGGACAGTCCCAAAGGGCAATCGGAAATTGTAATCGTAACATCTCGCTTTGCGAGAAAAACTTGGTTTCCGGTCTACAGAAAATAGACCGGATGTATTATTCTCTAAAGAGCAGGAGCAACTTGGGCGATAGAAAAACTAGTCTTCATCATCGCCATCAACCATATCCTCAGGGTTTGGTTCTACAACGGCAGTTGGATCATCATCATCAAAATCTTCATAATCATCTTCGTCATAATTCTCCATTGTATACTCAAGCTTAGCACTGATTTTTACTAAATACTTAGTGTCTTCGGTCAATACCTCAACAGCTTCTATACGCTCTCCTTGAGCATTTCTAAAGGAGATAATATTACGGTCATCATACCCATCTGGGTATCTTTCTACCAACAATTTCAACACTTCTGGTGTCAATTTTTTAAAGTCGACTATGACTCTTTTTAAATGTGCGTTCTTGTCCATAATTACATGTCTAATAGGTAAGCAAAAATTAAGGGCGCAACAATTGTCGCATCACTTTCAATTATATATTTGGGTGTATTGATATCCAATTTCCCCCAGGTAATTTTTTCATTTGGTACAGCACCCGAGTATGAACCATAACTTGTTGTACTGTCGCTAATTTGGCAGAAATAGCTCCAGAACGGCGTATCTGTACGTTCCATATCTTGATACAGCATTGGTACAACACAAATAGGAAAATCTCCGGCGATACCTCCACCAATTTGGAAGAACCCAATACCGTTTTCAGAATTTGCCGTATACCAGTCTGCCAAGAAGGTCATGTATTCAATACCAGATTTCATGGTACTTGCCTTTAGTTCACCTTTCATTACATATGATGCAAAAATGTTACCCATGGTACTATCTTCCCAACCTGGGCAAATAATAGGCAGGTTCTTTTCTGCAGCAGCGTACATCCAGGAATCTTTAAGGTCTATTTCATAATATTCCTCTAACACTCCGGAAAGTAACATTTTATACATGAACTCATGTGGCAAATAACGTTCGCCCTTATCATCTGCATCTTTCCAAATTTTGAAAATATGCTCTTGCAATCTTCTAAAAGCTTCCTCTTCTGGAATACAGGTATCGGTAACCCTATTCAAGCCTTTTTCCAACAGGTCCCACTCGTCTTGCGGAGTCAAATCTCTATAATTAGGTACACGCTTGTAATGAGAATGCGCCACCAAATTCATAATATCCTCTTCTAAATTGGCACCGGTACAGGAAATGATCTGTACCTTATCTTGGCGTACAACCTCTGCAAAGATCTTACCTAATTCTGCAGTAGACATAGCGCCAGCCAAAGAAACCAACATTTTGGCACCGTTGTCCAGCTGTTCTTCATACCCTTTGGCAGCATCTACCAAAGCAGCCGCATTAAAGTGTAAATAATATTTTTCTATGAAATTGGTGATTGCACCTTTAGTCTTCGTCATCTTCGAATCTTGAATTTGTATTTGCTTTATAATCAATATCAAAAGTATTGTCATACTCTTGATCTATGTCTTGCCCTGCAAATTTATAGCTGAGCATTTTGTAATATAATTTAGCCGCCAAAAAGTCTGACGATTTATCATTTTTGTTAGGGCAAAGTTCAACAATGTCAAAACCTACCACGTTCTTATCTTCAAAAACCTGCTTTAAAAACTCCAAGGTCTCGTACCAAAGTAGTCCTCCTGGTTCTGGTGTACCGGTAGAAGGCATAATGGACGGATCAAAAGCATCAAGATCCAATGTTATAAAGACATTATCGGTCATTGCTTCTATAACCTTATCTGACCAATATTCATCAGCAACCATATCATGGGCAAAAAAAGTTTTTTCCTCATCCATTACGGTCTTTTCAATCACATCCATAGAACGAATACCTACCTGAACCAAATTGGTAGTCTGGCTAGCTTCGTATACGGCACAGGCATGGTTATACTTTGTACCTTCATAAGATTCCCTAAGATCCGCATGAGCATCTATCTGCAATACCGTTAAATTATCAAAACACTCGTTAAAGGCTCTAATAGAACCAATAGATATTGAATGTTCACCGCCAAAAAGGGTTACAAACTTGTTACGTTTAATAAAATCTTTGGTAATGTTATGTACCTCATTTACCATTGCCTCTGGAGAACTATTCTCTGTAATTGGCTCGGTTAAATGAATACCCTGCTTGTAAACTTCAGAATCGGTTTCAATATCATACAATTCCATGTTTTCCGAAGCTTCCAAAAAAGCTTCAGGACCTTTGTCCGCTCCTTTACCCCAAGTACTTGTTCCGTCATAAGGAACAGGTATCAAGATAATTTTGGATTTTTCTAGTTGTGCGAATTCATCGGAAATACCGGCATAATTCTTAGATGTACTCATGATATATTAGCTATTGTTAAGTGGTTTTTTAGTAATATTTTCAATTTTATATACGTATTTCTATTTCTATCGGTCTTTGTTACCGGATTATTTTTATTCATTTTCTGGCTCTACCTCATAACCCAGAATATTTAGCAGGTCTTCTGCTTTTTGTTGGGACCTAAAGAGTTTGTAAGTGAAGTTACCGTTTTCATCCTTATCAATCAATATATGCTTTGGCTGTGGAATTAAACAGTGCTGTAAACCACCATAACCGCCAATGGTCTCTTGATAGGCTCCAGTATTGAAAAAACCTATGTACAACGGTTTTTCCCTTTTATACTTAGGCAAATAAATAGCGTTCATGTTCTGCTCACTGTTATAATAATCATCACTATCACATGTTAGTCCGCCCAACAATACACGCTCATACTCATCATTCCACCTATTGATCGGTAACATGATAAATCTTTTATTGATAGCCCAAGTATCTGGCAATGTGGTTATAAAAGAAGAATCTATCATATTCCACTTTTCGCGATCATTTTGTTGTTTTTGATATAAGATCTCATAAATGGCACCACCACTTTCACCTACAGTAAAGCTGCCGAATTCGGTAAAAATATGAGGAACGGGCACATCTGCTTCTGAGCAAGTGATATTGATCTGATTTAAAATTTCATTGATCATGTATTGGTAATCATACTCAAAAGCCAGGGTGTTCTTTATAGGGAAACCGCCACCAATATTTAAACTGTCCAATGATGGGCAAATTTTCTTTAGACGAACATAAACCTTAAGACATTTTACAAGCTCGTTCCAGTAATAAGCATTGTCACGAATACCGGTATTAATGAAGAAGTGAAGCATTTTAAGCTCTACCTTATCATTATCCTTGATCTGGTTCTCATAGAAAGGAACAATATTCTTATAGCCAATACCTAAACGAGAAGTATAAAATTCGAATTTAGGCTCTTCTTCAGATGCTATACGAATACCTACTTTAAAGGTGTCATTGATAGCATCTGAAAGTAAATCTATTTCTTCATAATTATCTATAATGGGAATACAGTTCTGGTGTCCATTATTTATTAAGCGTGCAATATTATCAATGTATTTTTCACGCTTAAATCCGTTACAGATAACAAAAGTGTCATTGCTTAATTTACCATCTGCTTTAAGTTTTTCAATGATATTGATATCAAAGGCAGAAGAGGTTTCCATATGAATATTGTTCTTTAAAGCTTCATGCATTATATGCTGAAAATGCGAGCTTTTAGTACAGTAACAATAGTGATATTTACCCTTGTAATTATTTTTTTCTATAGCATTTGCAAACCAGTTTTTTGCCCTAAGAATATTCTCTGAAATTTTAGGCAAATAAGTAAATTTCAACGGGCTGCCATATTGCTTTACCAGCTCATTTAGAGGTATGCCGTGAAATTGTAGGTGTTCACCATCTAGATTGAACTCTTCTTGGGGGAAATAGTAAGTTTGATCAATTAGATCAATGTATTTGGTATTCATGAAATTGAATTATAATGAAATTTGATATTTGTTAAATATAGTAACTAGCCCAAAGACTTAAAGTTAAGAAAACGTAACCATGTTGAATAGTGTATCACACCAAAATTTGCCTCTGCGTAGTAGGAATAAAGAAGTAATCATGCTGACTTTGCATGATAGTAGAAAATGAATTGGAAGTTTGCTTTACTAATCGGCAACCTATCTTATAAGCCATTTGTGGGAAATACTTCCAATTTCCCTCAAACCCGAACATAGAATAACGATACATAATGTTCAGCTAAAAGCTTGAAATCTCCAACACACAAAGTTGTATATTAGGACATGACAAATGAAATCAAAAAAAATGAAAAAACAAGCGTTTTCATTTTTTTTACGACAATTAACATTTTTTTCAATTTTCATACTAAAAATTATTACCAACTTTACGATAACTGCTTAATTTTCATATTTTTACAAACACACAACACCAATGGGAAAAATTAATTTAAAACTGATATCTGCAAGTATTTTACTGCTTTTGGCTTCAAGCTTGGTTGTATACGGTCAAATTCCGACCGGAATTTACACTGACACCGTACAAAACAACGGATCAAAAACAGTGCATCAAGTAAAAATAAACGGTGACTATTTCATCTATAATGAGTATGAAGTTGACCCTGCACAATTCATTAAGACTGTAGGAGGATTTTTTAAAATAGAGAACACCTCATCTCAAAATACCTTAGTAGTCCAATTGGAGTTTAACTCCGACTACGAAAAAGATGCCTTGAAACAACTTACCATACCTTTTAAAATGGATGGTGAAAATCTGCAACTGCATTGGAACCAAAAGTTAGCATTAGAGCCCACTACCACAGCTGCCCAAGATTTAGATGGCGCTTGGCTCTTTGCCACTAGAGGACCAGATAATGGTCAAGAAAGACGTGGCGAAGAAAATTCTAGAAAAACATTGAAGTTATTAATGGACAATACATTTCAATGGGTAGCGTATGACACTGAATCTTTTAGGTTTTCTGGTACAGGTGGTGGTAGCTACACCTCATTAGATGGTATATACACAGAACATATTGAATTCTTCTCAAAAGATGATACCAGAGTTGGGGCACAATTGAATTTTAATTATAACATAAAAGGAAAAGATTGGCACCACACGGGTAAAAACAGTAAAGGTGAACCTATGTATGAAATATGGAGCAAAAGATAACCAACCAGGATTTTACCCTAACATAGCACATTAATTTATTGATAATTAGTACGTTCAGTACTTAAAACTTAAAAAAAACACTACCGTTTATCGAAAATAACATTAGATGACCATTACCCTTTCTTAGTTTTTATAGTTTAGCAGAAAATTCCTACTCATGTCTAACTACATTAACCTTTTCGGATTTTTTGCTATTTGTTTGGTAATTGCCTTTTTATGGGTATTCTTTTTTACCGAAAACAAAAATTGAACCCGAAAGGTTTAATGGTTATGACCAATATTTATGGCATAAAAAAGCCGATTTCAACAATCGGCTTTTTCAAACTAACTCAAACTAAGAACGTATCCCTTTATTAGGGCGCTGCAAAATTAGGGATCATTGTTTTCTACAAGGTCATTTGTACGTAAACATACTGTTATGAAATTGATATGTTCATTTCATAAAACCCTAAACACTTTCGCCTATTCATATTTCCATTATAATCCCGGTCTTTTCTATTATTCTTTGCTATTTTAGTTATAACCAAGAGAATAATAACGGGTATGGGTTTGTCTCCTAAATCAAAAAGAAGATTACAACGTATTTTACCATTTGGTGTAATATGGTTTGTAATTGGTCTTTTTGTTTTATTTATTCAAGAAGCAGCTACCGGCAATAAAAACATAAACCCAAATGCAGCAATTACATTAACTCCTAAGGTATTTGTATTTGCTATGACCTCGGTTACGCTTATTGGTTTGTTGATGGGAACTATAGAAGTACTTTGGTTAGGTAATTTGTTCAACAATAAAAGCTTTTACAAGAAAATACTTTACAAACTAGGTCTGTATACATTTCTACTGCTGATCACCATTATAATTGTATATCCAATAGCCGCTTCTATAGAATTGGGCTTACCAGTATTTCATCAAATGGTATTACAAAAGTTATCTAATTTTTTAATAAGCCTAGACTTTTTAAGTACCATGGTTTCCATTGCAGTAAGCCTATTTGCCGGACTCTTCTATTCGGAAATTAGTCAGAATGTGGGTGATGCCGTACTTAAGAACTTTTTTACCGGAAAATACCACAAGCCCATTCAAGAAAAGCGCATATTTCTTTTTTGCGATATGAAATCGTCTACAACCATTGCGGAACATTTGGGGCATATTGAATATTTTAAAATGCTTAAAGCGTACTATGCAGATTTTACCAATGCCATAATCAATCATTCAGGTTCGGTTTATCAATACGTAGGCGATGAAATCATCATCTCCTGGAAGTATGAGGAAGGAATAAAAAACAACAACTGGATCAATTGCTTTTTAGCCATGAAACAAGACCTGCATAATAAAGCGGAATGGTACAAAAACAATTTTGGTTTAGCGCCCACTTTTAAATCTGGCTTTCACGTTGGCGAAGTAACAACCGGCGAAATAGGTACGCTAAAAAAAGAAATTATATTTACTGGTGATGTTTTAAATACAACCGCAAGAATTCAAGGGCTCTGTAACACTTATAACGTTGACATTTTAATCTCTAAAGAGCTCATTAAAGAACTAAAACCAGAGGAAAGCTTGAAAATTATGTCACAAGGTATAGCCGAATTAAAGGGTAAGGAGGAAAAAATGGAACTTTTTACCGTCCTTAGAAATAGTTGAAGTAAAAGGCGATTAAATTACCTAATACAAAACTAAAAATTACATTTAAGATAGATATCTTACCTAAATAGAACGCATTGGTAAAAGCGATATAAAACGCAACACCGGCGCTTACCAATAATACAGACATAATTAATATAGCGATAGATACCGTACCCAGCCCAAAAACGTTTAGTATACTGTTCAATACTACGGTAAAACCGAAAAGAGCCATGGCAAAATTAGTTTTTTTATGACCAACGAATAGATAATACGCTGCCGCCAATAACTCTACACAAATAGCAATAGCTCCAAACTGACCGTAATACGCTTTGGTAAAATATTCGCCAAGATGGTGTGGAGTAGCTACTTTTAAATAGAAAATTATTCCAAGGCTTATGGCAAGTATACCAAAACCAATGGCTACTAGTTTCCTCCTATTTACAGAATTTGTTTTGTATTGCATAATTACTTTTTAAATTCTTCAATATCCCTTAAAAACTCTACTGCCCTTTTAGTATTATTACTTGCGAGAATATCTAACAATCTTCTTACCCATTTAATATGCAAATTTTTATAACTGAGCTTTTTTAGAAACCATAACAACGGTATTAGTAACAATGCATTTATAATCACATACCTATATACAAAAGCACTATCTAAATAAGGAAAAATATCAAAATTGAAAAAGTAAGTCAACGCTACTATCGGGTAAGCCCACCACACCGGAGCGGATAGAAAAGCAAGCTTTATAAACAGTAAACTATGAATGTTTATCTTTTCAATTTTCTCCCTAATCTCTACAATAGGTTTGGCATAATCAACTTGGGCAGCTAAAACCAATTGCCCAATGCTACCAATGAGTGCTATTAGTGCAAAAAACTGCACTAATATTCCACTTACCACAAGGTGCAGTTTACCCCAATGGTTAACCGTGAATTTTCCTAAAATTACCATAACCAATAAAAAGAAAGCTACCTCTGTACTTCTTTTCACGAGAATAAAACGTGCTTGCTTTTTAGTATTCTCAAGCTTTATTCTTTCTAGGGATGCCTTATTTAAACTTAGAACGCTATCTAACTTACTATTATATTCTGTAAAAAGTTCTCTTATTTCTTTATCTTCCATGACTCTTTATTTTATCAAATTCTTTTTTAATCTTTACTTTGATCCTACCAATTTTAGTACCTACATTAGTGGTAGAAATACCCAATATGTCAGCAATCTCCTCATAGCTATTTTCTTCTAAGTACAATAGCATAATTGCCTTATCCAATTCTTTTAGTTTTTGTATAAATTCCTGTAACAACTTTACATTTGTTGACAGTTCTAAAGCTTCAACCGCATTACCTTCTTCTAAGCGAAACATTGATTCATCATTAAAAAAATCGTTTCGTTGATACCATTTCTTCTCTTTTCGATAAAATGAAATAGCAGTGTTCAAAGCAATTCGGTACATCCAGGTGGTAAACTTGTAATTTGGATTATAGCTATCAAAAGCATTCCATAATTGTATTATTATTTCCTGCTCCAAATCCTTTCTGTCTTCAAGTTGCGGACAATAGGAGTTGACTATCTTATAGATGATACGTTTATGCTCATCTATTACGCTTATGAAATTTTCCTTTTTGTTAGGTTCCATGTTTGGGCAGATAGTTACTGTAAGTTATGGTTATTGAACCAGTTGGCAATAATTTGCATTGCTTCAACATTATGACGAATTCCATTATGGCTTTCCCTGTCTATTATAAATACTTCACCATTACTATTCTCTGTAATTGCCTTAGGATATTCACTGGCATTAAACGCTTCGTCACTAGCGCCAACCAAGACTAATAATGGTTTATCAACACTTTGTAGCCCTACTTTATAATCAGCAGGATACATACTCTCGTTAGCACGATAACTATACTTGGTAACGGGCATGGTTTCTGGTAAATTAAAAAATAGTACAGGCAAATCATTATACTTGGTTTCGCCAATGGAGTTCATCATTTTAATACCAATAACTCTATTCAAGTGCAGTTTTAAAAAGGGTTCTTTCTCCCCTTCTAACGGTCCTATTTTCAACGTTGGGGAGTTTGCGCCTAATTGTGGGGCAAAGAGTAAATATCCGTCCACTTCTATAGCTTCTTTTGCCATAGCGTATTTTAAAATAACACCTCCACCCATTGAATGCCCAGCTAATATAATTCTCTGTTTAGGCTGTTCTTTTTTGATACTATGGACTACATCGATAACATCATCTACATACTGGTCAATATAAGATACATCGCCAGGTGCACCTTGAGATTGCCCATGCCCTCTAAAATCAAGAGCTACAATTTCACTATGCGTTGCTTCTTGTAACAACCCTGCTGTTCTATTCATCATATAAGCACTGGACAAAATACCATGTAAAAGAAGAATAGTAGTATCACTGTTACTATCGTATTGATAGGCAAACAATTGTTTTCCATCTCTAGCCATAATTTTTATTGGTCTGTTCTTATATATTTGCTCCAAACCAAGATCTGCTATGGCTTTGGCATCCATAGGCTTTGTTTGGCTTGCCTGATGATTGAATAATGGATCAGGTAGGTTTATCAGTTTTGCAATTTCATTCTGTACTTTTTCAAATTGTACCCAGTTATTTTCCTGGGACATTAGGAATGACGTTGTTATCAGAAAGAAAATAAGTATTAGGTAATCTGCTATTTTTTTCATGACTGTTAGATTTTTTTTGATTGTTTATTATATGATTCGCAAGACTTTAAATAAAATCACACTTTTTCATAATTATTTTCATAAATAACTGATAATCAATATAAATGTAAGCTACATCTTACAGACAAAGGTTCTGATAATCATTTGTGAGTTCTATATTTCACACCCATATATACTTTCTATAAAAATTGGTACTTTTAGTATACCTAAAAAGCAAAACATCCCCCCCAAAAAAACTATTTGACCCGTGCACGCTGTTATAAATTCGAAATCAATAGCCGTGCTCCCATTTATAAATATTGGGAGTGATGAAAATGAATATTTTTCCGATGGTATATCAGAAGAAATCATCAATGCCTTAACCAAAATTGAAGGACTAAAGGTTACCGCAAGAACCTCTTCTTTCTTTTACAAGAACAAGTCTTTGGATGCGCGCCACATAGGTAATGAACTAGGAGTAGAAACATTATTAGAAGGCAGCGTTAGAATTATAAATGAAAGGGTTAGAATTACCGCACAGTTAATACGTACCGATAATGGTTTTCATATGTGGTCAGAAAATTTTGACCGTAAACTCTCTGATATTTTTGAGTTACAAAATGAAATTAGCCTATTGATTGCCGATAAAATACGTGAAAATTTCGGTCATTTTGAGCTGCAAGAACATTTAGTAATTCCCACGACCAAAAATATAGAAGCTTATCAAAAGCTATTAAAAGGACGGGAATTACGTATGCGTTGGAATGGTGCCGACGTTGCAAGTGCCATCGCCTTTTTTGATGAAAGCATAGAGTTAGATCCTCAATATCCTGACGCTTACTTTGAAAAAGGATGGTGCATTGGCATGCTTGCAAGTTGGGGTTATATGGATAAAACGGAAGGTTTAGTACAGGCCGATAGAAATATAGATATAGGGCTGCAATTAAATCCAGATTCTTCAATTGGTCATTATGCCAAAGGCACAATTAGCTTTTGGGGGTACTGGAACTACAAAGATGCATTTAAGCACCTAGAGCGCTCTTTAGAAATAAACCCAAACGCAGCAGAAATTAGAGATGCCTTGGCAGACTGTTATGCTGGTCTTGGTAACATAGATAAAGCATTGGAGAACAATGCCATTGCGCTAAGAATAAATCCACTATCGGCAAACTTACATTTTACCCATGCCAATTTAATTTATTTTAAAAAACAGTTCAAAGATGCCATTATTCATTTAAATAAAGCCTTGAACATAGACCCTACCTTTCCTTTAGCACATGAGATGATGGTAGCCGCTCTTATTTTCGACAATCAACCAGAAGCACTAAAAAATCATATTGAAAAAAACAGTGAATGGTTAAGCAGACCAAAATGCTGCATGGCTATTTATGACTTAATGTATAAGGTAAGTAGGTTTAAGATAAGTGATATCGAAATAAGCCACGAACAGAACAAAAAATCATTACCCCTAAGGGCATGGGATCTTTATTTGGAAGTATACCGCAACAACCACTCTAAAGCTCTTAACATTTTAACAGAACGTATTAATGCTCGATCAGGACAGCTTTTTAGTTTTCAAAATGACTTATTCTTGCAGCCTTTGCATAATTATGGAGACTACCAAAGTCTAGTTGCTATCGTATTTCAGTCATCGGTAATACCAAAATTAAAACAGAAGACTATAAGTACCGACAAAGAAACACCTTTCACGGAAGATGAATTAAGTAAGGCAATTACATCCTTAGAGAAAGCCATGATATTGGGAAAAGAATATTGTAAACCAGAATTGTCCTTAAAGCAACTAGCCTTTAAAATTAATATACATCCCAACAAGCTTTCCTGGTTACTCAACAATCACTTTGGTAAAAATTTCAATGATTTTATTAATCATTATAGAATCAAAGAGTTTCAACAACTGGCAATTCTTCCAGAAAACAAACACATAACACTGTTAGGCTTAGCTTATGATAGTGGGTTTAATTCCAAAACAGTTTTCAACACTTTCTTCAAAAAAGAAACAGGAAAAACGCCCAAACAATGGGTAAAGGCAAATTCATAAGCCCAGAATTTTCTTCTTTTTTCTTCATTTAATCACACTTTCATTATCAAAAAGTTCTGAATAATTTTTTAGAACCAACACCTGGGTATTCGAACTTTTAAAAAGGTTAAGGCCAGTAATTTGCGCTTGAAATTGAGCTACTTCTACATTTTTTTAAAAAAAAGTGTGATGATTTAAAACGTGGTTCGAATAATAGAACAATCAATCAAAAAATAATCAAATCATGAAAAAACAAGGAGTTTTGTTAATAGTACTAAGCCTATTGACATTTAATGTATTTGCCCAAGAAACGTACTTAGACATTGTATTGAATTATACCCCTACCAGTATGAGTTTTGGGAGCAACAATGATGCTATCAAAGATTTTAAAAAGGGGTATTGGGGGTTACAAGCTGGGGCATCTTTACAAATGGGTATTACAGATCATTTTTCAATAGTTCCAGAATTATACTTTGTAATGAAAGGAACCAAATTGGATGCTAACAATCCTTTGACGTACCAAGAAACCCGTATACGGTTTAACACCTTAGATATGCCCGTTTTAGTCCGTTTACATTTGTGCGACCTATACTTTAATGCCGGCCCCGTGATAAGTTATAATATAGGTGGTAGAGTAAAAACTGAAGGAACAGAAACCTTAGAGCCCAAAATTACCAAAATGAGTTTTGGAACCAGTTCTCTTACTTATAGCCGGTGGGATGCCGGATTACAATTTGGACTAGGTTATGAAATTCAATTAAAAAAATCGCGCCTGGTCGTAGATTTTCGCTATCACTATGGCATGGTAGATATGGGAAATGGCACAGAACTATACAATAGATATTTCAACATGAACATTCTGCTGGCCAAAAAGTGGAAAAAGAACCCTTTGTCCAAAGCCAAAACAAAAGACTTGGCTCTTTGGGAAACTGTAGATAATCATCCGTTTGCAGCCCAAGGAAATTAAATACTTAAAAATTCATCATCATGCAATCAAAAAAACGAAATGCTAGAATAGCGGGTGTACTCTATTTGTTGGTCATTATTTTAGGTGTATTTGCTGACAAGTATGTACGTACTGGCTTAATAGAATTAGATCATAGCGAAAAAACCATATCTAATATTATTGAACACGATCTATTATTCCGCTTAGGTTTTTTAGGCGATCTAGGCATGCAATTCTCTTATTTCTTACTGGCAATATTCATGTACAGTATACTAAAAAACACCTGTGAACTAACTGCCAAAACAATGTTGTTAAGCGTTTGTATAGCCGTGGCCATCATGTGTTTAAATATGTTAAACCAATATGCGCCTTTGCTTTTGTTAAGCACCACAAATGAACCTTTGGAGTTTACCAATAATCTAGTGGTATTTTATATACAAATGCACTCCCATGGATACCATATAGCACAACTCTTCTTTGGGTTTTGGTTACTACCATTAGGATTTCTGATCATGAAATCTAAACACTTTCCAAGCATTATTGGCTATGGATTAATAATTGGTTGTTTTGGGTATCTGCTTGATTTTATCATCTACTTTCTATCTCCAGAAACAAATCAGAATCTATCTGAATTTATTACTGCACCAGCTGATATCGCAGAAATAAGTTTGTGCTTGTTCCTCTTAGTTGCAGGCATAAAACAAAATAATAATTAAAAAGTACCGAATCATAAAACGGAACGACCGGCATATAATTATACTGAATATTTGCACCTAACATAAATTAAAACATCAATCAAAAAACGAACAATCATGACAACTTTATCTAGAATTATTGGAATCTTAATTTTAACGATATTGATATTCCTTACATCCTGTTCCAGTGATGACGACAAAGCAACCATACCTGTATCTAATGAAACAATGACAAATGCGGAATTAACCGCTTATTTTACAACACTTGCAAAAAATACCGAGGTACCAGGGTTTGCCATTAGTATCGTAAAAGATGGCACAATTGTATATCAAAATGCCGTGGGCTATGCCAATATTGAAAATGAAGAAGCGTATACCAACCAAACCGTAAATTTCATTGCATCGCTTAGCAAAACATTTGTGGGTGCCGCAACAGCAAAAGCCATTGAAGAAGGTTATTTTACATTGGACACCAATATCAATGAACTTTTACCCAAACCCATTTCTAATCCAAAACAGACAGAAGCGGTAATAACTGTTAGGCACTTGGTTACACACACCTCAGGTTTACTGGATAATGTGGAAAGCTATCTAGCCCATAATTATTATATTTTACCGGAAGAAAATGTTACAACCACAGGAGCGAATATTTTAAAAGACGCAACAGGGTTAGAACAGAGAGCTGCGCGTTCATTAGAAGATTTTCTAGCCAATTATTTTTTGGAAAATGGCGACTTATACAGTACGGATAATTTTGCCAATGTTAAACCAGGGGAGGTTTGGAACTACTCTAATACCGGTACTGCTTTAATGGGCTATATAATAGAAACGGTTACCGAGCAGTCCTTTTACGACTATGTAAAACAAAATATACTTGCCCCACTTCATATGAATGCTTCTACTTTTAATATTAATGAAGTTAATATTAACGCAACCGCAACATGTTACTTAGAGCAAGGTATACCACTGCCAAAATATGCCTTTGATTCTTACCCGGAAGGAGGTCTTTACACCAACAATGAAGATATGGGCATCTATTTGTTAGAAATGAGCAAAGGTTTAAGCGGAGATACCACCACATTATTTGGCTCATCTTTGTACGATATGTTATTTGATTACCAACTACCAAATGGCATTGTACCTAGTAATTTTGCCGATAACCACGGTTTATTCTGGTATGCTCACAACAATCTTTGGGCACATGGTGGTAACGACCCTGGCGTTTCAACATATATAGAATTAGCCGATGATGGATCTTGGGGGTATTCCATGTTATCTAATATGGATGCCGTATTTGGCGCAAATGAGGCCAAATATCTTCAAGTAAAAGAAAAAATAGAGAAAGGTATACAAGTATATTTAGAAAGCAATTAACAATCAAATGGTTTAATGGGTTCCCCCATCATTAAACCATTAGTAAAACCATAAATCATGAAAATTAAAATATTGTTTATGATAGCTTTTTTGACTTACGGATTAAATTACGGTCAAAAAACAGCTCATGTAAAAGCAAAAATAGATTCTCTATTTAATGCAAAACTACAAGACGATTTAGTTCACAATGCTTTTCTTTCTGTCTATTCTAAAAAGTTAGAAATTGATTGGAATTATAGCGGAGGTACATTTATGAACGGAGAAAAAGTTACCAAAAACAACCCATTTCATAGTACAAGTGTAGCCAAGACTTTTACCGCAACCCTAATCATGTTATTGCAAGAAGATGGAAAGTTGAATATTAACGACCCTATAGCTGAATACCTTCCCGGTGAAATCATCAAAGGGCTACATGTATTCAACGGTATAGACTATTCTAAAAAAGTACTAATAAAACAACTATTACAGCACACTTCTGGATTACCGGATTATTTTGCAGATACACCTATTAATGGCGCTAGTTTTATGGAGCAGCTATTCACTAATAATGACAGATTTTGGCAACCCCTTGAAATCATTGAATTTACCAAAACTCAATTACAGCCACATTTTGAACCTGGTGCTAGTTACAATTATTGCGATACCGAATATGTTCTGTTGGGTTTATTAATAGAAGAACTTACAGGTAAACCATATCACGTATTCCTCTCCGAGAAGATTTTCAATCCATTAGAAATGGAGCATTCATACATGCACTTGCGCTCAAGACCAATAAGTGAATCGCCCGAAAAATTATCAGAATTCTATGTAGAACAAACCAATATTAGCACGTTCAAGAGTTTAAGTGCTGATTGGGCAGGAGGAGGAATAGCAACTACTTCAAATGATTTATTAAAATTCTATCGTGCATTGAACAATGCCGAAATCGTTTCCAAAAAGAGCTTTAAGTCAATGCAAAATTGGATAGGAGAGTCATATGGTCTAGAATATGGGTACGGACTTAGAAAATTTGATGTAAAAAAATTATATCCATTTTCAAAAAAACACACACTTATTGGTCACTCTGGCACATCAGGTTCATTCATGTATTACTGTCCGGAATTAGACGTGTATTTAACAGGGACGTTCAATCAAACGGACTATCAAAAGAAACATGTTGATTTTATGGTAACTATACTGTCACACTTAAAAAATCTTACTAATGTAAAAAGCAAAAGAAATGGATAATGACGAGTTAGTTTTACTTGCTGGAGCCACCGGATATTTAGGTACATATATCGCCAAAGAGCTTAGTGAACGTAGCATGAAGACCAAAATTATTGCGAGAAACACCAAAAAAGCAATGCAATTC
This sequence comes from Maribacter sp. HS, assembly GCF_048059195.1. Taxonomy (NCBI): domain Bacteria; kingdom Pseudomonadati; phylum Bacteroidota; class Flavobacteriia; order Flavobacteriales; family Flavobacteriaceae; genus Maribacter; species Maribacter sp. HS. Next base: position 1,007,032 of record NZ_JAYLVV010000002.1, read on the forward strand.
GCAAATAATAACACAACCGTAATTAACGCAGAAGTAACTAATACCAATACATTAAAAGGACTTTTTGAGGGAATTACCACAGTCATATCAACAGTTGGAATTACACGTCAAAAAGATGGTCTAACCTATATGGATGTAGATTACCAAGCCAATAAAAATTTACTTGAAGAAGCTAAAAGAGCCGGTGTTAAGAAATTTATATATGTTTCTGTTTTAAATGGCAAACAACATAGAAATTTAAAGATCATTGAAGCTAAAGAAGCTTTTGTAGACGAATTAATAGCCTCAGGGATAGACTATAGTATTATTCGTCCTAATGGGTTTTTCTCTGATATGAAAGACTTTTTAGATATGGCAAAAAAGGGAAAAGTATATCTTTTTGGTAGCGGTAAGAAAAAAATAAATCCTATTCATGGTAAAGATCTAGCCATTGCCTGCGTAGATAGTATTCACGTTTCAAATGAAGAAATCAATATTGGTGGTCCAGATATTTTAACACAGAACGAAGTAGCAGAACTGGCACTTTTAGCTAGTGGAAAACCAATAAACATTATTCATATACCTCATTGGATCAGAAAATCAATTCTAAAAATATTACGTACGTTCACTTCGTCAAAAACATACGGTCCTTTAGAGTTTTTCTTAACTTTAATGGCTGAAGATGCAATTGCTCCAAGATATGGCAGTCACCGTTTAGTTACATTTTTTCAGAACGAGATAGATGTTTTAAAAAAATAAATTTCGTTTACAGTATTCTTTAAAAAGAGGTTATGAATATCCCTGATAAAAACACCCTATTTCCATTAGAAAACTATAAGAGATTGTGTTTTCTAAAAAACATTATTAAAAACCCGAATATTGTTGTAGGTGATTATACCTATTATGATGATTTTGAAGACGTAGCCAATTTTGAGAAAAATGTAAAATATCATTTTGATTTTGTTGGCGATAAACTAATCTTTGGAAAGTTCTGCATGATTGCTTCAAATGTCACCTTTATTATGAACGGAGCCAATCATTTAAGCAACTCCATTTCAGCTTACCCATTTGCTATTTTCGGAAAGGATTGGCAACATGCCATGGATGGAAAAAACTACCCTACCAAAGGTAATACCGTAATAGGCAATGATGTGTGGATCGGCTACAACACCACCATAATGCCCGGAGTAACCATTGGTGATGGGGCCATAATTGCAAGTAATACAATCGTAACAAAAGATGTACTGCCATACTCCATTGTTGGCGGAAATCCCGCCCAGCTTATTAGAAAGCGATTCTCGGATAAAGAAATTGCTAAACTTTTAGAATTGAAATGGTGGAACTGGCCTATAGAGCAGATTACCGCAAATGTGCATCATCTTACAGGTGAAAATTTAGAAGAGCTAAATTAATTACTCGTAAACCTCAACAACCATTGCTATCTCTACAGCCATACCAACAGGTAAAGATACCATACCAACCGCGGCACGCGCATGTTTGCCATTTTCACCAAAAACTTCGACCATTAAATCTGAAAAACCATTGATCACTTTAGAATGATCTGTAAAATCTGGAGAAGCATTCACCATACCGTGTGCACTAACAATTCGTTTTACTTTGTTCAGGTTGCCCAGTTCGGCTTTTAAAACGGAAAGTTGATTAATACCCGCTTCTCTTGCCGCTTGGTAGCCCTGCTCTACGGTTAAACTATCGCCCAATTTACCTATCATGTACTCACCATTAGCTTGTTTTGGTCCTTTACCGGCTAAAAACAATAAATTTCCAGCTCTTACAACGTGTTGGTAGTTTGCAATGGGAACACCCTGATCTCTAAGTTCTATACCTAAACTATCTAACTTGGCTTCTGGGTTATAATTAGAATTTGCCGTTTCTTGAATTAATTCTTCCCGTTGTTGAGTTTCTTTGGTTTTATCTGCACAACTGATCAACAAAAAAGTTAGAACGATATATATAAAATGTTTCATTACAGGTCAGTTTATTTGAAATTATTATGGTTACAAGTTACCTAATACTTCATTATCAACATAATACCTTAAAATTCACTTGCCATTGTATTGCATAAAAAACACTAAATATTAAACAAATACTATTTTTTGTGTATTCTGTCGTAGTTAAGGTATCATTTTACTAAAAAAGCATTGATATTATTTCATTTTTATTAGTTTAGCAAATTAACCAAAACAACAACTAAATCAATTTAAATATGGAAAGTTCAACAGCGACTTCTAAGGTAAATGCGAATAGGCTCTTTTATGCCAGTTGCTTTGCCCTAATTACAACGGCATTCTCATTTGCCATAGCAGCAGGTATTTTAGATCAATTAAAAACGGAACTGGCATTAAGTGCAAGTCAAGCCGGTTTGATTACCTCTATGTGGTTTTTAGGTTTCCCCATAGCTATGGTAATCGGTGGTTTGATCTACCATAAAGTAGGGGGCAAAGTAATTATGCAATTTGCCTTTTTTGCGCATTCAATCGGTATTTTACTTTTAATATTCTCTGGCAACTATATAGGTCTTTTGATAGCCAACTTGCTTATAGGTCTTGGCAACGGTTGTACCGAAGCGGCATGTAACCCAATGATTGCAGATGCGTACAAGGGAAACAGAATGAGCACAATGCTTAACCGTTTTCACATGTGGTTTCCTGGTGGAATAGCCGTTGGTAGTTTACTTTCTGGTTTTATGACAGATTTTGGTATTACAGGACAAAGTCAAGTATGGTTATTATTAATACCTGCGATAATTTATGCCTTTTTATTTTACGGACAAACTTGGCCTAAAGCTAAGATAGAGGAAGCGGCAACTATTAGCGGAAACCTGAAAGGCATGTTCACTCCCTTATTTTTATTCATAGGAGTTTGTATGGCATTAACTGCCATATCAGAATTTGGTCCTAACCAATGGGTAGGTCTAATTCTTTCTAAAAGTGGAGCAGAACCAACGCTAATATTAGCATTGACTGCCGGATTGATGGCCGTTGCAAGATTCTTTGGAGGTAGTATGGTTGCTCAGTTCAACCAAACGGGTGTGCTTTTGGGTTCTGCCGTACTTGCTACTTTAGGCATTTATCTTTTTAGTACACAAACTGGAACTATGGCTTACGTAGCCGCTATAATCTTTGCTCTGGGTGTTGCCTATTTCTGGCCTAATATGATTGGCTTAACCGCTACCAAAACTCCAAAAACCGGAGCTTTGGGCATGTCTATTATTGGTGCCATAGGAATGTTCTCTACATCAATTTTTCAACCAATCATTGGTGGTTGGATCGATGCAGATAGAGCTGCTGCCGAAGCCCAAGGTTTTACAGGTGATGAATTAGAATTGGTTTCCGGTCAAGAAACGTTAAGTACCATGGTACTGTTTCCTGCAATTCTAATTGTTTTGTTCACTATTCTATATTTCTGGTTAAGAAGTAAAGAAAGTAAAGGAGAAATTGCTACGGCATAATTATGCCGATTAAAATAAAGAAAGCCGAGCAATAGATTTGCTCGGCTTTTTTTTATTCGATTTTTTAAACTTATTCCAAAAGTAGCTCTAACAATTGAATGGCTGCATCACTAATCTTCGTTCCCGGACCAAATACGGCAGTAGCCCCCGCTTCCTTCAAAAAATCATAATCTTGTTTTGGCACCACTCCCCCAACAATGACCATAATGTCTTCACGGCCGTAGCTTTTTAGTTCCTTAATAACTTCGGGAACTAGTGTTTTATGTCCGCCAGCAAGTGATGAAATTCCTAAAATATGTACATCGTTTTCTACTGCCTGTTTTGCGGTTTCTTTTGGTGTTTGAAAAAGCGGACCTATATCCACATCGAATCCTAGATCGGCATAACCGGTTGCCACCACTTTAGCCCCACGATCATGACCGTCCTGTCCCATTTTAGCGACCATTATACGTGGTCTACGACCATCTTGCTCGGCAAACCGATCAGCTAACTCTTGCGCTTTTTTAAAGCTTTTATCCTCTTTGATTTCTCTTGAATACACGCCTGTAAATGAATTTATAATAGCTTTATGTCTGCCAAAAGCCTCTTCTAAAGCACTACTGATTTCACCTAAAGTTGCTCTTTCCCTTGCAGCAGATACCGCTAAAGCTAGCAAATTTTCTTCCGAATCACTATCATCCAATTTATTCTTTGCAGCAATAGTTAGTTCTTTCAGCTTTTGGGCAACCACTGCGGTATTTCTATTTGCCTTAACTTCTTCTAATCGTTGTAACTGCTGTCTTCGTACTTCTTTATTATCGACCTCCAAAATCTGAAGCTCATCTTCTTCTGTCAATTGATACTTATTGACCCCAACGATTACATCTTGTTCACTATCTATACGCGCTTGTTTTCTTGCTGCGGCTTCTTCAATTCTGGTTTTAGGTATTCCAGTTTCTATAGCTTTGGTCATGCCGCCAAGGTTCTCTACTTCTTGCATCAACTCCCACGCCTTGTGCACCAAATCATGTGTTAGTTTCTCCACATAATAACTACCTGCCCAAGGGTCAACGGTTTTGGTCACGTTTGTTTCATGCTGCAAGTATAATTGTGTTTCCCTAGCTATACGTGCAGAGAAATCCGTAGGTAAGGCAATTGCCTCATCCAGTGCATTGGTATGTAAACTTTGTGTACCGCCAAAAACGGCAGCCGCTGCCTCTATAGTAGTCCTTGCCACATTATTGAAAGGATCTTGCTCCGTTAAGCTCCAACCACTGGTTTGGCAATGTGTTCTCAGCATCAATGATTTTTCGTTCTTTGGATTAAATTCTTTCACCACCTTGGCCCACAACATTCTGGCAGCACGCATTTTGGCTATTTCCATAAAATGGTTCATACCAATTCCCCAGAAAAAAGAAAGTCTAGGCGCAAAATCGTCAATCTTCAAACCTGCTTTTAAGCCTGTTCTAATGTACTCCAAACCGTCAGATAGCGTATATGCCAATTCTAAATGGGCAGATGCACCAGCTTCGTGCATATGGTAACCAGAAATACTTATACTATTGAACTTGGGCATATGTTTACTGGTATACTCAAAAATATCAGCAACCAATTGCATAGATGGTTTTGGTGGATAGATATACGTATTACGCACCATAAACTCCTTGAGAATATCATTTTGTATAGTTCCAGATAACTTTTCTAAAGAAACCCCTTGTTCTTCTGCCGCTACAATATAAAACGCCATTATAGGCAGCACGGCACCGTTCATGGTCATGGATACTGACATTTCATTCAAAGGAATACCTTTAAAAAGCACCTTCATGTCCTCAACCGTATCTATGGCAACACCCGCCTTACCTACATCGCCAACAACACGTTCATGATCACTATCATATCCTCTGTGTGTAGGAAGATCAAAGGCGACCGACAAACCTTTTTGACCTGCTTTTAAATTTTTTCTATAGAATTCATTGCTCTCCTCTGCAGTGGAAAAACCCGCATATTGCCGTATGGTCCAAGGTCTTTGTACATACATGGTTGCATAAGGCCCTCTAAGAAACGGCGGTAAGCCCGCTGCAAAATTTAAATGCTCTACCTCCTCTAAATCTTGTTTGGCATATCTTTTTTTCAACGGAATACTTTCGGCCGTAGTAAACAAGGTATCCTTCAAATCTTTACTAATGGCATTTTGTTGCTTACCATTATCAGGAAAAGTGTCTAGTTGTATATGTTGCAAGTCTTTTCTACTCATGTGATAAACGGTTTTGCTCTAATTCTTCTGCCAATCTTTTTTCTATGATAGGTGTAATCAAGGTTTTTCTTGGGTTCTTTTTCACGAACGGATATAATTCTAATGCTTCACCCATTTTATCCGCTTCATTTTGAAATACATTGCTACCCACTAATACTACCTTTTTGGCATCAAATTTCTCTTGTTGTTTACGGGCGCTATCGGCAATTTTATTTTGTATGGTATGATTTTTTAATTGCTTTAAGAAACCCCCATCTTTTTCTATCGCCTTAAATAAAAGTAAAGCCTTCTCTGCCAATTGATGCGTAATAGTTTCTATGTAATAGCTACCTTCAGTTGCATTTTCCACCTTATCAAAATAGCTTTCTTCTTTTAATAAAATAAGTTGATTCAAGGCGATACGATTGGCAAAATCATTATCTTTTTTATAAACGGCGTTATAATTCAAATTAAAAACAACATCAGAACCGCCCAACACGGCAGACATACATTCTGTAGTAGTTCTTAGCATATTTACATTGAAATCATAAATGGTCTTATTACGTTTTGACGGCTGCGAAACTATGGAGCAGGAAATGGTAATACCATAAGCTTTGGACAAAACATTCCATAGGTTTCTTAAGGCTTTTAACTTTGCGATTTCAAAAAAATAATTACCAGCTACCGAAACCTTGAAATCTATACTTTTTAATTGTCCTAAATTTTCACCTTGCTGCAGTACATTCAAATACTCGTTCGCATGAGACATTGCATAAGCCAATTGTTGCACAATATCTGCACCGGCATTTTCATAAAGCGAAACATCTACACTTAATATAGTTTCGGTATTCAATTTAAATAGTTCCCCGATGAGTGACATATCCGAAGACATATTTTCATACCAATTTCCAGACCTTGCCAAATGACCTATGGGGTCAATCTGCCAATGGACTTTATCTGCATTTGGTACTCTATCAAGAATCTGTTTTATATAAGTTTTTGACAAAAATTGCAGTTCAAAACATACTTTGACCCTGTTTAAATCAATATTGTTCAAAATAATAACTGCATCTAAGTTCTCCGACGGTACAATAAACTGCAGAGCCTCTGCACCTTTTTCTAGATATTTGAGCGCTTTTTCATTGGCCATTATGGCATTGCCGGCATAAATACTTTGCCCTATTTTCCATAAAGAATTTTGTGTCTGTTGTAAAGTAATATGCTCTAGATCTTCTGCATGATAAAATGGTTTTACTTTAATACCTTCAGGTGAATTCCACACTACCTCTTCATTGTAGTCTTTACCTTTTAAATTGTACTGTATCTTTTGTTTCCATTCTTTTTCAGAAATATCCCTGAAACTATCAAATAAGGTTTCACCCTTCATAGCAAGACGTAGTTTAATTAAACAACATATTCCATTAATGCGCCTGTGAATATAAATTCAGCGCATTCTCTCAAAGATACAATAAGTAAATCGTGTTTATATAGAGCTAGGTTAATCTGGCAATTCTGTAGCATTTAGGTTACGCACATCGACAGTCTCTATTCTTGACAACTCCTTTAGTTTGTCTTTCTCAAACAACGCCGGTAAGTCTTTTAAGGGCGTGCCAACAGGTGCCTCCCAATTAATATAATCTTGGAATCTAATACCGTCAATGGTCCTAGGGTTATAAGCACTTCTAAAACGCACACCGCCATCATTTACACTGTAGCTGTAAGCCAAGTAATTTATATAATGAGATTTTTTATTTACCCAATACATGAATATATCATCATAATCGGTACCGCCACCATCTTTACCAAAAGTAACGCGTACTACATCATAATCTTCCCCTTTTATTACGGTTTCACCAACGCTTTCCTTATGTACCGCTTTATCATTAAGCTTATGGGGCAAAGTAGCAAAATAGATTACTGAATTCAATGCATTACTATATACGGTACTATCCTTTTCAGATAGATGTACCGGCTCATCATTGACCTTTCTACCAAATGATCCATTAACAATGTTGTCTTCAATTCTATTCCCTAAGCTATCCTTGAAATTTACACGATAAGTATAGCCATTCTTATTATTGAACATGTACATTTTATCCCTAAAAACAAACTCATAATTGGCCGTATCATAAAGTTCTCCACCATGCGCTTTAATAGCATGCTTTATAATGTCCTCAGCACTTTCAACCGTGGTCCTCGAGGTTGCATCTTCTAAAGGTCCATTGTTTTTACCTGAGTCATTACCATTTTTGCAACTTAATATGATCAAAAAAATAAGAGTAAATGCTGCTTTAACTGTTTTATTCATATCTATATATTTCACGGGAATCACATTTGTAATATTATTTCTAATGGATCATTAAAACAAAATAGTCGAAAGAGAATACAACTACTAACGTACCAAAGTTATCATATAAATAAATGGAGATTCTCTTTAGGAATCATAATAAATGTTAACAACACTTTATAATCCTGAATTTCACAAAAAAACCGAACAACTACCAAGAGAATGATAATTATTCGGCTTTAAATGTCACTGCCAGAACTAACGTAGGCAAGACATAAAATTTAACTGATTATTGATTTACGATAAAGGCATGTATTACTCCTGGTAACCATGCAAGTAAAGTCAATAAAATACTTATTAATAATGTTGTACCAATACCGTGTTTCATAAAAACGGCCAATGGTGGTAAAAGTATGTTCAATATTATTGTTAGTAAAGACATCTTTTTAGTTTTTAGGTTCCATCAAAATTAAGATCTTTAACCACAACCCGTTAACTTAAATAAATCAAATTGTAACTTTAATCAGAACCTATAAAAAAGCCCTATTAGTTACCTAGGGCTTTCTTGTCTTTTCTTGTGTACTATTTAGTACCTACAATAGTTACATTGGCATTAATCTGTATAGATGATGAGACACTTATACCTGCAAGATCAATTCCTGTAGTAGATTCTGCTGTCAATAAGGAATTGAAATAAAAATCATCTCCATCTTTATTATAAGACGCAAATACTAATTCGTATTCTCCTTCTTCAAGAAAGCTAAGATTATATTGACTACTAAGACCGTTAACTTCTGAACTAGTTACAGCATTAGCAAATAAAATATTACTTTCTCCTTGTCCTTCACTTTCTACATCCGCATTAAAAGTCCCTTGTTCGTAAGCGTAAACAACAATTTTATCTGATGTGTTGTTTTGGTCATTTGCAGAACCGGAAATTTTACCAGCCATAGCATTATTAACTGTTCTAATACCTGTTGTTAATTCTGACATTGAAACAAACTCGAAATTATTAGCTGTTGTACCTTGCTCTTCTTTAATAGTTTTTCTTAAGTCAAAATCTATAATAATTTCGTTTGATGTGCTTACCAATACCTCGAATGTATCGTTTATATCGATTGTATTTGAAGTAGCCTCTAATTGATCTTTTTCTCCATTAACAAATTCTACATAACACCCAGGTGTATTACCATCAGCATCGGCAGTGTAATCTAACTCAAGTTCAATATTAGAATAAGAACCTGCTTCTAAATCAATATTTCCTAGGGTCAAAGTCTCGCCATTGACCAAAGCTGCCAAATCAAATGTAGTTTTATTGAAACCTTCTAACGTAATACCATCAACTTTTACACTTGAAACTGTAATGAAGACAGCTTCTACATTTGCATTATCTATTGGAGCATCAGTAATCTTAAACGTAGTATTATATGAATCCGCGTCCATAGATACATTTTCATCATCATTATCACTACATGAAACAGTCATTATTAATGAAATAAAAGCAACAGTAACCGTTTTTAAATAATTCTTCATCTTTAAATTTTTTATTATTTGACAGTAAAACAATTTGGATAACCAAGACCCTACCTGTGAAATGTTAAAATTTAAAAATTGAAAATTTAATACCTAATAACCAATTAATTGTAGTTGCAAAAAAAATCTTTATAAAGATATTTGTTTTAACCTATATGACCATTTAGAGCGATAAAAAGTATGTCACTTTCAGTTTCTTTCCGCCAACAAGCCTTCGATAATCGTTTTTAACCTACCAAGACCTATAGGCTTTACAATGTAGTCAGATATAGCACTTATTCTTTTAGCCCTTTCTATATCTACGGGATCAAGAGAAGATGACACCATGTAAATTGTTATTTTCTTACCCACCCTTGGTTTTATTTTCACGTATTCTTCCATGAATTGAAAACCATCCATGACAGGCATATCAATATCCAAGAAAATAACATCAGGAAATACAGAATCTTGATCTAAGTTATCCAACATAAAATCAATAGCTTCTTCACCATCGGAAAAGACCATAATTTCTAAAGGTAATTTAGTAGACTCCAAGGTTTTGACCATGGTAAATTGATAAATAGAATCATCATCTACAATACAGGTCTTTAAAATATTATTCATATCAAGCTTAATTAAATTTTATAGTAAATGTAGTTCCTACATTTACCTCGCTAGTAGCGGAAATAGTACCGCCCATTGCTTCTATTTGAGTTTTGGTAAGGTACAAACCTACCCCCTTGGCATCTGGGTGTCTATGAAAAACCTTATTCAACCCAAAAAGTTTAGATCCATGCTTTTTAAGATCAATACCCAAGCCATTATCTTTAAAAGTAATGATATTAATTTCATTTTTCACCTCGGTCTTAATTTCAATATGTGGCGCTCTATCTTCGGCGCTATATTTAATGGCATTACCAATCAAGTTCAAAAATATACTTTCCATATATATTTTATTATAGGATATATGGGTAAGTTGTGAAAAATCGGTATCTATCACTGCATTGGATTTTAAAATAGCTCCGCTTAAAATTTGGGAAGTATCTTTAAACACATCTTTAAAGTAAACTTTTTCTATATTCTCATTAGCATCACCCACCTTAGCTTTAAGCGCCTCTATCAACGTATTGAGCGTAGAGGAAAGGTGGTCTATTACGCTACTGAATTTATTGAATATATCTGTACGCTCCTCATCATTTTCAGCGTAAGAATAAATTTCCAATAAAGAATTAAGATTGGCAACCGGAGCTCTAAGATTATGCGAAGTTATATGGGTAAAATCTGCTAGTTGTTGGTTCTGTAATTTTAATTTTTGAGTAAAGCCCTCTAATTCTTGTTTAGCATTGATCAAACTTTGCTCCGTCATTTTGCTCTCGGTCACATCTTGACATGTACCAAATAGTTCTATTGCTTCATCTTTTTCATTGACCAATACATTGGCCAGTAGCTGTATAAATTTTAATTTACCTGAATATGTAATTATACGATGAGTCAATTTTGTAAACACCTTTTTTGCAACAGCTTCTTCAAAATGATGGTTTACAATATCTTTATCCTCTGGGTGAACAATATTTAAATAAGTAGCAAAGTCTATAGGAAAAGGGTCTCCTTTGTATTCCACTATATTAAAAATATTCTCTGACCATTCTCCTGTATCTTCAAGAGGAAACCACTGCCAATGACCTGTTGAACTTATTTCTTCTGCAATGTTCAACAGTTCATTCTTTCTCCGTAATTCATTCTTAACCTCCTTAATTTTAGTGATGTCGGTAACAACTGCAATAAAACCATCATTTACACCTTCGCTGCTATTAATTGCCGTAATTGATGTAAGTGTAGAAAACAAAGAACCATCTTTGCGTCTAAAAGTCCATTGTCTTGTATCATTAATGTTTTCATTACGATAATTATAATTAGGATCATCTATAAAAGATTCGCCTTTAAACGATCTAGTAATATCATTTCTAAATTCTTCAAGCTCCTCTTCCAAAAGGTATACGCTGGGGTGTTTTAAACCCACCAACTCCTCTGCCGAATAACCCAATAATTTCTCTGCCCCCTTGTTAAAACGATTAATTATGCCTTCTGCATTAGTTGAAATAACGGCTACCGCATTTGAATTAAAAATTGCTTCTAATTCTGCATGGGCAACATTTAAAAGCTTTTCTGAGTTTTTTGACGATGTAATATCTTCTGTTATCCCTAATATTTTTGAAGCAACACCATTACTCCTCTCTATTTTTCCAACAACCTTCACCCATCTTTTATTACCTTTTAATGTTGTAAGAAACAAGGTGAGATTAACTGGTGTTCCCATTTCTTGAGCATTTTTTAATGCCAATAAAATACTATTACGGCTATCTTCGTCTTCAAAAAAAGTTAATCCAGAAGCTATAGTTGGCTCGTAATCCAATGGGGCTTCATGAATTTCATATACCATATTACTCCAGGTCACTTTTTCTTTTAAAAGATCAATTTCCCAAGTACCAATTCTAGCGATATCACTAGTATCCCTTAATATGGTGTTATATTTTTTTTCCTTTAATTCTTTCTCTTTCTGCTCGGTTATATCCCCAGTGTGCATTAAGAGTCCGCCTATTCTACCATCAGCAAGATACCAAGGTCTAACATCCCAATAAATCCATTGAATAGTACCATCTGACCGATAGAAGGGTGCTTCATCACATATATCTATGGCACCTTGCAAACATTTTTGATGCTTAGCTTTCCAATCATCACCTATTTCTGGGAAAATATCATAATGGGATCTACCTATAATAGTTTCTTTTTCCAGTTTAAAATCTCGAATCCATTGTTTGGACGCTGCTAAATAGACCATGTTAGTATCTAACATAGCTATTGCCGTTGGTGTCTGTTCAATAAATATTTGGTGATGCTTTTCCAGGTATTCGATGTTATTTGGATACTGATTCAATTTAATAATTTTAACAAGTATTTATGTTAAAAATAGTAATAATTTACTGATATAAAATAGAATACGATTTTTAGAATTCAAAAATCACGGGCTTTTGCAGAAAACAACAGGTTGTATATCTGATATCTTTGGTTAGATATTATTGAAATCATCCTTATAGCATAAACCCCTTTAAATAAAATAGTTACAACAAATTAAATGTATTCTTAAAAAATGCTTATTAAATTATTTAAATCTCAAAAACCTATTGCGATTATTTTAATAATCACATTTTGTGATATTTATGTTTTTCTTACCTTGTAGGAATCCAACTAACTACCATGACCAAACAACCAAACAATAACTGTTTGTTATTGACAATTATTAAATCGAAAAAAAATATTAGTAAGAATCTTTATGACCATATATTCTTTATAATTTTTATTTTTCTATTCCCTCTTACATCAATTTACGCACAAAATAATACGAATATCAGTGGCGAATACTCTTCAATACCCTTAGAAGAAGTCATTAACCATATTGAGAGCCAAACCAATTATAAGTTCTATTTTTTAGAGGAATGGACACAGGCTATTAAAGTGAACAATACCTTTAATAATGAGAAATTATCTTCTGTATTGGAAACTATATTAGAAGACACCTCTTTAAATTTTCATATTTTAAATGCTACCAATCGTATAATTCTATTAGAAAACGGTTTGGTTTATGATGAATTGCCCAAAGGATTTTTTGGACCCGAAGAAGCATCAGAAGAAAATAATAGTACTCGTATAACAAACAACAGTCCTCCACCTGTATTTTACAATACCGATAATCCAAGTAAAAAAACCTACCAGGTTACCAAAATAGGAAAAAGTGACCCTGACAACTTGAGAGAAACCTATCTGTTAACGGGAAGAGCAATAAATTCTAGTACCGGAAATCCTATTCAAGATCTAGCAATACGTACCAAAGGGTCAAATCTAATTACCGTAACCGATGCTAATGGTAATTATTCTTTAGAATTACCAGCAGGACATAATGTTCTAAACATACGCGCAATGGGCATTGCTTCTACGGAACGTGAAATTATAATGTTCAATAACGGCAATTTAGATTTACTCATGGAAGAGGGTCTTCAGCAATTAGATGAGGTAGTTGTAGAAGCAGATGCCTTCAAAAATGTTGAAGAGGCAATTACGGGTAGTGAGCAAATAGATTCAGAAGAATCTAAAAACATACCGTTGGTATTGGGAGAACGCGACATATTATCTGTTGCCAAGGCTTTGCCAGGTATATCCTCTGCAGGTGAAGGTGCCATGGGGCTAAATGTTCGTGGGGGCAAAACGGATCAAAACCTTGTACTGTTAGATGATGCCGTTATATATAACCCGCAGCACTTTTTTGGCATTTTCCAGGCATTGAACCCATTTACTACCAAGGGGATTGACATTTATAAAGGTGCAATACCCGTAGAATTTGGTGGCAGACTCTCTTCGGTTTTTGACATTAGAACAAAAAACGGAAATGAAGAAAAACTGTCAGGTGAGGGATCCGTGGGACCTGTTACCGCAAATTTAGCTCTAGAAATTCCGTTGGAAAAAGAAAAATCATCATTGATCGTTGGTGGAAGAGCAGCTTATGCAGATTGGATTTTAAGATCTTTAGATGATGAATCTTTAAATAATAGCAATGCGTCCTTTTTTGACGGTATCATTAAATACCATAATAAAGTAAACGAAAAAAATGATGTTAAAGCTACTGCTTATTATAGTAGAGATGCTTTTAGTATTACGTCTGACTCTTTATATAAATATAACAACAGACTATTTTCGCTTCGTTGGAATCATAATATAAATGATAAAACCAATACGGCCCTTATTCTTAACAATAGCAATTACGGATTTGGAATTGATTTTGACGGCGAAACCAATACCGATTTCAACTTACATTATGGTATAAACGAAACTGAAATAAAATATAAGTTACGCACCTCTTTAAATACTAAAAACACACTAGATTATGGTGCATCTGCCAAATACTATTCTGTGAACCCTGGCAGTATAGAGCCCGATGGTAACGAGTCTGATATTGCACCTCGATCCATTGATAATGAGCAAGCTATAGAAGGTGCTCTCTTTATTGGCGATGAACTTACTTTAAATGAAAAACTATCCGTAAACCTAGGTGTACGCTATGCATTTTTTGCCGCTCTAGGTAAAGCCACCCAAAGAACCTATGAAGACGGAATGCCAAAAAATGAATCTACCGTTCAAGATACCATATCATATTCAAGTGGTGAGAATATTAAAACCTATGGTGGACCAGAAGTTAGATTATCCGCCAGATATTTATTTACACCTGATTTTTCTGTAAAAGCCAGTTTAAACAACTCCTATCAATTTCTACACACGCTATCTAATAACACCACGGTATCACCTATAGATACATGGAAACTTTCCGATTTAAATATAGCTCCACAAAAAGGCTACCAAGCCTCTCTAGGGTTTTATAAAAACTTTAAAGAAAATGAGTACGAGTTAAGTATTGAAGGATATTACAAAAAAATGGAAGATGTGCTTGATTTTAAAACTGGCGCCAACCTCTTCTTGAACGAAAACGTTGAAACACAAATACTACAGGGAGATGGGAAAGCGTACGGAGTAGAATTTCTTTTGAAAAAGAAGAGCGGTGATTTAAACGGCTGGTTAAGTTACACCTACTCTAGATCTCTGTATCGTTTTGACAGTGAGTTCAGCGAAGAGCGCATAAATAACGGTGATTTCTTTCCCTCTAATTTTGATAAACCGCACGATGTAAGTGTCATTACCAACTATCGTTTTACCAGGCGCTATAGCATTTCTGCCAACTTTGTTTACCAAACCGGCAGACCTATTACGTACCCTATTGGAACATTTAGGTTTAACAACGCAGACTTTGTTGCTTTTAGTGATAGAAATAAATTTAGAATTCCAGATTTCTATCGTCTAGACCTAGGTTTAAATATTGAAGGCAACCATAAGAAAAATAAATTGGCACATAGCTTTGTAACCATTTCAGTTTATAATGTTTTAGGTAGAAACAACCCATATTCGGTATTTTTTGTAACCGATGACGGTGAGGTAAAGGCGCTACAAAGTTCTATTTTCTCTATTCCTATTCCATCGATCACTTATAATTTCAAATTTTAAAAGTGCTCAAAATGAAAAAAGAACTAAAATGGGCAGTTATTTTTTATACATCACTACAAATTAGTGGTTGTATTGAAGAATTTGAACCAGAAAACATCACTGAAATTTTAGATGGAGCATTAGTAGTCGATGCCAGAATAACAGACGAAAACAAACAGCAAACTATTCTTTTGACAAGAACTTTCTCATTTGACGAAACTGACCCAACTCCTGAAATAGGGGCGCAAGTTAGTATAATAGATGAATTGGGGGGCACCATAGATTTCATAGAAAACAAGCCTGGAAATTACAGCACAATAGAAGCAATTAGTTTGGAACAAGATAGAGCATACACGTTACAGATTACAACCACAGATAATGTTATTTATCAGTCGAACAAAACGACTTTACCCTCTAAAATTGAATTAGCGGAACTTAAGACACAACGAAAATTCAATAATTCTGAAAATGACGGAGTTTCAATTATGGTGAGTAATTCAAATAATTCTTCTTCAGCCAATTATTTTAGATATGAATATGAAGAGACCTATAAAGTAATTTCACCAGATTACAATCCGTTCGATTGGGATCAAGTTGATTATGATTTCTTTTGTGAAGATGATGATGGTTGGGAAGTTACGGTAGCCATACGGGATGAGCCAGCCAATATTTGCTTTGCCAGCAATAAATCTAACCATCTTATTCTAGCTTCAACAAGTAATTTAACTACAAATGATCTAGATGATTTTGAAATTAGGTTTGTAAGTAACAAAAATTACGCAATATCACATCGCTATAGTATTTTAGTAAAACAGTATCATCATGATATTAATGCCGCAGCTTTCTTTAATTCGTTAGAAGATTTTTCAAGTTCAGAAAGTATTTTCAGCAATGTGCAGACCGGTATGCTAAAATCAAATGTAAGCGCCAAGAATTCTGAGGATGCAATTGTATTTGGCTACTTTGAACTAAGCTCATATAGTGAAAAAAGAATATTTTTCAACTATGAAGACTTCTATCCTAATGAGCCATTGCCCCCTTATATAATTTCTTGCGATGTTATTCGTGAACCAGCACTCTACCCTGACGGTTTTCACTCAACAGTAATTGATGGAAAAGTTATAGTTGACCGCGGATCAAATTCACCTCTAATAGAAGGAATCATAGCAGGTCAAATAGGATATATTGGCGATAATGAAAACTTTTTTGAACCTGATGCCAATGGAGAACTATCTCGTGCTCCTTTTATAGTAAAACCATTAGGCTGTGTAGATTGTAGAACATTTGGCAGTAATAAAACACCTAATTTTTGGATAGAATAAGATGAGAAAAATTACTTTAATAATATTACCGCTTCTGTTATTCATCAATTGTATTGAAGAAGTTGATTTAGGAATAGAAGCAGATGACGAAGTGCTTAAAATATTGATCGTAGAGGCCACTCTTACCAATGAACTAAAAAACCACACCGTAGCATTGAGCAGAATGGATACGTTGGTAGACCTAGGTATTGATTCCGTATACAACCCTTACACACCAATTAGAGATATTAATAGAGACTTGGTACGTTATGAAACCAATGCTACAGTTTCCATTGAAAACAGTAATGGCACTAAATATTCCTTTAATGAATCTAGCCCGGGAATTTATGAATCGGATATTCAATTTGCCGCAGAAATGGGTAGCTCTTATCTGCTGAACATTGTTACATCAGATGGCAAAAAGTATACTTCTACCGATATGGAAATAGAGGGCTTGGCAAGTATTTCAAATATATATGCCGAAAAAACAACTAGTGAGTCCGGTGCCGAGGGCATTGGCATTTTTGTAGATAATACAATTGAAACAGGTAGCGTACAAAACTTACGCTATACTTATGATGAAACATATAAGATCATAGCCCCAAATTGGTCTCCCAACGAATTTAAATTAACCAATTATGACCCTTGTGCGTTGCCCGAAGTAACCTATGACCTAGAAATTGTTGAACGGGAAGAGGAGCAACAAGTATGCTATGGTAACAATCTTTCCAATACTATAATTCAAACTCAACAGAGCAGTATCAATACCGACGTTCAAAAATTCATGGTCAGGTTTTTAGATGAAGAGAATTTCATAATTAGCCATAGATACAGTATTGAGGTATCTCAGTTAGTTTCTGGTTCTGCATCGTACAGTTTTTATGACCAACTGAACAATTTTAGCCAAACCGGTAATATATTTTCACAAATACAACCTGGTTTTTTAGAAGGTAATTTATCATCGGAAGATGGTAGACAAGGTACTGTCATTGGTTTCTTTGATGTGGTTTCGGTTTCAAAAAGTAGGCTTTTTTTCAATTACACAGATTTTTATCCTAATGAAGAATTACCACCATACCCTTTTAACTGTAATGAACTGACCGCCCCAGAGTCTCACGTATCTTTTTGTTTTAGTGGAATGAGAGGGCCTAACCCGTGCCCACAATCTATAATTCAACAAGTAGACCTAGATTTAATAAGTTATGTGAAGCCTAATTTCAATGACGGTCAATGTGACGGTCCCCACATCTTTGTTCCCAAAGTTTGTGGAGATTGTACCGTTTTAGGCAGTAATATACAACCAGATTTTTGGGTAGAATAAACACCGATTATGAAAACAAATCAAATATTTGCCATTATTGCACTCTTGACAACATACATAGGTCACGCCCAATATGTCATCAAGGATGGTTCCGATCTATTGAATCTTAAAAAGGTGCCACAAGAAAAAGCATATGTAGATCATAATGGATCATTATCGTTTTCCGGGGAATACCTGTATTATGCTATACACTGCTTTAATGCACAAACCAATAAACCCACCAATGTGAGTACCATAGGTTATGTAGCATTGGTAAATGAAGCTAAGGAATTCATTTTTGAACATAAGATAAAGTTGGATAAAGGTCATGGTTATGGCGACTTTTTCATTACGACTGATATACCTTCTGGCAGATATAAACTTTTAGGCTATACCCAATGGATGAAAAACTCTGGTCTATCACAAGTTTTCAAAGACGATATCATCATTATCAACCCATATTTAGCTGACCAATCTGCGCTATTGAATTCAACCACGCCGGAAACTTCACCTAGTTCTGTGGATAATCTATCGGTTTCAGACTCGTCTATCATTATTATGAAAACCCAAAAAGCATCTTTTTTACCACGGGAAAAAGTACACCTATCCATTAAAAACTATAAAGGAGTTCTAGGGCATGGTTCATATACCGTAAAAGTGAAAAGGAAAGAAGAAATAGATATGCCATCTACACTAAATTCAGTTATGTATGGAAATGCCTATTTTAATGCCGATAAAGAGATAAAACAATCCATTGGCGATAGTATATTTTTACCTGAACAACGTGGAGAACTTATATACGGAACGGTGAAAAATGCTGAAACGGGAACACCCACAGAAAACCTTCCTGTTGTTATTTCAATACCTGGAAAAGAATCATTATTAAAATTCTCAAAAACCGACCAAAGCGGAAATTTCTATTCTTATATACGCAAGGACCGTAAAGATCCAATGGCAGTAATACAGGTTGAAGACCAAAATGAAATGTATGCCATAGAAAAAGGAACCCCAAGTCATATTGACCTTAGCAACCTGACATTCTCAAATTTCAGTTTATCAAAAGCACAAGCAGAATATATTAAGAATAGAAGTGTTTTGAACCAGATAGAGAATCAATTTTTTAGTTCAAAACCTGATTCCATTTTACAGAGCAACCCTATAGATATTTTTAATGGCGGCATACCAGAAGTTATTGTTTTAGATGATTATACACGTTTTAAAACGCTTGAGGAAACCTTGGTAGAAGTTGTAAAGTTTGCAGGATTTAGAAAAGCGAATACTAGTGATGCGTATATAAGGATTGGGCAAGATTTTAAGTCCTATGACGAAGAATATAACGACTTCCCAGCTATAGTTTTAATAGATGGTGTATTTATACCTCATCATGAACAAATAAGATCATACGATGCTCGAAATATTGAAAAAATTAGTTTAACAAGGGATCAATTTCGTTTAGGTCAAAAAGAATATCAAGGGATACTTTCCATAGAAACTTTTGAAGGTGATTTTTTGGAAAATTATAATCCTAAAAATAGCTTAGTTGTACCGTTTGAACAGCCCGTACCCAAAAAGAACTACTTTGTACAATCTTATACAACTGAAAATAATTCTTTTGATAGGATTCCAGATTATAGAAGAATGTTATTTTGGAAACCAAATGTAAACATTACCGAATCAGATTATAATTATGAGTTCTATACATCTGATCTTGAAGGCACTTTTGAAATTATCTTAAACGGTTTTACTTCATATGGCAAACCATTACATGTGGTAAAGGAAATAGAAGTTACTACCAAGAATTTAAACTAAGGAACTATTCGATCAATATAAACTCTGAGCGTCTATTTAACTGATGGTCTCTGTCTGAACAAATGATTCCGTTTGCGCATTTGTTTATTAATTGGGTTTCTCCATAACCTTTACCGGATATTCGCTCAGCCTCTATACCTGCAGCTATTATGTACTCCACTGTTCTTTTTGCCCTACGATCAGAAAGCCAAAGATTATAGTTATCCTCTTCCCTACTATCTGTATGTGAACCCACTTCTACCTTGACCTCCGGTCTTTTTTTCATGTATGCAACTACCTTGTCCAAATTAGAAAAAGCATCATCACGTAAATAAGAACTGTTTAAATCAAAATAAATTGGTGCTAGCTTTAACACCTTTACCAAATCTGCCCCAATTACCGCCACTTTACTACTTTCTTCCAATACCACACGGGCATTTGTTATACTCTTTTCATCTGGTGTAGTAAACATGAACAACGAACCTTCTTCATAGCCTTCTAGATTGGCAATAATGGTATATTGACTTTCTTGGCAAGGTATCTCTAAAGTATATTTACCCTGAGCATCGGTAGTGGCCTCGCCTATATTTCCTCCAAAATTATTTTTTCCGTGTACGGTTGCAAACGGTAATGGCTTGTCCGAGTCTTTATCGACCGCGATACCTGTAATGGTCACCATACAATCAATTGTCTTAAAAGCGTAAATATCATCTGCACCTAATCCTCCGTTTCGATCCGATGCAAAAAAACCTGAATTGGTCGTTTCATCAAATATCATTGAAAAATCATCATTAGCACTATTAATTGGATTTCCTAAATTCTTGACCGCGCCTTGATTTGGTAAATCGATAGAAAAAATATCCAGTCCTCCCAAACCAGGATGTCCGTCAGAAGCAAAATACAAAACGTCCGATGCTGTAATAAACGGAAAAGTCTCTTTGCTCTCTGTATTTATTTTGGAACCTAAATTTACCGGTGTTCCAAAACTTCCATCAGTATGAATATCCACTACAAAAATATCCGATGCCCCTAGAGTTCCGGGCATATCAGAGGAAAAATACAATTTATCACCTTTCTTATTCAATGCCGGATGAGCAACAGAATACAAATCACTGTTAAAGGGCAAATCTTCTATATTCCCCCATTTGCCATCCTTGAACGTACTTCTATAAATTTTTAATCTGCTGATCCCTTTTTTGTCTCTATTAAAGGATCCTTTCTTATAATTATTCCTTGTAAAATACATGGTGTTACCATCTTGGGAAAAGCTTGTAGAAGATTCGTTAGCTACCGATTTCAACTCATCTGAAAAATGAGTTGCCGTACTATATTCGCCTTGTTCCGGACGTGTTGTTTTATACAAATTCAAATAAGGTGTGGCACTACGCGAAGTGGTTTCTAAATCCCTGGCAGTAGAAAACACGATAAAATCTTTATAGAACGAAGGAGCAAAATCTGATTCTTTTGAATTGACCGAGGTCAAATTCTTAATGGTATACTCATTTGAAGCGGTCATTAATTCATCAAAATAGCCTACACCTTTATCATACTTTAAAGCTCTTACATCATTCTTTTTCGCTTTTTTGAACTTTCTCATCCAAACCTCGGAATCTTTGTAATTATTGATCGATTTTAAAGATTGTGCATATCTGTACATATAGTCTGGATCGATTGTTGAGCTATTGATCTCTAACAATTTTGCATACCAATAACTAGCTTCATCATACTTTGCCCTTAAATAAGCTTCATTACCCAAATTTTTACATATATCTTCATTTGACATGCCTTTTTTACTCAACTCTTCATAGGTAGATTCCTTGCCCATGTACCCATAATGCTCAAAATTATCAGTACCTGAACTTTTATTGTCTCGCTGTGCGTAACACAGGCTAGCAATAAAAAGCAACGAAAAGAGAACTATATATGTTTTAACTTTCATTATCGGTTATTTAAAAGAATCTAGGGGTCAAATCAATTTTATCTTTTTTAATGAACTCATATCTAAGAAACACCTCAAAAGAACCATTGTTAAACTTGGTGCCTCCCAGTTCAGATATATCACTATCATAAGCCAGCCCCAGCATAAATTCCGGTGTCATTTGAAATCCGAACAACGCACTCAACGCGGCATCCCATCTATAGGCGGAACCCATTGAAAATTTATCGTTCAACAAAAAATTAGCCGAAATATCCGCTTGTAACGGTGCACCTGGCGTTGCTTTCAATAGAAAAGCAGGTTTAAATTTTAAAGCCGATGACATTTCAAAAACATACCCTGATATTAAATACCAGGTCATTCTATCTACAGATACAAGGTTATCATTACCATCAGCGCTATCAAAATGCTCTGTCTGCAAAAAATTAGGTATGGACAAACCTGCATAGAATTGATCGTTATGGTAGTACAGACCTGCTCCAAAATTGGGAGTAAATTTTTTATAAAGATCACTATCGGTAATGGCAGTACCACCGGCACTAAAATTTCTAAGATTGTTAAAATCTAAATTTAATAAGTGTCCGCCAGCCTTTAACCCAAATGACAATTTGTTATTGTTAGAGGTCTTCAATGTATACGAAAAAGCAGCGTCAATATATGTATTTTGATTGGTGTTGTTCCCTATTTCATCATGAACAATAGATAGACCAAGCCCCACTTTGTCAGAAGAAGGTCCGTGTACACTAAGTGTTTGTGTATTAGGAGCACCGTCTCTACCTACCCATTGTGACCTGTGCAATGCAGATATACTTAATACCTCTCTAGATCCTGCATACGCCGGGTTAACCGAGAATGTATTGTACATATACTGTGTATACTGGGCATCTTGCTGACCGAACATAAGATATTGACCACCTAAAACCATGGTAAATATCAAAAAGATTATTTGATAGATTTTCTTCATCTTTTATCTAATTACGTACAGATAACCGGTTAATATTTTTTGCTCTCCCCTTGCAGTATAGTATATATCATAATAATAGGTACCAGAAGGTAGTTTCTCATTTCTGTTAATGGTGATTCTACCGTCAGACAGACCACTAAAAGCATTGGGGCCATTTTCATAACCTTCTACTTCCCATACCAAAACACCATATCTATTATAGATTTTAACCGAATTTTCTGGAAACCTCTCAATATTGATAATCTCAAAGCTACCATTCATAGAATCTCCCGGTTTTACAAGATCTAGTTCTATATAGATGTCACAATTACTTCCAGATGGTGGTGTACCCCCTAAAGAATCACAAGGATCTAAAGGATCGGTACCATCCATAGTTTCTTGCCCATCCATGATACCGTCTCCATCCGTATCCGGATTATTAGGGTCAGTACCTAAAGTCAGTTCTTCATCATTTGATAAACCATCGTTATCAGTATCATTATTAAGTGGTTCATTATCAAAAATAATCAAGACCTCACCTTTACCTATATTTCCTGCAATATCTTCAGCAGTAATCAACAAAGTCAATTCGGGATTGACTATAGGGAAAATTCCATTTTCTGCTTGATCCGTTTCTGTATGAATTTCCCAAATACCATTGATATCAGTATTGATTACATACTGTAATAACAAGCCTGTATCACCAACCTCAACCGTAATATTTAATATCTCATTCGGACTCCCTAAACCAAGTAAAATGGGGTATGTGTCCATTGTTTCAAAACTATCGACCAAAGGTGGATCTATATCAATGGTATACGGATGTTGTACTGACGATGAACCTGTATTGCCATCTAAAGTTATCGTGGTGACCGTACCTAGAATACTTAAATCATTGTCCTCCACTAAATCCGAACCAGCAACCGAGATATTAAAAAACCCGTTTGCATCTACAGGACCAGTATAATTGGTATTATGAATGGTCAAGGTTACTAGATCACCTTCAGAAAAATCACCTGTAACCCTTCCCGTTACATTAATCTGACCTTGAGATTCATTTTCGTTGACAATGTTATCTAAGGTTATGTCATCTATTGTAATTACCGGAAGCACTATAATTGTTTCTTGACAATCTACTACACCATTACCATTGCTATCGGTTTGATCAAATACCACAGTAACCATACTTGTATCGTTAATAAAGCAAGGCAGTATGGAGGCTACGG
This sequence comes from Maribacter sp. HS, assembly GCF_048059195.1. Lineage (NCBI taxonomy): Bacteria > Pseudomonadati > Bacteroidota > Flavobacteriia > Flavobacteriales > Flavobacteriaceae > Maribacter > Maribacter sp. HS. Next base: position 1,031,069 of record NZ_JAYLVV010000002.1, read on the forward strand.
TATATGTAAATGTGTTGTTACCATTATCGGTCCACGAACCACCAGTATCAGGAGATCCGCTTAATTGAGCAAATAGGGCTGTATTGGTAATCGTATCACCTTCGCAAATATTCAAAGTTCCATCACCTCCTGCATATGGTTGTGCTTGCTCTACAACGGTTACGATACTTTCATCATCTATTGTACAGGGTGATGTCGCTGCTACGGTATACGTATGCGTGCCATTGCCGTTGTCGGTCCAAGTTCCACCGGTATCGGGCGAACCGGTCAGTTGCGCGAACAGATCTGCTTTGGTGAATGTTGCGCCTTCGCAAATATTCAATGTTCCGTCGATTCCAGCATTTGGTTGTGCTTGTTCTACAACGGTTACGATACTTTCATCGTCTACAGTACATGGAGCAGTCGCTGACACTGTATACGTATGTGTACCATCGCCATTGTCCGTCCACGTTCCACCTGTATCTGGATTGCCTGTAAGCTGACCAAATAGATCATCATTGTCAAAAGTTGCTCCTTGACAGATATTCAATGTTCCATCGCCTCCGGCATTTGGTTGTGCTTGTTCTACAACGGTTACGATACTTTCATCATCTACTGCACATGGAGCAGTCGCTGCTACGGTATACGTATGCGTGCCGTCACCATTGTCCGTCCACGTTCCGCCGGTATCTGGATTACCTGTAAGCTGACCAAATAGATCATCATTGTCAAAAGTTGCTCCCTGACAGATATTCAATGTTCCATCGATTCCTGCATTTGGTTGCGCTTGCTCTACAACGGTTACGATACTTTCATCGTCTACTGCACATGGAGCAGTCGCTGCTACTGTATACGTATGTGTGCCATCGCCATTGTCCGTCCACGTTCCACCGGTATCGGGTGAACCCGTTAATTGGGCAAACAGATCTGCATTCGTGAATGTTTCTCCTTCGCAAATATTCAATGTTCCATCGATTCCTGCATTTGGCTGTGCCTGCTCGGTTACGGTTACGATGCTTTCATCATCAGTTGTACAAGGTGATGTTGCTGCCACAGTATACGTATGAGTACCATCGCCATTGTCAGTCCATGTTCCACCGGTATCGGGTGAACCAGTTAATTGTGCGAACAAGTCTGCATTGGTGAATGTTTCGCCTTCGCAAATATTCAATGTTCCATCGATTCCGGCATTTGGTTGAGCTTGCTCTACAACGGTTACGATACTTTCATCATCTACTGTACAAGGTGATGTTGCTGCTATTGTATACGTGTGAGTTCCGTCGCCATTGTCCGTCCACGTTCCACCGGTATCGGGTGAACCCGTTAATTGGGCAAACAGATCTGCATTCGTGAATGTTTCTCCTTCGCAAATATTCAATGTCCCGTCAATGCCTGCATTCGGTTGTACTTGCTCTACAACGGTTACGATACTTTCGTCATCAACCGTACATGGAGCAGTTGCTGACACTGTGTACGTATGCGTGCCATCGTTATTGTCAACCCACGTTCCTCCAGTATCCGGTGAACCGGTCAGTTGTGCGAACAAATCTGCATTCGTGAATGTTTCGCCTTGGCAAATATTCAATATCCCATCGATTCCGGCATTTGGTTGGGCCTGCTCGGTTACGGTTACAATACTTTCATCGTCTACTGTACAAGGTGATGTTGCTGCTACGGTATACGTATGCGTGCCATTACCGTTGTCGACCCATGTTCCGCCCGTATCCGGGGAACCGGTCAGTTGTGCGAAAAGATCTGCATTGGTGAATGTTGCGCCTTCGCAAATATTCAATGTTCCATCGCCTCCGGCATTTGGTTGTGCCTGCTCGGTTACGGTTACGGTGCTTTCGTCATCTACTGTACATGGAGCTGTCGCTGCTACGGTATACGTATGTGTTCCATTGCCATTATCGACCCATGTTCCGCCCGTATCCGGGGAACCGGTCAGTTGCGCGAACAAGTCTGCATTCGTGAATGTTTCGCCTTCACAAATATTCAATGTTCCGTCGATTCCAGCATTTGGTTGTGCTTGTTCTACAACGGTTACGATACTTTCATCGTCTACAGTACATGGAGCAGTCGCTGACACTGTATACGTATGTGTACCATCGCCATTGTCCGTCCACGTTCCACCTGTATCTGGATTGCCTGTAAGCTGACCAAATAGATCATCATTGTCAAAAGTTGCTCCTTGACAGATATTCAATGTTCCATCGCCTCCGGCATTTGGTTGTGCTTGTTCTACAACGGTTACGATACTTTCATCATCTACTGCACATGGAGCAGTCGCTGCTACGGTATACGTATGCGTGCCGTCACCATTGTCCGTCCACGTTCCGCCGGTATCTGGATTACCTGTAAGCTGACCAAATAGATCATCATTGTCAAAAGTTGCTCCCTGACAGATATTCAATGTTCCATCGATTCCTGCATTTGGTTGCGCTTGCTCTACAACGGTTACGATACTTTCATCGTCTACTGCACATGGAGCAGTCGCTGCTACTGTATACGTATGTGTGCCATCGCCATTGTCCGTCCACGTTCCACCGGTATCGGGTGAACCCGTTAATTGGGCAAACAGATCTGCATTCGTGAATGTTTCTCCTTCGCAAATATTCAATGTTCCATCGATTCCTGCATTTGGCTGTGCCTGCTCGGTTACGGTTACGATGCTTTCATCATCAGTTGTACAAGGTGATGTTGCTGCCACAGTATACGTATGAGTACCATCGCCATTGTCAGTCCATGTTCCACCGGTATCGGGTGAACCAGTTAATTGTGCGAACAAGTCTGCATTGGTGAATGTTTCGCCTTCGCAAATATTCAATGTTCCATCGATTCCTGCATTTGGCTGTGCCTGCTCGGTTACGGTTACGATGCTTTCGTCATCAACCGTACATGGAGCTGTCGCTGCTACTGTGTACGTATGCGTGCCATCGTTATTGTCGACCCATGTTCCACCGGTATCCGGGGAACCGGTCAACTGTGCGAACAAGTCTGCATTAGTGAATGTTGCGCCTTCGCAAATGTTCAATGTTCCATCACCTCCGGCATTTGGTTGAGCTTGCTCTACAACGATTACGATACTTTCATCATCTACTGTACAAGGTGATGTTGCTGCTACGGTATACGTATGCGTGCCATTGCCGTTGTCGGTCCAAGTTCCACCTGTATCCGGGGAACCGGTCAACTGTGCGAACAGATCAGCATTCGTGAATGTTACGCCTTCACAAATGTTCAATGTACCATCGATTCCTGCATTTGGTTGTGCTTGTTCTACAACGGTTACGATACTTTCATCATCGGCTGTACATGGAGCAATTGCCGACACTGTATACGTATGCGTGCCATTGCCATTATCGACCCATGTTCCGCCGGTATCCGGGGAACCGGTCAATTGTGCGAACAAGTCTGCATTGGTGAATGTACCGCCTTGGCAAATATTCAATGTTCCATCGCCTCCGGCATTTGGTTGCGCTTGTTCGGATACGGTTACAATGCTTTCATCATCTACTGTACATGGAGCTGTCGCTGCTACCGTGTACGTATGCGTGCCATTGCCATTGTCGGTCCACGTTCCACCGGTATTCGGGGAACCCGTTAATTGGGCGAACAGATCTGCATTCGTGAATGATGATCCCTGACAAATATTCAATGTTCCATCACTTCCTGCATTTGGTTGTGCCTGCTCGGTTACGGTTACGATACTTTCGTCATCCGTTGTACATGGTGCTATTGCAGCAACTGTGTAGGTATGCGTGCCGTCGTTATTGTCGACCCATGTTCCACCGGTATCCGGGGAACCGGTCAACTGTGCGAACAGATCAGCATTTGTGAATGTTGCGCCTTCACATATATTCAATGTTCCATCGATTCCTGCATTTGGCTGTGCCTGCTCGGTTACGGTTACGATACTTTCATCATCGGCTGTACATGGAGCTGTCGCTGATACTGTATACGTATGCGTACCATCGTTATTGTCGACCCATGTTCCACCGGTATCGGGTGAACCTGTCAATTGGGCGAACAGATCTGCATTCGTGAATGTTTCGCCTTGGCAAATGTTCAATGTTCCGTCACTTCCTGCATTTGGTTGAGCTTGCTCTACAACGGTTACGATACTTTCATCATCGGTTGTACAAGGTGATGTTGCCGACACCGTATATGTATGAGTACCATCGCTATTGTCTGTCCATATTCCGCCAGTATCCGGGGAACCGGTCAACTGTGCGAACAGATCAGCATTTGTGAATGTTGCGCCTTCACATATATTCAATGTTCCATCGATTCCTGCATTTGGCTGTGCCTGCTCGGTTACGGTTACGATACTTTCATCATCGGCTGTACATGGAGCTGTCGCTGATACTGTATACGTATGCGTACCATCGTTATTGTCGACCCATGTTCCACCGGTATCGGGTGAACCTGTCAATTGGGCGAACAGATCTGCATTCGTGAATGTTTCGCCTTGGCAAATGTTCAATGTTCCATCACCTCCGGCATTTGGTTGTGCCTGCTCTACAACGGTTACGATACTTTCATCATCTATTGTACAGGGAGCAGTTGCAGCTACAGTATAAGTATGCGTACCATCGTTATTGTCGACCCATGTTCCACCGGTATCGGGTGAACCTGTCAGTTGCGTGAACAAGTCCGCATTCGAAAATGATGCTCCCTGACAAATGTTCAATGTTCCATCGCCTCCGGCATTTGGTTGAGCTTGCTCTACAACGGTTACGATACTTTCATCATCTACTGTACAAGGTGATGTTGCTGCTATTGTATACGTGTGAGATCCGTCGCCATTGTCCGTCCACGTTCCACCGATATCTGGATTACCTGTAAGCCGACCAAATAGATCATCATTGTCAAAAGTTGCTCCTTCACAAATATTCAATGTTCCGTCACCTCCGGCATTTGGTGGGTCATGCTCAATTACTGTTACAATACTAATAACATTAACCGTACAAGGTGCAACAGCAGTTAAAGTATAGGTAAATGTATCATCAAAATTATTAGTCCAGGTTCCACCTGTATCCGGAGCACCTGTTAAAGACGCAAAAAGATCTGCATTCTCAAAAGAATCCCCTAAACAAATATTCAGGATCCCGTCGACACCAGCATTTGGACAAGTATACACTGTAATATTAACTGTCGCGTATTGTGTATAACCCCTTGCATCTGTTATTCCGTAAATAAATGAGTCGGCACCTATAAAGTCCGTACTTGGTGTATAAGAGAAGTAATCATCTTGAGGGTCGGTAGCTGAACCGTTTTCGTTTAAGGAAACACTACCATTGGTGGGGGTACTGACAATAAATATAGCTCCTGAATTAGGGCCATTACCTCCAAAATCATCATTATTAGTTACTAAAATATCAATTGAATTATTCTTTTCTACCGTAGCGGTATCATTTAAAGGAACAGGAAAAAAACTATCTGTAGTATCATTAAGTAAATTACCATCTGTATCATCACCATCATCTGAAATATCATCTGTATCATCTGGACCGTATGGACTATCGGCAAAAACACTTACCTGATTGATTACTCCACCTTCATTAATTTCATTTGTAGTCAATACATGGCCAGCAGTATAAGTCGCCACTTCATTTGGCAAAAGAGTTCCTTCTAAAGAACCCATTGTAGAGGATAAGAAATTTGGCGGGGTACTTAATGCTATACTATTTCCACTAGCATCTTTAAAAGTATCGGTTACATCAACATTCGTAACTTTTACGTTACCGGTATTTTCAATTTTTATAGTGTAATCCACTGAATCTCCAGCTTCTACAGGAGAACTAAAGTTATTTATTACAGTTTTGGTAACTTCAATCTCAGGTTCTGCAATAATTAAGTTAGATATCACAAATTCTACATCTTCTTGAAAAAGTGAAAGTAACCCTGATACAGAAACATCCATATTTATAGATTTTACTGCTTCATCCATTCTCATGGTTCCTCCCCCTGTACCATAAAATGAATTATCACCACACTCGCCCCCATTAAAGCTCAAAAGAGCATCGGCATCTATTGTAAATTCTGTATTTGTGAATTGAAAAATATCACCATTATTACCAATATTGGTCCATGTTCCGTTGGTAGATTCAAATACACCTGTATTTGTGCCTGTTATAAATCCCAGAGGTAGAAGACCATATGTACCCACTTTATCAACATTTAAAAACGGGTTAGTAATAAACACCTCATCACCGGTTATCACATCAAAAAAATGAAATGCTATTGTTCCTGTAAATAATGGATTGACGGAAACACCTAAGGAAGTTTCCCCAAAAACCACAGGATCGGGATTACCATAAGTGTTATCAGATATACACCCCATAGTCTCATTCCCTGTAATTGAAACTCCCCCCGTAATTCTACATTCAACTCTTACAAGTCCATCTGAACTTATAGATTCCCATGTACTTGAGGAAGGTTTTTGGGTCCAATTGGTAGTTTTCTGAGCATAAGAAATACCATTTACCAACATTAATAAGAAAAAGACGAAGAGCCCTTTCGCTAAATATTTAGGAATAAAAAAAGCTGTAATAAGTTTGGTCATTGGCTAAAATAATCCATCCATATTTTTCAAGTTTGAATGGATATTAGTTCGTACGTAAACTAAAGGTAACAGTAGCCTAGTGCCCTATAAATAAATTGTTGTCAACACACCGAAAGTAAAGGTATACCAAGAGATAGCTGTGGCTTGCAAATGGCATTCTTCCCTATTTTTATACTTTACAGAACTTGTAGTAAAAAGATTACAGTTGTTTGAATTTGCAATTTAGCATAAGAAAATTGATCGGTTTAATAAAAAACCTATAACTCAATTCCGGTTAAATCTATATGCACATTAAAGTAATTCTTAGTTGAAGCAATCCCATTTAATAATCAACTTTTCACTTCAATAGACTTGCAAAATTAAAGGTGGCATTTAAAAGGTTGTCCCTACTCTGCTCCATAGCCTGATTTAAAGTAGAAATGCCTCTTACAATCGATGCCACATAATTTAACCCGAATTTTTGTTGTTGTGCAACGCTAATACTTACCGAGCCACAGAGTGCGGCAACGGGTATATTCTTAGATTTGGCAGATTTTACTACCCCATCTATGGTCTTGCCAGAAAGCGTTTGCTCATCTAACTGACCTTCGCCGGTAATGATCCAATCTGCACCATTAATGGCATTGTCAAAATCTGCCAATTCTTTTACCAAATTATTCCCAGAAATTAATTCTCCGTTCAGAAAAACAAGGGCGCCACCACCAACACCACCTGCTGCACCGGAGCCACTTACTTTGTGTAAATCGATTTCATAGCGATTCTTAATAATTTCTGCAAAGTTGCACAAACCCTGATTTAGAAATATAATCTCATTTTCAGAAGCACCTTTTTGTGCCCCATAAATATAAGCAGCACCTTGCAGCCCATAAAAAGGATTGGTGACATCACATGCGACTTTCACTTTTACCCCATCTAACCTATGATGCTTGTTGGAATCATCTATAGTTTTCACCTTTGAAAGATGTTTTCCTATTGGGGATAACTCCAGTCCTTTTTCATCCAAAAACCGAAAACCCAACGCATTTGCCATGCCCATACCACCGTCATTGGTAGCACTGCCGCCAATACCTAAAATAATTTCTGTTGCTCCTTTTTCAAGCGCATCATAAATTAATTCGCCTGTTCCAGATGTTGTTGTTTCCATGCAGTCAAACTCATCTACGTTCAACAATTTTAATCCTGATGCTTCAGCCATCTCTATGTAGGCTATCTTTGTTTCATCAGAATATAAATAAGAAGCATTTATAGGTCTAAAAAGAGGATCGTTTACAGTAATGGTTACCGTTTCTCCTTTTATATAATGTTTAGCGACTTCCATGGTACCATCACCACCATCTGCTAAAGGCTTTTTTAAAATTTCGGCATCATTGAACACCATTAGGAGTCCTTCCTCTACGGCATCACAAAATTCGAATCCGGTTAGTGAGCCTTTAAACTTATCTGGTGCTATTACAAATTTCATTGCTATAAGATTAATTCAAAATATTTGGTAATGCAACACTAAAAGCAACTATTGCTACAAAGTATGCCAACAATATTACCACTTCTTTTTTACCGGAATAATATTCAACCTTTAACCCTTCATTTACCCTTCTTTTAACCGTGTAGCTAACCCCAAGCGCAACCAATACAGTAACTATACACCCCAGTGCATTCCACCAGAACCAAAAGATCTGAGGCACATATAGCCATAGGTAAACATTGAACAATACCCCAACGACTATACCTATATTGGCACCAAGAGCATGAGTTTTCTTGGTAAGTATTGCCAAAATAAAAGCTGCCAAAATTGGACCATAGAAAACTGAACTGATTTTATTGATGACTTCTATGACCGTGCCTTCTATATTGCCTGCAAAAAATGCAAAAAACAAACAGACCAGACCCCAAAAAATAGACAGTAACTTTGAATAGGTCATGTATTTTTTATCTGGCATATTAGGGTTGAATCTTTTTACGAAGTCTTCCATAGTTACGGCAGATAAGGAGTTTACCGTAGAACTCAAGGTAGACATAGCTGCTGACATGATAGCTACGATCAAAATACCGATTACCCCATTTGGCAAATACTTAATTATAAAGACCGGCACCATTAAATCTGCCTTTTTTCCTTGTAATGAAGTTATATTGGCTTGGTACACGGTTTCCATCTGTTCTTGAAAACTAACATCTTGCAACAGCAACGTACCCAACACAAGCCCCATAATGCAATAGGTCAATGTAAACGGAAAACGCAATAATCCGTTTGCCATCATCAGTTTTTTAAGGTTAGACATGCTACTTGAAGATAACAACCGTTGCGATTGGGTTTGATCAGTACCGTAATAAGAAGCGTACAAAAAGAATCCACCAATGACCATGGGCCAAAATCCAAATTCATCATTACCATCTGCATTGTTAAAACCCCATTTGTTAAAATCTACCGCTGTAATTCTATCAGTATCTACATGGGTAAGAAAATTATCTATTCCACCAAGCTCACTAAAACCAAAGTACAAGCATATAATAATGCCAATAAAAAGGATACTCATTTGAATGACATCGCCCCATATCACCGCTTTCATACCACCTTGAAAAGAGTAGACCATGGTAATGAGTCCGATAATTAAAATGGAAATCCAAAAATCCAATCCAATAGTGGCCTGTAAAATCAAGGCCATAGTATATACCATAACCCCTGTAGCTACAGACCTGCTTATTTGAAAAACGAAACTTATTAATAAACGCGATGAAGAATCAAATCTTTTCTCTAAATATTCATATACGCTAACAATACCTGATTTATACAGTGTTGGTAATACTGCAATAAGCAAAAATGCCATTGCCAATGGTACACCAAACTCATACGTTAGCCACTGCATACCCCCACCATCTTTTAAACCGACGAAAGCAGGTGCCGAGATAAAACTTATGGCAGACAGTTGGGTTGCCATTGCCGATAAGCTTAATGGTAGCCATGATGTTTTACGACCACCCAAAAAGTAATCGCCACCAGAGTTGTTTTCCTTGAACATGAAGCCCAAACCTAAAAACCCTGCTAAATAAACAACAATAATGATATAGTCAACGTAGTTCATACCTTAGTTTCTATTTTTTTTGATTAAAAAGCCAACCATAACAATACCGAATATGTAGAATACAATTAAAAAGTAATCAATATAATTCATAACACATCAGTTTTAATCGGTATTCACCATATCAATATATAAAGCGGCGCTCCAAGAGAAATTATTACCGCCGTATCCCGTCTGATTTTTATCTCCGGTATCTCGTCTACAGTCAAAATACTCGTAAAAACCGTACTGCTGGATCAGTTCTAAACTGTCTATTTTAATCCGCTCTGCTAGATCTGTGTAACCGTTACTTCTTAGCCCACGAAAGAGCATCCAGTTCATATTGATCCACACAGGACCTCTCCAATATTTTCTAGGATTAAAACGATCATCAGTAGGATCAAACGATGCACATAGGTATTTGTCTTCTCCACCGAACTTCTCCATCATTGTTTTCACTAAAACCTGCGCTCTTTCCTCTGATGGAATATGTGCGAACAAAGGTGAAAAAGACGATGAGGTAATGTGACGAATAGGTTCTTCGTTTCTTAAATCATAATGTACATATGCCCCTAATGCCGCATCGAACAACTTATCATTGAAACTTTTAATACTTTTTGATTGCCATTGAGACAGTGTTGCAATTTTATGTTCATGACCCCCGATCAATTCATATAATTCAATTAACGCCTGATTAGATTTTATAAGCATTGCATTGAACAATGGATCTTGAACCAAAAAGGGGGATAACTCGGCAATTTTAGCATCATCATAATTGTGCTGTTTGGCAATATCGATAAGGTGCAGATAATGATCATACTCCCTTTTAGTAGGGCGCTGGGACACATCTACATGCGTAGTATCTTTTCTAACAAATGTATATTCCGGCGGATTCATCGTTTTCCAGATATCATCCCATACGGGGGAGTTGTCCGTACCAGATTCCCAGTTGTGATAAATGTAGACCAACCCTTCATCTTTTGGGTCTCTATTTTCGTAGAAATACACGTGATTGTCAAAAACCTTATCGATCTCTTCTTTGATAAAGTGCAACATATCATCCTTATCTTCTGCAATACCATACATTTCTTGCAACACAAAACCAGAAACCGGTGGTTGTGTCATACCGGTAGACCTATATTTTTTTGATGATAAAGGATGTAATTCAGATTGATGAAAATCTGCCCCAGGGAAATAGGAATCATTCTCCGTATGAAAAACAATATGTGGTATAAATCCGTTTTCCCACTGTGCATCAAGCAAGGTTCTCATTTCGGTTTTGGCTTTTTCTACGTCATAATGAGCAAAACCGATAGCTATAAAACCTGAATCCCACTTCCATTGAAAAGGATACAGCCCTGCACTAGGTATTGTAAATCCGCCTTCTTGAAAATTTGCATCCAAGATCGCAATAGCCTTCTTATATAATTCTTTCTTCATATTATCTTGTAAATCACCTTGGGACTAGCCCACTAGGCTTTGAATTAAAAACACAATTATTATGTTGACGCAAGCGTCAGAGCAAATAAATCTCGATTATCGAGTAAAAAACACATTGGCAACTCCTATTATCGCCAATGTGCTCATCAATTAAACTAACAACACAAATTTTTTAGAAATTGAAAGTAGCCGTTACAAACAATCTTCTAGGTAAAATTGGTCTACCTACAAAGAATTGTGATTCTGTTTGACCTGCTGAACCTGCTCTTGGATTCCCTTCCGTAATTCCGTCACTATCAAATAAATTAAAGACCGATACCCCCAAACGAACCGAATTATTGTTATCCTCTTTTGAGAATGTGTAACCGGCACCTAATCTACCAATGGTTATGGCATCTAATTCTATATTATTGGTATCATCGGTGAATTTTGACCCTGTGTAGTTGAAACCGAAATTGGCATCGAAAACGGCATTGTCATAATACAGTCCCAATCCACCCAACAAGTTTGGCTGTCTAGCCAATTCATTACCAACGTTAGCTTCTGTAGATGTACCGTTTACCAAATCAAAATCGGTATTTTTTGTAATCTCATGGTTTTGGTAAGTTGCATTACCACGTAGATTTAGATATTGTGCAAGGCTATAATCCCAAGTTGCCTCTATACCTATGGTTCTTGTGTTTTGCTCAGCTCTTGTTTCATCTATTAATTGACCACCAACAATTGCCTGCCTAATGGAAATACGATCTTTAAGACCTACGTAATACCCTGCCACCGAACCAGAGAATTTTTGGTTTCCGAATTTGGCACCAGCTTCAAACTGAATAATGTTCTCAGCATCGTACGGACTTTCAGAAATACCTGCTACCGGAGCAAAACCTCTTAGTTGAGGAAAAAAGTATCCTTTAGAAAAGTTTGCGTATAGATTGGTAGTTTCGGTTAACTCATAAAGACCTGCAAGTGATAGCGCCCAAGCATTTGCATTTACTTCTGTTCTTAAGAACGTACCATCTGCAGTCTGCACATCACTTAACTCAGCTGTAAGTTCCGGATCAGCATAAACCGTTTCGCTCATAATACCACCACGGCTATTGATACCATCTGTATGTTCCCATCTAAAACCAACATCAAAACGCCATCTATCTAAAATCATCTCATCGGTAACATATAATGCTAATCTATTTTGAGAAAGAAAGTTATTGGCAGTTTGACCAATACGGTTATATAAACCGCCTTGAGAATACACTACATTATTTCCACTGGCATCGGTATAATTTAAGTTTACCAATTGAGGGTTATTATTGAACTCTGTCAACACTCTATATTGATAATTTACATCTTCTGCCTCAGTACGGGCTATATAAGAACCTATGGTTATGTTATGGTTACCACCATTTGCTGTTTCAATAGATTTAGTAAGGTTGATCTCACCAGAATAATCTGTCATTGGACGTAAACGATCCACATGCAAATTATCTATTACCAAGTCGTTACCGTTAATTTGAGCACCTGACCCACTTTGGTAAGCAGCAGTATATCCTAAATTATCAGGAGCGATACTTTCTACATAATTATCTAATGTTATCGGGTTTCCGTTTGTTCCATTTCCTCCTACATACAAGGCAAAGTTGTGCTTGTAATTTGCATATTTAATTTTGGAGGTCAATTTAAGGTCGTCTTCAAATCTGTAATTGAAATCACCCATAAGGTAACCACCAGAAGTAGCAACACCATCTGAAATAGGACTATTATAGGTTCCACCTGGTGTGTTGAACGAGGTATTTGCCAAATCACCGGATAACAATTGCTCAACCGGGTCACCATCATTACCGTTTATACGTTCTCTACTACCACCACTTAATGGAATTGGAAGGTAAAATTGAGCTTTGTCGTCAATAAACTGTCCGCTTAAGGTAAAAGAACCATTATCGAATTTCTTTTTAATATTACCTCTAAACTGAACACCTTTTGTTGGTAGACCTACATCAATAGGACCTCTATCATGACGAACAAAACCAGTAAAAGCGTAATACGTGTTAGAATCTTCACCACCTAGTTGACCACCGGAATAGAAGTCCGTTTTTATTCTACCTTGGTTGGCCACTTCAATATTAATAATGTTACCAGGGTTTGTATCGCCCGTTTTACTTGTGTAGTTAATAATACCGGCAACAGAACCTGCACCATATAATACAGCTGCACCACCACGAACAAATTCAACACCTTTAAAACCTATATCTGGTCTTGCATAGACATCATGCGCAGAAGAATTTAGTCCGAAAGAACTAATTAAAGGCATACCGTCATATTGTAGCGGGTTAAAAACATATTGACCACCGGAAGGCAAACCTCTAACGAATATATTACTCGCCGTTTCACCACCACCACCTTCAGCGGTAATACCTGGGACACTTCTAAGAATATCTGCCTGACTGTTGGCAGATAGCTTAGTTATTTCTTTCATTTTTACAGAACTGATAGATAAAGGAGCCTGTTTTTGAGAACGAAATGTACTTGATGCGGTTAAAACTACCTCATCTAATAACTGACCACCTTCTTGAAGCACGACATTTACCGTTTGTGTAGTACCATTTAAGGTCAAAGATTTATCTACCGAAGTAAAACCGATATATGATATACGTAATATTTGTTCACCTGTAAGGTCTGTTGAAAAAGAAAAATTACCATCAAAATCTGATGTTGTACCCGAAGTGCTACCTACTATTAAAATATTTGCACCGGGAATAGGGTCTCCTAAATTGTCCGTTACGGTTCCAGAAATATCAGTCTGTGCAAAGGAGCTTGCACTGATAAGAAGTCCGATTACCGCAAAAATAATTTTCTTCATAATGTTTAAGTTTTTTTAAGTTGAGTCGATTTAAATTATCAAATCGTTGATTATGAAGCCAAATTATATGAATATAGCATTGTATTAACCAAAAATTAACGAATTACCAATGCAAACGTTTGCGCAAACGTTTGCAATTTAATTTGTAATATTGTTATTCTTTTGAATTCCATATAATTTACTCATTTTCAATCATGAGCAAAAAAAGAAATACCACATTAAAAGAACTTTCTAAAGAACTGAGTTTATCAATTTCAACAGTTTCAAGGGCGCTGAACGATCACCCGGATATTAGTCTTGCGACCAAAGAGAGAGTTAAAAAACTAGCCAAGCAAATGAATTATGTACCTAATTTATTTGCCAGAGGCTTCCGTTCAAGAGAAACACACATACTAGGTGTTATAGTACCCAACATCTCGCACCTATTTACTTCTACCATTATAAAAGGAATTATTGAGGAAGCTGAATTAAGGGGGTACAGAGTAATTATCTCAGAATCTAATAATGACGACGCCAAACAAGTAGAAATGTTAAACACCATGACCCAGTTTGGAGTTGACGGAGTACTAATGTCATTGGCCAGAAAGACAAAAGATGTAGAAGAATTATTAAAGGTTTTAAATAGAATACCTATTGTATTATTTGACAAAGTATCAAGTAAAATACCTTGCACCCAAGTTGTTATTAATGAAGAAGAAGCTGCTTTTAACGCTGTTGAACATTTAATAGAACTTGGCAAAAAACGAATTGCCATAATTAAAGAAACCGAAAACTCATACAACTCAGAAAAAAGATTTGCCGGCTATTTGCGTGCTTTAAACCAATATAAAATACCCGTACGGGACAAGTTGATTTTAAGCACAGAAGATATTTCATTAGGCAATGGAAGGCGGTTGGCCAATATTCTCATTAGTATGAAAAAACGTCCAGATGCCATTTTTGCCATTACCGATAATGCTGCAATTGGTGCTATAAAGGCATTACATAAATTTAAGATCAAAATACCCGATGAAATTGCCGTAGTAGGTTTTAGCAACTCTATCAACTCAACCATCATCAGTCCGGCTTTGACCACTGTTGATCAACCTGGTGACAAAATCGGTAGAACAGCGGTTCGTTTTCTAATCAAAGAAATAGAAAGTCAACCCAACGAAGTACATACCAAAACTGTTGAGATAAAGACCAGTTTGATCGTTAGGGATTCTTCACTAAAAGCTTAAAGTAATACCACTTGTTATAACGGAATATTGCCATGTTTTTTCTTTGGCAAAACCGCTAATTTATTTTCAAGCAAGGTATAGGCTTTTATGAGTTTCCTCCTGGTGTCTTTAGGAAGAATAACCTCATCTATAAATCCTCTTTGTGCAGCACTATAGGGGTTGGCAAATAATTTTGCATATTCCGCCTCCTTTTCCGCCAATTTTGCTTCTGGGTCATCAGCAGCGTTTATTTCCTTCCTAAAAATGATCTCACTTGCACCTTTGGCTCCCATAACGGCAATTTCCGCTCCAGGCCACGCATAATTTAGATCGGCACCAATATGTTTGGAGTTCATAACATCATACGCACCGCCGTATGCTTTTCTAGTAATTACGGTTACTTTAGGTACCGTTGCTTCACTTAGGGCATACAGTAATTTTGCACCGTTTGTGATAATACCGTTCCATTCTTGATCAGTGCCCGGTAAAAACCCAGGAACGTCTACCAATACTAAAAGCGGAATATTGAAACAATCGCAAAAACGAGTGAAACGCGCAGCCTTTTTAGAGCTATCAACGTCTAACACCCCTGCCAAACTAATAGGTTGATTGGCAACAATACCAATACTTTTGCCTGCCAACCTAGCGAACCCTACAACAATATTATCTGCATAGGCCTTATGTATTTCAAAGAAGGTATCCTCATCAACAATACCATTGATGACATGGCGCATATCATAGGGCTGATTTGCATTTATGGGCACAATATCCTCCAACACATCACGTACCTCATTACCAAGTGCATAGGGAACATCTGCTGGTTTATCTTCGCAATTTTGAGGCATATACCCGATCATCTGCTTAATTTGTTCTATACATTGAATATCATTAGCAGCCGTTAAATGTGTAACACCAGATTTAGTGGCATGTGCCGATGCGCCACCAAGTTCTTCCGATGTCACTTCTTCATTGGTTACCGTTTTTACCACATTAGGACCAGTGACGAACATGTAGCTAGAATTTTCTACCATTAAGGTAAAATCGGTCATTGCTGGCGAGTATACCGCACCACCGGCACATGGCCCCATAATAGCCGAAATTTGGGGAATTACTCCCGATGCCATAACGTTTTTATGAAAAATATCGGCATAGCCACCTAAGGATCGCACACCTTCTTGAATACGGGCACCACCACTATCATTAAGACCGATCATTGGAACACCTATTTTCATGGCCATATCCATAATCTTACAGATTTTTTCGGCATGTGTTTCAGACAAAGCACCACCAAAAACGGTAAAGTCCTGTGCAAAGACGCAAACTTGTCTTCCGTTGATCGTACCATAACCAGTGACTACTCCGTCACCATAAAAAATTTGTTTTTCCATACCAAAGTCTTTGGTACGGTGGGTAACCAAGGCACCCATCTCTTCAAATGAACCTTCATCCAATAAAAAATGTATTCTTTCATGAGCAGTTAACTTTCCTTTGGCATGCTGTTTATCAATACGTGCTTGACCTCCACCCAATTTGGACAATGCCAGTTTTTCCGCTAAAATCTCTTTATTATCTTTCATGCTACTCGTTCAAATCTTATTTGCAATTCTACACTCTACTCTTCTGCCAATTAGAAGAATTTTTGGACGGAACCTTTAAAACCTTTTCATTTTCCTTATACAATTTCAATGCTACCAAGGCCGCTATTCTTCTTTCTTCGGCATATTGCATTTCTAAATGTTCTGGCGAATAGTAGTTTTTAACAAAATGGGTGTCAAAATTCCCTGAAGTAAAGGCTTCATGTTCACAAACAAACTTTCCAAAAGACAAAGTTGTGGCAACACCCTCTACTTTATAATTTTCAATAGCCCTAATCATTAATTGGATAGCTTCTTCCCTGGTTTTACCATAGGTTATCAACTTGGAAAGCATGGGATCATAATAAATAGGCACTTCCATACCTTCTTCAAAACCGTCATCAACACGAATACCCTCACCTACCGGTACTTTATAGGTGGTTAATGTTCCTATACTGGGCATAAAATCTGTTAAGGGATCTTCTGCATACACCCGCACTTCAAGTGCATGACCGTTTATTTTTAAATCTTCTTGGGTAAAAGCCAATGCTTCTCCACGAGCTACTTTGATTTGTTGCTCTACCAAGTCGACCCCAGATATCAACTCAGAAACAGGATGCTCTACTTGAAGCCTAGTATTCATTTCCAAGAAATAAAAATTCTTGTTTTCATCAAGCAAGAACTCTACTGTACCAGCACCTACATAATCGCAAGCTCTAGCTACTTTTATGGCGGCTTCTCCCATTGCATTTCTTATTTCTGGAGTAAGTACAGCTGAAGGAGCTTCTTCCACTACTTTTTGATGTCTTCTTTGAACGCTACATTCCCGTTCAAATAGGTGAACAATATTACCATGGGTATCGGCAAGAACCTGAATTTCTATATGTCTGGGCGAGCCCACATATTTTTCAATAAAAACAGATCCGTCACCAAATGCCGCTTGTGCCTCACTTATTGCCCTTTGCATTTGCTCTGGTAAATCCTCTAACTTTTCAACCACCCGCATTCCCTTACCACCACCGCCAGCAGAAGCTTTAATTAAAATTGGAAATCCTATTTCTTTTGCCACCTTTTCGGCTAAGGTGACATCAGTTATAGCCTCTTCAATACCGGGTACCATAGGAATATCATAATCGCGAACCGCTTCTTTTGCCGCCAGTTTATTCCCCATCACTTTAATGGCATGAGGTTTGGGTCCAATAAAAGTAATCTCGTTGTCCTCCACCATTTGTGCGAAAGTCGCATTTTCACTTAAAAATCCGTAACCAGGGTGAATACCATCTGCACCTGTACCCTTTGCTGCGTTAATTACTTTTTCCATTACAAGATAAGATTCTGATGAAGGGGCAGGACCAAGTAAAACTGCCTCATCTGCAAACTTCACATGTGGAGAATGACGGTCAACTTCAGAATATACAGCTACGGTTTTAATGCCCATTTTTTGAGCGGTCTTCATTATCCGTAATGCTATTTCACCTCTGTTGGCTATTAGTATTTTTTTCATTAAAACTTAATTTTCCTTTTATACAATGGTGGCTATAAGATTGTTTCTATTCCATTTCAATAATTAACTGCCCTTTCTCAACAGCATCATCTTTTTTAACTTCAACTGATTTTATTACGCCTTCGCCCTGAGCCAGAATAACATTCTCCATCTTCATAGCAGATAGTACCAGTAAAGGAGTACCCTCTATGACCTCTTGCCCTACTTCTACCAAAACATCCACAATTAACCCGGGCATGGGTGCTTTTACCTCGTTTAATTTTTGAGTGGTTACCGCCAGCAATCCCATCTTTTTAATTTGCTGATCATACTCATCTTCAAGTTTAACATCATAAATATTTCCGTTGATGGAAAGGGTAACGGTCTTGTTCAAAAAATTGGAATGAATTATTTCTACGTCAAAAGCGCTATTCTTATCTAAAACATGAAGCGTATTCTCATTGACCAATATACTATCTAAAGAATCTACATCACTAGTGCTACATTGTAATTCTTCTTTGTTTACGGTAATTAAGTAATTTGACATATTTGGATCTTATAAATACAATAGTTAAGTAAACCAAAGATATCGAAAAAGATTGGGGATGGATTTTGCCGTTTTGAAATGACCTGTTCCGTTGATTATTTGAATAACAGGGATACTTATAATTTAAAATGGTATGCCGAATAGAACACTGAATCTCATATAATCTCGCGAAGAATTGATTTTATTTAAAAAAGTAGAAGTCTCGGTCAGAACGAAGCAAAGCACCGTAAACATTGACCAAAAACAAAAAATCCAACCTAAATAATTAGATTGGATTTCGTTTTTTGCTCCCCCTCTTGGGCTCGAACCAAGGACCCTCTGATTAACAGTCAGATGCTCTAACCAACTGAGCTAAGGAGGAAAATAACCCGTTTTAGTTTCCTAAAGCGGGTGCAAATATAGTAGTTTTTTGAAAGTCGCCAAACAAATAAATTATTTTTTTTATTTAAATATCGCTTTATAAACATCATTACCGTTTGCGAACAGTAAAAGTGCTATTAAAATAAAGAATCCGGTGATCTGTGCGTACTCTAAAAACTTATCGCTTGGCTTTCTACCTGTAATCATTTCATAAAGCAAAAACATTACGTGGCCGCCATCTAAAGCTGGTATTGGCAGAATATTCATAAAGGCAAGAATAATAGATATAAATGCCGTTGTAGCCCAAAACGCTGGCCAGTTCCAAGTATCTGGGAACATACCACCAATGGCAGCGAAACCACCAACCTCTTTATAAGCGCCAGTATCAGGATTAAAAATTTTCTTCATCCCCTTAATGTAATCTGTAAGGGTTTTAACGCCTTTATTCCATCCGGCTGGGATAGATTCTAAAAAAGTATAGTTTAATGTTTCAAATTTGAAATACCCCTTTTCCTCATATTCCTCTAATGAATTTAACCCAGCATACACTCCAAACTTTCCTTCATCAGAAACATTTGCATTCAGGTTAACCTTCTTCCCATCTCGAATTACTAATACGGGAATACTTTTTCCTTTATTGGCTTCCAAAACCGGTATTACTTGATCTTGATACTCTACGGGCGTACCGGCAATTTCAACAACAGCATCACCAGCTTTAAATCCACTATCCTTATTTTGAGAATCTTCAGGGATTTCTCTAATTACAAACGGATTCCTATAATTTATAAACCTAGCATTTTCTCTATTATCAGAAATTGTTTCAATAAAATTTACCGGTATATCCTTTTCTATTATATTACCGTCACGTTCTAAAGTTATTTTTTCACCATAAACCACTTCAGGCATAATACCATTTAAAGCTTTGATCTTCTTACCATCAACAGCAAGAACTTTATCTCCCGTTTGTATACCTAGTGCATCACCCAACGTAGTATCGGTAACCCATACTCCATCTTTTAAACTATCATTCGCAATATAGGTTTCACCATAAGCATATGCCAGACCAATGAATATAACAACGGCCAAAATGAAATTTACCGTTACGCCGCCTAACATTATAATTAAACGTTGCCAAGCCGGTTTGCTTCTAAACTCCCACTCCTTAGGTTCTTCTGCCATGGCTTCTTTGTCCATGCTCTCATCTATCATACCAGATATTTTTACATATCCGCCAAGGGGCAACCAACCAATACCGTATTCGGTCTCACCTATCTTCTTTTTAAAAAGTGAAAACTTTACATCAAAGAACAAGTAGAATTTCTCAACTCTGGTCTTAAAATATTTTGCCGGTATAAAATGCCCTAACTCGTGTAGTACTATTAATATTGAAAGGCTTAAAAAAAATTGAATTGTCTTTATTACAATGGGGCTCATCCTTATTTCGTGAAAATTAAAATCGCACAAAAGTACATTTTTACAACCGCTAAAAAAAAGAAACCCACTGACCTTATGGTATTTTATGAATAATTTATCAGCAAGACAGCTATATTTACTTGAAATCTTGACAACCCTAGCGTACCTTTGTAAAAAAATAGTATGCGGTCTTTCTTCGCAAAATTCAAGATTTTTGGAATAGTACTTTTGGTACTCTCCGTCATAATCATATATTTATTCTATAATGCCCTACAGCCTGTAAAACTGTTGCCCGTGTATTCTCCTGCCATGGTAAACTCAGAACTGGTAGCAGAAGAAATTCAACATGTTAGAAAATACCATACCATTGCAGATTTTTCATTGACCAACCAAAATGGCGAGATCATTACCCAAGAAGATTACAAAGGTAAAATCTATATAGCCGATTTCTTTTTCACCACCTGCCCTACTATTTGCCCTATCATGACCAAAAATATGGTAGACCTGCAAAGGGCACTTGGCAAAGATTCTGATGTTATGTTGTTATCACATTCCGTTACGCCAGAGATCGACTCGGTTACACAGCTTAAAAAATATGCTATTGAAAAAGGGGTGGATGACAGGAATTGGAATTTAGTTACGGGTGATAAAAAACAGATCTATGAATTGGCACGAAAATCTTATTTGGCCGTTAAAACCGATGGCGATGGCGGACCATTTGATATGATACATACCGAAAATTTTATTTTAGTGGATAAGGATAAACGCATAAGGGGCTTTTATGATGGCACTAAAAAAGAGGATATGGATAAAATTATGACCGATATTGAAATTCTAAAAAATTCTTACGACGAACTAGATAATTAACCGGGCTATTACCTGCCCAAGGCGAAACTAGTTTTAAGATGTAATAATTCCTTAATTGAATTATTTCATTTACTTTTGCCTTACTTATAATGAATCTAAATAAAGATTGGAGACTACAGTAGCACATTTAAAAAGAGGTCAAAGAGGAATCATAAAAGAATTCACTCAAGACCTATTGCCGATCAAGCTACTTGAAATGGGTTGTTTACCTGGCAATGAAGTAGAATTGGTACAGGTAGCACCATTAAAAGACCCAATATATATTAATGTCAACGGATCTCATATTGCCATTAGACGAGAAATGGCCTTACATATAGCACTTGATATTATTGATGACAATGCGGTTATATGAGCAAACAGATCAATGTAGCCCTTATAGGCAACCCTAATACCGGTAAAACATCGGTTTTCAATCAGCTTACCGGACTAAACCAAAAAGTTGGTAATTACCCAGGTATTACCGTAGAAAAGAAAGAGGGTATTTGCAAATTGCCCCGTGGTGTCAAAGCTCACATTTTAGATTTACCGGGTACCTATAGTTTAAACACTACATCATTAGATGAAAGTGTTGCCGTTGAACTTCTTTTAAATAAGAACGACAAAGACCACCCAGACGTTGCCATTGTCGTATCTGATGTAGAAAACCTAAAAAGAAACCTTCTTCTTTTTACACAGATCAAGGACTTAAAAATACCTACCATTTTAGTCATTAATATGGCCGATCGTATGGTTCGTAAAGGGATTACCATAGATATTGAGTTATTGGAGCAAAAGTTAAACTCTAAAATTGCTCTGGTAAGTACTAGGAAAGAAACGGGTATAGATAGATTAAGAAATCTCATTGCAGACTTTAAACTTCTACCAAAAAGCCAAAATGTAGATATATCGGTTATTGCACCTGATTATTTTGAACGACTTACAGATGCTTTTCCGAAAGAGGATATCTATAAGTTATGGTTGGTCATTACCCAAGACGTGAACTTTATGCCGTTGAAAAAAACGTTTACAAAAGACACATCTTCCTTTACCACAAAATCAAAATCCGAGCTTAAACGTTTACAGCAGAAAGAAACAATATTACGTTATCAATTCATTAACGGCATTTTAAAGGAAACGTATAAAGTAGATGCCAATGCCGCCAAAGGGTTTAGAGCCACTTTAGACAAGGTCTTAACCCATAAGGTCTTTGGTTATGCAATTTTCTTTTTAATACTGCTCACCATTTTTCAAGCCATTTATGGTTGGAGCGAGTATCCCATGGATTTAATTGATGGTTTTTTTGCTTCGGCTACAGAATGGGTGAAAAACACATTGCCACCGGGAGTATTTACCAATCTTATTGCAGAGGGTATTTTAGCCGGTATTGGTGGTATCGTTATATTTATACCACAAATAGCATTCTTATTCTTATTTATAGCCCTACTGGAAGAAACAGGCTATATGAGCAGGGTAGTCTTCTTGATGGACAGGATAATGAGGCCCTTTGGATTGAGCGGTAAAAGTGTGGTTCCATTAATTTCAGGTACCGCATGTGCTATTCCAGCGGTAATGGCTACTAGAACTATCGAAAACTGGAAAGAAAGGTTAATTACTATTCTAGTAACCCCGTTCACTACCTGTTCCGCAAGGTTACCGGTCTACCTAATTATCATTGCCTTGGTCATACCCGAAGGCAGTTTTCTTGGATTAAGCTATAAGGCCCTGACCTTAATGTCGTTATATTTAATGGGCTTTGGAGCTGCTATTCTGTCGGCGGTAATCCTGAACAAGATCTTAAAAATTAAAAGTAGGTCTTTCTTTGTGGTTGAAATGCCCAACTATAAACTACCGTTGATAAAAAACGTTGCCTATACCGTCCTTGAAAAAACAAAAAGTTTTGTCTTTGGCGCAGGTAAAATAATATTGGCCATATCTATTGTGCTCTGGTTTTTGGGCTCTAACGGATTTTCGGATGAATTTAAAAATGCCGAAACCATAGTAGCGCAAAGAATTAAAGAAAAGGGGTATAGCGCCAATAGCGAGGTTTACTTTGAAAATCAACAAGAAGCACAAGCAACAACTCTTTCCATAGAAGAGAAAGCAGTGCAACAGCAAGAATTGCAAGAAAGAGCATTAAACCAGGAAATTGCCAGCTATAAATTAGAGCATTCCTATATGGGTTATATGGGCAAAGCCATAGAACCTATAGTAAGACCTTTAGGTTATGACTGGAAAATAGGAATAGCCGTTTTAACATCCTTTGCGGCAAGAGAGGTTTTTGTAGGTACATTAGCTACTATTTACAGTGTAGGGAATGATGAAGAGGAAACCATTAAAAATAGAATGGCTGCAGAAGTAGATCCCAAAACAAAAAAACCATTGTTTAATTTAGCTTCGGGCATTTCATTACTATTGTTCTATGCATTCGCTATGCAATGTATGAGCACCTTGGCGGTAGTAAAAAGGGAGACGAATTCTTGGAAATGGCCAGCAGGGCAGCTAGTATTCATGAGCCTTTTTGCTTATATTGTAGCTTTAATAGCATACCAATTATTAAAATAATATGGACATTATACAACACATATTGGTTTACATAACACTAGCTATTTCCGTAGGGTATTTGGTAAATAAATTTTTGATTCCTAAATCTATTTGGTCCGGCAAAAAAAACAACGCTAAATCCTGTGGTCAAGATGATTGTGGCTGCCACTAATCTTTATTGATAAGTTAAAATAGCTATAAAAGACTCATAACAGTTTCTAAAACTGTAACGTTTGTTGCTTTTGTTCGTTTAGATTGCGTAGGAATAATCTAACACTATGAACAATAAACCAACGCACTTATTACTTTTTACAATTTTTGTTTTCACCATTTTAAACACTAATGCACAGAACTTAAGCGCCAACGTTTTAGATAGCATTACCCAACAACCTATTCCTTACGCCACTGTTCAATTAAAAGAAAAAGGAGTCATTACCAATGAAGAGGGTAATTTCAATTTTATCTTGAACGAAACCATACAAGAATCTGACTCTCTCATTATTTCCTCAATGGGTTATGAAACCCTTGCCAAACCTATTTCAGAGTTTACAAGCTCTAGAATATTACTCGTACCCAAAGCCATTGAACTAAGAGAGGTTATAGTATCCAATAAAAATTATACTGCTGACGAAATAATAGATTTTGTAGTTGAAAATCTAGACAAAAACTATAAGACCCACCTCACTAAAAAACGATTGTTCCATAGGTCATCTAACTTTGATAGATGGACAAAAAGTGATTTTAAAGTCAAAAAATCATCCATAGATATACTAAACCAACAATTTCTAGATAGTGTTATAACCACTGTACCCAAGGACAACAGTTATTATTCTGAAATTGTTGGCGATCTATACGGCAACCCACATGAAGAGTTATTAAAATTAAATCTTTTAAAAGCTTCCAAACTATTTGATAAAAGCAAGGAACTTGATGCTGAAAAATTAGAGGAAAAATTCAATGAAATACTTCGTGAAAATGTTAAAGAAGGATCTTATTTCAAGATAAAATCCGGTTTGTTCGGTACTAAAATAGATGCCGAGGAGATTAGCGAATTTCTTGAAGAAGATATTGACTCTACAGATGTGGCCGCTGCCAACGAACAGCTAGAGAAAAAGAAGAAAGACAAAGAGCTGCAACAGAAAAACTACGCCAATTGGAAAAAAAGTCAATTGAACAATATCTTCAATAATTTACCCACGCAAGAAGACAATGATCTAAACTTTATAGTAAAATCCAGAAAGTATGACTATACATTACAAGAATTCACATATTTAGGTAATGATGCCGTTTACGTCATCTCTTTTAAACCAAGTGGATCAGCAGATTTTGAAGGAACACTATTTATAAATGCTGATGATTTTGCCGTACTGCAAATAGACTATAGCAATGTAAAGCCTGTTAAAAAATTCAGTCTTTTAGGGATTTCAACAAATACCTATTTATCTAAAGGAAAAGTAATTTATCAAAAAGATGCATTTGACCATTACGGCCTACGCTATTATGAGTCTGAAGTAGGTGAACGTATTGGTGTTAGAAGACCATTAAAAATCATTGAAAAGAATAAAATCGTAAAAGGCAAAAACAAACAAAATGAGCTATCTGGCGATATGGATTTTGTCTTTATAAATGTTGTAAAGAATGAATTGATCATTTTTGAATCTGATCAAATAGACCAAGTTACTTTTGACGGTTTTACAGAAAACAATGCCGTATCACCGACATATATGCCTAAATACGATCCTAATTTTTGGGAAGGCTACGCTATTATGGAACCCAATACAGCAATAAAAGAGTTTAAGTCAACCACCATTGATTAAATATAGTTCCTAACTATATTATAGAACAAAAGCCCCCAACCCGTTACCAAAAGCAAACCTCCAATTGGAGTAATAGGACCCAGTATTTTTATTTTATTTCCTTTGGATGCAGATATACACAATCCGTAAATACTAAAGGAAAAAAGAATGATTCCAATGATGATGCAATAGATAATTGCCTTTTCTAGGCCAGTTTCTAGATTAAGGTTAAAACTTAACATCAATAGTAAAAGTGCGTGATACATTTGATATTTTACTCCTGTTTCAAAACTATTCAGTTGATCTTCAGTAAACGTTTTCTTTAACAAATGTGCACCAAATGCCCCAAAAACTACTGCTAATAATCCTAATAAGGCTCCTACCAATTGCGCAACTAATACCATGAAATTTTTCTTTCAAAGATAATGGCATCCATTTAATTGTATACCTTACATAAAACTAATTATCAAAAAATGAAAAAGTTTATTACTGTCTATGGTTTTATGCTTTTGATAATGACCGGCTGCGGATCATCAAAAAACACAAGTAATGACAACAACGGTACATCTTCTTTAGATGTGGAATTGAGAGAAAAAAATAGGGCGAACGTTTCGCTACTACAACGTATACGCCAAAAGAGTGGCGTAGTCTTGCAAAACAATGTACCTATAATCAATAAGACCAGTAATTCCTTTGCCTCTGGTGGCAGTCAAGAACCTTTGTACGTCTTAAACAATCAGATAATTGGAAATTCTTTTCATTCGATCAACGAGTTAATAGATAGCTACAATGTGAAGAAAATAGTTATACTATCGGGTGCAGATGCTGCTGGTTATGGTACTCAGGGAGCCAACGGAGTAATCAAAATTACAAGCTATTAGCATTTACTGCAAACTGATATTCATTTGCATATTTGAATCTAGAATAAAGGCACACTCGGTATATTTTGGCGGACCAAACATTTTCATTTTTCCTTTAGAGAATGCTATTTGCTCTTTTGGAATACCCAACATGTTGGTATCTAAATTATTATTTCCGTTAGCATCATGAAATATAGCAATGGCATACTCACCATCGGGCAAGTTTTCAATATCAAAAACCGTCTTACCCTTCACAGCCTTTTCAGAGCCGGATTTATATACCTTATCAAACTTTAAAAAGGAACTTTCATTAGTATAAACGGCAAAACAGATATTACCTTCTTCAGAAGTAACCCCATCAATATTTAAACTAATATTATGCTGAGCAAATAGACCTGTTGACATCAATCCTAAAACAAATAGTACCAATAGATTCCCTTTTATCATGCCATATTATTTTAAAATCTACAATTTAATTAGGCGCGCTCAATGCCCCTATTTTTCCGCCGAGTTTCTGAAACAATTGTAAAGTTTGGACCGAGTCTTTTAGATTAAAATATACGTAAGTAGAATCTTTATAGACCAACTTAACTTTATGTTGTTCAATATTATCTACAAAAACATGAACTTTCTTGTCTGTCAAAGAATCTTTAAACTCCCTAAAGACACCTTTCTCTTTTTCCAGTGCAGAAAAACCGTGCAGACGCTCCATTGGCGGTATTCTTTCAACCAACACCACACTATCTAGTTCATTTAATGGAATTTCAACATTATAAAACCCAGAACGAATTCCTAGGCTATTGTCACTATTACTTACCCAATTTTTTAAATGAAGTATTAAAATGAACGCACAACAGATTACTGTTAGAATCAACACCACTGTCCATACCCAATTTTTCTTGGTAAAATGCATAAAGGTTTAAAGTATCAAGTTAACCATACTATTGCCTTAAACGGTAAAATTCAAATTAAATTATTAACCTAAACCAACATCTAGGGTCATCATGATGATGAAGCCACCAATGAAGCCCATGGTAGCAATATCAGTGTACTTATCTTGCTGTGTTTCTGGTATAACTTCCTCTACGACCACAAAGATCATTGCGCCGGCCGCAAAAGAAAGCGCATATGGCAGTATAGGTTGAAAAGTAAGCACGGCCCACGCCCCTAGTACTGCTGCAACAGGCTCTACCAATGCGGAAGCCTGACCGAACATAAAACTTTTTGTCCTGCTCAATCCATGTCTACGTAACGGCATGGCAACGGCAAAACCTTCCGGAAAGTTTTGTAGACCAATACCTAAGGCCAAAGCAACGGCACCACCAATAGAGGCGCCATCAAAACCAGCGGCCACTCCCCCAAAAAGTACACCAACCGCTAAACCTTCCGGTATGTTATGTAATGTAATGGCCAACGTAAGTAAGGTTGTTCTACGCCAAGGTGTTTTAACACCTTCTGCCTCGTCTTCCTTAAAATTAATATGTAAATGGGGCAATACTTTATCCAACCCAAAAATGAACAAAGCACCTAGCAAAAAACCTACTCCTGCCGGTATAACTTTCACAAACCCTTCACCCGGGCTCATTTCTATACCCGGTGCCAGTAAGCTCCAAAAACTGGCCGCTACCATTACACCGCCAGTAAACCCTAACATTCCGTCTAAAACAGCACGGTTCATTGTTTTAAAAAGAAAAACCAGTGCCGCGCCCGCTGCTGTGAGTCCCCAAGTAAACAATGTAGCATAAAATGCTGCCAGTACGGGATCTATTGATTCAAAATACGCTATAATTTCATCCATAATTCATATAATTAATATGCTACTCTTCATCTACAATCTCCAAAAATAAATTTGTTGCAATCTGTTTTGATATCCTAATGGAGCCCGACCTGGTAGAGATGGTAACGGAACCATCAAACTCTTCAATTTCCAATATTTTAAAGGTATCGCCCAAGGCAATTTTATTCTTATCCAAAAATTTTAAAAATGCCGCGGAAGAATCGTTGACGCCTACACAAACCCCTTGACTACCCACTGGCAAATCACTGATCAACTTCTTTACGGATTTTGTGAACACACCATCTTTGTTAGGAATAGGATCGCCATGCGGATCTACTTTAGGGTATCCTAAATGGGCGTCTAACTTATCAATTAAAGCATCACTTTTTATGTGTTCCAATTGCTCTGCCACCACATGAACCTCATCCCAAGAAAAATTAAGTTTATCTACCAAAAAAACCTCCCATAAACGATGTTTTCTAATAATGGAAAGGGCAACCAACCTGCCTTTTTCCGATAGTGAGACGCCTTGGTATTTCTTATAGTTCACCAAAGATTTCTCAGACAACTTTTTTACCATATCGGTTACAGAAGAAGGTTTTGTCTTCATCTGTTCTGCGATGGCATTTGTTGCAACAGATTTACTGTTGAAATCACTTAGGTGATAAATGGCTTTTATGTAATCTTCTTCTGATAATGTCATTTGAAAAGCAATATTAACACAAAAATACATTTTTATACCTAAAAACAATTTTTTAGATTTGTCTAAATTTAATTTTAGATGTTTAAAATATTATTTTTCGCTTGCTCTATTTTAGCTTTTATAACTGTAAATGCACAAAAAGCTACCATATCTGGAACCATATCTTCAAATGGATTTCCTGAAGCCTATGTAAATATTTATTTGAAAGGCACTCAAATTGGCGCTGCTTCAGACGAAAACGGTCAATACTTACTTAAAAATATTCCTTCTGGCGATTACATTATCATTGCTTCCAATATAGGTTTTGAACAATTTCGTAAATCGATCTCCGTTTCCGAAGATGAAGACCAAATTGTAAATATTGACCTAAAACCATCAACCGAATCTCTTGATGAAATGGTAGTTACAGGCACTCTAAAACCTGTTAGTAGATTAGAAAGTCCAGTACCGGTAGAAGTATATACACCTACCTTTTTTAAAAAGAACCCAACACCAAGTATTTTTGAAGCATTACAGAATGTAAACGGAGTAAGACCACAAATAAACTGTAATGTTTGTAATACAGGTGATATTCATATTAATGGACTAGAAGGTCCGTACACCCTAGTCTTAATAGATGGCATGCCCATAGTTAGTGGTTTGGGAACTGTATACGGACTCTCAGGCATTCCCAATTCGCTTATAGAACAAATTGAAGTGGTTAAAGGCCCAGCATCTACATTATATGGAAGTGAAGCCGTTGGCGGACTCATTAATATTATTACAAAGAACAACTTATCTGCCCCGGATTTTTTTGCAGATAGTTTTGTAACCGGTTGGGGAGAATTTAATTTTGACATAGGCACTAAGTTTAATGTTGGCAAAAAAGCCAATGTTCTCTTAGGTGCCAATTATTTTAAGTACGATAACCCTATTGACAATAATGGAGATAATTTTACCGATCTTACATTACAAGATCGCATATCTGTTTTTCAAAAATGGAATTTTGAAAGAAAAGACTCCAGAATCCTTTCTTTGGCAGGAAGGTTTTTTTATGAAGATAGATGGGGAGGTGAACTGCAATGGACTCCAGAATTTAGAGGCGGTGATGAAATTTATGGGGAAAGTATTTACACCCGTAGATGGGAAGTTTTAGGCAAGTACCAGTTGCCGGTAGAAGAGCAAATGATGCTTTCCTTTTCCTATAATGACCACAAACAAAATTCCGTTTATGGTGATGTTCCTTATTTGGCAGATCAACGTATTGGTTTTACCCAGTTAACATGGGATAAAAACATAGGAAAACATAGCCTTTTAGCAGGTACTGCATTACGTTATAATTATTATGACGACAATACGCCTGCTACCGCAAACACGAATGGTAATGAGCCCGATGAAGTAATTATACCGAGTGTTTTTTTACAGGATGAAATAGCGTTCAATAAAAAACATTCCCTTCTCCTAGGGGGCAGATATGATTATGATAACCGCCACGGTAATATCTTTACGCCAAGAGCGGCCTATCGTTTTAAGTTTACCGAAAATGACATTATTCGCTTAAATGCGGGTACCGGTTTTAGAGTGGTAAATCTATTCACAGAAGATCATGCAGCACTTACAGGTTCTAGAGATGTCATTATTGCAGAAGAACTGGAACCGGAAGAATCATTTAATGTAAATCTTAACTTTCTGAAGAAAATTTACGGTGATAATGGTACGTTTGTAAGTTTAGATGCTTCAATATTTTACACCTATTTCCAAAATGTTATAATCCCTGATTACGACACCAACCCCAACCAAATTATATATGACAATTTAGATGGAAAATCGATTTCAAAGGGAATAAGTGCAAACTTAGATATAACCATGTACAATGGTTTACAATTTATGATCGGAGGAACATTACAGAACGTGAGTAATACTGAAAATGGGGTTACGCAACGTCAAATTTTAACAGAAAGCTATTCCGCCAATTGGAGTGTTGGGTACCAAATTAGACCATGGAATTTAAAGATAGATTATACGGCTAATTTATATGGCCCTATGCGATTACCAACCTTAGGGGAAAGTGATCCCAGGCGAGATTTTTCACCCGCGTGGAGTATTCAAAATATACAACTATCTTATGATGGGATAAAGAATTTTGAAATTTACGGAGGAGTTAAAAATTTACTGGACTGGACACCCAACAGAGGGAACCCCTTTATCATTGCCCGTGCCAACGATCCTTTTGATAAAGAAGTTACCTTTGATGCAAATGGCAATGCGGTTGCCACACCCAATAACCCGAATGCATTAACATTTGACCCATCTTACGTCTATGGACCAAATCAAGGAATCCGTTCTTTTATTGGACTACGTTATACATTGAATTAAGTATTAAAGACACATGCTATTTTGTACTTTTGAAGTGCTAGACCTTAAAGAAGCTGAGAACAATCTGAAAAATTCATGAACGAATTCGATTACATTATCATTGGCGCAGGCGCGTCTGGTCTATTGTTGGCAGATGCTATGGCCAACGATTCGTTTTTTAATCAAAAAAAGATTTTACTGCTTGACAAAGCACCAAAAAATAGCAACGACAGAACGTGGTGTTTTTGGGAAAAAGGTAACGGTCAATTTGAAGAGATTATCCATAAGAAGTGGAATTCCATTCATTTTCAAGGAGAAGATATTGCCAAAAGAACCAAGATCGACCCATATTCTTATAAAATGATAAGAGGTATCGACTTCTATGATCATTACCTAAAAAAGGTAAAGGCAACTAGCAATATAACATTTGTGCAAGACACTGTGGTGGGTATCTCCGAAACCGAAGACCAGGTTGCGGTTAAAGCAGTAAACAACACCTATACCGGCAAGTATATATTCAATAGCCTTTTTGATTATAAAATGGCTACCCAGCAAACAAAATATCCCGTATTACAGCAGCATTTTATAGGCTGGGTAATAAAGGTCAACAAACCTATTTTCAATACCAAGGAAGTCACATATATGGATTTTTCCATACCTCAAAAAGGCAATACAAGATTTATGTATGTACTGCCCTACTCCAATGATACCGCATTAATAGAATACACTTTGTTTTCAGAAAATCTATTGCCAACACCTGAGTATGAAGAAGCCATAGAAGACTATATTTTACAACGGTTTCAATGCCAGGAATATAAGATTATAGAAAGAGAATTTGGCAGTATACCTATGACAGCGTATGACTTTAGGGAACACCATACCAACAGAATACGCTATATAGGTACCCCAGGGGGTTGGGCCAAACCCAGCACAGGTTATACTTTTATGAGTACGGCAAACAAAATACCAAAATTAATAGCGTTCATTAAAGAGGGGAAACCTCTGAAAAAATTAAAATTGAAAGGCAAATTTTGGTTTTATGACCTGCTCTTTTTAGATGTACTTTACAATGACAATGCCAATGGCCATGTAATATTCCAATCTATCTTTAAAGCATTACCACCACAAAAAGTTTTTAAGTTTTTAGATGAAAAAACAAGTCTCATAGAAGATTTGGAATATATCAACTCTTGCCCTAAACAACCGTTTATCAAAGCATTGATAAAACGAATTTTCTAAACCGTTCTATTCATTAAGTTTTCCCCAAACTGTCTTAGCAGTTCTTTATTTTCAGGATTAATATCCATATCATCAAGAACTTCAAAAGCTTTAGCCGTGTAATCTGCAATGGCAGTTTTAGTAGCTTGATCCGCTTTTGTCTTTTCAAATATAGAACGCACTGCCTTAATTTTAGCTTCGGCCTCTTTTGGGTGAATAGAATATAAATGCTCTAATTCTTTAGCGATTACTTCTGAACCAGAGTTTAAAGCTTTAAGATATAGGTAGGTCTTTTTGTTTTCAATAATATCACCACCAACCTGCTTACCAAAGGTTTTAGGATCACCAAAAACATCTAAATAATCATCTTGTAATTGAAAAGCTATACCAAGGTTTAGTCCAAAATTGTACATCTGTTGCTGTGCTTCATCTGGTGCACCTGCAACTATAGCGCCCATTTTTAACGCAGCTGCAACTAAGACGGCAGTTTTGTATTCTATCATTTTAAGATACTCGGGCAACATCACATCATCCCTAGTTTCAAAATCTACATCGTATTGTTGACCTTCACAAACTTCAAGTGCCGTTTTACTGAACAGCTTGGCCAAATCTCTAAAAACATTAGGCTCATAATTTTCAAAAAGTTGATAGGCCATTATCAACATGGCATCACCAGACAGAATACCCGTATTAATATCCCATTTTTCATGTACCGTAGTTTTACCCCTACGTACCGGGGCATCATCCATAATATCATCATGTACCAAAGAAAAATTATGAAAGACCTCAACAGCAACGGCAGCATCTAAAGCTTTTCTAAAATCAGTATTAAAAATTTCAGCAGTCATTAAAACCAATACCGGTCTTAACCTTTTGCCGCCTAAACCCAGAATATATGTGATAGGCTCATATAGGTTTCTAGGCTCTTTTGTAATCCTCATAGAGTCTAAATATGCAATAAACTCATCTCGATATTCACTAATAGTATGCATTCTTTGCAATTTTGCACAAAAATAGAACAAAAATGGCTGAATAAGCCCCCTTTTTAAGTGAGAAGAAATAAAACTTTACAGGTGAATCCCTAATTTAAAAAAGCTGTCAAATATGAACTTTTACGCTGCATACTAATTATAAAGAAGACCTCTTGATCAGTCTAGAGGGCATAATTAATTTTGTAACTGTATCACCTTTTAAATGCAATGCCGCTCTTTTTGCCATTTCGTTAAAATCGGTGGAAATAGTAGTAATTCCACCAAACACAATTTCTTTTGAAACATTATCGTTTTGGGACAGAATACCGATATCCTCCCCAATTTTATATTTATTTCTAACCGAATCTCTTAGAATTTGCCAAAGTATGGTATCTCCTAACGCAAAATATAAATTGCCTTTTTTAGCAGACCCAATAGTATAATTATTCTTGACAGAACCATTGACCTCAAACTCATCTATGAATTTTTGAAACGCGTTTTTTATAGATATAGGAGAAAAATCGCTCTCTTCGTTGAAGTACAAAATAATCTTATTATACTTTTTTATTTCTGGCAGTAACCTAACCAAAGATGTATAAATGACCTCTTCAAATTCTTGGGAGATATAAGAATACCCTGGTCCCAAATTTAAATACCTATCTACCAACAATAATTTTTTGGGTTCAATATTCTTTAATAATGTTGCAACCTTTTCATTTTGTATTGGAGCAATAACATACATGCCATATTTACCATTGATATTAGAAATTATGGTCTTAAAAACAGTGAGGTTATTATGATGGAAAAAAACATCTATTTGAAACCTTCTTCCCATTTCTTTACGAAAGGTTTTATAAAATTCTTCTTGATAACTCTGAAAAGCAAATAGTAGCAAAGCCATTCTTTTGGTAATATTGGTAGCTTGGCTAATCACAAAAT
Organism: Maribacter sp. HS; assembly: GCF_048059195.1. Taxonomy (NCBI): domain Bacteria; kingdom Pseudomonadati; phylum Bacteroidota; class Flavobacteriia; order Flavobacteriales; family Flavobacteriaceae; genus Maribacter; species Maribacter sp. HS. The sequence continues at coordinate 1,065,515 of NZ_JAYLVV010000002.1, forward strand.
AACCCTTTAATTGCCTAGACTCTATTAAGCCTCTATTCTTAAGCTCCTCATATGCCTTAAAAATAGTTTTTCTTGCATAGCCTATTTCCTCAACCATAGTGTTTATAGAGGGTAACTGATCACCAATAGTCAATTGCCCATCTTCAATAGATTCAATTACGCCTTGAACCAATTGTTCATGTTTTGTAAGGTTATTATTGTGGGTGAGGTTTAGAATTTTACTAATAACCAGCATAAATTATAAATGAAATTTGCAGGCGTCAATATACAATTTAAAAAAAGATATCAAAAAATAGCGCCTGAATTATAGTGTACCTATCACAACAAATTAGCATGTAAAAAAAAGGTTTATATGCCGAAAAAGGCTACAAACACGCAAATACAGATTTTTTAGATAAAATGACAAATAATATGTATTTGATAATATTTTAAGATCTAAATGAAAATTCTAAAAAATAACATGTTAATATTTATTAAATTAACATTTTATTTTATATTTGTTCACAGTAGCATAGTGTATCATAGTCTCTTCATCTCAAAAACGCTCCCTAAAGAGACTATAACGCCTACGTCAACATAATTAACTAACAACTGTAAGAACTAACTTTATGAATTATCAAACAGACTTTTCTAAGTTTTCCATGATTCGGAATCATGTAAGCTTAACGATGATTTTATTTTTTAGTGGATTTCTCTTTATGGGTCTCCACGCACAGACAACCGTTTCTGGAACCGTTACTTCAGCTTCAGACAACATGCCGTTGCCAGGTGTTTCGGTCATTGATGCCAACAACCCTACAACAGGAGTACAAGCGGATTTTGACGGTAACTTTACAATTACCGTAGATGATGGTAGTACCAGTTTACGATTCAGCTACATTGGATTCAAGGCTGTAGTGGTACCGGTAAACAATCAAAGTACCATCAATGTATCTTTAGAAGAGGACGTTGCCAACCTAGACGAAGTTGTTGTCGTTGGTTACGGTACTCAGAAAAAAGCGACCGTAACAGGTGCGGTAACCGCAGTACAGGGTCCGGTACTAGAAAGTTCACCGGCCATAAGTGTATCGAATTCCTTGGCAGGTAGATTGCCCGGGGTAGTAATCGTACAGACCAGTGGGGAGCCTGGTAATGACGAATCGAACATAAGTATTCGTGGAACCAATACATTAGGAAACAACCAACCTTTGATCGTTATTGATGGTATTCCAGATAGAGATGGTGGTATAGGTCGTATTAACCCAGATGATATTGCCAATATCTCTGTACTTAAAGATGCATCAGCTGCAATTTATGGAGCTAGAGCGGCCAACGGAGCAATAATCGTTACTACCAAAACCGGTAAAGCCGGCAAAATGCAAATAAATTATAAGGCTGATTTTGGTATAACCAGACCTACAAGAGTACCAGAAATGGCAAGTGCGGTAGAGTATCAAACTATAATGAATGAATTGGCGATTTATAACAGTAATATTCCTTCATCACAATGGGGAGCTGCAAATACCGCTTTTCAAACCTCAGGTAGTTATACTATACCAGGTAGTGATCCTGCAGAAACCGTAAACGCTGCATTTAGTCCAGAAACAATCAATAATCATAGAACCAATGCTGATCCATGGTTATATCCTGATACGGATTGGTTTGGTGCCACTTTTCAAGATTGGGCGGAACAACAAAGACATAACCTATCCATAAGCGGTGGTAGTGAAGATCTAAAATATTACGCATCTGTAGGTTATGCAGATCAAGGCGCTATATATAAAAACTCGGCCAACAGATACCAACAGTATAATTTTAGAATCAATACCGATGCTAGAATTAATGAATACCTGTCTACTAAACTAAGTATGGGATATAGAAAGGAAGATAGAACCTTCCCTACTGAAGGTGCAGGTGCTATCTTTAGAATGTTGATGAGAGGTAGACCAAATGAACCTGCAATATGGCCAAATGGATTACCAGGACCTGATATTGAAAATGGTCAACAACCGGTGGTAGTTACAACGAATGCTACAGGGTATGACAAACAACCAACAGATTACCTACAATTTACAGGTTCTTTGGATATTACCAACCCATGGGTAGAAGGTCTTAAACTGACATTATTGGCAGGTGTTGACCAAAGCCAGTTACGTAGAAAACTATGGCAAACACCATGGACTCTTTATTCTCTTGACCGTGCAAACTATATTGCTACCGGTGTACCGGAACTAAGCGGATCTATACGTTCCAACTTTACAGATGCAAGATTATTACAATCATCTAATAATGTACTAAACACTAACCTAACCGGTTTATTAAGTTATGACAAAACAATTGGTGATGACCACACCATTAACTTATTGGCCGGTGTTACCCGTGAGAATTTTCAAGGGGAGTTTTTCTCTGCATTTAGAAGAAACTACCTTTCTACCGCTGTTGACCAGTTAGGAGTAGGTGGTGAAATTGCACAAGAAACGGATGGTTTCGGTTACAACAGAACACGTTTAGGTTACTATGGCCGTGCCCAGTATAACTTTAAAGAAAAATACTTAGCCGAGTTCATCTGGAGATATGATGGTTCATATATTTTCCCAGGTAATGATCGTTTTGGGTTCTTCCCAGGATTGTTAGTTGGTTGGAACATTAATAATGAAGATTGGTTCAACGTTGACTCTATTAGCTACTTAAAGTTAAGGGGTTCTTACGGTGAAATGGGTAATGATCAAGTTTCATTTGACACCAACGGTGACGGTGAAATAACCGATGATGAATTACAAGAATATGCTTACCAATCTATTTACGAATTTGGTCAATACCCAATAAATGGTCAAGTACAAACGACTTTATTTGAAAACCTCTTGGCTAATCCTAGCTTTACATGGGAACGAGCTAAGAATTATAATATTGGTTTAGACGGTATTGTATTGGACGGAAAAATGAGTTTCACCCTTGAATATTTCTTGAACAAACGTGATCAAATCCTAATTCAAAAAACAGGTTCTACCCCAGGTTCTTCTGGTATTTCAGACCTTTTACCTCCTGTAAATGCAGGTAAAGTAAATAACGAAGGTTTTGAATTTGCGTTGAATTATTTTGGTGGTAGCTTTGATGGTTTTAAATGGGATGTTGGTGTAAACGGAGGTTACGCACAAAATACAGTTGAGTTCCTAGATGAAATTCCTGGTGCTCCAAGTTACCAATTACAAGAAGGAAAGCCTATTGGCTCATATTTAGTATACGAGTCTGATGGTGTATTTATTGACCAAGCTGCCATTGATTCCAATCCACTAGATTATAGTGCAGTTAAGCCAACATTAGAGCCAGGTGATATGAAATTTAAAGATATCAACGGAGATGGTGCCATTAACGACTTAGATCAAGTAAGGTTAAAAAATAGCATCAACCCTAACTTTAACTTTGGTGTTACGTTTAACGCTTCATACAAAAACTTTGATCTTTCTGTATTATTACAAGGAGCTACAGGGGCTAAATTATTTATCCAAACAGAATCTGGTGACATAGGTAACTTTTTAAAGTACAGCTTTGACAACAGATGGAGTCCAGACAACCCAAGTAGCGTTCATCCAAGACTTGCCAGTCGTGGAGACACCTACTATACAGGTGGTGATTATGGCAATAATACCTACAACTTATTTAGTAAAGATTACCTAAGACTTAAAAATGTTCAATTGGCATACAACTTTCCTTCAGAATTGATTGAGCAATTTGGTCTATCTAAATTTAAAATATATATGAGTGGTCTAAACTTGGCTACATGGGCGGCTCAAGATATATATGATCCTGAATCGACAAGTAATGACGGTCAGTTTTATCCACAACAGACTATTATTAACACAGGTTTTAGTTTAACATTTTAAAAAAAAATCATGAAAAAAGGAAAATTAGTACTCTTAGGCCTACTGACGTTAGCGTTAGTACCTATTTCGTGTAATGAAGATTTTTTAGAAACGCAGCCATTAGATTCAATCTCGGCAGATGCCACTTGGGCAGACGGTGCGTTGGCACAAGCATTCGTATTCAACGTCTATGCATCCCTTGGCTATGGAGGGTTTGAAGAAGAAGGTTTGGCTTCATTAACGGACGAAGCAATGTTTACACACTCTGGTAGAGGAGTAAACGTTATTACAGAAGGTTCACTTTCCCCGTCGGGTACGGGTAACGTGAATATCATTCCACAATGGAACGAATTATATTTAGCAATACGAAAAGCGAATATAGCTTTACAAGAATTACCAAATTCAACTTTTGATGATCAAACATTGAAAGACAGGTTAATGGGTGAAGCACATTTTCTAAGAGCGTATTATTACCATCAATTAATGCGCTATTACGGTGGCGCACCATTAATTGATGCCCCTTACGGCTTAGATGATGACTACTCTATAGCTAGAGGTACTTATGCTGAAAATGTAGATTTTGTAACCAGTGACCTTGACAAAGCCATTTCATTACTGGAAGGCAAAGAGGTTACACCAGGTAGAGCATCTATGTTAAGTGCTATGGGGTTAAAATCTCGTGTATTGACATATGCCGCCAGTGATTTGCGCGACGGACCTACAGCGAGCGCTAAGTCGGCAACATTGGGTGGATATTCAAATTTAGAACTGGTTGCATATACTTCTGGGGACAGAGATGCAAGATGGAACGCTGCAAAGACCGCTGCCAAGGCCGTTTTAGATGCGACCACTGGTTACAAGTTAGATTTAACCGAACCTGCAAGTGCAGAAGAAGCGACTGAAACATACATCTCTATTGCTATGGGAGGTGGAAGTGCCGTTGGTGATGCTGCTGCAAGATCAGAACTATTATTTGAAAGAACACATTCGCCTCTATTTACACAAGAAAGTAATTGGCCTTTAGGTGGAATTCACCAAGGGATCAACAATGGACCAAACGGATATCATAACTGGGCAGGTAACACACCTATTCAACAATTGGTAGACGACTATCAAATGATGGACGGTTCTGATTTCGACTGGAGCAATGAAGAACACGCGGCTGCACCATATGAGAATAGAGATCCAAGAATGGCCGCAACTATTCTTTATGATGGAGCAGCATGGAAACCAAGGCCAGATGATGTTGCCTCAATAGATCCTTATGATGAAATACAGACAGGTACATATGCAGATGGTAGCGGTGGAATAATACCTGGTGTTGATATGAGAGATTCACCCATTGAAAACTGGAACGGAAGTAGAACCGGTTATTATGTACGAAAGTTCATTGATCCAGACCCATCTTTAGTGGACAATCAATCTAGTGCACAAGTTGTACCATGGCCATTTATTAGATATACCGAAATAATATTGAACTATGTAGAAGCTTCTATTGCACTAGGCGATGAAGGTGAAGCGAGAAACTGGCTGAACAAGATTCGTTTTAGAGCAGGTATGCCGGCACTTACCTCATCTGGTACTGAGCTTTTAGAGGATTACATCAATGAAAGAAGAGTTGAATTGGCATATGAAGAACACAGATACCATGATGCACGAAGATGGATGATCGCTGATCAAACTTTGGGCAGGGGCATTAAGGTTATGAAAGTAACAGCTACCCTTAAAGCCGGTGCAACACCAAGAACTCCTTATCAGTATGACACATCCGTATATGATTACACCTATACCGTTGTAGACAATAATGATAATGAAACCAGAACTTGGGACGATAAAATGTATTTCATGCCTATAAGTAGAGATGAAATCAATAGAAATAACCTTTTGATTCAGAATCCAGGTTATTAGTTTAGTTTAAATTGAGTTAAATTAAAGATCTATTCCTTTTTGGAATAGATCTTTTACTTTTAAACAAATGACAAAAAATCTAATCTTCTATATTCTTATAATTTTCTTATTACATCAAAGCTGTACTGAGAAAGTTAAAAAAGATGAAACCTCTTCAACAATTAACAAGATTGAAGAACCCACCCTATTCACTCTTTTATCCGAACATGAAACGAAAGTAACTTTTCAAAACACCTTAAAGGAAGGGTTAAATGCCAACGTATTGGTTTACGAATACCTCTATAACGGCGGTGGTGTAGCTACAGGGGATTTTAATAACGATGGTCTTCAAGACTTATATTTCACTTCTAACATGGGTGAAAATAAATTCTATTTAAATGAAGGCAATTTCACATTTAAAGATGTTACTACAATTTCTAAAGTCGCCGGTAGACCTGGACCTTGGAAAACAGGCATAACCTCTGCAGATGTAAACGGAGATGGTAAATTAGATCTGTATCTATGTTATTCAGGGGCCTTACCAGATGCAAAGCGTAAAAACCAACTTTTCATCAATCAAGGGAATGATGCCAACAACGTACCAATTTTCAAAGAACAAGCGGAAGAATATGGTTTGGCCAGCGCTGCTTTTAGCAATCAAGGATATTTCTTTGACTATGATAAAGACGGTGATCTAGATATGCTTTTACTAAACCACAATCCAAAATCTTTACCTGTTTTAAATGAAGTAAGCACTAAACAGTTTTTAAAAAAAGATGACCCTTATCAAGGTATTAGGTTGTTTGAGCAAAAAAATGAGAAATTTTATGATATAACCCAAAAAGCAGGTATTAGTGGTTCTGCATTAACCTATGGATTAGGTATAGGTATTAGTGACATTAACAATGACGGTTGGCAAGACTTCTATGTTTCTAATGATTATACTGTACCAGATTATCTCTATATCAATAATAAAAATGGCACATTTACAGACCAACTAGGTGATCAAATGGGACATACAAGTCATTTTTCTATGGGCAATAATGTAGCCGATATCAATAATGATGGCCTGCAGGATATTTTCACTTTAGACATGTTGCCTAAAGATAATAAGCGCCAAAAATTACTTTTATCGCCAGATAATTATGAAAAATTTGATTTAAATATTAGAAGTGGATTTCATCATCAATATATGCGAAATATGCTTCAGTTGAACAATGGCGACAATTCATTTAGTGAAATAGGTCAACTAGCCGGTATCTCAAATACAGATTGGAGCTGGGCTCCACTTTTTGCTGATTTTGACAATGACGGATTTAAAGATCTATTCATTACCAACGGATATTTTAGGGATTACACCAATTTGGATTTCATCAATTACATGGACAGTTTCGTACAATCCAAAGGCAGACTACAACGGCAAGAAGTTTTAGAACTTATAAAAGAAATGCCAGCATCTAACCTGACCAATTTCTATTATACCAATAAAGATGGCGTCCACTTCAATGATCAATCTCAAGAAGCAGGTATAGCCCAACCTGCCAACAGCAATGGTGCCATATATACTGATTTAGATAATGATGGTGATCTAGACCTCGTTATTAATAACATTAACAAACCGGCATTTATTTATAGGAATGACACCCAAAAAGGCAATGGCAATTTCTTAAACATTCAGTTAAAAGGAAACCAAAAAAACACACATGGTATTGGATCAAAAATCAGTATCTACGCCAAAGGAAAAACCCAAGTACTTGAGCAAATGCCAACCAGGGGATATCTTTCGACCGTATCATCGATTTTACATTTTGGATTAGGCGACATGACTACCGTAGATTCTTTAAAAGTAACTTGGAACTCTGGAAAAACGGAGACTATTGAAGCACTTTCAGCGAATAGAACAATTGAGCTGAATGAATCTAATGCCCAAACCTTGGAATTGGCTCAAAAGAAAAGTAAAACGTTATTTTCAACTGTACGCAATTCCATTAATTTTGAGCACAAACCATCTTCTGTAAATGATTTTAAACGACAGTCGCTCTTAATAAAACAATTATCTCATAGTAGTCCTCCTATTGCTAAAGCAGATTTAAACAATGATGGGTTAGAAGATATTGTCATTGGTGGCGGCGTTGATCAACCTACCGCCATATATCTTCAAAATAACAATAAAAATTTCAATCAAAAACCAAACGCAGATTTTGACCTAGACAAGGCTCATTTTGATACTGATATTGCAGTACTTGATGTTAATAATGATGGTCATCTAGATATTTATATGGCAAGTGGCGGATATCATAACCTAACCGCTAATGACCCTCTATTACAGGACAGGCTCTATTTGGGTAATGGCAAAGGGAATTTTAAAAAGGCTCATAATTCATTACCACAAATGACCATAAGCACCGGATCGGTTTCATTTTCAGATATAAACAATGATTCGCACTTAGATATATTTATCGGTGGTTATAATGTTCCTGGTCGCTTTCCTGAAATACCAAGAAGCTATATTCTTATCAATGACGGTAAAGGAAGTTATGTAGACAAGACCAATGAAATTCAACCCAACTTACAATATCCTGGTATGGTTACCGATGCCACTTGGGCAGACATAGATGGTGACAATATAGAAGATTTAATTATAGTTGGTGAATGGATGCCCATAACTATTTTCTTGACTAAAAATGGCAAATTGATCAATGGAACAGACCAGTTTTTTGAAAGTGAATTAAATGGGTTCTGGAGCAGCGTTCTTGTTAAAGATTTAAATAAAGACGGCAAACAAGATATAATTGCCGGAAATATTGGTGCCAATACACAATTCACAATAGATAAAGACACTCCGGCTGAATTATATTATTCAGATTTTGACAATAACGGTTCTATTGATCCCATTCTAAATTTTTACATTGACGGTAATAGTTATCCATATGTTACCAGAGATGAACTGTTAGGGCAACTATCGAGTAAAAGACAGAAATTTAACAGTTATGAAAAATACGCTGATGCGCAGATAACAGACATTTTTAATGATACTGAATTGAAAAAGGCGAAAAAATTAACTGCAACACACCAAGAAACATCCTTGTTTTTAAGTTCAACAGATGAAAAGTTTACAAAAGTTCACTTGCCATTACAAACTCAATTTTCCCCGGTTTCAGAAATTATTGCGGAAGATTTTAATCAAGATGGTAATTTAGACCTGCTACTTCTTGGCAACAATGATTATTATAAGTTACGTATAGGTAAATTCGATGCCAACTATGGTACATTACTTTTAGGTGATGAAAATGCCAATTATAAGTACATTTCCCAATCTAAATCTGGTCTATCCATAAAAGGAAGTAATACCAGAGGTATAATCATTGACGATAAACTAATACTTACCAACTACGGCAAGTCAATACAAACATATCAACTAACAAAATAGCTTTATAAATAACAATGACCATTTATAATAAAAACATACTTGGCAGTACGCTCTTACTATCACTACTTTTAATGATCACAGCTTGTTCTACAGAAGAACAACCAAATATGAGTAAAAAAGATGTTGCTACGGAATGGGCCAACATGACTTTGTTCATTACCCAATATACCCCATCTAACTCCCCTACATTTGCCTCAAGAGCATTTGGTTACACCGGTTTAACCATGTATGAATCTATAGTACCAGGTTATAAAGAATACAGTACAATGAACAATCAGGTTACTGGTCTAACCATGTTACCAACAATAGATACGGACAAAGAATATAATTGGATACTATCTCTTAATGCAGGTCAGTCAGAAATATTGAAGAATATTTATATTCAAACATCAGATAAAAATATCCAAAAAATAGATTCCCTTGAACAGGTTGTTTACGATCAATTTAAAACAGGTGTTGCTCCAGAAACGGTGAAGCGCTCTATAGAATATGGTAAATCTGTTGCAAAAGTAATTTTTGAATGGAGTAAAACAGATGGAGGTCATAGAGGATACTTATACAATTTTGACAAATCTATGGTTCACCCAGACAGGCCGGGAGCATGGAAACCACCATTGTTTGCACAGTCTTTTAGCCATCATCCATTACACCCACATTGGGGCGAAAATAGAACCTTTGCTCCTATCAATAAAACAATTGAGGATCCACAAATGATACCTTATGACACACTTCCAGGGTCTGCCTACTACCAACAATTTGAAAATGTTTATCTAAAAGATTTAGAATTGACCCAATTAGAAAAGGAAGCTGCCATTTGGTGGGGAGATGACCCTGACGTTAGCTTTACACCGCCTGGTCACTCGTACTATTTTGCTACGTTGGCAGTAGATGGGCATGATCTTTCACTTATAGAAAGCACCCAAGTGTATGCCCAAGTAGGTATGGCCGTGGCAGACGCTTTTATTAATTGTTGGAAATGGAAATATCTTTTCTTTACGGAAAGACCTAACACCTTTATCCCAAAGTACATTGATGAAGAATGGGAATCTTTTTGGCCAGACCCGCCATTTCCTTCATTTCCATCTGGACATGCTATACAAGCCGCCGCTGCCGCAACTATATTAGAACATAATTTTGGCAAGGAATTCACTTTTACCGATAGGGCACACGAAGGAAGAGAACGAGATGAGTTAAAAGAAACCGATTTTGTCGTTCGTTCTTTTGACACCTTTTGGGAAGCTGCACAAGAAACTGCAGATTCTAGATTTTACGGCGGTATACATACTCAACTTGACAACGAGGTAGGGTTAGAAAAAGGAGTGGAAATCGCAAAAAATGTTTACACCCTTCAATGGAAGAATACAAATGAAAAATAACACCACTATAACGCACACATATTTTTTGGCAGTACTTTTTTTCTGCGGATGCCTAATTAACGCACAAGAAACTTTTGTTGATGTTACAGAGCATGCAGGTATTGAACACCAATACGAAGTATATGAAGGAACATTTGGTGGCGGTGTAACCGTTTTCGACTTTAATAACGATGGCTTTGAAGATCTTTATATCACTAGCGGTATACAAGCGGACAGATTATATCTAAATAAAGGAAATGGTACGTTTGAAGACGTTTTTAAAGGCTCTGGTCTAGAGGTTACCAATGAGTATGTTACCCAAGGTGTGGTCAGTTCAGACATCAATAAAGATGGGTTTAGAGATTTGTTCATTACAACAATCACAACTACAGATGGTAAAAATGTAATACCTAGGGCAAAAAATCTATTGTTTCTAAATAATGGAAATGCCACGTTTACCGACGTTACAAAAGCATATGGTTTAGAAGAATTCAACTCTTTTAGTACAGGTCCAAGTTTTGGAGACATAGATGCCGACGGATACCCAGATCTTTTTGTTGGCAATTACTTCCAAGAATTTACCGGAAAACTAGGTATTATAAAAGACGCAACTATAGTTAGTGCAAACCAAACCGCAAGAAGTTATTTACTAAAAAACAATGAAGGTAAAAGCTTTAAAAATGTGTATGATGACTATGGCTTAGGTCATAAAGGTTTTGGGTTTGGTGGTGTTTTCACCGACTTCGACAATGATCAAGACCAAGACTTATTGGTGAACCAAGATTTTGGTTACAAAGCAGTGCCCAACTTCCTGTACCAAAATGAATATCCTAATGATCGCTTTGAGGACGTAAGCCAGCAAACCAAAATGGATTTAAAGATCAACGCTATGGGAGCGGCTGTTGGTGATTATAATGGGGATGGATGGATGGACTATTATGTTACCAACATTAAATTCAATATGCTTATGGAAAACCAAGGCAATGGTAATCCGTTTGTAGATAAGGCTAAAGAATTGGGCACCTACAATTTAGCCATAAGCTGGGGCGCTAATTTTGCCGATTTTGATCATGATGAAGATTTAGACCTTTTTGTTTCCAATGGCGATTTAAACCCCAACTGCACCCCAATGGGCAATTTCTATTTTGAGAACAATGCCAATACGTATACCGAAAAGGGACGAGAACTTGCTATTAACGATTATGGTATTGGTAGAGGTTCGGTAATTTTTGATATGGACAATGATGGAGACATGGATTTACTGGTCGTTAATCAAAAACCTATTCTAAACTATCCTATTGCGTCAACCACCCGCTTATTTAGAAACGACATTGCAAGGGGAAATTGGCTAAAAATAGCTCTAAAGGGCGTACAAGCAGAAAGCAATGGTATTGGTTCTAGGGTAACGGTAATTGCGAACGGTAAAAAATTCATTAGGGAAATAGATGGCGGTGGGTCTAGTCATATTTCTCAAAACTCGGTCATTGCACATGTTGGCCTGGGTACAACCACCAAAATAGATTCCGTCATAGTAAACTGGTCTGGTGGCAACACTCAAATTATTACCAATATCAAAGCCAATCAATTATTAGAAATTGTAGAAACAGCCCAACCCAAAAAGCCCTTATTCAATTTTTGGCACTTCATTGGTGCTCTATTTTTAATAATTACAGTCCTATATCTATACCGCAACAAGAGAAGTTAAATATCTGATTATATTATCTTTACATATTTTACAAAATTAATTTTTAAAAAATTTTCCTTAAAAATGCAATAGGTTTCAAATTCTGCGTCTTTATAAGTGAAGACCAATTGAAAAAGCTCTTGGATGGCATCTGACCAAAAAGATAACAAAAACCTGAATAGTTTTTTTGAAGAAGAATATAGCTCGATCAAGCGCTACATTCAATCTAAAATTAAACAAACATCAGAAAGTGATGCCGAAGATATTATACAAGATGTTGCTTTACGTATTTTCTCTAGACCTATAGATGCCTTACCAATACATAACATTGGTGGTTATGTGTATAATGCCGTCAAAAATAAGATTACAGATATATTACGTACCAAAAGAACGCGGTTTGATGACCAAGAGCAACTAGAACAACTCTGGACAGATTTTACCTATTTGTTCTATGATCAATCTTCAAATGAATACCCTGCACTAATACAAGAAAAACTAAAGATTGCCATAGAGGAATTAAAGCCTGTTTATAGGGATATCATAGTTGCAGTTGATTTTGAAAATTACAGCTACAAAGAAATTTCAATGGAAACCGGTATACCTCAAGGCACACTAATGTCCAGAAGACATAGGGCACTTTCAATACTTCTTAAAAAAATAGAACATTAAAAAACAGCATTATGAAATCTAATTTGGAAAAAACCATGGAAAAATCAGCTCAGTATTATGTTTATAAAGCGTTCAAAATTCTCATGTATATTTTACTAGGGATCATTATAGTCTTTTTAGTAGGCTACATCGTTATGCGTTTGTGGAATTGGCTTATGCCAGATATTTTTGGATTACCTCAAATAGACTACTGGAAAGCTCTTGGCATACTACTATTATCTAAAATAATCTTTGGTTTTGGTGGTGGTGATGGTCCTAACAACAAAAAAAAGAAAAAGGATAAACACAAGAGATTTTCAAAATTTGATCCATGCAAACCTATGAGAACAGATTTTTCCAAGTGGAAACACTATGATGAATTCTGGAAGAATGAAGGCGAACAAGCTTATAAAGAATACGTGGCACGTAATGAATCTATAAACAACGGATGAAGTTTCTAAACGACATTAACAAATTGTAAAACTTTGGAAACTTTTACAGTTTCTAAAGTTTCCTGATGTATATTTGCATTCGTTATGAAAGAAAAAATACGGAATACGGCATCACAGCTATTCTTGGAACGCGGTTTTAAAAGTATAACAATGGACGATATTGCCAATGAAATAGGCATGTCCAAAAAAACGATCTACAGCGAATATGAAAATAAGACTTCGCTTGTTGAAGATTGCGTTATGGCTAAGTTTTGTGTTTTAAGTGAGGGTATAGATCTAATAATAGCTATGGAAAAGAATGCTATTGAAGAATTATACGAGATCAAAAGATTTGTAATGTCCCATTTGAACAACGAAAAAAGCTCTCCTCAATACCAATTAATGAAATACTACCCTAAAATCCATAAATCGCTAAAACTTATGCAATTTGAAAAAATGCATAAGTGTGTGCTTTTAAATGTAGAAAGAGGGTTAGCTCAAGGGCTTTTTAGAGATAATGTAAATCCTGAATTTGTAGCCCGAATATATTTTAGCGGAATGAATACCATTAAAGATCAGAACATTTTTCCTTTAGACCTTTTTCCTATATCTGAACTTATGGATTCATTTTTGGAATATCATATACGAGGTATAGTTACTCCTAAAGGGAAAACCATATTAAATAACATCATCAATTCAAATCAAGAATAAATGCGAAATCAATTAGTAATCTTAATCACTGTTCTAAGTCTAAACTTAGGTCTATCACAAGAACAGACGTATTCTTTTACCTTAGATGAGGCAATTCAATTTGCTTTAGAAAACAACTACGCCGCTATAAACGCCAATAGGGACATCATAGATGCCCAAAAGCAAAAATGGGAAACTATTGCGGGTGGCTTACCTCAAATAAACGGATCAGTTGGGTATCAAAACCAGTTAAAACAACCCGTTACCCTTTTGCCAGCAGAGCTTGTTGGGGGTGCGGCAGGTGAGTTTATTCCGGTAGTATTTTCCCAACCCCAATCTTTGACTGCTACGGCAACCTTAACCCAACAAATTTTTGATGGGTCATACATTGTTGGTGTTCAGGCAACAAAAGCCTTTTTGAGCTATAGTGCCAATAATAAAGAAAAAACAGAGCTAGATGTTAGAAAACAAGTAGTTGAAGCCTACGGCAACGTTTTATTGGCAGAAGAATCGGTAAAGATTTTAGAAAAGAATAAGGCGAACCTTGAAAAAAACCTTTATGAAACAACCAAATTGTACGAAAACGGGTTAGGAGATGAGGAAAGTGTTGATCAATTGCAGATTACGTTATCTTCTATTGAAAATCGATTACAGAATGCACTTAGACTAAAAGAGATTACCTTACAAATGCTCAATGTTAGTTTAGGTTTAGACTTAAATGCACCAACGCAACTACAAGAAAAACTAGAAGACCTTACCGTTTCTAAAATGGATCTTGGCATACTAAGTACAGCTTTTAATATCAGCGACAATGTAGATTATAAACTTGCCGAAAACTTAAACGAGCAACGTTATTACGAATGGAAATTATCTAGAAGTAGAGCCCTACCCACTTTAAACGCTTTTGTAAACTACGGTAGTTCTTCCTATTCAGAAAGTTTTGATTTCTTTAGTGGAGACCCAGAATGGTTTGATTCTTCCATATTGGGCTTTGATCTAAACATACCAATATTCAGTTCTTTAAAGCGTAGTGCCAGTACACAACGTGCAAAAATTGCGTTAGAAAAGGCAAAAACACAATTAACGGAAGCAGAACAACAAATTAGATTACAGTTAGAGAACGCCAAGAACGACTATACGTTGGCCATTAACAATTATGAAACGGCAAAACAAAACCTTTTACTTTCTGAGCGTATAGAAAACAAAAATCAAATTAAATACAAAGAAGGATTGGCTACCAGTTTTGAGTTGCGCCAAGCACAAACCCAACTATATACCACTCAACAAGAGTTTTTACAGTCAATGGTTGAGGTTATCAATAAAAAAACGGATCTAGAAATTATACTAAATACAAAATCCTAAATAATCAATCATAAAAAAAACGATCATGAAGAAATTACCTATTTTATTAATAGCCGTCATAAGCCTTTACTCATGTGGTGGTGAAGATCAATCGGTAGCTGAAATTATTTCGGGACAAAACCTTGAGGCCATAAGAGCCAAAAAAAATGAAATAACTACCCAGCAAAAACTGATAGATGCCCAGCTAAAATCTTTGGACTCTGCAATTGCCATTTTGGGCAATGAAGAGAAGTTACCTTTAGTAAATACATTAACAGCCAAAAAGGAAATATTTAATCACTATCTGGAATTGCAAGGAGATGTAAGTACCAAACAGAATGTACTGATCTACCCAGAAATGGCAGGTACCTTACAAAGGGTATACGTTAAAGAAGGGGACCGTGTAAGCAAGGGACAAGTTCTTGCAACCATAGATGATGGCGGAATGTCAAGTCAATTAAACCAATTAAAGACACAGGCATCTTTAGCCAAAACTACTTTTGAACGTCAAGAACGTCTTTGGAATCAGAATATTGGATCGGAAATTCAGTACCTACAGGCAAAAACGAATTATGAAGCGGCCGAAAACATGGTATTACAAGCGCAAAGCCAGTTAGGCAAGTCTACGATCAGAGCTCCATTTTCAGGAATCATAGACAATGTAATTAAAGACCAAGGTACTGTGGTTGCACCAGGACAGGGATCTGAGGTATTTCGCATAGTTAACTTGTCTGATATGTATATTGAAGTAGAAGTGCCAGAAGCCTATTTAGGCAATGTTACAAAAGGAAAGGAAGCTTTGGTCTATTTTCCTATACTAGGTGATAGCGTTGTTACTAAGATCAGGGAAACGGGTAATTTCATCAATCCGTCTAACCGTTCTTTTGAAGCTGAAATACCGGTACCGAACAAAGAAGGTAAAATTAAACCTAATCTTTCGGCAAAAGTGAACATTAATGATTACACCAGCGAAGATGCAATTTTGATACCAACAAGTATAATCTCTGAAAATGCCGATGGAGAACAGTATGTATTTGTTGCAGATGAACCAAATGCAGATGGAGAATCGGTCGTAAAAAGAACCATAATCACCACAGGTAAAACCCAAGGTGCAGCTATAGAGGTCTTAACAGGATTGAACGACGGAGACCATATTATCAAAGAAGGCGCAAGAAGCGTCAAGGATGGTCAAAAAGTTAAAATTAAAAAATAAAGATCGATGAGTAAAGTAAAAAAGAACGCCGATAAGGAATTCGGTCTTTCATCATGGTCCATAGATAACCCCTCGGTTATTTATGTCATGATCGCCATTTTTCTTTGGTTAGGTTTCAGTGCTTATATGGCTATGCCCAGAGAAGACTTTCCTGAAATCATAGAAACCAAAATTTATATTAGTACACCCTACCCTGGCAACACTGCCGAGGATATTGAAAAACTGATTACAGACCCTTTAGAAGATAGATTAAAGAACGTAAGTAATGTAGTAGAGATCACATCAACCTCTCAAGAAGATTACGCAATTTTAACCGTAGAATTCGATGAGGATATAACCGTAGAACAAGCCAAACAAAAGGTTAAGGACGAAGTTGATAGTGAAAAGGCTAGTGAAGACTGGCCAACATTCAACGGAGCTAAGGTAGAACCAAATGTTTTCGATTTAAATTTCTCTGAAGAAGTTCCCATCATGAACATCAATTTTACGGGAGATTATCCTGTAGAAAAACTGAAGGAATTTGCAGAATACCTGCAAGATGAAGTTGAAGACCTTCCAGAAATTAAACAGGCCGATATACGTGGTGCCCAAGATCTAGAAGTAGAAATTGGCGTGGACATATATAAGATGATGGCCGCTAAAATTAGTTTTCAAGATGTTATCAATGCCATTAGCAATGGTAATATGACAATGTCGGCTGGTAACCTGAAAACAGTTGGTCAAAGACGTACCATTCGTATTTTAGGTGAAGTAGAAGATCCAAAAGAATTAAACAATTTTGTGGTCAAGTCTGAGAATGGCGCCGTGTACCTTAAGGATATTGCATCCGTTAATTTTCATGCTAAGGATAAAACCACCTACGCCCGTGAGTTTGGCAAGAATGTAGTCATGCTCGATGTAAAGAAGAGAGCTGGTAGAAATGCGATATCTGCCGCAGACAAAATCAAAGAATTGGTCAAGAAGGAAGAAGCTGATTATTTTCCGCCAGATCTTAATATTTCTATTGCCAATGATTCTTCTACTAGAACTTTGAACCAGGTAGACGATTTAGTGAACAACATCATATTCGGGATCATTTTAGTTGTAACCGTTTTAATGTTCTTCTTAGGATTTAGAAATGCCCTATTCGTTGGTTTTGCCATACCTATGTCAATGTTCATGTCTTTCGTAATATTGTCATGGCTTGGTTATACGCTAAATACCATGATCTTATTTGGTATGATCATGGGGCTTGGTATGCTGGTAGATAACGGTATTGTAGTGGTAGAAAACGTTTACCGATTAATGGACGAAGGTCTTTCTAGAACCGAAGCTGCTAAAAAGGGTATTGGTGAAATAGCCTACCCTATTATCATTTCTACCGCAACAACAGTAGCGGCATTTGTACCGTTAGGATTATGGCCAGGTATTTTTGGGCAGTTTATGATCTATTTCCCTATCACACTTTCTGTTGTATTGGGATCCTCATTGTTCGTTGCCATTTTCATGAACTCTATGTTGGTTTCTAAATTTATGAGTACCGATGAAAAAGAACTGACCCTAAAGCAGCTTATTCGTATGAGTATTATTTTGGGGGTATTGGGAGCTTTGATCTTAATATTTGGTGGTGCTATGAGAGGCTTAGGATCTGTATTGATCTTAACCGGTATCATGTTCTGGGTATATAAATATGTAATTAAAGGTGCGGCCATACAATTTCAGCGTAAAACTATGGTTCGTTTTGAAAATTGGTATGAAAAACGCCTAAAGCACGCCCTTAGAGGTAGTAATGTTTACTGGTATTTTGGTATTACCTTTTTTATGTTGATCGGTGTATTTATGTTATTTGGCATGTCGGTTGGTAGTGGACGTACTAAAATTGAGTTTTTTCCGGACAACAAACCGAATGAAATCTATGTGTATGTAGAGTATCCTGAAGGAACTTCTATTGAAAAAACCAATGAAATCACCAAAGAGGTAGAAGATCAAGTATACGCCATAATGGATGACCCTAAGTACAAAAAGAATGGGGAAAACTTTATGATGGCCTCAGCGGTATCGGTAGTTGGTGAAGGTGCCGGTAACCCATTAACAGATGGTGGTTCTTCGGCAGAAATGCCACATAAGGGTAAAGTAACCGTAAACTTTAGTGAGTATAAATATAGGGAAGGTCTGAACACAGAAGACATCAGGGCTCGTGTACAAGCTGCATTACAAGGAATTTACCCTGGTGTTGCTATTTCCGTAGAAAAAGATGCCAATGGTCCGCCAGCTGGTTTCCCTATTAACATTGAGCTTGAGGGTAGTGATTATGATGAGCTCATTAATACTGCCGAAGACATTAAAAACTTCATCAACACCAAAAATATTGCAGGTATAGAGGAGTTAAAAATTGATGTGAACAAGGGCAAACCTGCCATGCAAGTAATAGTTGATCGTGAAAAAGCCGGTGAACTTGGTGTAGCCGTTGGTCAGGTAGGTAATCAATTAAGACGTTCCATTTTTGGTGAAAAAGCAGGCGTATATAAAGAAGATGGCGAAGATTATGACATCAACGTTAGATTCAACGAAGATCTTAGATATAATAAAAGTGCCTTATTCAATCAGAATATTATTTTTAGGGACCCATCTAACGGTCAAATCAAAGAAATACCAATTTCTGCCGTAGCCAAAGAGAAAAATACCTCGGGCTTTAGCGCCATTAAACATCGTGATGGTAAACGAGTAGTAACCATTTACTCCGGATTAAAACCTGGCTTTACAGATGCTGGTGCTATTGTAGCGGAAATACAAAGAGAAATGGAAAGTTTTGATGGTACTCCGTCAACCGTTAAAATAGATTACACCGGTCAACTGGAAGAACAAGCAAAACAACAAGCCTTCTTAGTAGGTGCCTTTTTCTCTGGATTAGGATTGATCATGCTTATTTTAATATTCCAGTTTGGTGGTATTTCCAAGCCATTGATCATTATGATTGCCATTTTCTTGAGTTTTATTGGTGTATTTGGAGGGTTAATGATCACCGGATGGTCTTTTGTTATTATGATGACCATGATGGGTATTATTTCGCTGGCAGGTATTGTTGTGAACAATGGAGTGGTACTCCTAGATTACACACAGATACTGATAGACCGTAAAAAGATTAGATTAGATATGGACGACAGCGACCTATTGACTATTGAAGATGCTACAGATTCTATGATCGTTGGTGGTAAGGCAAGATTAAGACCTGTAATTCTTACGGCAATTACAACAGTGCTTGGTCTAATCCCTTTGGCAATAGGACTAAATATAGATTTCTTTTCACTGTTCTCAGAATTTAACCCTAAGATCTATATGGGTGGAGACAACGTAATATTCTGGGGGCCATTAGCGTGGACGGTTATCTTTGGTTTATTAGTTGCCACTTTCTTAACCTTAATTATAGTACCGGTATTATTCAATATTGTATACCGTATAAAAATAAAATTTAGAAACTGGGGAAGTAACAGTGCAGATAACAATAAGCAATTGGAAAGTGCTGCTTAAGCATCTCTAAAAATTGATATAAAAAAAGCCCGTATTTAAATGAATACGGGCTTTTATATTTGAATTAGTTGATTTACTTGTTGCTTACAACAGGATCTTTTTTGCTTGCTTTAGAAACACTTGCAATTCTATTGTTGTCAAAATTAACTTCACTTCTTACATCACCTTCCCAAAACAACCACTTACCGGTTCTAACACCGCTATCATAGTTACCCATGGCTATCTTCTCTCCCTTTTCATTGAACATTTTCCATTGCCCATCTAGCTTTTCATTTACAAAATAACCTTCTTGGGATTTCTCTCCATTAGCATGAAAGTATGTTGCTTTCACTTTATCTCCTTCTTTTTCAAAAACTGGATCAATTTGAGCGTATGCTCCAAACGACAATGCCATTACGGCAATAATTAGTATCTTTTTCATAATTATATATTTTTTTTGATTACTGATTTCTTGTATGATAACGGTATAAAGATACAATTATTTTGCAATTAATCAATGTTTAGGTAACTTTTACATAACATTAAATTAACATTGAAGCAGTAAAATACTATTTATCAGTATATTAACCTTGTTTACAAAGGTTGTTTCGTAAAACCGGTCATCGAGTAAAACCTGCATTTAATATAGACCTACTATGAAATAGACTTCTTAAATTTGCCCTTTCATTAAAGCAAGTATTATGTATAGAAGCCATTCCTGCGGGGAATTAAGAGAATCACATATTGGTACCACAGTTACCCTTTCTGGGTGGGTTTCCAAAACAAGAGATAAAGGTTTTGTTGTTTGGGTAGATATTCGTGATCGCTATGGTATAACACAATTAGTGCTTGATGAAGATCGTACTTCAAAAGAATTATTGGAGCAAGCAAGAAACTTAGGTAGAGAGTTTGTTATTCAAATAAAAGGTGAGGTTATTGAAAGAGCATCAAAAAATGCAAACATTCCAACAGGGAATATAGAAGTTTTAGTTTCTGAATTGACCATTTTAAACGAATCTAAGACCCCACCATTCACCATTGAGAACGAAACTGATGGTGGCGAAGACCTGCGAATGAAGTACAGGTATTTGGACATCCGTAGAAAACCGGTACAAAACAACCTTATTTTTAGAAGTAAGGTAACTATGGAAGTCCGTAAGTTTTTATCTGGCGAAGGCTTTATAGAAGTGGAAACTCCGTATTTAATAAAATCCACTCCAGAAGGAGCAAGAGATTTCGTAGTACCTAGCCGTATGAATGAAGGGCAGTTCTATGCATTACCACAATCGCCACAAACCTTTAAACAATTATTGATGGTTGGTGGTTTAGATAAATACTTTCAAATTGTAAAGTGTTTTAGAGATGAAGATTTACGTGCAGACAGGCAACCGGAGTTTACACAGATAGATTGCGAAATGGCTTTTGTAGAGCAAGAAGATATTCTTAATGTATTTGAGAACTTAACCAAATACCTTTTAAAAGAAGTTAATGGTGTAGAAATAGACTCTTTCCCAAGAATGACCTATGATGAAGCCATGTCTAAATATGGGAACGACAAGCCAGATATTCGTTTTGGAATGGAGTTCGGGGAATTAAATGCTGTAGCACAACATAAAGAATTTGGTGTATTCAATTCCGCTGAATTGGTTGTGGGTATTGCGGTACCTGGTGCAGCATCTTACACTAGAAAAGAATTAGATGCCTTGGTAAATTGGGTAAAGCGCCCACAAGTTGGTGCTAATGGAATGGTGTACGTAAAATGTAATGAAGACGGAAGCTTTAAATCTACCGTAGATAAATTTTATGACCAAGACGATTTGGCAAAATGGGCAGAGGTAACCGGTGCTAAACCAGGCGACCTTATTTGTGTACTTTCTGGCGACGCCAATAAAACAAGAACACAGTTAAGTGCGCTACGTATGGAAATGGCCACCAGATTAGGGTTGAGAAAGCCGAATGAGTTTGCTCCATTATGGGTAGTTGATTTCCCATTATTGGAACTTGATGAAGAAACGGGTCACTACCACGCCATGCACCACCCATTTACATCGCCAAAACCAGGTCAATTAGAATTATTGGATACCGATCCAGGTGCTGTTCGCGCCAATGCTTATGATTTAGTATTGAATGGTAATGAAATAGGCGGTGGTTCTATTCGTATTCATGATAAAGAAACACAGGCAACCATGTTCAAGCACTTAGGTTTTACTCCCGAGGAGGCAAAAGCACAATTTGGATTCTTGATGGATGCCTTTCAGTACGGAGCACCACCTCATGGCGGATTGGCATTTGGTTTAGATAGACTCGTTGCTATTTTAGGCGGACAGGAGACCATACGTGATTTCATTGCATTCCCTAAGAACAATAGTGGTAGAGATGTCATGATTGATGCCCCTGCAGCAATTGACGACGAACAATTAAAAGAATTGAACTTAAAGTTAGATATACAAGAATAACCGTACTTGATTTCCCTACATAATTAAAAATCCTGCCCAAGTGCAGGATTTTTTGTTCTTCACTGGCTTCAATTTTTACAATAAAAGAAGTAATATCCATGTAAGGTATTTTTTGTTAAATTCACTTTGTGAAAAAATGGATAAAAATTTTATTGTTTAGTTTATTGGGCATTCTGCTCATATTAAGTGTTTTTGCTGGGTATTTTTACTACAAGTTCGAAAAAGCTTATGATACCACCGACAAACCTTATAAAAACTATATAGGGTATATTGATCAGGAGAAAGCATTACTAAATGATGTCTATTCTTTATGTGATGATGGCAATATTTATCATACGTATAGTGGAGCGGGTTTAAATGCTTACGCAAATACCAAAAGTCAGTTCAGAAAAAACTTGGCAAAATATTACCTAGGAGATACTTTTGATGATTCAGGGTATTTAAATTTTCGTTTTTTAGTGAATTGCGAAGGAAATCCAGGTTGGTTTGAAATCATTCAAATGAATTTAGATTTAGAGGAAGAAGAATTAAATACAAAAATGGTAGATTCTCTTTTAAATTTTACTGCAATGCCCCAAAACTGGAATGCTCTTGAATTTCAAGAAGATTCTAGTAATTATTACATGTACGTTTCATACCGAATAGAAAATGGAAAAGTGGTCGAAATTATTCCTTAGTAGTTTTACGTTCTTGTTATTTATTTCCTGTGGAAAGAGTGACAACGCAAAAGAACCAAGAACCCTAGCCGAAGAAAGGTTTAAAGATGCTACTTTCTATATGCAAGGCTCAGTTGCTTTTCAAAATGGTATTGCTGAAGCTGTTTCAATAGACCCAACCTTTGAACCTGGGGTTTATGAACTTTCTATAGCCGATTTAAAACGAGGTCTACCCAATGAATGGCTTCCACAATATAACAAAGCGGTAGTATTAAATCCTGAACAACGAATTCCATGGCGAGGTTACCTCTACCTATCGTTCTACCGAGATTATGAAAAAGCCATTGCAGATTTCAACGCATCAGATTCTTTAACCTCATATTTAGATTATCCACAAGGGCATAGTGTAGATTATTGGCGTGGCATTGCATATTTAGGCGCAAAAGACTATGATAACTCTGTTGCTTATTGGGATAAACATATTACCAAAGAAACTGAAGATTCTGGTGAAGATTGGGTAGAATTAGAAGCGTTTCTTTATAGAGGTATAGCCTATTACGAATCTGATAACAAAGAAAAAGCAAATGAGAATTTTGACAAAGTCATACAATACTTCACCAACTCTGCAGATGCCAAGTATTATAAAGCAAAACTATTATTAAATGAAGGTCATAAAAAGGCAGCTCTAAACATGATCGAAGATGCCATTGTAGATTTTAACAACGGCTATTATAACAATAGAGCATATGTTGAAACACTTCGTCAAATTTACTTATTAGATTTAGAAGAACTTAAATCAAAAATCATAGCAAGTAATTAAATACCTTTGATAGCTACTAACGATATGGTTATACAATGCCCATACAAACGAACAATTTCTTAAGGCGTATTTATAAGTGGAGATATAAGAACATCTCACAAAAGACCTTTATTTACATTTTAAGTGTTGTTGTTGGCTTATTGGCCGGTTTAGCATCGGTAACACTTAAGAATATTACTTATTTTATTGAGGCATCCTTAGAGAAAGGAATTATTTTCTCTAGCAATCAATTATATTTCATTTTACCAATCGTAGGTTTAACCTTGGTGTTTCTCTACGTAAAATATGTCCACAAAGAGAAGTTGAAACATGCGGTTTCTTCCATTCTTTTCTCCTTATCAAAAAACAAAGGTCATATAGATGTTAAACAAGTATACACTCAATTGATCATTGCTCCCTTAACCGTTGGTTTTGGTGGTTCGGTGGGGTTATTAGGTCCTGCAGTGGCAACCGGCGCTGCAATAAGTTCTAACCTTGGCCGATTGTTTCATATCAACTCTAAGACAAGGTCCTTACTAATTGCCTGTGCATCGGCCGGTGCAATATCATCTATTTTTCAATCGCCCATTGCGGCTATTATTTTTGCGGTAGAAGTATTTAGCCTAGATCTTACGATGATATCAATGTTACCATTATTACTGGCATCCATAAGTGGCGTACTTACCTCCTACTTCTTTATGGGCAATGAAGTATTGTTCAATTTCTCGATCAATGAACCGTTCCAAGTAAAAGACACCCTATTCTACATCGTTTTAGGCGTTGGTACCGCCATTGCATCGATCTATTTTACTAAAATGTATTTTGGCATTATCAACTTGTTTAAACCATTAAAGAGTCCAAAGTACAGACTTTTAGTAGGCGGTTTGGCTATTGGAATTATGCTTTATTTTATACCTCCGTTATACGGTGAAGGTTTTTCCTTTATAAACGACTTGCTAAAAGGAGACCATATTAATGCCTTGGGAAAAACCCCTTTTGACGCTTACATTGATAATATTTGGATCGTTATTGCATTACTGTTCGGTATCACCATTTTTAAAGCTGTAGCAATGACCACTACGTTAGCGGCCGGTGGGGCCGGTGGAATTTTCATTCCCACCATGGTCATGGGTAGCGCTTTAGGAAATGTAGTAGCTAAACTGATCAACAATTCAGGCTTGGGCTTTTCGGTATCAGAAAGTAATTTCACCTTAATAGGCATGGCAGGCTTAATTGCCGGTGTACAACATGCACCCTTAACGGCTATTTTCCTTATTGCAGAAATAACTGGTGGTTATGCCTTGTTTGTTCCGTTAATGATTACTGCATCAATCTCATACATTATTACAAAAAACACGGTAGATTATACCATTTACACCAGAGAGCTGGCAGAAAGTGGTGAACTATTGACCCATAACAAAGATCAAGCCGTACTTACCCTTATGGATCTAGACACCGTGATAGAGACCAATTTTAAAACGGTACATCCAGAAATGACATTGGGAGAAATGTTACATGATTCCGTTGCAAAATCTACCCGAAATATATTCCCCGTGGTAGATGCCCATCAAAAATTTTTAGGTATTATCCTATTGGACGATATTAGGGAGTTCATGTTCGATACTAAACTGTACAACACTACAAAAGTAGAAACCTTTACGCATAAAGCACCGGACCATATTTATTACGGCATTGATACCATGCAGATCGTAATGCAAAAATTTCAGGATAGTGGGGCGTGGAATTTACCCGTTGTAAAGAATGGAAAATACATGGGCTTTGTATCCAAATCTAAACTATTGACCGCCTACAGAAGAGAATTAATAAGATTTACCAAATAAAGAATAGCAGTCGCTCAAGATAAAAGTAATAAAATGAAATACCTTATTTCCCTTATAGTTGTAATCTCCTTTGGATTGATTATTTACGGATTCACCTTAGATAACGGTCAAGAAGCTTTATCCCATAAATATATAGGCTCAGGTACCTTAGGATTGTTTTTGTTGGCAATGCCCCTCTTCTTAATCAAAGAGAGCAAAGGGAAAAAATTCAAAGATTATATGCTCACAGATGAAAATGTAAGAAAAATGCAAGGAAAAGAGCCTAGAAACACTGATAATCAAGACTCTCCAAAAAATTAATAGGGCAATTCGCTACCAATCAACGCAAAATTATATTAAATTAGAATCATAATATTAAAATTTCAATACAATGATTGGTACCGTCAAATTTTACAACGAATCTAAAGGTTATGGGTTTATAACCAATGAAGAAACTGGAAAAGATATTTTTGTTCATGCCACCGCATTACATGGCACTGAAATTAGAGAAGGTGATAGAGTGAGCTATGAAGAAGAAGAAGGAAGAAAAGGTACGGTTGCCGGACAAGTTCAGGTACTATAATTTATTTTCTTTTTTATCAAAAACATCAATGAACCACGCTTTTGCGTGGTTTTTCAATTTGCACTTAAGTTTTACTTTCTCTTTTTAGCAAAGAACTCTTGCAACAAACTAGCCGACTCCACCTCTAAAATACCACCTATGATCTTGGTTTTGGGGTGTAAGGTGGTACCCATTGCACCACAACCACGTTCTATATCTTTAGCCCCATAAACTATTCTACCTATCTGGCTCCAATATAGGGCTCCTGCACACATTTGGCATGGCTCTAAGGTTACATATAAAGTACAATCTTTCAAGTATTTTCCCCCAAGAAAATTAGCGGCAGATGTTATTGCCTGCATTTCCGCATGTGCAGTAACATCGTTTAATTTTTCAGTGAGATTATGTGCTCTGGCAATAATTCTATCTTGCACCACAATTACAGCACCTACGGGCACTTCACCAGCTTCAAGAGCATATTCGGCCTCTTGAAGGGCTCTTTTCATAAAATAAGTATCATCGTAAGGTAAAACCATAAGGTCAAAAATACGATAGTTTCATTTTTAAAAAAGTATTTTTGTCCCATTATACCCACAGTTTGAAATCGATACTAGAACATATCAATTCACCGAAAGACCTAAAACCTTTAAATCAGGAAAATTTAAGGCAATTGGCTACTGAGCTACGTGAATTTATTATAGATATTGTTTCTGTAAAAGAAGGTCATTTAGGTGCCAGTTTAGGCGTTGTGGAATTGACCATTGCACTACACTATGTATTCAACACCCCTATAGACAAGCTTATCTGGGATGTTGGTCACCAAGCATATGGACATAAAATACTGACCGGTAGAAAAGATATTTTTGACACCAACCGTCAGTTTGGAGGTATTAGTGGATTTCCAAAAATGAAAGAAAGCGAGTTTGATGCTTTTGGTACAGGACATAGCTCAACTTCTATTTCAGCATTATTGGGAATGGCACTGGCGGCACAACTACAAGGAAAACCAGAAAGGCAACATATTGCAGTAATTGGCGATGCATCTATTGCAAGTGGCATGGCATTTGAGGGGTTAAACCATGCAGGAGAAACCAAAGCCAATATGTTGATTGTTTTAAATGATAATGCCATGGGGATCGATCCAAGCGTTGGTGCATTAAAGAAATACTTGACCAACGTAAAAACAGGATCCGCTAAAGAAGAGAACATTTTTGAATGCCTTAATTTCCATTATACCGGTCCGGTAGACGGTCATGATTTGCCATCCTTAATCAAAGAATTGGAAGTTTTAAAGCATGTTGATGGTCCTAAACTTTTACATGTTATTACTACAAAGGGCAAAGGGCTGCAAAAAGCAGAAGAAAATCAAGTAACCTACCATGCACCCGGTAAGTTCAACAAGCAAACGGGAGAGTTGCAAAGGAAAAATGCCACTCTTGAACCTCCAAAATTTCAAGATGTTTTTGGAAAGACCATAGTGGAACTGGCATTGAAAAATGAAAAAATTGTGGGTATTACGCCTGCCATGCCAACAGGTAGTTCTTTAAAATATATGATGGCCACAATTCCAGAAAGAGCCTACGACGTAGGTATAGCCGAACAGCATGCCGTTACCCTGGCTGCCGGTATGGCCACTGATGGTATGGTTGTTTTCTGCAATATCTACTCTACCTTTTTACAACGTGCATATGACCAGGTAATTCATGATGTGGCCTTGCAAAATTTACCTGTAATTTTCTGTTTGGATCGCGCAGGTTTAGTGGGCGAAGACGGACCAACACACCATGGTGTTTATGATATCTCTTATTTAAGATGCATCCCTAACCTTGCTATTTTTTCCCCATTGAACGAAGAAGAGCTAAGAAATATAATGTATACCGTTCAGTTAGGGTTAGACCACCCTATTGCCATTAGATATCCACGGGGTAGGGGAAAAATGTTAAACTGGCAATTACCTATGAAAAAACTTCCCATAGGTAAAGCCGTAGCATTAAAGGAAGGATTTAAAATTGCTATTCTAAGTACTGGACCTATAGGCAATATGGTATCTGAAATGATAGAAGAATTGAACCAACCCGATGCTATAGCGCATTACAACTTTCCTTTTATAAAGCCTCTGGATAACAAGTTATTAAAAGAAATACTTTCAAAATTTGAACATATCATCACCTTAGAGGACGGCGCGGCGATTGGCGGATTTGGCAGTGCAGTGTTAGAATTTGCAAATAATATTGGAATCCATAAAATAATTAAGATATTTGGAGTTCCTGATTTCTATATCACCCATGGAGCTACAGAAAAACTCTATAAGGAAGCAGGAATAGATAAGATGTCCGTAAAACAATATGTACAACAGTTTCTATGAAAAGAATAGCTTTTAAACCTTATTACCTTTTACTACTCGCATTTCTTTTGTTGATCCAAATTTCTCATGGTCAAGATACTATACCGGCACCTATTATTGTTGACAGTGTAACCGTTGATAGTATTGCGGTGGACACCATTGTAATTAGAAGGACCGTAGATAAAATTTACTCTCCTAGAAAAGATGTAAACCTACAGATACCCAATATAGATTTTAAAAAAACCAAAACACTCCAAAAGGGATTTCAACGTTTTAGAGTACCTTCTTTTTGGGAAACTGAAAATAGTTTTGGTATCAATATCAGTGAAGTCGCCTTTGTGAATTGGAATGCCGGTGGTGATAACGCCATAAGTGGTCTAGGATTTCTAAAATTTGCCAGAAAATACAAGTTCAGTAACTTTCAATGGGAAAACAATTTAGAATTACGCTACGGTTTAAATGCACAAGAAGGGCAAAAATTAAGAAAAACCGAAGATGTCATAAGATTAACCTCTAATCTAGGCTTTAAAAAAGACAATACCAGCAGGTGGTTCTACTCGGTACAATTGAACTTTAATACCCAGTTTTCCAACGGTTACAAGTACCCAGATAGAGATACGCCTATATCAAGATTTATGGCTCCGGGTTACTTACTATTTGGTGCGGGTACATCATATATTACCAAAGACGAAAAATTTAACCTATATCTATCTCCTTTAACCCAAAAATCAACTTTTGTTTTAGATCAAGACTTGGCAGATAATGGTGCCTTTGGTGTGGAAGAAGCAGAATTAGATGCTGACGGCAACGTTATTACTCCTGGGGAAAATCACTTATTGGAAATTGGTATTCTTATAACCAATAATTTCAATTATAATATTGCCGACAATATTGAATTGAAAAGTAGGCTGAACCTCTACACCGATTATATTAAGAGTTTTGGAAACGTTGATGTTGATTGGGAATTGACCCTGAACATGAAGGTGAACAAATTTATTAGTACAAGCTTAGGCACCCAAATGATCTATGATGACGATATTCTTTTTGACGTAGTCAAAAATGATAACGGAACCATTGTTGATCCTGGAACACCCAAAATTCAGTTTAAGCAAGTATTGGGCGTAGGTTTACTATACGGCTTCTAAAGAGTCTTGCCTTTTATTTTATTATGCATATGCACTGCGGCACTATCAGAAAGACTAGCCACGTAGCAACAAGTATTTAAAACAATTTGATATAATGATGCGTCTGTTTGCTGGTAAAAACCCGGTAAGGTCCTTAAAATGAGTTTGTGATAATTAGATGCCGTATTGTTCTTTTTACCGATAAGCGCATCAATATACACATCTAAAATATCGGAAATAATGGTATAGCCGGCAATCTCTTTCTCTACCACTTCTTGCGATTGATATATTTTTTGAACGCTTAAGCTAATGATATCTTCAATTTGGGCCTTAAATTTACTTTTGTCCAATAAGGACACTTCAAAGGTACCATTCAAAATACTTTCTTCATGTTCTATGAATATTGAGACCGCATCTTGTATTAAGGTGTTTATAGCCAAGGCCCGCAGATAACTAAGCCTATCTTCCATATACTCCAAGGAATTATACTTCTTGGTATTTATAGTATCCTTAACCAATTTTATCAGGTATTCCAAAGCATAATCTTCAGAAATCAAACCTAAATTAATACCGTCTTCAAAATCAATTATCGTGTAACAAATGTCATCTGCGGCTTCTACCAAAAAGGTTAAAGGGTGCCTACCATAAGCAACGGAACCGTTTAGACTTCTGGCAGGTAAACCTAAATCTTTGGCAACCTCATCAAATATGTTTTTCTCACTTTGAAAAAATCCAAATTTCTTATCGCAAATGTGTTTGGTAGGTTTCTTGGGCAAAGATTCTTTAGGGTACTTCATAAATGCCCCTAAAGTGGCATAGCTTAAACGCAGACCCCCAGACACTCCTGCCCTATCTTGGGTCAATAATCTAAATCCATTTGCGTTACCTTCAAAGTCGATAATATCTTGGTATTCTACCGGCGTAAACTGTTCTTTAAATTTTAGTCCGTTTCCAGTTTTAAAATATTCTCCTATTGCTTTTTCCCCACTATGGCCAAAGGGAGGATTTCCAATATCATGTGCCAAGGCAGCCGCAGCGACTATAGCTCCAAAATCATTGAATTGGTAACCATGTACTTCTTTTAAATGCGGATGTTTCTCTATGATTTTTTTCCCCGCTAACCTACCTAAACTTCTGCCAACAACAGATACTTCTAAACTATGGGTCAGTCTTGTATGAACGAAATCAGTTTTAGATAACGGAATAACTTGGGTCTTATCTTGAAGACTTCTAAAAGCGGATGAAAAGATGATACGATCATAATCAACATCGAACCCTAACCTAGTTTCATCTTGTTCATTTCTTAATCGTTTGTTTTTATCGCCTTGTCTGCGCAAAGAAAGTAGTTGCTCCCAATTCATTTTAACCCATTATTTACAAGCCGCAAGATACGGCATTTACTACTTTTTAGCTTTTGAATTATGACACAACTAAGTCATTATATACTAGAATCTTAACCTTTAAAATACGTATTCATAATTCTTAGGTAACATTTTCTTAACCTTGAGTGCCTTTCTTTGCGCGAGAATCTAAATAACCGATGAAAAAAGTATTTGTTCTATTTGCCCTAGTGATAACTTCCTTGTCTTTTGCACAAGAGACTAGCTCTATTAAAGGTAAAATTTTGGACGGTGAGTTCTATAACGAGCCTCTATTAATGGCCTCTGTTTCTTTGGACGATGCCACTTTTTCTACACAAACCAACTTTAGAGGTAACTTTGAATTCAATGATATTGCCCCTGGCAAGCACAATATTCTTGTTCAATTCATGGGTTACGAACCTATGCGTCTAGAGGTTTTGGTAAAAGAAGGGGAACAGGCTACAATTTTAGAAACACTTTATGCCAAAAGTTTACCAATGCCTTCTTCTACTAAAGTAAGTTTCGCATCTGCCGAGACGGAAACCGCATTGGAGTTGGCCGTAAATAAGACCAAGTAATATTAGCACATTTTTCTAGTCGATTTTTATTCTTTAAAAATTGACCAATACGTGCTTTTAAAAATCCATTTCAAAAGAAAAGTAGTATTTTCATCAACAAAACTTGGTTTCTTTGAAAGTATTAATCATCATTGCATGAAATACGATTTTAACTTCATAACCTTATGTTAACCTGAATGATAATTTATAGTATCATTTTTGTTCCTTATTTAATTTTTTGATGGGCGAGAACATATATTTATTCATGATTATTGCATTGGCCGTACTGGCCATAACCGATTTAATTGTAGGTGTTAGTAATGATGCCGTCAACTTTTTAAATTCAGCAATAGGTTCAAAAGCAATTTCCTTTAAAACTATAATGATCGTTGCCAGTGTTGGTATAGCCTTTGGCGCAATATCCTCTAGTGGCATGATGGAAGTTGCCAGAAAAGGAATCTTTAATCCGTCAGAATTTGTGTTTGCAGAAATCATGATCGTCTTTATGGCCGTTATGATTACGGATATATTATTACTGGATTTTTTCAATACCCTTGGTATGCCCACATCAACAACAGTTTCCATTGTTTTTGAACTATTGGGTGCGGCCGTAGCAATATCGCTTGTTAAAATATATTCTGGCGATGGTAATATTACACATTTAACCGACTATATAAATACAGATAAGGCCACTGAGATTATCATTGGAATCTTATTATCGGTCGTCATTGCTTTTACCATTGGAGCCATTGTTCAATTTTTTACTAGGGTTTTAATATCCTTTAAATTCAACGAAAAACCAAAGTGGGTAGGTGCAATCTTTGGTGGTATGGCCATCACTGCGATTATATATTTCATATTGATCAAAGGTCTTAAAGGCACTTCGATCATTAGTCCTGAGGCAGCTATGTTCATTTCCGAAAATCCAGAATTATTTCTTTTAGGAAATTTCGCTTTATGGTTTGTGCTGTCTTGGGCAGCAACCACTTTTTTGAAGTGGAATATTTATACCGTAATTATCATTTTAGGAACTTTTGCCCTGGCCATGGCGTTTGCAGGTAACGATTTGGTAAACTTTATTGGGGTTCCATTGGCTGCTTATGAATCTTTTTTAAGTTGGTCAGAATCTGGTCAATTAGCTTCAGAATACAATATGAAAGGACTTGCGGTCGCTGTACAGACACCAACGTATCTATTACTGGCATCTGGTATAATCATGGTGGTTACGCTATGGTTCTCATCTAAAGCAAAAAATGTTGTAAAGACTAGCGTGGATCTTTCTAGACAAGATGAAGGAGAAGAACGTTTTGAGCCCAATTACCTGTCTAGGCAAATTGTTAAATTCTCCATTAAAGCTTCAGAAAATTTAAACGGATTAATTCCAGTAGCAATTCAAAATAGAATCAACGAACAATTTATTAAGCCAACATCATATGCCCAAAAAGCAAAAGCTAAAGATCAGCCTGCTTTTGATCTAATTAGAGCTTCGGTAAATCTAATGGTTGCCAGCGTATTGATCTCTTTGGCTACATCGTTAAAACTACCATTATCTACAACCTACGTAACCTTTATGGTTGCTATGGGTACATCTTTGGCAGATAGAGCTTGGGGATCCGAAAGTGCTGTATATAGAGTTGCGGGTGTGCTTAATGTTATAGGCGGATGGTTCTTTACCGCCATTGTAGCTTTTGTTGCGGCAGCGATCATTGCTTATGTTATACATTTAGGAGGTATTTGGGCAATTGGAGCCTTATTGATTTTTGCCTTTATCTTAATTGGCAAGAACTACTTATCACACACTAAAAAATTAAAGGAAACCAAAGAAGAGGAAATCTTACAACGTGCTGAAAGCAGTTCTATTCAAGGGGTTATTGAGGAAAGTGCCAAGAATATTGCAAACGTTGTTAAAAGAGCCAACAAAATATACTCGAACTCCATTAACGGACTTGCAAAACAAGACTTAAGCTCTCTTCATAAAAACAAAAAGCAAGGCGCCAAATTGGCCAACGAAATTGAAGACCTAAGAAACCACACCTTCTATTTTATTAAAAATTTGGAAGAAGCACATATAGGTGCCAGTAATTTCTATATAAATGCCATGGGTCACTTGACAGATATTTCACAATCATTGGAATATATTGGTAAGGTAAGTCACAAGCACGTTAACAATAACCATAAAAAATTAAAGTATAACCAAATCAAGGAACTGAAGCAAATAGATATTAAACTTGCCGAAATTCTAGATAATACCTATCATGCTTTTGACGAAAGATCATTTGAGAAAATAGGTAACATTCTTAATAACAAACAAGAATTATATGATTTGGTATCCCAAAAGATAAGCCTTCAGGTTGAGCGCACCAGGTCAGAAGAATCCAGTCCTAAAAACACTACGTTATATTTTACTATCTTACTAGAGACTAAAGATTTGATGACGGCGACCATGAACCTTCTAGAGCTATATTACAAGGAACATGATGCCGATGTTAAACCGGCAACATTAGACTAAAGGAGATACACTTTAAACAACACGTTTTATGAAATATGTTTTGCTATCCGTTTTCTTGCTACACGGGGTATTAAATTATGCTCAAGAAATTACAGGAACTCAGTTATTAGAACGCGCCATTGCCTATCATGACCCAGAAAATAACTGGTCTAGTTTTAAAGGTAAAATGCTCATTGAAATGGAAA
This sequence comes from Maribacter sp. HS, assembly GCF_048059195.1. Taxonomy (NCBI): domain Bacteria; kingdom Pseudomonadati; phylum Bacteroidota; class Flavobacteriia; order Flavobacteriales; family Flavobacteriaceae; genus Maribacter; species Maribacter sp. HS. The sequence goes on from NZ_JAYLVV010000002.1 coordinate 1,099,892, forward strand.
ACCCTAAAAGCAGTCCACGTAGCACTGTGATTGAAATGAAGCTGCCTAACAACTATTTTAAATCTACAGTTAAAAAAGACAATTATACTATTGAATCTGAATTGGACAATGGTGAATGTACATTGAAATTGAACGGCAGTACTTCTATCTTCCCAAAGATTAAGGATAGCTTGAATATTAGCTGTGATCGCGCTAAGATGATGAAAAACTATTATACCTATCTATATGGTCTCCCTATGAAATTGAAAGATCCGGGCACTATAATAGATGATAACGTAGTTAATAAGACTTTTAAGGGAAAGGAGTATTTAGTATTAAAAGCCACGTATGAAAAAGAAGTAGGTAATGATACTTGGTATTTTTACTTTGACCCTAAAACCTACGCCATGGAAGTATATCAGTTCTTTCATGATGAAAGTAAAAATGATGGCGAGTACATTCTACTTTCAGAGATGATTACGGTAAACGGCATTAAAATTCCTAAAGTACGTGCATGGTATTATAATAAAGGTGATGTATACCTAGCTACCGATAACCTACGTAAAGCGAATTCACTATAATTATATAGTGATATACTAAATTCAGTATATTCTCAGTTATTAAATGAACCCTAATTCATTTTTAGCATGAGAAAAAGTCATTATATACTACTGATACTGGTTATTACCCTAGTTCTTTTTGATATTGATCCTATGTATGCCGGACCTGGCGGAACTGTGGTGAAGGCAATTTTTAAGACCTGGTGGGGAAAAGTACTTTTAAGCATTATTGGAATTATATTTTTTCCTCTTACTATCTACGTTTATTTCAGGGAATATTTTGCCGTTAAAAACTGTAAAAAAGAATTATTGGAATTAGGCAAAAGAAATAAAGATTTCTCTTGGCTCAATTTAGATAAGAATGTACGTAATATATTCAACAGGGTCTATATCGCTTGGAATAATCAAGACTTAAAAGAAGCCTCTAGCTACACTAGTCATTGGTTCTGGCAAAATCAACAATTGGTGCATTTGGACGAATGGAAAAAAGAGAACCTAAGGAATGTTTGTAAAGTAGATGGCATAAAATCAGTTAAACCATTATATCTTGAGATTTCAGAAGATGAAGGTTTAGAAGGTTCAAGAATTGCCTTTCTAATTACTGCCAACATTATGGATTATCTAAAAGATATTGACACCCATAAAATTGTTCAGGGAAGTAATAAATTTGATGAAGAAGAAAAAATTTGGGTAATGGAATATACTAATAGACAATGGGTACTAGACGATATTCAGGACGGCCAGCTTTCCCTTGCGTTCGCAAAGACCAAAAATATAATTCCAGCAAACATAGCGCCAGCGAGTTAATTATTGGGATTCTTGGTGTACTATCTATAAAAATTCATTTCATCCATATATTTCCAAACCTCTGGTGGTAATAATGGCTTAATGTTTTTACCGTTTTTATGTTCCTTTCGTATAAAAGTGGAAGAGATTTCCATAATAGGAGCATTTACCCGATGTATCTTTTCATGGTCTTGAAATTGATGTTCTATAGCACCTTCTGAAATTCTAGGGTACACATAAATGTTATGCAGATCTAAAATAGCCTCATAATTCTTCCATTTATGCAGCCCTTTTAAATTATCCTCACCCATTATCAACGAAAATTCATATCCATTTGGGTACTTTTCCCCCAAATGAACAAGTGTATTTATCGTGTAATTCGGTTGGGGTAAGTTAAATTCAATATTACTAGGTTTTAATCTATCGTACTCTTTTGTGGCTTCATATACCATCTCGAATCTTTGATGGTTGTCTAAAAGCGTTTTCTTGGTCTTAAACGGACTTTGTGGGGTTACAACGAACCAAACCTCATCCAAATCAGAAAACTCTACCATATGGTTCGCAATGACTAAATGACCAATATGAATAGGGTTAAAGGTACCAAAGTATAATCCTACCTTCTTCATAACATACTAGTCTTTGTCTTCAGAAACAAAATCTGCTACTAGATCCACCGCTTCTTTTAAAGCCACATCAAGATCATAATTTTTAATAATCTTGTCAAATTGAGGTGCCGTCGCCAATTCTACCGATGCCTTTGCAATACGCATGTTAATTTTGTCTTCACTCTCGGTACTACGCTTCTTAAGTCTTATTTTAAGCTCATCAACACTAGGGGGTTTTACAAAAACCGCCAAGGTCTGTTCAGGAAATTTCTTTTTAATACGTAATCCGCCAACAACATCAATATCAAAAATAACGTTCTTGCCTTCTGCCCATAAACGTTCTACCTCACTTTTAAGCGTACCATAGAAATTATCCCTGTAAACTTCTTCCCACTCCAGAAAATCATCATTTTTAATATGATTCTTAAATTCTGAAACCGACATAAAGTAATAATGCTCCTTGTTTTTTTCTTTCCCCCTTCTAGGGCGTGACGTCGCAGAGACCGAAAAAGCCAAATTCAGCTCTGGTTGCGCCAATAAATGCCGAACAATGGTAGTTTTGCCACTACCCGATGGCGCAGAAAAAATGATTAGTTTACCGCCTTTCATCTATAATACGTTTAACATTTGTTCCTTGATTTTCTCTAACTCATCTTTCATTTGCACCACAAGCTGTTGCATTGGGGCAAAGTTGGCCTTAGACCCTATAGTATTGATCTCACGACCTATTTCTTGGGAAATAAACCCTAATTTTTTACCATTACTATCATTTGAACGTAATGTTTTACTAAAATAATCCAAGTGATTGGCCAGCCGAACTTTTTCTTCGGTGATGTCGTATTTTTCTAAGTAATAAATAAGCTCTTGCTCAAACCTATTTGCATCAACATCAGCTTTTATATCTTGCACCGCCTTTTCTAATCGCTCACGTATTGTTGCCTGTCTATCTGGGTCAATTGCAATCACCTCTTCCAACAATTTTTCCAAAGAAGCTATTCTATCTAAAAAATCCTTTTCTAAAACACTGCCTTCTTCGGATCTAAATTCATTGATCTCTTTTAAAGCACCTATTAAAGCTTCCTTAATGGCTTTATACTCCTCTTCATCAATATCTTCCTTATCTGTCTTCATGGCATCAGGAAAACGCAATGCCATTTCCAATAATCTAAGATCATCACCAGAAGCTATATTCTTTAATTGATTCATGTATTGCTTAACCGCTATTTCATTTACCTGTGTAGAGGTTTCATTACCGGTAAGTTCCACGTACAAGTTAAAATCTACCTTTCCACGTAACAAAGAATTAGCTACCAACTTTCTAAGTTCTAACTCTTTTTCACGATAACTGGAGGGCATACGCGCATTTAAATCAATACTCTTACTGTTAAGTGATTTGATTTCAACGGTAATCTTTTTATTAGGTAACTGAACTACATGCTTACCGAAACCGGTCATGGATTGAATCATAAATTCATTTTAAGATTAAGACAAAGGTAAGGTAATTGAAAAATCTAATGTAAAACCTATTACCATACATATGTAAAGAAGGAGCAAACAAAACCGAACTCTTGTTTACTCCTCAATTATTAAATTATTTTTTTTAAAGCTCCCTAACCCAAATATTACGGAAACTTACGCGACTATCGTCCCCATGATCTTGTAACATTAAAGGTCCCTTGCCATGTGGTGGGTTTTTTGGCCATCCAATATATGGCGTAGTACCTTTTAGTTCAACATGGTCTTGAACCAACACGCCATTATGGATTACGGTGATATCACCAGATTTTATTTTACCGCCATCTTTGTTGAATACCGGTGCGTGATAAATAATATCATAAGTATTCCATTCCCCTGTTGGCACAGAAGCCATAGCCAATGGCACGTGTTGCTTGTATATAGAAGCTACTTGCCCATTTACATAGGTTGGGTTATCATTTTGATCCAATACCTGTACTTCATAAATACCATTTAAAAACACACCGCTATTGGCTCTATTTTGCCCTTCTCTCTGTACGGGTAATGGAGATTTCCATTCTATATGCAATTGTACATCTCCAAAATTTTGCTTGGTCTGTATGTTTCCGGTCTTATCATTTACCGTCATACTACCATCTTTGTTCAAGTGCCATTTAGCAGCTGTACTATCATTTGTACTTATCCAATTATTTAAGTCAGTACCATTAAAAAGCACAATGGCATCACTTGGGGCAGACCCAACCCCGCCAGGTTTAACAACAGGCACTTTGGGTTCATAGAATTCAGTTTCTTCCGGTTTTGTAGGCTCCTCGCCCATATACTCCTTATAAACGATCACACTATCTTTAGCCTGCATAGTTTCCACAACATCGGTAGATACTTTTTCTTGGCAAGACACCAATACCAAAATAGCCCCCAACATCATTAAAGTGTTATTCTTTCTCATAACCTAATGCTATTAAAGTTGTTTAATTTTAATATTTCTAAAAGACACTACATTGTGGTGGTCTTGCAAACCAATTTTACCAGTGGTATACTTTCCAAATCCGTCCCATCCGGCAAATTTAGACTTTGCAACCATAGCGTCCCATTCATCGTTAGCTACCGGAAAAGTTACCATTTCTTCACCGTTCAAAGTAACACTACCCTTATGCTCTTTATGGTTCACCGTAATGACCATTGTATTCCATTCACCTACTGGTTTGGTTGCATCTTTGGCAGGGGCTACCATATCATACAAAGCCGATGCTTGGTGCGTTGTACCCGCTTTGGCATCTGGATGCTTATCGTTATCTAAAATTTGAATCTCAGGACCGGTTTGATAACCCGTACCAAATTTCTCATCTTCGCTTACACCCCAAAATACACCACTATTACCTGCTTCCGATATTTTCCAATCAAGTGTCAAAACAAAATCGGTATACTCTTTTCTGGTAACCAAATCATGGTTTTTTTGTTCTTCACCTTCCGCTGGTGGCGTATATACCAAGGCATCACCTTCAATTTTCCATGCATCACTTACGCCGTCAGTCTTAAACTCTTTCCACTGATCTAACGAAGTACCGTCAAACAGTACTTCCCATTCATTTTCAACGACTTCAACTTCTTCTACTACTGTAGCGTTTACCGTTTCTTTCTTTTCTTGCTTACACGACATCATTGCCAATAAACAAGTGGCACTTACCAATAACTTCTTCATTTATCCTCTTTTTAAAGTCCTAACATTTTCTTCAACATTTCCTTATCTATTTCCGCACCAGCAAAATCATCAAAGGTCTTCTCAGTGGCCTCAATAATATGGTCCGAAATAAATTTAGCCCCTTCACGAGCACCTTGCTCCGGACTTTTAATACAGCATTCCCATTCCATTACTGCCCATACATCACATCCGTATTGCGTCAATTTAGAAAAGATGGTCTTGAAATCTATCTGTCCATCACCCAAAGAGCGATATCTACCAGCTCTATCTCCCCAATCATTAAACCCACCAAACGCACCTTTCTTACCTGTTGGGTTAAATTCTGAATCCTTTACATGAAAAGATTTTATAAATTCATGGTAATGATCTATATAGGTGATGTAATCTAACTGCTGTAATACAAAATGGCTTGGATCATAAAGAATATTAACCCTTTTATGATTTCCCGTAGCCTCTAAAAAACGCTCAAAAGTATCGCCATCATGTAAATCTTCTCCCGGGTGAATTTCATAACATACATCTACACCTTCTTTATCAAAATGATTTAAGATCGGCAACCATCTATTTGCCAATTCTTCAAAGCCCATTTCCACTAAACCGGCTGGTCTTTGTGGCCATGGGTGCATAGTATGCCATAGTAACGACCCAGAAAAAGTTGCGTGTGCGTTCAACCCTAATCTTCTACTGGCCGTAGCGGCTTTTTTAACCGTTTCTACTGCCCACTCTGTTCTTGCCTTTGCATTGCCACGTACATTATCGGGCGCAAAAGAATCGAACATAAGGTCATACGCAGGGTGTACCGCTACCAATTGACCTTGAAGGTGTGTTGAAAGTTCTGTGATTTCTAAGCCATATGAGTTTACTTTTCCCTTTAGCTCATCGCAATAGGTCTGACTTTCGGCCGCCTTGTCCAAATCGATTAGGAAACTTTCCCATGTAGGAATCTGAATGCCTTTGTAACCAAGGTCAGATGCCCATTTACACATTCCGTCAAGGGTGTTAAAAGGGGCTTTACTGTCTACAAACTGTGCCAAAAATACGGCTGGTCCTTTGATTGTTTTCATAAAAATTTACTGTCTGTTGTTTGATTTAGTTGTTGAAAAAGACACATTAAATGCATCAATTTATCTTATATTTAAGAATTGAATAGTGTTCTTCTCAATACTTTAAAGATTTGCTATAAATATAGGGAATACCATCAGAAAAAGATAAAAATTGAAGCATGAATCAAGATGAAATATTCGACGCAATCGTGGTCGGCACAGGAATAAGTGGTGGCTGGGCCGCTAAGGAATTAACAGAGAAGGGCTTAAAAACACTTGTCTTGGAACGTGGCTCTATGGTGAAGCATATTGAAGACTATCCTACCATGCACGATGACCCTTGGGATTACCCGTTAAAAGGGCAACTTTCTAAAGAAGATAAAGAAAAATACCATGTTCAAAAACGGGTAAATTGGGCACCTACAGAAGATTCTAAACATTTTTTTGTCAATGACCTGGAACACCCTTATGTTGAGACCAAACGCTTTGATTGGATACGTGGATATCAAGTAGGCGGTAGATCACTTACCTGGGGTCGACAAAGTTACCGTTGGAGCGATATTGATTTTGAAGCCAACAAAAAAGAAGGTATTGGCGTAGACTGGCCCGTAAGATATAAGGATATTGCGCCTTGGTATGATAAAGTTGAAGAATATATAGGTGTAAGCGGTGAGGCCTTAGGGTTAGATGTGTTACCTGACGGAATTTTTCAACCTGCCATGAAATTAAATTGTGTAGAAGAGGATTTTAAAAACAACGTTGCAGAAAAATTCGAAGACGGAAGATTGATTACTATAGGTAGGGCTGCACACATTACCGATCCCAATGCCACTTTTGAAGGTCGTGGTACTTGCCAAAACAGAGATCGTTGTTGGCGCGGCTGCCCATTTGGCGGTTATTTCAGTAGTAACTCATCAACATTACCGGCAGCGGAACGAACCGGAAATATGACCCTTAGACCAAACTCTATAGTGTATGAGGTTATCTATGATGATAATACCAAAAAAGCAACAGGCGTAAAAATTATAGATGCAGAAACAAATGAGAAAATTGAATTTAAGGCAAAGGTGATTTTTCTTTGCGCATCTGCAATGGCATCGGTCGGTATTCTATTACAATCTAAATCCAAGCGCTTCCCGAACGGATTAGGAAACGATTCTGATGCTTTGGGAAGAGGAATTATGGACCACCATTATAAATTAGGTGCTACGGCAAAAGTTGATGGCTACCTAGACAAATACTATAAAGGAAGGCGAGCCAACGGGTTTTACATACCACGTTTTGTAAACTTGAACGAAAAAACAAAACGGAATGGATATTTACGAGGTTTTGGCTACCAAGGCACGGCCAGCAGGGGAGATTGGTCAAAAGAAATTGGAGAACTTTCATATGGTAAAGACTTAAAGGAGTCTGTATTGAAACCAGGTCGCTGGACCATTGGCGTAACGGGATTTGGTGAGTTTTTACCCTATGATGATAATAGAGTAACCCTAAGCCCTACCGAAAAGGACAAATGGGGTTTACCTCAACTAGCTTTTGATGTAGAGTTTAAAGAGAACGAGTATAATATGCGTGAAGACATCAAAAAAGAGATTGTTACCATGTTCAAAGCTGCAGGCTTTAAAGATGTAGCTTCTTATGAAGAGTCTAGCGGACCAGGTTTGGGCATTCACGAAATGGGAGGCGCCAGAATGGGGCACAGCGCAAAGACCTCAATAATCAACAAGAACAACCAAGTACATTTAGTACCTAATGTGTATGTAACGGATGGCGCTTTTATGTCTTCGTCTAGTTGTGTAAACCCATCTTTGACCTATATGGCATTTACTGCCAGAGCTGCAAACCATGCAGCCGAACAGTTAAAAGAAGGTAAATTTTCTTGATACTGAAATTTATTACAAAGAATAGCGTTTACTACAAACTATACATTACAGAAAATATTAATCTATGGAGAATGCATCGGCAAGAAACATGTGGGGAAGTTATTTAAAAAACCACTTGGAAGACGTTTTTCACGAAACGCCTAAAACTATGTATTTTGGCGACAATGAAACCGACGCAAATGAGAATGCCAATTTAATTAAAACCTGTGTTAAAAAAGCGATTACACATTCTTTGTTAGGCCTACAAAACCGTCATGAACCCTTACCTAAAATAGGAGACTATATTGTGGTAACCAATTATAATGGTGAAGCACAATGCATAGTTGCTACCACCTCAGTTACAATTAAACCTTATTTTAGTATTGATTCGGCTTATGCCCAACTTGAAGCAAACGGGGATAAAACGTTAGAGTACTGGAAAAAATACCATTGGGACCTTTTCAGTAGAGAGTTGCAAAAATTCAATAGGGAACCTAGGGAAAGTATGATCGTTGTCTGTCAAGAATTTAAAATGGTACATTCCTAGTTTTTCATTTTACAACATAAAAAAGAGCCGCAAAATGCGGCTCTTTTATTTTCTACTATATAATGGATTAGTTTTCTAGAGCTACCCAATTATTACCGCTTTTGTGCGATTCTACAGTGGCTTCTATGAAATTCATACCGCGAACACCATCTGACATGGTGGGGAACTCGCCATCATTGTAATCTTCTCCTCTAATGGCCTTTGCAACACCTTTGTAAATATTCGCCATAGAATCAAATATACCTTCAGGATGACCTGCTGGTAATTTTGTTCCGTCTAATGATAATTCAGAGTTATAGGCATGACCAGGTTTATAAACTTGCGTAGGTTCCGTATCACTTAATTTATATAAAAAATTAGGTCGTTCCTGCTCCCATCTAAATGCTCCTTTTTCACCATAAATAGCAATAGCCAAACCATTTTCCTCACCTGTGGCCACCTGACTACCTCTAATAACACCTTTTACATGATCTCCCATGCGAATAAGTACGGTACCATCAACATCCATTTGATTGTCTTCGTATAGGTAATTGAAATCACAAAGTAGCTCTTTAACTTTTAATCCGGTAGTATATTCTACCATATTAAAAGCATGAACACCTATATCACCCATACAAGAACTAATACCCGCTTTTTTAGGATCCAATCTCCAAACTGAAGATCTTTTCTCTTTATCATGTATAATGGTATTGATCCACCCTTGGTAATAAACGGCATCAACCTTATGTATTTTACCCAAAGCACCTGCTTTGATCATTTCACGCATTTGACGTACCATTGGGTACCCGGTATATGTATGCGTCAAGGCAAAAACAGTACCTGCTTTGGCATGTGCCTTTTGTAAATCCTTTGCTTCCTCTAACGTTGTGGTCATTGGCTTTTCGCAAATAACGCTAAAGCCATTGTCCAATAACTTCTTTGCCATTGGGTAATGCAAAAAATTTGGTGTTAGAACAGAGCATACCTGTATACGCTCATCTTCAGGCAATTTCAACTCCTCTTCTATAAGGGTGTCAAAATCTTTGTATATTCTATTTAAGGGTACATCTATTTCCTTTGCAAATGCAATACTGGCATCATGATCCGGATTGAACACAGCACCTGTAATTTGGTAATTGTCATTAATAAAAGAAGCTACTCTATGTAAAACTCCTATAAGTGAATCTCCTCCTCCACCTAATATTCCTAATCGTATTTTCTTTGGCATTTTTGTTGTTGTTTAAATTGAAAATAATATTTACTAAAATTTGTTGGATTACTATTATCTAATTTGAAATATTGAAGCCATTTATATATAAAACAAAGGCTATTTGTACTAATTGGCTATTGATTTCTGGCGCTTAAATTAAAGAATTTATCTAAGATTGATAATCTATTTTCTCCGTTTTGAAAAAAATAGCGAACAAAATAAAAACAACTAATGCAAAACCAGCAGGATACATCCAAATGGTTTGCCATATATGTTCCCCATTATTTATTACATAAGCAGTAGATATTTTACCTGCTACCCAAAAACCTATGAGCATACCTACCCCATAAGTTGCCAATGTAATGAGACCTTGGGCAGAACTTTTAAATTTTTCACCAGCTTTGCTATCCGTATAAATCTGTCCTGAAACAAAGAAAAAATCATAACAGATTCCGTGTAATGCAATTCCGATTATCAGCATAAAGCCTAGCTCGTTTACATCTCCAAAAGCAAAAAGCAAATAACGTACTACCCAAGCGGCCATGGCAACAAGAATAGTTTTTTTGAAACCGAACTTGGTGAAAAAATAGGGTAATAAAAGCATAAAGGCAATTTCAGAAACTTGCCCCAATGTCATTTTACCGGTAGGATTGTTCATTCCTATCTCTACCAAAAAAGGATTGGCGTTCTGATAGTAGAATGCCAAAGGAATACATATTAAGACCGATGACATAAAGAATATTAAGAAATTCTTGTCCTTAAACAGAGTTAAGGAATCTAAACCCAGTATTTCTTTGAAACTAATCTTACCCGTAGTTGCCGCTCTTGGTGGTGTTTTAGGTAATGTAAAACTAAAAACACCTAGTATGACCGATGCAATTGCGGTCATCAAAAATGTATTTCTAAGCAGACCAGCTCCAATATTCATGCCTTGGTCCCAATTAAACACATAGCTGATCGATAGGCCGGCTATTACCCAACCCAATGTTCCAAACACACGAACCAAAGAGAATTCCTTGGCAGGGTTTTTCATTTGATTGAAAGAGACCGAGTTCACCAATGCCAATGTAGGCATGTACAAAATCATATATCCTAAAACCAAAATATAAAAATCATCAAATTCCGTTGTTCCGTACATGAAATACATAAGTACCCCGCCTAGAATATGTAAAACTCCCAAGATTCTTTCCGCATTGAAATATCTGTCCGCAATAATTCCTATAACAAAGGGAGCTATAATAGCCCCCCAAGATTGTGTTGAAAATGCCAATGCTATTTCCCCATCTGTTGCTTTTAAGTTATTCCCTAAAAAAGTGCCCAATGTTACAAACCATGCACCCCAAATAAAAAACTCTAAAAACATCATGAAGCAAAGCTGTGCCCTAACTAAACTTTTCATCTATCTTCTATAATAAACATAATCAAAACCTATTGGCTTCTTCTCATTATTTCTAAAATCCACAGCAATTTGACCGCGGTGATTGGTAGAATGATTTATGATATGGAATAGAATATCCTGAACGGTATTTGTAAAAAGTCTACCCTCCGTATTCTCATAATCTATGCGCTTTTCAAAATTATCTGCATTAGAGATAATCTCAAAAGATGTACGCTGATTATCATAATGAATATCTGACCAGTCCTTTATCTCATGCTCTTGCCAAATCTGCAATTTGCTAGGCTTATCCACCAATCTAGCATTCCATATATGGTGCGCGTTCAGAATATGGCTAAACAAACGTACCGTGTTTGCCGGTACCTCGTCTAGCTCTGAACATTGCTCGATCAATTTTTTATTACAGTGAAAATTATAGTCGAAAATTTCATTAAAAAAAGCTTCCATACATCATTCCATAAAAATTATTCTATTTCATTTGAGGCTTTTATCAATAAGTCTCTAGTAGCAATAATACCAGCTTCTTCGCTAATTTCAGAACCTTCATATTCTACACCAATAAAACCTGTATAACCTGCGTCTTTAACAATCTGCAACATTTGTACATAGTCTATACCAGTATCATACCCATCGGTATCAAAATTATTTGATTTGGCACTAACTGCCTTTGCATAAGGCATAAGTTCTTTAACCCCCTTGTATTTATCATACTCTTTAAGGCAATCCCAACTATCTGGCTTACGTTCTATGCAGAAATTACCAAAATCAGGTAGACTTCCACAATTATCCATATTTACGGTTTTCATTACCTCCGCATGAAGTTCACCGTTAGAAGAGAGTCCGCCATGATTTTCTACCAAAATATTAATATTCTTGGTTTTTGCATAGGTAGCTAATTTTGTTAATCCGTCTACCGAATTTTTTATCCATTCTTCTGGCACGGTACTACCATTAAGATTTACTCTAATGGCATGGCAACCCATTGCTGCAGCTGCATCTACCCATTTTTTATGTTTTTCTACGGTTTCATTTCTTTCTGCTTCATCATTGACCGCCAAATTACCTTGGCCATCGATCATGATCAACACATTTTTCATTCCGTGCTTTTCAGCTTCGGCATTAGATTTGGCAACAAAATTTGCCATAGCCTCTTCAGAGTAATTTGCTTTTTCAAGTTCCGGATTGTACAATTGGCTAACATACTCTAATCCGGTAAAACCCCAATTTTTAGCTTTTTCGGCAAAAGAATACGGATCTACGCCATCTTCCCTAATCATTTTATGCATAGACCACTGCGCGAGTGATAAATCAAAAAATGGTTCGGCATTACTTGTTTCTTCTACTACATCAGGTTCTGCCACTTTTTCTTTCTTGGCGTCTTTACAGGAGTAAGTACCTAATACTAATAGTCCAACACATACTGCTGTTGTAATCTTAATAAACTTGTTTGTTCTCATTTTTGGTTGTTTGTTGTTGTTTGAATAATATTCTCAATCGTTTGCGTAAAACCATGTCTAGATTTTATACATATGCAAGATGCATATTTTAGCGAATTTCGCAAGAAGAATGGACAATAAATGTATAGAATTAATTTAATATTTAATAAATTTAGAGATTAAACAACTTTTATGAGCAAATTTTATTACAATGAAGAGCAGGAGTCCTATGACGCTATAGTTGTAGGAACAGGAATTAGTGGTGGTTGGGCCGCAAAAGAATTATGTGAAGCCGGCCTTAAAACACTAGTTTTGGAAAGAGGTCGAATGGTAAAACATATTGAAGACTATGAGACCGCCAATATGGACCCATGGGATTTCCCGAATGCCGGGCAACCAACAAAGGAAATTATAGCACAACAACCAAAACAAAACAGAACCGGCTACACTACAAACCAAGCCAGTCACATGTGGTTCGTTAATGACCTTAAACATCCGTATAACGAAACCAAACGATTTGATTGGATGAGAGGTTACCATTTAGGTGGACGTTCTTTACAATGGGGCCGTCAAAGTTACCGTTTGAGCGATATTGATTTTGAAGCAAATAAAAAAGAGGGTATTGCCGTAGATTGGCCTGTACGTTATAAAGATATAGCACCTTGGTATGACAAGGTAGAAGAATATATAGGGGTAAGTGGAGAGAACTTAGGTTTGGAACAATTACCTGATGGTAAATTTCTACCCATGATGGAGCTTAACTGTGTTGAGCAGGAATTCAGGGAAAAGGTGGCGGAGAATTTTGATGGCCGTGTGGTAACAGCTGGTAGAACGGCCCATATTACAGGAACAAAACAATTTGACGGAAGAAGTAAATGTCAATTTAGAAATAGATGTATTAGAGGTTGTCCTTTTGGAGCTTACTTTAGTAGTTTATCATCAACATTACCGGCAGCGGAAGCTACAGGAAACATGACCTTGAGACCAGACTCTATTGTACATGAAGTAATGTATGATCCAAATACCAAGAAAGCAACAGGTGTAAAAGTAATTGACGCAAACACTAAAGAAACTTTTGAGTTCAAAGCAAAGGTGATTTTCTTATGTGCATCGGCCATTGCCTCTACATCTATCTTAATGCAATCTAAATCTGAAACGTTCCCTAATGGTATGGGTAACGCATCTGATCAATTAGGACGTAATATTATGGACCACCAATTACAAGTGGGTGCGTCTGGTAAGTTTGATGGTTTTGATGATAAATATTACAAAGGAAGAAAGCCAAGCGGTATCTATATTCCAAGATTTAGAAATTTAGGTGGTGATTCTGACAGAAAAGACTACAAAAGAGGATTTGGATACCAAGGTGGTGCCTCTAGAGGTAATTGGGAAGAAACCATTGCCGAGCTATCTTATGGTAAAGATTTAAAAGATGCCGTATTAAAGCCAGGTGGATGGACGTTCGGTATGATGGGCTTTGGTGAAGTATTGCCATATGAGAACAATAGATTTACCCTAGACTATGACAAATTAGATGACTGGGGACTGCCTACCGTGACATTTGATGCCGAATTACAAGAAAACGAGCTTAAAATGCGAAAAGACATGCTTGAATCTGCTGTAGATATGTTAGAAAAAGCAGGTTTAAGAGATGTAAAAGGATATGATAACGAAAGTGCATTAGGTTTAGGTATTCATGAGATGGGAACTGCCCGTATGGGAAGAGACAGAAAAACATCGGTATTGAATGGCAACAATCAACTACATGATGTACCAAATGTTTACGTAACCGATGGTTCATTTATGACCTCTGCAAGTTGTGTAAACCCATCATTAACCTATATGGCCTTTACGGCCAGAGCTGCAAACCATGCGGTTCAAGAACTTAAAAAAGGAAATATATAATGGATAGAAGACGCGTATTAAAAAATATGGGAATGTCACTTGGATATATGGTGGCTACCCCAACTTTATTATCGATCGTTCAAAGCTGTAAAAGTGAACCGGCAATTACCTGGACTCCCGAATTTCTAGCTCAATCCCAAGGTAACGTTTTAACAAAATTGGTAGACATCATTTTACCTAAAACAGATACTCCCTCTGCTTCTGAAGTACAAGTAGATATTTTTATCGACAAATTTGCGCAAGATGTAATGGAAAAGGAACAACAGGATTTCCTTAAAATGTCAATGACCAAATTTATTGATAAAGCGTTAGCAGATTCTGGCAAGGAAAATGCCGAAGATCTTACCACCGAAGACTTAGAGCCAGTATTGGCAAGTTCTTTGAAATACACAAAAGATCAGCAAGCAGAAATGTTCGAAACTATCAATAGTTACACAAAAGCTATATCTGAAGGTACAACCGCGGAAATAGACGATGAAATATCAAGATTTGCATTTGCCAACAACTTGAGAGGAATGACCATTTGGGGCTATAAAGCTTCTGAATATGTAGGCGAAGAAGTATTGGCATATTTACCTGTACCGGGTGAATACGTAGCATGTGGAGATATGCAAGAGCTTACAGGTGGTAAGGCATGGTCCTTATAACCAAATAACTTTCTAATTATTAAAAGCCAAGAACTTGATCTTACATAGTTCTTGGCTTTTTACATAAAAAAACCACTTATGAAAAGAAGAAATTTCATTCAAAAGTCCGCCTTGACCACAGGGGCCATTTCATTAGCTAGCAGTTTAGCTTATGCAAATTCTATGAACCAGAAGCCAAAAGTTCATAAATACAACCTAAAATATGCTCCCCATTTAGGGATGTTCAAAAATCTTGCAGGTGAAGATCCTATTGACCAATTAAACTTTATGGCCGATCAAGGTTATACCGCATTCGAAGATAATGAAATGCGTAAACGACCTATTGAACTGCAAGAGAAGATGGCAAAAACCATGAAGGAACGTGGTTTGGAGATGGGCGTTTTCGTAGCACATGAAATACATTGGAAAACCCCTAATTTGGCGTCTGGGGATAAGACAAAAAGAGTAGAGTTCTTAAATGAAATTAAAAATTCTATAGCGGTTGCCAAGCGGGTGAACGCCAAATGGATGACAGTAGTACCCGGACATTTAGATTTGAAACTAAAAATGGGCTATCAGACTGCCAACGTTATTGAAAGTCTTAGACAGGCATCAGCTTTACTGGAACCACATAATATTGCAATGGTTTTGGAACCTTTGAATTTCAGGGATCATCCAGGATTATTCCTGACGGATTCGCCCCAAGCCTATGAAATATGTAGAGCTGTTGATTCACCTTCATGTAAAATATTGTTCGATATCTACCACCAACAAATACAAGAAGGCAATTTAATACCCAATATGGAAGCTTCTTGGTCTGAAATAGCCTATATACAAATTGGAGATAACCCCGGTAGAAAAGAACCCACAACTGGCGAAATAAACTATGGCAACGTATTCAAATGGATTCATGAGCAGGGTTATGATGGTATTTTAGGCATGGAACATGGAAACTCTAGAGAGGGCAAAGAAGGTGAACTCGCCGTTATTGAAGCATATAAAAAAGTAGATAGCTTTAAATAGGGTTCAGCAACACTATGACCGATTAGTAAAAGAAGAACTGAATGTATTTCATCGAAAAATAATATTTATTCGATGAAATACATATTCACTTTGTAAGAATTAACCTACTTATTCGTTCTTTTGTATATGTCCCAATACCTACAAGCAATACTCGTCTATGCCGGTTTATTACTGGCTTCAAAATTATCTTTTTACATCTATAAGAAGATAAGGTTCAATTCATTTGAATTATTTCAAATGAGACTAACCTATAAATGGTTCAACTTTAAACACGCTGTAAGATTAATGTATCACAGTCTTTTTAACGATACCATTAAATTTCCGTAATCCAAACAGGTTTTTAATACGTATATATCTTATACCCTTTTACTTAAGTTATGGAAAACTACATTACAATATTAATGATATATGTAGCCGCGTTGGTATTTACGACGGTATTAAAGCCATATATCACAAACGATAAATAAACGCCCCCTTACTTAACCTCCGGCTTAGCCGTATGTAAAAAAGACCCCAAAATGTGGGGTCTTTTTTATGGTTATTTTTAAAAATGGTATTTAAGAACCACACATTAAACAATCATCATCTGCCTGCCCTTCCTTAGCCCTAGCAATCATTTCTTTCATCTCCTGAGGTGACAAAGGTGCTATATCCAATTCTGCTTGAGGAGCCACTTTAGAAACCTTTGTATCTGTAATAACCACTTCACTGTCTATTGCCGTAACAACTTCTGTCTTCTTCACCTCATCTGTGGCTACAACATTTTTCTTACTGTTATCCAATGTAAACTTGATCGCATCAACAGCTGCTTTGGTACGTAAATAATACATTCCAGTCTTTAAACCACTCTTCCAAGCATAAAAATGCATTGAAGTAAGTTTAGAATAATTGGCATTTTCCATAAACAAGTTCAAGGACTGGCTCTGATCAATAAAGTAGCCTCTTTGTCTAGACATATCTATAATGTCTTTCATACTGAGCTCCCAAACCGTTTTGTACAGATCCCTGATATCTTGGGGTATTGTTTCTATATGTTGAATAGATCCATTGGCTCTCATAAGCTCTTGTTTCATACTCTCGTTCCACATACCTAAACCAACAAGATCTTCTAAAAGATGTTTATTGACCACAATAAATTCACCTGAAAGAACGCGTCTGGTATAAATGTTAGATGTATAAGGTTCAAAACACTCATTGTTCCCTAATATTTGCGAAGTGGATGCAGTGGGCATAGGTGCTACCAAAAGAGAGTTTCTTACACCATTGGTCTGCATTTCTTTACGAAGTTTTGCCCAGTCCCATCTACCGGATAATTCATCATCTTTTACTCCCCACATATTATATTGAAATTCACCTTTGGACATTGGAGAACCTTCAAATGTGGAATATGGACCTTCTTCTTTGGCCATTTCCATAGATGCCGTAACCGCACCAAAATATAAAGTTTCAAAAATTTCTTGGTTTAATTTTTTTGCATCGTCACTTGTAAAGGGCATTCTCAGCATTATAAAAGTATCTGCAAGACCCTGTACACCTAAACCAATAGGTCTATGGCGCATGTTTGAGTTCTCCGCTTCTTTAACAGGGTAGTAATTTCTATCAATGACCTTATTAAGGTTTTTAGTCACTCTTTTGGTTACCTTAAACAATTCTTTATGATCAAACTCACCGTTTTTTACAAACATAGGTAACGCAATAGATGCTAAATTACACACGGCTACCTCATCTGGCGACGTATACTCCATGATTTCGGTACAAAGATTTGATGAACGTATGGTTCCAAGATTCTTTTGATTGCTCTTACGGTTGGCTGCATCTTTATACAACATATACGGTGTGCCGGTTTCTATCTGCGATTCTAATATTTTTTCCCAAAGTTCCCGCGCCTTGACAGTTTTGCGCCCTTTACCTTCAGCTTCATATTGTAGATAAAGTTTTTCAAACTCATCACTATGTCTATTAAACAAATCTGGACATTCATTAGGACACATTAAAGTCCAATCTTCATTGGCTTCTACCCTTCTCATGAACAAATCTGAAATCCACATGGCATAAAACAAATCCCTTGCACGCATTTCTTCCTTACCATGGTTCTTTTTTAGGTCTAAAAATTCAAAAATATCGGCATGCCAAGGCTCAAGATATATTGCAAAACTACCTTTACGTTTACCACCACCTTGATCTACATAGCGAGCAGTATCATTAAACACTTGTAGCATGGGCACTATACCATTTGATGTACCGTTTGTACCAGCTATATAAGACCCAGTTGCTCTAATGTTATGTATAGATAAACCTATACCTCCTGCAGATTGGGAAATTTTGGCGGTCTGTTTTAAAGTATCATAAATACCATCAATACTGTCATCTTTCATAGCCAAAAGAAAACATGATGACATTTGAGGCTTTGGTGTTCCTGAATTGAACAATGTTGGCGTAGCATGTGTAAAGAACTTTTTAGACATTAGTTCATACGTTTCTATAGCAGCATCAAGGTCATTTAAATGTATACCTACGGATACTCGCATTAGCATGTGTTGTGGTCGTTCTGCAATTTTACCGTTGATTTTTAATAAGTAAGAACGCTCCAAAGTCTTAAAACCAAAATAGTCATAGCTAAAATCTCTATTATAGATGATCGTAGAATCTAATCTTTCTGAATTTTCAGCAATTACCTTATGAACCTCATCTGATAATAAAGGGGCCTTTTTACCAGTTCTAGGGTTTACATAAGTATATAGGTCGTTCATGGTTTGTGAGAACGATTTTTTAGTATTCTTATGTAAGTTAGATACAGATATACGTGCAGCCAATTTTGCATAATCTGGGTGTGTGGTAGTCATTGTTGCCGCTATTTCCGCTGCTAGATTATCTAACTCAGATGTAGTTACACCATCGTAAAGACCTTCTATTACCCGCATAGCTACCTTTAGCGGATCAACAAGACCATTTAGACCATAACATAACTTACGTACACGTGCGGTGATCTTATCAAACATGACCACTTCTTTTCTTCCATCTCTTTTAACTACGAACATTTGGCTACAAACAATTAAGGGTTAATATTATATTTACGTTATTAATGTTAAAATTTTAACATTTTAAATGATGACACAATTTTCCCGTATACTTCTATTGGTAAAATTGTGCACTACATTAATTAGAAATCAGCATCAAAGCTAATTTTCTGGGAATCATCATCTTTATCCTTGTTCAAAACGCCTGCTTTCTGATATTCAGAAACACGTTTTTCAAAGAAGTTGGTTTTACCTTGTAAAGAAATCATATCCATAAAATCAAATGGATTGGAGGCATTGTACACTCTATCACATTCAAGTTCAACCAATAACCTATCTGTTACAAATTCCAAATACTGCGTCATTAATTTAGAGTTCATTCCAATTAAACTAACCGGTAACGACTCTGTAATAAACTCACGCTCAATATCCAGGGCATTGGTCAAAATTTGAGTAATACGTTCTTTTGGCACTTTATTCATTAAATGCTTGTTATGCAGGTGAACCGCATAATCACAATGCATGCCTTCATCTCTTGATATAAGTTCGTTAGAAAAAGTTAGACCTGGCATTAAGCCCCTTTTCTTTAACCAGAATATGGAACAGAAGGCACCGGAGAAAAATATACCTTCTACTGCTGCAAAAGCAATTAATCGTTCTGCAAAACTTGGCGACTCGATCCAATTTAAGGCCCAATCTGCTTTTTTCTTTATTGCTGGAAAATTTTCCAAAGCTTTGAAAAGAACATTCTTTTCCTTTTCATCTTTTACATAAGTATCTATCAAAAGTGAATAGGTTTCAGAATGAATATTCTCCATCATTATTTGAAATCCATAAAAGAACTTTGCTTCGGCATATTGAACCTCACTCACAAAATTTTCAGCCAAATTCTCATTAACAATACCATCGGAAGCTGCAAAAAATGCAAGAATATGTTTTATAAAATAACGCTCGTCATCATTCAGTTTGTTATTCCAATCATTTAAATCTTCATGAAGATCAATCTCCTCCGCTGTCCAAAAACAAGCCTCACATTTTTTATACCATTCCCATAAATCATCATGTTTGATAGGAAAAATAACAAAGCGATCATCATTTGGCTCCAAAATAGGCTCTAAAGCTGCGGACATATAATTTAGATTTAAAATTAGTAGTGAAAAAGAAATAGTTTTCTTCTCTGAAGGTACTAACAAAGATTTAAAATTGCATTGAAAATATAAAGTTAGTTTAGGTATTTTGACCACAAAGTTTTTAACACCGTGTGTTGAAATGTACCTGTACTCCTAGTGTTCATTAACCTTTGCGAAATAAGGACTTAGCATTAATTTTAGGTAAACTTTAAACATGATTTTTTTAAACCAAAAAGTATAAAAAATCATACTCAATGGTTTATTAAAACTAGCTTATAAAAAGAGGTAAAACAGGTAAGTGTATTCCATAAAAAATGTACGGCCCCACTAATGCTTCTATTATGAAAAATGCCCACCAAAACTAATAAAGGTAGTTCCCCCGAAACCTTTTCTTAGAATGTAATCATACGACTAATCGTATTTATACTATATGGCGCTCAAACATTAGATATAAGGCAACATACACTACCTTATAAAGAACCGTACTATTTTTAAACTTTTATTAGTGCATTGAAAGAGCCCTTGACATTCAAAGATTCTCCGTTAGCATTTTCTAATTGTACTTCTAAATTTCCATCAACTTTATTAGAAATACTTTCCTTTATTATAACATCACCAGATTTCACAAAGAAAGGCAGTTCACCTACCTCACTTAAATCGGCAAAACCATATACACCGCTGAACCTATTGATCAGACAATGAATGTTTTTAATTTTATGTTTACCGACCGAAACACCAACGTCATCAGTATTAGTCGATGCGATAACAATTTCCAGATTATGCATCTTGTTAGTATCACAATCAGAAAAACTCAACACTAATTTATCTGCAATATTTCCAAAGTTATCAGGTTCAGTAATTCTCTTAAACGATGCAAAACCGTCTATATGAAAATTAGTACTGCCTATGATGTTAAAACTACAAGTGCCATCATCCAATTTATTATTAGTAACCCCAACTTTTGACCCACCACTTAATAGCATAAATGGTACAATACCAAAGCAAACTAACTTCAAAAATTTACCAACAAACCGAAAACTATTCTTCATGATCATTAGTTGAGTTTTTGAATTATGGTCTGGTCACTTTATTTTGTTTTAGTTCAATAGCTACTTCCAATCCCTCATTAATTGGCTCTTCACCTTCCATAAAATGAGATGCAATCAATAAGATTACAATAAAAAATGCCAACATATAACCGCATTTTCTCATTTCAATTTCATTTATAATATACTGAAACTCTAGGCTAAAGGTAATTTTAAGCTGAAACAGCAAACACCTATTTTGTATAATCTGCACTCTTTTATGTATAATCGGAGCATGAAAAATTCAAAAGAATTTTCATAAATATAATTTGTAGTATTTTTCTTTCTTTTTGTATTTATAAATCCAAATAATCGCCACCTAGTCAAAATATACCGATTACACTAAAATTAGATCCATTGACACAAAATAGCATTCAAAAACCATACAAAAACTTAATTTTTCATAACTTTCTAACTTGATACCCTAACCTTATGCTACAAGCTGTAATTGTTGATGATGAAATAAAAGCACTGCAAAGCTTAACGTGGGAGCTCACTAATTTTAGTGATGAAATCAATGTAATTGCCTCATTTACCAATCCAAATGAAGCACTTACCTACTTAGAAAAACACACGCCAGACTGTCTATTCTTAGATATAGAAATGCCCACAATGGACGGTTTTCAATTCATTAGAAAACTGACCAACAAAAATTTTCCTGTTGTCATAACTACCGCCTATAACCAATATGCCTTAAAGGCCATTAAGAGTCAGGCTCTAGATTATCTATTAAAACCGATCGATACCGATGATTTGGAAGAAACCATTGCAAAGATCAAAAAATTCAACAATAACAATTTTTCTGTCGAGAAATTGGAAATGGTGCTTTTAAACTATAATTCAAGAGCCATACATAAGCGTATTACTTTAAATACCGACGGCAAATTGTTATTTCTAGAAAGCGATGAAATATTATACGCAGAATCTGATGGTAACTACAGCACCATTTTTTTAACAGATGGTCAAAAAATAGTGTTAACCAAAAAATTGAAAGAGGTAAATGAATTACTACCTTCCGATTCATTTTTCAGAATTCATAATTCATACATCATTAATTTAAATAAAATAAAGGAATTCTTGAAGACAGATGGTTACGTGGTATTAAAGTCCAACCATAAAATACCTGTTTCCAGACAAAAAAAATCAGATTTTTTAGACATGTTGTAAGTCAACATCCGTAAAAACCATTTCAAAGCTTTTCTAAAATAATAGTGTACATCATTAGGTATAAAATTCCATTCTTACTTCTCTATGCTTTAGTGCTGTCTTTTTACGGTTACTCGCAAGACATATCTACTGTTTTAAAGGAAAACATGGACAGCCTTTTAACGGTAGTACCAGAAACCCGTAAAGAAATTAATGATATTCTAAAACCATACAGTAATGACAGCACATCGCTTCGTTATATTCAAGAAAGGTCAATTACCAAAAAGTATGTTTTAGGACAAGTATATGCGCTCAATCAACTTGGTTCATTGTACCGTGATCAAGCACTATACCAAGAAGCCTTAGCCTTATACCAAGACGCACTCCAATTATCGGTTGAAGCAAACAATATAGAATTTAGGGTCTACAGCCTAAATATGATCAGCAGTGTATATTCAAGGACAGAAGCCATTAAGTCCTCATTGGACTATAGTCAAAATGCACTTGAATTGGCTGAAACTGTAGCTACACCCAGCGACGGACTCAAAAAGAGCATTATAGCGTCTTTAAATAATATAGGAGCAACCTATCAAATGCTTGAGCAGTATGACCTGGCCATAGAAAAGTACGAGAGATCGATGATTCTTGAAAAAGAATTGGACGATAAACTGGGCTTGGCCATTAACCATAAAAACCTGGGCGAATGTTATGAAGCTCAAGGCAAATTGGAGCCCGCTTTAAAAAACTTCAGAAAATCCCTTGTTTATTATGAGATTATGGACTCTAATAAGGGCAAAATAACGTGTAACTACAACATTGCCCATGTATATGTCCATCAAGGTAAAATTCAGGAAGCTATAGACATTCTACAATCAAATTTGTTGAAAGCAATTTCCTTAGCTGACAATAAACTCATTACTACCATTTACATAAACCTTGGCTGGGCCTTTATTCGTTTAGGGGATTATAATGCCGCAGAAACCAATTTAGAATCTGGTTTAGCATTGGCAAAAACGAACAAACTGAACGCGGAAATAGCAGAAGCAAATAAATTTCTATCTGAACTATGGATCAAACGTGACGATTACCAAAAGGGAATGCGTTACTATAAAGATTTTAAAAAATATGAAGAACGCATAACAAGCTCACTCAACCTTAGGTATGTGAATGATATGATTTTACGATATGAATCTGAAATGAGGGCCAATCAACTAGAACGTCTTGCAGAAGAGAATGAATCTGTTCGTTTAAAGTTGAAGAAAAACAAGACCATGTTGATTATCATAGGTATATCACTTATACTATTGATAGGTATTTTATACATTCTCTATCGCCAGAGTCAATTGAATGCAGATAAAAAGCTATTGACATTGGAACAAAGTATGCTTCGGAGCCAAATGAATCCACATTTTTTATTCAATTCACTGAACTCAATTAAATTATATATCATAAACAATGAGAAGAAAAATGCCGTTCATTACCTCAACAAATTTTCAAAACTGGTAAGAAAGATACTTGAGGCATCTTCCCAACGCGAGATTTCACTGGCAGAGGAACTAGAAACTGTTGAGCTTTATATGAACATAGAGAACATTAGGTTTTCTAATGAAATCAACTTCAACGTCCATATAAAAGACGACATTGATATTCATAACATTAAAATTCCATCGCTAATTCTACAACCGTTTTTAGAAAATGCATTATGGCACGGACTATCTTCAAAGGAAGGAGCCAAAAATATTGACTTAGAAGTAAAAAAAGGTAAAAACGGCTTTATAGAGATAGTTATAACCGATAATGGCGTAGGTAGAGATGCTGCAGAGCGAATAAAAGACAGTAAAGTACTTAAAAGAAAATCTGTTGGCATCGATATTACCAAAGAGCGTTTAGCAAATTTCTCCCGTGACTATGAAAACTATTTCCACGTTGATATCATTGACAAATTCGATGATGATACAAATCCGATCGGCACACAGATCGTAATTTATATACCTACTATTTAAGATGGTCCGTAGCTACCTCTTCTAACTCTTTATACCAAGCCTCACCAAATTTTCTGATTAACGCTTCTTTCACAAACTTATAAATAGGCACTTTTAATTCGTCACCCAAGGCGCAAGCAGGGTCGCAAATATGCCATTTATGGTAATTAACCGCAGTCAATTCTGTGTACTCTCGAACTCTTATAGGATATAAATGACATGAAACCGGTTTTTTCCAGTTGATCACACCTTGGTTATAAGCCTCTTCAATACCACATTTGGCAACTTTTTTTTCATCAAAAATTACGTAGGCACACTCACTACCGTTTACTAACGGAGTTTCCCATTCACCATCTTCTCCCTTAACAAAAGCTCCTTCTTTTTCAATAACCGAAATTCCCTCAGGTCTTAGAAAAGGTTTTACTTTTGAATAGATATCTACCATAATTTCCGTTTCACTATCCTCTACGGGAGCACCTGCCTCTCCGTCTACGCAACAACCACCCTTACAGGCGCTAAGATTACAAACGAAATCATTCTCTATTATTTCCTCAGATACTATGGTTTTCCCTAATTGAAACATGGCTTAGTTTAAAGGCCGCAAGATACATATTTTAAAAAAGTCTTTGAGATGGATTATTTTAAGAATAAAGATCCAAATGCATACATAAAACGTAAATTTGCAAAAAATTTGAAAGATGGAATTTCATTTTAACTTAAGGGAGATTGCTACAGCTAGCATGGTTCTTTTTGCCGTAATAGATATTTTAGGCAGTATACCCATTATCATAGGGTTACGCAAAAAGGTTGGGCACATACAATCTGAAAAAGCTTCTGTTGTAGCTGCCGTGATCATGGTAGCCTTTTTGTTCCTTGGTGAGGAGATATTGAACTTGATCGGTATTGATGTAAATTCATTTGCCGTTGCGGGAGCTTTTATTATTTTCTTTTTGGCTATTGAGATGATTTTAGGCATTACCCTATACAAGGATGACGAACCAGAGAGTGCATCTGTTGTACCCATTGCCTTCCCATTAATTGCGGGTGCCGGTACATTGACCTCTTTACTTTCTTTAAGAGCTGAATATTATGTAGAAAATATAATCGTTGCCATTATCGTCAATATTATATTCGTGTTCATAGTATTGAAATCATCGGGCAAGATCGAAAAAATGCTAGGCAAAAATGGTGTTAATGTAATTAGAAAGGTTTTTGGGGTAATTCTTATGGCCATCGCCGTTAAATTATTCGCCGCTAACATTAATCAACTTTT
Organism: Maribacter sp. HS; assembly: GCF_048059195.1. Lineage (NCBI taxonomy): Bacteria > Pseudomonadati > Bacteroidota > Flavobacteriia > Flavobacteriales > Flavobacteriaceae > Maribacter > Maribacter sp. HS. Next base: position 1,125,657 of record NZ_JAYLVV010000002.1, read on the forward strand.
CTAGACCGTTAGAAGATTGTACTTTTATAAAAACAAGATTATATGAGCAGGACGTTATCCATTATATTCATAGTTATTGCAATTGCTTTAATTGCCTATAATGTCACATTGGTAAATTTTGCAGATCCTTTTGAAAAGAACAGTACCATTGCATTGATCGGCATTATGGCTTCTTTATGTGCTATAGTACTACTTTTGGTATTTGTAACCAGCAAGAAGATTCAGGATAAGATGAACCAAGATTAGTTGTAGGTCTTAATTGCGCCAGACTCTTGCTGTTCAATACCACCACCATCTAACTCCAATACTTTCTGCAGCATTAAGTCCTCATCTGCCTTAATTTTGGCATGTATATTTGTATTGAACAGTTGTTCTGCAATATTAGCCTTTAAGAACAGTTTAATGCTATTCTCATGCTCATAGAAGTTCATTCTTAGATTTCTATCTACCGAATACTCCACAAACTTTTCAAAAAGGATATCATCTACCCTAAAATCGTTCACGAACTCCTCTTGGGTATACTGGGCATACCGTTCACGATCTTCATCTAAATGTTCAAATACAAAAAATGAAATAAAGCCCAAATTATCCATGCTATCCACTGCCTCTTCCTCATTTGAACCGATAGGCACAAAGACATCCGGAATTATTCCGCCACCGCCATAGACCACTTTTCCCTTAGGGGTTACAAATTTCAATGAATCTGCCACTTTTATGCTATCAACCGAAATCATTTCGCCACTATGGTATCTGTCGGTAAAACGCTGATAATAATCTTTGGTGCCATTTGCGTACGTTTTTTGAATACTTCTACCCGTTGGGGTGTAATATCTAGAAACGGTCAGTCTAACTGCAGAACCATCGCCTAAAGCCATTTCTCGCTGTACCAAACCTTTACCAAAAGAACGACGACCAACAATGGTACCTATATCATTATCTTGTAAAGCGCCGGCAACAATTTCACTAGCCGAAGCAGATCTTTCGTTGATCAAAACATAAATAGGCTTATCTTCAAAACTACCTTCGTCAGTTGCGAAACTTTTACTGATCTTTCCCTTCTTATTCTTAGTAAACAAGATCAGTTTACCATCTTCCAAGAACTCGTCCGCCATTTCTTCTGCCATACCCAAATAACCGCCTGGATTATCCCTTAGATCAAGAACCAACTTGCGGGCACCCCGTTTTTGTAATTTTCCTAAAGCATCTTTAAATTCTTTATAGGTAGACTCAGCAAAACGATTCACTTTAATATAGCCCATATCCTTTGTTAACATGTAGAAGGCATCTACACTTTTTAAAGGCACTATACCACGTTTTACTTTAACGTTAAACGTTCTATTTTCAGACTTTCTAAAGACAGTAAGGTCAACCGAAGTACCTTCTCTTCCTTTTAGCTTGTCCACAATAACTTCACTAGGAAAATCATGACCGTAAAGCGTGTCTTCATCAGCCATTAAAATACGATCGCCAGGTAAAATTCCCTTTGCATGGCTAGGACCATCCTTAACGGTTCTGATTACTGCAATGGTATCATGATAAGTATAAAAATTAATACCTATACCAACAAAATCACCTTTCATATTGTCTGCCACGCTAGACATTTCCTTTTCTGAAATATAGACCGAATGGGGATCTAATTTTTCTAGGATACTATTCACGGTAACATCGACTATACTATCTGTATTTACATCGTCTACGTATTCGTAATCAATGTAATCTATAAGTCTGTTTAATTTATCTTTTTTAGAATTGGTAGAGAATAGTCTTTCGGGAGAATCATTAAAATTCAGTTTTCCACCAATAAAAAACCCTAATGCAAGAGCAGAAGCGATAATTAAAGGAAAAAGAGCACTGTATTTTTTATTCATCATTAGTGTTAACGTTAGTTTGTCACATTTATTTCTGGCATATGTTCTATTTCAACCCCAGCTTTCTCTAAAAATTTTAATCCCGAATCATCTTTATAACCAACTTGATACACTACACGTTTAATGCCAGACTGATGAATTAGTTTACTACATTCTCTACAGGGAGATAAAGTAATGTACAAAGTAGCCCCTTGGCAGGATTGTGTTGAACTGGCAACCTTAAGAATGGCATTGGCCTCTGCATGCAAAACATACCACTTGGTATACCCATCTTCATCTTCACAATAATTTTCAAAACCGGTAGGGGTACCGTTATAACCATCAGATATGATCATTCTATCCTTAACGATAATTGCACCTACTTGTTTTCTTTTACATGACGATAATTTTCCCCATTCCGTGGCCATTCTTAAATAGGCCCTATCGTATTTTAATTGTTTTTCTTTTTTCATGAACGGTGAGCTTTATAAAAGCGCATAACCCTAAGTTACCTGCTTTGAACAGTAACAACATTATGTTAGGCTAAACTTTAACAATCTAAAAAGGAAATGTTTCATATAACAACGGTAAGGTTATCAGTATCACAACAATACTGCCTACCAATATAAAAACACGCTGTTTTACATTCATTAGTGTTTGGACAACAAAAGCTAGGACCAATACCAACAAAACAATAACCACTTGAGATAATTCTATTCCACCAGCAAAACCCAGTAAAGGTGCAAGCTTATCTTCTTCACCCATAATCATCATCTTAAAGTAGTTGGAAAAGCCAAAACCATGAACCAAGCCAAAAAAACCAGTTGCCAACATATGAAACCAAATTGTTCTATTTTCTTTAAGCAACAATACATCTACTATATTGAACAACGCGGTTGCTAAAATGGTTACAGGTATTAAAAACTCTATCCAGGTAGCATCTACTACCATAATCTCATAAACCGAGAAAACCAAAGCTAAACAGTGGGTTACCGTAAAAACGGTTGCCAACCATAATACGTTTTTCCAGCTTTTAAACGTAAATGGCAGCGCCATCGCCGTCAAAAAAAGGATATGGTCATATGCATTGATATCCAATACATGTTGCAAACCTAATTTTATATAAAACCAAAATTCTTGCATTGCACTTTTATATTATCTGTTCAAACTAATTTAATCCGCGTTCCTTTTGTATAGTTTCGTAAGCCTCTTGTACTTGTTTAAATTTCTCTTCAGCACCTTTCTTAATAGCTTCATCTTGAGTATTGACCCTATCCGGATGGTATTTTTTTGCCATTTGCCTGTACGCCTTTTTCACCTCGGCATCAGTAGCAGTTTTAGGCACATCAAGAATTTTATAAGCATTGTTAGCAGATTTCACGAACATGGCTTTAATACTTTCAAACTCGTTCAATGATACCCTAAGGTAACCTGCAATCTCCCTTATTTTTTGAATTTCAGGATTACTAATGTTGCCATCTGATTGTGCTATACCAAATAAAAAATGTAATAATTGCAATCTAACCTCATAGCGGGTACGTTGTGCCAAAAATGTACACACGTTTTGTGCGGATATCTGCCCTTTTTTATTGATTTCATTGAATCTCCTAAAAATGGCATTTGCCTTATCCTTCCCATAAGTGCTTACAAAGTACTGACGTACATAGTCCATTTCTGATTGGCTTACTTGTCCGTCTGCCTTTATAACTATAGAACATAAAGACAACAAGTTCAATTCAAAATCTGCAGCCGTAACATTTGGTCTGGTATAATCTTCAAAAACGCTACGTGCACTGCCCTTACTAGACCCAAAAAAGTTATCTATAATACTGCCGGCAAAGAAGCCTAAAATTGCTCCAGATAACCCTCTAAAAGAAAAACCAATTACGGCCCCTAACCATTTAATCATTTTCGTATGCTCAATTTTGCCAAAGATAAAATATTACGAATAGAAAGTATGGCCAATGAAACGTTAAGGTATAAAGCAGTCCTACGACTAATTGATTATCTTTGTAACAATTAATTAAAAAATTAAGAATATGTACCCTGCGGAATTAGTTAAACCAATGAGAGATGATCTGGCCTCTGCCGGATTTGAAGAATTATATACTGCAGATGCAGTTACCGATGCCATTAACAAAGAAGGAACAACTTTAGTTGTTGTAAACTCTGTTTGTGGTTGCGCAGCTGCCAATGCAAGACCTGCGGCCAAAATGAGCTTGCAGAACAGTAAAAGACCTGATCATGCCGTAACGGTATTTGCCGGTGTTGATAAAGAAGCGGTTGATGCAGCAAGAAATTTAATGATCCCTTTTCCTCCATCATCGCCATCAATGGCTTTGTTCAAAAATGGAGAATTGGTTCACATGATCGAACGTCACCATATTGAAGGTAGACCAGCTGAAATGATCGCTCAAAATTTAGCACAAGCTTATGATGAGTTTTGCTAAAACTATGGTCTTAGACTCTATTTAAGTAAAATAATAGTATTAAAAAACCGCTCTAATTGAGCGGTTTTTTATTTTTGTAAGATGCAGAAACTGCTTTCATATATAATAACCCCCTTTTTTTTCATAGCTTTTGGGCTATGTCTTCTTATTTTTCACCCCATTCAATGGTTTGGTTTTAAAGTTTTTGGGTACAATGGACTAAAGCCTGTTGTTAGCAAGCTGAATTTCTTTTTAATGCGAAGCACTAATATTTTAGGGACTACGTATAAATTCACCAACAAATACGATCTTCCTACAAACAGGCCTTTAATAATTGTAACCAATCACCAAAGTATGTATGACATACCCCCGTTGATTTGGTACATGCGCAAACACCACCCAAAGTTTGTCAGTAAAAAAGAATTGGGTAAAGGTATACCAAGCGTTTCCTTCAATCTTGTTCATGGTGGTTCTGTTCTTATAGATAGAAAGGATGGGAAATCCGCTATTATGGAGATAGGCAAACTTGGATCGTACATTGAAAAACATAATAGAAGTGCGGTAATTTTTCCTGAAGGTACCAGAAGTAGGGATGGGCACCCAAAACCGTTTAAACCTATGGGACTTAAAATGCTTCTTAAAAAAGCGCCTTCAGCTTTGATCGTTCCCATAAGCATCAATAATTCATGGAAGCTGGTAAGATTCGGTCAATTTCCTATGGGATTAGGTTCCAAGGTACGTTTAGAGGTACAACAACCCATAGAGAACAAGGGTAATCTTGATGAACTAATAACACAAATTGAAGCATCCGTAGTAAGCGGTATAAACTCCTTTAAATGACCAACTCAGAAATCGTAGAAGAAACTATCATTTTCGTCAAAGAAACACTAAAAAATGCCGAGGGAGGTCATGATTGGTTCCATATTGAACGTGTTTTCAATAATACCATGCTTATTGCTAAAGAGGAAGACGTAAATTTATTGGTGGTAAGCCTTGGTGCCTTACTTCATGATATTGCAGACGCCAAATTTAATGATGGTGATGAATCTTTAGGGCCAAAGATGGCAGAGAACTTTTTGTTAAGTCTAAAAGTTCCCAAAAGAACCATTAACCACGTCACCAATATCATTAAATATAGTTCTTTTAAGGCTGGTCTAAATGATGGTAAAATGAAGAAAAAACTATTTACGTCAAAAGAACTTCAGGTAGTACAAGATGCCGATCGCTTAGATGCTATTGGCGCCATAGGTATTGCAAGAGCCTTTAATTATGGTGGGTTTAAAAATAGAGCCCTTTATGACCCCAGTATACCTCCTAACTTGGAAATGAGTAAAGAGGAGTATAAAAAGTCAAAAGCGCCTACTCTAAATCACTTCTACGAAAAACTATTATTACTTAAAGATAAAATGAACACCGCAACCGGAAAGCGATTGGCCCAGCAAAGACACCAATATATGATAGACTTTCTAGAACAATTTTACCAAGAGTGGAGTCCTCTTAAAAATTTAAGCTAGCCTTTACCGAATCATATCTAAAATTTTAAGTCATAAAAAAAGGGTCTCAATTGAAATTGAGACCCTTAATATTTTCTGTATTATTTATTTCTGGGGCAACTCTCTTGTTAACCAACCTCTTCTACTTGCCGTTGCAATAGCATAAGGGGTAATCCAAAACAGACCAAAAGTATATAGAACACTGTAAGAATATGCCCAGAAAGATTCTGAGAACGTATATCTTTTTGCGTAAAATATTACCGGGAATGTTGACAGTACCAAAATACTTAAGAACGTTGAGCTTAAGAACAACAACGGATGCGTGAAAACAAAAACTAACATGAACAGTACAAATGGGTAACACAATACAATTCTTGAAAACTGGCTGAAGAATAATAATCTGGTACCTGCTTTTGGTCCTTTTCTAAAGTTCGTAAATACATATTTAGACATTTGAATATTCTCACGAACATTACTTCTACCCCATCTAATGAACATCTTATACAGACCCTTGTATTTTTCAGGAACATTGGTATAAGCAAAAGCATTTCTTTGAAACAATACGTGAAAACCTTGCTTTAAAATCATATTGGTCATAGCTCTATCTTCACCAATATCAGAAGGCTGCCCCATAAAGGTTTGGTTGATCCACTCATCTAAGCAACCAAATACCGCAGTAGCTCTATAAGCTGCCAAAGCTCCTGGAGTACACAAGACTGAATTTAAAGTACTTTCGGAAGAACGTACAAACTCAAAACTAAGTGCAAAACTTACATCTAACATTTTAGGTAAAATTTCTTTCTTGTTATTTAAAACACGAATATTACCTGCAACCGCACCACAGTTTTCATCAACGATGAACGGACTAACTAAATTTCTTAAAGTATCTGGATCAACTATAGAGTCACTGTCCACAGTAACGAAAATTTCACCTGTACCTTCTTTAAAGCCTCTGTAAAGTGCATGACGTTTACCCATATTCTTAGGCTGTTGACAAATAGAAACCCTGTCACCTAATTCTTTTTTTGCCTCTTGCATCCAGTTCCAAGTGTCATCTTTACTACCATCATCAATTGCCAATAATTGCACTTTATGCTCTGGGTAGTCACTATCTGCCAAACTTTTTAAGGTGGCCCAAACTTGTTTTCCTTCATTATAAGCCGGTACAATAACGGTTACCGTAGGCAGTTCATCATCTGAAACTGAAGGTATAGCCTTGTACTTTAAAAAACGGACAAAAGTATAGATGAAAAAACTTAACTTGAATACAAAGAAGGCCGCAGCAACGATCATAAAAATAAATCCTATTAAGCTACTTCTGCGTTCTAAATGTAAGTCTGAAAAATCGCTCTGTAATATATAAGCCAAATAAGCAGATCCAAACATTAATACAAATGTGCTGCCCATTACAAAAACACCCCATGCATTGGCATTTTCTATTTGGTTGGCAATTTTGGAAAAGAAAGACTTCTTAGTTTTCTTTTCGGTTTTGTTGTTTACGGTTTTCATATTTTTTATGGTAGTGTTCTTGGTTTTCATAAATGGTTCTAATATTTATTTCATTCTCCCTATCTACGCTTAGAATCATCTTTTAGATCTTATTTTAACAAAAGTTTTTAAAGATTTTTTCTACCTTAAACTTTACCACGATTTTTTTACTTAGCACACTAATTTAAAACCATAAATTTTTGACTTAATAACAATATTTTACTCATTTTCATGCGGTTATACCATTTATTTGGGAAATATCTATTTCAAATAAAATTGAAACATTTCAACCCAATGGATGTAAAAAACATTACCATTTTTATCTAATTATATTTTCCTTGGGATTTTCAGCAATTGCAGAAAAATTTTAAAATAATTTCAATTGACCATCTTTATATGATGCGTGCAAATCAGTATTTAATTTTGGGAAAGTGCTGTTTTTAAAATAGGTTCGTTTTGCCAAACTTACCATATCATGAATTTGAGTAGCAATTTTACCTTCTCCTTTACTTCGGATACCAAATCTGCTATCATTTAAACTTCCTCCATGACACTCCTCAATTTGGTGCAAAACCTTGTCTGCTTTATTCGGAAGTGTTTTACGAATCCAATCGGTAAAAATATGACCAATGGCTCCATTTAATCTAACCACGGTAAAGGCCATTGATAATGCCCCATGGTGCGCAACTGTCTTAGCTAAATTTAAAATTTCATGACTATTGATGCCAGGTATGATCGGAGCCAACATAGCATTTACCGGAATGCCATTGTCAGATAAAACTTTAATAGCCTCTAACCTCTTTTTAATGGTGGTAGTCCTTGGTTCTAATATCCTTCTGGTTTCTTCAGATAAAGATGTAACCGATATGTTTACACCAATTAAACCATGCTCGTTTAATTTCCTTAGAATATCCAAATCGCGCAAAATCAATGCATTCTTAGTAATAATTCCCACTGGATGCCTGTACTTCAAGAAAATCTCTAAGCATTTACGGGTTAATTGAAACTCTTGTTCCGCAGGTTGGTAGCAATCTGTATTTCCTGAAAGCACAATGGTACATGCCTTCCAACTTTTACTTTTTAATTTCTCTTCTAACAATTTTGGCGCATTATGCTTTACCAAAATCTTACGTTCAAAATCCAAACCTGCACTATAGCCCCAAAATTCATGTGCATTTCTAGCGTAACAGTAAATACAACCATGCTCACAACCTTGGTACATGTTCATAGAATAACTCATACCCACATCTGGGCTAGTTACTTTATTCACTATTGTTTTTGGGAAAACAGGTATGTATTGCGTCTTATTGTTATCGGCAATTTCACCTTCAAGACGGCAAAATTCAAGAAAATCGTCCCTAGTTTCGTAGTTGTATGCTGAAAACTTATTTAAGGTATTCTTTTGGGCGCCTCTACCTTTTATAGAAAAGTCTGATTTCATTAATTAGGATTTAATCCAAAATTATGGATTAAATCCTAATTACAATTTTATTTAACACCTACTTGAACCAGTTGCTTTTTTGTTCCCCTTTTGGCATAGAACATTAATTCATCTTTTTGACGATCAATATATGGTGCAGAAACCATTAACGGCAAACGTGCTTCAGTATCATCAATAACCTTATTATACTTCATATGTCCGTTTTCATCCAAACGAATTAAAAATACATTTCTATTTCTACTCAACCCTTGCTTAAACATAATACGGTCATCACTTAATTGCTGTGGATTTTCAGCTGATGTGCTTATAAAGAAATACGTGTTATTATTCTTAGTGTAGGCACTGTAAGAAGCATAAGCACCATCACCTTGCGTCACTTCTGTTTTGTTTATATTTCTTGCCCAGACTAAGTCACCAGTGGCGCTAAGTTTTGCACTTATAATATCGTTATGATGATACCTAGTAACCATCACCCTACCACCGCTCGAATTCGATTGTACGCTGTTACTGGTAAAATATTCTTCTGCATTGAACAGGATATTACCTTCAGATGTGATATCCATCCCTTTAAACACCAAGTTTTTAATAGCTTTATCATCTTCCCTTCCAAATTTATCCAACATAAACTGTTCTGAGAAGGCATTGAATTTTTCTGTCTTTAAAGTAAGCGACCTAGGGTCTAAATTAAAATAGGAAATGCCGTTATACCTATTATCCTTTCTATCCGCATAAAATCCTATACACAGTAATTCACCTCCTTTAAATATAGGTTTTAATGCCTCTGGAAATTTCCCTGGGGTATAAAAAGACTGTAAACTTCTTCCGCTGCTGGAAACCCTTACCATTTCATACTGAAATTTACGTTCGGTAGCGTTAAAGCGTTTTTTCTTAAAGTATGCCTTACCTACCAAATACACATTTTGCATATCTTTTGAAAAAACTACGTTTTCAAAAGCGTAATTTTTTTCTTCTACCTCATCAGAGAAATCATGCTCAAAGAGCTTATTCAAATTGGCATTAAAGGCATAGATGGTATGCTGGTCAACTTTTCTCTTTTTATAATGCGTAGTTATTGCGAATGCCGATTTATCATCATTAAACAAAATGGAAGTTGTAAAACCCGATGAAAAATTTCGGTTATAGAAATTTCTATCTAAAGGTTGCTCTACAGGTTCAGAAGCAATGGATAAAATGGTCTCTTTGGTAAATTGAAATTGGGAAAACGGACTCCTATGTACTTCGTATTGGTAGCTTCTGTTATTATAATTATACTCTAAAAATAATAGATAAACCTGTCCATTACGGACATAGGCATCTATAAAATTAGCACCCTTAAGCTTATAATTATACTCAGAAACCAATTCAAGATCTTTATTGTAATGTTCAATAAAATAACCTTTAGGCTTTAAAACTATACCGGTATAATATGCACGTACCACAACGGTACCTTCATTGCCGTCATCAGCAATTGCCAGCATATTGGAATATCTGTACTTGTCATGAAATTTTTCCCCAATGGTATAGGTAACCAATTCTTCTTGTGCTAAAGAAGCTAGTACATTGGTAATGAACAAAAATAAGAATACGCTACGTTTTAACATAACCAGTTTGGTTTATGTCATGAACCCGGAAACTCAGCTTTTCTTTTTTCCAAAAATGCGGTAGTACCTTCGGTAAAATCATCTGTTCCAAAACAGTCACCAAAAGCCTCAATTTCCTGCTCATAACCATTTACAGTATTCTTAAAACCAGCATTTACCGCTTTTATTGCATGAGCAATGGCTACAGAGGAATTATTGGTGATCTTTGCTATTATCTTATGGCATAGCGGTAATAGTTCTTCTTGTGTAGTCACATGGTTTACAAGCCCGTAAGCTTTAGCTTGATCTGCAGTGATCATGCCCGCGGTCATGATCATTTCCATTGCCCTACCCTTACCCACCAATTGAGGCAAACGTTGCGTACCACCGTACCCAGGTATTAATCCTAAAGAAACCTCTGGCAGTCCCATTTTGGCATTATCACTGGCCACTCTAAAATGGCAAGCCATTGCAAGCTCTAATCCGCCACCTAGAGCAAAACCGTTGACCGCAGCAATAACAGGTGTAGATAAGCCTTCAACAAAATCAAATAATTGTTTTTGACCTTTGGCCGCCAATTTTTTTCCTTCTTTAACATCGAAATCTGCAAATTCAGAAATATCGGCACCCGCTACAAATGCTTTTTCACCGCTTCCGGTCAAAATTATGGCTTTGACATCCTTATCTTTTTGCAAATCTTTGAAAGCATCATGTAACTCCCCAATGGTCTCCTTATTTAAAGCATTTAATTTTTTAGGGCGATTAATAGTTACAATTGCCGTTGTTGCTTCTTTTTCAATTAATATTGTTTCGTATGCCATTTTTATTAAGTTGTTGAATTATACATTTTCTTTAGGGAATTTTACACAGAACACCGTACCCTTACCTAATTGCGAAGTAAACTTAATGGTGCCTTTATACGTTTCCACTATATTTTTAACCATGCCAAGACCTAGGCCCATACCACTGGTTTTAGTAGTAAATTTTGGTTCAAATATTTTGTCTTCATTATCTTTCTCTATACCATGACCATTATCTGCCACAGATAATTTTACCATATTACCCTCAGATGCTACCGTTACCAATACTCTTGGAGATTCTACATCTGGCACTGCCTGTATAGCATTTTTTACCAAATTAGTAACCACTCTAATAAGTTGGGTACGATCCAATTTCGCAATAATTTCCTCTTCATCGGCAATAAAATGAATATAGTCTTCATTAAATATATCCAAAGCTAATTTCACGATTTTAACCACATTCAATGTCTCATTTTGCTGCGCCGGCATTTCTGCAAAATTTGAGAATGCAGATGCTATACTGCTCATGGTATCTATTTGCTGAATTAAAGTATTGGAGTATTCTTTTACTTTTTGATGTATATCTGGATCATTGGGATCAAACTTTCGTTCAAAACTCTGCACGCTCAGTCGCATAGGCGTAAGTGGGTTCTTAATTTCATGTGCCACTTGCTTGGCCATTTCCCGCCATGCCTGTTCACGTTCGCTACGAGCCAATTTAACCGCACTTTGCCCCAATTCATCAATCATTCCATTGTATGCAGAAATTAGTTTTTCTATTTCTTCACCCGGATTATCCAAGTAAATTTTCTTGTTCTGTTTACTTAACTCGGTTTTTCCCATCATGGTTGAAATGGTCTCCAGTGAACGAGTTATATACTTCGAAATGAAAAAAGCAAAAGATATTGCCATTAATAGCATTAGCAGATAAACCCCAGATAAACGAAACAAAAATTCTTTCAACTCATAATCGTTAAACGAGTTATCTTCAAAATACGGCAAGTTTAAAATACCAATTGGTTTAAACTTTTGATCCGCTATATAGGTGAATGAAGCTTGATACTTATCTCCCGCCAAAGCATTTTCCATGACATAACGTTTATTGGGACTTATTTCTAGCTTATTAAGTACCTCAGCATCTAGGCACATAGAAATAGAATCATTGGCAAACTTGGGCCTAGAACTCTTAATTAGCTCGCCTTCCAAACTATAGATATTAAAGTTCATGTTTTGAACAACGGCAATCTCATAGATTTCATTTTTAAAAATTAAATCTAGATTCTCGGTGGTAACCGGATACGTTGTTTTCTGAATGGCAAGGTCTATACTTTGACGTATTTGTTCCTCTTTACGCTCCATTCTATTTTCATGATAATCCTTTGATTGTTCGCGATATTGATACACAGTAACACCCGCAATCAACACAGATGCAATCAGCACCAAAAAAATCATGGATAAGAAAATGCGCGACCGTAAAGATACCCTTGTTAACAAGCTTTCGTTATTTCGTTTAAAGTTAGCAAATATCGCACCAAAATGCACTAATTGCGTTGTTGAACCTACTTTCATAAGATAAAAGCATTTATTTAAGAGCAGCTATCTTATTAAATGCGTAGCCCATTTTACAAAAACTACATCACTACTACTCAAATTATCAAATAGGAGCACACAAAATACATTTTGTTAATTTTGAAAGTAATTTCTTATATTTAATTACGTTAACTCTTAGTATACCTATAAAGGTCCTATATGATTTTCAATACTTTTTCTAAAAATCTTGCCTTTATATTATTGGTTCTATCCTCTTTGAATGCGTATACCCAAAATTTAGAACCCCTAAAATTTCATCATATTCAAGACGGCATGTCACAAAGTTCTTCTACTGTGCTATTAGAAGACAAGTATGGTTTTATCTGGGTGGGTACGCGTAACGGATTAAACAAATACGATGGTAAAGATTTTGAAATTTTCACAAAGAGTTCCGATGGCAAAACAGGGCTTAGTCATGAATATATAGTTGAGCTTTACGAAGACGATGAAAATTTATTGATAGGTACCAACCAAGGCTTAAACGTATTCAACCGCAGTTTAAATATCGTAGCACCTTTTCCTTTTAAAAATGAAGGTCTACAAATTAAAGACCACAGTTTTCAATCGGTTAAAAGAATAAATGGAAATTTATGGCTAGGCACAGAATCTTCTGGTATTTATAAATACGATGAAAATACCGGAAACCTCAAGCATTTACCGGTAAATAATAACTTGGATATTGCGAACCCAAGAATAAACAGAATTATCAAAATTGCGCAATTAGATGCCAACAGAGTGCTCATTATTTCATCATACAATATCATTGTCACCAATAACGATTTAGAAATTCTAAACGAAGTTCAAGAAATAGAAAACATAATTTCTACCATTGTCCTTGATGACAATACGTTATTACTTGGAACAAATAATGGTTCATTAATTCGCCTAAACGTTAGTCTTACATCTGAAATTGAAAAGGAAAGAAAACCGGTTAGTCCCGGATTTAGCATTCGTTCACTAGCTAAAAATTTAAATAACGACTTTTGGATAGGCACTGAAAACAATGGGCTATATATATACTCTAACGAGCTTGAGTTTAAAAGACATTTAGAGTATAATGTTTCTAAACCCAGCTCAATTTCCGGAAATTCAATTTGGTCACTATTATGCACCCGAAATGGCGTTATGTGGGTAGCACCCTATAAAAGTGGTCTCAATTTTTATGATCCTGAGTATTTTAAGTTCAAACATATCAATACAGATCCGTTTAACTCCAAATCGCTAAGCAACAAATTGGTCAATTGTTTTATTGAAGACCCTAAAGGCAATCTATGGATCGGCACAGATGGTGGAGGACTCAATTATTGGAAAAGGACCACCGACACCTTTGAACATTATTCATTAAAGAACAAAACATTGAATTCTGATGTTGTGCTATCTATACTACAGAATAAAGAAGATGAATTGTGGCTTGGCACTTGGACCAATGGAATTACCATATTCAATACCAAAACCAAGAAATACAAGGAACTCAATACGGAAAACTCGTTTTTAAACTCGAACATTATAGTCGATTTTTTAAAAGATAAAAGAGGGCGCATTTGGATCATAAACTATTTTGCGGGAGTGCAGGTATTTGACGCTGAAACCAACACTCATGAAAACATTAAACTAATATCGGATATAGATGGTGCTGAAGTAAAATCAATTTATCAAATCTTTGAAGACAAGGAAGCTCATATATGGATTGGCACTTTAAATTCGGGACTGTTTAAATTAACTAAAAACGAAAATCACTGGATAAGCAAACATTATAGTACAAGCAATTCTTTGAGTAATAATTTTGTCAATACCATTATTCAAGATAGCGAAGGCACTATATGGGTAGGTACCCAAGGTGGCTTGAACAAATATAATTCTGAAAGCGACTCGTTTAAACCAATAACTGAAGTAGATGGTCTTAGAAACGATGCTATTAAGGGTATTATTGATGACACGTATAACCACTTATGGTTAAGTACAGAAAACGGAGTTACGAGATATGACACTTGCTCGGGCGATTTTTTAAATTATGATGTTGATGAAGGTCTACAAGCCAAAGAATTTATTGCTAGTTCTACGTTAACCACAAGTAAGGGGGAATATGTATTTGGTGGTATAAACGGATTTAACATTTTCACAGCCAAAGATGTTGAAAAGCGAAAAGACACGCTTACTCTTTTTGTATCAGGATTAAAGATTTTTAATAAACCTGTTCTGCCCAATGATGAGTTTGGAGTATTGAAAAAAAATGTGAGTCAAGTAGATACGTTGATTTTTAGTTATGACCAATCTGTTATTAATATTGACTTTAAGGCACTCACTTTTAGACATCCAGAAAGTGTCAATTATGCTTTCTATTTGGAAGGATTTGAAAAAGAATGGAATTATGTAGGTAACAAACCTACCGCAACCTATACCAATCTAAACCCTGGTAATTACACATTAAAAATAAAATCTACCAATTCAGATGGTATTTGGACAGCTAATGAAATCAGCAAAACCCTTATAATAACTCCTCCATATTGGCAAACTTGGTGGTTTAAACTACTGATGGTCTTCTTATTGCTAATGTTATTCTATGTTGCACATTATATTAAATTAAGAACCATCAAAAAAAACCAACGAAGGTTAGAATTAAAAGTAGCCGAGCGAACTAATGAATTACAATGCCAAAAAAATAAGCTTGTAAAAGCTGCAGACCATTTAGAAACAATGAATCAAGAAATACAGCGATTTACTTTTGCAGTATCCCATGATTTAAAGAGTCCGTTGAGCAATATTAAAGGGCTTGCAAGTCTCATACCTTCCGAGATGCCCATTGAAGAACATCCACTTGTAGAAGAGTATTTAAACTTAATAGATGTTTCTTGCAATAACATGAACGAGTTGATTTCTGATATTACTGAAATTGCCAGGTTAGGAAAAATAGAAAATAGGAACGAATTACTGAAAACCAATGAAATTTTAAATTTATCAAGAGATCTTACTAAAAGTAAACTTGGTAAGAAAAATATAAACCTTACTATAGCTAATGATTTACCGCCCATATATGGGGATCGTAATAGAATTATTCAAGTCTTTGGTAACTTTTTAGATAATGCCGTTAAATACATGGGAGACCAACCAAACCCTAAAATAATCGTAGATTATGAAGAGCATGATGAAACCAATAGTTTTCTAGTACACGACAACGGTTCAGGTCTAAGCAAAACTGATTTAAAAAAATTGTTTACTCCTTTTGAGCGTTTTCACCAAAATGTAGAAGGTACGGGTCTTGGTCTTTATATGATCAAAAAAATAGCCATATCACATGGAGGCTCCATTACCGCAGAGTCAAAAGGTAAAGGAAAAGGAACCACTTTTAAGCTCATACTACCAAAAGCAAAAATTGCTGCAAAACAAGCCAAAAAGAATCTTACTTCTTAAGGTGAAGAAACTAATCATCAACACGTGTATTTATTTACCTTCAATTGGTAATGAACAAAAGTAAACCGTTATTCTTTCATGAACTTGATCAACGGATCAATAAAACTTTCAAACTTCTCAATATGTGGTAAGTGACCAATATTTTCGATTTCAACTAATTGAGCGTTTTTAATTTTCTGTTTTGTTGTTTTTCCCAACGTATCATATAAACCCATAGTTTTTCTTACTTCTTCAGAAACCAATGGTTTGCCAAGTGCCGTACGATCTCTTGTTCCAATTATCAAAAGCGTAGGAACTTTAATCTTTTCAAATTCATACACTACAGGTTGAGTAAAAATCATGTCATAAGTAAGAGCGGCATTCCACGCAATTCTTTTATAATCAGAATTTAAAGTCCACCCGGCTAATAAATTAACCCATTGATCGTAATCTTCTTTCCACTTATTATCATAATAATTTACCAATTGGTAATTTTTAATGCCTTCATAGCTTTTTTTAAGCTCATTGGCATACCACCATTCAACTGGTTTATAAGGTACTTTTAATTTCCAATCTTCAAGTCCTATAGGGTTTTCCAAAACTAATTTCTCTGTTGTTTCCGGGTACATTAATGCAAATCTAGTTGCTAGCATACCACCCATAGAATGACCTAAAATTACCGTTTTATCTATGTTTAAGGTATCTAATAACTCTTTTGTATTACGTGCCAATTGTTGAAAAGTATAATGAAAATGTAGAGGTTTGGTAGACTTTCCAAAACCGATTTGATCAGGTACTATAACTCGGTACCCTTCTTTTGTCAATGCCTTTATGGTTGTCTCCCAATACGCTCCATTAAAATTCTTGCCATGTAAAAGGACAATGTTTTTTCCGTTATACTGACTAGGTTTTACATCCATATAGGACATTTGTAAATCTTGATCTTGAACCTTTAAGTTTAAAACCGAAACTTCATAAGGATATTCATAATTAGATAGTTCAATATCTAGCCATTTTAAGTTGTCTGTTTGTGCTTTAGAGAACTGTACAAAGAGAATCACAAACCCTACTACCATTAAATTTCTCATATACTTCTTTAAAGTCAAAGATCTGCAATAAATCTATGGGGACGTGTTAAAATCAATTATACTAATATTAAAAAAAGTTAATGTGATGGCTCTATGCATTTGGATTCTTACTTCTAATCCTTTTGTATAATCTTATGCCCAGCATTAAAAGGATACCTAAAACGATAATACCTATTACTCCGAAAATCCAATTAAAAGAACTCTTTAAAATCACCAAGAATACAATGGCGAACAAAATCAACGTAGCACCTTCATTCCATATTCGCATAAATTTAGAAGTATAGTGAATATCATCGCGTTGAAACTTCTTGAAAATCTGATGGTTTTTGAAGTGATATAAAATCAATAGGACCACGAAACCTAGTTTAACATGCATCCAAGGCTGTGATAACCATCCTGGATAAATGACCAGCAACCAAATAGCAAAGAACACTGCCAATACCGCCGATGGCCATGTAATAATATACCACAAGCGTTTGGTCATCAACTTCAACTGTTTGGAAAGAATCTCTTTTTCAGGTGATGGTTTAGCATTCGCCTCAATGTGGTAAATAAATAACCTAGGTATATAAAAAAGTCCTGCAAACCATGTGATTACAAAGATGAGATGCAAGGACTTTATATAATTGTAATATTCTGACATAGGATTATAAAAACAAACTCAAGTTCAAGAAGCAAGAAACAAGTTCAAATGCAAAACTCAAGTTCAAGCTCAATTCTCTTTTCTAGTCTTATAGAAATTCAAAGTTAGTAAAAGTCGATTGAATGTATTTTATAATCTTATTGCCCCAATTCCTGCATCCCACAGGGTTTTATTATAATTAGGTATTGCCGTATCCTTTAATTGAGTTCCCCTAGCTTTTAGACCCGTCCATTGCGCGTCTAATTCAGTCTTTCTGTCTATACTAGACTTATTCAACCTGGGGATACTGCTATTGGTCTGGTTGATCATGAACAGATATTCAGCCGTAAATTTATTAGGGAAGTTCTCCACATCATCATAAGCTTGGGATTTACGTTGCACCATTTCAGTATCCCAGGCTTTCATATCGGCCAATAGTTTTTCACCGGCAGATTTCACTGTTGGATCCGTTACTTTCTTTAAAATTGCGGTCAACTCTTTTTGAGCAGCATATAATTGATTGACCATATTGTGCATTACGGTCAATTCTGCTTCGGCAGCGGTCATAAATACATCGAACTCTTCATACTGTCCAGGTTTTGTTTCATAGGTAGGCAATTCTTTTATAATACCCGTAGTAGTCACTTTTTGACCATCAACATTTAACGTAAACGTGTAGCTACCAGGAGAAACCTTATGACCTGAAAACCCAGCTTCAATATAGACATCTGGTATACCTGGCATGATAGGATATTTCATATCCCAAACAAAACGGTTTAAACCTTCATTTTTACTTAAAACCGGTGCCGGTGGAGCGCCACCACCATTATGAGGCTTGTAAGAAGGATCTTTTTCGGAACTAATGGTTCTGATTATTTTTCCCTTAGCATCTGTGATTTCCAAAGTTATAGCCGTACTATCTTTTAAATTTGGAAGCTCATAATACAATACCACACCATTTGCAGGATTGATACCTTCAAAAGGATCACTGCCCGTAAATTTTGAAGAATCACCATTTAAAGGACTGCCCCAAGAACCGTTATAAGCTTCTTTTGGCTTAAGCATCTGAAGTCCTTTTTTAGATGGCTGATATTGACCTAAGGCAATGATATCATCCAAAATCCAAAACGAGCGTCCAGAAGTAGCCACTACTAAATCACCTTTATGAACTTTTAAATCGGTAATAGGGGTTTTTGGCAAATTCAATTGAAAAGGCTCCCAAGATTTACCTCCGTTCCATGATGCATATATTCCTTTTTCGGTACCTGCATATAACAGGTCTTTCTTAAACTCATCTTCACGAACTACCCGGGTAAATGCGCCGTGCGGAATCCCGGAGTTTATTGCCGTCCATGTTTTGCCATAATTGGTTGTTTTATAGAAACCAGGCGTGTAGTCATTAAACTTATACCTTGTGGTAGCAATATAAGCCGTAGCCGGATCATGCGGAGAAACTTCAATGGCATTGATCAAACATTCCTTTAACCCTTTAGGGGTAACGTTCTCCCAAGTTTCGCCACCGTTTTTGGTCAAATGCACCAATCCGTCATCACTTCCGGTCCATATATATCCTTTTTCGTGTGGGGATTCCAAGATATATGCCAACGTACCGTAATTTTCCGCACCAACAGCTTCATTGGTATACGGACCTCCACCATTTCCTTGTTTTGCATCGATATCACGCGTAAGGTCTGGCGAAATAATATCCCAGGTTTTACCCATATCCGTAGTTTTAAAAACATATTGGGCACCATGATAAAAAGTTCCAGGTTCATGTACCGAAGCTATAATTGGGGCGTTCCAATTGAACAAGTATTTCATGTCCCTAGCCTCGCGACCTAAATACTGAATAGGCGCTTGCATAATTTGGGTAGCCGATTTTGACACCATATCCATTACCTCAACAGTACCTAAATATTGACCGCCCATAACATACCTTGGGTTATCTGGGTCAAATGCCAAAAAAGCACTTTCACCACCGGCAGAATCGGTCCAATCCCTTGTCGTAATACTACCGCTACCTGTAGATAAACTTGCAATTTTTACAGAGGTATTATCCTGTTGACCACCATAAATATTATATGGAAATAGATTGTCTACACTAATTCTATAAAACTGTGCTGTTGGCATATTGTTCTGTGTAGACCACGTTTTAGCATAATCAAAGGAAATAGATGCACCACCGTCATCTGCCAAGATCATATTTTTAGAGTTATTAGGGTTGATCCACAAATCGTGTGTATCGCCATGTGCAACATCTAGATCCTCCCAGGTTTTACCACCATCTTCTGATCGTAAAGCAGGAGCACTCAACACATAAACGGTATCTTCATCATTAGGGTCTACAAAAACCTCTATGTAATACCATGCCCGTTGTACCAAACGATTATCGCCACTGACCATACTCCAAGATTCCCCAGCATCATTTGAAACGAACAGACCACCTTTGTCCGCATTGGAATCACTTTCAATTAATGCATATACCTTATCGGAATTAGACGGACTAACGGCAATAGCCATTTTCCCTTTTTCCTCAGGTAATCCTTTATGTATTTTTTGCCATGTTTCACCTGCATCGGTAGATTTATAAAGTCCACTACCGGGTCCGCCACTCACCACCATATTGGGCATACGTTGATGTTCCCACATGGCAGCGTACATAATTTCTGGATAATTGGCATCCATAGACAGTTCAGAAGCACCGGTTAAGTTGTTTACGAACAACGTATTTTTCCACGTTTTGCCTCCATCTGTAGATTTATAGATACCACGTTCGGCATTGCCTTCAAATAGAGCTCCTTGCGCGGCAACATAAACAATATCTGGATTTGTCGGGTGGATGATAATTCGTGATATATGCTGAGTTTTTTCAAGTCCCATTTTCTTCCATGTTTTTCCGGCATCCGTAGATTTAAATACACCGTCTCCGTAAGAGGTCATTACCCCTCGTGGCGCATGTTCACCCATACCAACATACACAATATTAGGGTTAGATCCCGATACCGAAACAGCACCAACGGAACCCATTTCAAAATATCCATCAGAAATATTTTCCCACCGTTGCCCTGCAGATTCTGTTTTCCAAACTCCGCCACCTGTCGTACCCATATAATACGTCATTGGGTCACCAATAACGCCCGTAGCAGTTACCGAACGTCCACCCCTGAACGGACCAATATTTCTAAATTTTAAAGGTTCAAAGTAATCATTGGCAGTTTGTGCAAAAGTTAAGGTCGTTGCCAGTATCGTTACAAAGCAGAGTAATTGTTTTTTCATGTGTGGTAGTTCGGTGGTTATTTGTGATATTCTAAATTGTCTGTTCTGTAAAGCCTAAAGAAAAAATGTATCGAGAACCATTGGGAACACAAAAGGTTTCTCGATACTAATTTTTTCATACTTCAAAAATTCACTCGAAATGACAGTTTTGAACCTTACTTACTGTCATCAATAAACAAATAGTTCAAGTTCAATTCATTGAAGCCTTTGTTGAATTCTTTAAGTTCTGATGATATTACCTCGTTAAAAATTTGAAGCTCTTTATTGATCTTAGCCGTTAGTTCATTCTTTACGGCAATATCTTGTTCAGTTGGTGGAAAGTCCCCTATAGAAACCAAACTGTTCAAATGTCCTAATTTATTGGTCAACTTAATAGGGAAGTTCAAAGGATCTTGTCTACTTCTATTTTTGGTCTGATATAGCGCCTTCTCTACCTCACCAAGTTTCTCTTTCATCACTTTTGCCTTTTCGATCAAATCCTTGGTTCTGGCGTCATCTTTATACTGCTCCGTAAATGAATTCAGTTGCTTGGTAACATCTCTAATCTTCTTTATAGATTGATGCGCATTTTCAATGGTAGTATTGATATCGGTAATAAAATCGTATTGCTGTTGCATTTCTGCCACTGAACTTTCCGCTCTTGGGTCTGGCAAAATGGTAAACGTTTCGCTACTATTGCCGCCGTTTACGTTCAAATGCACTTTATAATCACCAGGCACTGCTTTTGCCCCGTCAAAACTAGCCCACCAGAAAATCATACCTTCCAATTTGGTAGCTCCTTTACCTCGCGTATTCCAAACAAAAGTATTCCCGCCTTTTTTAAGGTTTAGCTTCTCCTCTTTTTTCTTTGCGATAGAACTATAGTTCGCCAAGGTATCACCTACCATATTGGTATAGGTAAGCTGAACCGTATCTTTTTCTGAGTAATTTTTAAGTAAGAAATGGGTAATTACACCGTTCTCCAAATTCTGTCCTGATGTTTTGGAGGGCTTTTTAGCTGCCATACCCTTAGTTCTATAAGAATCCTTTGGCTTAAACAATACAGTACTTGCACTTTTCTTAGATTCATCTAACTGATGTAAAACAGTAAGGTCATCAATAATCCATAGACTTCTACCTTGTGTAGCTACTATTAGGTTATCATCTTTGATCGTTAAATCCGTAATTGGCACAATTGGCAAATTCATTTGAAAAGAAGACCAGCTTGCCCCGTCGTTGAACGAAACATACATACCGGTTTCTGTACCGGCATATAACAAACCTTTCTTTTTAGGATCTTCACGAAGCACCCTTGTGAAATGTTCAGCAGGTATACCGTTCGTTATTTTTGACCATGTTTTACCATAGTCCGTTGTTTTATAAAGGTAGGGTTGAAAATCGCCCAGCTTATATCTCGTTGCCGCAACATAGCAGGTACCCTCCTCAAAATTAGAAGGTTCAATACTATTGATCATATTCCACTCTGGCATATTCGGCGGAGTTACATTTTCCCACGTTGCACCGGCATCTTTTGAAACATGTATTAATCCATCATCACTACCTACCCAAAGCAAACCTTCTTTTAAAGGACTCTCGTTTGCCGTAAAAATGGTACAGTAATATTCAACACTGGTATTATCTTGAGTAATAGGACCGCCACTTGAACCTAATTTTGTAGGGTCATTTCTTGTAAGGTCACCACTTATAACTTCCCAGCTTTGGCCTTCGTTTTCCGTTACATGCACATAATTGGAGAAGGTATATAGTTTCTTAGGATTATGTCTACTGAACAGAATAGGGAAGTTCCATTGAAAACGGTACTTCATTGCTTCTGCTCCGGCTCCCATAGGATTGTCCGGCCATACATTGACTCCTCTTACAGAACCCGTTTCATGATTAACACGAGTTAGAAATCCGTCATAACTACCACCGTATACAATATCATCATTGGTTGGGTCTACGGCAATCCATGCAGACTCACCTCCTGCAGTTTCCTCCCAGTTGTTATCATCAATAGTACGACCATCACTTCTATGCTCTATCCGCAAGGTTGAATTATCTTGTTGTGCCACATAAATTCTATACGGGAAAGAATTGTCCGTAGTGACCCTATAAAATTGAGCTGTGGGCTGATTGTAGTAGGTACTCCACGTTTCTCCGCCATCATAGGAAATTTGTGCACCACCATCATCACCAATGATC
Source organism: Maribacter sp. HS (assembly GCF_048059195.1). Taxonomy (NCBI): domain Bacteria; kingdom Pseudomonadati; phylum Bacteroidota; class Flavobacteriia; order Flavobacteriales; family Flavobacteriaceae; genus Maribacter; species Maribacter sp. HS. Next base: position 1,148,879 of record NZ_JAYLVV010000002.1, read on the forward strand.
ATACGTCGAGAATTTTCAGGAGAAATCCACAGATCATGGTGATCCCCATGCGGAGCATTGAAGGTATTGAACGTTTTACCACCATCGGTAGACTTATGGTAGTTTACATTCAGCACATAAACAACATCTTCATCTTGAGTATCGGCATACACTCTAGTGTAATACCATGCGCGCTGACGAATTTTACGTTCTTCATTTACAAGAGACCATGTTTTACCTCCATTTTCTGAACGATATAATCCACCTTTATCTTTGTTTTCAACAATTGCCCAAACTTTTTCCGAGTTTTTTGGCGAAACAGCTACTCCTATAATACCTAAAGTATCGGTAGGAAAACCATCATTCTTGGAAATCTCTGTCCAGGTCTCACCACTATCCATACTTTTCCAAAGTGCAGAACCATCGCCACCACTAATTAAACTGTAAGGTGTACGTTGTGCATGCCATGTAGATGCATATAATATTCTTGGGTTGTTAGGATCAAAAGTCAGATCTACCGCACCGGCCTGTTCGTTTACAAAAAGTACCTGCTTCCAATTTTTTCCACCATCGGTACTTTTATATATACCACGGTCTTTTGTTGGTTTATAGATATCACCAAGCACAGCAGCATAAACTGTATTATAATCTGTAGGGTGCACGCGAAGACGAGGTACGTGCCTGCTTTTTTCCAATCCGGCGGTAGCCCATGTTTTACCGCCATCCTCGGTTTTCCACACTCCGTAACCAGAAGATACATTACCTCTTAAGGTTTTTTCACCACCACCAACATAAATGACATTAGGGTCGCTTTTTGCAACTTCTACGGCTCCAATGCTTCCACCAAAATATCCATCGGAAATATTATCCCAAGTACGGCCGCCATCCAGTGTTTTCCATACTCCGCCACCAGCTGCGCCAAAGTAAAATAAATTGGGTTTCCCTGGTACTCCAGTTACTGCTGCAGAACGGCCACCACGAAACGGACCTATTAATCTATAATCTAAACTAGAATATAATTCTTCTGGGTAGGTCGGTAAAGTACTTTGTGATTTGTTTCTTCTTTGAGATAGTACCGATAACGGCAATAGCAAACATGCCAGCAAGAGTATGCCAGCATTGGTAAGGTGCTTTTTCATTTTGATAGTTTGAAGTTAGTCTTCTCTAAAATTAAACAATTAGTTGAGCAAATGTTGATTTTAAGATTTTATTAGCATCTCTAGAACAGTATTATTATCAAAATGAAAATTTACTAGGCATTTATAAATTCAATCTTTAAAAAGAAGGGCAACTATTCCTATTTAAATAATTAAGTATTCCCAGAAAGTAAAAAAATCGGTTCTGTAACATTAACAATAAAATATGCGAACAATTAAAGTATTCTTATATTTAGAGCAACAAACTAACAATTATGAAATTTAAAACACTATTATTTTCGGCATCGTTAATTGCCATTCTATTCAACGGATTGACAATAAATACGGTTAATGCCCAAACCAATGATTTTCTTTACGGAGACCAATTACCAGATGCACCAGAACTAAGTGCCAGAGGGGAATATAAGGTAGGTGTAAAGACGGTAAACCTTGTTAACCCCAACCAAGTAGATATTTTAAATTCAAAAGAAGGTAACGACCCAACGTATGACAGACCAATTACGATTGAAGTTTGGTATCCTGCCAATGTAGGCGACGATGCTAAAACCGTTGTATATGATGAAGTCATGGGGACTAGGGGAGATTCGTTAAGACCTTTAACTCCATTTTCCTTTAAGGGACGCGCATACAGAGATGCCACACCAAAGACCGGAAATAAATTTCCTTTGGTTGTTGTTTCTCACGGTTATGTTGGCTCTAGATACTTAATGACCTATTTAACCGAAAACCTCGCATCTAAAGGGTATATCGTTGCCGCCATAGATCATACCGATTCTACTTTCAAAGACGCCAATGCATTTCAAAGCACATTATTGAATAGACCAAAGGATATTCGTTTTGTAATCAATGAAATGGAAAAAATGGGTGCAAAAGGCTCTAAAAATAATTTAGAAGGTGCAGTAGACGCTAACAATACCGCAATTATAGGGTACTCCATGGGAGGCTACGGCGTATTAAATGTTGGCGGGGCCGGTTATAGCGCTGGTCTGGCACAATTCTTTACAGGAATGACCGGTGGCAGCACTGCAATCTCAGTACATACAGCCGGAAATGCTGCATACGAAAAAATGACCGATGCTAGAATTAAGGCAATCGTAGCATTTGCACCATGGGGAATGGAACGTGGTGTTTGGGATGCCGAAGGATTAAAAGGATTAAAAACCCCTACTTTCTTTATTGCCGGCAGCCAAGATGATATCTCTGGTTATGAAAAGGGAATTAAAGCCATATACGAAGGTGCAGTAAATGCCGACCGTTATTTGCTGACCTATATGAATGCGAGACATAATGTAGCCCCTAACCCACCACCAGCAGAAGCTTTGGCACCAGGTCTACATATAGATGAATATTACAGATACGCAGAGCCATCTTGGGATCAGCGCAAAATGAACAATATAAACCAGCATTTTGTAACTGCCTTCATAGGTAAGCATTTAAAAAACCAAGTCAACACCAAGTTTTTAGAAGTTCAGGAAGATTCCAACGAAAAAGACTGGACAGGTTTTAAACCTAGGTCATCTACCGGAATGGAGTTGTTACATGCACAACCTGCAAACTAACCTAATTTCTCAATTTAGCTGCTTTAGGAACTTCTTCCTTTAGCAGCTTCATATATGTGTTTTGATTGGAAATCAACTCTTTCAATTTCCATACCAATAGAAATATGGCAACCGCAATGAATTGTGATAAGATAAAAATCATATTCGTATTATTTAGCGTTTCTAACGCTACTTACGGAATATGTTTTGTAAGGTTTGATTTACTATTGAATTAAACCAAATTCTTATCAATTTCCTTTTTCAAAAAATACCCCGTAACAATGGTTGCAAGTACATCTGCAATGGGGAAGGAAATCCAAACACCTAGTTCGCCTAGAAAATTTGGTAGGATCAGTATTAAGGGAATAAAGAAGAACCCTTGTCGACATAAGGTCAATAACAATGCCGGCACAGCTTTTCCTATGGCTTGAAAGTATGCCGCACCAATAAGCTGTAAGGCAATAATGGGAGTAGCGGCAAATACCCATCGCATGGCAGAAGGGGTATTCTCCAAAACAAATGCATTGGTTGCCAATTCCAATTCGCTCATATTTGGTTTATGGCTCAAAAAGAGTCCGGCTATTTCCGCAGGAAAAATCATGAGTCCGGCGAAAACGATTGTTGCCAATATTGCCGCATATTTTATAGCGGTGTATATAGATTCTTTTACCCTATCGTACTTTTCAGCACCATAATTAAACCCTGCAATGGGCAAAAAGCCTTGTGTGACACCGAATACCGGAAAAAGTGCGAACATTAACATTCTACCGATAATAGCATATACCGCTACCATTGCCTCACCTCCCAAATCAAAAAGAATATTATTCATCAATAGATAAATTACGCTCACTACAGCCTGTCGAGAAAGGGTCACCATCCCAAGTGAGCTTATTTCCTTGATTATTGAAAACTTGATGCGTACATATTTTGGACTCAGTTTTAATTCTGAATTATGGGACAGAAAAAAATAAACGATGTATAGAAAACATAGCAAGTAACTTATGGTTGTGGCCCAAGCGGCTCCTTCCATACCGTAATCCATCACGTTAATAAGCAAATAATCCAAAATCAAATTCCCGATTGACGGAATTATCATGGCGATCATGGCAAATTTGGGTTTGCCTTCCGATCGGATCACATTATTGCCCATCATATTAAGACCCAAGAAAGGGACACCATACAGTACAATAACATAATAGATTTTAGCCAACTCAAAAATAGAGCCCTTACCGCCAAATGCAGGGATTAGGGTATCTACAAAAGTAAGCCCTAGGGCAACCATTGTTGTGGTGATCAAAATGGTAAATGAAATTTGATTACCAAAAGTGCGTAATGCCTTTTCTTTATTTCCGGCACCCAAGGCCCTTGAAATAATACTGGCACCGCCAATACCAATGGCCATACCTAAAGCTCCTATAAAAAAAGAAATGGGTAAAACTACGTTTATAGCTGCAATAGCAATGGACCCTATCCAATTACCAACGAAGATAGAATCTACAAGTACATTGAGTGACATTACCAAAATACCGATACTGGCAGGCAATGCTTGTTTTATAAGCAAACTAGATATTGATTCCGTTCCTAATTGTTCTGCGGAAACGTTTGCCATTGCATTGAGTTTTAACTTTTATTTTTCATTCTTAAAAGAAATAACGGCGCTACACTACTGATGCTTGGTTCTTAACAATGGAATCTGCAATATGATCCCACAAATTAATGCGCTCTTTTAATGCTTTTTCTGAACATTCTAACACCTCGTGCCATTTGTCTTCATTATCACCACACAATTCTTGAATCATTTTTAATGAAAGCGGACCGTGTTCATCCCCATCCAATTCTATATGCCTTCTTAGGTAGTATTCTAATTTAGGGTATGTATTATCACCAGCCTGATCTACAATTTTCAAGAACATATCAGGTATTAAATCTTCCCTACCAAAAGTAAATGCAGCTGCAATTTTATGTGGTTCTTGTGTTTGTATCGTTTTATAAGTAAATGACAAAAATGATTGTACGGCATCATTTAAATTGGCATTACCAATTGTTGCTAAAACCGTATCAAGCGAATCAATTTTACTTAGGAAATCGGTTATTTTACTAGTATCCGCACCTACTTCTACCATAGCATCCAAGTACATTTCATAGTGACTTTTTAATGCTCCCAATTCGTTTACGTCTGTTTCTTCTTCTAAAACAATCTCATTAATAAACCGAGCGGTATTTGTATTCTTTACCGGTTTCCACGGTAATGTTGTGCAGGTAAGGTTAATTTGTAACGCTTTCAAGAGCGACATAAAATCCCATACGGCATATACATGGCTTTCCATGAATATTTGGATATCCTCAACAGACTTTAATTTGTTATAAAGGACATGATTTCTTAATTGCTCTCTTAAAGGCTCTAATATAATTTCTATTTCTTCGATTTTCATAGCGGTGATTTTCTTAGAGTTATTAAAATTTATGTGCTTGGAGCAACATCTAACTTATTGGTCTCTTCCCAATCATTGACCCATTTGGCCATGACCTTTACCCAAGCATCATTATCGTTCATACAAGGTATATGTTTGTAGTCAGCTCCACCAGCTTCTAAAAACTGTTCTTTGCCTTCCATAGCTATTTCTTCTAACGTTTCAAGACAATCGCTCACGAAAGCGGGAGTAATAACAGCCAATTTCTTCTTGCCTTCTTTCGCCAATCGTTCAAACTCATAATCGGTATAAGGCTTTAGCCATGGGTCACCCGCCAAACGCGACTGAAAAGAAGTACTCACTTGTTCTTCTTGTAACCCTAAATATTCCTTGACCATTTTGGTTGTGTCATAAACTTGGTGTCTATAACAGGTATTATGAGCTACGGAATTAACATTACAACATGAACCATCTATTTTACAGTGAAAACTGGTTGGATCGTTCTTACGGATATGGCGTTCTGGAATACCGTGGTAAGAGAATAAAACGTGGTCGTAATCAAAGCCTTCCAGCCCGTCTTTAATACTTTCCGATAACACTTTGATAAACTCCGGATGTTTATAGAAAGCAGGCAAGGTAGTTATTTTCATTCCAGGAAATGAAGCTTCTTGCTCTTCAAGTACCTTTACCACTACCGTTTCAAAACTAGACATGGCATAATGAGGGTAAAGTGGTACTAAAAGCACATCATCCACACCTTTATCCTTTAATTCTTGCATGGCGTTTTTAATGGTCATGGTGCCATAGCGCATACCCAAGGCAACTGGCATTTTGGTCTCTGTCTTTAATTTATTGGTAAATCGTTCAGAGATTACAATTAAAGGAGAACCTTCTTCCCACCAAATTTTAGCATAGGCCTCAGCAGATTTTTTTGGTCTGGTCTGTAAAATAATTCCCCTTACCAAAATTGTTCTTAGCCATTTGGGCGCATCTATTACGCGCTCATCCATTAAAAATTCATCTAAATAAGGCTTAACATCTTTTGGGGTAGGACTATCAGGCGATCCTAAATTAACCAATAAAACTCCTTTCATAGCGTATGTGTTTATTTTTCAAATGCAAAAATAACACTTGAACATAGATGATATTTTAATTTTTGACAATAGTTTTTCTATACTTCCATAAAGCAAACTAATAACAGGCCAATAAATTTTTAGTGTTATTTTGTTTTAGTAAGTTGTAGAGCATAGAGATCTATAACCCATTTTATATGAATACTTTTTTTGATACGGTACCAAAAAGTGCACTTTACTTCTTTATAGCTTCTACCCTTGGCGTTCTAATTGCCTATTGGGTCATTTCCTTTTTCATCAAAAAATATGGTAAAGACCCTAAATATCTACTACCAAACGGAGCATTCAAAAAAATTAGTAGACCCATTTTCTTGATCATATTCTCGATTTGGTTGCGATCGGAGTCTATACGAACTTTATTACAATTAGAAGAGCATGATTACTGGTTTAAGAAAACAAGTACTATTCTCTTTATTGCATCTTTAACCTGGTTGTTGCTCAATTTATTAAAGATTATAAAAACTGTAATTGTCAGTAACTATGATGTTCACGTAGAAAATAATTTGAAAGCCCGAAAAATCTACACACAGTTCAACATACTGGAACGTATATTTATTTTTACCATCATTATATTGGCCATTGGCGCAGTTCTTATGAGCTTTGAAAGTATACGTGAGCTGGGTGTCAGTATTTTTGCCTCTGCAGGTGTTGCTGGTATTATTATAGGTTTTTCAGCACAAAAAATGATAGGCACCGTTTTGGCAGGTATTCAAATTGCCATTGCGCAACCCATAAAAATTGATGATGTGGTCATTGTAGAAGGTGAATGGGGACGAATTGAGGAAATAACATTGACCTATGTCGTAGTAAAAATTTGGGACAAGCGAAGGTTGATCGTGCCCACTACGTATTTTATTGAAAAACCATTTCAAAACTGGACCAAAACCTCATCTGATATTTTAGGAACCGTTTTTCTTTATACCGACTATACTGTACCTTTTGATGCCTTGCGTGAAGAACTGACCAAGATTTTAAAAAGTACAGATTTATGGGACAAAGAGGTCAATGTACTTCAAGTAACCGATAGCAAACAAAATTGTGTAGAAATAAGAGCCCTTATGAGTGCCAAAGATTCGCCCACAGCTTGGGATCTACGTGTTCATGTACGTGAAAAGCTCATAACTTTTTTACAGAAAAATTATCCTGAGAGTATAGCCAAGAACAGGGTTTTGTTGGAAAAATCTACGGATGAAAATAACAATTCATAATTTAGCTTAATGAAACATATATTCTTGATTCTTTTTCTTTGTGGGTGCATTTCAGTTCAAGCCCAACAAATCACCTGCTCCCCAAAAGACAGCACTGCTGTAGAAAGCAAACTAGTTGAAATCGACGGAATGTATCAGGGTGATTTTGGCACAACTATGGTAAACATTGGTAAGTCGTTTATGCAAACTCCGTATGTTGCCAAAACCTTAGAAATTGGCAATACAGAAACTTTAGTAGTAAATCTACAAGGATTGGATTGCACCACATTTGTTGAGAATGTGCTTGCTTTTTCCCTTCTGCTCCGTCAGCAAGAAATGTCCTTTGACGCTTATTTAAAAAATCTTGAAATTATACGATATAAAGATGGTGCTTTAGACGGTTATGCCTCTCGCCTTCATTATTTCTCTGAGTGGATTGCCAACAATGCGGAAAAAGGACTTCTTAAAGATATTACCGGTGAAATTGGTGGCGCAGCAATCACGAAGGATATCAATTTTATGAGCACGCACAGGGATTTGTATCCCTTCTTGGCAGATGATGTCAATTTCTCAAAAATTAAAGCTTCAGAGAACTATTTAAATAATCAGGCTATTTGTGTACTGGCCCAAGGTGATATTGCAGCCAACGAACATTTAATACAAACCGGTGATATTATTGCTTTAGCAACTTCCATAAACGGTTTAGATGTAACCCATACGGGTATTGCCACCAGAGAAAAAGATGGTAGAATTCACTTACTGCATGCATCAACCGGGTCTATGGATGTTGAAGTATCAAAAAAACCGTTGGCAGATTATCTAAAAGGCATAAAAAGCAATACGGGTATTATGGTGGTAAGACCTCTTTAAGCAGTACCACCCGCCAAGGCCAACAAGTATTTTTTAGGTGTTGTATTATACTTTTTCTTAAATGCCGCAATAAAATGACTAGAGGTGCTATACCCAACCCTTAACCCTATTTCATTCACATTATACTGACCGGTTTCTAATAACCGCTTTGCATAATCCATCTTATGATCAAATAAAAAGCTGTACACAGAATCACCGTAAATTTGTTTAAAACCTTCTTTTAAGCGTTTTAAACTCAGACCTACTTCGCTTGACAGTTCTGCCAATGTTGGTGGTTCGGCCATATTTGCCAAAATAATTTCTTTGGCTTTCTTGATTTTCTTTACGTTTTCCTCATCTGCCAAATACGGGCATTGTTCAATATCTGCATTGGGGCTTCTATTAAAGTACAAGGCAATCAATTCATAAATCTTACCTTTTACGTACAACGATTTTATAGAAGGATGTAGATTATAATTCACGATCTGACTTAATATAACGGCTATAGAGGGTGAAAAAGGTTCTTGTGCATAGTACTTTTTTTCTTTGTTCTCTGCACTTAAAAACGGAATATAATCTGCCTCTGCCGTAAAGAGGGAGTGAAATTTTCGTAAGGTCATCACCACAGAAACCAATGAGGATTTTGGATTAAGGTCCAAATTTAAAGGAAGGTCTAATTGGGTGTTATACAACAGTAAAGAATTCTCTTCCTTAACATCTAGACTATAATTTCCTTGATTAAAATTATAGGCTCCGCTTCCCTTAAGACAGAAGTGAAACTGTATGAACCGCTTATTGATATCACGGGTATACTGTACCATCCTATCCTCCTCATTCTGAAACTTTAGCACATAGAATCCGTCTTCTATCAAAACCTCATCGTATGACCCTTGAGCGTTACTTTTATCTTCCATTTTTCAATTTCTATTTTTATTCTATTTAGAAAGCATCTAAATAAAACACCTACTATTCGCTGATAACACTATAAAATTATAGCTAATTAACTGATAAATGTCATTTTTTATCTAAAAATTCGGCAGACGACATTAATTGTACCTCTAGCGTTGTTTTTATTGAATTGATGACCATATTTTTGTACCCGCTTTATGAAGGACTATCACATTTCTAAACACAACTCCTTTTACACCATTGGTCTTAACTATAAAAAGGCCGATGCCGAGGCCCGTGGTAAATTTAGTTTAGACGAAATTGCCATTGGTAAATTACTTACTGAAGCTAAAAAGCAGGGGATAGATGGTTTATTGGCCACCTCTACGTGCAACCGAACCGAGTTACACGGTTTTGCCCAACACCCTTTTCAACTTATAAAATTATTATGTGACCACTCTAACGGAACCGTTGAAGCTTTTCAAGAAGTGGCATATGTCTATAAGAACAAAGAAGCGATCAATCACTTGTTTCGTGTAGGTACAGGTTTGGACAGTCAGATACTTGGGGATTTTGAAATCATTAGCCAACTAAAGCAAAGTTTTAAGCGATCTAAAGAATTGGGCATTGCCAATCCGTTCATTGAGCGTCTTTGCAATAGCATCATACAAGCCAGTAAACGTATTAAAAACGAAACTGAGATTTCTTCCGGAGCCACATCGGTAGCCTTCGCATCTGTACAATACATTATGCGTAACGTTGAAAATGTATCGGATAAGAATATCTTATTATTTGGTACTGGTAAAATTGGTCGCAATACGTGCGAGAATTTAATAAAGCACACCAAAAATTCACATATCACCCTTATCAATAGAACCAAAGGTAAAGCTGAGCAAATTGCGGGGAAGTTTAACCTTATGGTAAAAGATTACGGCGATTTACAATCGGAAATAAGAAAATCGGATATTCTGGTGGTTGCCACAGGTGCACAAAAACCAACGATTACCAAAGAATTGATCTATACCAATAAACCTTTATTGATATTAGATTTGTCCGTTCCTAAAAATGTTGACGCTTCCGTTTCCAATATGGAAAACGTAACCGTAATTCATTTAGATCATTTATCTCAAATGACAGATGAAACCTTGGAACGCAGAAAACAATACATTCCAGATGCAGAAGCTATAAATGAAGAAGTAAAGCATGATTTCAACCAGTGGTTAGAAACCAGAAAATTTGCTCCTGTTATTAAAGCTTTAAAAAAGAAATTGAAGACCATTAAAGATGAGGAGCTTGACTATCAATCTAAAAAAACGGTAGATTTCAATTCGCACCAGGCAGATGTGGTTACCAATCGCATCATTCAAAAAATAACCAAACAATTTGCAAATCATCTTAAAGATGACTCGGTAGATTCCAATTCAAGTTTAGAATTTATCCAAAAAGTTTTTCAATTAGAATTGGACGAGAAATGAGTAAAGTAATACGATTAGGCACACGCGATAGCGAGTTAGCGCTATGGCAGGCAAATACCGTAAAAGATCAACTACAAGCATTAGGCCATACCGTAAAATTAGTCCCTGTAAAATCTACGGGAGATTTAATTTTAGATAAGCCCTTATATGAATTAGGTATCACCGGGGTATTCACCAAAACATTGGATGTTGCCATGATCAATGGCGATATTGATATTGCCGTACACTCCATGAAAGACGTACCCACTGCCCTGCCGCAAGGGATTGTAAAAGCCGCTGTTTTAAAACGTGGCAATTACATGGATATCATGGCATTTAAGGACAATGAAGAGTTTTTGGGAGCACGCGATGCCGTTATAGCTACCGGTAGTTTACGTAGACAGGCACAATGGCTCAACAGATACCCAACACACACTGTTGTAGATCTAAGGGGCAATGTAAACAGCCGTTTGGAAAAGTTGTACAATAATGAATGGAACGGTGCCATTTTTGCCGCTGCAGGCTTGGAACGTATTGGTTTAGAACCGGAGAATACCATTGGTCTTACCTGGATGTTGCCCGCACCTGCCCAAGGAGCTATTATGGTAGTAGCCATGGAGGACAATGAAGAAGTTCGTGAAGCATGTGCACAACTGAACCATGAGGAAACCGATACCTGTGTTACCTTGGAAAGACAATTTCTTAGGGAACTGGAAGGTGGTTGTAGCGCACCTATAGGGGCACTATCCTATATCAACAAAGAAAATATTGTAACGCTAAAAGGCGTATTGTTAAATGTTGATGGAAGTAAAAAATTAGAAACAGAGCTAACTGCACCACTGGGCAAACACCAAAATTTAGGTATAGATTGTGCCAAGACCATTTTGGCCAGAGGTGGTAGACGTTTAATGACCGAATTGGCAAGTGCCGGAACCGAGGTAAACATTTTTTCTACAAAGAAACTTACACCTCAACAGCAACTTAGCCTTAATATTTCTGTAAATGCGGATTCAGATGATTTCATAAAAATCAATTTTAATCGTATTTCTCCGATTGTTCTTAAAAAGGAGCACAAGAATGTAGTCTTCACCAGCAAAAATGCCGTTGAAGCAGTATTGGCAAGTAGAGATGTGTCCGAATTAAATTTTGAGAATATCTATTGTGTAGGTAGAAAAACAAGAAGATTTATAAAAAATAAGTTTGGCAAAATAACGCATTACGAAAACAATGCGAAAGACCTGGCCAATCACTTAGTGGAATTTATTGATGGTACAGAAGTTACCTATTTTCACGGAAATCTTAGCTTGGAAGAATTGCCTGTTATTTTAGAGGAAAACAATATTACGGTCAATGCCATTGAAGCATATAGAACAAAATTATCCGGTAAGTCCATACCAGAATCCGTAAAAGGCATCATGTTCTTTAGTCCGTCTAACGTTGAAAGTTATTTAAAAGAAAATTCAGCAGATAAGGTGGCGTATTGCATAGGAGAAACCACCGCAAAAGCGGCCAGGGAACATTTCACTGAAGTTAAAGTTGCCAAAATACCAACGGTAGAAAGTGTTATTGAATTGGTGAATGCGGATTATGAAGATTAGCCAATGGCTGTTGGCTAAAAAATTAAAAATTAACGTCTTTGAGAGCATAGCGAAGCAATCGGTTTCTTAGGAACACCAACAAACAGATTGCTTCGGAGCAAAAAGGCTCCTCGCAATGACGAACAACATAAACTATGAGCTTAAAAAACGACCTATTTCTAAAAGCATTAAAAGGTGAGACTGTAGAAAGACCACCAGTGTGGATGATGCGCCAAGCAGGTAGATATTTACCTGAGTTTATGGCAATCAAGGAAAAATATGATTTCTTCACAAGATGTCAGACTCCTGAATTGGCATCTGAAATTACGGTACAACCTATTCGTAGATATGGCATGGATGCCGCTATTCTTTTTAGTGACATTTTAGTGATACCACAGGCCATGAACATTCATGTGGAGATGAAACCGAATTTTGGTCCGTATTTGCCAAATCCTATTCGTAATCAGAAAGATTTGGATAGCGTTATTGTTCCAGATGTTCATGAAACCTTAGGGTATGTAATGGAAGCTATAAAAGCAACCAAAGAAAAGCTGAACGATGAAGTTCCCTTGATCGGTTTTGCAGGTTCCCCTTGGACTATTTTATGCTATTGCGTACAAGGTCAAGGAAGCAAAACGTTCGACAAGGCTAAAGAATTGTGTTTTACACAGCCCGTGGTTGCTCATGAATTGCTTCAAAAAATTACCGATACCACCATTGCCTATTTAAAGGCTAAAGTAGCTGCTGGTGTAAATGCAGTACAGGTATTTGATTCTTGGGGTGGCATGTTATCACCAACGGATTATCAAGAATTTTCTTGGCAGTACATTCAGCAGATTATAGATGCTTTAAAAGACGAGGCTCCGGTCATTGTTTTTGGTAAGGGATGTTGGTTCGCTTTGGGCGATATGGCAAAATCAGGTGCATCTGCATTGGGTGTGGACTGGACCTGCTCGGCAAGAAACGCACGTTATTTAAGTGGTGGCAAAATTACCCTTCAAGGAAATTTTGATCCTGCCAGATTGCTTTCTCCACCGGCAGAAATCAAGAAAATGGTTCACCAAATGATTAACGAGTTTGGCAAGGACAGCTATGTGGTTAATTTAGGGCACGGTATTTTACCCAATGTTCCAGTAGAAAACGCGAAAGCCTTTATTGACGCCGTAAAAGAATATAAGCCGGCTTAATTCCAATCATTTGTAACATATAGCCGAAATTACAGTAGCATCATGAATTCTTTTCAACTACCAGATTTCGAAATCAATCCTATATCTGAGCGAGACGGGTGGCGATTATGTGATTTTTGCTGTGCAAACGAAAATCACTTAAGCAGATTTTTCCCTAGTACACTTGCGTCAAATTTAAATCCGACCCTGTCCAATCTCTTTGTTGAAAAGAAAGTCAGAGAGTTTATTAAACACGAGGAATATCTATTCACCCTAAAAGAGCCTCAAAACCGTAAAATAATAGGGCTGGTGTATGTAAAAGCTATTGATCTTGCTAAAAATGAAGCAGAATTAGCCTATTGTATAGATTATAACCAAGCCAATAAAGGATACACCACTATTGCGGTAGAAACCATTTCTAAATGGGCATTACAAGTACCGAATATGAATACGTTACGGATTCTTGTACACAAAACGAATATTGGTAGCATTAGGGTCGCAGAAAAATGTGGTTATCTTTGGAAAGAAACCTTAAAAAAATCCTTTACCCCACCTAACGAAGAACCGTTAGATATGGAACTTTACGTTTTAGAAAATGAAAGATAAATTTTACGCATACATACAACAACTTCAAGATACGATAACCGCCAAATTAGAAGAAGTAGACGGTAAAGCTACTTTTCAAGAAGATATCTGGAAACGACCGGAAGGTGGTGGTGGTAGAACCCGTGTTATAGAAAATGGGGCAGTGTTTGAAAAAGGAGGGGTAAATATTTCTGGTGTTCATGGCGAATTGCCCGATAGCATGAAGGCATATTTTAAAGTGAAGGAAGGTAATTTCTTTGCATGTGGATTAAGCTTGGTCTTGCACCCAAAAAATCCTATGGTGCCTACCGTTCATGCCAATTGGCGTTATTTTGAATTGTATGATGAGCAAGGTGAAATTGTAGATCAATGGTTTGGTGGTGGTCAGGATCTGACTCCGTATTATCTTTTTGATGAAGATGCCGTTCATTTTCACCAAGTATGCAAAACAGCATGCGACAAACATCAGCCAACATTTTATGATACCTATAAAAAAAGGTGCGATGAGTATTTTTGGAACACCCATAGAAATGAGGCACGTGGACTAGGCGGTTTATTTTTTGACTATTGCAAAGCTACTCCTGAGATGAATATGCAACAGTGGTATGACTTTGTTACGGAAGTTGGCAACAGTTTCCTATCATGTTATGTACCAATCGTTATAAAACGTAAAGACCTTGACTACACCAAGAAACAAAGAGATTGGCAAGAGATTAGAAGAGGAAGATATGTAGAATTTAATCTAGTCCATGACAAAGGAACTTTATTCGGACTAAAGACGAACGGAAGAATAGAAAGTATCTTAATGAGCTTGCCACCGCATGTACAATGGCGTTATGATCACCAACCCGAAAAAGGCAGTGAAGAAGAACGTTTACTACATGTTTTAAAAGCACCAAAAGCATGGGTTTAAGGGTACTGCTTTTTTTGGGTATATGTTGCTCAATTAGCTGGTGTACCGCTCAAAACTCTCATTACAAGGAAGACTTCCCTGATAAAATTACACTTCGACTAGCGTTACAGACAACTTCCAATAGTTTTACGCTTAGAGATAAGATAACACGTAACAAAACGGAGTTTATACCCAATGACAAGAGCTATTTGGGCTTGTCCATTTTATTTCGGTTTTTAGAAGTTGATTTGGGTTATGCCCCCAATTTCCTCTCGGAAAATAAGGATAACGGAGACTCCAAATTAATCACCTTTAATATTAGAACATTCTTTGGGCAGTACATGCAGACCATAGATTATTACAAGCAAAAGGGGTTCTTTATACGCACGCAAGATATTACCTTGCCCATAGATGACTTAAAGACCTTAAAAATAGGCGGAAGTTCTAGCTACATATTTAATCCGGATTTTTCATTTAGAGCCATCGGTTTTCAGAACGAATGGCAAAAACAAAGCGTCGGTAGCTTTATTCCCAGCATAACGTATTACTATACCAAATTTAAATTGGAAGATCCGCTGATAGAGAATCAACTGGAAAAATCGTTCAAAATGGCTATTGGTCCGGGGTACTATTACAACTGGATATTTGACGAAAATTACCTGCTTTCGGCTGGTGCAACCGGTGGTTTAGGTTTCAATTATTCAAGTACGGACGGTGAGAAATCTTTTAACGGCTTGGCACAATTAGTTTTCAGAATGACGGGCGGATATAATTCCGAATCCTTCTTCGGCGGTGTAAATATCAATACGCAATTATTGAGTCATACTTCCGATGAGAATTTTATTTTGGACGATTCCATCAGTTTTTTAGAGTTTTATGTAGGGTATAGATTTGATGCCCCTAAAAAATGGATCGCTAAAGCCGATGAGATAAGTCGTAAATTTGGTATAGAATGATAATCTTTATCCCATGAAGCAAAAAATTTATCAGATCGATGCGTTTACTACCACATTATATGGTGGCAATCCTGCAGCAGTTTGTATTCTTGAAAAATGGTTAGCAAATGATACCATGCAAAAGATAGCCGCTGAAAATAATTTAGCCGAAACTGCTTTTGCCGTTGCCAAAGATGATCATTATGAGTTACGCTGGTTTACACCAGAAGTTGAAGTTGATCTTTGTGGTCATGCCACGTTGGCAACAGCCTTTGTACTCTACAACTACTATGCTTTCAAAGAAAATACCCTACGGTTTATTTCCCCAAGAAGTGGGGAATTATTGGTGCAAAAAGACGACTCGGGTTTGTTAACAATGGACTTCCCTACTGACGTTATAACTTCTGTTACAGAACAACCAAATATCACGGAAGCAATAGGAAAAAAACCTTTGGAAATTTTTAAAGGCAAAACCGATTACATGATTATTTATGAAACCCAGGAGGAAATAGAAGCCATGCAACCAAATTTTCATTTGTTGAACGAGTTGGATTGTAGAGGTGTCATTATTACTGCAAAGGGTAACGATGTAGATTTTGTATCACGCTTTTTTGCTCCGCAATGTGGTATTCCAGAAGATCCTGTTACCGGATCTGCACATACCACCTTAACCCCATATTGGTCAGAGAAATTGAACAAGAAAAAATTAACTGCCAAACAATTGTCTGAGCGTGGTGGCGATTTACAATGTGAATATCATGGAGACCGCGTAAAAATATCGGGTAACGGGGTTTGTTATTTGGTAGGTGAGATTACAACCTAATAATTGAACTAAAAAAAGCCTGCTTTAAATTTAAAACAGGCCGCAACTTAATTTCCATTAAATCAAATTTCTTTAAATAATGCATCAATACGAGCTATTATATCTTCGTAATGGTATTTCGTTACTTTATCTATAGTATTATTTTTAGCGGACCTTAACTTTGTTCTAACGGCTGTTAATTCACCTCTTGCCAAAGCTCTTACATCAGATGTATTAACATCGTAAGAAAGGGCACCTTCAAAACCTGTTCTTACATTCCCGCGTTTTATTTCCTCTTTCATTAAAAACTCCATTCTA
This sequence comes from Maribacter sp. HS, assembly GCF_048059195.1. Taxonomy (NCBI): domain Bacteria; kingdom Pseudomonadati; phylum Bacteroidota; class Flavobacteriia; order Flavobacteriales; family Flavobacteriaceae; genus Maribacter; species Maribacter sp. HS. Next base: position 1,165,750 of record NZ_JAYLVV010000002.1, read on the forward strand.
TCTATATAAGAACGTTGCAAGTTTCTTCTAAACAAATCAACACTTTTATCTCTATAAGATTCTTTCCAAATACCAGCCCTAATATCCGTTAACATTTCTAAAGCACTATAATATTTTTGCTCTCCAAAACTTTCAGCATCTATTAATCTTCCTATACGTTCAAAAGACAAAAGTGAATTTAATTGTCTTACCTGTACCTTTCTTATTTTTTCGGAATATCCTGAATGATCTATATTTTTTAATATATCTTTTTCTAAGAGCCATTTTGGAGTTTGGAACAAATTAACATTTAACCATTTTACCGCTTCCTTTTGTTTGCTAGCATCATAGTGGCTATAAACGACACCTCCCTGTTCAGGAGTTTTTAAATTTTCAAACACCCCACCAACTGTAGTAGTCACATGACCTACATACCTATTGAACACTCCCAATAACTCTCCGTACAATTCTTCCAAATCTTGATAATCATTGGTAATATCCGATGTCCAGTTTGGAAGGTTAGTCATCACATACTTTAAATTATTTATACCATATGTACTAGCCTTAAGTGGATCGTCGCCAATAGCTTCTGTTTGTGATTGAGGGTCAAAACGGCTGCTTTGTCTCCCAAATTTATATTTGGGGTCGTTCGCCTTTTCAATAACCCAAGAATTAAGTACATCCCTTTCATCCTTATCTTCTGAAAACCAGTGATACCCCCAATTGACTGAATAATAATCATATGGTCCAATTTGTCTGATAAAACGAATATTCTCATCACCTGGTTGAGCTATATAATTGTATCTGGCATAATCCATAATACTTGATGCAATTCCATATTTTTGGGTAAATGCTCCATTTCTTAAGGAGTCTACTGGATAAGAAAAGCTCGCTGCCATATTATGTGGAAAACCTAAGGCATGACCAATTTCATGAGCAATTACCATACGCATCATCTCTCCTATCTCCTCTGGATCAGTATTTAAAGTTCTTGCAGAAGGGTTTGCGGCTCCCGTTTCCAATAAATAGCGATTTCTATAGCTTCGTAAATGATTATGGTACCAAATAATATCACTGGAAACAATTTCACCGCTACGCGGGTCAGATACACTTGGTCCAACGGCATTTCTAGTTGTACTGGCCACATAACGTACCATATTGTAACGAACATCCTCTGGACTAAAATCAGGATCTTCTTCTTTTGTAGGAGCCTGTTTAGCTATTATCGCATTCTTAAAACCTGCTGCCTCAAATGGCTTTTGCCATTCTTCTACACCTTGTATTATGTACTTTTGTAAATTCTCTGGAGTACCTGGATCTAAATAATACACTATTGGTTTTACCGGTTCTACTATTTCCCCTCGCTCATAGGCTTGAATATCTTTAGGCTCCATACGCCACCTTCTGATAAAGGTTTTCTGATCTGCTTTAAGTGCTTCACTCCCATAATCATACTGTGAAATGGTAAAAAAGCCTACTCTTGGATCATAAATTCTAGGCTTCATTGGCTTTTTAGGTAGCAAAATCATAGATTGATTCATTTGTAAACTAATAGCCTGTGCTTGCTCTAAGCTAGGTGGTTCAGCAGCTTCATAGGTAAAATCTTGCTTTACTTCTATATTTTCCGGAAAACTATTTACACTATGTATAAAACTTCTAGACCCATCTAATTTTTTTACTTTATACTCTTTTCTCAATTTGGCAGAAAGACCACTAATAGCAGGAATATCAGAATTAAAAAACTTAGTAACATTAACCACAGCAGCTGTAGAATCTGGAGAAAAGGCCTCTATGTCAAAAGCATAAATGGTTGGTTCATAATTATTTACTTTCACCGAACTGCTAATTGCCTTAGTACTATCCGCTACATTTATGAACGATTTGGATTTTAGTAAAATTTTATCCCTGAAACGTATCCAATGAACCACTTGCTCATTAGTTTTGCTACCAGCATTTACATAACCGCCACCAACACCATTTTGTAATTGTGCAATACGGCTAACCCACAACATATCCTGACCTAGTTGGGTGAAAGGTATTTCGTAAAAATAATCGTCTTTTACCCTAAATACTTTAAATACACCTTCATCGGCGACAGCATCTTTAGTAATTACCTTGGTATACGGCTTAATTCCTTTTTTAGCTTTAGGTTCGGCTGTAGTTGTTGATTCAGAATTTTTATTTGATTTTTTTTGGGCGGTGCTGTTTATAGTAAACAGAAAAAGACAACCGCATAAGAATAGTAACTTTTTCATCAATCTAAAAATAAATATTATAACTAAGAGCGTTAACCTTTTTAATAAAACATTATAGAAATTCATTAGAAAAAATAAAATATAACAACCTATTGAACCACTACTTAAATAAACCTCAAACCTGAACCTACCAAATGACAATTTTTAGAACTCATTAAGTTTTAGAAAGTAAGTTAACCACTTCACGTATCTGCACACCTTTAATGTTATTTCCAGGTAATGGTCTTTTTAGATACCTCCTCAAATTGATATTTTAGATGGGCAAATCTAGCCTTTAACAGCACTTTTCTACCTTTTAAGGTTCTCGTAAAAAGTATTTTAGAGCCATCTACATGTGCGTTCCAATGTTTTTGAAAAATCAAAGCTTCGGTTTTGTTTTTAGCTACTTCCTTTGGAACTACGTAGTAATTTCTAATGTTCAACTTTCGCTTAAACCAATTACTGTTTACCAATAGATAACGTGGATTGTCAACGGGCGCTATAATCTCTTCTAAAAGAGAGATAAATACATTACTATCATGTTGGCTAGCATCTTTTAAATAGATAGAAAAAGTTCCTTTTAAATCCTGTTCGGCATGTATGGTAGCCTTTTTAGATTCAAAGTACGGAGTCTTATCATCTAGCAAATACCCCAACACCGCTTTTGCTATCTTCTTTGTTTTCTTGTATTGATTGCCAAATAGAAAGTAAAGCTTTAATGCTTTAAATGTTTTGGGTCCAAAACCAAGAAGAAGGGCTGCGCAGAATATATAAAAAACCTGCAAAATGCCTTTGCCCAAAACGGCACCCATATTTTTAATTAAAAATTCAGGAACAAACATAGACACCCCTAAAACTACTTCTAGCATCACATACTTACCTGCATTTAAGGCATGTAATTTTTTTGTTTTGGCAAAAGGCTGATCACCGGCAGATGGTATCTTAAGTTCGCGCACCAAAATGGAGCCTTTTTCAATGGCGTGATTCCATCTATATGCAAAGTCAGATTTCTGTTGTGCCGTTTCTAGCATTTCTGCGTTAATCGTTGCTAAATGGGTAGTTTCATTCCATTTCGGAGGCAATACCAATCGGTCTATTCCGTTAGAAATATAAATTTCATCACGAAGCGACACCCCTGTAAAGGCTTCAAAACGTTGCTGCAGTTTTTCCATGTCTTTACCACCATCGGTAGCAGTTGGGTCCAAACAGGCCAAATGCCATATAGTACCTGTTTTATCAGGATTATTTGCATCTACACGAATGGCGCGACCTCGCATTTGATTGGAAGAAACAAAAGAACCTACATAAGACGCCAAGATCAAGGTATTAATACAAGGAGCATCCCATCCTTCGCCTAGAAAAGCTTTTGTACCGATCAAGGTTTTTATTGCTCCATCTTGAAATAACTGCGTAATAGACTCTGCTATTTTATGTTTAAGAGTATCGGGCACTTGTATAAAAAGATACCCTTCAGCACCCTCAACAACCTGCACCTGCAGCTTTTCAATAGCTAAAAGCGCTTTTAAATTTGGCAAAACAGTTTCATGCAATAGCACCAATGACCCTGTTAACACACCAAGTTGTGTATGATTACTTTGCTTGGCCAAAATGTATTTGAAAATAGGCACTACCCCAAGCTTGTTTAAAGCTTTAGTATCGCTTCCTTCAAAATTTAAAAACTCCTTTCGGATAAAATCAGCCAAAATGACCGTTCTAGTAGTATCGCCCAAATTGGCATTGGTACTTTTTACAATTTGATAAATACTTTCAAGCTTGCTAGGGCTATTGGATAAGTTTCTATACAAAACCTCATCACCAACAAAATTTACCCGCTTATTTTCGAGAACCCCTATACGCTTTAGTTCCTTTTCCAAAGGCAATAAAATTGCTTCAAGAGCACTAAATGCTTCCCGCTGATCCACCAATAAATGCTGTAACAATGCTTCTGACCATTCATAGGTAAAACTGGGAAAGTTTACATCGTTGTTAGAAAAACCAAGAATTTTTAAGTTCTGCTCATTTACGGCATAACCACAAGCATTCAGATAAATAATAACCGAACTGAAAAAAGTAGGGTTTTGATAGATATATTCCAAAGATTCCTTTGGGTGTACATAGAAGTCCTGAGTGATCAATGCTTCTTGTAACTCCTTATTTGTAAGTAGTTGATTGGTAAAATTTAAAATCTGCTCACGGTAGTTTACAATGTATTTGATCTGTGCCTCCTCAGGCTTGGAGAAATACACAAAATCTTGATGCGGACAAAGGTCTCCGTTCTTAATAAGATCAGGTACTGCAATTTCATCATCAATAGGACCGCATAAACTAAAATAACGATTGATTTCAGTTGTAGAACTATCGTAAGGCGGAGTTGCGGTCAACGAGACCACCGTTAGACCTTCTATTTGCTTTAAATGATAAAGGCATTGCCACCATTCATTTTTAAGGTGATGCGCCTCATCTAAAACCAAGGTTTTAATGCCATGGGATTTGATAAAATCTAACAGCTGTTGTTTCTCATTTTCATCAAAAGACTTGGTTAAGGCAAATAACGACTGATAAGTTGAAAAAGTAATTAAGCTAGGTTTTTTTAGGTCTAAGGAATACTGATCAAAATCTTCATGAACCGCAAAAAAATCTAATAACCGAGAACGCCATTGGTTACGTATGGTCAATGTAGGCGCCAAAACCAAAGTTGGTTTACCTATACGAATTAGAATTTCTAAGCCAAGTATGGTTTTACCCGATCCCGGTGGTGCAACAACATGTAAATGCTCGTCTTTAATATGGCTTTGAAAACCATCCAAAAATTTTTGTTGATAGCTACGCCATGTATATTTGAACTTTAATAGTTCTCTGAATTTTTGCATCAAGAATCAATTATCGGCTAAGCCCATAAAAATAAGTAATAACCACTGTAGCTATTCTTCAAATTCCCCTATTTTTGTAAAACTTCAAGAGATGCACGTTTTATGGCATAACAACTAAGGCTTTAAAGCGATTGAATTTAAATATTCGAATATGGCAAAAAAAGGCAAGGCCAAAAACACGTTGAACAAAGCAAAGCATGCCAAGCTCATGGATAGAAAGAAGAACAAATTGAAGAAGGAAGCTGCACTAAGAAAAGAACGGTTAAAGAGCATCATTAAAAAAAGTCAAGAATCTAAAAAATAAAGGAAACAAAAAATAGAATTATGTACCCACTTATACGCCCCAGAAGATTAAGAAGTTCAGAAGCTATACGCAGTTTGGTTCGTGAAACCATTATTTCACCAAACGATTTTTTAGTACCGTTATTTGTAGTGGAAGGTAAGGGAATTAAGGAAGAAATACCTTCTATGCCCAATTATTACCGACTTAGTTTAGATAATTTGACCAAAGAAGTGAAAGAGCTTTGGAAAATGGGTTTACATTCGGTGCTATTATTTGTTAAAGTTCCAGATAACTTAAAGGATAACAAAGGTTCTGAGGCCTTAAATGAAAACGGATTAATGCAATTGGCGATCAAAACCGTAAAAAATGCATGTCCTGAAATGTTGGTGATGACAGATGTTGCCCTGGATCCCTACTCCTCTTACGGTCATGATGGTATTGTAGCCGATGGCGAAATATTGAACGACGAAAGTATTGAGGTCTTGACCGAAATGAGCGTATCCCATGCCAAGGCAGGTGCAGATTTTGTTGCCCCTAGTGATATGATGGACGGTCGTATTCTCAGCATTCGTGAAGCATTGGAAGACGAAGGTTACTTAAATACCGGTATTATGGCTTACAGCGCTAAATACGCCAGTGCTTTTTACGGTCCGTTTAGGGATGCCTTGGATTCCGCCCCTGTAGATATCAAAAATGTACCTAAGGATAAAAAGACCTATCAAATGGATTATGCGAATCGGTTTGAAGCTATTCGAGAAACGCAGTTGGATATTGATGAAGGTGCGGATATCGTGATGGTAAAACCAGGATTGTGCTATTTGGATATTGTTCGTGAAATTAAAAATGAGGTTGATGTTCCCGTTGCCGTATACCAAGTTTCAGGTGAATATGCTATGGTAAAAGCAGCCGCAGAAAAAGGATGGTTAGATCATGATGCCGTATTGATGGAACAATTGACCGCAATTAAAAGAGCGGGTGCCAATATTATAGCTAGTTACTTTGCCAAAGATGCCGTTAAATTGTTAGGTTAAAGAATAGTTTACATGCGTAATTATTTATATATACTTTTCGGTTTATTTTACGCTGTTGGCTTTGCACAGGTTGAGCGCACTACACCGTTGCTGCTTCCGGTGGGTTCTCGTTTACAAGAATCTTCCTTCAAGGCCTACGCATTGGATTCTGCCTTTGTATATCGCAAGGTAGATAGTATTATAACAAATGGTATAAAGAATAACGCTTTCCCTGGTGCACAGGTTTTAGTGGCTAAAGAAGGAAACATCATTTTTCACCATGCCTACGGATTTCATACCTATGACAGCATTCAGCCTGTTGCATTGGATGATATTTATGATCTAGCATCGGTCACCAAAATATTAGGTCCCTTACCTGCCATCATGAAATTGGTAGATGAGGGCAAGTTGGATTTAGATGAACCTTTTAGCACCTATTGGAAACCTTGGAAAAGGCATAAAGACAAAAGAAACATAACGCTACGGGAGATTTTGGCGCATCAAGCGGGGTTAGCACCTTACATTGTATTCTTAAGCAAGACCTTAAAAAATAACGGTCGGTTTAAAAATAGGTTCCTTCGTAATAAAGCAAATCGCCACTTCAGCAATAGGGCTTTTGAAGACATCTATGTTAAAAATAGATTCAACCGAAAAATGTATCGCATCATCAATCGTTCTGAAGTAGCTGCTGACAAAAAATATAAATATTCCGGTTTATCATTTCTCATTTTTCCAGAACTGATATCTCAACTAACGGGCATGCCCTACGAGCAATATTTGGAGGAGCAATTTTATAAACCACTTGGTATGAAAACCTTCGGGTTCTTACCCAGCACCAAGAACTTTAGCAACAACATTGTACCTACCGAGATAGATACCCTATACAGACATACCCTAACGCAAGGTTGGGTGCATGATGAAAATGCATCGCTCCTAGGCGGTATTTCAGGGAATGCCGGTCTATTTGGTACAGCGCAAGATTTAGCGATCATTATGCAAATGTATGTACAGGGCGGCCTTTTCAATGGCAAGCAGTACCTCTCCAAGAACACCGTGCAAGAATTTACAAGTGTACAATATCCTGCAAATGATAATAGGCGAGGTTTAGGTTTTGACAAGCCTTATTTAAAAAATGATCAGTTTACCCTGGCAAATGCCTATCCGGCGCCAGAAGTGAGTGCCACCAGTTTTGGTCATAGCGGCTTTACCGGCACTTTTGTTTGGGCAGATCCGGAACATCAATTAGTATATATTTTTCTATCGAACAGGGTATTTCCAACCCGTGAAAACCGTAATATTTACGACCTAAATATACGCCCCGCCATTCAACAAATATTTTATAGCGCATTTGATAGATCAAAACAGCACGATCATTAGTATATTTATCAATATCTTAGATTTCTAAAACAACCCTATGGGCTTACTTATATTTTACGCATTCATATCCATTTTTTTCTCGTTCCTGTGTTCTATTCTAGAAGCAGTATTACTGAGTATTACCCCAACGTTCATCAATGTAAAAATGAAGGAGGGCAAAAGCTATGCAACAACGCTAGAGGCATTGAAAAAAGATGTGGATCAACCCTTGATCGCTATTTTGACCATCAATACCATTGCCCACACCGTAGGTGCAATTTTGGTAGGTGTACAGGCAAAAGCGGCGTATGCGGAGCTGTACGGTAGTGAAACCAGTTCTATTTTTGGCATAGAATTTACTGAGGATGTTATGGTAGGTGTGGTATCTACCATCATGACCATACTTATTCTTGTAGCCTCTGAAATAATACCGAAGACCATTGGGGCAACCTACTGGAAACAATTGGCGAATTTTTCTACCAAGGCATTGAACATTATGGTGCTGGGGCTTAAATACACCGGTCTACTTTGGTTGTTGCGCCTATTTACCAAAATGGTAGGCGGTGGCAATCACCATGGCAGTGTATTGAGTCGCGAAGATTTCCATGCCATGACAGATATGGCACATGAAGAAGGTGTGTTTGAAAAATCGGAATCTACCATCATCAAAAACCTATTGAAATTCGATGAAGTATTGGTGAAGGATATTATGACACCACGTGCCGTCATGAAAATTGCATCCGATGAAAAGACCATTGCAGATTTCTTTGAGGACAACCCTAAACTACGCTTCTCTAGAATACCCGTGTATACGGACAAAATAGATAACATTACCGGTTTTGTTCTTAAGGACAACGTTCTTGAAGAGATGATCAATAAGAACGGTGACATTCCTTTAAAGGAGATCAAACGAGAAATCCTGGTTACACGTAGAAGCACGCCTATCCCTACTTTGTTTGAGATATTCATTCAAAAGCGTGAAGCCATTGCCCTTGTAGTGGATGAATATGGCTCCGTAAGTGGTTTGGTCACTATGGAAGATGTTATAGAAACCCTACTGGGACTTGAAATCATGGACGAGAGCGATAATATTGCCGATCTGCAGAGTCTTGCCCGAAAAAACTGGGAAACACGTGCAAAAGCCACGGGAGTGATTGAAAAACCCACGTCGCCGGACGAATAATTGGGAACATGGAGGATATTGCGTACATAAAAACCCCTTTAGGCGTTGCCAAAATTGTAGGCGATGCGGAAGGAGTGTCCGCCATTACCGTACTCAACTTCGATGAACCTTTAACCGATGTGATTCCGGAATCCTTAGAAGATGCCGTGTACCAACTCAACGAATATTTTGAGGGGGCAAGAACCGAGTTCAATTTGACCTTGAACCCCGTGGGTACAGAATTTCAAAAGAAGGTTTGGGTAGAATTACAGAACATACCCTACGGGAAATCAAAATCCTATTTAGAATTGGCAAAGGCGTTGGGAGATCCCAATGCAACCCGTGCCGCAGCATCTGCAAATGCCAGAAATCCGTTATGGATCGTAGTGCCCTGCCACCGAGTGATCGGTACCGATGGTTCACTTACCGGTTACGCCGGCGGTCTACACAGAAAACAGTGGTTATTGAACCACGAAAGCCCCGTAAAACAGCAAAGTTTGTTTTAAATCAGCTTCTTTATTTCATCAAAAAACAAACTACTTGGTTTGTTCCATACCCAAAAAACTCGTTTAACTTCATACATCTAGTATTTTATCGATACAATTGTGATTGCTGTCGTTACTTTCTGTAACTCTAAACCCTCTTTACAAGCAAAAAACAGACTGGTTGGTTGGTTCGCTGTTTTTAGTCATTTCTTAGGTAGACTCGATCAATTTATGGTGATTATGGTTTACAGTATTGGAATATGAGGTGATATTTGTAGGTTTATTCTTAAGTAGTATATTAGTGATGAATTCTACAAATCAATTATATAAATACTCATGAATATTTGAGCATATATGTAATTGAACTTATGCATGATCGTTAAAATTAATTATGAAACTATCTCAATACCTATTCATCATTCTATCTTTAATTCTTGTCTCTTGCACCAATGACAAGGATGAAATAGAGAGTGTCTATCTAGAATATAAAAATGCTCTTAAAATAGACGATGGGCAAAAAATTGTCAATCTTCTGGACAAGAGTTCTCATGTATATCTTAAAAACTTACATGCTAAAATCATTTCATCCGATTCTTTTGAAATATCAAAAATAAAATATATAGATAGGTTTAATATACTTTCAGCAAGATCACTATTACCAAACGACTCCTTATTAAGCCTCAAAACAATAGATTTATTTGAAACTTTATTTTCAAATGGTCGTTTTGAATATCAAAAAACTCTTTTCAGAGATTATCATATTATGAAAACAAGTTTCAATGGAAATAAAGGAGTTCTCACACTGAATAATGGGCTAAAATTTGATTTTAACAAAGAAAATGATGAATGGAAAATTAACTATAAATCCATTAACGACTCAAAAAATGATGTTATTAAAGAAACTTTGAGTTTTATTAATGTAAACAACCTGCAGAAACATAATACCAACGCGATAAATACTGTTTTACTTAGAGAAATTGGAAATAAAACTACCAAACCATTCAATTTGCTTTTTTGGCCCTTACATAATAGTGTAGACGATTTATATTTTAATTATCACTTTTCCGAAAACCTTGAATGTGACCAAAACCAAACTTGGGCCTCAGTTAATAGACCAAGAATATTGTTTTTTTTATCTGATTCTGAATTGGATAAACAATTTTATTCAACATTTAGGGAGAGTATTGAGTTTAGAAAATTCTGTAAAAATGTTTATAGTGTGACAGCATTAACTAAAGATTGTTTTGCCGGTAACACATACTTTAAAAAATTTAATATCAGAACTGTACCTCGCATAATTGTACTAAATGAAGATAACGAAGTGATTCAAGAATCAGGAGGCTATTTTATTACCCCTGAAATGTTCATTCAAAATATAGACAAATCTGGTGAAATCAATTACGATATATCAAAAATTCAGAAAAAGGCTAATGCTGAAAAATAGGCTTTGTTCTTATGTAACGGTAATTAACTAACATAACAAATACTTTCGGTTTGTACCAAGGTGAAAATTACTCAGAATATAAGAGTTATTTACCTTAAACGTTCACTGATAAAGAATATCTGGGATTCAAATATAACCTTTAAAAAACAGGCGATATGAAACAAAAATTAATATTCGGAATTGCCGCTATCTTGTTTTTAAACCTTGTATCGTGTGAATCTGATGAGCCTGTTGGTAAATGGGACGACAGTATTAAGCTTTCAAAAAAAGAAGTAAATTTTAGTGCACAATCAGATTCTGTGATTATAACAACTGAAGGCACTTGGTGGTGGGTTAGTGAAGTTTCCCTGAATGGAAAAATGCTAGACTTAGATGGCATTGACACAACAAAGGAAAATTTCACCATTGAAAAAACGGAATTCTCTTTTGAAAGAAAAAACTCAACGGAGATTTTTATTTCAATGCAACCGAACCCAACTGAATCTGAAAGGATTCTAATAATTGGACTACAAGATGGCAATTATTTTGATGGCATAAAGATTTTGCAATCAGGAAATTAAAAATACGGTATAAAATAACAGTAACCGTTGTACAAGCTATTGATTAGAAATTAATACGATTGCCTCTTCAAGGGGCTTCTTTGGCCTGTTAGTAGTTGAACGTCAATTTTCAGTACACCTAAGGAGAACTATTCAGGTATTGAACCAGGTCAAGCTTCCAACATACTTATCTAATTTTTCCATTTAAATGGTTCCGATACAATTACGATTGCTGTCGTTACTTTCAACAAATTACAACCCATTTTACGATCAAAAACCGACTACTTGGACGGTTCGTTATTTTAAAGGCAATTCGCTTCAAATTTCTATAATTGACTCATTACTATGATAAAATTTATAGCTTTTATGGTTTCCCGTAATGGAGATTAAGATGATTATTGTAGGTTTATTCTTTAATACTATATTAGTGAACAGAAAAACAATTGTACATATTCCGCTATATTGGAGAATATGTGCAATTGTGTACATACACAATAGTTAGCAAACATTAAAACCAACAATGAGATTAAGAACTATTAGACACAAAATTGAGGAGATTTTACCTGAATTAGAAGTTAATGCTACTAAAAGAAATTCTTCACCACCTACATTTCAATTAACGAATCCTGAAGATTTGAAATATGCGGTTTTGGAAATTGAAGAATTGGACTTGGTGCCTGATTTGTTAAGTGAGCTTCAAGACCAAAGTTTTTATAGTTTTAATGGAGATAACCTTATAATTCAACAGCAAGAATATAATGTGCTGAATAAAACGATTCCTCAATTAAAAATTATTTTAGAAGCAACAGCTGAATCAATTGAAAAAGCGCAAAATCACGAAATAGATAGTGCTTTGGTTATTAGTATAAGAATTCCAGAGATTTCTGATTTTGAGGAATTAGAGAAAGTAAGTTCTAAACTAACAAAAATTTTTGGTCAAACATTATTATCTAATGAAATTGAAGGTGGATTTAAAATTATAGGTTTTGACTCTGGTTCAAACTGGATTGATATTCTTGCAACTTCTACAGCGATTGTTCAAACTATTGGAGGACTTGCGTGGTCAGGTGCAGTTGTTTTCAAAAAACTACAAGAAGGTCTATTAGTGCAACAAAAGGTTAGAGAAATGAAAATTTCTAATAATGCAATTGAGGAAGTTGTTGAAAAGTCAAAAGAAGGCGTAAATGAAATTGCTGAAAAAGAAGCTCAATTTATTTATAACAAATATTTTTCAGGCAAAGACCCAGAACAAATTGCTCGAATAAAAATGGCTCTAAAAGAAATTGCTGATTTGTACAATAAAGGAGGAACAATTAAGCCATCTTTAGAAGCTTCCGAGGAAGTTGCAGAGGAATTCCCAGACATCTCTGAACTTCCAAGTATTGAATCTAAAGTTAAAAAAATCGAACAAACGAAAAAGAAATAACGTTTGCTAACAACGTATACAAAAAATAGCGCGAGTCGCTGCTAACAAAAAGGTTCAGGCATTTTTGCGAAGTCGCCAAATTTTTAAATTTGACGATTTCCAAGTAAAAATAAATAGTAAAATTTAAAAATTCGGCTTGTGTTTTATCCGAAAAGTTATCGCTTATTTTTAGCGCTACTTTTCATATACCAAACCGTTAGCAACTATTAAAACAAACCTGCATATGAAAATTAAACATCTATTTACAGACAGAAAAATATATGACTTAACAAGTTCTTATATCTCGTCATTAGAGAGTAAAATAAAGAAAATGACTCGTTCGGATTTTAATAATTCGACAATTGAGGAGCTGACAGAAAAGTTAAGAGCAGAATTTGAAATTTCAATTCCAGAATTATCTAAAGACGAGATTTACACAAAACAACCAAAAGATATCAAAATAACTGTGGGAAGAAGAGGTGTTTATGGCGGAGGAACAACAAAAGTAGATGGAACTGAATTTACGTTTGTTATCCCATTTAAAGGCGACTCATACTATTTTGGAATTACACCAACAAAATTTTTGAGTGTTGTACCATATGGAAATGCTGGAAATAATGAAATCTCAATTAGTTACGAAGTCCCAAATGGACGAGATAGTTCTGGATTGAGAGCGGAATTTGATAACAATCTTGCTACAATCGAGAAATATTTAGATTTTTTAGATAGTGATTTTAAACAGTTCAACAATCAATTAGCAAGTGGAATAACTACTTTTTTAGAAAGAAGAAAAGCGAAGTTAGATAGTGACGATGAAACAGCAAGCGGATTTGGATTTCCAGTAAAATAACAGTTGCTAACAATTGCTATTACAGGCATATTCTGAAAATTCCATAGGAATTTTCAGAATATAGTATACTTACAAAAGTCCGTGTTAACCTACGCAACTGTTCATAGGTACTGTGTCAAAAAACAAGTTTTTTCTTTAATAATTTAGGAAACAGATTGATTTATCAAGTTGTTATCCCGCGCAGCAAGGGCTTCATGCTTTTGCTGCTTTTTTATTTCAA